>JAEZZI010000015.1 GCA_023418595.1 Pseudomonadota bacterium
CGACCCGGACTCCTGCTCCCGCAAGATCCCGATAATTTGCTCTTCGGTAAACCTGCTGCGCTTCATCTTCGTCCTCCTTCATGAAGGACTCTAGCTCAGACTGGTAGAGTTTCAGGGGAGCACGTCATAAGCTTCCCACCCAATCCCCGCCGTTCATTCCACTGGCAATGTAGGATTTCATCTGATCTATCCTGATGGATGGAACACGCCTCCAGCCATATCGAACACCGCCTTGTCGCGCCAATGACGCTTGGACGGCGCGTGATTGGCGCATCGGTGTCGCGTCGCAGGCGTCACGCGGTCGCTTCCGGCGAAAACTGGCGATAGTGTCAACCTTGTCAACTTGTTCAGGAAACGCGTCGCCGATCCGAACACCGCCATTCCACCCCAACCTCAACTTGCGCTAGGCTCGCCTTCGTGAACACCGAAACGCTCACGATCGATATCGACGGATGGGACGGCCCGCTCGATCTGTTGCTGGCGTTGGCCCGAACGCAGAAGGTCGATTTGCGCGCACTTTCGATCCTTGAGCTGGTCGAGCAATATCTGGCGTTTATCGAGGGCGCGCGGGCGGTGAAGCTGGAGGTTGCGGCCGATTATCTGGTGATGGCGGCGTGGCTCGCCTATCTCAAATCCGGGCTGCTTTTGCCACGCGATCCGGAGGTCGAGCCGTCGCCGGAGGAGATGGCGCTACGGCTGCAATTGCGGCTCGAACGGCTGAATGCGATGCGCGAGGCGGGGGCGCGGTTGATGGCGCGGGACCGGATCGGGCGCGATGTGTTCACCCGCGCCGCGCCCGAGGGGTTGCGGGTGGTACGCAAGAGCCTGTGGCAGGCGGAGATTTATGACCTGATCGCCGCTTATGGCCGGATTTCTGCGCGGACCCGCCCGGTCCTGCATGTCGTCGCCAATCGGCCGGTGATGACGCTGGAAACCGCGCTCGAACGCGTCGCCGCGATGCTTGGGACCGCGATCGAATGGACCGCGATCGAGCAGTTTCTGCCGGATGGCGCCGACCCGGCCTATCGCAAATCGGCTCTCGCCTCGTCCTTCGTCGCCGCGCTCGAACTCGCGCGTCAGGGCAGGGTGGAGATGCAGCAGCAATCGGCGTTCGCGCCGCTCTATCTGAAGGCCGCGCCATGATCGACAAAGGCGTGACCGACGAAACGCGGCGCGCGGTGGAGGCGGTGTTGTTCGCCGCCGACGCGCCGATGACGGTCGCTGAAATCCGCGCCTATGTCGGCGAAGACGTCGATATCCGCGCCGCGCTCGATGCGCTGGTCGAGGATTACGCGCCGCGCGGCATCCATCTGGTGAAGCGCGGCGACCGCTGGCATTTCGAAACCGCGCCCGATCTCGCCAATTTCCTGCGCCGCGACCGCGAGGAACCGCGCAGGCTGAGCCGCGCGGGCATCGAGACGCTGGCGATCATCGCCTATCACGAGCCGGTCACCCGCGCCGAGATCGAGGCGATCCGTGGGGTTCAGATTTCGAAAGGCACGCTCGACGTGCTGATGGAGGCAGGCTGGGCACGCCCCGCAGGCCGCCGCGAAGTGCCCGGACGCCCGCTGACCTATGCCACCACGCCCGAATTTCTCAGCCATTTCGGGCTTGCCTCGCGGCGTGACCTGCCCGGCATCGACGAACTGCGCGCGGCGGGGCTGCTCGATCCGGTCGATCTTGCCTTTGAAGGCTTAGAGGTGGAAAGCGACGGCGACTCCGCTTAGATAGGGCGAGAGCTTAGGAGATTTAGGTCATGGGTAGCTTCAGCCTGATGCATTGGCTGATCGTCGGGATCATCGTGATCCTGCTGTTCGGCGGCAGCCGCTTTTCGAACATGATGGGCGACGTCGCCAAGGGCATCAAGAATTTCAAGAAGGGCATGGCCGAGGACGACGACAAGCCCGCCGAGCCGAGCCGCATCGAAGCACCACGCGCCGCCGATCCGCGCCCGGTCGAGCCTTATGCCGATCCGCGCCCGGTCGATCCTGTCACCGCGCCGCCGCGCGATGACAGCCGGCGCTGAACGCTCGCGCTTCCTTCGCTGATCGCATGACGGCAATCGTGGTTGCCGTGCGCCAGCCACGCTAAGGCCCATCGATGCTCGACGTCGCACCGACCGAACTCCTGCTGATCGCGATTATCGCGCTGCTGGTGATCGGTCCCAAGGATCTGCCGAAAGCGATGCGCTTCGTCGGCACCTGGGTCGGCAAGGCCAAGCGCACCGCGGCGCATTTCCGCACCGGCATCGACGCGATGATGCGCGAGGCCGAGCTGGAGGAAATGGAAAAAAAGTGGAAAGCCGAAAATGAGCGGATCATGCGCGAGCATCCGCCGACCGCGCACTATCCCGATCCCGATCCCGAACCCGCTGCGCTTCCGGCGCCCGGCCCCGTCGCGCCTGCAATGGCCAGCGACGACGACGAGCCGGCCCAGGTCGCAAGGCCGGTGATCCGCGACGAACCGGAATTGCCGCTCGATCCGCCCGCGCGTGCGACGCCCGAGACGGACAAGCTGCCGTGAAGGACATCGATTCGACTGAAGCGCCGTTGCTCGACCACCTGATCGAATTGCGGCGTCGGCTGCTGTATTGCGTCGCCGCGCTGCTGCTGACTTTTTTCGGGGCCTTCTATTTCGCCGAGGAAATCTTTGCGTTTCTGGTCCAGCCGTTGGTCGCCGCCGGGCAGGAGCGGGTGATCTATACCCAGTTGTTCGAAGCGTTTCTGGTACAGGTGAAGGTCGCGTTCTTTGCCGCGATCATGCTGTCCTTCCCCGTGCTCGCCAACCAGTTGTGGCAGTTCGTGGCACCAGGCCTCTACAAGCGCGAAAAGCGGGCGTTGCTGCCCTTCCTGCTCGCGACGCCGGTGCTGTTTATCAGCGGGGCGTCCTTCGCCTATTTCGTCGCGATCCCGACCGCGCTGACCTTTCTGCTGCAATATCAGGGCGACATGGGCGGTATCCAGCAGGACGCGCTGCCGTCGGTCGGCAATTACCTGTCGTTCATCATGCAGTTCCTGTTCGCGTTCGGGATCAGTTTCCTCTTGCCGGTGCTGCTGATGCTGCTCGAACGATCGGGGATCGTGACGCTGGCGCAGCTCAAATCGGCGCGGCGCTATGCGATCGTTGTCGCCTTCGTGCTGGCGGCGGTGCTGACACCGCCCGATGTCGTGTCGCAATTCCTGCTCGCGGTGCCGCTGATCCTCCTCTACGAAATCGCGCTGATCGGCATCCGTATCACCCGCAGGCGCGAAGCGGCGCGGGCGCAGGCCGAAGAAGCCGACGCATAGAAAAAGGGCCGCCGCGATGCTTCGCGACGGCCCATTTCTTCTGCTGAGCGGTAAACGCTTAGTTGGCGGCATCCTCGACGGCTTCGCCTGCCGACTGGACATCCCGACCGACGCCTTCAACCGTGTTGCATGCGCTCACGAGGAACGCGCTGGCGGCAAGGGCAATCCCGATCATCTTACGCATGGTCTATCTCCGAAAACCTTGTTTGCGGAGGATCAATGCTCGCCACGCAAAGTCGTTCCGCGCACTCAACGGTTCGTCGCAAATTCAAGGATCTGGGTGGAGCGAAAAATTTAGGCCCGAAAACGTCACCGGGGGGGGGTGGACGCTTTCGGGCCTATGTCTTGGATAGCGAGAGCGGGGGGGCAAAGAGTCGCTATCCGAAGAGCAGAACGGCGAACGGTGAGGTCAGTTCCCGCCGCGATGCAAAAAAGTTCAAAAAATGTGAAAAGGTCAGCCGATAACCGAAATCGCAATTTCGTAGCTGCCGACCAGCGGATCATAATGGAGCGGCGCGCGCAATTGTCGGGCCAGGCCACCGATGACGCGACCATAGCGGGTGGTGTTCAGATGGTCGAATGTTTGGCCCGAGACCAGCGAGGGTGATGATGCGCGCAGCACGGCGCACGCCGCGTCATCGGATCGCGGTTTGAGCGAGATCGAGATCGCGGTCGGCTTGCGCGCGGCCATCGCCAGTTCGATGATCTCGGTCATCAGAAACGCGGCGGCGACGGCGACGTCCTGACTGACCATGATCGGATCGAGGTCGAGCGTGATGGTCGGCGCGCCGTCGATATCGGCGGCGGTCGCGCGAATGTTCGACGCGAGTTCGCCCAGTACCGACCGCAATTCGACGCCGCGATTTTCTTCCATCTCCGCATAGTGATAGCGGTGGACGACCGCGAGCGCATCGACGCGGCGCTGGATCGAGGCATAGGCCTGTGCCGCTTCGCGCGTTTCCGCGCCGCGCGAATGGAAATTGATGAGGCTGGCGATCACCTGAAGGTTGTTCTTAACCCGGTGATGAACCTCGCGCGTCAACCGCGTCTGGCGGACCAGCCCTTGCGCTAGATTTTCCTCATGCTCCGCCACCGTCTCGGTCAGCCGTCCGAAGGTCGCGCCGAGTTCGCGGATTTCCTGGGCGGGCGCGCGCATCGCCGCCAGTTCGGGCATGGTGGTGCCGGGCACATAGCTGCCGACCGTCGTCCGCAGGCGACGCAGTGGGCGGATCAGCAGGCGATCGACCACGAACCAAGAGAGCGCAGCGGCGGCGAACCACATGATGAGCGGGAGCAGCATCGTCACCAATGTCGGCGGGGTGATCGGCGCGGCGCGCACCGACACGTCGAGCGCCAGTCCTTCGAAATCGAGATCGACAGTCAGACGCTCGCGCCGGTCGAGCGCGGTGCGTTCCGCCAGTTCGCGCAGGGCCAGCGTTTCCCCGCCGCGCGTCAGCTCGGCGGAATAGGGCGGGGCAAATTCGGTGGGGCGCGCGATTTCGGCAAGAAAGGCCGCGGGAAAAAAAGCGGTGGCGGTGGTCGATCCGTCGCTGCTCGCCAGACGGATGGCCAGCCCCTGCCCGTCGATCAATGTCACGGCGACGTCACCGGGAGAACCGGGGGCTTCGAGACCGGACAGCGGGATTGTCGCTCCGCAGATCAGCCGGTCGGCGGCGTCGGTCACGGCAAAGCGTGTGCCTGCGGCAAATTGCTGAGCGAACACGCCCTGCAATCGGGCGCATCCCGGCGTATTGTTCGGATCGCCACCCAGCGTATCGAGCGCGACGCGCAGCGCACTGACATCGCCGAGCAATTCGATCGACAGCGCGCGCGCGCTTTCGGTCGCGGCGACGCGCAGCCGCGACCTAGTTTCCTGATCGGCGATGCGGGTGGTCTGGACCGAGGCGAAAAACGCGATGATCGCGAACGGCAGCAGGGCGATCGACAGGATCGCGAATAATTTGGCGCCCGTCGGCAGGTTCGCGAACAACGCCGCCGGGCGGCGGTCGGTCCCGCTGCCGGGTTTGGGCTGATCGGTCATGCTGAAGGTATCAGCCGAGCTTGCTCAAGAGGTCGAGCATGGAATCAGGAACCTTTTCGTCGACGGCGTCGCGATAGACCGCTCGCAAGGCGTCGCCCACGGATTTGTCCTGAGGTTCTCGCGATCCGGTCTTCGATGATTTGGGGCTGGAAACCGCTGATTCTGATTCGGTATCGTTCATTTTATCCGCTTGACCGGGGCCACCATCTGTACCGTTTCCCGACTGCACAACATCCCCCTTAGATCCCGCATAACCCGAGACGCTAATAATCTAATCTGCTCCCGAACGGGGCGATTTTGAGCGCAGTTAGACCGCTCGCAGAAATCATGAAACCAAAGATCGCTTCGTTGGTTCCATGCTCGGTACAAAAACCGGGGGGCCAGCTTCGGTGCGTGCTGAAACAGGATTGCAAATGGTTGAATCGCTTCTCAAATGGCGGCGGTTCGTTTCGAAGGAGTAATATTCGCCCATGTCGCTTGGACAGCAGCTCGCGCCGCATCTTCCCTTCTTGCGGCGCTATGGCCGCGCGCTTACCGGCAGCCAGACCGAAGGCGATCGTTACGTTCGCGCTACATTGGAAGCCATCGTCGCCGCACCGGAGGAATTTCCGCGCGACGTGGATCCCCGTCTGGGCCTTTATCGCACGTTTCAAGTCATCTGGTCGTCGACCCATGTCGATGACGGCGATGTCGAAATGGGCGGCGACGACGATAACGAGGCAATCGCGCGCGCACGGCTGGCCCGCATCGCGCCGGTATCGCGCCAGGCGCTGCTGCTGACCGCGATGGAAGGCTTCACCACGGAGGACGCCGCCTATCTGATTGGCGCCTCAACGGGCGAGGTTGACGAACTCGTATCGGATGCGCTGTCCGAGATCGATCGTCAGACCCGCGCGCGCGTGCTCATCATCGAGGACGAACCGATCATCGCGATGGACATCGAGCAGATCGTCCGCGATCTGGGTCATGACGTGACCGGCGTTGCCGTCACCCGCGACGAAGCAGTCGCGCTGGCGATGGAGGACCGGCCCGGACTCGTGCTGGCCGACATCCAGCTGGCCGACGATTCGTCAGGGATCGACGCGGTGAAGGACATTCTGGCCGAGTTCAACGTGCCCGTCATTTTCATCACCGCCTTCCCTGAGCGGCTGTTGACCGGCGAGCGGCCCGAGCCGACGTTCCTGATCACCAAGCCGTTCCAGCGTTCGACGGTGAAGGCGGCGATCAGTCAAGCGCTGTTCTTCGATCAAGCAACGGTTCCCGCCAATTAAATCGCGGATCGGCACGGACCCAAAACGAATTTCGGGGGTTGAACGGATATGGCTGACGACAAAGAAATCCACGTCGATGGCGAGCGGGCACGCGCGGGAGCAACTCCGCACATGACGCGCGTCATCCTCCCCGTATCGCTGGTGCTGGTGATTATCGCCTTCGTGGCGCTCACCTATCTCCGCTAAGGCCGCACTAGTATCCCTGCACTTCCGGCGCTAAGTTCGGCGGATGGTTCGCCCATCCGCCCTGCGTCCGATCGGAATTCGATGACCGACCCCGACTATGACGACGACGGCGAAACCGCGGAAGCGGTCGAACATGTCGCGCTGTCCGACAGTGAGTTCAAAGCCCAACTCGCGCAGGTGATCCCGCATCTGCGTGCGTTCGGGCGTTCGCTGTCGGGCAATCGCGACCTCGCCGACGATCTGGTCCAAGAAACGCTGCTCAAGGCATGGGCCGCGCGCCAGCGATTTCAGGCCGGCACCAACATGCGCGCCTGGACCTTCATCATCCTGCGTAACCTGTTCCTGTCGCAAATGCGGCGGTCGCGCTTTCGCGGCGAATGGGACGATCTGGTCGCCGACCGCATTCTCGCGGCTCCGGCCAGTCAGGACCGCCATGTCGAACTGTCGGACATGCAGCGCGCGCTGATGCACCTTCCCCAGCCGCAGCGCGAGGCGCTGATCCTGGTCGGTGCGGGCGGCTTTGCCTATGAGGAAGCGGCGGAAATCTGCGGCGTGGCAGTCGGCACGATCAAGAGTCGCGTGGCGCGCGGACGTGTCGCGCTCGAAGGATTGCTGAGCGATGGCCAACTCGAATCGCGACGGTTGCACCAGCAGGATCCCGACCGTTCGACGCTCGACACGATCATGGACGAAGTGGACGACCTCAGCCGGGGCCGGTGAGGTTTGGGGTGAGTTCCGCTTCCGACTTGCGCGCATGCGGTTCCGGTTCAGCTAATCAATCCGTTCGTTTCGAGCGAAGTCGAAAAACGTGTGGTCTAACGATGACCACACGTTTTTCGACTTCGCTCGAAACGAACGGGTGGAGTAGGGCGTGTTTTTCTGAAACCCAAGATCGGCCCTCGCCGACCTCGCGAGCGATTAATGCTTGTCCGTCCGGGTGATCGCATCCAGCTTGTCGAGGCAGGCGACCATGTCGCTGGGCAGCGAATTGCGCTCGAATGCGGACCTGAGAGCTGGGCCGAGGCGCGCAGTTTCGACCGGGCTTTGCACCACATAGGGGCGACCCGCGCGTCCGTTACGGTCCTGTTGGCTCAGAAAGCTCATGTCCGGTAGAACGACCAAAAGCACCAATCGTTGCCTGATTTCGCGGGCAGGCCAAAAAGGATGCGACTGCGGCATGATGGACACGGTCGAGAGGGTGGGGATCGATGACGCGGTGCGGCGGATCGAGGAACATTCGCCGTTCCTGCGCATGATCGCGGCGCGCGAAGCCGAACTGGTCGCCAACATGGCGTCGGCGATGGTCGATCCGATCGCCGCCGCCGAAGCCGATACGCAAGACATGCCGGTCGCGCAGGCGCTGCGTGTCGCGCGGCGGCGGTTGGCGCTGATTGTCGCGGTCGGTGACCTGGCGGGCGAATATCCGCTCGAACGGGTCACGGGGGTGCTGAGCGACTTCGCCGACCGCGCGCTAGATCGCGCGATCCGGGCGGCGATCGACGAGCGGACGCCGGGTGCAGAGCCGCGCGGCTTCGTCGCCATCGCGCTCGGCAAGCAGGGCAGCCGCGAACTCAATTATTCGTCGGACATCGACCCGATTCTGTTGTTCGACCCACAAAGCCTGCCGACCAAGGCGAACGAAGCGCCCGAAGAGGCCGCGGTGCGGATCGCCAAGCGGGTCGTCGAGCTGCTCCAGGCGCGCGACGGCGACGGTTATGTGCTGCGCGTGGATCTGCGGCTGCGTCCGTCGCCGGAGGCCACGCCGATCGCGATTCCCGTCAACGCAGCGATCTCCTATTATGAATCGCAGGCGCTGCCGTGGGAGCGCGCGGCGTTCATCCGCGCGCGGGGCTGTGCGGGCGACGCGGTGCTGGGCGATTATTTCCTGTCGGCGATCCGCCCGTTCGTCTGGCGCCGTGCGCTCGATTACGGGGCGATCGGCGAAATCCGGTCGATTACCCGGCGTATCCGCGATCACTATGCTCAGGGTCAGACGTTCGGACCCGGATATGATCTGAAGCGTGGCCGCGGCGGCATTCGCGAAGTCGAGTTCTTTGCTCAGGCGCATCAGTTGATCCATGGCGGGCGCGACCCGGCCCTGCGCGCGCCCGCGACGCTGGATGCGCTGACGAGATTGTCGGCGGCGGGCTGGATCGCCGGGGATGCGGCGCGCGATCTGGGGGGCGCATACCGCTTGCTGCGGACGATCGAGCACCGCGTCCAGATGATCGACGACCGCCAGACCCACGCGCTGCCCGATGCCCCGGACGCGCTCGATCGGGTCGCGCGGCTGCACGGTCTGGCGGATGGCGACGCGCTGGTAACGCTCATCCGTCCGCATATTGAGGCGGTGGGCGCGCTCTACGACGCGCTCGATTCGGACGGCGGCGGCGCGCTTGCCGGCGAAGCTGGATCGCTGACCGCACAGTTGAAGGACGCAGGCTTTGCCGATCCCGAACAGGCGACGCGGCTGGTGCAGGGATGGCGCGCCGGCCGCTATCCCGCGCTCAGGAGCCCTGCGGCGCAGACCGCGCTGGAGGCGGCATTGCCCAAGCTGGTCGAGGCGATGCGCGAGGCGGCGGACCCCGGCGCGGCGCTGCTCCGGCTAGATGCGATCCTGTCGCGCCTACCGAGCGCGATCAATTTCTTCCGCCTGATGGAGGCGCGCCCGGCGCTCGCGCGGCTGCTGGGCACGATATTGAGTCATGCGCCGACCTTGGCTGACGTGCTGGGTCGACGCGTCGAGCTTCTTGACCGGCTGATCGATGCGACCGCGCTGCGCGAAGTGCCCGATGCGGCGGCGCTGGCCGACGAAATGCGCGGGGGCGATGCGCGGGGCGATTATCAGGCGCTGCTCGACCATGTGCGAAAGGTCGTCAACGAAACCCGCTTTGCGCTGGGGGTTCAGATCGTCGCGGGGGCGTCCGATCCGCTGGAGGTGTCGCACGGCTATGCCCGGCTGGCGGACGCGGCGATTCAGGTGCTGGCGGATGCGACGATCGCCGAATTTGCAAGCGTGCACGGGCGGGTGCCGGACAGCGAGCTCGTGATCCTGGCGCTGGGGCGTTATGGCGGAGAGGCGCTGACTCATGCGTCGGACCTCGATCTCATCTATCTGTTTACCGGCGATTATTCGGCGGAATCGGAGGGGAAGAAGCCGCTGGGCGCGGTGCTCTACTATAACCGGCTGGCGCAGCGATTGTCGGGGGCGTTGTCGGTGCAGACCGCATCGGGGCCGCTGTACGAGATCGACACGCGGCTGCGACCTTCGGGCGCGCAGGGTCCGCTGGTCGTCTCGGTCGATGGCTTCGCCAAATATCAGCGCGAACAGGCCTGGACCTGGGAGCATATGGCGCTGACGCGTGCGCGCGCCGTTTATGGCTCGGCGCAGGCGCGCGGTGCGGTTCAGGCGGCGATCGACGCGGTGCTGGGCGGGGATCGCCCGGCGCGCGACGTGGTGACGGAGGCGGCGAAGATGCGCGACGACATGGCCGCGCACAAACCACCCGCCGGACCGTTCGACGTCAAATTGCTGGATGGCGGCCTCGTCGATCTGGAGTTTGCGGTGCATGTCCAGCAACTGATCCTTCGCACCGGATTCGACCCCCATCTGGGCCGCGCCATCGCGCTGTTGGTGAAAAAAGGGCTGTTGCCCGCCGGGCTGGAGGCGGCGCACGACCTGATGACGCGGTTGCTGGTGGCGCTGCGGCTGGTCGCGCCCGACGGCAAAGCGCCGCCGACCGCGACCCAGGCGATCGTCGCGCAGGCGACGGGACATCAGGGCTGGGACGAGGTGGTTGCCGCGCTCGACGCCGCGCGGCAAACGGTGCGCGATTGCTGGGCGCAGGTGCGAGAGGATACGCGCCAGGACAAAGAGGGAGTGACGCCATGACGATCCAGGTCGGAGACAGCTTGCCCGACGTCGCGCTGACGATGATGGATGGCAGCACGCAATCACTGGCGAGCCGCAAGGGCAGGGCGTTGATCCTCTATTTCTATCCTAAGGACGATACGCCGGGCTGCACCAAGGAGGCGCAAGGGTTCAGCGAACGCGCCGACGACTTTGCCGCGATCGGTGTCGATATCCTCGGCGTGTCGAAGGACAGCCCCGCCAAACACGCCCAGTTCAGAGACAAATATGCGCTGAACATCGATCTCGCGACCGACGCCGGATCGGCGCTGGAGGCGTTCGGATCGTGGATCGAAAAATCGCTTTACGGCAAGAACTATATGGGCATCGACCGATCGACCTTTCTGTTCGACGCAGACGGGAAACTGGTCCGCGAATGGCGCAAGGTACGCGTGCCAGGCCATGTCGATGCGGTGTTTGAGGCCGCACGGGCACTGTCGCGCGATTGACGGAAAATGGCGTTGATCGTCGCCCGTTAAGCACCCGAATCGGCACTGCAAGAGACCGGTTTCGGTTACGAAATGGATTCGAAGAATCGGCGTCAATCAGCAGATTTACGGACTAGCTTCGCATCGGTTCAACGATTCGGCGCACGGCACAGCCGGTTTAACCCGCCAGACCGCGCAAACTATTGTGCTGGCGGGGCGGCTTCCGCACTAACATCCCTGTTCCGAAGCGGAGGGGCTGCTGACGGGACATCGCAATTTTCTGCCATCGCCTTCAAAAAAACGGCGGGGCTCCAAATTCGGGTCGTCGGGGATCAATGATCGCAACCGTAAACAGCCTAACAACAACGGGGTTTCAAAAGTTCCGTTCGCTTTTCACCACCAAGGACTTCATCTTCAACGACGGTCGCAACGTACGCGAATTCAGCGTTGCCGGTCGGACCCAGGCACTGATGGCCGGGATTGCCGCCGTCACCCTGTGCTTTTCCGCCTATGGCGTGACGCAGGCCGCATCGGGTGCCGCTGTTGCCACGGGGGTGACCTCGGGCGCCAGACTCGCCGAGATGGAGCGCGAAGTCGCCGAAATGCAGGCGAACGTCGCCAAGGTCCGCACCGCTGCCGCCGAACACGCCAAGTTGCTCGAACAGCGCCAGGCGCTGATCGTCGCCGCGATGGCGGGCGAGGGCAACCCTGGCGATTTCGATCTCGCCGCGCTGACCGCATCGGGCGCGATCGACGCCGAGACCGCTGAAATTCTCGCCCCGCTGCGCCGTGCCGAAGCCGGTCAGTTGGCAATGGTCGCAAAGGCCGACGCCGCGCTTCAGGCGCGCTATGCCGACACCGCGCGCGAATTGCGCCGTCTGGGCCTGTCGCCCAATCGCATCGCGCCGCGCGCCGCAATGGGCGGCCCGCTTGAGGAAGTGAACGAGAACAACGCCGCCGAAGCATCCGCCGACGCGCAATTCCGTTCGCTGGTTCAAAGCTGGAAGCGACTCGATTCGCTCGAGGAAGCGTCGATCGCGATCCCGTCGATGCAGCCGGTCGCCGAAATGCGCCTGACCAGCAGCTTCGGCGTCCGCAGCGATCCGTTCCGGGGTTCCCAGGCATTCCATGCCGGGCTTGATATTCCGGGGCCGGTCGGCACGCCGATCTATGCTACCGCCGACGGCATCGTGTCGCGGTCGGAGCGTGCAGGCGCTTACGGCCTGCTCGTCGAAATCAATCACGGCAAGGGCATCCAGACCCGTTACGCGCATCTGTCGAAGATGCTGGTCGGCGCCAACACCCGCGTTCGTCGCGGCCAGTTGATCGGCCTGATGGGCTCGACCGGCCGATCGACCGGTCCGCATCTCCATTATGAAGTCCGCATCGACGGCCGCGCGGTGAACCCGACGCCCTATATTCAGGCGGGCGACCAACTCGTCGCGATGCAGGATCGCGCGCTCAAGAGCCGCAATTCGGCCGGTATGGGCGGCCCGGCGAAGTAAGCTTCGTTTCCACGAGATTGAAAGGCCCGGCAAGCAAGCGCTTCGCCGGGCTTTTTCGTGGTATCTCTAATCCCTTCCCCGCTCGTGCTGAGCTTGTCGAAGCACTGTCCTTCCTTCTTTCTCTGCCCCTGCGGCACGAATAAAAGGACAGTGCTTCGACAAGCTCAGCACGAACGGGAATAAGTGGGCGTGATCTGTTACCGCTCGCCCGATCGCGCCCGCCATTGCTCGCGCGCTGCCGGTCCCCTATCTGATGGGCATGACCAGCGAAGCACCGCCTCTCGAACTCACGCCCGCCGCCGCCGCGCGGGTTGCGGCGATTGCCAAACGGCAGGCTAAGCCTGCGATCCTGCGCCTGTCGGTGGAGGGCGGTGGCTGTTCGGGCTTCCAATATAAGTTCGGATTGGCCGACGGGGTCGAGGTGGACGACATTCGCGCGGATACCGACGGCGTGACGCTGGTGGTCGATCCGATCAGCCTGGATTTGGTGAGTGGCGCGCGCGTCGATTATGTCGAATCGCTGGGCGGGGCGGCATTTCGCGTCGACAATCCCAACGCGGCGGCCGGTTGCGGCTGCGGCTCCAGCTTCGCGATCTGATCGTTGAAAATCGTCAGTTACAACGTCAACGGCATCAAGGCGCGGCTGCCGCGGCTGGTCGAATATCTGACCGAGCAGGCGCCCGACATCGTCTGCCTCCAGGAACTCAAATCCTCCGACGAGACCTTTCCCGAAAGCGATATCCGCGCGGCGGGTTACGGCGCGGTGTGGCACGGGCAAAAGGGGTTCAATGGCGTCGCGATCCTCGCCAAAGGCAGCGACCCGATCGAGCGCCAGCGCGGCCTTGCCGGCGAGGATGAAGACGACCACAGTCGCTATATCGAGGCGGAAGTGGACGGGTTGGTCGTAGCGTCGATCTATTTGCCCAACGGTAACCCGCAACCGGGGCCGAAATTCGATTACAAGCTGCGCTGGCTGGATCGGTTGCGGGCACGGGCGAGCGAGTTGCTGGCCGAGGAGTGTCCGGTGGTGCTGGCGGGCGATTACAACGTCATCGCCAATGACGATGATACGTTTTCGGTCCGCGCGATGGCGGACGATGCGCTGATGCAGCCGCAATCGCGCGAAGGCTATCGCCGGTTGCTCGCGCAAGGCTGGACCGACAGCCTGCGCACGCGCTTTCCGGCGGGGGGCGTATGGACGTTCTGGGACTATCAGGCGGGTGCATGGCAACGCGACGCGGGGTTCCGAATCGATCACTTGTTGCTTTCACCCGAAGCTGCCGATCGCTTCGCGGATGCGGGTGTCGATAAGGAATATCGTGGGCGCGAAAAGGCCAGCGACCATGCGCCGACCTGGGCGCGACTGCGGTAAGCGAGTCGGTGGTGTAATACACCAACACTCCGATTGATTTCCCGATAAGTGGCGAACGCCGACGAGATCAGCGCGCGGCAAGGCCCGTAATTTCGGCAGTTAAGTGTTTGGCACGACTAATGCACTTGTCCATTTTGTGAGGCGGCATCCCCTGTCCGCGCTCACGGATGGAGGGATAGATGCACCAGAAATTGACCCGCGCCGCGCTTGGCGGCCTTGCCGGTATCGCAATCCTCGCCACCGCCGCGCCAGCGATCGCGCGCGATGCGGACCCCAAGACCGAACGCGCGGCGCCAGCGAAAACGGCGAAATCCGCGAAAGTGACAGGTGAGCAGCGCTACTGCGTGGACGAGGCGACGACCGGATCGCGTATCAAACGGCGCACCTGTCTGACCGCGTCCGAATGGTCGGCGCATGGTGTCGATATCGTCAGCGAAGCGCGGAAGGGCGCGCGACGGTGATCGTCGCCGCGCTGACGCTCGCCATCGGGGCGACCGGTGACGTGGCGCAAAGGGTCGAAGCGGCAGTCCTGCCGCCTCGCACCGAAATCAGGCGCGGCGCGACACCGAAGCGCTTTTGCGCCGATGTGGCGATGACCGATCATCGCGGCCCCAGGCGCATCTGCATGACGGCGGCGAAATGGCGCAAGCTGGGCGTCGATCCGGTCGCGCCGAAAGGTTGATGAGCAACTGCCGGTCGGGTCCGCCCGTTCCCGACCGGCGATTTTTTACCGGCTTGTCTCGAATCGTTTCGCGCTGAGCTTGTTGAAGTGCTGTTCTTTTTCGCGACCAGAAGGGCAGTGCTTCGACAAGCTCAGCACAAACGGAGCAAGCGCTTAGGCTTGGCTGATATCCCGCTGATACACGTTGTAGATGCGGTTGACCTTCGACTGGATAGTGTCGGCGATCGCCAGCATTCCCTGGTTGTCGTCGAGAATCCAGCCGATCTCGCCGCGGCTGGCGCCATATTTGGCGATGGCGTCGCGGCGGATATATTCGATCATCATGAAGGCGAGTTGGCTGGCGACGCGCGAGGATTGCAGCCGTTTGACGACGCCCATCAACGGCACCCGCATCGTCCGCGCCTTGGGTCGGTGCAGCCACATCAGCAGTTTCAGCCAGCCAAACGGAAACAGGCTGCCCTTTAGCGGCTTCAGCGGTTCGTTGAGGTCGGGAAGCGTAATCATGAACGCGACCGGCTCGCCATCGATTTCGGCGATGCGGATCAGGTCTTCATAGACGATGGGTTTCAGCTTCTTGCCGACATCGTCGATTTCGGGCTGGGTGAGCGGCACGAACCCCCAGTTATCGCTCCACGCATCGTTGAGGATGCCGAGGATGATTGCCGCTTCGTCGGCGAAACGCGACTTGTCGACGCGGCGGATGACGATCTTGTCGTTGCGCTCGCCCGACTGGATGATGCGATTCACGATCGGCGGAAACCCGCCGGTGATGTCGAGATCGTAGGTGCGGAGTTCCTTGGCGAGCGTGTAACCCAGCCCCTCGATCCAGCCCTGATATTCCGGCTTGTGGTGCCCCATCATCACCGTCGGGCTATGCTCGTGGCCATGCACCAGCAGGCCGGGCTCTTCCCAGATCGACAGGCTGATCGGGCCGATCGCGCGGGTCATGCCCCTGGTGCTCAGCCAGTCTTCGGCTGCGGCGATCAGCGCGTCGCCGGTTTCCCGGTCCTCCGCCTCGAACATGCCCCAGAAACCGACGCCGGGGCCGAACCCCTGTTCGGCGGGCATGGTCAGCGCCAGCGTATCGAGATGCGCGGAGATGCGGCCCACCACGCGGCCCTGCCGCTCGGCCAGCATCAATTGCGCCTCGGCATGGCTGAACCAACCATTCTTCGCCGGATCGATCTGGCCCGCGACCTCGCTTTTCAGCGGCGCGACCCAATGCGGGTCGTTCGCATAGAGGCGATAGGGAAGGTCGATGAATGCCTTCCTGTCGGCTGCCCCCGCAACCGGACGGACCGTGATTGTCACCCCCGATGCGCCCGCGTCAGGCCGCGTCGCGCTTGCGCGGGTGGGTGGTGGCGACGATCCCGCCCGACAATTCCTTCACGCGCGGATAACGCTCGGCAACTTCGGGAGTGTAGCCCAGATTGAACACCGTCTCGCTCTTGTTCGGACGGTCGCCCTTCGCACGGTCGTAAAATGTGCCGAAAACGTGATCCCAGAAATAGCTGGTGATCCCGAAATTGCCGTTTTCGTCATGGAAATGATGCGCCATGTGGTTCTTCTTCCACGCGGCGAGCAGCTTGTTCTTGGGCTTGTACGCCAGATGCTGAATGCAGTGGCAGAATTCGTAGAAGGCGGTAGTCAGCAGACCCGTGGCGAAGGCTGCCATCGCCCCGCCGACGCCGCCGATGGCATAGCCGAACGGAATGCTCGCCAGCGCGATCGTCGGCAGCGTGGTGTGCAGCGCGCCGAACAGCACCTCCAGGTGATTGGGATCCTGGTGATGGTCGTAATGAATGCGCTTCCAGGTGGAGGCCATGCCAGGCACCTTGAACATCCAGTTGGAGTGCAGGATGAACCGGTGGATCAAATACCAGGCGAGCGGATAGATCATCGCCGCAACGACGATCGACGCCAGCGTCTGGAGCAGGGTGGCGGGATAGTAGGCGAACACCACCATCGCCACGACCGACAGCGCCAGATAGGCGATGATCGCGGGATATTGGAAATAGGCGGCGACCAATTCCTTGAACGTCATCTTGTCCAGATGGTGCGACTTTTGCCAGAAACCCGGCTTCGCGCTTGCTGCCTTCATCACTGCAACCCTATTCAATGCTCGTCGTCGGACTTACCCAAAACTACGTGAACCTCCGCTGTGCAGACGCATTGCGGCGGTTTTGGGACCGTTTCGCTATGGAAAAACGGGCTATTCCTCGGTCCTGACCAACACCGCCTCGCCGATCATCGCGAACAGCAGGAACGGTGCCCAGGCCGCAAGAAACGGGGGATATGCCCCGAGATTGCCCATCGCCAGCGCGAAATTGTCGGCCACGAAATAGGCAAAGCCCAGCCCCATTCCAATAACGGCGCGCCAGAAAAGCTTGCCCGAGCGGGCGACGCCGAACGCGGCGACCGCGCCCAGCAGCGGCATCAGGATGGATGAAAGCGGCCCCGACAGCTTGTGCCACAGCGCGCCTTTCAGCGCCTGTGTCGGGCGTCCAGCGGCTTCCAGATCGTCGATCGCGGCGTTGAGCGCGCCGAAGGACAGGCCGTCGGCGTTGACGCTCGCAAGCGTGAACTGGTCGGGGCGAACGCCGGGGGCGAACCGCACGCTGCCGAGTTCGGTGACCCCGCCGGATGCCACATCGAACCGCCGCGCGCCCTCCATCCGCCAGCCATCGCCGTCGCGCCGCCCGGTCGATCCGCTGACCACCGATCGCAACACGCCACCATCGCGTTCATAGATGGTGATGCCCCCCAGCTGCGCCGCATCGCCGCGCCCGCGCAACTGCTTCACCTCGATCAGATTGTCGCGTTCGCGCACCCAGACATTGGCGCGGTCGCCGCGGTCGATGGGGATCGGGCCGAAATCCACCGCTTCCCATTGCTGGAGCGTGGCGGTCGCGCGCGTCACGATGCGGTCGTTGAAGGCGAAGGAGAGCGCGGCGACGGCGAAACTCGCAAGGACCAAAGGCGCCAGAATCTGGTGCGCCGACAGCCCGCCCGCCTTCATCGAGATAACCTCGCTGTTCTGGTTGAGCGTCGACAGGGTGATGATGGTGCCGAGCAGCACCGAAAAGGGCAGGAAGCGCGCGATGATCTGCGGCGTCCGCAAGCTGACATAGCGCCAGATTTCCGCCTGTCCGTTACCGTCGAACGCGAGAATCTTGCCGCTTTCCGACAACAGGTCGAGCGTCTGGAGCACCAGCACCAGCCCCGCCATGATGGCAAAGGTCCGCAGCAGGAACATCTTTGCCATGTACCAGGCAATGGTCCGCGACGGGAAAAACTGCACCTGGCTGGTCATGTCCGCATCTTTCTGCGGCCGGGGAGCAGCTTGCCGACCGCCTTGCCCAGCTTGGCCGCGACGCGGTCGATCGCGCCGATCGGCTGGCCGCCGGGGACATAGGCGATCTGGTAGAACATCCAGAAGACGAGCGCGGCGAACAGCGCGAACGGCCCCCACAGCGCCAGCACGGGATCGATCCGGCCGAGGGCTGCGACCGATTCGGTATATTCGTTCACCTTGTGGATCGTCACGATCATCACGATCGCGAGAAACACGCCGAGCGCGGAAGTCGATCGTTTGGGCGGGACGCCGAGTGCAAGCGCGAGCAAGGGCAACAGGAACATCGTCGCCACTTCGACGACACGGAAATGGAAGTTGGCGGCGCTGGCGTCGCGATCCTCTTTCGGCACCTGCGGATTTTTGCTGACCTGCATCAGTTCGACCAACGTGCGTTCGAGGTCGCGGCCGCCGCGGGGGCGAAAATTCTCGAACCGCGGCAGGTCGATCGGCAGATCGTGCGCGGTGAAGGACAACACCCGCGGCTCGGTGAAGCTGGGCGAATTATGGACCAGATTTCCGTTGGTCAGGCGAAAGATGATCACGTCGGGGTCGTCGGTCGCAAGAAACTGTCCGGCCTCTGCGGTGGCGGCGAGATAGCTGCCCTCGCCGGTGTTAACATGGACGAAGATACCCGACAGGCGTGCGCCGTCATCCTCGCTTTCCTCGATCCGCAGCGTCATGCGGTCGCCAAAGGTCGTGAATTCGCCGACCTTGATCGACGCGCCCAGCGCGCCCGAGCGAAGCTCGAACCGCAACTCCTCGTAATTGTAGCGGGCGTTGGGCTGAATATAGCCGACGATCGCGAGGTTGAGCGCGGCAAGCACGATGGCGTAGAAATAGGGGACGCGCAGCAGCCGCCCATAGCTCATCCCGACACCGCGAAGCACGTCGAGTTCGGAGGTCGTCGCCAGCTTTCGGAAGGCGAGCAGGATGCCGAGCAGCAGTCCGATCGGGATGCCGAGCCCCAGATATTCGGGTAGCAGATTGGCGAGCATCCGCCACACCACGCCGACGGGACCGCCTTCGGTCGCGACGAAATCGAACAGCCGCAGCATCCGGTCGAGCACCAGCAGCATCGCCGCGATCAGCAACGTCGAGAACAGCGGCACCGCGATCAGGCGGGCCATGTATCGGTCGATCGACTGCATGAAGGCGGGCCGGGTCCGTGTCGCGTGTGGGTGGGCGGCAAGGCCCGGTGAGGGGAGGATATAGGCGAGGGCGGGGCGGGCGTCACCCCCTAGCCCAATGCCGTCATCCCAGCGAAAGCTGGGACATCAGGCCGCATTCCTCGCATGATCGCACGATATCCCAGCTTTCGCTGGGATGACGTTATTGTGAGAGCACACCGACCGCTTCACCCGCCGCCTTGAACATGCCCAGCACCGTCCGGATCTGCTCCGGCGTGTGTTCCGCGCACAGCGAACAGCGCAGCAGATATGTCCCCGCGGGCGTCGCGGGCGGGCGGGCCATGTTGACGTAGAGACCGCCGTCGAGCAGCGCCTGCCACATCGCCACGGCTTGCGTCTGATCTTCCAGGATTACCGCGATGATGGCGGATTCGCAGGTTTTGGTGCCGAGCTTGAAGCCCATTTCGGTAAGCCCTGCGTGCAGCGTTCGCGCGCTTTCCCACAGCCGCGCCCGCTTGTCGTGCGCGGTCATCAGCTTGCGGATCGAGGTCGCGGCGGTCGCGACGACCGACGGCGGCAGCGATGCGGTGAAGATATAGGGGCGGCAGGCAAGGCGGATCGCCTCGAACTTCGGATGGTTCGAAATGCAGAAGCCGCCGACCGTGCCGACCGATTTGGAAAAGGTGCCGACGACGAAATCGACATCGGCTTCCAGCCCCAGTTCCTCGTACACGCCGCGCCCGTTGGGGCCGTAGAATCCCATCGAATGCGCTTCGTCGGAAAGCACCATCGCGCCGTGCTTTTTGGCGACCGCGACCATTTCCTTCAGCGGAGCGATGTCGCCAAGCATCGAATAGACGCCCTCCAGCACCACCAGCTTGCCGACGCCTTCAGGCAGGCGACCGAGGCGCTTGTCGAGGTCGTTCACGTCATTGTGGCGAAAGCGGACGATTTCCGCGTCGCCCTGCTTGCAACCGTCATAGATCGAGGCGTGGCTGTCGGCGTCGAGGATGACGTAATCGCCCTTGCCGGCGAGCGTCGAGATCATGCCGAGATTGGCCATGTATCCGGTCGAAAACACGATCGCGCCCGACACGCCGTAGAAATCGCGCAGCGCCTGTTCGACCTCCATATGGTCGCGGAAGGTGCCGTTGAGCATCCGGCTGCCGTTGGTGCCCGACCCGAAGCGGTCGAGCGCGTCCTTGCCCGCCTGGATCACGTCGGGGTCGAAGGTCATGCCCATGTAATTGTAGGTGCCGAGCAGGATCGTGTCCTTGCCCTTGATGACGGCCTCGGTCGGTGATTTCACCTTGTCCATCACGATCGCGAACGGATCGGTGACGCCGGTATCGATCAGCGCCTGACGCTCGGCGATCAGGCCGTCGAATTTGGACATAAGATCGCGGTCGGCGCCTTCGGGTGGGGCACCGCCGGGAAGGGCGTGGGGAGTGGCGGCGGCTTCGGTCATGGCTTCGTTCCCAAAACCGTTCGTCCCGAGCGAAGTCGAGGGGCTTTGCGGAGCGCAGTCGAGGCGTTCCCGCTCCGCTCGAAAATGCCCCTCGACTTCGCTCAAGACGAACGGATCAAAAGTCAGTTCTTCTTCAATTTCTCGACCGCATCGACCAACTGGCTGACGGTCTCGATCTCTGCCTGCATGTTCATGGTGATGAGGATGTCGAATTCGTCCTCCACCGCGGCGACGAAATCCATCACCGTCAGGCTGTCCCATTCGAGATCGCCGGCGAAAGTCGTGGCTTCGGTCAGCGCGACGCCCTTCTTGTTGAACGGTTCGATCTGGGCCTTGACGGTTTCAAACGTGGCGGCGCGGTCGCTCATAATGATGCTTTCAAAGTCGGTGCGAGTATGGGTTGGGCGCTTCTATAGCAGCCCGCGCGCGCGATACCATGCCGCGGTGTCGGCGAGACCCTGTGGCGTGGTGATTTGCGGCTGCCACAGGTCGGCGGGGGGCTTTGCGTGAGGGGTCGCCGTCCAGTCGGGATGGCAGAAATAATCGACGCGGTCGCGGGTGAGCTTGGCGTGCTCGCCGCGCACCATGCCGTCCGCGCGGGCAGCCGCGCGCATCACCCAGCGCGGCATGGCAAGCGGGCGGACGCGCTTGCCGACCGCCGCGCCGATCGCGTGCGCGAATTCGGCATGGCTCCAGCCCCCGTCGCGGCCGTCATCGGGTTCGTAGATATGCTTGCCGGGATCTGAATCGGCGAGCGTCAGGAGCAGGCGCGCCAGATCGGCGACGTGGATCACCGACAGGCGCCCGCTGGGGGGGAGCAGCGCGAGGCCTTTGCTGGCCAGGCGGAACAGCTCAAACATTTCCATGTCGCCGGGACCATAGACGGCGGGCGGGCGGACGGTCGTCCAGTCGAGGTCGGACGCCGTAACCAGCGCCTCGGCCTCCGCTTTCGACCAGCCATAGTCGGAGAGCCCGGGTTCGCGCGCGGCGAGGCTGGACACCTGAACGAAGCGCCGCAGGTCCGCGCGGGTCGCAGCAGCGATCATCGCGCGGGTGCCCTCGATATTGCCCCGCGCGAAGCCATCGCGGCTGGGGGCGTTCACGACGCCTGCGACGTGGATCGCGGCGTCGGCACCGGTCATCAGCCGGTCAAGCGCATCGGGCGTGTCGAGCGCGCCATCCACCCACGTCACGCCGTCGCGCGATGGTTGCGGACGGCGGGTGAGGGCGCGGACCCGACGCCCCCCGGCCAGCGCCAGGTCGATCAGGGTCGAACCGACGAACCCCGTGCCGCCGGTGATGGCGAGAAGGGTCAAAGCACCGCCATATGGCTGCGGTGCACCAGTGCCGATCGCGGGGCATAGCCCAGGATGTGGAGAATATCCTCGCTGCGCCGCCCGACGATCTTGCACGCATCGGCATAGTCATATTCGGCGAGGCCGCGCGCGATGCGGCGACCGCCCGAATCGCGGATGACCACCAGGTCGCCGCGGTGAAAATCGCCCTCGATGCGAAGCGCGCCCGCCGGCAGCAGGCTCGATCCGCGCTGAAGGGCGGCGACCGCGCCGGCATCGACGATGATCGTGCCGACTTCGCTGATGCCGCCCGCCAGCCATGCCTTGCGCGCGGTCGCATCGCCTTCGCCGACGAAGACGGTGCCGTGCGAGGTATCGGTGAAGCGGCGTAGCGCATGGGGAATGCGCCCCGAAATGATCGCCATGTGCATCCCCGATCCGGTGGCGATCCGCGCCGCCTCGATCTTGGACACCATCCCGCCCGATCCCATGCCCGATGCCGAACCGGTATCGGCCATCGCCTCGATCTCCGCCGAAATGCTGGGGACGACCGGGATCATCTTTGCATCGGGATTGCGCATCGGGTTGCTGTCGTACAACCCGTCGATGTCGGACAGCAGGATCACGCCCTGCGCGTTCGCGGCCTGGCCGACGCGTGCCGCCAGCCGGTCGTTGTCGCCAAAGCGGATGCGTTCGGTCGCGACCGTGTCGTTTTCATTGACGATCGGCACGACGCCCAGGCTCAGCAACCGCCCCAAAGTCGCGGAGGCGTTGAGGTAGCGGCGGCGATCCTCGAGATCGCCCAGCGTCACCAGCACCTGTGCGGCGTTCAGCCCGCGGCTGGAGAGGAGTTCCGCCCAGACCTGCGCGAGCGCGATCTGGCCGGTCGCCGCCGATGCCTGCGCGTCCTCCAGGCTGCCGCGCCCGCCATTGGGCAGGCCCAGCCGCCGCGCCCCCAGCGCGATCGCGCCCGACGAAACGATCGCGACCTGTTGCCCTGCGCTGACCCGCTCGACCAGATCGCTGGCAAAGGTTTCCAGCCAGGCGCGCTTCACCCGACCTTCGTCGTCGACCAGCAGCGCCGATCCGACTTTCAGGACCAACCGCGGGCATTGCGCGGGCCAAAAACGATCCGCTTCGCTCATATCGGCGACCACTCCTTGGCGGGTTCGTCCCCCTCATCGTCGCCCGCGTCGGGCGTACTGCCTGCTTCCGGCCCGATCACCTCGATCAGCCGGTCGAGCACCGCGTCGACCCCGATGCCGGTCGCGCCCGACATGGGAAGCACCTGCGCGCCGCCCGACGCCTCGACCAGATCGGCGGTCAGCGCCTCGGTCAGCTCGTCGTCGAGCAGATCGGCCTTGTTGAGCGCGATCACCTCGGGTTTGTCGGTCAGGTCGGCGCCGTAGGCCTCAAGCTCCGACCGCACGATGCGGTAGGCCTCGGCGGGGTTTTCGCCATGCGCGTCGACCAGATGGAGCAGCACGCGGCAGCGCTCGATATGACCCAGGAACCGGTCGCCGATACCGACGCCTTCGGCTGCGCCCTCGACCAGCCCCGGAATGTCCGCGACGACGAATTCGCGCGCCTTGTGGCTGACCACGCCCAGTTGAGGCCGGGTGGTGGTGAAGGCATAGGCGCCGACCTTGGCATTGGCATTGGTCACCGCGTTGATGAAGGTCGACTTGCCCGCATTGGGCAGGCCGACAAGCCCGCAATCGGCGAGCAATTTCAGCCGCAGCCACACCCACGCCTCTTCGCCCGGCCAACCGGTGCCGTGCTGGCGCGGCGCGCGGTTGGTCGATGTCTTGTAGCTGAGGTTGCCGCGGCCGCCGTCGCCGCCCTTCAGGAACACGACGCGCTCGCCTTCCCTGGTCAAGTCGAACAACAGCGTGCGATCCTCGTCATCGGCCAGGATCTGCGTGCCGACGGGCACCTTGATGACCAGATCGCGGCCGCCCGCGCCGGTCTTGTTCGACCCCGCACCACCCTTGCCGCGGGGTGCGCGGAAATGCTGGGTGTAGCGGAAATCGATGAGGGTGTTCAGCCCGTGGGCGGCTTCGAACACGATGTCGCCGCCCTTGCCGCCGTTGCCGCCGTCGGGGCCGCCATATTCGATGAACTTCTCACGCCGGAAGCTGACGGCGCCGCCGCCTCCGGCGCCCGATCGCACGAAGATTTTTGCCTGATCCAGGAAATGCATATGCGCCATGTAGCGAAATCGGCAGATTTCGCCAGTGGTGTGGGGGAAACTAACCCAATCCGTTCGTCCCGAGCGTAGTCGAGGGACATTTTCGAGCGAAGCGAGAATGCGGTAGTAAGGAGCCTCGGCTACGCTCGGCAAGGCCCCTCGACTTCGCTCGGGACGAACGGATTGGGGCTGCTACCCTCGAACCCCCTCAACCCTATGCGACGCCATCAGCCATTGCGCCGCCAGTTCGCGCGCCCGCTCTCTGGGCAATCCCAGCGCCCGGGCCATCGGCGCGCCGAGCAACGCATCGCCCAGCGCCAGCAGCACCAGCTGCAGCGTTTCGTCATGGATCGGCATCTCGCCCGGCTCGTCGCCTTCTCCCAGTTCGTCGACCAGCCGGTGGATCGCCTCCAATATCGGGTCGAGCGCGTCTTCGTTGCCCGACAGGATCATCCAGCTGGCAAGCGCCCCGGCGCCCTGTTTGTCGAACGCGTCGAAGGTCAGCTCGACCACTTCGCGCGGATCATGATCGCCCGAGCGCGCGCGGAGTACCGCCGCGCCGATCGTGGCGGTGATATTGTCCGCCATCGCCGCGATCAGCGCCTTTTGCAGCCCCGCCGCCGACCCGAAATGGTGGAGCAGATTGGCGTGGGTGCGCCCGATGCGCGCCGCCACCGCCTTCAGAGTTACTGCCTGCGGCCCCATTTCGATCAGCAGCGTGCGCGCGGCGTCCAGCGCGGCGATGCGCGATTCTTCGGGGCTCAGCCGTTTTCTTATTGTTGACATTCGTGTAAGTAATACCAAGTGACAGAAAGTCAGCGCGATAATGAGTGCGCTTGTTTGGAGCAAAATGATGGACATGGCAAAGCCTGTCGCGACGCCGACTCCGGCCGATCTGGAAATCACCCCGCGCGACCGCCGGTTCGGGCGCGGCGAGGCGCGCTATGGGCGCTGGTGGCTCAACAATGATCCAATCGCGACCGCGGTGTATAACGCGCTGTCGGTCACCTTTCCCAAGGGAGAGGGGTTCTTCATCGACAGCGTGCGCAAGTTCCGCGACGGCGCGCCGCCCAAGCTGGCCGCCGAAATCGCCGCTTTCACCAAACAGGAGGTCATGCACACCCGCGAGCATGTCGCCTTCAACCGTCACGTCACCGATCAGGGTTACGACATCAGCCGGTTGGACAAGGAAGTCGACCGCGTGCTCGATTTGGCCAAGGGGCGCCCACCGATCGCGAGCCTTGCCGCGACGATGGCGCTCGAGCATTTCACCGCGATCCTGGCGCACGAACTGCTCGCCGACCCGCGGCATCTGGCGGGCGCGGACGCCGATGCAGGCGACATGTGGCGCTGGCACGCGCTGGAGGAAGTCGAGCACAAGGGCGTCGCCTATGACACCTGGCTGCATGCGACGCGCGACTGGTCGCGGTTCAAACGCTGGCGGATCAAGGCGCTGGTGATGCTGATCGTCACCGGGCGGTTCTTCAACGGACGGCGAAAGGGCGTGCTCGACCTGCTGCGGCAGGACGGATTGACGGGGCCGCGCGTGTGGGGACGGCTGGCATGGTATGTCCTCGCCAAGCCCGGGATGATGCGCAAGATATTGGGCGCATGGATCGCGTTCTTCCTCCCCGGATTCCATCCGTGGAACGAAGATGACCGCGCGCTGATCGGCAAGGCGGACAGCGAGTTTGTCGATGCGCGGATGCCGATTCCCGCCTGACCGTGCCCACCCTCAAGTAAAGAGCTCTTGACACCTCGCGAGTCGGGATGACAAGAGCTCTTTACAGATCAAGGGAGAGTGGAGGGCGTGGCATGCGAAGCGACTGGTTCCGATACTGGAGCAGCGGCGTGAAGAACCGGCTGCGCGAATTACGGGCTGAGCACGGGTTCAGCCAGGGCGCGCTGGCGCTCGCGCTGGGTGTGTCGCGCCAGACGATCAACGCCGTCGAAACCGACAAATACGACCCCAGCCTGCCGCTGGCGCTGCGCATGTCGAAGGTGTTCGGGGTCGCCGTCGACCAAATCTTCTTCGACGACTGGCAGCCGGGGGAGGCGACCAATGGCTGATGCAGCGACATGGGCAAAGAAGGGCGGCGGCATCGCGCTGTGTGCGGTGGCGGGCGGCATCGGCGGCTATTTCTTCGGGCGGGTCATTCCCAAGGGCACGCTCGACTGGATTCAAGCGGCGGATGTCGGCGCGCTGTTGATCCGGCGATGATGATCGCGACGGCGGGCGTCGTGTTCTGGTTCACGCTCGACGAGTGGCGCTACAAGAAACAGCTCGAGGGGCACGAAGATGCCGACCCCGTCGATCCGTCAGCGATGCGCAGTGCGCGGATGCAGGCACTGGTGCTGGTCGCGTCAGGGGTAGTTCTGGCGGTTCCGGTCGCAGCGGCGGGGCTTGGGCTGAACGGCGCCGGGCGGACTTCGGCATGGCTGGTCGCGCTGGCATTGCTGCTGTTGCTGGTGTGGGAAACTCGGCTCAATTTCCGCATCTGGCGCGAAAGCGACGAGATGGTGCGTCAGGCAATGGTGGCGACCTGTGCGGTCTGCTTTTTCGGAACGCAACTGGTCTTCATCTCCTATGCCGCGCTGGTTCGGTTGGAGCTGGTGCCGGATATCGGGATGTGGTCGCTCGCGGTGATGCTGATGGCGATCTATCTTGTGATCAGCTTCGTGATTTCGCTGCGCTTCGGGTTCGGCAAGCCCTGAACGGGTAAACTACAAAACTCTCCCGTTCGCATTGAGCTTGTCGACCCGAAGGGCGGCGCAAGCCAAATGCTGTCCTTTCTTGCGTAGCCAAGAAGGACAGTGCTTCGACAGGCTCCAGCACGAACGGGGAGGGGTCAAGCCGCCAGTCGAAGTTTCATTCGCTCGTCATCCGGTGACTTTTTGAGAGAAGGGCCATCCGGGCAGGGGCCGTCCGCGCATTCGGTCAGATCGAGCGTATAGGTGTGGCACGGCACCTTGCCCCCGCGCGACAGCGAGTGGACGCGCTCGATCTGACCGGTCGTGCGAAACCCGGCCTTGCGCAGCACCGCGCCCGATGCGGGGTTGTCGGTCATGTGCCCCGCGGTCAGTCGCCGGATGCGCAAGGAATGCCGCGCGGTGTCGATCAGCGCGCGGACGGCTTCGGTGGCATAGCCGCGACCCCAGGCGTCGGGGGTGATCCAGAAGGCCAGATCATGGGCTTTGCCTTCCAGCGGCCCCAATCCCATGCCGCCGATGATCCGCGCCGGTCCGCCGCCTTCCGCGGTGGTGATGACGAACAGCGGCGTCGTCGCCCCGCGTTCGGCGCGCAGCCAGTCGCGAGCGTTCTCGACATGATAGGGCCAGGGCGCGGTGGCCAGGTTTCGCACGACCGCTTCATGCCCCATCGCCGCCGCCAGTGCGGGGGCGTCCTCAATCCAGCCGGGGCGTAACGTCAGGCGCTTGGTACGCACGAACATGGGGCACTCCTTCCTCTCTCTCAAGCGTCGCCATGCCCGACTTTGATGACGGGATAGCGACGCAGGGCCTTGGGGGGAGGGAGCACAAGAAAAAAGGGAGCCGGGGCGACCCGTCTCCCTTGTCTGGTTGTTCCGGCTGTCGGGCCGGAACCGGGTCGTCCTGGTGGACAACCCGACTGGTTGTCCGATGTTATT
Organism: Pseudomonadota bacterium; assembly: GCA_023418595.1. Taxonomy (GTDB): domain Bacteria; phylum Pseudomonadota; class Alphaproteobacteria; order Sphingomonadales; family Sphingomonadaceae; genus Sphingomonas. The sequence continues at coordinate 27,766 of JAEZZI010000015.1, forward strand.
CGGCGGCCGCCATAATCGGCGCTACCGACGCAAATTTGCGGCCGAGCTTGCCTTCGCGGAATTCCACGCGGCCGTCGGTCAGCGCGAACAGGGTATGATCCTTGCCCATGCCGACATTGGTGCCTGCGTAGAATTTGGTGCCGCGCTGGCGCACGATGATGTTGCCGGCGACGACTTCCTGTCCGCCGAACTTCTTCACGCCGAGACGGCGACCCGCGGAATCGCGACCGTTGCGCGAAGAACCGCCTGCCTTTTTATGTGCCATTGTCTAAACTCCTCAGCTCAGTTCGGCGCTTACGCGTCGGTCTTCTTGGCTGCGGCCTTTTTGGGCGCTGCCTTGGTTTCGGTTTCGGCAGGAGCCGCGTCGGCGGTTTCCGCCTTCTTCGCAGTCTTTGCCTTCTTCTCTTCGCCGCCGATCGCCGTGATCTTCAGGATCGTATGCTGCTGGCGGTGGCCGTTCTTGCGGCGATAGTTATGCCGACGGCGCTTCTTGAAAACGATGACCTTTTCGCCCTGCGCCTGCGCGATGACTTCGGCGGAGACGACCAGGCCGTCGACCGACTTCAGCTCGCCGCCGTCGCCCGCCAGGAGCACGTCGCTCAGCTTGACCGACGAACCGGCCTCGCCGTCGATCTTCTCGACGACGATCTTGTCTCCTGCGGCAACGCGATACTGCTTGCCGCCCGTGCGCACGATTGCGAACATTGGCTCTGCTCTTTTTTCAATACAGTTACCCGCGCAAGGCCGGGGCCGCGCGGGAAGGAAGGGTGCGGCTATGCGATGCGCCCGATTCTGTCAACCTTGCGGGTGCCAGAAAATCGGGGAGCATCCGTGAATCAGTGGCGATGCTCGCGCTTCAACAGGTAACGCCCGTCATCGGTGGTATCGAACAGCCCGCGGATGGCGGGGTGGTCGATCGGCTCGTCGCTGTCGTCAGTTACCAGATTCTGCTGGCTGACATAGGCGACGTAAGATGATTCGGCGTTTTCCGCGAGCAGGTGATAAAAGGGCTGGTCCTTGCGCGGACGCACATCTTCGGGAATCGCGTCATACCATTCGTCGGTATTGGCGAAGACCGGATCGATATCGAACACCACGCCGCGGAAATCGAACAGCCGGTGACGGACCACGTCGCCGACGTTGAAGCGGGCATGCGCGACCGGCGGCACGGCGATGGCGGCGTCGAGGGGAAGCGTATTGGTCGTGAAACGATGCGACATGGCCATAATCTAATGTCTCTTGCGCGGCGCACAAGCCGGGCTGCGACAGACAGTTGTGGATAGTCGCGCGCAAGCACCCGGACCCTCTTGCCAGCCGCGAACTTGTCGATTAGACGCCCGCCTTTATCGACCGGCGCGGACCAATCCCACGCCTTATGACCTCGCGGAGAGGTGGCAGAGTGGTCGAATGTACCGCACTCGAAATGCGGCGTGGGTGCAAGCTCACCGTGGGTTCGAATCCCACCCTCTCCGCCACGGTCACCTTAATCGTTGGCATCGTCGACAAGATCGCGATCGACCACTCTGCGGGTGTGGCACTCCGGCCAGCAGCCCTGGACCACCGGATGACATCGCCAAAAGGGGCATGACAGTCGCGAGCGAGCGAGGCTCGAGTGCGCGATCGGCCGGAAAGAACGCAAGGTCAGCGTCATCCCGTCGCTGCGCGCCGTGGTCAAATCGCGTGGCTGCTATCTCTTAGGCTTGCGCCACAGCGATGCGTCGATCGAAGTTTTTTGTTTCCGAGACGCTTTCGAGCAAGGGGTGAGGGCCGACCGCAATGTCGGTCGGCCCAATGCAATTCATTTCTTGCACGCCAGCGTTTCGTCGCCCTCGGTGCCGAGCGCTGCCCTGGCGATGCTGAGACTGCCGCTGCCTTGCAGCGGCAGCGCCATCGGGACCTCGATCACGGCCATGTTCGCGCCTGCTGCGGCGAAGCATTTGAGCGGCACGGCAATCCGCCGCCACTCTCCTCGCGGCAATTGCGCGATGCGTTGGGCGGGGACGGTGGCGGTGGCGCCGCCTGCGCTGCGGGTGCCGATGGTGACGGGGCCGGTGATCGCCGAATCGCGGCGGATGGTCATCACCAGCGCCACATCGCCATTGGTTTCGCGCACCAGATCCATCGGCGTCAGGCTGGCGAGCGCGATCGTCGCCGGGCCTTTCGAGATATCGAAGCGGCGCGCGCCTTCCTGAACGATATGGTCGGTTGCCGATACCTTGACCCGCCCGCCCATCGCCGACGCAGGCGTGGCGGTGATGCGCGTCATATCGGCAGCGCCGTCGCCCAGATAAAGCGACAGCGAGGTCGCGGGCAGACCGCGATCGAGATAGGTGCCGCCCGCATCGGCGACATCGACGCCGGGTTCTTCCGACAATGGCTTCCACGCAGGCGCTGGCTGTCCAAGCGTCAGGCCATAGCCGAGCGGATATAGCGTCGCGCCCTTCGCATCGGCGGTCGCGGGCCAGGGCGTCGGCAGCTTTCCGGTGAAATCATAAGCCGCGCGGCGGTCCTTGCGCTGGACCAGCAGGTCGGCGATTCCGCCGCCTTCGGAGCCGGGCAACCAGGCGACCACGAACGCGTCGGCGAGATTGAGCGCAGGGTTCACGAACAGGGGCCGTCCGGTAATCATCACCGCGACGACCGGGATCCCCGCCGCCTTCAGCTTGCGCATCGTCTCGAACGGGGTGCGCAGCTCGGGGCGGAGTTGTAGTGTCGCGAGGTCGCCCTGGAATTCGGCATAGGGGGTTTCGCCGAACACCACGACCGCGACATCGGGCCTGGTCGTATAGCTGCCGTCGGGGGACAGGGTGGCGGTGCCGCCGCTAGCCCTGATCGCATCGTCCAGCCCCTTCCAGATCGACGTCGCGCCGGGGAAATTGTCGTTATCGACGCCGGTACCCTGCCAGGTGATGGTCCAGCCGCCGGCCTGACGCCCGATATCGTCTGCCCCGTCGCCCGCGACCAGCACGCGCGCGCCTGCCTTGATCGGCAGCACCGATCCCTGATGCTTCAGGAGAACGAGCGACTTGCGCACCGCTTCGCGCGCCAGCGCGCGGTGCTCGGGCGCGCCGAGCAACTCGAACTGTCCGGCATAGCGGCGCGATGACGGCTTGCCCGCGTCGAACAGACCCATGCGCAACTTGACCCGCAGAATCCGCGCGACCGCATCGTCGAGGCGGGCCATCGGCACGGTGCCGTCCTTCACCTGCGCGGTCAGTGTGCCGTGCAGGTCGCGCCAGCTGTCGGGCGCCATATACATATCGAGCCCGGCGAGCAGCGCCTGCGGGCAACTGGCATTGGTGCAGCCCGCGACCTGGCCATGCGCGTTCCAGTCGGTGACGACGAGGCCGCCGAAATTCATTCGCTCTTTCAAAACGTCGGTGACCAACCCTTTGTGTCCGGCAATCTTGATGCCCTTCCAGCTGGAAAAGCTGGTCATCACGGTTTCAACTCCGGCCTCGATCGCTGGGACGTAAGGGGTGCCGTGGATGTCGCGCAGTTCGGCCTCCGACATGGTCGCGTCGCCCTGATCCCGGCCGTCGACGGTGCCGCCATCGGCGAGATAATGTTTGGTGGAGGCAATGACGTGCGGGCCGTCCAGCGTCCGCGTGCCGCCGGGATCGCCCTGCAGGCCGCGGATCATCCGTCCGGCATAGCTCGCGACCAGCCTGGGGTCGGACGAATAGCCTTCATAGGCGCGGCCCCAGCGGAAATCCTGGGGCACGGTGATGGTCGGGGCAAAGGTCCATTCCTGGCCCGTGGCGCGGATTTCGAGCGCCGTCGCCTGGCCGATCCGTTCGATCATGGCCGGATCGCGCGCCGCGCCCAGCCCGATATTATGCGGAAACAAGGTCGCGCCGACGATGTTCGAATGGCCGTGGACGGCGTCGGTGCCCCAGATGACGGGAATGGCGGCGCGGCCGCCGCTGGTGTCCACCGATGCCTCGTAAAACCGGTCGGCGAGCGCCAGCCACTCCTTGGGGGCTGCGAATTCGTCATTATTGGGCGCGGAATTGCCGCCGTTCAGCACCGAACCGAGATGATAGCGGCGCACATCTTCGGGGGTCACGCTGGCGATGTCGCCCTGGATCACCTGACCGACCTTTTCCTCGACCGTCATGCGTTTCAGCAGATCGGCGATGCGCGCTTCGATCGCGGGATCGGTTGCATGGGGCCATTTGGGGGCGGGCCAGATTGCCGGGTTTACCGCATCGCTGCCGTCCGGGGATTTCGCGGCGGGCGCGGGTGTCGGCGCAGTTTGAGCGCTCGCGATCGAAGCGGTGGCGAGTAGCAACGTCATCAATCCCAAGCGATGCCCCATGATCCCCTCCAGTCTTATTGTGAACGTTCTCAATATGCGAATTAACGTCAAAATCATCGACTGGCAACTGTCGGCGCGCGCTCAACAATAGGGCTGTCGCAGCTGATCGAAGCACGCGCCGATGAAACGGACCTCGCACATCGTCGCCGGGGCGCCTAAATCACTTCTCGTGACCGCGCCACTCTACAATGCCCGTATCCTGCGCCTTGCGGCTTCGATCCCGCATCACGCGAGACTCGATTCTCCGATGGCGAGCATCGAGAAGCGCTCGCCGGTATGCGGCAGCCGCGTCATGCTCGACATGAATGCGGACGACGAGGGGCGGGTTGCCGGATTGGGACTGGAAGTACGGGCGTGCGCGCTTGGCCAGGCGTCGGCAGCGCTGTTGGCCGAACATGCCCTGGGCAAGTCGGTTGCCGAACTGGCCGCCGCGCGCGACGCGCTGGCGGACTGGCTGGCGGGGCGCACCCAGCAGCCCGACTGGCCGGGAATCGATGTGTTTGCACCCGCATTGCCGCACAGTGCGCGGCATGCCTCGATCCGCCTGGCGTTCGAGGCCGCGGCGGAAGCGGCGGCGGAAATCGAACTGAGCCGGCGGAGGACAAGCGCATGAAGGTGGTAATCGGGCTGGCCGGGCTTTCCGGCGCAATGGCGGTCGCTGCGGGAGCGTTCGGCGCGCATGGCGCGAGCGGCAAGGCGGCGGAATGGCTGCAGACAGGCGGCACCTATCAGTTGATCCACGCGGCGGCGGCCGTCGCGGTGATCGCGATGCTGCGCGACGCCGGGCGCGGACCGGCGCTGACGTTGCTGGTCGGAGCACTGATCTTTGCGGGCACGCTCTATGCGATGGCGCTGGGGGCGCCGCGCTGGTTCGGAGCGATTACGCCGATTGGTGGCGCCGCAATGATCGCGGGGTGGCTATGGGTCGCGTGGGTAGGGATGCGAAGCTGACGCGGCCTTGGTCCGGCGACAGCGATCGGAACAATAGACGACCCTGTCCCAGTCACGCTCCCATTTCTTTCGCCAACTGAAAGGACGGGCGCATGCCGGGCAAATTTTCGACGGCAGGTCGCGCTTTGCGATGCCGTTCGGCATCAGCCGCCCGCGCGGTCGAGGAACGCCGCTACGGCCGCGAGGTCCACCGACTTGTCGAGATAGGTCTGGCCGATGCCGCGGGCGAGGAGGAAGGGCAGGGTGCCGCCCTCCATCTTCTTGTCGTGCATCATGTGGCCGACCAATGTTTCGCCGGTTGCGGAAATGCCGCAATCCGACAGGCTGGCGGGCAGGCCGACGGCGCGCAGATGCGCGGCGACCTTTGCCGCGTCGGCGCCCGAACACAGGCCTTGTTCGGCGGAAAACCCATAGGCCAGCGCCATCCCGGCCGCGACGCCCTCGCCGTGAAGAAGGCGATCGGAAAAACCGGTTTCCGCCTCCAGCGCATGGCCGAAGGTGTGACCCAGATTGAGCAGCGCGCGGCGTCCGCTGGTCTCGGTTTCGTCCTCGGCAACGATCCGCGCCTTGGCGGCGACCGAATGGGCGATGGCGTAGGCGCGGGCCTCGGGGTCTCCGGCAAGCAGGCTCGCGCCGTTCGCCTGGCACCAGGCGAAGAAGTCGGGCTCGTCGATCAGGCCGTATTTGACGACCTCGGCATAACCGGCGCGCAACTGACGGGCGGGCAGCGTGTCGAGCGTATCGGGATCGATCAGGACCAACGCGGGCTGATGAAACGCACCGATCAGGTTCTTGCCCGCGCGGGTGTTGATTGCGGTCTTGCCGCCGACCGATGAATCGACCTGGGCGAGCAGGGAGGTGGGGATTTGCACGAATTTGCAGCCGCGTTTCAGGATCGCGGTGGCGAACCCGACCAGGTCGCCGATCACCCCGCCGCCGAGCGCGACGACATGGTCGGATCGCTCGATGCCCATATCGAGCAGCCGGTCGGTCAGGCGTTCGAGCACGCCCCAGCTTTTGGTCGCCTCTCCGGGGGCAAGCACGATCGCCTCGCTCTCGACGCCCGCCGCGGTCAGCGACGCCTGCAATGTCGCGACATGCTGCGAGAGATTGCTGTCGGTGACGATCGCCATCCGCCGCCCGCGCGCCAGTGGCGCCAGACTCTCGCCCGCGCGACCCAGCGACCCACGCTCGATCCGCACGTCATAGCTGCGGTTGCCCAGCGCCACGGGGATGACCGTCAAAGCCCCAGTTCCTTGATGATCGCGGTCACCGTCGCGTCGTGCGGCGCGTCCTGGCTGACGACGCGGATCGGTGCGAGCGCGTAGATCGGGTTGCGGATCGCCGACAGCTCGGTCAGCACCTCAAGCGGCTTGCGCCCGCGCAACAGAGGGCGGGTGTCGCGGCGCTGGACCCGCTCGGCCAGCACATGGGGTTCGGCGTCGAGCCAGATCGCAATCGACTGCGCCAGGATCAGCGCGCGAGTGGCGTCGTTCATGAACGCGCCGCCGCCGGTCGCCACCACCTTTGGCGCGCCGTCGATCAGCCGCGCAATCACCCGGCGTTCGCCGTCGCGGAAATAGGGTTCGCCGAACTTGTCGAAGATTTCGGTGACGGTCATGTCGGCCGCGACCTCGATCTCGTGATCGGCATCGACAAAGGGCAGGCGCATCTTTTGCGCGAGCCTGCGCCCGACGGTCGATTTGCCCGCACCCATCAGCCCGACGAGCACGATCGCCTCGCCGTTCCACCGCGCTTTTCGCGCATTCGAAGTGTCATGGGTTTGCAGCATCGTCGCAGGCGCTATACATGCCCAGATCGCGTCCGGCAAAAGGCGCGGACCCAAGAAAACTCTGGCCCCGGACAACCGATGAACCGTTCGCTTATCATCCTGATCGTCGTAATCGTCGCGCTGGTCGCCGGTCTGTTCTGGCTGGCGGGAAGCGATTCGGAAAAGGAACCGGTCCGCGTCGAAAAGGCCGTATCGCTTGAAAATCTCACCAATTAAGGCGTCGATCGGGGCAATCGCGGTCGCATTGCTGGCGAGCGGCCTGCCCGCGACGGGCCAGGAATCGCTGCTGCCCGAAGGGTTCGGCGATCCTGCACCGGCACCTGGCCCTACGCCTGCGCCCGCCCCCGCGCCGACCCCGCGCCCCGGCACCACGCCAGCCCCAGCGCCGACGGTGCAGCCCATTCCGGTCACGCCGCCATCGGCCACGCCCGACGCGGCCGCGGTGCCGACGCCCGCGCCGACCCCGCTCGATCCGTCCGAACTGCTGCGATACGAATTGCCCGAATCGGCCAAGCGCTCGCTGGCGGTCGTGGGGGTTCCGACGCGTGGCGGCGCGGTGGTCGATGCGTCCGGCTGGGGCGACGCCGATGGGCGCTTCCTGCAGACGCTGATGCGGCGACTGGACGCGCCGGTCGCGTCGCGATGGCTGCATATCGGTCTTCGCCGCGTGTTGCTGGCGCAGACCAACACGCCGCAAAACGTCAACGGCGCGGATTTCGCTGCCGAACGCGCGTGGCTGCTGATCCGCATGGGCGAATCGACCGCGGCGCGCAGCGTCACGCAGGCCGTCGATGTCGAGAATTACACGCCCAAACTGTATCAGATCGCGATGCAGGCGCAGCTTGCAACCGGTGACGCGGGCGGGCTGTGTCCGCTGGTCGCCACCGCACGCGAAGTATCGAACGAGCGCGGCTGGGTGATGGCGCAGGCGATGTGCGCCGGGCTGGGCGGCAATCCTGATGAGGCCGGGCGGCTGATCGACGCCGCGCGCCGCCAGCGCGTCGCGACCGGCATCGATTATGTGCTCGCCGAAAAGGTTGTCGGATCGGGCGCAGGCGGGCGGCGTGCGGTGACCGTCGAATGGGACGGCGTCACGCAACTGACGGCGTGGCGATACGGGCTGGCGATGGCCACCGCCAGCGAGATCCCGGAAGAGATGATGCGGACGGTCGGCGGTCATGTCGGCCATTGGAGCGCCCTGTCGCCTGCGATTGCGCCCGAAAGCCGCGTCGTGTTCGCCGAACCGGCGGCGCGCGTGGGCATATTGTCGAACGCCGCGCTGATCGACCTCTATGCTGCGGTCGACGAAAGCGGCGAGGGAACGAGTGCCGTGCGTACCGTCGCGCGCGACCTGCGCACCGCCTATGTCGCGCAGGCTGCCGCCGACCGGATCGCGGCGATGCGCACCCTGTGGGACGAGCCGGGTCTGCCCGGCGGCAACTGGTCGCGGATGATCCTGACCGCGCGCGCCGCATCGCAATTGCCGCCGAGCGCGGAATTGGCGGGTGATGCCGACCGGCTGATTGCATCGATGCTGACCGCGGGGCTCGACCGCGCGGCGATGCGCTGGCGCGGGACGGCGGCGCAGGGCTCGCTGGGACAGGCGTTGCTGGCGCTTGCCGACCCCAATCCGCGCGTACGGTTCAGCGGCGACATCGTCGGCGCGTATGACGGCAACGGGGCGGGCGGAGAGGCGCGGCGGACGCAGCTGTTCCTCGCGGGGCTCGCAGGGCTGGGGCGGTTGAGCGAAGGCGATATCGAATCGGCGGCGCAACGCTATGACCTCGCCATTGGTGCCCAGAATGGCTGGACCCGCGCGATCGCCGAGGCCGCAGAGAACGGCCAGCCCGCCACCGTCATGCTGTTGGCCGGAACCGGCATGCAGACGCCCGATTGGCGCGGGGTGTCGCCAGAGGCGCTGTTCCATATCGTCAGCGCGCTGCGCGTGGCGGGGTTGGAAGGCTATGCGCGGATGATCGCGGCGGAGGCCCTGTCGCGGTCATGAGCGCGGCGCCGCGCGGCAGCGGTTCCGACACCGCGCTGATCGGGCGGTTTCTGGAGATGATGGCGGCGGAATCGGGTGCCGCGCGCAATACGCTGATGGCTTATGCCAGCGATTTGCGGCTGGCGTCCGACGCGGTGCCGGGCGGCATCGCGGCGGCGTCGCGCGACGATCTGGCGAAGCTGGCCGACGGCTGGGCGGACCTCGCCCGCGCGACCGTGGCGCGAAAGGCGGCGGCGCTCAGGCGGTTTTACGCGTTCCTGCTCGACGACGGACTGCGCTCCGACGATCCTTCCGATGCCCTGCCGCGTCCGGGGACCGCGCGGCGATTACCCAAGACGCTCTCGGTTGCCGATGTCGACCGGCTGTTCGCCGCGATCGCCGAGCGACTGGCGTCGGCGGATGTCGCGCCCGCCGATTACCGCCTCTCCGCGCTGGTCGAACTGCTCTACGGATCGGGCCTGCGGGCGACCGAACTCATGTCGCTGCCGCGCAATGCCATCGTCAGCGACCGGCCGTTCCTGATTTTGAAAGGCAAGGGCGGGCGCGAGCGGATGGTGCCCTTGTCCGATCGCGCCCGCGAAGCAGTGGCGCGGTGGCGCGGATTCGTGCCCACAGGCCAGCCCTGGCTGTTTCCGTCGGGCAAGTCGCATCTGTCGCGCATCCGCCTCTATCAATTGCTGAAATTGCTTGCCGCCGATGCGGGCATCCCGCCCGACCGGATCAGCCCGCACGTCCTGCGCCACGCCTTCGCCACGCACCTGCTGGAGGGTGGCGCGGACCTGCGCGCGCTCCAGACGATGCTGGGCCATGCCGACATCGCGACCACCGAAATCTATACTCATGTCGATTCGAAACGGCTGGTGGAACTGGTGAACACCCGCCACCCGCTCGTTGACGCGAAGCCCGTCCGGTCCTAACCGCCAAGCCCTTATGGCTAGTTTTCTCGACTTTGAAAAACCGATCGCCGAGCTTCAGGGCCGGATCGACCAACTGCGCGACACCGCAGAGGGCGGCGCGCTCGACATCGATGCGGAGGTCGAGCGGATTCAGGCCAAGTCGGACAAGATGCTGCGCGATACCTATGCGCGGCTGACCCCGTGGCAGAAGACGCAGGTCGCGCGTCACCCGGAACGCCCGCATTTCAAACATTATGTCGGTCGCCTGATCGAGGATTTCATGCCGCTGGGCGGCGACCGCGCCTTTGCCGACGACCAGGCGATCATCGGCGGGATGGGCAAGTTTCGCGGACAGAGCGTCATGGTGATCGGCCATGAAAAGGGCGACGACACCGCCAGCCGCCTCAAGCACAATTTCGGCATGGGCAAGCCCGAAGGGTATCGCAAGGCGATCCGTCTGGTCGAACTCGCCGACCGATTCGGGTTGCCGGTAATTACGCTGGTTGACACGTCGGGCGCGTTTCCGGGCGTCCAGGCGGAGGAGCGCGGGCAGGCGGAGGCGATCGCGCGTTCGACCGAAGCGTGCCTCAATCTGGGCGTGCCGCTGGTCGCGTCGATTCTGGGCGAGGGCGGATCGGGCGGCGCGGTGGCGCTGGCCGCGGGCAACCGGGTGCTGATGATGGAGCACGCGGTCTATTCGGTGATCTCGCCAGAGGGTTGCGCGTCGATCCTGTGGCGCACCGCGGACAAGGCGGCGGATGCAGCCGAAGCGATGAAGGTGACCGCGCAGGATTTGCTGACGCTGGGGGTGATCGATCGCGTCGTGCCCGAACCCCTGGGCGGCGCACACCGCGATCCCGCCACGGCGATCGACACGCTGGGCGATGCGATTCATAAGGCGCTGGGGGAATTGGTCGGGCGCGAGGGCGTGGCGCTGCGCCGGGAGCGGCGGGAGAAGTTTCTGGCGATGGGGCGGAGTTGAGCGGCGCATGAAAAAGGGCGGCGGAACCATAGTTCCACCGCCCCATTTAGGCGAAACGATTAAACAATTAGCCTGCTGCGGGAGCGCGATCTTCAAGCTCGTCGCTCACCTGTTGGAAGGTGCCGTCAAGCTGTTCGCCAAGCGCGCCCATTGCCCCAATGGCAGCAACCGCGATCAGCGCGGCAATCAGGCCGTATTCGATTGCAGTGGCACCCTTTTTGTTGCCCAGAATTTTGCGAAACATTTTCATACCGGTCTCCATCGTCTCAAAGAAGCTTCACTCTACCCGTCTGGTCCGGGTTGAAGCCCGGTCAGCCCGATCTTTCTAAAGCAGGCGATATTGAAAAGGCTTGAACGCTGTTGGTTATCGACAGGTTAAGAACCTTCCATCGCTTCAGTCGTTTCCGATTCGACCTGATCCCACATATCGATCGTGGCATCTGCAACCCCGTCCAACGAGGCGATCATCGCGATCACGATCAACGACACGATCAGCCCGTATTCCACCGCCGTCGCCCCCTTTCGATCGCTCATCAAAGCGCGTAGCAGCTTCAGCACCGCGAGATCCTTTTCCCACCCAGAATGCCGGAGCCGTATCAAGTGTCGGTTAACGAATGCCTAGGCGCGGCACCGAAATCGCGCGATTTGTTGCTCGTGGTCGCCGCCGCGCTGATCGACGGCGACGGACGGGTGCTGGTGCAGCAGCGACCGCCCGACAAGCCGATGGCGGGTCTGTGGGAATTTCCGGGTGGCAAGGTTGATCCCGGCGAGACCCCCGAAACAGCGCTGCGCCGCGAGCTGGACGAAGAATTGGGGCTGACGATCGACCAGAGCTGCCTGGCGCCCGCGGTGTTCGCGAGTGAGGCGCTGGGCGATCGCCACCTGATCCTGCTGCTCTATGTTCTGCGAAAATGGCCCGGCGTCCCAGAGGCGCGGCACGCGACCGCGCTCAAATGGCTGCGACCGGTGGCGCTGCACGGGCTCGACATGCCGCCCGCTGATCGCCCGCTGATCGGGTTGTTGGAGGCGCTGGTTTAGTCATCTTCGTCACCCCGGACTGGTTCCGGGGTCCACTAATCCGCTTGCGTTACGCCAAATTCTTCTGCGCTCACCAAGCCGCTTGGTGGACCCCGGAACCAGTCCGGGGTGACGGGGGAAGCAAGGGCACGGTTACCGTCAATCCTTGGGCGGCAACCCCGCAGTGATTGCGGCAAAGGCGCGTCCGCCCCGACTATGCGGCTTTGCATCAGGTGTCAGCGCATGGCCGGTCATATAGACGATCTCGAACCGCTCGGGCGTCTTGCCATCCGGATCGGCGAGCGCGGCGAATGCGTCGGCCGCGCGCGCCAGCACGTCGCGTCGCATCGGCCGTCGGCTGTGGAGCAAATTGGTCGCCGCCATGCCGCGCAGATCGTCGATCAGCCGCGCCAGGCTCGAGTAGCGCACCGTGAGCGTCTCTGTATCGGCAACCGGATCGGCAAAGCCCGCGCGCGCCAGCAGATCGCCCGCCGATCGCACGTCGATCTGGGGGTGAAGCCGCGGTGCGACCGGTTCGGGCTCGGCGATGCGGAGCGCCTGACGCAGCGTCGCCAGTGAGCCTGCGCCCAGAAATGCAGCGACGAACATGCCGCCGGGGCGAAGCGCGCGGCGGACGAGCGTCAGCGCACCGGGCAGGTCGTTGACCTGATCCAGGCTGGCGGCAGACACGACCAGATCGAATTTGTGTTCGCCGAAGGGCAGCCGGTCCTCCTCGACCTGCAACCCGCCGCTTTCGCGCGCGAAAAGGCCGCCCGCATCGATCCGCGTGACACTCGCGCCCTTCCAGGCAAAGCCGCCGCGCCAGGCGCCGATGTCGAGGGTGTCGGCAAAGTCGCGGTCCACCGTCTCGATCCGCTCGACAATTCCGCTCATCATGTGGTCGCGCACGAAATCGGCATCGCCACTGGCGCGCGCGGCGCGGTCGCGAGCGCGGGCGCGGGCTTTACGGTCAAAGATTTCGGGCACGTCCACGGCGCGGCTTGTGCCGCGTGCGCGGGCACGCGACAAGGGGGCGTGGTCAATGTTCTGCTCGCTCCGTTTGGCCGGATCGCCGCGTTCGCGCTGCCGCCGCGCTGTCCGGGATGCGGAGCGGTGACGGGCGACGACCACCGGTTTTGCGCGCTCTGCTGGGACGATCTGCGCTTTCTGGGCGAGCCGTGGTGCGCCGCCTGTTGTCGACCGTTCGAGGTCGATCGCGGCGACAGCCTGTGCGGCGCGTGCCTGTCGGATCCGCCGGTGCACGACGGCGTGCGCGCGGCGGTCGCTTATGGCGATGTCGCGCGAACGGTGGTGCTGAAACTGAAATATGGGCGACGGCTGGCCTATGCCGACACGATCGCGCGGCTGATGGCGCGGCTGGTCCCCGCCGGCGCCGACCTGCTGGTGCCGGTGCCGCTGCATCGCTGGCGATTATGGTCGCGCGGCTTCAATCAGGCGCAGTTGATGGCACAGGGGCTGGCCCGACGGACGGGCACGCCGGTCGCGCTCGATATCTTGAAGCGGGTGAAGGGCGGCGGATCGCTGCGCGGACGCGGGCGAAAGGCGCGGGCGAAAAGCGTGGCGGGGGCGTTCGCGCTTGGCCCCGATGCGCGTGACCGGCTTGCCGGGCGGCATGTCGTGCTGGTCGACGACGTGCATACGTCGGGCGCGACTGCGAATGCGTGTACGCGGTTGTTGAAGCGCGGCGGGGCGGCGCGGGTGACGATTCTGTGCTGGGCGCGGGTGCTGCATCAGGACGGCGCGGATTGACAAAGCCCCTGTGGCGTCCCCACGTCGGTCCAATGGCCAAGATCGAAATCTACACCAAAGCCTTTTGCCCCTATTGCACCCGCGCCAAGCGGCTGCTGGATGAAAAGGGTGCGGCGTTCGATGAATATGACATCACGATGGGCGGTCCCAAGCGGCAGGAAATGATCCAGCGCGCGGGCGGGCGCAGCACCGTGCCCCAGATTTTCATCGACGACCGCCATATCGGCGGATCGGATGATCTTGCCGCGCTGGAGCGCGAAGGGCAGCTCGACCCGTTGCTCGGCTAGGCTCAAAAATGACGCGCATCGCAATCCTTCAGATGACGAGCGGGATCGATCCCGCCGCCAACGCCGCGACATTGGTCGATGCCGTGCACGCGGCGAAGGCGGGCGGTGCAGCCATGCTGTTCACGCCTGAAATGTCCGGGCTGCTCGACCGTGACCGGGCGCGGGGCGCGGCGCATATCTTTGACGAGCATGACGACCGCGTGCTTGCCGCGGTGCGCGAGGCCGCGCGCGACGCTCAGCTATGGGTGCATCTGGGCTCGCTCGCGGTGCGCGGCGCGGGCGAACGGCTTGCCAATCGCGGGTTCGTGATCGACGATGCGGGCGAGATCCGCGCGCGATACGACAAGATGCATATGTTCGACGTGTCGCTGGCGACCGGCGAGGAATGGCGCGAATCGGCGGCCTATTCTCCCGGATCGCGCGCCATCATTGTCGATACGCCGGTCGGACTGCTGGGCCTGAGCATCTGTTACGATATCCGGTTTCCCGCGCTCTATCAGGCGCTGAGCGATGCCGGGGCGACGGTGTTCGCCATCCCGGCGGCCTTTACGCGTCCCACGGGCGAGGCGCATTGGGCGACATTGCTCGCCGCGCGCGCGATCGAAAACGGTGCCCATGTGATTGCCGCCGCGCAAACCGGCGAGCATGAAGACGGGCGCCGGACACATGGCCATTCGATGGCGATCGGACCATGGGGCCAAACGCTGATCGACATGGGCAGCGAGGCCGGGCTTGGCGTTGTCGAGATCGATGCCGCAGCGGTCGGAGAAGTGCGCGGGCGTGTTCCCGTGATCGATCACCGACGCGCGATCCCGCCGGTCGAGGTGATCCGGTGATCGTGTTCGATCTTCGCTGCGCCGACGGCCATGTGTTCGAAGCCTGGTTCGGATCGAGCGCATCCTACGACAGCCAGCGTGCGGGCGGTCTGCTCGCCTGCCCGATCTGTGGCGGCAGCGAGGTCGAAAAGGCGGTGATGGCGCCCAATGTCGCCGCCAAGGGCAACCGCAGGGCGGAGGTGGCTGCATCGCCGAAGTCCGATTCGCCCGAGCCGACGCCCGACATGGTGAAGGCGGTGCTGGCCAAGATCGCCGAGGCGCAGGCCGCTAATCTTGAAAAATCCCAATGGGTCGGGCGCAATTTCGCGATCCGCGCGCGTGCGATGCACAACGGCGATGAGGCCAGCGCGTTGATCCACGGCCAGGCGACGCCCGACGAGGCACGCGAACTGGTCGAGGATGGGGTGGCGGTCGCGCCGCTGCTGGTGCCGTTCGTGCCGCCCGAACAGCGCAATTAGGGCGCGGAGCGGTGGGGATGAGTCCCCCTGAGTCGTCATTCCCGCGAAGGCGGGAATCCATATGCACCGGCATGGGCTATGGATTCCTGCCTTCGCGGGAATGACGGACGGAAGAAGGAGAGGTCACCCATTATTGCCAATGGCGCAGTGTGCAAAACCCGCGTTGCCGGTTGCTGTGTGACCCCCTACGGACGCACCGATGACGGCATTTCCCGACCTTCTCCGTGACCTGAACGGGCTTCGCGATCGCAGCCGGTTGCGAGCGCTCGCGCCGCGTGCCGGGCTGGATTTTTCGTCGAACGATTATCTGGGGTTGGCCGGATCGCGCGAACTGGCGGCGGCGGTGGCCGGGGCGCTGGATCGCGGCGTGCCGACCGGATCAGGTGGCTCGCGGTTGCTGCGCGGCAACCATCCCGAGCATGAAGCGCTGGAGGCCGAGGCGGCGGCGTTTTTCGATGCGGAAGCCGCGCTCTATTTTTCCAGCGGTTATTCGGCCAACGCGGCGCTGCTCGCGACCTTGCCCCAGCGCGGCGACCTGGTGGTGCACGATGCGCTGATCCACGCGAGCGCGCATGAAGGGATGCGCGCCGGTCGCGCCGAGCATGTTGCGGCGGCGCATAACGATGTCGGTGCTATTGCGGATGCGATTTCCGATTGGCGTGCGGGCGGCGGACGCGGGCGGGTGTGGATCGCGGTCGAAAGCCTTTACAGCATGGACGGCGACCGCGCGCCGCTCGACGCGTTGGCGCGGCTGGCGGATACGCACGATGCAGTGCTGATCGTCGATGAGGCGCACGCGACCGGCGTGTTCGGACCCGACGGCCGCGGGTTCGCCGCGGGCATCGAACGCCGCGACAACCTCATCACGTTGCACACCTGCGGCAAGGCGCTGGGCTGCGAAGGCGCGCTGGTGACAGGTGCGCGCGTCGTGATCGATTTCCTGGTCAACCGGGCGCGGGGATTCATCTTTTCGACCGCGCCGTCGCCGCTGATGGCGAGCGCGGTGCGTGCCGCGTTGCGCATCGTCGCGACCGAGCCGAAGCGCCGCGCCGAACTCCATGATCGCATCGCGCTCGCGCATCGGCTGCTCGTGCCGCGCGGGGCAAGGGATACCGGATCGCAGATCATGCCGCTGGTGATCGGCGACGATGCGAGGGCGATGGCGCGCGCGGCGGCGCTTCAGGCGGCAGGCTTCGACATTCGTGGCGTCCGCCCGCCGACCGTCCCTGCCGGGACGGCGCGGTTGCGGCTGTCGATCACGCTCAATGCCACGCCCGACGATGTCGCCGCGCTGGCGGAGGCGCTGGCGTGACCCGCGCGATCGTCGTCACCGGCACCGACACGGGCATCGGCAAGACGGTGTTCGCCGCCGCGCTGACCGGCGTGCTTGGCGGGAATTACTGGAAGCCGATCCAGGCCGGGCTGGACGATGGCAGCGACAGCGCGCGCGTCGCCGAATTGGCGGGAACCCCGCCTGAGCGCGTTCTGCCGGAGGCTTATCGGCTGAACACTCCTTGCTCACCGCATTTCGCGGCAGAGATCGACGGCGTGACGATCGATCCCGATCGCCTGACCCCGCCGATGACGAAGCGTCCGCTGGTGATCGAGGGGGCGGGCGGCGTGCTGGTGCCGGTGACGCGCAACCTGCTCTATGCTGATCTGTTCGCGCGCTGGCGCTTGCCGGTGGTGCTGGTCGCGCGCACCGCGCTCGGGACGATCAACCACAGCCTGTTGTCGATCGAGGCGCTGCGATCGCGGGGCGTTCCTATCCTGGGGATCGCCTTTGTCGGAGGTGCCGTAGAGGACAGCGAGGCGACGATCGTTGCGATGGGCGGGGTGAAGCGGCTGGGGCGGCTGCCGCATCTCGACCCGCTAGATCGCGACGCGCTTGCCGCCGCTTTCGCCGCGAACTTCGACGTTGCGGATTTCGCGCCATGACCTCGCCCGTCTGGCATCCCTTCACCCAGCACGGACTGGGCGACCCGATCCCGCTCGTGACCCATGCCGATGGCGCGGCGATCCATACCGCGGATGGCGCGCGGATCGTCGATGCGATTTCGTCCTGGTGGGTGACGACCCACGGACATAATCACCCGCGGATCACAGCGGCGATCGCCGCACAGGCCGAGCGACTGGACCAGATCATCTTTGCCGGTTGGACGCACGAACCCGCCGAGACGCTGGCGCGTGCGCTGGTCAACCTGATGCCCGCACCGCTCGCCCATGTCTTCTATTCGGATTCGGGATCGACCAGCGTCGAAGTCGCGCTGAAGATGGCGCTCGGCTATTGGGCCAATCGCGGCGTGCCGCGCGACCGCATCCTGGTAATGGAACACAGCTATCACGGCGATACGATCGGCGCGATGTCGGTCGGCGCGCGCGGCGTGTTCACCCGCAGCTATGCGCCGTTACTGTTCGATGTCGGCACGATCCCGTTCCCCGCAGGTGATGCCCAGCGCACGCTCGACACGCTGGAGTCCGAAGCGCGGGCCGGGGCCGCCGCGCTGATCGTCGAGCCGCTGGTGCTCGGGGCGGGGGGCATGAAATTCTATGCGCCCGAAATCCTTGCCGAAATGCGCGCGGTCTGTGCGCGTTACGGCGTGTTGTTCATCGCTGACGAGGTGATGACCGGCTGGGGCCGCACCGGCACGCTGCTGGCCTGCGAACAGGCGGGGGTCGTGCCCGACCTGCTGTGCCTGTCGAAAGGGCTGACCGGCGGTGCGGTGCCGCTGGCGGTGACGATGGCGACGGCCGAGATTTTCGACGCGCATTATGCGACCGACCGCGCGCGGATGTTCTTTCATTCGTCGAGTTACACCGCCAACCCCATCGCCTGCGCTGCCGCCAATGCCAACCTCGCCATCTGGCGCGACGAGCCGGTTCGTGATCGCATCGGGCTACTGGGAAAGCGTCAGGCGGAACGGCTGGCGAAGATCGCGGACCACCCGCGCGTGCGCGGTGCGCGTCGGTCGGGGACGATCGCCGCGTTCGAGATCGACGGCGGCGGCGAAGGCTATCTCGCCGACATCGCTCCGCGAATGAACCGGTTCGCGCGCGACAACGGCGTGCTGCTGCGGCCATTGGGCGATACGGTCTATGTCATGCCGCCCTATTGCATCGACGAAGCCGATCTCGACGCGGTGTACGGCGTGATCGACGCGTTTCTGGATTGATTACGGACAGGGACCGGCGGCCAAACCGTTCGGACGTGTGGATGGTGGAGTGGCGTGATCGCCGATTGCGAATGCCGCAGCCAGACTTCGGCGCGTCCCGCAAGCAGTTAGCCGCGCCGTCGGCGGTCGGCTGGAGGTGGTCGCCAACGGTGGCGACGACAGGGATCATCTGGACCGGGCTGTCGCGCGAGGCGGTTGAACGATTAAGCGATATGCAACGCCGCGCTTCGTTGCCGGATCGCTTCACTGCGCTTGCAATGACGATCTACCCGCTTTCCGGCCAGCCGCCAGTCTGCTCCAGCGCGTGACCCAGCATCATCGCGGCGCTGACCGCGACGTTCAATGAGCGAAACCCCGCGCGCATCGGCACCCGTACGCGCAGGTCGGCGCGGGCATGGACATTGTCGGGTACGCCGGCTCCCTCAGACCCGAACAGCAGGATATCGCTTGCCTCGAACCGCGCCCGGTCGAGCCGCACGGCGCCTTTCGTGGTCGCCAGCACGATCCGCCCTTGCACGGTTTCCAAGAACGCATCCCAATCGGCGTGGCGGGTGACGTGCGCGGCGTGGGCATA
Organism: Pseudomonadota bacterium; assembly: GCA_023418595.1. GTDB lineage: Bacteria > Pseudomonadota > Alphaproteobacteria > Sphingomonadales > Sphingomonadaceae > Sphingomonas. The sequence goes on from JAEZZI010000015.1 coordinate 46,828, forward strand.
GTCCATCCCGGCGCGCTTCATCGCGCTAGCGCCCCACGGGAATCCCATTGGCTCGATCAGGTCCAGTGCCACGCCCATACACGCGCACAGCCGCAATATGGTGCCGACATTTCCGGCGATGTCAGGTTGGTAGAGCGCAATCCGCATGGCCGCGCACATATCGCGCGTCACGCCTCCGTCACAAGCCGGGCAAAAGGGTGTTGGCAAAACGCCGCATCCCCGTCTATCAGCGCCCCAAGCCACCGGGGGCACCGGGGGGCTTCGCGTGGCGTTCGCCGGGCGGAAATCCTCTATCTTGCCCCCGCGCTGGTGTGAATCGATGTGCAAGGGCTGATTGATGGCAACGGTTGACCAACCTGTCCCTGCGGGCGAATCGCCTGCGACCCAGGACGACACGCTCCAGAATCCCCGCCGCCGCGACTATATGTCGATCGGCGCGGTGGCGTTTGCGGGCGTGGGTGCGGGTGTCATCGCATTGCCGCTTATCCGCTCGATGAGCCCCGCCGCCGATACGCTGGCGCTCTCCACCACCGAACTCGACGTGTCGGGGATCGAGCCCGGCCAGTCGGTCAAATCGACGTTCCGCAAACAGCCCTTGTTCGTCCGCCACCTGACGCCGCAGGAAATCGCCGCAGCAGATGCCGTGTCGCTGGCCGATCTGCGCGATCCGCAAAGCCTGGCCGACCGGACCAAGGCGGGCAAGTCGCAATGGCTGATCACCCTCGGCGTCTGTACCCATCTCGGCTGTGTGCCGCTGGGCGCGGGCGAGGGCGAGAACAAGGGGCCGTTCGGCGGCTATTTCTGCCCGTGCCATGCGTCGGCATACGACACGGCGGGCCGCATCCGTTCGGGGCCGGCGCCCACCAATCTGGAAGTGCCGCCTTATGAATTCACGTCGGACACGACGATCCTGGTCGGTTGAGGACTAAGACGCGATGAGCTTTCCCTGGGCAGAACAGTATCAGCCGAAAAATCCATTCATGCAGTGGATGGACAGTCGGCTGCCGTTGCCGCGCTTTGTCTATAATGCGGTCGGTGCGGGCTATCCGGTGCCGCGCAACCTCAATTATTTCTGGAATTTCGGCGTGCTCGCCGGCGCCGCGCTGGCGATCCAGATCGTCACGGGTATCGTGCTTGCGATGCACTATGCCGCCGAAGCGGGCATCGCCTTCTACTCGGTAGAGCGCATCATGCGCGACGTCCCAGCCGGCTGGTTCCTGCGCTATGCGCACGCCAACGGCGCGTCGATGTTCTTCATCGTCGTCTATATCCACATCGCCCGCGGTCTTTATTACGGATCGTACAAGGCGCCGCGCGAAATGGTGTGGCTGCTTGGCGTCGTCATCTTCCTGTTGATGATGGCAACCGCGTTCATGGGCTATGTCCTCCCCTGGGGTCAGATGAGCTTCTGGGGCGCGCAGGTCATTACCGGCTTCTTCTCGGCCATTCCGGGCGTGGGCGAAACGCTGCGCGTCTGGTTGCTGGGCGGATACGTCCCCGACAACGCTGCGCTCAATCGCTTCTTCTCGCTCCACTATCTGCTGCCGTTCGTGATCGCGGGGGTCATCATCCTGCACATCTGGGCGCTGCACATTCCGGGATCGAACAACCCCACCGGCGTCGAGGTGAAGGGCAAGCAGGATACGGTGCCGTTCCACCCCTATTACACCGCCAAGGACGGCGTGGGCGTGGGCGTGTTCTTCCTGATCTTCGCGATCCTGGTCTTCTTCATGCCCAACCTGCTGGGCCATGCGGATAACTATATCGAAGCCAACCCGCTTTCGACGCCCGCGCACATCGTGCCGGAATGGTATTTCCTTCCCTTCTACGCGATTCTGAAGGCGTTCACGATCGACTTCATCATGCCCGCCAAGCTGTGGGGCGTGATCGCGATGTTCGGGTCGATCCTGATCCTGTTCTTCCTGCCGTGGCTCGACAAGTCGCCGGTGCGGTCGGCGAATTACCGCCCGACCTATCGCTGGTTCCTGATCGTGCTGGCAGTGGTCGTGGTGCTGCTCGGCTATCTCGGCGGCGCAACGCCGACGCCGTTCATCATCGGGCTGACCCAGGTCGCGACCGCCTATTATTTCCTCCATTTCCTGGTCGTGCTGCCCATCGTCTCGTCGATGGAAAAGCCGCTGCCGCTGCCCAATTCGATCACCGAAGCGGTGTTGAAGGGCAAGGGCGGAACCAGTCCGGCGCACAGCGCTGTCGCACAGCCTGCCGAGTAAGGGACAAGAGAGAACCATGCGTGGGATTTTGAACTTCCTCGGCGTCAAGGGCATCGCGATCCTGATCGGCCTTGGCTTCAGCTTCGTGCTGCTCATCAGCTTCATCGACACCCTGGGGTCGGAAGGTGAAGCGAAGTCGGCGGAATATGCGCTCCATAAGGAAGCGCGCCCAGCAAACCTGCCGTCGGACGGGCCGCTCGGCCGGTTCGACAATGCCCAGCTCCAGCGCGGGTTTCAGGTGTACAAGGAAGTGTGCGCCGCTTGCCACTCGCTGAAATATGTCGCGTTTCGCGACCTCGCCGCGCTTGGCTATAACGAGGCCGAGATCAAGGCGATTGCCGGGCAATGGGCGATCGAGACGCCGACGATCAACCCGGAAACGGGTGAGGCCGCAACGCGTCCCAGCGTCGCCGCCGACCGCTTCCCCAAGCCGTTCGCGAACGAAGTCGCCGCCCGCGCCGCCAACAACAATGCGGTGCCGCCCGACCTGTCGCTCATCACCAAGGCGCGCGTGAACGGCGAAGCCTATGTCTATTCGCTGCTGACCGGTTACGGCCAGCAGCCCGATCCGGCGATCGTCGCCAACTATCCCGAATTCACCACGCCGGAGGGGCTGTACTACAACCCCTATTTCCCGACCGTGAATCTGGCGATGGCGCCGCCGCTGACCGCCGACGGCCAGGTGACCTATGCCGACGGAACCGCCGCGACGGTTGACCAGATGTCGAAGGACGTGACCGCGTTCCTGGCGTGGACCGCCGAGCCCAAGATGCAGGTCCGCAAGCAGGCGGGTCTGGCGACCATCGCGTTCCTGCTGATCTTCATCGGCCTGACCTGGGGTGCGTACAAGAGCATCTGGCGCGACGTTAAGTACCAGCAGTAAGCCGATATGGCCGACGGAGATCACAATGCGGACCTTCGTCGGCTGATCCGCACCATCCCGGATCACCCGAAGCCGGGCATCCAGTTCCGCGACATCACCACCTTGCTGCTCGATCCTTCGGGACTGGCGCTCGCCACCGAACGAATGCTGGCGAGCGTCGAGGGGCCGGTCGACCTCGTGGCGGGGATCGAGGCGCGCGGTTTCGTCTTCGCGCCTGCACTCGCGCTGGCGCTGGGGGCGGGCGTGCTGTTGATCCGCAAGGACGGCAAGCTGCCCGGCGCGACCATCGCCGAGGATTACGAACTCGAATATGGCGTCGACCGCATCGCGATCCATGTCGATGCCTGCGCGCCCGGCGCACGCGTGCTGCTGGTCGATGATCTGATCGCCACGGGCGGCACTGCCCGCGCCGCCGTCCGCCTGCTCCGCAAGGCGGGCGCAAGGGTAACCCAGGCGAATTTCGTTATCGACCTGCCCCAGTTGGGCGGCGCTGCCGCGCTGCGGGCCGAGGGGGTCGCGGTGAGCGCGCTGGTGACGTTCGACGGCCATTGAGCCCCGACGGGTTCGGTATCTTCGCTCGCTGCCCGATCCACCGTCCTGACGGAACCGTTCGACGCACCGTTACGTTCTGTCCCGGTTGAGAGGGTTCAGTGCCGGTTCACCGGGCATGTGCTTCTGTGAGCAGGATAATCCTCGTCGCTGGGAGAATATCCGATGTTACCGCGTATCCGCACCGTCGGGCTGGCCGTTGCCGCCGCCCTTGGACTTGCCGCCTGCACTGATGGCTATGGCTATTCCGGCGTTTCGCTGGGCTATGGTTCGGCAGGTTACTACGACCCCTATTAGAGCGGTTTCCACACGAACTGAATCGCAGGGGATTCCCATTCGGCGCCTGATGTGATTCACGCTATCTGCTGGCGAAGGAGGCTGGCATGGATGGCTCGATCGCTTTCACAGGATCTTCGGGA
>JAEZZI010000012.1 GCA_023418595.1 Pseudomonadota bacterium
CGCCACCCCGGTGGGCCAGCAGGTCGCGCAGGGTCGGGCCGCCGGCGCCGGGCACCGCGACCTCCACCGGCACCAGGTCGCGCACGTCGGCGTCCAGGTCCAGGACGCCGCGGGCGGCGAGCCGCAGCACCACGACCGCCGCGACGGCCTTCGCCGTCGAGCACAGGTGCACCGGCGTGCCGGGCGTCAGCGGCCGCCCCGTGACGGCGTCGGCCACGCCCTCGGTGCGCACCTCCACCCCCGCGACGGGGTCGACGACGACGGTGGCGATCCCGACGGGGCGGGGGATCTCGGACATGCGACCTCCAGGGCAGCGAGCAGGGTCCGCGCTCCTCGCCCTGGATGCGGTGGTGCCCGCGACGCTAGACCCGACCACCGACACCCCCGGACGCGACGAGGGCCGGGCCCGCACCGTGGTGCGGACCCGGCCCTCGCCGGTGTGCGTCAGGCGGGCATCAGGCCCGTGCCGCCGTCACCGGACGACGCGATCGGCGGCGCCGGCGGGACGTCCGTGCCGGAGCCCGGCGTCCCGGTCGAGCGCGCACCGGCGGCCACCGGCTCCTTCGGCCGCGAGCCCCGCTCCTCGCCGCGGAACACGAACTCGCCGAGGATGCCCTCGCCGTGCGCGTCCACGATGATCTGCTGGCCCGCGTGCAGCTCGCCGAACAGGATCTTCTCGGACAGCGCGTCCTCGATCTCCCGCTGGATCGCGCGGCGCAGCGGCCGGGCGCCCAGGACCGGGTCGTAGCCCTTCTCCGAGAGCAGCTTCTTGGCCGCCTCGGTGAGCTCGATGCCCATGTCCTTGTCCCGCAGGCGGGAGTCGAGCTTCGCGATCATCAGGTCGACGATCGCGAAGATCTCCGGCTGCGAGAGCTGCGGGAACACGACCACGTCGTCGACGCGGTTGAGGAACTCCGGACGGAAGTGCGTCTTGAGCTCGTCGTTGACCTTCGCCTTCATGCGCTCGTACGACGTCGACAGGTCGCCGCCGGCCTGGAAGCCGGTCTGGACGCCCTTCGCGATGTCCCGCGTGCCGAGGTTCGTGGTCATGATGATCACGGTGTTCTTGAAGTCGACCACCCGGCCCTGCGAGTCGGTCAGGCGACCGTCCTCGAGGATCTGCAGCAGCGAGTTGAAGATGTCCGCGTGCGCCTTCTCGACCTCGTCGAACAGCACGACCGAGAACGGCTTGCGGCGCACCTTCTCGGTGAGCTGACCGCCCTCGTCGTACCCGACGTACCCGGGGGGCGAGCCGAACAGCCGCGACACGGTGTGCTTCTCCGAGAACTCGGACATGTCGAGCTGGATCAGCGCGTCCTCGTCCCCGAACAGGAACTCCGCGAGCGCCTTGGCGAGCTCGGTCTTCCCGACGCCCGTGGGGCCGGCGAAGATGAACGAGCCACCGGGACGCTTCGGGTCCTTGAGCCCGGCGCGCGTGCGGCGGATCGCCTGCGAGAGCGCCTTGATCGCCGACTCCTGCCCGACGACGCGCTTGTGCAGCTCGTCCTCCATGTGCAGCAGCCGGGTCGACTCCTCCTCGGTGAGCTTGAACACCGGGATGCCGGTGGCCAGCGCCAGCACCTCGGCGATGAGCTCCTCGTCGACCTCCGCGACGGCGTCGAGGTCGCCGGACTTCCAGGCCTTCTCCTTCTCCTGGCGCTTGAGGCCGAGCTGCTTCTCCTCGTCCCGCAGGCGCGCGGCCTTCTCGAAGTCCTGCTCGTCGATCGCCGACTCCTTGTCGCGGCGCGTCTCGGGGATCTGCTCGTCGAGCTCGCGCAGCTCCGGCGGAGCCGTCATGCGGCGGATGCGCAGGCGGGCGCCGGCCTCGTCGACCAGGTCGATCGCCTTGTCCGGCAGGAACCGGTCGTTGACGTACCGGTCGGCCAGGGTCGCGGCGGCCACGAGGGCACCGTCCGTGATCGAGACGCGGTGGTGCGCCTCGTACCGGTCGCGCAGGCCCTTGAGGATCTCGATGGCGTGCTGCAGGTTCGGCTCGGAGACCTGGATGGGCTGGAACCGGCGCTCGAGCGCGGGGTCCTTCTCCACGTACTTGCGGTACTCGTCCAGGGTCGTCGCGCCGACCGTCTGCAGCTCGCCGCGGGCCAGCATCGGCTTGAGGATGCTCGCGGCGTCGATCGCGCCCTCGGCGGCACCCGCACCCACGAGGGTGTGGATCTCGTCGATGAACAGGATGATGTCGCCGCGGGTGCGGATCTCCTTGAGCACCTTCTTCAGGCGCTCCTCGAAGTCACCGCGGTACCGGGAGCCGGCCACCAGGGCGCCGAGGTCCAGCGTGTAGAGCTGCTTGTCCTTCAGCGTCTCCGGCACGTCGCCCCGGACGATGTCCTGCGCCAGGCCCTCGACGACGGCGGTCTTGCCGACGCCGGGCTCGCCGATCAGCACCGGGTTGTTCTTGGTGCGGCGGGACAGCACCTGCATGACCCGCTCGATCTCCTTCTCGCGCCCGATGACCGGGTCGAGCTTGCCCTCGCGCGCGGCCTGCGTCAGGTTGCGGCCGAACTGGTCGAGGACGGCGGAGCCCGAGGGCTGGCCCTCCTGCGGGCCGCC
>JAEZZI010000010.1 GCA_023418595.1 Pseudomonadota bacterium
GCGCTTCACCATCGGCCTGACTGCGCTGGCGCCGCTCGCCGCCGCCGCGTCCGCCGAACATGCCTTCTGGGATTGCGCCCGAATCGCGCAACGCGCGAAACCGGCGAGGCAGGCTCGACCCGATCGACTTCGAGAAATTGACCCCCCAGCGCAACTGCTCGCGCTCGGACGATTCGAAATTGATGGGGCGATTGTCGAGCTGAACCAGCCGCCCGGTCGCGTCGCGCACGAAGCGGTCGGGGAACGCCGCCTCGATCTCCGCGGTCGCCGCCGGGAAGGACGCGATCGGATTGTCGATGCGGGTGTTGGTGTAGTTGGCGGTCAGCGTCAGGTCGGTCTCCGACAGCGGACGCAGCGTCAGCCCCGTCGAAAACACCCGGCGGCTGTCCGATACGAGATTGGGATTGCCGCCATCCAGCCGGGTGATGTCCACCGTCTCGCCGCGCACGAAATCGAACACCCTCGCGTTCGGCGTCGCGATCAGCGGGTTGCCCAGCTGCCCGGGTGACGGCGCGCCGTCCTCGTGCGTCATCGACGCGATCAGGCGAATCTCGGTGATCGGCGACCAGCGCACGCCGTATCCGATCGTCGTCAGTGTGCCGAAATCCGAAAGCTGCTCGACCTCGACATTGCCGTCGACCGACAGGTCGCCGATGCCGCCCACGCCGCTCCGCCGACTGGTGACCGGCAGTTCGACATTGGCCTGAACATTGCCGCGCGTCCGCCCGACATCGTTGGTGGTCAGGATGCCCGACCGCACCGACCGGCTGTCCTGGCCCAGCGTGTTCAGCCCGACGCGAACCGAGGTCGATACGCGCCCGGCGGGCAGTTCGAACAGCGCCCCGTTGACCAGTCCGTCGATCGACGCGTTCGACGACACCGACCGCGCGGTATCGGTGACGAGCGGCGCACCACTCGCGAAATCCGCTGCAAACGGATTCGCCCCGCCATCGACGGCGGCCTGCAACAGCCCGGTCTGCACGCCGCGCTCGGTCTGCGAGTTGTTCAGCGTGCGCTGATAATTGCCGGTGACGGTCCAGCGCCATTGATCGGGCAGGTCGCCGTTCAGGCTGAACCCGGCTTCCGCCTCCAGCCCGTTCGACCGCCGCTCGAGCGGATCGACCCCGGTATAGCGGAACAGCCGCGTATCGCCCGAAAAGGGCGAAAACGGATTCGCCCCCGGCAGCGTCAGTGCATAGCCGGGCAGGCCCGAGAGCGCGCTGCTCTCGGTCGCCTCCAGCCTGAGCGTGCCGGTCGCCGCGATATCGCCCAGCACCGTGCGCGACACCACCGCATTGGCCGATAGCCGCTGGTTGGCCGGGCGCAGCGTGCGGAACCCGGTCGTGTCGGTGACGTTCGCCACCCCCGCGGTGGTCGCGAAATCGCCCAGCCCCGGCTGCGCGTTCGGCACGCCCGCGATCGTCGCAGCCCCCAGCGCCGGGTCGATCGCCCCGCCGTCGATCCCCGTCACATTGCCGCGCAGGTCGAAGGGTGACGATGGCGCGGCGGCAACGATGTCGCGTTCGGATTCGAGCAGCCGGGAATCGCGTTCATATTCGACATCGAAGTTCTCGCGGCCCTGGCGGTTGATGCTGACCATCCCCAGTTCCGCTTCCAGGTTGCTGGTCCCGCCTGCGGTCGGCACACGCCCTTCGAGTTCGGCGGTGTAGGAGCGGAATCGCGGGCGCAGGACGAAATTCACCACCCGCTGGTCGGCGCGATAGCCGTAAGTCAGCGCGACTTCCTCGGGCAGGATATCGACGCGCAGGATCGCCTCGGTCGGGATGTCGCGAATCTCGGAAAAGCTGCCGATCCGCCGACCGCTCAGCAGGATGACGGGCCGCCCGCCGCCGCGTCCGCGCCCCGATCCGGTCTGCGGCTCAAGTTCGGTCAGCAATTCCGCGATCGAACTGACGCCATAGGCGCGGATATCGGCGGGGTTCAGCACCAGTTCGGGCGGAATATCGCCGTCTACCGACCCCGGCGGGCGCGATCCGGTGACGGTGATTTCGTCATATTCCACCTCTTCTCCGGCGGCGGTGACGTTGGTGGCCGAACTGCCGTCCTGCGGGGCGATTTCGCCATCCTCTGGCGTGCCGGTCGGCGGTGATTGCTGCGCGAGGAGCGCCGCAGGAGAGCAGGCAAGCAGCAGGAACAGCGCGAAGCGACGCGAGGCAATCATTGAATATTCCGACTTTCTGGCTGTTCGAAAAACGATAGGAGCCGCGACCCGATCAGGCGCTACACGGCATTTGTCGCAAAATTATATCAATTTCTGAGCGACCATCCCGAAGGCACGAATGACTTTGCGGTCGGGATGGGTTCTGCTGCAAGGGAATCGCGCACCGCACAGAACGAAGGTGGGCACTAACATCGTTGGAAAATGACTGCTCAACTGATTGGGGCGCGGTGCTTTGCGCGGCCAATCCGGTCGTTCAGCCTACACAATTTCAGAAGCGGTCGATCACCATCGCCTTAAACGCATTGACCAAAGAGCCGACATTGATCGCCGCTTTCCATTTATGGAGGTAGTTAGGAAGGCGATCGAAGAGGCGCCATGCTAATGGAAATCGTGGCTCCTGATCGGGATGAGGTCGTTGCCCTGCCAGTGCCAGTCGGATCGCGCCTGCGGTTGCCATCCTTTATCGCCCCGGTCGGGCGTGCCGGGGAAGGTCGCTGCATCGCCCGGTGACACGAGCCGGGGCATTTCGATGTCGCCGACCTGGCGGAGCAGCGGTGTCAGGTCGGTCAGGCGATCGACGATGACGTGGAGGACGGTACCTTCACGTTGCACGTGCCCGATCACCGACAGCATCGCCGCCGACATGACGGTGCGCCGGTTGGCCTCGAACCGATCGGGCCAGAGGATGGCATTGGCGATGCCGGTTTCGTCCTCCAGCGTCAGGAACAAGACCCCATTGGCCGACCCAGGGCGCTGGCGAACGAGGATGATGCCTGCTACCTGTACCAGACTGCCGTCCTTTATTTTATCCAGCCCGCCGCACGGCACCGCGCCGCGGCGCGCCAGATCGCTCCGCAGGAAACTGAGCGGATGGGCACGCAGACTGAGTTGGGTCGCGCGATAATCCTCGACCACCTCACGCCCCGCCGTCAGCGCGGCGAGCAATGCCGGTGGCTCTTGCGTGTCAAGCAGCGCCAGCAAAGGCGGCGGTTTTTCGCCTAGACCGCGGATCGCCCAGAGCGCGGCGCGGCGGTCGAGGCCGAAGGCATGGAATGCATCGGCCTGCGCCAGCTTCTCCAACGCCGCCGCCTTCACCCCTGATCGCCGCCAGAGATCGGGGATGTCGGCAAAAGGCCGCTCCGCCCGCGCCAGCAGGATGCGACCGGCGTCCTCTGCCGACAGCCCCCTGACGATGCGCAGGCCCAGGCGGAGTGGCCGGAGCGGTGATCCGTCGGGGGCGGCAGGATCGGGCGGATCGCCAGAGCCGTCAACGACGGGGCTCTCGATAATCGTGTCCCACTCGCTGGACGCGACACAGACCGGGCGCAAGACCACCTCATGCTCACGCGCGTCTCGGACGATCTGCGCGGGCGCGTAGAAACCCATCGGCTGCGCGTTCAACAGCGCAGCACAGAAGATGTCGGGATGGTGGCACTTCATCCACGACGAGGCGTAGGCAATCTTGGCGAAACTCGCAGCGTGGCTTTCGGGGAAGCCGTAGCTGCCGAACCCCTCGATCTGTTTGACCAGCCGTTCGGCGAATTCGAGCTTGATGCCGTTTTTCAGCATCCCCGAGATCAGCCGATCGCGAAACTCGCCGACGCCGCCGGTCATCTTGAACGTCGCCATCGCGCGGCGCAGGCTATCGGCCTCGCTGGGTTTGAAGCCCGCGCCGATGATCGCAACCTGCATCGCCTGTTCCTGAAACAGTGGCACGCCCAGCGTCTTTTCCAGCACGGTCTTCAACTTCGGGCTTGGATAGTCGAAAGCAATTTTCGGGTTTGCCCGCTTCAGTTCGCGCCGTTTGAGATAGGGGTGGACCATATCGCCCTGGATCGGTCCAGGCCGCACGATCGCGACCTGGATCGCGATATCGTAGAAGTTCGTCGGTCGCATGCGCGGCAGCATCGACATCTGCGCGCGGCTCTCGATCTGAAATACGCCCAGAGTATCGGCCCGGCACATCATGTCGAAGGTCGCTTCATCTTCCTCTTGCAAGACCGGACTGGCTAGGTCGAGCGTGACGCCTTTATGCGCGGCGAGCAGATCGAACGCGCGGCGCATGCAGCCCAACATGCCCAAGCCGAGGATATCGACTTTCATGAAGCCAAGTGTCTCAATATCCCCTTTTTCCCACTCAATCACCTGCCGATCGACCATTGCCGCCGGTTCGACCGGCATCAGTTCGGCCAGCGGATCGCGCGTGAGCACAAAGCCGCCGGGATGCTGCGACAGATGGCGCGGCGTGCCGACCAATTCGCGCGCCAGTTCCAGCGTAAGCGCGAGGCGCGGTTCGTTGCGGTCGAGATTGAGGGCTTCGACATGATCGTCGGGAATGCCGTCATTCGACCAGCCCCAGACCTGACCCGCCAATGCCGCGGTCATGTCCTGGGGCAGGCCCATCACCTTGCCCACCTCGCGGATCGCGCTGCGCGTGCGGAATCGGGTGACTACTGCCGTCAGCGCGGCATGGTCGCGGCCATAGCTGTCGTAGATCCACTGTATCACTTCCTCGCGCCGCTCATGTTCGAAATCGACATCAATGTCGGGCGGCTCGCGCCGGTCCTCGGACAGGAAGCGTTCGAACAGGAGCCGGTGCTTGACCGGATCGATCGAAGTGATGCCCAGCACGAAACAGATCACTGAATTGGCGGCCGATCCGCGCCCTTGGCAGAGAATATTCTGACTGCGCGCGAAGCCGACGATCGAATGGACCGTCAGGAAATAGGCGGCATAGCCCCAATGGCGCACCAGCCCCAGTTCGCGCTTCAGCAATCGGCGATAGCGCGGCTCCGGGCGGCGTTCGGGCGTCAGCGCGTTGAGCGCGCGCCATGCCAGTTTTTCCAGCGCCTTCTGCGGGCTGTGCGCCGTCATCACCTGTTCGTCAGGATATTGGTGGCGCAGTTCGCGCAACGAGAAGGTGCAGCGCTCGACAATCGCCTCGACCGCCGCCAGCGCATCGGGATGGTTACGGAACAGCCGCACCATCCGCTCTGGCGGCTGGAGATGGCGCCCGGCATTACGCTCGCGCCGAAAACCCAGATCGTCGATCGTGGTCTTCTCGCGGATCGCGGTGACGACGTCCTGCAAGATGCGCCGATCTGGCACATGGTAAAGCACATCGCCGGTGGCAAGCGGCGTCAGCCCGTGCGCGCGGGCAGCGAGCGCAGTTTCCTGCAAGCGCTGCGCTTCACCCGGCCGCCGCCAGTGGGTGAGGCAGACATGGCCCCGTCCCGGGAACAACTCCGCCATCCAGCTAAGCTGGATTGGGGACGCTACCGCCCCCGGCACCAGCGCCGCGACCAGTCCCTCGGCATAAACGGCGACATCGTCCCAGTGCAGGAAGCACTGGCCCTTCTCGCCGCGCTGTGCGTTCGCCCGACCCTTGCCTAGGCTGAGCAACCGGGTGAGCCGCGACCAGGCCGCGCGATCCTCCGGCCAGACCAGCAGCGATGCACCATCGACCAGATCGAGCCGGCAACCGAAGACCGGGCGTGGCGGCTTTTCCACCTGTCCGCGCAACTGTTCGGAAGCCTGCAACGCCTGCACCACCCCCGCTACCGAATTGCGATCGGTGACGCCCAACGCAGGCATCCCCATCAACGCAGCCTGCGCGAACAGTTCGTGCGGGCTGGACGCGCCGCGCAGGAAACTGAAATGCGTCGTCACCTGAAGCTCTGCGTAGCTCATCCGAACCGCCCGTGCAGATACCAGCTCAGATCGCCGGTCTTGCTACGCTCGCCATCGCCCCGGCGGAACAGCCAGAAACGCCGACCATCCTCCACCTCGACCTGGAAATAGTCGCGCACGGCGTCGCGCTCGCCGACCCGTTTCCACCATTCGCCGACAATCCGTTCCGGCCCATCGGCGCGCACGACGATATGCACTCTTCCCCGCCAAGTGAACCGGCGCGGGGGGTGGTCGGGCAGTTCCGCAATGACATGGTCGAGCCGCTCGGGCAGGCGCAGCAGCCGTGCCGGACGCGGACGCGACGGATGCCAGGGGTGATCGGGCGGACGCACATCCAGACGCCGTACGTCGTCGTCCTGCTGTGATGCGGCTCGCTGACCGGGCGGATCGAGCGGAGCACACTGCGCCACGCTGCGTTCCGGCACGTCGCTCTCGACCGGCGTGTCGCGCCAGACCGACAGGGATCGGTTGATCAGCATGTCGATCAGCGGACCCAGGTCGGGGGGGCTGTCCTCCAGCCGCTCGTCACAGGGCTGCGGGGCCAGCGGCCCGGCGTGGCGGACGTGCAGGCGCAACGTGTCGATGCCGTAACCGGGGTCGATCGTCTCGATCCGCCGCCGGAGTAGCCGCACGATATGCGCCGGATCGCGATTGGGCCGGGCGAACCCGACCCGGATGCATTGCGGTCGTCCATCCACCCGTTCCGCTACAAGCAGCAGCACGCGCGCGCCTTGCCCTGCCTGTGCCAACGCCTCGGCGAGAAGCGGCACAAGTGTCCCCAGCCAATATTCGATCGCTTCCGCCGTGGCGATCGGCTCGGCAAAGTCTTGCGCGACATGGATCGACGGTGGTGGAATGACCGGATCGAGTGGTTCTGCGGCATGGCCCAGCGCCTGATCCAGCCGCCGCGCCGTTTCCATGCCGAACCGCCGCGCCAGCGGCGCGCGGGGCAGGGCAGCGACATCACCGATGGTCGCGATGCCCAGCCGTTTGAACAGGGCCAAAGTAGCGTCTGGCAAGCGCAACCCCTTGGCCGGCAGCGAAGCAAGCGCCTGCGCGTGGCCGCCCGGCAGACAAACCGTCACCGTCTGCCCTGCATAGCGCGCCAGCGCCCAGGCCGCGCCGGTGGTATCGGCTACCGCGATCCGTGCCATGACGCCCCGGCGCGACAGTAACCGCACTAGCCGTTCGGCCATGCGACGCTCGCCGCCGTAGAGGTGTGCCACCCCGGACAGATCGAGGAACAAGCCGTCCGCGTCCGAAAGCATCACCACTGGAGTCCACCGTGCGGCAAGCAGCAGCGCCAGGCGATGCAGATCGCTCGCATCGCCTTGCGGATCGGCATCGCGCACGACGAGGTGCGGGACCAGCGCGCGTGCTTGGCTCAACGCCATGCCCACCCCGACCCCCAGCGCAACGGCGGCCGGCGATGCGGCGGCGACCTCGATCCGGGCGGCAACCTTGTGCGTGGTGACCAGCGCGATACCGTCCGCCCCGCCTGCAAGGCATGCCGGTTCAACAATGGCAGGAGCAGTGGCAATGTTCGATAGCGAAGCGTGCGGATCCCCGTAACCGGGGCGTATCCTGCCCGTGGCTGGCTGGAAAGGAACAGCCGCCGCCTCGCTGGACCGGCCGAGCGATCGCATGGGTGGCTGCTGGTGGTGGGGAAGTGCAGCGACCTGCCGCGCGATCTCCTCTCGTGCCCAGCGCGCGCCGGGACGCCAGCCACTGTTCCTTGGCGCATCGCATTGCAGCATGTTTTTCGGCCACGCGGTGGCGAGTGCATCAGTCGAGATCTGCTCGGCGATGGTCGGTTTAGGCCGCAGCGCGAGGGCCGGCTCGGCGCGAACGATCCGGTCGATCGACCAGTTCGCCAGCCAAAGCGCAGCGACCCTTTTCATCGCAAGCCTCCACCGTCATCTTAAAGGGATCGCCGCCGCGCTGGCGGACCAGCTCGATCTGCCAGCGAGCGCGACCGACACCGGCGACCGATAGTGGCAAGGATGGCGCCGGGCCGATTCGCCAGCGTGTCATTGCCGCCGATGGGGCGGCAAGCGGGTCTTCCCCCGCACGCCGATGGCGTCGCAGCAGCAATGCCAGCGTGGTGCCGCCCTCCGCCGCGAGCTGGAGCCGCCGGGTTGCGGTCAACGAGGCTTTCCCCGCTTCACCGATCACCGCCGCCAGCCCGCGATGACGCAGCGCATCCTCCATTGCCGCCAGCAATGGGGCATCGTCATGCGCTTCGGCATAGATCAACCGCTCGGACGCGAGCCCCGACTGTGACAAGGCGGGCGCGAATAGATCGCGGCGACGAACGAGCCACAAGACCGGGCCGGGATGACGCGCGGCGATGCCGGCAAGGAACAGTGACACAGGAGCATCGTCCCCCCAGGCTGTTCCAGCCGCCGCCGCTTCGTGCAGCGCTCCAATCCGCAGGCCGCGATCAGCCAGTTTTGTGTCGAGGCTGACGACGCCGAAAGGCAGGGCTGCCGGGCAATGGCCCGTTATTCCAATCGCACCGATTGTTTCGCGCAGTTTAGTAATGGCTTTGGACACTGAGCGCGACTCGCGTGATATATGTTCCTATTATGTTCTATAGATCACGCTGTTAAGTTTGGAAATGGTTTCCGAAATCGGTGCTTTGCGAGGTATGATAATCGACGCTGACGCTCGGGACCCGGCCGCGGACTACTGATTACCCGCCCCCATGAATGCCGGCCACGACACCATTCGTACACAATTATCTAGGTGTTTGGTCCCGGCATTTGATGGTGCATTATCCGCGCCGGGGACTGAGGGCTTCCGGCAGGAATATGATGCGTGCAAGCGGGGCGAGGCCGCGCCCGCGATCGACGTAGGGGCCGAACGGGTAAGGCCTGGCACCTTCGATGATCTGCTGAGGCGCTACTATCGCTCGCCTGACTTTCTCGACCCCAGCGACCGCACCCGCGTGGTTTATCGCGGCGTGCTGGAGCGTTGGCGCGTCCGCGAGCGCAAGGGCGTTCGCTAAGGGTCAGGACTCGTTGATCACAGCCAGAAGATGACGGTGGCAGCGAGTGCGACGGCGGAGAAGAAGGCGGTCGGGCAGCGGTCGTAGCGGGTGGCGATCCGTCGCCAATCCTTGAGGCGGCCGAACATGATCTCGATGCGGCTGCGGCGCCGGTAGCGGCGCTTGTCGTACTTGACCGGCTCGTTGCGTGATCGTCGGCCCGGGATGCAGGGCTGGATGCCTTTGGCCTGAAGGGCGTCCCTGAACCAGTCGGCGTCGTAGCCGCGGTCGCCAAGCAGCCACTGCGCCTTGGGCATGTCATCCAGCAGTGCTGCCGCACCAGTGTAATCGCTGACCTGGCCCGCGGTCATGAAGAAGCTCAAGGGGCGCCCGTTCGCATCGGCGATGGCGTGGAGCTTGGTGTTCATGCCGCCTTTGGTGCGGCCGATCAGGCGGCCGAGATCCCCTTTTTAACCCGCAGGCTCGATGCCGTGCGGTGAGCCTTCAGGTAGGTTGCGTCGATCATGACCGTCTTCGGCTCGGCGCCTGCCGCCGCCAGCCCTTCCATCATCCGCGTGAACACGCCTGCCTCACCCCAGCGCTTCCACCGGTTGTAGAGCGTCTTGTGTGGCCCATAGGCGCTGGGCGCATCTCGCCAGCGCAACCCATTGCGGTTCACGAATACGATGCCACTCAGCACCCGTCGGTCGTCTACCCTCGGCCTCCCGTGGCTCTTGGGAAAGAACGGCCGCAGCCGCTCCATCTGCTCATCTGTCAGCCAAAACAGGTCACTCATCCCGGTCTCCTTGCGGAGCATGAATCAGATCGCGACGCTCACATCAATGGGTCCTGACCCTAGGCCATCGCGACCGAACCAAAGACGTCCGTCAGCGCGAAGCTTCAGATATTCGGATTCAATCGTCACCCAGCAACGGCCTGGCGGCGGCGAATACTTAGCTCCGCCGGGTGTAGTGATGACGTACATCTGATTGGGCCGATAACCTTGCGCCGAGAAGTTGGAGGATGAGGTCCAAGGACCTCTCGGATCATTATCGGGATTACGAAATGTGGCCACCTGCTCGGGGGTCAGCGCCAACCGGTTAGCAGTCGACAGAAACCGCGCGGCGGACTTGCCATAAACATGAATGTGATCGTGAGCATCGCCGATCGCCAGCCGATTGTCCGGTCCAATCCGTTTCTGCCACAACACGTTGACGATGAAATTCTTCCGCCCGAAAACCTCGTCCATAATGACCTTGAGGTAATGCCCTTCATTGTCGTCGATCGACACCCAAATGCTGCCATCCTCCGCTAGGAGCTCACGCAGTAGGACGAGGCGCGGATAGATCATCGCCAGCCACTGGCTGTGCTCAAGATTGTCGTCGTAATGCTCGAACGCCGACCGCGTGTTATAGGGCGGGTCGATATAGATGCACTTCACTGCACCCTTGTAATAGGGCAGCAGCGCCTTGAGCGCGTCGAGGTTGTCGCCCTGGATGAGCATATTGGCGGCATCGCCCTCGCCACCGTCCAGTGCAGGCACTGCCTCCAGCAACCTATACGGCACCGCTGCCGCCGCGCGCACATCGTCCCCGCGCGTCATCCAATCCAGTATCGGCACCCAACCCCCAAAAATCGCACGTCTTCTGTGCGGGTGTAGCCGCTGACTACCTGAAGGGACAACCTTTCAGGCGAGCGTGGAAAAGACGGGTTCTTGCCCGGCTCCGTGATCGAAGATGCAGAGGGGAAAAGCCTCGCTGCCGCTCGGTCCTTAAGGAGAATGAGCATGCATAATTTACGCCACGTGACGGCCGCGAGGATGATTGCGGACGCCGCGGATAACCCGGACATTCGCATCCTGCGCCGGGTGTCAAAGCTTGAAGATTTCCCGCTTTCGTCGCGCGGGGACGAACCGGTGCGGCGTATTGCGCTCGTCGATACCGAAACCACTGGGACGAACCCGGAAACGGACGAACTGATCGACATCGCCGTGGTCATGCTGGAGGTCGACCTATCCGGTCAGATCGTCCACATCGTCTCGGCAGGGCAGGCGCTCCGCGATCCCGGCATGCCCATCCCGCCGCTAATCACGCAAATTACTGGCCTTACCGATCGAGATGTGCGGGGAAAATCAATCGACTTGGATCGGCTTGAGCGCCTGCTGGCGAGTGCAGACGTCCGGGTGGCGCACAACGCCCGGTTCGATATCGCTTTTGTCGAGCAGTTGATGCCCGGGCTGGCTGGGGCCGCGTGGGCATGCTCGGCCAGTGATTTCGATTGGCTTTCGGCCAACTTCGACGGACAAAAACAGGCCCATCTATTAATGCAGCTCGGCTTCTTCAACGAAGCGCATCGTGCGATGGCTGACGTCATCAGCCTCCTGCACCTAGTAGCGCATCAGTTGCCGCACGGCGGGACTGTAATGGGTGACTTACTGGCCAATGCCGAGCGTCCGACCGTGAAATTCGAGGCAACTGCTGCGCCCTACGATACCCGCACCTTGCTCAAGGCTCGCGGCTACCGGTGGGACCCGCGCTCTCGCGTATGGTGGTGCGAAATCGACGAACACGATTGCGCCGCCGAAGAACGCTGGTTCCGCCAATACATTTCGCCCTCCGGCCCCGTGCCGCGGATGACCGAGATCACATGGCATCAGCGTCACCGCTGAGCCTTGGCGGCGCTCAGGCGCGCCGCGCACTTTCAAAACAGAATGATGAGCACCCCGGGTTGGGGAAAAATGCTTCGGCCGTAACGGCCGTCATACAAGGGAACGACAGAATGCTACAGACCAATATTAGTATTAAACAACAGAACTTCATGCTCGCGGTGCGTCGGGAATTGGGTTGCCCAAGCTTCAAACCCTGCAACGATGCCATTGCTTTCTGCTCGGGCCGAAAGATGGACTTCGAGGTTGGTGCAGAAATTGCGCGCATTGCCGAGACACTACGTAAAGACGCGGTCTACACCGGCTGGACAAACATGGCAGCGAACAAGCCCTTAGGTTTCGCCATCGTCTATCGTGAAATGCTGGCCATCGACGTAATTGACCACGTCGTTCCCTTTGCTGCCAATGATGACGCGCCGATCGTTTTTGTCAGCACTCGCGAGGACGAACACTTTGCTACCGATCATCGCGGTTCGCTCGTGCGTATTCCGGGCAAACCGAAAAACATCGGCACTGGGCGCAAACTGGCAATGAAGCGCATCCGTGCTACCGCCTCCACGATGGGCGACAAACTGCTCGCCGACAACCGCTTGGTTCCATTCGGCAGCGACTGGATCGAGCCGAGGTCACCGTCTGATACGATCGTTCGCTTTGGCTGACGTTCGGGCCGGGAGCATAATCCCTCCCGGCACAATCACCGCTTTTATACCAGGAAATCAGCATGAAACTTGAACTTCCCGCCGCTGTGCCCGGACCGCGCAGCTACGTCGTCCTCGACCTTGAATCCGCCGTGCGCGATCATTCTGCTCATCGACGCTACCAACAGATGGAGCGGTGGGTGCCGGACGACAGCAACCGACCCAGCCGCCCCGGCTACACGCGCGGGGAAGACCCACTGAAGACTCCGAGGTGGCCTTTCCAGACCATCACGACTGCATCGATCCTGATCGCTAGAGAACATTCCGAAGGCGGCCTCGATGTCAGCCGGTTTGTTACCTATTCCGCACCGGAACAGGATGAGCGGGCTACGCTTATCGGCATCCTCAAAGAACTAGCCGACGCGCCGGTTGACGCCGAACTCTGCTCTTGGGGCGGTGCCATGCACGACATACCCCTGCTTGTCGCCGGTTGCGCCCGGCACGGGCTAACTCTGCCTAAAAATTGGGGTTGGTTGGCGTTTGGCGGCAAGAATGCCTCGCGCCATATCGACCTCCTCCGTGTATTCACCGGCGGCTTCGCAATGAAGCCTGTCCATCAGACGGAGATGTTAGCGGCAATGGGCTTACCGGGGAAATGGACCGCAAAGCCCGCCGCGGTGGCGAAACTCATCGAAGCCGGAGAATGGCAGATGGTCAAAGAGGTATGCGAAGGCGACTGCGTGTCCGAAGTTCTGCTGCTCGCTCGCTGGCGCCAGCTTCATGACGGTCGCGCAGATCCCGTTGTCGTCGAGGACCGCATCGTCCGCCGGATCATCGAGCTGAAGCCGGATCGCAACTATGTTGCGGAACTGCAGGCGCGCCGCGACCGGCGGTTCGCATCGCAATTTGCGAAGGCAGCAAACGATGCGGCGATCCTTGCGCCTTGGCTCGATACGGACGCGGCTTAAACAATGGGTGGGTGACACGATGACCGCGAGGGCGTGTCGCCCACCTAAACAACGCTGCACCCAGACACTGAGGTTTAGCGCCCAATATCTGAAAGCATCGATCCAAACTGCCTCGCGATCCGTCTGGCTTCGGTTGCGACAGCCTCCTCAGGGGGCGTCAGAACCGGGCCGGCTTTTTCAATCATTTCAGTCAGGCGCTTGGCGGCGTAGGCTGCCTCGTTTTCACGATCGCAAGCTTGATTAAGCGCGTCCGCCAGACTGATGCGCTGGACCGCAAGAGATGCAGCCCATGCCGGGGGCTTGCTCTGAAACACCCGAGCGAGTTCGGGGGAGGCCTCTGCGATGTGCCGGTCGAGATGAAGCGCACCATTTCCGTCGACCTCGATTGCGTCGGGGATGTTTTCCAAAGCTGCCATTGCGCGTTCCCAACGGACATTTGCCATTAGAGCCACGTCCGCCTCGTTGTGCCGAGCATTCGCGGCTGCTAGCCGTTCGGCAGACGCAGTTACCGCAGCTTCAGCGCGCCGTTCTGCGGCTTCAAGCTTGCAGCGCTCATGATCGAGCCGTTCCACAGCCGCTTCATGTTCTGCGCAGCGGGAATTGTGGGCAGCGCGGTCCCTAACAAGGTCATCTGCGCGATCCTGTATCTCGGCTTCGCGATCGGCAATTTCTTTTTCGCGCAGGCTGAGCAGTCTGGCAAATTGACGCAAGCGGTCGAGCGCATTTGCTAGCGCTCGCGCAATAGCCACCATCGAAGGCGACCAAGGTTGAGCATTCACCGCGCGTTCCTGCTCGGTAAGGCGATTAGGTCTGATACTGAAAGTGCTGTCAGCCAGGCGAAGACTGAGACCATTGTCCTCATCTGCGGCACGCACCAACAACTCGATTTGCGATTCTTGGAGCTTGCGCCGTTCGTCAAACTTAATACGAGCAGCAGCGAGTCTGTCCCGTTCAGCGGTTGCCGCGGTTGTTGCCGCCTCTGCGTCGCGTCGTTGCTGCGAAGCTATGGCAGCGTCTAAAGCAATTCGGCGCGCAGCAGTGATGGCGTCGTCGCGAGCGATACCGAGTTCGATTCCGATGCGTTTCGCATGTTCGCGGGCAACTGCCGCCGCGCGACGATCCTCTTCCGCTAGCTGCGCAGCGCACTCGATCTCTCCACGGCCGATCGCTTGTGCAGTTCTGTCGGCGTCTGCGGCGGCTGCTGCTTGTTCGGCCTGCTGCAGTTGTTCGGTAAGGCGCTTTTCGCGAGCGGCAAGTTTTTCAGCAATAACATCGAGCTGTTGTTCACGGACTTCAAGCTGGTCTGCGCGCGCATCCGTGTGAGCCTTCTGCTCGGCCAATTCCTCCATGCGAAGCTGCTCGGGCAGCTTCCAGTCCGGGCCGGCGATCATCTTAGGTTCGCCACGCTTCACGCCCTTCAGGCCCATCTCGTCGCGCAGATATTCAAACAGCGCGTCCTGAAGCGCCCGCCCGGTGCCGACCGGCGTGGGGGGGCAGCCGTATTTCTGCGCCAGTTCCTTCTGATGACGGCTCACGCTCACCGCCACCTTCTCCTGATGCTTCGTTTTCTTTATGTATTTCGGCGCAATGAAGACATCGACGACGTGACGGCTCTTCTCGTCCCGATCCACTCGATCCGCAAAGATGGCGTCTGTACCGAATACGCCCTCGACGAACGCGCGTGCGTGCCGGAGCATCAGTGCGGCATCATCGCCATCGACAAGATCCTTAGGGAACTGGACCACCACCTGCATCGCTTTCGCCCGGCTTTTCGGCATGAAGGCGCCAACGACGTGCGCGTGGTATAGCTTCTTCAAATCCAACCCGGTGGTGGTAAGCGGCGGATCGTTGTTGATTGCGCGCGCCTTGCTGGTCTTATCAAGGCGCTTGCCGTGGAGTTCGGCGTGTGTCAGTTCGGCCATCGACAGCTGGTCGATCCGAGCGGCACCGGCAACGCCGGCAACATTCTTTTTCATCTGGTCCTCGAAGGCCGCGCCGCAGCGCGACAGAAAAAGCAGAACACGCTCTGCTTTTTTCCCAGTGGGAAAAAACGCGTGTCAGGGGGGGGGAGCCCCTGAACCCCCGGAACGGCCCTGCGCGAAGTCGCTGCGGGCCGTGGCTTTCCGGTCCATCGGAAAGCCGTAGGGGAAGGGCGAAGCGGAAAACCGCGCCGTCGCCGTGACGGCGGCGCGGGATCGGCGGATTAGCCTTCGGCGCCACCAGCCACGTCCGCCTGATCGTCGGCGACGTGGGTGACGAGCGGCATCACGCCCTGAGCGCCTTGGGGGTGCTCGGCCTCGATAGCCGGGGGTTGGTCCGGCTTCACGGCGGCATCTGCGATCAAACCCTTACGATCGTCGCCAGCATGTGCAGCCTCACCACCCGGCATAGGCGGCGTGACGGCTGCAGGGCCGTTTTCCGTAGTCTCCAGCCTTAACGCTTTGAGCAGCGCATCACGCTCCTGCAAACGCACGGTCATGACTTCTTCGCGGTGCCGGCTATCACTCAGCGCCGTGTTCAGTTCGGCGACCTTGACCAGAGCAGCGTCGCGCTCGGCCTCTGTAGCTGCCCAAAGATCGAGCATGGCGTTCTCTCCGGCTTGGGCGTCACCGGCACGGCGCTCGGCATCGGCGATGCGAAGCGTCGCGTTGCGATTGAAATCGCCACCGATCATGCGCAACGCATTTAGGAAGTTGTTCATGGCTTCGCCCGTGAAGCGATCGAGCGACTCTCGGAACTCCGCCTGCACATGCGGAGGCACCTCCATGATCGGCTCGTCGCGTTCTGCGGCACGGCGCTGCTTCCAGTCGCGCACTTTTTTATAGAACTCGCCGCTGGGCTCGATGCCAAGCGCCTTTGCCGCGTCGTAGGGGACCAATTCAGCGGGTGTGCAGCCGCGCTCCTCGACCAACTGGTCGAGCATTTTGTCGAGGCCCGGCTGGCGGACCCACTCACTGCTCTTTTTCATGTTACCGAACTCACTGTTCGCGAACCGGTCCATCCTTCGAGACCTTCGACACCTGCGTTATCGCAAGTGTCGAAGGTTCATCATGATTGGGATGGTGTCCGGCCGCGCATCGTCTTTAGCACCCGGTCGCCATGCGGCGGGCCGAACGCGGCTAGCCGATCAGTTGGGTTACGGTGCCGCCCAGCCATGTGGCGGACGACGAAGATGCCGAAGCGTTCTGGAGCCTATTATGGTTACAAAGCTTCGTCCAACAATGGCGTAATGCCGCACCAAAAGTGCGATCACGAGAGCAATGAACGCGGCAATGCTCGACGCTAAACGCCGAAAGAGGCCGGGACCACCGCGGCGAAGCAACGCCTCGCCATCGAGAATGCTGGCTACGGCGGCAAGGACCTTCCCGAGTACTTCAACGACGGCGTCGGACATCGGCACATAAGTGTCGATATCGTGTTCCGGCAAAGCATCAGCGGGTTCCATAGACACTATTATAGGCGGCAAAGTGAATTTCGGCAATGTCTTTGATAAGTCGAACACGCGTGAGGATAGATCAGGCAGCCCGCGCCTGGCCGCACGCTACTACCCTGTCCCGCTCAACCGTAGCATAGTCAACGCGTTGGAGCGCCTCGGATAGTATCTTCAGCCCAGCGCCACGCGAATATTTTCGGCCGACGCTGATCGAAAACGAGTGGCCGGTCAGCAGATCGGAGATCTCCTCCTTAGTCTGCGGATCGTCCCGCAGCTTGCCCTTCAGCGAATGGCGGAACGAGTGGTAGACGTATTCGAGGTCGGTGATGCCGGCGGCGCGGATCGCGGTCATCAGCTTGCGCGAAATGTCCTTCGCGCGGTCGCCATACTTCTCATAGACGCGCAGGCCGTCAAACACCCATTCCGCACCTGCCACTCGTTGCCGCTCGACTAGGTCGAGGAACCCGGCTTCTACCGCGAGCCAATGCACCGGTATGTTTCGCAGGCTGGTCCTCGTCTTGGCGCGCTTGCTGGTGGTGCCTTCGGCCTCTTCCTCAATGCGCTGGCGCTTCGGATCGCGCTCAATGGCGATATACCAGATGCCGTCTTCCTCCCGCACATTGGCCGGACGAAGGTTGGCGAGTTCGCTGCAGCGACAACCGGTCAGCGGCGCCAGCAACATGAACCAGAACAGCGCGCCGTCGGGATCGATCGTGGCGTCCAGCATCACCGGCAGCGAGAACAACTTCCGGAGCTGCTCGCCGCCGAAGGGCAGGCGGTCATCGTCGAACGTGTCGCCCCGGTCGACCTTCACGCCGCCTGCCGGGTTGTGATCGAGCAGCGACATCTCGTGCTCGGCATAGGCCAACGCGGTTCGCAGCGCCTGCAGATTCTTGGCCGCGGTTTCCGGGGACACGATCCGCATCTTCTTCGCCGCCGCCAGCACCACCTGATCGCGCAGCGGCAGCGACGATACCTCCTTTTTTGGACGGTAGGGCAGCCGCTCCATGATGCGCCGGAAATCGAGGACGGTCGCCTTCGTGATTGTCTCTACAGCCATGTCGCCGAACACGGAGATGAACCGGTCGATCGACGCCTGAAACTCATCCTGCGTCTTCGCTGTCGCCTTGGTCTCTGCCCGCCATGCCTTGAATACCACCGACAGCGGCGTGCGAACCGCCGCATCGGTCGCGGTCACCGAGTGCTCTGCCGGCAGATGAGCCGTCATCGCCGTCATCATCGGCTGCAGCACGTTCTGCACTCCCGTCGGCCAGTGGCCGAAGCGATGCTCGGCAAGACGGCGCAGGATGCGTTCGGCCACCGCTTCGAACAGCGGTCCCTTCGGCCTGAGTACGACGCCGGCCGCCTGTGCGACGATCTGCGCCTCAAACTCAGCGGCCTTCCAGTTCCGTGCCGACAGGTGAGCGCGCGCGACCTCTCGGAATGCGGCTCCCTTGAACAGCGGATTGGTCTCGAACAGCTCGATGTTGATCGCTACAGCGTCACGATGCGCGAAGGTCGGGAACGCCCCGGTCGCGTCCGGCTGCTCTATCGGCCAGATGTCCTCGTCCGCCTCGCCGAGCATGTCGGTCTGCGCTTTTGCGGCATAGCTGCCGCCCCAGTCGAGCCGTGCCCGGAAGCCCATCATCTGCAGCATAGTGAAGCAAACGTGGTCTAGGCCGCGCGCCAAGTCATAATCCGCAGCGATTCCGTGCGCCTTAACGTTCGCACGGGCGAGCGCGTCGAAACCGTCAGCCACGATCTTGTCCGCCTTATCGTCGACGGCGATGTCGTCGGCGGCGTCGAGGGTGCGCATCAGCTCCTGCACCTCAAGGCGCTTGCGGGCATGCCGCAACCGCGCCTCGGTCGGGTCGGTGGTGCCAAGCGTCTCCTTCCACTCGCGCTTGCCGACGCGCACGCGATACTTTTCCGGCACGGCCATGCGGAACCAGAACATGTTTGACCGGGGATGACGCCACAAACCCGCCACGCGCAATCTCATCTTTGTGCCACCCCTTTGTATCACCAGGCGGCTGCTAAGTCGATGAAATGCGCCAGAGTGGCGGAAATCCGCGCTTCCAGAGGAAGGCTGGTGACCCCTACGGGAATCGAACCCGTGTTTCAGCCGTGGAACAACATTGTCGTTTAGAATCAACGGCCCGTCCCGCTTTTCCTCTTTCGTTCCTGCCGTTGTTTATCAATGGCTTGCGAGGGCGGGGGGACGCTTTTGATCCACCGGATGACCTGAAACGAAAAGCGCCCGACACGGCGGCAACCGGGTCGAGCGCAAGCCATTCCATTCGGGCGGATCGGCAGGCGGAGAATACCACTGGCGGGAGGGCGGCACAATGACCGACCTTCGCAGAGTGGCGGCGGCTTACGGTGGCGTCGGTTCCGGCAATCAGTGCAACATCCGAACACCGGGGCATTCGGATGGCGACTTGGGCACGTCGATTACGCTCAAAGCTGGCGCGCCGGATGGCGTGCTGGTCAAATGCCATAACGGAGATAAAGCCGACGCACTTGCAGTGAAGGACATGCTTCGCCGGGACGGCTTTCTGCCGCCTCGCGAGCAGGTGCAGCGCAACCGCGACGTTATGGCGTGGGATTATCACGACGCGGGCGGCACCGTCATTTACCGCAAGGTGCGGATGGCGCTCGCCAATGGCGACAAGAGCTATCGCTTCGAACACCCGGACGGACGCGGGGGCTGGGGCAGGGGGCGTGGCGATGCGCGCCCGGTTCCTTATCGGCTTCCCGATCTGGTCGCGGCGTCGAAAGACGCGCTGATCTACATGGTCGAGGGCGAGAAACAGGCGGACAAGCTGGCAGGCTGGGGACTGGTCGCGACTTCGAGCAAGGATTGGCGGGGATACGACTTTTCGGGATACGTGAAGGACCGCACGGTCGCGATCCTGCCCGATAATGACGACCAGGGCGCAAAGATCGCGGCGGATGCGAAAGCGGCTGTCGAGAGGGCTGGCGGCACCGCGTTCCTGGTCGAGCTTCCCGGCCTGCCCCCCAAAGGCGACATCATGGACTGGCGCGGCGACTGTGCCGAGCTGGAGCGACTGACCGATGCGGCCATGCGCGGCACGGTCGAGACGTTCCCGCTGGACGATGTTTCCGACTGGAGCGGGATACACGTTCCGGCACGGCGATGGCTGCTCGATGGCTGGTTGCCGGTCGGGGAGGCTTCGCTGCTGACTGGGGCCGGTGCCGTGGGCAAGTCGCTTGTGTCGCAACAGCTTGCCGCAACGATCGCGGCGGGCAGCGCCTTTATGGGCGTTGAGGTCGAACAGGCGACGACGATCTATATCACTTGCGAGGACTCGCGAGAGGAATTGCAGCGCCGACAGGCCGCGATCGGTTCGATGTTGGGTGCCCGTTATCCACGCGGGCAATTCATGGCGGCAAGCTGGAAAGGCGAGCTTGATCTAGAGCTGTTCGCTTATGACGAGGAAAGACGGTTGCGCCCGACGCCCCGCTTTCACAAGCTCCGCGACACTGCGCTGCAATCTGGAGCGCGTTTCATCGTCCTGGACAACACCTCGCACCTGTTCGGTGGCGATGAGAATACGAAACGCGAGGTCGCTGCCTTCGTCAATCTGCTGAACGGCCTTGCGGCTGAGATCGACGGCGTAGTGCTATTGCTGGGGCATCCGAACAAGACGGGCTTGAATAAGCCTGGCGAGGGAGATGCGAACCAGTTTGGCGGATCGGTTGCCTGGGAAAATCAGGTGCGTTCCCGCTTGCTATTATCGTCGGTCGGAAAGGATGATCCGGACGCCCGCGTGCTGACAAACCCGAAAGCCAACTATGCCGCAAAGGGCGGCAGCTTGGCGTTCCGGTGGCATCATGGGGCATTCGTTCGCGACGACGATCTACCCGACGACCAGCGTGCGGAGATAGCCGCGAACGTCATGGCGAATGCCGACAATGCCGCTTTTCTAGCGTGCCTTGCGGAGCGCAACCGCCAACAGCGGCAAGTGAGTGAAAAGCCGACTGCCGCAAACTACGCACCGCGACAGTTCGAAGGGATGGCCGAATCTAAGGGAATAGGTCGCGATCGGCTCGACCGAGCGATGGACCGCCTGTTCAGGATCGGCGCGATCGAGCGAGGTTTTCTCTACCGCGACACAACCGAAGGAAAGGACATTCACGGCCTCCGGGCAGTTCCGGAAACCTCTCCGGAAACCTCCCGGAAAGTGCAACCGGAAGGCTCCGGAAACCCGCAGAAAACGACCGGAAACACACAGTCTATACCTACGGTAATAAATGGCGCGGCCACTGGTGCCGCCGCGCCTTTACCCAAAGATGATCTGTCGCGGGTGGTCTTCCCCGCGGATGACGTGGGCGACCCGAACACCTGGGGAGGCGACCAGTGACGGCGCTCGCCTACCGGGTGCGCGAGGCAGCACGGCGTATCGGTCGCCTGTCCCCCGACTGGGGCAACCCCGAACGCTATTTCGAGAACAGAGACGAAATCGAGCGCGAGCTTCGCAGGCTTGCGCGCGTGATGGAGAACGACCGTGGCTAAGTGGCCCTATTCGACAGCACAGTGGAAGCGGTTGCGGCGGGTGCACCTGTCCCTGTCCCCCATGTGCGTGCCCTGCCTACAGGTGGGCAGGCTGACCCCCGCCAACACCGTGGATCATAACGTCGCTATCAGTGACGGTGGCCCTGCCTTCCCATCGCATGACGAGCTGACCAGCATGTGCGCGCCCTGCCACAGCGCGAAGACAGCACGCGGGACCGAGGCCGGTGCGGTGCGAACAACGCGCGCTTTGCAACCGAGGAAGGGGTGCGATGCGAACGGCAACCCGATCGACCCCGCGCATCCGTGGGCAGAAAAATCGCTCAGAGCTGTGCCTTTGGGGACCGACGCCCTCCTTCGCGCTCAATTAGTTTCAAAAGGAAACCGAAATGGGTAAGCGCGGACCTGGCGCTGGACGCCTGAAAGCTGCTGCCGCTCGCGTGGAGGTGGTCGAGCGTCACCCGTGGGAACACGACGGGATGCCGCCTGCCGAGCGGGTGCTGGCGTTCCTCCAATCGCTGCCGATCGTGTCGGGCCTGAAAGCGGGCGAGACGCTGGAGCTGCTGGAGTTTCAGGAGCGGTTCGTGCGGGGCGTGTATGAACCGGCGACCGATAGCGGCGACCGGCTGGTGCGGTTGGCGGCGCTGTCCGTGGCGCGCGGTAACGGCAAATCGGCGCTGCTGGCGGGCCTGTCGCTCGCGCACCTGCTGGGGCCGATGCACGAGCCTTACGGGGAGGTCTATGCCGCTGCGCTCGACCGGGAACAGGCGAGCGTCCTTTACCGCATGGTGCGGGCCTATGTGGAGGCGACGCCCTGGATCGCAGCACGGGTGAACATCCGCGACTGGCACAAGGAAATCACCGACGAGGAATCGCAAAGCATCTGGCGGGCGCTCACGTCGGACGCACGCAAGGCGCATGGCCTGGCACCGTCGTTCTGGATTGCCGACGAGGTGGCGCAATGGCGGTCGCGGGAATTGTGGGACAATCTACGCACCGGCATGGCTAAGCGGCGTTCGGCGCTGGGGGTGACAATCTCGACCCAAGCGGCGGACGATATGCATTTCTGGTCCGAAATGCTGGACGCGGAACCGTCCCCGACGACATATACCCAGCTTCACGCCGCACCCGCCGATTGCGCGCTGGACGATCCCGACGCCTGGGCAGCGGCTAATCCGGCGCTGGGGGCGTTCCTGAACGAAACCGAGTTTGCCGATGCGGCGGCGATGGCGATGCGCCTGCCGTCGTTCGAACCGGCGTTCCGGCTGCTGAACCTCAATCAGCGGGTGGCGGCGGAAGGGCGGTTCATCAACCCTGCCGACTGGGACGCCAACGGGGAACCGTTCGATCCGATCGAGCTGGAGGGGCAACGCTGTTACGGCGGGCTGGACCTGTCGAGCACACGCGACCTTTGCGCCTTGGCGCTGTGGTTTCCCGATTGCGGCAAGCTGTTGGCCTGGCATTTCGTGCCCCGCGACACGATCGCGGAACGGGTCGAGCGCGACCGGGTGCCCTATGATCGCTGGGCAGCGGATGGCTTGATCGAAACGACGGTCGGGCGGGCAACCGATCGCCTCGCCATCGCTCGCACCCTGGCGGACATTCGCGGGCGGTATGATGTGGAGGGCATCGCCTTCGATCGCTGGCGGTTCGAAGACCTGGGCAAGCTGCTATCGGACGAAGGAATCGAGCTGCCCCTGGTCGAGTTCGTGCCTGGGTTCCGCAGCTATGCGGCGGCAGTCGATGCGTTCGAGCGCGCGGTGCTTGAGCGGCGGATGCAGCACAACGGCTCGCCCATCCTGCGCTGGCAAGCTGGTAACTGCGTCACTGAAATGGACCCCGCCGGGAACCGCAAACCCGCGAAAAACAAGTCGATCGACCGGATCGACGGCATCGTCAGCGCGATTATGGCTTGCGGGCTGGCAGCTACCGACGAAGGGCCGAAGGTATATCGGGGGGCTGGGTTAGCTTGGGTTTAGCGGCGCGAGAAAACTAGGCGCACGAAGAACATCAAAACCTGACCCATGACGTAAAGAAATGCGCCGACACCTGAAAGTCCGATCTTCGCTGCCCGCATCAGCGCGGCGTGCCGGACCGCTTCGACGCTGACCTCTCCTGCCGCAAATCTAGCCATTGAGAGACTCCTTCAAAATCATGCGAATGGCTTGAGGGCGGGATAGTTCCGCTGACTGCCTTGCCCGCCAAGCGTCCAACGCGGCAAGCTGATCCGGCTGGAGGCGGACGCCAACTAGCGTGCCAATCCCCGTGCGCGGGCGACCCATAGACTTTTTGTTATCAGGCGTTGACGCTGGCATAGACATTTTGATAACAGGATGACGAGCCGAGGGGAAGGTGAGATTTCCCGCCCGGCTCTAACCGCAACCGTTCCTATGGAGAACGATCATGGCTACCGAGTCGCCTATCACGGGCGAGCGCATTGACGCACCCAATTTCAAATCATTCGACCTCACCCCGATGGATGACGTTGCCGCCGATCTAGAGGTGTTGCGCGCCATGATCGACGTGGCGGTGGACGTGTTCGATAGCAGCCCGAAGAACGCGCAATGCTTGTTGTTCGGGGCGCTTAACCAGCTCGACCTCGCCAACAGACGCATGGCCGAAACGCACCGGGCGCTTTTCCAGCTCCAGCGACGGGAGGCGTGAAATGGGCGCGCCATTCCAAATTATGCCGGGGTATCGCCGCCGCGCCATCGCTGCCGAGATCGACGCCCACCTTGCCCGCGTGGACGTGCTGGTTGCGCGGCTCGACCTGACGAAAGAACAGCGCGACGAGCATATTCGACGCTACGCGGAATTGTTGGAGGCGCGCCGTCCCACACCTAAACCCGGACAAACTGTCCAAGTTTCCGGCGGGCGCGCCAAACTGCGCCGATTGAAAGCAAAAGAGAGGCAGTAATACCGCAGCAGAATGCGGCAGTATTGCCCTCGCGCGGACCCGGCTGCCCGATCGCTGATCCGGGCGGATGCGAGCACGATGGGCGAGAAACGGAAGACTGGCTCTGACCGGGTTGACGCGCTCGCATTAGGTATGCTAACGCGGTCGCATTAAGTCAGGAGCCTGCCGTGTTTGAATACGATTACGAGACCCCGCTCTACCCGGTTCGCGAAGCTGCGAACGCGGCAGGCTTCGAGCTAAACACCCTACGTTCGCTGTATCAGCGCGGACATTTCCGCGTGATTGGCGGGGAAGAAGCTAAGGCGCGCGGGTTGGGCCGGATGCTCAACCTACGCGACATTATGCACGTCGCCGTTGCTAAGCGGCTCATGGACCTTGGCCTTCACCCGAAGGACGCATTTGAGGCCGGTATCTATTTCGCGCATACCGGAACGGGCGGCTCGGGCTGGGTCGGAGACGACACAATCGAGCTGACCCGCGAGCCTGCCGGTGTGTTTGGCAAGGGCTTCACCGTCCTAGTTCATTTTCCGGTGACGGGTTCTACCCGTATCGTTCCGATGAAGGACGGATTGGACTTCTCCACCTTGTTCGTTGACCGGTCGGTGGGGAGAGCAAACCCGGTTCTGGTTTTTTTGAACGAGGTTGAGCACTCGGTTTTCACCGCGCTTGGCGTGGTCGCGAAGCGATGATCCAGACCCGCCGTTCGACCCGGCGCGCCGCGATTGGCGAAGGTGGCACGCGGGACGCTGCTGCCAGGTCGGCTTATCCTGCCCCATTCCTTGCGGCTGACGCGGCGCGGCCAACACAGAAAAGTTCGATGCCGGGGGTAGGTCGGGTTTTGGTTTTCCCGGTCATGGACGGTTCAATCGAGCAACGCCGCAACATTCCCCTGTCCTACAGCGAACCAAATCGGTTAGCGATCGGACATGTCGAGTCGCGGGATATGCCCGCAATCCCAGCCATCGTCGCGAGACAGAAGGCAATCACCGTGCGGGGGCGTCGCGCCCCCGCCAGCATGAAAGACGTAGCATGAAGAAGATTGATCTGATCGAACAGCGGGCGGCGATCGTCGCTCGCCGCGATGACGCCCACAAGCGCGACGACAACGACGCCTTCAATGTGGCTAACGATGAGCTTCGCGCGCTCGATGACAAATTGACCCGCGTGCGGGCAATTGAAGACGCCGAGCGTCGCGAACAAGGCACCGTTTTGCGTGGCGATTCTGCACCAGAAATCCGCGAACAGTCGATCGCAGAGACGATCCGTTACGCAATCGGCGCACCGTGCGACCGCGCGAAGGTCGAACGCGAGCAGGCGTTCTTGGAAGAGCGGGCAGGGGCGAAGGCGAAAGGCATCTACATCGCGACCGAGCTTTTCGAGACGCGCGAGACGCAAACGACCGGGACCAGCGACGCAATCGTGCCTGACAGCTTCCGCCCCGACCTGTTTACGTCGGCGCTGACCAATGCGACGATCATGCAGGCGATGGGAGCAACCGTCTTGACCGGCCTTTCGGGCAACGTCGTCATTCCACGCGAAACCGGCTCGCCTAACGTGGCATGGGTGAACGAAGACCAGGCGGTGCCGACCGGCAACGCGTCGTTCGATAGCCTGTCTTTGACGCCCCACCATGTAGGCGCGATCACCGAATTGTCGCGCCAGCTTATCCAGCAATCCAGCCCTGCCGCCGATGGCATCATCCGCCAAATGCTGTCGCGGAATATCGCCCTCGAAATCGACCGCGCGGCGATCAACGGCAGCGGCACCGGCCCCGAACCGCTTGGCATCCTGAATGATCCTGACATTGCGGCTGTGCCCTATGGCACGGACCTTTTCACGACGACCGCGCAAATGATCGCGCTGGCGGACGTGGAGAATGTCGGCGCGTCGCGTAGCTTCCTGGCGACCAACGGCATCAAGACCGATGCGATGCTGCTTCGCGACGAAAACAACCGCGCGATCCCGATGGCAGAGACGTTCCACAACGAGCCGGTGCGTTTCAGCAATCAGGTGCCGAACGGCCTGGGCGTGGACGAAGACGAACACGGGCTGATCTATGGCAACTGGGCGGACTTCCTGATCGGGGTCTGGTCGCAGCTCGACATTCTGGTCAATCCCTATGCCGAAACCGCCTACAGCAAGGGCAACATCCTGATCCGCGCAATGGCGACGGTGGACTTCGGCGTTCGCCGCCCCGCGTCGTTCGTGAAGGCGTCGGGCGTCCCCGGCACGGTGGTGACGGTCTAATGGGCGCGGCAACCCTCCCGGCTGTCGAGCGGCGGGCGTTCTCCGATGTGCGCGCCAATGGGCGTCGCCTGGAGGGCTATGCCGCGACCTTTGGAGCCGAGGCGCAACTGGGCACGTTCGTGGAAACAATCGAGCCTGGGGCGTTCCGGTCGAGTTTGGCGGGCGATGTGCTCGCCTTGCTCGACCATGACAGCGGCAAGGTGCTGGGGCGCACGCGCTCCGGCACACTGCGCCTGTCCGAAGACACGCGGGGGCTGGCGTTTTCGCTGGACGTTCCCGACACGCAAGCGGGCCGGGACGTGCTGGCGCTTGCCGAGCGCGGCGACCTGGGCGGCATGTCGTTCGGCTTCACCGTTCCGAAGGATGGCGAACGCTGGCAGGGCAACCGCCGATCGCTTCGCACGGTGGCGCTGCGCGAGGTTTCCGTGGTTTCGGCCTGGCCTGCCTATCCTGACACCGAATTGTCCCTGCGCGCGCTCCAGGCGGGCGCGGACGCGGCACGTCGGCGTCGCATCCTGATTATGGCGGAGGCGGCACAATGGGCATGATCGACCGCATGGCGCACGCACTGGGCTTCGAGCGGCGCGCCGATAACGACCTGACCGACCCGTCGTGGAGCGCGATTGCACCCGGCATCGGCTATCCCGCCGCGCTATCCGCAAGGGCGCACGAAAACCTGTCGGCGGTGCTGGCGTGCACGACCGCGATTGCAACCGCGCTCGCCTACGTCCCGGCGCTGATTTACCGGCTCCAGGGCGAATCCCGTGTCGAGCTTATGTCGCATCCGCTACGACGCCTGACACGGGAGGGCGCTAATGAAAGCATGTCATATCCCGATTTTATTGAACACCTGGTCGCATCGGCGCTGCTGACCGGCAACGGACTGGCGACGATCGCGCCTGGACCGAGCGGGCAACCCGAAAGCCTGACCTGGGTTCCCTGGGGCATGGTGACGGTTCAATATCTGAAAAGCGGACGGCTGGCCTATGACGTGTCGGACGGGCGCGGCGGTATGCGTCGTTATCTCCAGAGTGAGGTTATCCACCTTCGCGACCGCACGAATGACGGCCTGATTGGTGTGTCGCGGCTGTCGCGCGCTGCCGACACGGTGGCGGGCGTCGTCACGACCAATCAATTCGCTCGCACGTTCATGGGCCGGGGAGCGTCCCCCAGCGGCGTGATTGAGCTTCCCGGCACCTTCACGCCTGAACAGCGCATCGGCCTTCGCGAGCAATTCCAGGCGCGCCACAGCGGTGCGGCAAACGCGGGCACGACGTTGATCCTTGACGGCGGCATGACGTGGAAGACCGCGCAAATCTCGCCAGAGGATGCGGAGCTGTTGGAAAGCCGCAAGTTTGGCGTCGAAGAAATCTGCCGGCTGTTTCAGGTGCCGCCGCCGCTGGTGCAGGATTACAGCCACAACACCTTCACGAACAGCGAGACGGCGGGCCGGTGGTTCGCTCAATTCACGCTGGCACCGTGGGCACGGAAGATCGAAGCCGAGTTCGCCCGCACCGTTCTGTCGAGCGGAACCGAGCTTGAGCTGGATCTGTCGGGCTTCCTTCGCGGCGACCCGCAAACCCGCTGGGCAAGCCATAAGATCGCGATCGACGCGGGCGTGCTCGACGCCGACGAAGTGCGGCAGGTCGAGGGCTGGAATCCCCGTCCGAAGACCGAACAGGCACCCCCCGTTCAAGACGGCGGTAAACCCCCGGCCCCCGATTCGGCAGAGGTGGCGGCATGACCGAGCTTGTCACCCTGGCGGAAGCCAAATCCTTCCTTCGCGTCGATGCCGACGACGAAGACGCGACGATCGCAATGTTGATCGGTGCCGCCACAGAGGCGGTGCTGACGATCGCGGATGCCTGGACGCCGGTTGACGGTTTGCCGGTGCCCGAACGCCTGCGGCTGGCGGTGCTGGCGCGCGTTGCCATCGCATTCGACAATCGCGAAAAGGTAACAGGTGCCGATGGCGAGTTCGCCCTGATCGCACCTTTGCGGGCACTGGAAATCTGATGCGCGCGGGCCTGCTATATCGCCGCGTCACTCTCCAGCGGTTCACGGAAATAGACGACGGCTGGGGCACGGTTCAGGAATGGGCGGACCTGTTCTCGACCCGTGCCCAAGTGCTCCAGCAAAGCGGACGCGAGTTTTTCGAGGCCGGGGGACTGGCGGCGGTGCGGCGTGTCGTGTTTCGGTTGCGGTTCCGCGCTGGCGTCACCGTGCTCGATCGCGTGATGTATCGCGGCTTGGCGCACAATATCGAAGATGTGCGCGAGCTGGGGCGCGGTGCGGGCCTGGAGCTTCACACGGTTGCCAACGCCAGCGGGGCGGTGTCCTAATGGCGTCCGCCGCTCTCCCTAACTGGCCCGCTCGATTGAGCGAGGACATGGCGGCGGCATATCTTGGCGTCTCTAAAACGACGTTCCGCGAACGGTGGAAGGGGCGGCAATATCCCCAACCCGTGCGCGACGGTTCGCGGGTGTTGTGGTCGCGGCTCCAGCTCGACCGCTTCGTGGAAGCGCAATTCGGCCTGTCCGACAACGATAACGGAGACGATACGTGGGCCGACTTGAGGTGAAAGGCTTGTGCCTCAAAGGGGGGCGTCTCTACTACCGCCGCAAGGTGCGCGGGCGTGATACCTATATCCGTTTGCCCGCTATCGACGATCCCCGGTTCGCGGAAGCATATGCCAAAGCCGCGCGACCCGATGGCGAGCGCAAGCGCCCCGGTGCGGGCACGTTCGGCGCATTGGTGACGGCATACCGCGCCAGCGGAGAGTTCCGCACCATTCAGTCGAACACGACCCGCACGAACCGCCAGCGGTATCTCGACATGATCGCGACCGAGCACGGCCATAGGACAGTGCGCGGGTGCCGCACGCCTGACATTCGCCGGATGCGCGATGCCTATGCCGACACCCCAGGCAAGGCAAACAACTGGCTCGCGACGATGAAGGTGCTGATGGCCTTCGCGGTGGACAACGAATGGCGCGCCGACAACCCCGCTACGGCGGTCAAGCCGCTCGACATTGGCGAGCATGAACCTTGGCCTGCCGACGTGCTGGAGCGTGCCTTGGCGGCGGCTTCCCCGATGATGCGCCTGGCGATCGTCACCGGCCTTTGCAGCGGCTGTCGGATTAGCGACGCTATCAGGATGCAGCACGGCTGGCACGACCGGGCCGTCATGCAATTCACGACTAAAAAACGGGTGGGCAAGCAGCATCGCGGCGTTGACGTGGCCGTGCCCATGCACGCGCTTTGGCTGGCCGAGATCGACAAGGTGCCCCGCGCGTCCGTGACGTTGCTTTACGATCGGCAGGGCAAGCCGTTCAGTAGCGAGAAGATCGTTCAGGAACGGATGCGGCGGCTAATGCTCGATATTGGCGCGCCCACATACACAAGCAACGGAAAGGCTCGCCTGTATAGCTATCACGGCCTGCGAAAGAACGCGGCTTGCTACTTGGCAGAGCTTGGATTGAGCGATCGGGAGATCGGTTCGATCTGCGGAATGACCCCTGAAACCGTCCGGCACTACACGAAGCGCGCTCGCAGCCTAATGGTCGCGCGCGGTGCTGCTGATCGGGTGAAAGGGGGGGACGTTTTGCCCCTCAAGGGGGGACAAATGAAAGGAGCAGCTAAATAAATGCCGCGTTTTCAATATGGTGACCCCTACGGGAATCGAACCCGTGTTTCAGCCGTGAAAGGGCCGCGTCCTAACCGCTAGACGAAGGGGCCGTGAAGGCGTGGCGGTGCAACTAGGCAAAGGCGGGCGGGCGGTCAACCGGGTTTTTTCGACAATCGCACTCAATCGGCCCAGGCGGCGTCGTCGATGTGCAACTCCGCCGCCGGGCGGCTGCCCCAGTCGTCGATTTTTGCACGGCCCGCGAGCCACAGACGGCGGTGTTTCGGCGCACCGAGCAGGGCTGCGCCCAGTTCGCTTTCGGCCTGGCGGAAGGCGACGGCCTTTAGGCTGCGCCCGTCCTCGCCCGCGACGACCAGCCGGACATGGCCGTTGCCGACGACATCGGCCTTCAGGATGCGCACCGGGCCTGCGACGACGCGCGGGGCGGGCCAGCCCATGCCGTAGGGACCGCCGGCCTCCAGCGATTCGACCAGCATCGGGTTGATGCCGCCGGGGGCGAGCACCGCGTCGAGCAGCAGCGCGCGGTCCGCCATCGATTTCGCGACACTGTCCGCCAGCCGTTCGTCGAGAAAGGTGGCGAAGGCTTCGATATGGTCGGCATGGACCGTCAGCCCCGCCGCCATTGCGTGCCCGCCGCCCGCGGCCAGCAGGCCGTGTTCCTTGGCCGACAGCACCGCCTGTCCCAGATCGACCCCGCCGATCGACCGGCCCGATCCCTTGCCGACACCGTGTTCGTCGATGGCGATGACGATGGCGGGGCGCCCCAGTTTTTCCTTCAAGCGCCCGGCGACGATGCCGATCACGCCGGGATGCCAGCCTTCGCCCGCGATCACCGCGACGGCGCGGGGAGGGGCCTGGGCGGCGATCAGTTCGGCGCTTGCCTGGACCTCCGCCTCGATCGCGCGGCGTTCCTCGTTCAGCCGGTCGAGTTCCTCGGCGATCGCCTGGGCTTCTGCCGGGTCGGTGGTGGTCAGCAGCCGCACGCCAAGGTCGGACTTGCCGACGCGCCCGCCCGCATTGATCCGCGGGCCGAGCGCGAAGCCCAGATCGGTGCAGGTCGGCGCTCGGGTCAGGCGCGATGCCTGAATCAGCGCGTTCATGCCGATGTTGCGGCGCTGGGCCATCACCTTCAGCCCCTGCGCGACAAAGGCGCGGTTGAGACCGCGCAACTGGGCGACGTCGGCGACCGTGCCGAGCGCGACGATGTCGAGCAGATCGATCAGCCGGGGTTCGGCGCGGCCAGCGAACCAGCCCCGCGCACGCAGGGTGCGGATCAGCGCGGCGCCAAGCAGGAAGGCGACTCCGACCGCCGCGAGATGCCCGTGCGCCGCCCCTTCGCCTTCGTCGAGACGGTTGGGGTTGACCAAGGCCAACGCCCTGGGGAGCTCGGTGGCACATTTGTGGTGATCGACGACGATCACGTCGGCTTGCGCCTCGGCGGCCATGTCGAGCGCCTGGAACGCCTGGGCGCCGCAATCGACGGTGACGATCAGATCGGCGCCGTCGCGCTTCAGTCGGACGAGCGCTTCGCCCGAGGGGCCGTACCCCTCCATCAGCCGGTCGGGGATATAGGGGCTGGCGTCGTGGCCGAGCTGCCGAATGAGCAGGATGAGCAGCGCGGCGGACGTCGCGCCGTCGACGTCGTAATCGCCGAACACCACGATCTTCTCGCCCGCCGTCACGGCGTCGGCCAGCCGCTCTGCGGCGCGGTCCATGTCGCGGAAGATCGACGGGTCGGGCATGAATCCGCGAATCGTCGGCGTGCGGTGCGCGTCGAGGTCTTCGCGGGTGCAGCCGCGGGTCAGCAGCAGCTGGGTAATCAGGTCATCGGGCGCGAAGCCGGGATCGCGCGCATCGGCGGCGAGCCCGCGCCAATGCCAGGGCTGGCCGAGGATCGAGCGTTCGATGTTGAGAACGAGACGGGACATGGGGGAGCTTGTAGCGGGTGGGGAGGCAGTGTCTTCATAATTCCTCCCCATCGGGGGAGGTGGCGGCCGCGACAGCGGCTGACGGAGGGGGCGCCAAAAAACCTGCGCTGTGGGACAGTCCCCCTCCGTCAGCGCTATGCGCTGCCACCTCCCCCGCCGGGGGAGGAGTTTAGTGGCTCACCGCAGCCACGGTTCCTCGCGGAACCATTTGGTCACGATATATTTGGTGCCCGCGACCACAGCCATGCCTTCATGCAGCGTGTTCGGATTGGCCGATCCGTCAGGGCGCATATTGTTCCACGCGAGCAGCAGGCCGGGCTTGGGCTTCATGCGGATACCCGCTTGGGGGAACCACGTCGCGCCGCCCGCCTCGACTTCGTTCAGAAAGATCATCGCGGTCCAGGTGCGCTGTCCGCCTTCGGCCAGCATCCGCGCCCAATAGCTCTGGTCTTCGTGGAAATAATCGTGGTGCGCGCGGAATTGCTGGCCGGGCTTGTAACGCTGGCCCTGCAAGGTTTCGCCATGTTCGAACGGAATGCCGAGCAGATGCGCGACCCGTTCGTCGATCGCGCGAATTCTGGGATCCCAGCGGTCCAAATCGCTCGAATCGCTGGTGCGGAACTCGGGATCGGGCGAATCGGTCAGCAGCGTCGAACGGCGGCAGCTGGCATCGATGCGGGTAATCAAGGTCCGGCATTCCTGCTTAGTCAGGAATTCGGGGATGTAGAAAATGTCCGCGCCTTCGGCCTTGGCGCGCCTCGCACCGGGATGCGCTTCAAGCCGTTCGACCCCCGTCTTGCCGAATTTCGCGCGCAGCGGCGACGGCGGGCCGCTGTGATGCTTCCACTTGTTCATGGTCGTGCAAAATGTCGCGGTGCCCGCGAAAAGCAAGAGGCCCGGCAGCTTGCGCTGCCGAGCCCCACGCGTGACGACCTTGATTCCGGATTACCAGAAGATGTCGTATTCGATGTCGACCACCGTGCCGCTGACGATATCGACCAGCAGCGCGTCGTTGTAGTAGCGCACCCACTGATACGGGTAATAAGCGGGCGGCAGGCGATAGGTATAGGGATCGTTGATCCAATACCGGTCGGCGAACAACATCGACCCCAGCGTGATCCCGATCGAAAAACGCTGATAGCCATAATGATAGTTACGCGGCGCATAATAGCGCGGCAGGCGATAGACGTGCCGGTTCGACTGGCGGTAGTTGCGCCAGTTGTAGCGGCTGTTCTGACGCCACTGGCGATCCCAGCGACGGTCATCGCGCCCCCAGTTGCGGTCGCCGCCGCGCCAGTCGCGATTGTCGCGCTGCCAGTCGCGGCGGAAATCCTGCCGGTCGTCGCGACGATCCTGACGGAAATCGCGCCGGTCGCCGCGGCGATCCTGACGGAAGTCACGGGTGTCTTCGCGGCGTTCCTGCCGGAATTCGCGGCGGTTGATTTCGCCCTGACGGAAATCCTGGCGGTTTTCGCGGCGATCCTGGCGCAGTTCGCCGCGATCCTCGCGACGTTCCTGACGGAAATCGCGGCGATCTTCGCGGCGCTCCTGACGGAATTCCTGGCGCGGCGTTTCCGCGCGGTTCTGCCAGTCGCGGCGCTGTTGCGGGACGGCCTGTTGCGCGGGCACCGGACGTTCGAAGCTGCGCTGCGGGCGCTCTGGGCGAGCCTCGCGGCGTTCGACGCGCTGTTCCTGTCGCTGCTGGCGGATCGCCTGACGCTGTTCGCGCATCTGCGGGTTCGCCTGACGCTGGGCCTGACGCGCTTCGCGTGCCTGCTGGCGCTGCTGCACCTGTTCGGTGCGCGGGCCGCGATTGCCGCGTTCGCCGCGATCCTGCGCGAGCGCTGCGGCGGGGACGAGGGCGGTCGCGCCATTCAATGCGATCAATAGGGACTTTTTCATGGTTCTTCTTTCCGCTCACCGGCGCACGAGCCGGCCCTTAGGATGAAGCCTTTCTACGCCGAGTCGAGTGATCGCTGGCTGAACTCGCCTGTCAGCCAATTGAAAGGAACCGTTAGCGTGGCGCAACGAGCGCGGGGACATCGCGCGCCGCTTCCTCCGGCTCGATGCCGGGGCGCGGGGCGGGTGCAACGGTTTCGTCGCCGGCGGCGATGCGGATTGCCTGCTGGATCGCCTCTGCCAGCCGCGGATAGATGCCGCAGCGGCATATGTTGGTGACGACCCGCTCGATCTCGTCCTGCGAGGGGCGGGGCGAGCGTTTCATCAGCACCGCCATGTTCATGACGATGCCGGGGATGCAGAACCCGCACTGGATGACGTTCGACGCGAGCAGCGCCTGTTGCATCGGATGGGTGCGGTCGCGCGACAGCCCCTCGATCGTGGTGACGAAGGTGCCCTCGGCGGCCTCCAGGGTGAAGCGACAGCTTTTGACCGCCTGGCCATCGACATCGACGATGCACGCGCCGCAATCGCCATTGCCGCAGCCATATTTGGTGCCGGTCAGGTTGGACGCATCGCGCAGCGCCCACAGCAGCGGAGTCTCCCCCGGCATCAGATATTCGACGGGCTGATTGTTGACGGTCAGGCGCGGCATGACGGTGGCTTAGCGGGTTGGCGGGGTTTGGGAAATGGGAAGCCTTCGCTATCCGTCACACCAGCTATCCATATCCGTCATCCCGGCGAAAGCTGGGGCATCAGGCAGCAAGCTCAAAGCGCCGGGCCTTCGACCGCCTGATATCCCAGCTTTCGCCGGGATGACGGATGGGGAGGCCTGGGGGTGGCTGTTAATCCCGCCAGCTCCGGTCGGTCCTGTCGACCAGCCGCACCATCGCCGCGAAATCCGCCGCGCCGGGGCCGCCGGGAACTTGCGCCATGTGCAGGTCGCGCTGGTGGACCGCCACCACCTCGTCCGACACGACCAGCGGCTCGCCCATGCTGGCGGTGGCAACCTGAATTTCGCAGGCGCGTTGCAGCGACCAGTGTTTGATGAACGCCTCTGGCACGGTGCGCCCCATTACCAGGATGCCGTGATTCCGGAGCAGCATGACGCGCTTGTCACCGAGATTGGCGAGCAGCCGTTCGCCTTCCTCGTCGCGCACCGTCACGCCTTCGAAATCGTGGTAGGCGATCTGGCCGGCAAAGTTGCACGCATAGAAATTGGTCGGGCGCAGGCCACCCTTGACCGAACTCACCGCCATGCCTGCCGTGGTGTGGGTGTGCGCGATGCAATGCGCGTCGGGCAGATGCCGGTGGAACAGCGCGTGCTGGACGAAACCGGCGCGGTTGACCGGATAGGGGCTGTCGTCGAGCTTGTTGCCGTCAATGTCGATCTTGACCAGGTTCGACGCCTTCACCTCGCTGAAATGCAGGCCGAACGGGTTGATGAGGAAGGCGCCTTCCTCGCCCGGCACCTTCAGCGTGATGTGG
Organism: Pseudomonadota bacterium; assembly: GCA_023418595.1. Lineage (GTDB taxonomy): Bacteria > Pseudomonadota > Alphaproteobacteria > Sphingomonadales > Sphingomonadaceae > Sphingomonas. The sequence continues at coordinate 35,227 of JAEZZI010000010.1, forward strand.
TTGTAGATCATCTCCGACCAGCCGAGATGGTCGAATATGCGGTAGCAGGCGGCAAGCTGCTGGCGCGCCTCATGTTCGGCGTCCGAAATACGGGTGTCGGGTTTGAAGGCGGTGGCCACGGCGTCTCTCCGATATTTTCGTGAAACGAGTATGGCACGGACGATGGCGCGCGTCATCCCCGACGAAGATTGAGGTTGATCCCGCGCGCACGGCGCTTCAGGGAAGGCGCAAGGACAGATTATTTCAAGGCGAGGGACGATGTCGTCGACCATTGCGGAACTCGAAAAGAAGCGCGCGGCCGCGCGCCTGGGCGGCGGGCAGAAGCGGATCGACGCGCAGCACGCCAAGGGCAAGCTGACCGCGCGCGAGCGGCTGGACGTGCTGCTCGACGAAGGGTCGTTCGAGGAACTCGACATGTATGTCGAGCATAACTGCACCGATTTCGGGATGCAGGATCAGGTGATCCCCGGCGACGGCGTGGTCACCGGATCGGGGACGATCAACGGGCGGCTGGTGTTCGTGTTCAGCCAGGACTTCACCGTATTCGGCGGCTCTCTCTCCGAACGCCATGCCCAGAAGATCTGCAAGATCATGGACATGGCAATGAAGGTCGGCGCGCCGGTCATCGGTCTCAACGATTCGGGCGGCGCGCGCATTCAGGAGGGCGTCGCGTCGCTGGGCGGCTATGCCGAGGTGTTCCAGCGCAATGTGCTGGCATCGGGCGTGGTGCCGCAGCTCTCGCTCATCATGGGGCCATGCGCGGGCGGCGCGGTCTATTCGCCGGCGATGACCGACTTCATCTTCATGGTGAAGGATTCGAGCTATATGTTCGTGACCGGGCCCGATGTGGTGAAGACGGTGACCAACGAAGTCGTGACCCAGGAGGAACTGGGCGGCGCGGTGACGCACACCACCAAATCCTCGGTTGCCGACGTCGCGTTCGAGAACGACATCGAGGCGCTGCTGGCGGCGCGCGATTTCTTCGATTTCCTGCCCGCGTCGAACCGCGAGCCGGTGCCCGAGCGTCCGACCGACGACCCGTGGGACCGGCTGGAGGACAGTCTCGACACGCTGATCCCGCCGAGCGCGAACCAGCCCTACGACATGCACGAGTTGATCCGCAAAGTGGTGGACGAGGGCGATTTCTTCGAGATCCAGCCCGCCCACGCCGCGAACATCATCACTGGCTTCGGCAGGATCGAGGGACGCACGGTGGGTGTCGTCGCCAACCAGCCGATGGTGCTGGCCGGGGTGCTCGACATCAATTCGTCGAAGAAGGCGGCGCGGTTCGTGCGGTTCTGCGACGCGTTCGAAATTCCGATCGTCACCTTCGTCGATGTGCCCGGCTTCCTGCCCGGCGTCGGCCAGGAGCATTCGGGGATCATCAAGCATGGCGCGAAGCTGCTGTTCGCCTATGCCGAGGCGACGGTGCCCAAGATCACGGTCATCACGCGCAAGGCCTATGGCGGTGCATATGACGTGATGGCGTCGAAGCATCTGCGCGGCGATCTGAACTATGCCTGGCCGACCGCCGAGATTGCGGTGATGGGCGCCAAGGGCGCGGTGGAAATCATCTTCCGCGGGAAGACGCCGGAGGAAATCGCCGAGCGGACCGCGGAATATGAAGCACGCTTCGCCAATCCGTTCGTGGCGGCGAGCAAGGGCTTTATCGACGAGGTCATCATGCCGCATTCCACGCGGCGGCGCGTGGCGCTGGGGTTAAGGAAACTGCGGGGGAAGCAGCTTGAGAACCCGTGGAAGAAGCATGACAATATTCCGCTGTGACCGATGGAACGGTTCATCCTCTTTGGACTGTTCACGGCGATGATGCTGTACGCGACGAAGCTGCACATCGATCAGCAGCGTCGCGGCGAATTTCGTGGTCACCCTTGGCCATTTCAGGTCGTGACCGATCGCGCGCGGTCGCCGCGCCGCTTTGCGATCCTGAAGCTGATCCTCGGGGCGCTCTTCATCGCAGTGTGGATCGGATGGATTTTTCTGTTTCGAGCGATGCTGGGAGAATGAAATGAAGCTCGGCCGCCTGAACCATATCGGCGTTGCGACGCCCTCGATCGCCGAGTCGATCGTCTTCTATCGCGACGTGATGGGCGCGGAGACGATCCACGAACCCTTCGACCTGCCGGCGCAGGGGGTGAAGGTGTGCTTCGTCGATACGCCGAACACGCAGATCGAGCTGATCGAGCCGCTGGGCACGGACTCGCCGATCCACGGGTTTCTGGCCAAGAACCCGGCGGGCGGACAGCATCATCTGTGTTACGAGGTGCCTGACATCCACGAAGCCAAATCGTGGTTCGAGGCGAAGGGCGCGCGGGTGCTGGGCGAGCCGCGGATCGGGGCGCATGGGACGCCGATCTTCTTCGTCCACCCCAAGGATATGGGCGGGGTGCTGACCGAGATTATGGAGACGCCCGAAGAGGGGCATTGACCGGATGACGATAGGGTAAGTTCGCACACCAAAACCCGTTTGCTTCGAGCGAGGTCGAGAAGCGTTTCGGGACATCAGCGTTTCTCGACTTCGCTCGAAACGAACGGGGTAGGGGGCAAGGAAGGGCAGACGCATGACCAGTTACGACCATATCCGGACCGAGCGGCGCGGCGAAGTGCTGGTGGTCACGCTAAACCGGCCCGACCGGCTGAACGCTGCGCCGCCTGCGCTGTTCGACGAGATTCGCGACGCGATCGCCAATCTCGACGGTGCGCGCGCGGTGCTGTTCGCGGGGGCGGGGCGGGCTTTCTGTTCGGGCGCGGACGTTGCCGGTGGCGCGCTGGGGATGGACAATCCCGGCGACACGACCTTCCGCGCGCTGACCGAGCATTACAACCGCACGATGCTGGCAATTGCCGCGCTGGACGTGCCGGTGGTGAGCGCAGTGCGCGGGCCTGCGGCGGGGATCGGATGCAGCCTGGCGCTGGCCGCGGATTTCTGTGTGGCGAGCGAGACGGCCTATTTCCTTCAGGCGTTCGTCAATATCGGGCTGGTCCCCGATGGCGGAGCGAGCTGGATGCTGCCGCGACTGATCGGTCGCGCGCGTGCTGCCGAGATGATGATGCTCGGCGAGCGGGTGCCCGCGGCCAAGGCGCTGGACTGGGGGATGATTCACAAGGTGGTTGCCGACGATGCGCTGGATGCGGAAAGCTTTGCGCTGGCCGAGCGGCTGGCGGCGGGGCCGACCCGCGCGCTGGGGGCGATGCGGCGCGCGCTGCACGATGCGCTCGACCTGAGCTATGCCGACGCGATGACGCGCGAGGCGGAGAATCAGCGCGACATGCGCGGCACCGCGGACGCGATGGAGGGGGGCATGGCGTTCCTCCAGAAGCGCAAGCCGGTGTTCCGGGGTGCCTGATCTGATCTCCGTTCGTCCCGAGCGAAGTCGAGGGGCATTTCCGAGCGGAGCGAGAAGCCTCGGCTGCGCTCGGCAAACTCCCTCGACTTCGCTCGGGACGAACGGGTTATTTATACTTGAGTGTGTGACATGACCGACAAACCCACACCCGCCGACTGGAAGGCGCTAGCCGACAAGGAAGTGAAGGGCCGCGACCTCGACTGGCATACGCCGGAGGGGATCGTGGTGAAGCCGCTCTATACTGCCGAGGACGTGGCCGATCTCGACCCCGGATTGCCCGGGTTCGCGCCCTTCACGCGCGGCGTGCGCGCGTCTATGTATGCCGGGCGCCCCTGGACCATCCGCCAATATGCAGGCTTTTCCACTGCCGAGGAATCGAATGCCTTTTACCGGCGCAATCTGGCGGCGGGACAGAAAGGGCTGTCGGTCGCGTTCGACCTTGCCACCCATCGCGGTTATGACAGCGATCATCCGCGCGTCACCGGCGATGTCGGCAAGGCGGGCGTCGCGATCGACAGCGTCGAGGACATGAAGATCCTGTTCGACGGCATCCCGCTCGACAAGATGTCGGTCAGCATGACGATGAACGGCGCGGTGATCCCGATCCTGGCCTTCTTCATCGTTGCGGGCGAGGAACAGGGCGTCGATCGCAAGCTGCTCGACGGGACCATTCAGAACGACATTCTGAAGGAGTTCATGGTCCGCAACACCTATATCTACCCGCCCGAACCGTCGATGCGGATCATCTCCGACATCTTCGGTTATACTTCGCGAGAGATGCCGAAATTCAACAGCATCTCGATCTCCGGCTATCATATGCAGGAAGCCGGTGCGACGCAGGTTCAGGAGCTGGCCTTCACCATCGCCGACGGGCGCGAATATGTGAAATATGGCGTCGCGTCGGGGCTCGACATCGACAAATTCGCCGGGCGGCTGAGCTTCTTCTTCGCAATCGGCATGAATTTCTTCATGGAAATCGCCAAGCTGCGCGCTGCGCGGGTGCTGTGGCACCGGGTGATGACGCAGCTCGGTGCGAAGGACGAGCGCTCCAAAATGCTGCGCACCCATTGTCAGACATCGGGCGTGTCGCTGACCGAGCAGGATCCTTACAACAACGTGATCCGCACGACGGTGGAAGCGATGGCGGCGATGCTCGGCGGCACGCAGAGCCTGCACACCAACGCGCTGGACGAAGCCATCGCGCTCCCCACCGATTTCTCCGCCCGCATCGCCCGCAACACCCAGATCGTGTTGCAGGAGGAAACGGGGATGACCAACGTCGTCGATCCGCTGGGCGGCAGCTATTATATCGAAAGCCTGACGCAGCAACTGGTCGATCAGGCGTGGGAAATCATCGAGCGGGTCGAGGCCGAGGGCGGCATGGCCGAGGCGGTCGCGGCGGGCTGGCCGAAGGCGATGATCGAGGAAGCCGCCGCGGCGCGTCAGGCACGGGTCGACCGCGCCGAGGATGTCATCGTCGGCGTCAACAAGTATCGGCTGCCCAACGAAGACCCGATCGACACGCTGGAGGTCGATAACGCCAAGGTGCGGCGCGGCCAGATCGAGCGGATCGAGCGGGTGCGCGCGACGCGAGACGAGGCGGCGTGTCAGGCGGCGCTCGATGCGCTGCGTGAGGGGGCAAAGGGCGACGGCAATCTGCTCGCCCTCGCGGTCGAAGCTGCCCGCGCCCGCGCGACGCTGGGTGAGATTTCGGCCGCGATGGAGGATGTGTTCGGCCGCTATGGCACCCAGCCGACGCCGGTGAAGGGGGTCTATGCTGCACCCTATGCCGAGGATGCGCGCTGGCGCCAGGTCGTCGAAGGCGTGAAGGCAGTCGAACGCCGCATGGGCCGCAAGCCCAAGCTGCTGGTCGCCAAGATGGGGCAGGACGGGCATGATCGCGGTGCCAACGTCATCGCCTCCGCGTTCGGCGACATGGGGTTCGACGTAGTGTCGGGACCGCTGTTCCAGACGCCGGACGAAACGGTGGTGCTCGCGCTGGAAAGCGATGTGGATGTTGTCGGCGCGTCGAGCCTGGCGGCGGGGCACAAGACGCTGATCCCCGAATTGATCGAAAAGCTGCGCGAGGCAGGGCGCGGCGATATCAAGGTGATTGCGGGCGGCGTGATTCCCCAGCGTGATTACGACTATCTGCGCGACGCGGGCGTGCAGGGCATTTATGGACCGGGGTCGAATGTGGTCGAGTGCGCGGCGGACGTGCTGCGACTGCTCGGCCATAACATGGCTCCGGCGGAGGAAGTGGTGGAATGAGCGAGTTGACGATGCTTCACCCCTCCCTTTCAGGGGAGCGGCCAGGGGTGGGGCGCTTGCCCCATAGATTGTCGGATGAGGTGAGGCCCCACCCCAACCCATCCCCTGAAGGGGAGGGGCTTGAGATATGGACCCGCGACGCCATCGCCGCGCTGTTCGACCTGCCGTTCCCCGAACTCGTGTTTCGCGCGGCCGAAACTCACCGCGCGCACCACGCGCCCAATGAAGTTCAGCGCTCCACGCTCCTGTCGATCAAGACCGGCGGCTGCCCCGAGGATTGCGGCTACTGCAACCAGTCGGCGAAGCACGGCACCGATCTGAAGGCATCGAAGCTGATGGACGTCCGCGCGGTGCTGCAAGCCGCCGCGCAGGCGAAGGACAACGGCTCGACCCGCTTCTGCATGGGGGCTGCTTGGCGCAACCCGAAGGACCGCGACATGGGCGCGATCGTCCAGATGGTGGAGGGCGTGCGCCAGATGGGTATGGAAACCTGCATGACGCTGGGGATGTTGAGCCCGGAGCAGGCGAAGCAACTGGCCGATGCCGGGCTCGATTACTACAACCACAACATCGATACCTCGCCCGAGAATTACGCCAACGTCATCTCGACGCGGACGTTCGAGGATCGACTGGACACGCTGCACAATGTGCGCTCCGCAGGCATCAATGTGTGTTCGGGCGGGATCGTCGGCATGGGCGAGACGCGCGGCGATCGCGTCGGCTTCATCCACGCGCTCGCCAACCTTCCGACCCCACCCGAGAGCGTGCCGATCAACGCGCTGGTCCCGGTAAAGGGCACGCCGCTGGGCGACATGCTCGCCGACACGCCGCTGGCGAAGATCGACGACATCGAATTCGTCCGCACCGTCGCGGTCGCGCGCATCACCATGCCGCGCAGCATGGTGCGGCTGAGCGCGGGTCGCGAGAGCATGTCGGACGCGGCGCAGGCCTTGTGCTTCATGGCGGGCGCGAACTCGATCTTCACCGGCGACAAGCTGCTGACGACCGGCAATGCGGGCGACGACAAGGATGCGGCGCTGTTTGCGAAGCTGGGGATCGTGGCGATGGCGGCGGAATGTCCGGGGCAGACGCCACAGGCATGACCCGTATCGGTGTCAAAACTCTGTTCGTGTTGATCGGGCTCGTTTGGCTCGGTTTTACATCATTCGAGCTGGCATTCGGCTCGATGGGAAATTGTGCGGGCGACGGGTTTTGTGAAGGGCGTAAAAGCCTGGCAGGTCAGGTAGTGATTTGGAGAGGGCTGTTCGGGGCGCTGGTGATCGTCTTGGCCTATCGTTTCTTTCGTAAGGACGCAGATGTTTAAGAAAATCCTGGTCGCCAATCGTGGTGAGATTGCGTGCCGCGTGTTTCGCACGGCGAAGCGGATGGGGATCGCGACGGTCGCGGTCTATTCGGACGCCGATGCGCGCAGCCCGCATGTGCTGATGGCGGACGAGGCGGTGCGGCTAGGCCCGGCACCGGCGGCGGAAAGCTATCTGAAGGCCGAGCTGATCCTTGAGGCGGCAAAGGCCACGGGGGCGGACTGCATTCACCCCGGATACGGCTTCCTGTCGGAGCGCGAGAGCTTCGCCAGGGCGTGCGCGGAAGCGGGGATCGCCTTTGTCGGACCGCCGCCGGGCGCCATCGCGGCGATGGGCGACAAGATCGAGTCCAAGAAACTGGCCAAGGAAGCGGGCGTCAATGTCGTCCCCGGTTTCGTCGGCGAAATCCGCGACACCGAACACGCGGTCGAGATCGCGAACGGCATCGGTTATCCGGTGATGATGAAAGCGTCGGCGGGCGGCGGCGGCAAGGGGATGCGGCTGGCATACAGCGAAGCCGATGTCCGCGAAGGCTTCGACGCGACAAAGCGCGAAGGCCTCGCCAGCTTCGGCGACGACCGCGTGTTCATCGAGAAATTCATCGAGAGCCCGCGTCATATCGAAATTCAGATACTCGGCGATCAGCACGGCAACATAGTCTATCTCGGCGAGCGCGAATGCTCGATCCAGCGGCGGCATCAGAAGGTGGTCGAGGAAGCGCCGTCGCCCTTCGTCACGCCGGACATGCGCCGCAAGATGGGCGAGCAGGCCGTCGCGCTGTCACGCGCGGTCGGATATTATTCGGCCGGCACGGTGGAACTGATCGTGTCGGGTGCGGATCGCACGGGGGAGGGGTTCTACTTCCTCGAAATGAACACCCGACTTCAGGTCGAACATCCGGTGACCGAGGCGATCACCGGGCTCGATCTAGTCGAACAGATGATTCGGGTTGCGGCGGGTGAGACGCTGGCCTTCGGTCAGGACGATGTGACGCTGAACGGCTGGGCGGTGGAGAACCGCGTCTATGCCGAAGACCCGTATCGCGGGTTTCTGCCGAGCACCGGGCGACTGGTTCGTTATGCGCCGCCCGCTGCGACAGACACCCCATATGGCGACACCGCGACCGACGCCTATACACGCGTCGACGACGGCGTGGACGAGGGCGGCGAAGTCAGCATGTTCTACGACCCGATGATCGCCAAGCTCATCACCTGGGCGCCGACGCGCGAGCAAGCGATTGACGCGCAGGTCGCCGCACTCGACCGGTTTCGGATCGAGGGGCTGGGCCACAATATCGATTTCCTGTCCGCGCTGATGCAGCATTCGCGCTTTCGCTCGGGTGAGATCACGACCGGGTTCATCGCTGAGGAATATCCCGAAGGCTTTCATGGTGCGCCTGCCGACCAGGAATTGCTGCGCAGCATTGCCGCAGTGGCGGCGACTCTTGCCTGCCGGTCTGCGGCGCGGGCGCGCGACATTGACGGGCAGTTGGGCAACGGACTCGTACCCCCGTATCGCTGGCAGGTGCAGATCGGCGATGCGGTATTCGACGCCGATCTGAGCGATCAGCTCGACACGATCCTCATTGACGGCGCGCCGGTCACCGTGCGCCATGATTATGTTCCCGGCGCCGGCGTGTTGCACGCCACGGTCGACGACGCACCGCTGTCGATTCAGGTCGCGCCAACCCGCGGCGGGTTCCGTCTGACGACGCGCGGCGCGACCCATGTGGCGCGGGTGCTGCCCGCGCACATCGCCCCGCTTGCGCGGCACATGATCGAAAAAGTGCCACCCGACACGTCGAAATTGCTGCTGTGCCCGATGCCCGGACTGCTGACCCAGCTTCATGTCGGAGTCGGCGATCAGGTGGAGGCGGGGCAGCCGCTGGCTGTGGTCGAGGCGATGAAGATGGAAAACATCCTGCGCGCCGAAAAGGCGGGAACCGTCAGCGCGGTCAACCACGCGCCCGGCGACAGCCTGGCGGTGGACGCGGCGATCCTGGAGTTTGCGTGAGCGGCAACGCGTGGCTCCGTCCGCGCGCTTTCACTCGAAAACCCACGCGGCCGCTGACTATTCAAACGTCATTGCGAGCGCAGCGAAGCAATCCACGGACGTCAGACTGGATTGCTTCGCTACGCTCGCGATGATGACGCGGGGCGAGTACGTCGCAGAGAGAAACTCTTACCGCGGTGCCATGCGGATGGCGCCGTCAAGGCGCACGCCTTCACCGTTGAAATAGCCGCATTCGATCATCGTCAGCGCGAGCTGCGCATATTCGGGCGGCTTGCCCAGGCGCTTGGGGAAGGGGACCGACGCGCCCAGCGCATCGCGGACATGGTCGGGCAGGCCCATCAGCAGCGGCGTTTCGAACAGGCCGGGCAGGATGGTGTTGACGCGTATGCCTTCGCCCATCAGATCGCGGGCGATCGGCAGGGTCATGCCCAGCACGCCGCCCTTCGACGCCGAATAGGCCGCCTGACCGATTTGGCCGTCCTGCGCCGCGACCGATGCGGTGTTGACGATCGCGCCGCGCTCTCCGTCTTCCAGCGAAACGAGGGTCAGCATCCCGGCGGCGGACTTTGCGATGCAGCGGAAGGTGCCGATCAGGTTGATCTGCACCACCCAGTTGAACGCCTCCAGGCTGAAATGCTTGATCGATCCGTCTTCTTTGGATCGCGACGCGGTCTTCATCGCGTTGCCGACGCCCGCGCAATTGACGAGCACGCGTTCCTGGCCGTGCGCGGCGCGTGCTTTCTCGAACCCCGCATCGACACTTTCGTCCGACGTCACGTTCACTTCGCAGAACACGCCGCCAATCTCGGCTGCAATCGCCTCGCCCTTTTCGCGTTGCAGGTCGAAGATCGCAACCTTCGCGCCCTTGGCGGCGAGCGCGCGGGCGGTGGCGGCACCGAGGCCGGACGCGCCGCCGGTGACGACCGCGGCGATGGTGGAATCGAGTTTCATTACGTCAATCCTCTCTAAATCCGTTCATTTCGAGCGAAGTCGAGAAACGCTGGCCCGGCGCTCAGTTCACGTTGCTCGACTTCGCTCGAAACGAACGGGTAGGTGTGATGTCTATTTACAGCCGCTCGACGATGGTGACGTTGGCGATGCCGCCGCCTTCGCACATCGTTTGCAATCCGTATTTCTTGCCGCGCTTGCCCAGCGCGTGAACGAGTGTCGCCATCAGTTTCGTGCCCGACGCCCCCAGCGGATGGCCCAGCGCGATTGCGCCCCCATTGACGTTCAGCTTTTCCGGATCGGCACCGATATGCTGCAACCAGGCAAGTGGCACCGGGGCAAAGGCTTCGTTGACTTCGTACAGGTCGATCTCGTCGATCGTCATGCCTGCGCGCTTCAACGCGCGGTCGGTGGCGTAGAGCGGTTCCTCAAGCATCACGACCGGGTCGCCGCCGGTTACGGTCAGATTGTGGATGCGCGCGATCGGGGTCAGGCCGTGGGTGTTGAGCGCGGCTTCCGAGACGACCAGCACCGCGCTCGCCCCGTCGCAGATCTGGCTGGCATTGGCGGCGGAAATCACGCCGCCTTCGGCAAGCAGCTTGACCGACTGAATACCCTCAAACGTCGCGTCATGGCGGATGCCTTCGTCGCGATCGTGCAGTGCGGTGCCCTCTGGCGTCTCGATCTCCAGCGGCACGATCTCGTCGGCGAAATCGCCGCGCTCGGTCGCGGCGGACGCACGCTTGTGGCTCTCCAGGGCATATTCGTCGAGCCGGTCGCGGGTGAAGCCGAATTTCTTGGCGATCATCTCCGCGCCCATGAACTGGCTGAACTGGATTCCGGGATAGCGCGCTTCCTGACGCGGCGACTTGGCCTTGCCCAGCCCGGCCTGCGCGAACAACATGCCGGTCGATCCCATCGGTACGCGCGTCATGCTTTCGACGCCAGCGGCGATCACCACATCCTGCGTGCCGGACATGACGGCTTGGGCTGCGAACTGGATCGCCTGTTGCGACGATCCGCACTGGCGGTCGATGGTGACGGCCGGCACGCTTTCGGGGAGCTTCGACGCCAGCACCGCGCCGCGGCCGACCTGGAAGCCCTGTTCGCCGCCCTGGCTGACGCAGCCCATGATGACATCATCGATCGCAGCAGGGTCGATGCCCGAACGATCGACGATGGCGTCGAGTGTCGCGCCCGCCATGTCGGCGGGGTGCCAGCCTGCCAACCGTCCGCCACGCTTGCCGCCAGCCGTCCTGACGGCTTCGACGATATAGGCTGTGGCCACAGATGCTCTCCCGATGATTGGTTTCTTTTTGAAACGCTATCAGCGGTGCGCGCGGTGTTCAATCGTTAGTGTGTCGCTACCTCGCGCTGCCGCATCGGCATGGCGTCGATCGTGGTGAAGAGTTGTGCGGTATCGATCGGATGATTGGCACGTAGCTTTATGGTGCCGTCCTTGCCGACCAGCACCGCAGCGAATTCATCGTTGGCAATTCGGTAGCGTTGGCGCAGGCGCGGCGCATAATCCCGCGCGCCAGCCACGCTGTCGCCGACGACCTCGACGACGCGCAATTCGCGGTCCCGAAATCCGTCCCCGTCGGAGCCGACGATCTTGCGCTGTTTGGAAAGCGCCGCGTCCCGTTCTTGCGGGGCGAACACCAGCAGCACGCGTTCCTCCCAGCGCATCGCATCGACCGGTGCAGAGGCCTGGGGAGCGGCAAGGACGAGGGCGGCGGGGAGAAGCGAGGCGACCATGCAGCATAAACGCGATGATCGCGAAAAAGCTCCGCGACTTTAATCCTTTAGGCGTACGAGCCCCTCCTGCGCGACGCTCGCCACCAGCCGCCCGTCGCGGCTGTAGATTCGCCCGCGATTGAACCCGCGCGCATGGCCTGCCCATGGACTGTCGCAGGCATAGAGCAGCCATTCGTCGAAGCGGAACGGCTCGTGCAGCCAGATCGCATGGTCGAGGCTGGCGGACTGCATCCGCCGCGACATCCACGACACGCCATGCGCGATCATCGACGTGCCGAGCAGCGTCATGTCGCTGGCATAGGCAAGCGCCGCCCGGTGCAATGCGGGGTCGTCTGGCAGGGGCGCTACGACCTTGAACCAGCTGGCTTGCGCCGGTTCGCCCTTTTCGGGCCGGAACCAGTTGCGCGGCGCGGTGGGCCGGATTTCGATGGGGCGCGGACGAAGAAAGAAGTCGCGGAATTTCTCCGGCACCTGATCCTCGATTTCCTGCCGCAACTCGCTTTCGGATTTGAGCGCCTCGGGCGGCGGCACGTCGGGCATCGGCTCCTGGTGGTGCAACCCTTCCTCGGGCGTCTGGAACGACGCGGTCATGTTCAGGATCGGCTTGCCCTGCTGCATCGCGATCACCCGGCGGTTGGCGAAGCTGCGCCCATTGAAATCGCGCACCACGCGGTAGATGATCGGGTGGTTCTCGTCCCCCGGCCGCATGAAATAGGCATGGAGCGAATGCGCGACCTTGTCGTCATCGACCGATCGCTGCGCGGCTTGCAGCCCCTGTGCGATCACCTGTCCGCCGAATACGCGCCCAACGCCGCCGGGCTGGCGGCTGCCGCGGAACAGGTCGGTGTCGATCTGTTCGACATCGAGCAGGTCGATCAGCTGGGCGACCAGGCCTTCGGGCGTCAGCGCGCGGGGGTTGATGATGTCGTCGGTCAATCGCTTATCCCTAATCCGTCATGCCGGACTTGTTCCGGCATCCACCGTGCCGCACACTCAGTCGGTCTAGCTCTTGCCGCGCGGTGGACCCCGGAACAAGTCCGGGGTGACGATCGAAAGTGGGTGTTGGGCCAATCAATACCCCACCGCCCGCGCCAGCCGGTCCGCATGATAATTGCTGTCGCCGAACATCTCGGCGAGCACCCGCGCGCGCTTCATGTAGAAGCCGATGTCATATTCGTCGGTCATGCCGATGCCGCCGTGCATCTGGATCCCCTCCTGAACCGCCAGCGTGGAGGCAAGCCCTGTCATCGCCTTTGCGACCGACACCGCGTCGTCCGCACGGGCGTCACCCGCATCGAGCAATTGCTGCGCCTTCAGCACCGAAGCACGCGCAACCTCCACTTCGGAATAGAGATGCGCGGCGCGGTGTTGCAGCGCCTGGAAACTGCCGATCAGCGTGCCGAACTGCTTGCGTTCTTTAAGATAGCTGACGGTCATGTCCATCGCGCCGCCGCCGACGCCGACCATCTCTGCGGCCGCCCCGGTGCGCCCGGCGAAGAGCAGACGATTGAGCACCGTGCGTCCATTGTCGATATCGCCGATCACCGCGTCTGCATCGACCTCCACCCCATCGAATTTGCTGCGCGCGGCAAGGCTGGAATCGGCCAGCCTTTCGGCTTGATGAGAGAGGCCGTTTGCGTCCTTTGGAACCGCAAACAGGGTAACGCCTGCATCGTCGTCATCCGCCCCGGACGTGCGCGCCGCGACGATCAGCAGGTCTGCAACATGCCCGTGAGTGACGAAGCGCTTTTCGCCCGACAGCCTGAACCCGTTGCCCGATCGCTCGGCTTTCATCGCGATGGCGTCGCCGTGCTTTGCCCGTTCGTCGATCGCCAGTGCGGCGACGGTGTCTCCCGCGACAATGCCGGGGAACCAGCGATCGGCGTGCGCGGTGCCTTTCAGTGCTTCCACCGCAGCAACCGCAGTCGTCAGGAACGGGGAGGGGGACAGGTTGCGCCCGATTTCCTCCAGCACCACGCCGGCTTCGACATGGCCGAGGCCCAGCCCGCCCTGATCCTCGCCGATCAGGATGCCGGTGAAGCCCATCTCGGCAAACTGTTTCCACAGGTCGCAAGAAAATCCGGTCGCGTCCTTGGCGTCGCGAAGCCCGCGCAGGTGGCTGACGGGCGCATGTTCGGCGACGAATTCCTTCGTCGTGTCGCGCAGCATGACTTGTTCGTCGTTGAGGTAGAGAGGCATTTCAAACACTCCGTATTCCGGCGAAGGCCGGAATGCTGGGTAGGGGCGGGGCGGATCGCCAACGCTCCGGCCTGCGCCGGAGCACGGACGGTGCTACACTCCGGGCAATTCCAGTATGCGCTTGGCGATGATGTTGAGCTGGACCTCGCTGGTCCCGCCCTCGATTGAATTGGCCTTGGTCCGCAACCACGCACGCGGTTTTGCGCCGCCGCCCGACCGTTCGCTCTCCCATTCGAGCGCGTCCGACCCGCCGGCCGCCATCACCAGTTCGTGGCGCGCCTTGTTCAGCTCGGTTCCGTAATATTTCATCATGCTCGGCTGGGCGGGATGCGCCTGGCCCGCTTTCAGCTCGTCGATGAAGCGTTCGGACATTGCCGTGAAGGCTTTCGACCGCACCTCGAACAACGCGAGTTGGGCTCGCAGCAACGGGTCGGCCAGCTCGCCGCGATCGTTGAGGCCGATGGTGGCGATCGCGCCCTCGATCAGCGGATTGCCGCCGCTCGATCCCAGCCCCATGCCGGAGATCATCTCGCGCTCATGCCCGAGCAAATATTTGGCGACGTCCCAGCCCTTATTCTCTTCATGGATGCGGTTCGCCTTGGGCACCTTCACATTGTCCATGAAGGTCTCGCAGAAAGGCGAATAGCCGGAGATGAGCAGGATCGGCTTAGTCGAGACGCCGGGCGATTCCATATCGAAGAGCACGAAGCTGATCCCCCCCTGCTTCGATTCCTTCGACGTGCGGACCAGGCAGAAAATCCAGTCGGCCTTGTCGGCGTAGCTGGTCCACACCTTTTGCCCGTTGACGATATAATGGTCGCCCGCATCCTCGGCCGACGCGGCGAGGCTGGCGAGATCGGACCCGGCATTGGGTTCGCTATAGCCCTGGCACCAGCGGATTTCGCCGCGCGCGATTTTGGGCAGATGTTCGAGCTTCTGATCCTCGGTCCCGTATTTGAGAAGCGCCGGGCCGAGCATCGAGATGCCGAAGCTGTTCAATGGATTGCGCGCCTTGATCGCCGCCATCTCCTCGCGCAGAATCTTGGTTTCGGCAGGGGACAGCCCGCCGCCGCCATATTCGGTCGGCCAGTCGGGCACGGTCCAGCCGCGCGACGCCATCGCGTCCATCCATTCCTTTTGCCCCGGCTGGAAATCGGGATTGCGCCCCCCCCAGCAGACGTCCTTTTCGCTGCGCACGGGCTGCCGCATTTCGGGTGGGCAGTTCGCCTCCAGCCAGGCGCGCGTATCGCGGCGGAATTGGTCGAGATCGGTCATGGTATCGCTCCGTGAAGGGCGTTGTGGATAAGGCTGGCGATGGCAATCGATCGGTGGTCGCGGTGCGTGGCACAGATCACTTGCACCCCGGCAGGCAAGCCATCGAACACGCCCACCGGCACGCAAGTCGCGGGCAGGCCGGGATAGGTGGCAAGCCCCGCCCAGGCGAGATGCGCGTCATAGGGGCTGTCGACGCCGTCGATGGACAGGCGGCGGTTTGCCTGCGGTGCATGATCGTGCGGAAATGCCTGGGTCGCGGCGGGCGGCGAGATCACCGCATCGACTTCTCCGAACAGTGTTTCCCAGGCGCGGGCGTTGCGCGCCTGAACATCCTGCATCGCGAACCAGTCGACCAAGCCGGGGAGCGACGAGTGCATGTCCGGGTCCATCCGCGCGAAGCTGACATTCAGCATCCGCGTATAGTCGTCATGTTGGCGCGACAGGTCGGGCAGCGCAGCCGCCTTTCGCACGATCTCCACGCCCTGCCGCGCGAGCGCGTTGGCCGCGCGTTCGACCGCCTCGACGCAAGCCGCGGCGGTCCGGGTTTCGGGATGCTCGGTCAGCACCAGAACGCGCTTCGCTGCGGCATTGCTGCGCGGCATCGGCAGCGTCGCGAGCAGGTCGAGCGCCAGCGCCAGATCGTCACCCGACCGGGCCATCGGGCCGATCACGCCGAGCGGTTCGTCCGCGCCGTCGCTGCCCGGAAAGCGGTGGCCATAGCTGGAAATCGCGCCCCATGTCGGTTTCAATCCCCACACGCCGCAGAAATGCGCGGGGATGCGGATCGAGCCGCCGATATCGCTGCCGATTTCCAGCGGCACCATGCCGCTCGCCAGTGCCGCCGCCGCGCCGCCCGAACTGCCGCCGCAGGTGCGACTTGGGTCGGTGGGATGATTGGTGACGCCGGTGATCGAATTGACCGACTGCCAGTCGCCCAGCGCCTTGGGGACATTGGTCTTGCCCAGGATGATCGCGCCGGCGGCTTTCAGCTTTCGCACCGCCAGCGCATCGCTGGTGGCGATGTTGTTCGCATGGTCGCGGAACCCCCAATGAGTGGGAAGCCCCGCGACATCGAACGCCTCCTTGACGGTCACCGGCACGCCGAGCAGCGGCGCGGTGTCGCCATTTGCGAGGCGCTTATCGGCAGCATCGGCCGCGGCACGCGCACGGTCGAAATCGCGGACGACGACCGCGTTGATCGCGGCGTCAAGGCGTTCGATCCGGGCGATCGCGGCTTCGGTTTCGGCGCGCGCAGGGGTGGCACCCGAACGGACTGCGGCGGCGACCTCAATGGCCGTGGCGGTGGTCACCGACTCTCACCCTCTGCGTCATCCCCGCGCAGGCGGGGATTCATTGCCGCTGACCTGTCGAAATAATCGAAACCGCAGCGTTTACGGATTCCCGCCTGCGCGGGAATGACGGTCAGGGGGGGGATGCCCGATTGGCTCAATTGAACCGCTCGCCTTTCTCCGCCTTTTCCTTGAGCAGCTTGGACACCGCAAAGCCGTGTTTTTCCAGCCCCGCAACGATCTTCTTCAGCCCTTCGGTATCGGCCCAGAACATCGGCCCGCCGCGATAGACCGGCCAGCCATAGCCGTAGATCCAGACGACATCGATGTCCGACGCGCGCTGCGCCATGCCTTCCTCCAGGATCAGCGCGCCTTCGTTGACCATCGGATAGAGCGTGCGCTCGACGATTTCCTCGTCGGTCACCTCATGCTGCGGCGTGTTGGTTTTCTTGCGGAAATCATCGATGATCTCGGCGACACGGGGGCTCGGCGACGGGTTCCGCTTCTCGTCATAATCGTAGAATCCGGCCTGGGTCTTCTGCCCCCAGCGTTTTTCCGCAGCAAGCGCGTCGCGGATACTCTCGATGCGGGTCGGATCGCGGTGCCAGCCGATATCGACGCCCGCCAGATCGCTCATCTGGAACGGTCCCATCGGCATGCCGAATTCGACATGGACGCGGTCGATCTGTTCGGGGGTCGCGCCTTCCATCAGCAGCTTCATCGCCTCTACCTGACGCGGCATCAGCATGCGGTTGCCGATGAAGCCGTGGCACACGCCCGCGACCACCGCGACCTTCCGGATTTTCTTGGCGACCTTCATGACGGTCGCCAGCACGTCGGGCGCGGTCTTCGCCCCGCGCACGACCTCGAGCAATTTCATGACGTTGGCGGGCGAGAAGAAGTGCATGCCGACGACGTCTTCGGGCCGCGAGGTGCTTGCCGCGATCTCGTCGACGTTCAGATAGGACGTGTTCGACGCCAGGATCGCACCCGGCTTGGCGATCTTGTCGAGCTTGCCGAACAGCTCCTTCTTGACGTCCATATTCTCATACACCGCCTCGATGATGAGGTCGCAATCGGCCAAGTCTTCGAGCGCCAGCGTCGGTTTCAGCGCGCCCATTGCTGCTTCGACCTGTTCGGGCTTCATCCGGCCCTTGGCCGCCGACGCCTCGTAATTCTTGCGCATGATGCCGGTGCCGCGATCGAGCGCTTCCTGCTGCATCTCGACGATGGTGACGGGGATGCCCGCCGACAGGAAGTTCATGCTGATCCCGCCACCCATCGTGCCTGCGCCGATCACGCCGACGCGCTTGATGTCGCGGAGCGAAATGTCGCCGGGGATGTCGTCGATCTTCGATGCCTTGCGCTCGGCGAAAAAGATGTGGCGTTGCGCGGCGGACTGGACGCCGAACATCAGCTTCATGAAGCTCTCGCGCTCGAACTGAACGCCCTCGGCGTACGGTGTCTGCGTCGCCTTTTCGACACAGGCAATGTTCGCCTCGGGCGCGTCGAAGCCGCGGAAGCGGCGGGCGTTGGTCTTGCGGAACGCGTCGAATACACCCGGTTCGGCCTTGGCTTCCTTTTCGCTAGCGCGGGGCAGGGGGCGGGCGCTCGCCACTTCGCGAGCAAAGGCGATGGCCTGTTCGCGAAGCGCGCCTTCGTCGGCCAGTCGATCGACCAGCCCGGCTTCATGCGCTTTCTTCGCCGGGATCGGATCGCCCTTGGCGACCATTTCCAGCGCGAGTTCGACACCGGCCAGGCGCGGTAGCCGCTGGGTGCCGCCCGCGCCGGGGAGCAGGCCCAGCTTCACTTCGGGCGTGCCGAGCTTCGCGCTGGGCACGGCGATGCGGTAATGACAGGCGATCGCGACTTCGCACCCGCCACCCAGCGCCGTGCCGTGGATCGCGGCGACGACCGGCTTTTCGGACGCCTCGATCTTGTCGACCAGCGCAGGCAGCAGCGGCTCGACCGGGGGCTTGCCGAACTCGGTAATGTCCGCGCCTGCAAAAAAGGTCTGGCCGTCGCAGGCGATGACCACCGCCTTGATGCTGTCGTCGTCGGCCGCCTCGTCGATCGCGGCGTCGAGACCCGTGCGGACCGCCGCGCCCAGCGCATTGACCGGCGGGTTGTTCGATACGACGATCAGCACGTCGCCGTCGCGGGTGGTGGTGATGGGCGAGGTCATGGGTCGGGTCTCTCCTGTTGTTCCTGAATCGTCACCCCGGCGAAAGCTGGGGTATCTGGCGGTCGTTTCAGCCGCCTGATATTCCTGCTTTTGCAGGGATGACGGGCATTATGTCAGCGCCGCATAGATCATCGTCTTCAGCTCGCGGCGGATCGGATAGGTGTTGGACGGGCTGAGCTGCGTCATGAAGATCATGTGCAGCCGTTCGACCGGATCGATGAAGAAGGCGGTCGAAAACATGCCGCCCCAATAATATTCGCCGACGCTGCCCGGAACGAGCGTCTTCGCCACGTCCTGCGTCACCGCAAAGCCCAGGCCGAAGCCGACGCCTGCATTGGTCGCCTCGCTGAACAGCGACTGCGACATGCTGGCAAGGTCGCTGCCGCCGGGCAGATGGTTCTGCGTCATCAGGTCGAGCGTTTTGCGCCCGACGATCCGCACGCCGTCCAGTTCGCCGCCGTTCAGGCACATCGTGCAGAACCGGTGATAGTCGAGCGCGCTCGACACCATCCCCCCGCCGCCCGACAGCAGTTTCGGGCGTCGCGCCCAGGCGCTGTCGGCGCCCCGATCGTAGATTACCCGACCCTTGCCCGGTGCCATCGTCCAGCAATCGGAGAGGCGGTGCAATTTGTCCCCGGGCACCTGAAAGAAGGTGTCGTGCATCCCGAGCGGCTCGAAAATCCGGCTTGCGAAAAACGCGTCGAGGGTCATCCCCGACACCCGCTCGATCACCGCGCCCAGCACATCGGTCGCGACCGAATAATTCCAACGCTCGCCCGGCGAGAATTCCAGCGGCAGCTTGCCCAGCGCGCCGACAAACCCGTCAAGGTCGAGATTGCCGTGCCAATTCTCGATCCGGCCCTCACGATAGGCGGCATCGACGTTCGAGCGATTTTGAAAGCTGTAGGTGAAGCCCGCCGTGTGGCGCAGCAGGTCGACCATCCGCATCGGCTCGGCGGTCGGCCTGGTCACGAACGGCACGCCCGCACCGCCGCCATCATAGACGCCGACGCCCTTCAATTCGGGCAGGATATGGTGGACCGGGGTGTCGAGCGCGACCTTTGCCTCCTCGACCAGCATCATGAAGGCGATGCTGGTGATCGGCTTGGTCATCGACGCGATGCGGAACAGCGTGTCCTCTTTGACGGCGCCGCCATCCTCGCGCGCCGCCCCCATTGTCGAGAAATGCACGACACGCCCGTCGCGGGCGATCAGCAGTTGCGCGTGCGGCAGCTTGCCTGAATCGAGATAGCGCGTGCGGACAAACGCATCGATCGCGCTCAGGCGTCCGGCGTCGAATCCGGCTTCTGCGGGCGTCTGCTGCAACATCCTGTCGACCATACCCCGATTTCGAATCTTCGCAAACGCGGTTGATCGCGTCGCGCAAAACTCTATTGCCTTGAGCGCGGAGTGAATCAACACTAACCTCCGGGGCGAGGGCAAAAATGCCAAACCCGAACATCGAAGCGAAGTTTTTTCAGGAGAGCCTGCCGTGTCCAACGAACCGCTCGTCGCCCTCGACCCCGCCTGGCCGAAGATGAGCCTGGACCAGGTCAAGGCCGTCCTCACCGCGCCGGGCCAGAAGTGCGAGATCGACGAGGTCGAGATTCGGGGGGTTCGGACGAAGGTGTGGAAGAACCTGCCGCCTGCGCTTCCCCATCTCCTGATGTTCAGCCGCTCGCACGGGCAACGCGAGTTTACCATCCTGAACGGCCACCGCGTCACGTATGATGCGAACTTCCGCGCGACCGCAGCGCTGGCCCGCTGGATGCAGTCACAGGGTATCGAAAAGGGCGACCGCGTCGCGCTGTGCATGCGCAATTTCAACGAATGGCCGGTAGTGTTCTTCGCCGCGACAGCGATCGGCGCGATCATCGTGCCGCTGAACGCCTGGTGGACGGGCCGCGAACTCGAATATGGCCTGAAGGATTCGGGCGCGAAGATGCTGTTCGTCGATGGTCGCCGCCATCTGGTGATCGAGCCGCATTATCCCAATCTGACCGATCTGAAGCAGGTCGTGGTGAACTGGCCGAAGGGCGAACTCGCCGATAGCCATCTGTCGATGCAGGACGTGATCGGCGAACCCGAAAGCTGGGCGAGCCTCGACGATGTCGGCCTGCCCCCGGTTGTAATCGCACCCGACGACGATGCGACCATCTTCTATACCAGCGGCACCACCGGCGCGCCCAAGGGGGCGCTGGGCACCCACCGCAACATTCTCTCCAACATCATGTCGACGGGTTACGGCGCGGCGCGCGCGTTGCTCCGTCGCGGCGAAGTCCCGCCGCCGATGCCGGAGCCCAAGGTCAACCTGATCGTCATTCCGCTGTTCCACGTCACCGCGTCCAGCGCGTTCCTGATGGGCAATATGGTCGCGGGCGGGACCATCATCTTCATGCGAAAATGGGACGTGGTCGAGGCGATGGAACTGATCCAGCGCGAGAAGATCAACGCCACCGGCGGCGTGCCCACCATCGCCTGGCAGCTGCTGGAACATCCCGATCGCGCCAAATACGACCTCTCTTCGCTGGAAAGCATCGCCTATGGTGGCGCACCGTCTGCGCCCGAACTGGTCAAGCGCATCTATGAGGAATTCGGCGCGCTTCCCGGCAATGGCTGGGGCATGACGGAAACGATGGCGACCGTCACCAGCCATCAGGGCGAGGATTATCTGAATCGCCCCGACAGCTGTGGTCCGCCCGTGCCGGTCGCCGAACTCAAGATCATGTCGCCCGATGGCGACCGCGAACTCCCCATCGGCGAAGTCGGCGAACTTTGGGCGAAAGGCCCGATGGTCGTGAAAGGCTATTGGAACAAGCCCGAGGCGACGGCTGAAACCTTCATCGACGGCTGGGTTCGCACCGGCGACCTCGCTCGCCTCGACGAAGAGGGGTTCTGCTACATCGTCGACCGGGCCAAGGACATCATCATCCGCGGCGGCGAGAATATCTATTCGATCGAGGTCGAAAGCGTTCTTTACGCGCATCCCGCGGTGACCGACGCGGCGTTGGTCGGCATTCCCCACCGGGTGCTGGGCGAGGAGCCCGCAGCGGTCGTTCACCTGGCTCCCGGCGAGAAGGCGACAGAGCAGGAATTGCAGGACTGGGTCCGCAAGCATCTGGCCGGGTTCAAGGTGCCGGTCCAGGTCCGCTTCGTCGACAGCGTGCTGCCGCGCAACGCCAACGGCAAGATCCTGAAGGGCGAATTGCGAAAGCTGTTCGCCGGGGAAAGCGCCGCTGCCTGAAGCGGCGGCGCGCGCCTGGCTTATCTTGGGTAGCGCGCCTTCAGCACTGCCCATGCCGCACGAATGCCGAACGCGTCGCCGCCCTTTGGCCGTCCGGGCTTGGACAGCGGGCGCCATGCGAACACGTCGAGATGCGCCCACACGCTATCCTTCGGCACAAAGCGCCGCAGAAACAGCGCGGCGGTGATCGACCCGGCGAAACTGCCGTCCGGCGCATTGACCATGTCGGCGATGTCGGATTTCAGCATCTCGTCATAAGGATCCCATAGCGGCATCCGCCACACCGGGTCGCCTTCCGCTTCTCCAGCCGCGATCAGCGCATCGGCAAGCGGATCGTCGTTCGAAAACAGCGGCGGCAGGTCGGGGCCGAGTGCGACCCGTGCCGCCCCGGTCAGCGTCGCGAAATCGAGGATCAGGTCAGGATCGTCCTCGCCTGCGCGAGTCAGCGCATCGGCCAGCACCAGCCGACCTTCCGCGTCGGTATTGGTGTTCTCGACTGTCACTCCCTTGCGCGTCCTGAGTACATCGCCCGGACGAAACGCGTCGCCCGACACCGCATTTTCAACCGCCGGGATCAGCAGGTGAAGGCGAACCGGCAGCTTTTCCGTCATCACGAGCCGGGCAAGCGCCAGCGCATGTGCCGCGCCGCCCATGTCCTTCTTCATCAGTCGCATCGCGACCGAATTCTTGATGTCGAGGCCCCCCGTGTCGAAGCACACGCCCTTGCCGATGATCGCGACGCAGGGGTGCGCGGGGTTACCCCATTCGAGTTCGATCAATCGCGGCTCATATCCCTTCGCCGCCGCCCTGCCGACGGCGTGGATCATCGGATAACCGCTTTCCAGCGCGCCACCGCGTGTCACGGTCAAAGCAGCGTCATGTGTCTTGGCCAGCGCCTCCGCCTCTGCCTCCAGCTCGGCGGGTCCCATGTCGGCAGCGGGGGTGTTGACCAGATCGCGGACCAGGATCGTGGCATCGGCGAGGTTGCGGACCGCGTCGATGCGCGAGGCTTCTCCGGTCAGCAATACGCGCGGACCCTGCGGGGCTTCGGCCTTGCGATACCGCTCGAACCGGTGCTGTCCCAGCATCCAGCCGAGCATTGCCGGGCCCGGTTCGCCTTCGGCCAGCCGATAGGTGCCCTCGGGCAATATCTCTGCAAGATAGGCCAGGCACCAGGGCGACAGCTTCGCCAGATCGGCGACCACGGTGACCACCGACCATTCCTCCGCCGCGTCGCCGGGCAGGATCGCGTGGGCATAACCTTTGGGCCGCAGTTTCTGCCCCGCCACCGCCGCACGGTGGCGGGGCGGCTGGGCGGCAAGCCAGGCGTCGAAATGCGCCGCGTCGGTCAGGTGGATGGTGCGCGCGGGCTGGCCGCGATCGGGCTGGACGAGCGAAGGATCTGAAGGCATCGCCCGCGAATGTGCGGCGGAAGCGACCGCCATGCAAGCGCGCGGTTCCGGCTTTTTATACCGCCCGGCAGATCTGGTGACCCCTACGGGAGGGGTAGTCAAAACTGATAAGTAAGCAAAATCAACGGCTTAAATGCCGTGGGAAGTTGAGTGCTTCGAAGGGTTTGTACCATCTGTTTGCACCACCCGCTAGGCTATATATGATGCCGTGATCGAGGCTGAGATTGACCGCTGCTAGACTTGGGTAAACCGAATAGCGGCGCTGAGAGCTGTATGTCTGGCGACTGCATAGCGCCCACATCCGGCCGTTCGGCCTTGTCGCCAACGATCCCGAAAGCCGCCATTCGTTCCGCCAGCGCTCAACTAGTTCAGACCCAAAATTGCGCTGACGGCCCAGCAGGGGTGGCCACAATTATATTCGGAGTGCAGCAATCAGGGCGTCCCGAGCCATGGCCACGCGCGGGTGTCGCAGCGATGAGCGTGCCCAGACGAGGTAGTAAGCGTTGCGCGGCACCGTGACCGGGGCGGGTATCTCGATCAGCGTGCAGGCAGCGCGTTCGCTGCGGGTGAGATAGCCGGGCATCACCGTCCAGCCGAGACCCGCGCACAATCCCGACCGTAGCACCCGCAGATCGGGCGCGGTCAAGGCGGGCTGGCTGGTCAGCTCGATCTGGTTTGCCTCGAGCCAGGTCCGCAGCAGCGGCCGGTCAAGATCGTAGGCGAGGTGGGCCGTCCGGTTGAGCCCGTCGGCAAGCGGCAATTCGGCAATCCGCATGGCCACGGCAGGCGAGGCTACGGCGCGCAGGTGTTCCTCGCCCAGCACATGAAAGGCCAACCGCGCATCTTCGGGTTGCGAGGCGGTGACGGCCAGGTGCACCTTGTCTTCGAGCAGCAAGGCATAGAGCGCCTCGCGCCCGCCGATATGCAGGCGCAGGTCCAGCCCTGCTTCCAGCAGCGGGGCCAGCCGAGGCGTGATCATCTCTCCCAGCAGGTCCGACGGCGCGGCAATGTGGACCGTGCCCGAAATGCGAGACGAACGGGCCCGCGCGCTGGCCAGTGCCGATTCCGCCGTGTCGAGGCTGCTTCCGATCGAAGCAGCGAGATCATCGGCAATCGCTGTCGGTCGGACGCCGCGCGAATGGCGATCGAACAAGGGACGACCCAGTTGCGCCTCGAGCGATGCGATGTGCTGCGACGCCGCCGGTTGGGTGATGCCGATTGCCCGGGCCGCTTCGCTCAGTGAACGACGGCGGTAGACTTCGACGAAGGTGCGCAACTGCAGGAGGGACATTGCGGTTCCATAAGCGGATTTATGGCCGTCCGCCATTCCCGCTGGATTTCATGATGCCGTTCCCTGCCTATCTAGGCCGTCGAAAGGAACGAGCGAATGCAAAATCGCCGCCAATTGCTGCAAGCCCTCACCGCTGTCCTGGTGGCGGGCGCGGCGCCGGCGGGTGCGTTTGCTCGTGTTCCCGACATCACTAGAAAAGGACAACTGACGATGACCCGCATTCTCATGGTGGCCACCTCCGCCGACCGCATGACTCCCGGCACCGAACCGACGGGTGTCTGGCTCGAGGAACTCACCACCCCGTATTATGCGTTCCGCGACGCGGGCGCCGAGGTGACGCTGGCCTCGATCGAGGGCGGCGCCATCCCCGTCGACCAGCGCAGCGTCAACGCCGACGGCGAGAACGACGCTTCGGTCGAACGCTATCTGAAGGACGACGCCCTGAAGGCCGAAGTTGCCAGCACGCCGGCATTCACAAGCATCGATCCTGCCGGCTACGACGCGCTGTTCCTGCCCGGCGGCCACGGCACCATGTTCGATTACCCCGGTAGCGACGAGCTGGCGCGCCTGGTCGAGCACTTCGACCGCGAAGGCAAGATCGTCGCCGCCGTCTGCCATGGACCGGCTGGACTGGTCTCGGCGAAGAAGGCCGATGGCTCGCCCTTCGTCGCCGATCGCCGTGTCGCCGGCTTCACCGACAGCGAGGAGCGCGCGGTCGGCCTCGACAAGGCGGTGCCATTCCTGCTCGAAACGCGCCTCAAGGAACTTGGGGGTAAGCACGAGGGCGGCCCCGATTTTGCCCCGTTCGCCCTCCGCGACGGCAATCTGGTGACGGGCCAGAACCCCGCCAGCGCTACCCGCACCGCGGAACTCTTAATGGAAGCCCTCAAGGACAAGGTCGCCTGATCATGCGCTATCTCCACACCATGCTGCGCGTTGCCGATCCCGAGGCGGCGATCCGTTTCTTCACGCTGCTGGGTCTCAAGGAGACCCGGCGCATGGAGAACCAGGCCGGGCGTTACACGCTGATCTACCTTGCCGCCGACGAGGATTTCCGCGGCGACGGCGAGCAGGGCGAAGCCGAGGTCGAGCTGACGTACAACTGGCCCCCCGAGGACGGCAGTTCTGCCGAGAAATACACGGGCGGCCGAAACTTCGGGCACCTAGCCTACGGGGTCGACGACATCTACGAAACGTGCGCGCGGCTGCAGGCGGGCGGCGTGACGATCAATCGCCCCCCGCGTGACGGATACATGGCGTTCGTCCGCTCGCCGGACGGGATCTCGATCGAACTGCTGCAGAAGGGCGAACACAAGGCGCCGGCCGAACCCTGGGCCTCCATGCCCAACACGGGCGAATGGTGATGGAGAAATTGTTCGAACCGATTGAGGTTGGCGGGCTGCGGCTCGCCAATCGCATCGTCATCGCGCCGATGTGCCAGTATTCGGCAGTCGACGGCGCGATGACCGACTGGCACCAGATGCATCTCGGCCAGTTGGCGCTCTCGGGCGCAGGCGCGCTGACGATAGAGGCGACCGCGGTCAGCCCCGAAGGGCGCATCACCTACGGTGACGTCGGCTTGTACGATGACCGTACCGAAGCGGCGATGCGAAGCGTGCTCGAAAGTGTGCGCCGTTGGTCGGACATGCCGCTGATCATCCAGCTGGCCCATGCCGGCCGCAAGGCGAGCTGCGCCAAGCCGTGGCACGGCGGCGCGCAGTTTTCCCCCGACGCGGAGAATGGCTGGCAGACCGTGGCACCCAGTGCCATTCCCTTCGCTCCGGACGACCATCCCCCTGTCGAACTGGACGAGTCAGGGCTTGCCCGCATCCGGCAGGCGTTCGCGGATGCCGCCCGGCGTGCCGACAGGCTCGGCATCGAATCCGTCCAGATCCACGTCGCGCATGGCTATTTGCTCCACGAGTTTCTTTCACCGATCTCCAACCGGCGCGGCGACGACTACGGCGGCAGCCTCGACAACCGGATGCGGTTCCCGCTCGAAGTGTTCGATGCCGTGCGCGAAGCGTTTCCGGCCGACCGCCCGGTGACCGTCCGCGTTTCTGGGACCGATTGGGTTGAAGGCGGCTGGACAGCGGAAAAAACCGCAAGGTTTGCGCAGGAACTGGAGCGGCGCGGTTGCGCGGCGATCCACGTTTCCAGCGGCGGGCTCGACCCGCGCCAGCAGATCCCGGTCGGCCCCGGCTATCAGGTACCGCTGGCCCGCACGGTCAAGGACGCGGTCGCGATGCCTGTAATCGCTGTCGGCTTGATCACCGATCCGCACCAGGCGGAGCGCATCCTAGGTGTTTGATCCCACGGTTTGATGGTGCGATCCTTTCGTTGGAATGGAAGGAAGCCGTATGGGACAGGTACGTCACGGGAGCGCCACGACCACGCACGCTGTCCGAGCAGCAATACAGCGATC
>JAEZZI010000001.1 GCA_023418595.1 Pseudomonadota bacterium
TCTTGGGAAAGAACGGCCGCAGCCGCTCCATCTGCTCATCTGTCAGCCAAAACAGGTCACTCATCCCGGTCTCCTTGCGGAGCATGAATCAGATCGCGACGCTCACATCAATGGGTCCTGACCCTAATCTTCTTCGCGCCTTTGCGCGAGAAAACTCTTACACCCTCACCCCAAATAGCGCGCCATCGTCTCGAACTTGCCGTTCGCGACGCGGATTTCGTTGAAGGACGGCTGAGTCTCGCGCGTGCGTTCGGAAAGCGTCCCGGCCCCGATCAGGCGAACCTCGCGCCCATGCGCGCGGTAGACTTCGTCGAACGGGTCATGGACATGGCCCGACAGGACTGCGTGCGCGCCCGCCTTGGCCAGCGCGTCGAGCGCTTCGGGACCACGCCTTGTATCGCCTTTCCCCGCCGCACCCTCGACCGGCAACAGCGGGTGGTGCGCAGCGACGAAAATCAGGTGGTCGTCGGGCGCCTGATTGACGCGGTTGACGACGCGTCCCACCCCTTCCTCACTGATATAGCCTTTCGACCAGTCGAGCCGCCACTGGAAGCGCGCGGTGGTCTTCAGCGGGACGATCGAAATGCCTTCGATTTCGAGCGGCTTCTCGATCAGCCGCTCAAGACGGTGATAGCGCCGATAGGGCGCGAAGAAGCGCAGCAGCGGGTTGTGATAGGGCAGGTCGTGATTGCCGACCTCGACCGTGACCGGCATGTCGAACTGTTCGAACCACTCGCTCGCCGCTGCGAACTGGTGGCCGCGGGCGCGCATGGTGATGTCGCCGGTGAAGATCAGCGCATGGGGCTTCTCATCTCGGACGAGCGCGGCGAACCAGTCGAGCGCCTCGCGATCCTCGGCACCGAAATGGATGTCGCTGACATGGAACAACCGCGTCGCATCTGGGCCGAGATGGTCCCACGGCCCGCGTGTGGCCTGGCGGCTGGTGAGGTCGATGTCGCTGCTGTTTTCGGTTGCCATCAAAGGCCAACGCGCAAGCGAAGCTTCGGTGCCCCCCAAATTCCCGTTCGTTTCGAGCGACGTCGAGAAACGCGTCGGCAAGCGCCCAAATTGACGGTTCTCGACTTCGCTCGCACCAAACGGATGGCGGAAATCGACTTTCTCAGGCGTAAGGCGGTGCGTGCCTGCCCGTCGGGCTCTCGGTGAAGATCTCGCATCCGTCCTCGGTAATGCCGATCGAATGTTCGAACTGCGCCGACAGCGACCGGTCGCGCGTCACCGCCGTCCAGCCATCGTCGAGCACCTTCACGTCGGCGCGCCCGATGTTGATCATCGGTTCGATGGTAAAGAACATGCCGGGGCGAAGCTCGGGGCCGGTGCCGGGGCGTCCGGCATGGACGACCTCGGGCGCGTCGTGAAACAACTGGCCCAGGCCATGCCCGCAGAAATCGCGGACCACGCCGTAACGGTGCTTTTCCGCATGACGCTGAATCGCATTCGCCACGTCGCCCAGATGATTGCCGGGCCGTGCCTGTTCGATCCCCAGCATCAGCGATTCGTACGTCACCTCGACCAGCCGCCGCGCCTTCAGGGACACGTCGCCGACCAGATACATGCGGCTGGTATCGCCGTGCCACCCGTCCAGCTGCGGCGTCACGTCGATGTTGACGATATCGCCGTCCTTCAACGCACGATCGCCCGGAATGCCGTGGCAGACGACGTGATTGATCGAGATGCAGCAGCTGTGCGTGTATCCTCGATAGCCGAGCGTCGCGGGCACCGCCCCGCCCTCCAGCATCCGCGTCCGCACGAAATCGTCCAGCTCCGCCGTCGTCACGCCGGGGACGACATGCGGAACCAGCGCATCGAGAATATCGGCGGCCAGCCGCCCGGCGCGACGCATCCCCTCGAACCCCTCGGGGCCATGAAGGCGGATCGCGCCCGTGCGGTGGAGGGGCGTGTCGGCGGCAAGCACATATTCGGTCATGGCCGCGCATATAATCGCTTTTCCGCCGCTTTGCGAGGGTGCGCGCTTGGGCTAGTGGAGGGGCCATGAACATGCGCATCTGGACCGCCGGACTGGTCGTCATCGGCGATGAAATCCTGTCGGGGCGAACCCAGGACAAGAATATCGCCCAGCTCGCCAGCTGGCTCAACGTCCAGGGCATCCGCCTGGCGGAAGCCCGCGTCGTCGGCGACACGCAAGCCGCGATCGTCGAGGCGGTCGACGCGCTTCGGACACGCTACGACTACTGCTTCACCACCGGCGGCATCGGCCCGACGCATGACGACATCACCGTGGACGCGATCGCCGCCGCGCTGGGCGTGCCGGTCGTCATCCACGAAGCGGCGCGCGCGACGCTGGAGGCCTATTATGAAACCCGCGGCGGGCTGACCGACGCGCGGTTGCGGATGGCGCGCGTACCGGAAGGCGCGGAACTCATCCCCAACCGCATGTCGGGCGCACCGGGGATCAAAATCGAAAATCTGTTCATCATGGCCGGCGTGCCGCACATCACCGCCGGAATGCTCGACGCGCTGACCGGCACGCTGGAGGGCGGCTTGCCCGTGCTGTCGGAGACGATCGGCTGCTGGGTCGCCGAAAGCGAGATCGCCGACACGCTGCGCAAGGTCGAACGCGCGCATGACGGCGTGTCGATCGGCAGCTATCCGTTCTTTCGTGAAGGCCGGGTCGGCGCGAATTTTGTCGTGCGCGCGACCGATCGCGCGGTGGTCGATGCGTGCGTGACCGATCTGGTCGCGCGGCTGGAGGCCGACGGGCGGGCAGTGACGCGCGGCGGGATTTAACGCCGCTCCAGCCGATCGTCACCCCGGACTTGTTCCGGGGTCCACAAAGCCGCTCGCGCAGCACGCGAAAAATGCAACCCAGCGCATGCCCCCCGGTGGACCCCGGAACAAGTCCGGGGTGACGGCAAAGGTTGGAAGTCACCCGCGGGAACCTAACCAGAACATTGCGCCCGCCTGCGCCGTACGGCATAATCGCAGCGCCATGACCCGCAAGATCATCCATGTCGACATGGACGCTTTCTTCGCGTCGGTCGAACAGCGCGACAATCCCGACCTGCGGGGCAAACCGGTCGCGGTCGGCGGGTCCAGCGCACGCGGGGTCGTCGCCGCCGCCAGCTATGAAGCGCGCAAGTTCGGGGTGCGCTCCGCCATGCCGTCGGTCACCGCGCGGCGGCGCTGTCCGGACCTGATCTTCGTCAAATCGCGCTTCGACGTGTACCGCGACGTCTCTCGCCAGATCCGCGAGATTTTCCTCGACTATACCGAGCATGTCGAACCGCTCAGCCTCGACGAAGCCTATCTCGACGTCACCGAAAACCGGCGCGGGCTGGAAAGCGCGACCGCCACCGCGCGGGAAATCCGCACCCGCATCCTGGCCGACACCGGGCTCACCGCGTCGGCGGGCATTTCGTACAACAAGTTTCTGGCGAAACTCGCCTCGGATCAGAACAAGCCCAACGGCCAGTGCGTCATCCCCCCGGGACGCGGCGAGGCCTTTGTTGCGACGCTGCCGGTCGAACGCTTCCACGGCGTCGGCCCGCGCACGGCGGAAAAGATGAACCGGCTGGGCATCTTCACCGGCGCGGACCTGAAGACTCACGACCTCGCCTTTCTCCAGGCGCGGTTCGGCAAGGCGGGCGACTGGTATTACCGGATCGCGCGCGGGGAAGACGACCGCCAGGTCCGCGCCAATCGCGTGCGCAAATCCTCCGGTTCGGAAACCACCCTGTCCGACGATGCCGCGACCCCGGCGGCGGTCGAGGAACCGTTGCTGCGCATGGCCGACGATGTCTGGGACTGGTGCGAGGACAAGCAGACCAGCGGACGCACGGTGACGGTGAAGGCCAAGTATCGCGATTTCCGCATCGTCACCCGCAGCCGCACGCTTGCCGATCCCGTGGCCTCACGTGCGGGACTGCATGATCTTGCGCTGGCACTGGTGGCGACGCTCTATCCGCTGGAGATGCCGGTGCGGCTGGTGGGCGTGACGCTCAGCAGCCTCGTGCCGATGGGGTCGCGGGAAAATAGTTTGCTGGACTTGATTGGGGCTTGAGGGCGACGGGGGTCCGCCGCGGCGAAGCCGCGTCGTCGGTCGGGGCTTTGCCCCGCCGGCCGGCCGCGACCTTTTCTCGATTTAGCTTTGCTAAATCTTGGGTCGCGGTGGAGCGGGTAGCGGGAATCGAACCCGCGCGTTCAGCATGGGAAGCTGACAGGCTACCATTACATCATACCCGCCTGGTGCGCGCCGGATTAGCCGCCGCGCGACTTTAGTCAAGCACCCCCTGCCCCGGCAATCGCCGCAGGCACGATTCCCTGGTCGAGCAGCGCGTGGAGTTCCGGCAAGTGGCTTTCGGCGCGCGGATGCGGACGGGGGTCGGAAATCATCACGACCGTCAGCGCCAGATCGGGGACGATGAACAGCATCTGCCCACCATAGCCCCAAGCGAAATGGACGTCGTGGCCGGACGACGTCTTGGTGAACCAGCCATAGCCATAGCCGTTGCCGCTCCACGGCGACGATCCGCGCGATTGCCAGCTCGTCTCGATCCAATCTGCCGGGACGACGCGCCGCCCGTCGATCGTGCCGCCCTGACGGATCATTTCGCCGAAACGAAGCAGCGCCTTGGGCGACATCAGCATGTCGTTGCCGCCGAAATAGATGCCTTGCGGATCGCGTGGCCATTCGGGGATGCGGATGCCCAGCGGCGCCGCCAGCCATTCGTTCGCCAGCGCATGCGTGCTGCGCCCGGACGCGCGGGTCAGCACCGCCGACATCAGATGCGAACTGCCGGTCGAATAAAGCATCCGCCCGCCCGGCTCATCGACGAACGGGCGCGACAGCGCGTATCGCACCCAATTGGGACTCGCGACCCAGGCACCGTAATTGCCGCCCGACGTGCGATCGAGTCCCGCGCGCATCGACAGCAGGTCGCCGACGTCGATATCCGCCAGCCGCGGATCGGGATTGGCGGGCAGGTCTGCGCGGAGCACCGGCGCAATCTTCTGGTCCGCGCCGGCCAGCACCCCGCGCTCGATCGCGATGCCGGTCAGCGTCGCGAGGATCGTCTTCGATGCGGACTTGATATTGACCGGGGTGTCGAGGCTCGCGCCCCGAAAGCGATGCTCGGCAATCGTCTGGCCGTGGCGCGCGACGATCATCGAATGGAGCCGGGGCAGGCGCTCGGCAGCGGCGACGGTATTTGCCATCGTCGCGGCGTCGAGACCGCGGGTTTGGACGCGCGCAACCTCGGCGCGCGGGGTCTCTGGTGCAGGCTGCGAACAGGCGGGAGCGGCAACGGCGATCAGCGCAAGGGATAAGCGATACATTGTTATAAAGTAGGAACACCAACCCGCATCGTCACCCCGGCCGCAGTGCCGGGGTCCACTAGGCCGCTGACGCAACGCTAATGCTTTGACGGTCGGCGCGCCGCCTGGTGGACCCCGGCCCTATGGCCGGGGGGACGGGGTGGAGTTAACCGATCGCATCCAGCAGCTTGCGCGCCGTCTCCGCCGATGACGCCGGGTTCTGACCCGTGATCAGCAGGCCGTCGCGCAGGACATGCACGCCCCAGTCATCGGTTTTCGAATAGATGCCGCCGCGCTCCTTCAACATATCCTCGACCAGGAACGGCACCACGTCGGACAATCCCACCGCATCCTCCTCGCTGTTCGAAAAGCCGGTGACCTGGCGCCCCTTGACCAGTGGCTCGCCTTCTTCCGTTTCGGCGTGGCGGAAGACCGCCGGTGCATGGCACACCGCCGCGACCGGCTTGTCGTCGCGGATCATCGCCTCGATGATCGCGCGGACGGTTTCGTCCTCCGCCAGATCCCACAAGGGGCCATGCCCGCCGGGGAAGAACAGCGCGTCGAATTGCTCGGGATCGATTTCGACCAGCGCCCGGGTATCGGCGAGCGCCGCCTTGGCCTCCGCATCGGCGTCGAAGCGGCGGGTGTCGTCGGTCTGCGCATCGGCGTCGGCGCTCTTCGGGTCGAGCGGCGGCTGACCGCCTTCGGGCGACGCCAGCGTGATCGTCGCGCCTGCATCCTTCAGCACATAATAGGGCGCCGCCAGTTCCTCGAGCCAGAAGCCGGTTTTCTTGCCGGTGTCACCCAATTGGTCGTGCGAGGTCAGGATCATCAGGACGTTCATGGTGCGCTCCAATTTGATAGGCAGCCATTCAGATAGGAAGGCGCGGCGGCAACGCCACCGCCCTGCCCGGCCAGCGTGCAGATTAATCGCTTATGCCCGAAAAACGGGCAGGTCGTCGGGCAGGACGCCGCCCGAAACCGCCGCTCTCCCGCTTGCCCGTATCTGGCACGCGCTTTGTAAGGGCGGGGTGGCGAAGGACGCGCGCGTCGTTATGATCGGCGCGAACGTCCAGGCGGGGAGTTTCGCGTGAAGAAGATCGAGGCCATCATCAAACCCTTCAAACTCGACGAGGTGAAGGAGGCGCTGCACGAAGTCGGCGTGTCCGGCATCACCGTGACCGAGGCCAAGGGATTCGGCCGCCAGAAAGGCCATACCGAACTGTATCGCGGCGCCGAATATGTCGTCGATTTCCTGCCCAAGGTGAAGCTGGAGGTCGTCGTCGAGGACGGCCTGGCCGACCGCGTGGTGGAGTCGATCGCCGCTTCCGCCCAGACGGGACGCATCGGCGACGGCAAGATCTTCGTCATTCCGGTGGAGACCGCACTCCGCATTCGCACCGGCGAGCGTAACGACGACGCCATTTGACGCACCGCAGCAATATGTGAAACACAGGCGGCGACGCGACAACAAATTACGCGATTCGCGATTGCCGCTTTCGAAAACGAAAAGGAATGCCTTTCATGGCCAAAGACGCCGGCGCCATCCTGAAGCAGATCAAGGACGACGAAATCGAGTGGGTCGACCTGCGATTCACCGACCCCAAGGGCAAGTGGCAGCATCTGACGATGGTCGCATCCGGCCTCGACGAAGACCAGCTGACCGACGGCCTGATGTTCGACGGCTCGTCGATCGAGGGCTGGAAGGCGATCAACGAATCGGACATGGTGCTGAAGCCCGATCTCGACGCCGCCTATATCGATCCGTTCTCGGCCACGCCGATGATGATCCTGTTCTGCGACGTGGTCGAACCGTCGACCGGCGAGCTTTACGCCCGCGATCCGCGCTCGACCGCGAAACGCGCAGAGGCCTATCTGAAGACCACCGGCATCGGCGACACCATCTATGTCGGGCCGGAAGCCGAATTCTTCATGTTCGACGATGTGCGCTTCGAAACCGGCTACAACACCAGCTATTTCCAGATCGACGACATCGAATTGCCGACCAACTCGGGCAAGGAATATGAAGGCGGCAATCTGGGCCATCGTCCGCGCGCCAAGGGCGGTTATTTCCCGGTCGCGCCGGTCGACAGCGCCGTCGATATCCGCGCCGAAATGGTCTCGACCATGCTGGAAATGGGCCTGCCGTGCGACAAGCACCACCACGAAGTCGCCGCCGCGCAGCACGAACTGGGCCTGACCTTCGGCACGCTGGTCGAAACCGCCGACAGGATGCAGATCTACAAATATGTCGTGCACCAGGTCGCGCACGCCTACGGCAAGTCGGCGACCTTCATGCCGAAACCGATCAAGGACGATAACGGATCGGGGATGCACACGCATATGTCGATCTGGGACGGCAAGAAGCCGCTGTTCGCGGGCGACGGCTATGCGGGCCTCAGTGAAATGTGCCTCTATTTCATCGGCGGCGTCATCAAGCATGCCCGCGCGCTCAACGCCTTTACCAACCCGTCGACCAACAGCTACAAGCGGCTGGTTCCGGGCTTCGAAGCGCCGGTGCTGCTCGCCTATTCGAGCCGTAACCGGTCGGCGTCGTGCCGCATTCCGTACGGCGCGGGCACCAAGGCGAAGCGCGTCGAGTTCCGCTTCCCCGATGCGCTGGCCAACCCCTATCTCGCCTATGCGGCGCTGCTGATGGCGGGCCTGGACGGCATCCAGAACAAGATTCATCCCGGCGAGGCGATGGACAAGAACCTCTACGACCTGCCGCCCGCCGAGCTGGTCAATGTGCCGACCGTCTGCGGATCGCTGCGCGAGGCGCTGGTTGCGCTTCAGGAGGATCATGAATTCCTGTTGAAAGGCGACGTGTTCACCAAGGACCAGATCGAGGCCTATGCCGATATCAAGTGGCAGGACGTGATCAACTTCGAAACCACGCCCAGCCCGGTCGAATACGACATGTATTATTCCATGTAACGTTCACGCGTTGTTTATCCCCGCGCGGCCATAGCGGCCGCTCGGACAGCGGGACGCCCGGGCAGCAATGCCCGGGCGTTTCGCGTTTCGGGACGGGGCGTCCCTCCATCGCCTCATTCACTCCGTCATTCCGCGAAGGCGGGAATGACGGATTGTTGGTTCAGCCTGACGCCCGGCAATCTCGACCAATCGATACCGGAACGGGTTCACGCGCCATTCGTCTCTCCAAGGCTGAACCAGCCGGAGAGAGATCATGCCCGTCACCGCCATCGCCCTGAACTGCACGCTGAAATCCGACGCGAGCGAGGAATCCTCCACCGACGCGATGATCGCGGTGCTTGGCAAGGCATTCGGCGAACATGACGTAAAGATCGCCGAGACCATCCGCATCGCCGCACATAACGTAAAGCCGGGCGTGACGTCGGACGAAGGCGAAGGCGACGACTGGCCGTCGATCCGCGCGAAAATCCTCGCGCACGACATCCTGATTTTCGGCGGGCCGATCTGGATGGGGCAAATCTCCAGCGTCGCCAAGCGCGTGCTCGAACGGCTCGACGCGTTTCTGTCCGAAACCGACGATGCGGGCCGGATGCCGAGCTATGGCAAGGTCGCGGTCGCGGCGATCGTCGGCAACGAGGACGGCGCCCACTGGTCGTCGTCGCAGATCTTCCAGTCATTGAACGATGTCGGCTTCACCATCCCTGCGGTCGCGGCTTGTTATTGGGTGGGTGAGGCAATGGGCGACGTCGATTTCAAAGATCTCGACAAGACCCCGAAAATGGTTACCGAAACCGCGAAAATGGTCGCATCGAACGCCGCGCACCTGGCGGGATTGCTCAAGGCCAAGCCCTATCCCGGCTGAACTTGCCGGTTTCGCCTTGCAACCGATCGGACGCGGCGCAATGATGGCTGCATACCCGATGTTCGAACACATGCGGAGGCGAGGATGAAAAGCTATCTGAAGCACTATATCGACGGCGCATGGGTCGATAGCGAGGGCGGCACCCGGCACGAGGTCATCAACCCCGCGACCGAGACCGCCTGCACCGAAATCACCCTCGGTTCCGCCGCCGACGTGGACCGCGCAGTGGCTGCCGCGCGCGCCGCGTTCGACGGCTTTTCGCAGACATCGGTGGACGAGCGCGTCGCACTGCTCGAAGCGATCCTCGCCGAATACAAGGACCGCGCCGACGATCTCGCGACAGCGATCTCGACCGAAATGGGCTGCCCGATCGCCATCGCGAAGATGGCGCAGGTCGGCGCAGGGATCGGCCATTTCACGGCCGCGATCGACGCGCTCAAACATTTCGAGTTCACCGAGAAGGTCGGGCGCAGCACCGTCGTCCACGAACCGATCGGCGTGGTCGCGCTCATTACGCCCTGGAACTGGCCGATGAACCAGATCGTCGCCAAGGTCGCGCCTGCACTCGCCGCGGGCAACACGATGATCCTGAAACCCAGCGAGGAATGCCCCGGATCGGCAGCGATCTTCGCCGAAATTCTCGACAAGGCGGGCGTGCCCAAGGGCGTTTTCAATCTGGTCCAGGGCGACGGCCCCGTCGTCGGCGCGGCGCTGACCGCGCACCCTGACGTGGACATGGTCAGCTTCACCGGGTCGACGCGCGCCGGAATCATGGTCGCAAAGTCCGCCGCCGATACGGTCAAGCGCGTGCATCAGGAACTGGGCGGCAAGTCGCCATCGGTCGTGCTGGAAAGCGCCGATATCGGCAAGGCGGTACAGAGCACGCTGATGAGCGTGCTCGTCAATTCGGGGCAAAGCTGCATCGCGCCGACGCGGCTGCTCGTCCCCGCCTCCAAACAGGCCGAGGCGATCGAGGCGGCAAAGGCGATGATGGCGGCGACCCAGACCGGCGATCCGATGGAGGAAGGCCGCCATATCGGACCGCTGGTCAACAAGGCGCAGTTCGACAAGGTACAGGGCCTGATCCGCAAGGGCATGGAGGAAGGCGCGAAGCTGGAAACCGGCGGTCCCGGCCGTCCCGATGGAGTCGAGACCGGCTATTTCGTCAAGCCGACGCTGTTCTCCGGCGTTACCAACGACATGACGATCGCCCGCGAGGAAATCTTCGGCCCCGTCGTCACGATCATTCCCTACAAGGACGAGGAAGAGGCGATCCGCGTTGCCAACGACACCGAATATGGCCTGTCGGCAGTGGTGTTCGGCGATGCCCAAGGCGTCCGCCGGGTCGCGCCGAAACTGCGCGCCGGCATGGTCTATGTGAATGGTGGCCAGCCCGATCCGTCCGCGCCGTTCGGCGGCTACAAGCAATCGGGCAATGGCCGCGAATACGGGAAATACGGGCTGGCCGAATTCATGGAGGTGAAGTCGGTGGTGGGCGACTATGGGTGATCGCGGGAATGGCTTTGCCTTCGCCGCGCTCAGGCTGAGCCTGTCGAAGCCGGTTGAGTCTCAACACCCTTCGACAAGCTCAGGGCGAGCGCGGGTGCGTGAAAATGCGGTGTAACGCTTCCGACTTGCCGGTTGCGCCGCCCCCCGCGCGCCTTTACCACCCCCCTTCCCTTTCCGCTCATCCACGGAAAATACGCGCGAATGACCCAGTCCCCCGTCGTCGGCATCATCATGGGCAGCACGTCCGATTGGGAGACGATGAGCAACGCCGCCGACGTGCTGAGCACGTTCGGCGTGGCGCATGAAACCAAGGTCGTCTCCGCCCATCGCACCCCCCGCCGTTTGGTCGATTACGCCGAAAGCGCGGTGGATCGCGGGCTGAAGGTCATCATTGCAGGCGCGGGCGGCGCGGCGCACCTGCCCGGCATGGCCGCGAGCATGACGCGCTTGCCCGTGCTCGGCGTGCCGGTCGAATCCAAGGCGCTGAAGGGCATGGACAGCCTGCTCTCCATCGCCCAGATGCCCGGCGGCGTTCCCGTCGGCACGCTGGCGATCGGCAAGGCGGGCGCGATCAACGCCGGGCTGCTGGCGGTGTCGATCCTGGCGACCCACGACGAGGCCTTGGCCGCCAAGCTAGACGAATGGCGCGCGAACCAGACCGCCAGCGTGGCGACCGATCCGCAATGACCATGCTGCCCCCCGGATCGACGATCGGAATCATCGGCGCGGGCCAGTTGGGCCGGATGATGGCGGTCGCCGCGGTCCAGCTCGGCTATCGCACGCATATCTACGCCCCCGCCTCCGGCCCCGCCAACGATGCGAGCGGGGAGTTCACGAAAGCCGATTATGGCGACGCCGACGCGCTCGCGCGGTTCGCGGAGCAGGTCGATGTCGTTACCTATGAGTTCGAAAACCTGCCCGCCGATCCGATCGCCGCGATCACGGGCGCGCCCGTCCGCCCGTCCGCCGCATCGCTGCGCGTCGCGCAGGACCGGATCGAGGAAAAGCGTTTCGTCGAAGGGCTTGGCGGTCGCCCCGCACGCTGGGCGCCGGTGTCGAGCCGCGCGGAACTCGACGCCGCGATCCGGAGCGTCGGCTGCCCGGCGATCCTCAAGACCACGCGCTTCGGCTATGACGGCAAGGGTCAGGCGCGGCTCAAATCCTCCGCCGATGCCGACGCCGCGTGGGAAGCGCTGAACGGCACGCCCGCGGTGCTGGAGGCGTTCGTCGACTTTACCCACGAGTTCTCGATCGTGTTAGCGCGCGGGGAGGACGGGGCGATCACGCACTATCCGCCGCCGCACAATGTCCATGTCGGCGGCATTTTGGCGACATCGACCGTACCCGCGCCCGCGGAGATCGCCAGCCAGTGGACCGAGGCGGCGGCGCTGGCCGGGCGGATCGCCGGTGCGCTGGATCATGTGGGCGTGCTGACCTGCGAATTCTTCGCCGGGCGCGACGGACCCGTGTTCAACGAAATGGCGCCCCGCGTCCATAATTCGGGCCATTGGACGATCGAGGGCGCAGCGACCTCGCAATTCGAAAACCATATCCGCGCGATCTGCCGCCTGCCGCTCGGCCCCACGACGATCACCGGGCGAAAGGTCGAGATGACCAATCTGATCGGCAGCGACGCCGACGACTGGGCGGCGATTCTGGCCGATCCGGCGGCGCATTTGCATCTCTATGGCAAGCGTGAGGTGCGCGACGGACGCAAGATGGGGCATGTGACGCGCGTCTGGCGCGACTGAACCCGCGCCGCTAAAGCCTGCGGCCATGCAAGCGCTCGACCCCCAGCAATCCGCCGCCCGTATCTGGTTCGAAAAGTTGCGCGACCTGATCTGCGCCGAGTTCGAGACGATCGAGCGCGAGGCCGGCTCCGACGCCTCGTTCGAATACACCCCCTGGGACCGCACCGATCCGTCGGGCGAACCCGGTGGTGGCGGCGTGCGCGGCGTGATGAAGGGGCGGGTGTTCGAGAAAGTCGGCGTCAACGTCTCGACCGTGGGCGGCACGTTCGAGGGCGATTTCGCCAAGTCGATCCACGGCGCAGGAGAAGATCCGCGCTTCTTCGCGACCGGCATCAGCCTGGTCGCGCACATGGCCAATCCGCATGTCCCTGCGGTGCACATGAACACGCGGTTCCTGGCGACGACCAAGCGCTGGTTCGGCGGCGGCGCGGACCTCAACCCGCCCTTGCCTTACGCCGAGGACACCGAGGATTTCCACGCGCGGATGAAGGCCGCTTGCGACGCGCACGATCCCGCGCACTATCCGCGGTTCAAGGCATGGGCCGACGATTATTTCTACATTCCGCATCGCCAGGTGCACCGCGGCGTCGGCGGGATTTTCTACGACCATCTGGAGAGCGATTTCGACGCCGATTTCGCCTTCACCCAGGATGTCGGGCGCGCGTTTCTCGACATCTATCCAGCACTCGTCCGGCGGCGGATGGGGATGGCGTTCACCGATGCGGACAAGGCGCAGCAGCTCGAATGGCGCGGGCGTTATGCCGAGTTCAACCTGGTCTATGACCGGGGGACGTTGTTCGGGCTGAAGACTGGCGGCAATATCGACGCGATCCTGATGAGCCTGCCCCCGGTTGCGACATGGGGGTGATGGCAATCCCCCGCCCCTCGTCACCCCGGACTTGTTCCGGGGTCCACTGGACGGCAGACGATGCGGCTGAATATGGAAGCATAACGCAAGCGGATGAGTGGCCCCCGGAACCAGTCCGGGGTGACGGATGGTTCGTGGGATGACCCTCACCCCCGTCCCCGACGATCACGTCGCCACCATCGTCACCGCGCTGGAAATGACCCAGCGCCCGCCTGCGCGTCCGCTGCCCCCCAGTCCGTTCATGCTCAAACGCTGGCACGCGCCCGACAGCGACCGCTATCGCACGCTGTTTACCCGCGTCGGCGCCCCGTGGCTGTGGTTCTCGCGCCTCGTCATGCCTGACGCCCAGCTCCGTGCGATCCTCGATGATCCGGGGGTAGAGGTCTATGCGATGATCGACCGGTCGGGCGTCGAACTCGGGATGCTCGAACTCGATTTCCGCAAAGAAGGCGAGTGCGAGTTGTCGTATCTCGCGGTGGTGCCCGAACTCGCGGGAAAGGGGC
Source organism: Pseudomonadota bacterium (assembly GCA_023418595.1). Classification (GTDB taxonomy): domain Bacteria; phylum Pseudomonadota; class Alphaproteobacteria; order Sphingomonadales; family Sphingomonadaceae; genus Sphingomonas. Next base: position 13,723 of record JAEZZI010000001.1, read on the forward strand.
ATGGCGGCTGGCTGATGGCGAACGCGCTGGCGCTCGGCTGGCGGCGCGGCGTCACGCGGATGTGGGTGCATACCTGCACGCTCGACCATCCGCGTGCGCTCGGTTTCTATATCCGCCACGGCTTCGTGCCGTTCGCGCGCAGCGTCGAAACATTCGCCGATCCGCGGCTGACCGGGCATCTGCCGCGCGAAGCGGCAGCTCACGTGCCCCGTTTCGACCCCGCCGTGCGGCGATAGACCGCGACCTTCACCAGCAGGATCAGCAGCGTCACCGCCGCGCCAGCAATCGCCGCGATGCCATCGACCAGCACAGTTCCCGCAAGTCCCAGCGGCGCCTCCAAGGGGCGCAGCAGCAAATTGGGGAACTGCCCGGTCAGCCAGATCGCCGCCGCGATCACGAACAGCATCCAGCCCATGCCCTGGGTCCGGCGGATCGATTCCTCGAACGCCTTGATCGCCGTCGTCCCCGGCTCGGCAATCAGGATCGGCGCGACCAGAAAGGTGCGCCCGATCACGTAGAAACCGGGCGCGAGGAAGAACAGCAACCCGGCAAAGGTCAGCAGTCCGACCAGCACCGATGCGATCAGAAACATCGGAAACAGCGTGACGGCGCGATCCAGCGACTGGCGGAGCGACGGCTTGTCGCGCCCCAGCAGCCAGGCATAGAGCCACGCCGACCCGAACAGTTCGAGCAACTGGACGCCCAGCAGCCACGGCCAGTTGTCGGCCATTATCGCCCGAAGCGCGTCGGTCACCGACTGGCCATCGGTTGCAGATGCGGTCTCGACAAAAAACAGCAGCGCCAGCGCAGGCACGAAGAAGAACAGCCCCGCGACTGCATGCAGCGCGGGGCGTTCGGACGTGTACCGTTGCACGGCTTCGGCGAGCAGGCCCGCCGGTTCGAGTCTCATTTAATGCCGGACCTTATTCGAACACCGCAGCGGGTTCGGCTTCCTCGATCAGGCTCTTGTAGAGCTTGGTCAGGAATATGGTGTAGATCACGGTGAAGACCACTGTCAGCAACGCGCTGATAATCGCCAGCAGCACCGCGCCGACCGTCATCCCCTGAATGCCGCCCGCCACGAGCGCGAAAATCGCGCCGAACACGCCGACCACCGCCATGCTGGCGACGATGAAGACGATAAGGAACAGGATGAAAATGCCGACGATCTTGAGCGCATAGCCCTTGGTCAGGCGGAAGGTACGACCGATCGCGCCGATGCCCAGCCGTTCCCATACCACCACCGGCATCACGACCGACAGCCGTGCGGCCAGCCAGAACAGGACCGGGATCAGGACCAGCATGTAGAGCGCCAGGAACAGGGCGGTGCCGCCGCCCAGTTCGGGCATCGCCGAGGTATCGCCCGCCTGAAGCGCGGCGAAATCGACGCCCGATCCGAACAGGATGAACACGAACGGCAGGAACAGCAGGAAAAAGATCAGCGCGACGAGGATCGACACGCCGATCACCGGCAACAGCCGCCGTCCGGCAACCGAAAAGGCGCCCCCGGTGCCGAGCGTCGCGTCGATCGCCAGCGCCACCAGCGCGACCTGACCGAAAATCGTCACGATCGTCGTGATCAGGCCGATAATCCCCCCGGCCGCGCTCATTTGCGTGGGATCGTCGCCCGCCAGCGCCAGTTGCGCGATCTGGCTGATCATGGTGGGCAGGAAAATCGCCAGAACGGCAATCGTCATCACCGCGCCGCTATTGGCGCGCAGGAATTTCGTCGTGCGGTCCCAGACCGCCCCCATCTTGACCACATGCCCCTCCATGCTCAGTTGGACCCTAATCCGTCACTCGTAGCCATGAGCCCCCCGCTTGCCAATGCCCGCACGTCCCGCGACCATTCCCGACGCCATCGAATGGCGTACCGCGCCCGCCCCGGTCGACTACCCGACCGCGATGGAGGCGATGGAGGCGCGCGCCGCCGCGATCCGCGAGACGGGCGCGCGCGAACTGATCTGGCTGCTCGAACATCCCGCGCTCTACACGGCGGGGACGTCGGCCGACGCGCGCGAACTGATCGACCCGCGCTTTCCGGTGTTCAAAACGGGGCGCGGCGGGCGCTATACCTATCACGGGCCGGGCCAGCGGATCGGTTATGTCATGCTCGACCTTGCCCGGCGGGGGCGCGACGTGCGCTGCTATGTCCACGCGCTCGAACGCTGGGTGATCGCGGCATTGCGCGATCTGGGCATCCACGCCTATGCCGTGCCCGACCGGATCGGCATCTGGACCAAAGATGGCGGGGTTGAGGCAAAGGTCGGCGCGATCGGCGTGCGAGTGAAACGCTGGGTGACGATGCACGGCTTTTCGGTCAATCTGTCGCCCGATCTCAATGATTTCGGGGGAATCGTGCCGTGCGGGCTGGCCGAGTTTCCGGTGACGAGCGCCGCTGCGCTGGGCAAAACCATTACGCCTGCAACCTTTGACGCTGCTCTGGCGTTGAGCCTCCCGACGTTCCTCGAATATGTCGAGAAGCCGGCACGGTTTTGACCACTTGAGGGCGAGGCCGTAAGCGATTACTGTCCATGACGATTTGGGTCATCGGGCCAACAGGCCATTTTCCAGATCGACCAATCTAGGGAGCTTTCAATGCGCGCATTCATTTCCAAGGCTGTTACCGGTTCGATGATCGCTGGTGCGGCACTTCTCGTCGCAGCATGCGGCGACACCACCGAAGTCACCACCGAAAACACCACGGTCGTCGATCTGAACACCACCGATCCGATGCTCGACGGCACGATGACCGACAACATGACCATCGTCGACGGCGCGATGGGCAACGACATGATGATGATGAACGACACCATGTCGAACGACATGATGATGATGAACGACACGATGACCACCAACGCGATGTAATGCGCGTCGGCCCCGCCACTGCGGCAGGGCCGGTCACTGTCGATCAAGCGATCGTCACGAAAGGGGCCGTCCGGGCAACCGGGCGGCCCTTTTGCCTGCGCCGCCACGCGATCGTTTCGTGCCCGCGCCAAAAAAGGGGCTTGGGAGCGGAGTCAAAAGCGCTTAACCATAGGGTTCGAGCTGAAAATACGCGCTTTGTGGCGAGGGGAATTATGAACGTGTTGCGTCTGATGGCGGCGGGGCTGGCCGCGATCCTGTTCTTCGGGGGCCTGTTCTTGGGGGCGGCGCCCGCCCAGGCCCAGTTCTTCTTCAAATCCGCCGATCTGAGCGGTCCGCGAGTCACGGGTGCCGAACCGGGAATGGTCAGCGCCGAAATGCCGGGCGCGACGCCGGAGGAACTGAGCGCGGCGCTGGTGTGGAACCTGCGCGCGGCGATCAACGTCGCGGCGCTGCAATGCGATTTCGCGCCGACGCTGCGGCTGGTCAGCAATTACAACGCGCTGCTCAAGAACCACGATCCCGAACTCGACCGTACCCAGGCGACGCTCCACAATTATTTCAACCGCACGCTGGGCAAGGGTCGCCCCGGCCAGGCCGGTCTCGACCAGTTCTTCACCCGCGCCTATTCGGGCTTTTCGGTGGTATCGGCGCAATATCCGTTCTGCGAGACGGCGGGCAAGGTCGGCTATGCCGCCCTGTTCGCACCGCCGGGCGGACTGGCCGATGTCGCCCACAACCATATGCGCGAATTGCGCAACAGCCTGGTCCCGTGGGGCGAACAGCAATTCCTGTTCCGCTATCCTGCGCCGATGCCGGTGCTGAAGGAGTTTTCCAACCAGCGCTGCTGGCGCCGCAATGTGTGGCAGGAACGCCGCTGCGGGAAATTCTACGCGGGGTAAATGGGACTGGCGTGGAGGCACGCTTGTCGGCACAGCCCACCCCGTCCGTCACCCCGGACTTTTTCCGGGGTCTACCAAGCCGCTTGCGTCGCGTTCACGCCACTGGCGCAATCGTCCGCCGCCCGGTGGACCCCGGAACAGGTCCGGGTGACGGCGGGGTGGGGTTAGCGCTCAGCGCAATCCCAGCATCTTGTGGGTCTGCAACGTCAGCCGCCATTTGGGCCGCGCCATCGCGAAGTCGATCGCCGCGCGCACATTGGCATCGCCGCGCGCATCGTCCATCGGCTGGATCAGGAAATTGGCGAAGTCCCAGCGTTCGATCGTGTCGACATCGCTGCCCGGCTGCGGCCACACCAGCTTCAGTTCATCCCCGCGGGTCTGGACCACGTCGGTCCCCGCCTTGGGGCTGACGCAGATCCAGTCGATGCCGGGTTCGACCGGCAACGTGCCATTGGTCTCGATCGCGATGCGGAACCCGCGGGCGTGGAGCGCATCGACCAATGCGGCATCGACCTGAAGCATCGGTTCGCCCCCGGTCAGCACCACGAAGCGCCTGTCCGCCCCTTCGCCCCATTCCGTCGCCACCGCATCGGCCAGCGCGTCGGCGTCGGCGAAGCGCCCGCCGCCGGTGCCGTCCATCCCGACGAAATCGGTGTCGCAGAATTTGCATACCGCGCTCGCCCGATCCGCTTCGCGACCGGTCCACAGATTGCACCCGGCAAAGCGCGCGAACACCGCGCGCGCGCCGGCGTTGGCGCCTTCGCCTTGCAGCGTCAGAAAGACTTCCTTGACCGCGTAGCTCATACGATCACGGCATAGCGGGTCGGATCGGGCAGCCCGGCTTCCTCGAACCCCTTGTGGCGCAGGCGGCAGCTGTCGCACAGCCCGCAATGCACCCCGCCGGGCGCGGGGTCGTAGCAGGACCAGGACATCGCCGCGTCGAGACCCAGCCGCGCGGCCTCCCTGGCGATGTCCGCCTTGGTCATGTGCTGGAGCGGGGCGTGGATCTTGAACGGCTCGCCCTCGACCCCGGCCTTCGTTGCGAGGTCGGCGAGATGCTCGAACCCGGCGATGAATTCGGGGCGGCAATCGGGATAGCCCGAATAATCGAGCGCATTCACGCCGATGAACAGGTCGCGCGCGCCCGCAGCCTCTGCCCAGCCGAGCGCAAGGCTCAGGAAAATGGTATTGCGCGCCGGGACATAGGTGACCGGGATGCCCGGCTCGACGCCGCCCTTGGGCACGTCGATATCGGCGGTCAGCGCCGATCCGCCGAACGCCGACAGGTCCATCGGCATGACGATGTGCCGTTCCGCGCCCAGTTCGGCGGCGATGCGGCGCGCGGCGGCGAGTTCGACTTGGTGGCGCTGGTTGTAATCGACCGACAGTGCGAGCAGGCGATAGCCCGCTTCCTTCGCCAGTGCGGCCGACACCATCGAATCGAGGCCGCCGGAGACGAGAACGACGGCATAAGGTTGGGGGGAAGTCATCGGCGCGCGCCTAAGCCCATCGGCGGGCAAAGAAAAGGGCCGCTCTGGGAGCGGCCCTGAAAAGGCTTGGGAAAAACCCTGTCAGACAGGGGAGCTGCCGCACCCACCGGGTGAGAAACACGCTCATTCCCTAACGCTTCGGGGGTAAAGATCGGATTAACGCGCATCACCGTCATCCGCAGGCGCCGACGCGCCGTCCGGCATAACTGTGCTGGAACGGCAGCCCGCCCGCGATCCCCTGCGTCTCCAGCTTGATCGATCGCGGCGTGACGATGCCGATGGTGGTGCGGCCATGGCCGGCGCCGGGACAGGTATAGTGAACGGTCAGTTCGCGCGGCGATTGCGACACGACGAAGCGCGAACACTGCGCGGTATCGGCATGGCCAAGTTGCAGCAGCGCGCGCGGATCGCGCACGCACAGGCTGCGGCCTGCATCGCTGGCGGTGTCGGTCAACTGCCACTGGCCGGGTTCGATCGTCGCCAGCACCGACGACGCCTGCGGCGCATCGGCCCGCGCCGTGGTCCCGACCAGCAATCCCAAACCCAGCACGACAGCCGCGCCCGCGCGCGTCATTCGCCCGCTCGTCATCGCCCTTGTCTCCCAAGCATGCACGCATGCCCGGACCGCCCCATCGTCCGGCCAACGCCTCATCCGTCATGTGGGAAGACGGTTCGGACTGTGCAATCCCGGAAGGTTCCGAATATCCCCTTTCGTCATTGCGAGCGCAGCGAAGCAATCCAGCGGCTCCGCGCGCGACCCTGGATTGCTTCGCTGCGCACGCAATGACGGGGGAAGAATCGTTGGTCGATCAGGCGTCGGCGCTTTCCGCCGGCACCGGAAATTTCTTCGAACAGAATGCGCAATCGACATGAATCAGCCCGTCGGCCTCGGCCATTTCGCGGCGTTCCTCGACCGGAAATTTGGCGAGCACTTGGCGGATATAATCCGCATCGCAGCGGCATCCGCGCGACAAGGCGACCCCGCTTTGCACGCGGACCTCGCGCTCTTCGTTGAACAGCCGCCACACGATCGTCTCCAGCGGCAATGCAGGGTCGGCGAGTTCGTCGGCGCCCATCGTCGTGCCCAGCGCCTCGACATGCTCCCATTCGGGATGGTGGTCGCGGGTATGGAGTCGCTCGCGCCCTTCCTCGCCCTCGGGCATGTGCTGAAGGAACAGCCCGCCGGCGATCAGCGCGCCTTCGCCATCGCGGTGGGTGCCCAGCCGGATCAGCGTCGGGATCTGTTCGGACTGGTCGAAATAATTCTGCGCTGCCTCCGCGATGGTCGCGCCGTCCAATGCGACCACGCCCTGATAGCGCTCGCCGCTGGTGCCCAGATCGAAGGTGATCGCGAGGTGCCCGGTGCCGAACAGTGCGTAGAGGCTGGGTTCCTCCGGACCCTCGCTCAGCCGATCGGCATCATATTGCAGATAACCGCGCAGCGCCCCGTCCTGATAGTCGCACACCATCAGCGACACGATTCCGCCGCTGGTCTGCGCCTGTAGCGTCAGCTGGCCCTTATTGTCCTTGAGCGTCGCGCCGAGCAGCGCGGTCAGCGTCAGCGATTCGGCCAGCAACCGTTCGATCGCGGGCGGATAGGCATGCGCGGCAAGGATTTCGCCCAGCGCCGGGCCAAGGCGTGCGACACGGCCCCGCGCATGGCGATCGGGAATGGTGAAGGCGGTGACCCGGTCGAGATCGGGGGGCGTGATGTCGGATTGCTCTGTCATTCTCTCTCTTTCGTCCCCCGCACCCTGTTTCAACCTCAACTGTCCGTTCGTTTCGAGCGCAGTCGAGAAACGTGGTCCAAGCGCGCGACACGTTTCTCGACTGCGCTCGAAACGAACGGGAACCAGGGGAACCCGGAAATCGGGACGGCGGGAATGAAGGAAGATAGGAGGCAGCGCGCGCCTTACAATCTCACCCGATCTGGCCCAGGCACCAGCGCAGGATCGATTTCTGCGCGTGCAGCCGGTTTTCGGCCTCTGCCCAGATCAGCGATTGCGGACCGTCGATCACTGCTTCCACGACCTCTTCGCCGCGATGCGCGGGCAGGCAATGGAGGAACACCGCATCGGGCTTGGCGTGCGCCATCAGCGCCTCCGTCACCTGATAGGGCATCATCGCCGCGAGCTTGGCGTCGGCGTGATCCTGGCCCATCGAAATCCAGGTGTCGGTGACGACGACATCGGCGTCGCGGACGGCTTCGACGGGATCGCGGGTCAGCACCGCCCGATTGCCGCCCCTGGCCATGAAATGCGGGTCGGGATCATAGCCTTCGGGACAGGCGGCGAACACGTCGAACTGCATCAGCCCGCCTGCCTCGACGATCGAATGCAGCACGTTGTTGCCATCGCCCAGCCACGCCCATTTGAGGCCCGGCAGCGCCTTGCCGCTTTCGATCACGGTCAGCAGGTCGGCGACGATCTGGCACGGATGGCTGTCGTCGGTCAGGCCGTTGATGACCGGGACGGACGCGTGCGCGGCCATCTCCTCGACCTTGGCATGGTCGTCGGTGCGGATCATGATCGCATCGGTATAGCCCGACAGAACGCGCGCGGTGTCGGCCACCGTCTCGCCGCGCCCCAATTGCATCGTGCCCGCATCGAGCACGATCGATGCGCCGCCCAGTTGCCGGATCGCCATGTCGAACGACACGCGCGTGCGGGTCGAGTTCTTCTCGAACACCATCGCCAGCGCGTGGCCCGCGAGCGGCGCGTCCGCGTCGGCCCTGCCCTTGGGAAGGCCCTTGCGCGCGGCCTTGCGCTCGATCGCATCGTGCAGGATCGCGGCGATGCCGTCAGGCCCGGCGTCGGACAGGTTCAGGAAATGGCGCAACTTAGTTCCTCCCCGGCACGGGGAGGGGGACCAGCCGCAGGCTGGTGGAGGGGGGCCTCAACCAGCGGAAGCGCTTGCGGCACGCCCCCTCCACCATGCTTCGCATGGTCCCCCTCCCCGCGTGCGGGGAGGATCAAAGGTCAATCATCACTCGCGGGCACATAGACCCGCGCGGCGTCGCTAAGCTTTTCGATCGCCTCGGCGATATGGCTTTCCTCGATCACCAGGGGCGGCAGGATGCGAACGACATTGTCGCCTGCGGCCACCAGCAGCAGCGCGTGATGATCGCGGCAATGCGCGACGAAATCGCGCGAAA
>JAEZZI010000027.1 GCA_023418595.1 Pseudomonadota bacterium
CACCGTGAGCACCAATGTGACGAGGAGCATGAAGACGATGAGTCCCTGGATCGCCTTGTTCGACACATCCTTGCTCCACGTGGGCCCAATGAAGCTCGAACTGATGTCCGCTGGTGCGATGTCATACACATCCGCTAGTTGCTCACGCAAACTGACGATGTCTGCCTGCTCGAGTTGACCCAACTGGATCCGGATGCTGTCGCCGCCGACCACCACAATCCGGGGTTCTTCGGCAGGCAGTTCCGCCTTAACAAGATCGCGTGCAATGGACGTGTCAGTGTTCGATACCTCGGACAGCGTGTACTCGGTGCCTCCCCGGAAGTCGATGCCGGGATTGAGTCCCTTGACCAGCAAAATGCCGATGCAGATCGCAACGAGCCCAAGGCTCAGGAGCAACCAACGCTTGCGTTGTTGAACGATCGGGTACGAGGTTTCGCCTGAGTGAAGACGGTTGCCCCAGTCTGAGATGCCAGCCACGGTTACTCCTTCTCCTCAGTCGCCACTGTCGTCGCGCCATCGGATTGAGCTCGAGCCTTCGCCTTCATTGCTTTGCGCTCGGCAAGAGTGAGCTTTTCACCGGCCGGCTCCGCCTGCTTCCCTACTGCTGGAGCCTGCGTCGCGACGCGTCCGCGGCCCTTGTACATGACGTCGCGGCCGAGCTGGCGGGGGTCTAGACCGGAAAGGCGGTGACCCTCCCCAAAGAACTTGGTGCGCGCAAGGAGCACGAGTGTGGGGTGGGTAAACAAGATAACGACGATGAGGTCAACAATGGTCGTGAGCCCAAGCGTGAACGCGAAGCCACGCACCGAACCGACGGCGAGCCAATACAAGATGGCTGCCGCCAAGAAGCTCACCACGTCGGAAATAATGATCGTGCGCTTCGCGCGGCTCCACCCATGCTCCACCGCAGATTGCAGGGAGCGGCCCTCGCGCAATTCGTCCTTCACACGTTCGAAGTAGACGATGAACGAGTCGGCGGTAATACCAATCGCGACAATCAAGCCCGCGACACCCGCAAGCGAGAGGCGATATCCGAGGCCCCACGACAAGAGTGCGATGAAGCCGTACGTAACGCCACCGGCGATGAGGAGTGATCCCACCGTGACCGCACCGAGCGCGCGGTACTGGAACATCGAGTAGATGACGACGAGGACGAGGCCGATTGCACCGGCAATCAAGCCGTTACGTAGTTCGTCGGCTCCCTTGGTCGCCGAAATGTGATCGTCAGTCAGCAGATCGAGGGTGAGCGGAATCGCGCCGAACTTCAACTGGTTGGCGAGTTGCTCCGCCTCCTTGAGCGTGAAGTCACCTGTGATTTGTGCTTTGCCACCTGGAATCGGCGTGGTCACCTGCGGGTGGGTAATAACAACGCCATCGAGGAGAATGCCGAACTGATTACGCGGGCTAGGCGTTTGCGACAGGCGCTCAGTGACAGCGCGAAACGCGTTCCCACCGCCATCGGTGAGGTCAAGGCGCACTTCGAATCCACCCGTTGCTGCGCCCGTCTGCGGGTTGAGCGTGGGGCCCGCCGACGCGGTCGACACGTCTTCACCAGTAAGTTCCACGGGACCGAGGATCAGTTTTGCGCCGCCGTCGGCGCGACATGCGACGAGTGCCTTGTCCCGCTCACCAAGTTCACCATTTGTCAGATTCTCGGGGTTCGTGCAGTCAAGCGCTGCGAACTGCGCGTCAACTTCCTCCGTGATCCAGGCGGGATCGGAGGGGTTGGTTGGTTCGGGGCGATCAACCGCCTCGTCAACGACTCCTTCAGGCGCGCCGGCCGTGGTCGGCTGCGGGGCGCCCACATAGAGAACGGGACGGAACTGCAACTGCGCCGACTTGCGCACCAAGTCCAGCGTCGCCTCATCTGGCTCACCAGGAAGACCAACGACGATGTTTCGATCACCCTGGGTCGAGATCTCTGCCTCAGCGGTTCCCGATGCATCCACGCGCTTTCGGATGATTTCAACTGCCTGCTTCAGGTCATTCGAGTCAATGTCCGAACCATCGATCGACCGCGCCTGCAGGATGATCTGTCGACCACCAGCCAGGTCGAGGGCGAGGCCCGGTGTGATCTCGGTCTTGTCGGTAGCAACGCCAAAACCCAACAGGCCGTAAATGATCACAAGGATCCACAACAGGCCGGCCAAGGTCCTCCTGGCGCCTCTGGCAGCTGAAGACACGCTTTCCCTACGCTTTCCATGCGGGTGTGGTTCCCGCACGGAGCGGGGCCCCAGCGATTCTAGTTCCACGGCAGCACGTGAGTCGAACCGCCCCGCCCGTCACCTCGTCATGCATCAAAGAGGCGGGTAACGGCGTCGCCGACGCCAGCGTGCCCTTGCCGATGCTGATTCCGCTCGATCCTGAGGTGCGCCCATGCCGCGTCGGTCGCCATGCGACCTCGCGAGGTGCGCACCATCAGTCCCTCACGCACAAGGAAGGGCTCGGCAACCTCCTCGACCGTCTGCGGCTCTTCGCCAACCGACACAGCCAATGTGCTGAGGCCCACAGGACCGCCACCAAAGCGCTGACACAACGCGCCAAGGACGGCTCGATCCAACCGGTCGAGTCCGCGGAGGTCTACTTCGTACACCTCAAGCGCCGCGCGCGCGGCCGCGAGATCGCCCGCACCTGTGCCATGCACCTCGGCCCAGTCACGCACCCGCCGCAATAGTCGGTTCGCGATGCGAGGGGTGCCCCGCGACCGCGTCGAAATCTCGGCACCGGCGTCGGTATCGAGCGAGAATTCCAGCAAACGGGCAGAACGCTTCACAATTGTCGCGAGGTCCTCCGGCTCGTAGAAGTCCAGATGTGCGGTGAATCCGAAGCGATCCCGCAAGGGGGCCGGTAGTAGCCCAGCGCGCGTGGTGGCACCGACCACCGTGAAGGGTGGCAACGTTAGCGGTATTGACGTGGCGCCAGGTCCTTTGCCGACGACGACATCAACGCGATAGTCCTCCATCGCGAGATAAAGCATCTCTTCCACCGGGCGTGCGAGACGATGTATCTCGTCGACAAAGAGGACGTCGCCGTCCTCAAGCGACGACAAGATGGCTGCCAGGTCCCCGGCATGCTGGATGGCCGGGCCCGATGTCACCCGCAGGGATGCTCCAAGTTCTCCTGCAACGATCATGGCGAGGGTGGTCTTGCCAAGACCGGGTGGGCCCGAAAGAAGGATGTGGTCCGCACTGCCGCCTCGGCGCGTCGCCGCTCTCAGGACGAGTGCCAGTTGATCACGGACGACTGCCTGCCCAACGAACTCGTCGAGAGAGCGCGGGCGAAGAGCGGCCTCGGCGGAGCGCTCAATGGCGTCGGCATCGGCCCCGACAACGCGCGACATCCCCGTCGGTTCCATTGCGTCGTCAGCCACGCCCGCCACCCAGCGATTGAAGCGCCGCGCGCAGGGTGCCAGCGACATCGGCTTCAGTAATGGGGCCCTTGGCAACCTCCTCAACGGCTGCCGCCGCCTGCTTGGCACTCCAGCCCAAAGACTCGAGTGCGGCAATGACCTGCTCGCGCGCATCTGGAGCCGCCGCGGCCGCGCCTGCGACGCCTGCCGGCAAGGTCAGCTTCCCATCGAGTTCGAGGAGCAAGCGTGCCGCCACCTTCGCGCCCACGCCCGGTACTCGTTGCAGGGCCTTCTGGTCTCCCGCATGAATCGCGTCGACAAGCGACGCGGGATCGTGCACTGCGAGCAGTGCGAGAGCCAGACGTGGCCCAACACCCTGGACGGATTGCAGGGTTTCGAACATGTCGCGTTCGTGGTGAGTCTCGAATCCGTACAACGTCATTGAGTCTTCACGTACCACCAGATGCGTCGCGAGCGATGCCGGGTGTTCGGTGCGCACACCAGCAAGAGTTGACGGTGTCGCCAGCACGCGGTACCCAACCCCGCCCACGTCAAGAACAAGGGAGGAGGCGTTGACACTCAGCACGGTGCCCGTCAACTGTGCGATCATCGGTCGCCTTTCGAACGTGTGTACGAACAGCCTAGGCGAGGCCGATACCCTAACCCCGACGGCGCGCCGCGCGCTCGGCGGCGGCCCACGCCGACTGGGCAGGAGTCGGTTGGCCTGCGGATGCCGCCCGCGCTCCCCCACGCAACGCGTGGGTGATGGCAATCGCCAAGGCGTCAGCGGCGTCGGCCGGTTTGGGCGGCGAGGACAGCCCAAGCAATGTCGCCACCATGTAACCAACCTGAGACTTCTCGGCGCGTCCGTGCCCCGTGATCGCGGCCTTTACCTCGGATGGTGTGTAGGTGACGACCGGTAGCCCCCGCCGATGCGCCGCGACCATCACCAGGCCCGACACCTGTCCCGTTCCCATGACGGTGCGGACGTTGTGCTGGGCAAAAACGCGTTCCACCGCGACGGCGTCGGGCGCAAACGTGTCGATGGCGGCGTCAATCGCATCCGCGATTGTCACGAGGCGTTGGGGCACGTCGAGCTCCGGAGACGAGGTCGCCACCGTCACGTCGACAAGTTGAAGACGACGCGGGCCCGGGGCGTCGATGACGCCGAGACCACATCGCGTCAATCCCGGGTCGACGCCGAGCACGCGCATAGGGCTCTACTACTCGCTTGCCGCCGCGAGCACCTCGTCCGAGGCGTCAAAGTTGGCGAACACGTTTTGGACGTCATCGCAGTCCTCGAGGACATCGATGAGCCGCAGCATCTTGCGCGCACCCTCGACGTCAAGATCCACCTTCATCGAGGGTACCCAGGTCGCTTCGGCCGACTCATAGTCGATATTGGCTTCCTGCAGCGCGGTGCGAACAGCCACAAAATCGCTCGCCTCCGACAGCACTTCCCACACCTCGCCGAGATCGTCGATCTCTTCAGCGCCCGCCTCAAGCGTCGCTTCCATGATGGCATCTTCGTCTGCGGCATCCTTTGCGACGATGACCTGACCCTTCCGGCTGAAGAGATAGGCAACCGAGCCCGGATCCGCGAGCGTGCCGTTGTTGCGCGTGAGCGCCGTACGGACCTCCATTGCGGCGCGATTGCGATTGTCGGTGAGGCACTCGATGAGCATGGCGACGCCGCCGGGACCATATCCCTCGTACATGATCGTCTCGTACTCGCTGCCGCCGGCCTCGAGGCCCGAGCCGCGCTTGACCGCCCGGTCGATGTTGTCGTTCGGGACGGACGACTTCTTGGCCTTCTGGATGGCGTCGAACAGCGTGGGGTTGCCCGCGGGGTCACCACCGCCCGTGCGGGCGGCCACCTCGATGTTCTTGATGAGCTTGGCGAAGAGCTTGCCGCGCTTCGCGTCGATCACGGCCTTCTTGTGCTTCGTGGTGGCCCACTTGGAGTGACCCGACATCGCTTCCCTCTCGCTTCAGAGCTCTCGTCCCGCGCGTCCGCCGGCGGGCGTCGTGACCCGGCGCCGGGTCGCGCGCCGACGCACCTCAGAGGGCGTCGCGGACGATCTCGACGAACAGCCGGTGCACCCGCGTGTCCCCCGTCACCTCCGGGTGGAAGGACGTGGCGAGCAGCGGGCCCTGGCGCACCGCGACGATCCTACCGGCGGCGGGCCCGGACTCCACGCGGGCGAGGGCGGTGGCGGCCGGGCCGATCTCGTCGACCCACGGCGCGCGGATGAACACGGCGTGCACCGGGTCGGTCGCGCTGTCGGGCACGCCGTCGATGCGCAGGTCGGTCTCGAACGAGTCGACCTGCCGCCCGAAGGCGTTCCGCCGCACCGTGACGTCCAGCCCGCCGAGCGTGCGCTGGCCGTCGATGCCGCCGACGATGCGGTCGGCCAGCAGGATCATCCCGGCGCACGACCCGTACGCGGGCATCCCGGCCGCGAGGCGGTCGCGCACGGGCCCGTCGAGCTCGAACGCGCGCAGCAGCTTGTCGATGGTGGTGGACTCGCCACCGGGCAGGACTAGGGCGTCCACGGCGTCGAGCTCGGACGCGCGGCGCACGGGGACGGCCTCCGCGCCGCTCGCCCGCAGGGCGGCGAGGTGCTCGCGGACGTCGCCCTGCAGGGCCAGGACACCGACGGTCGGGGAAGGGCTCACCACCTCATCCTACGAATCGGCGGTGACTGCCCCGTCCGCGGCCCCGTCGGGCACCTCCACGGCGTCCCACGCGGCGACCATGTCGGCCAGGCGGGACAGGCCCTCGAGCAACGCGGACCGCTCGCTGGCGAGCGACACCCGGACCATGCCCTCCCCGCCGGGACCGAAGGCGCTGCCCGGCGAGACGGACACGTGCCGCTCGTCCAGCAGGCGCAGCGCGAACGCCTCGGAGTCGGTGGTGGCGGCCGAGACGTCGACCATGAGGTAGAACGCCCCGAGCGGGGGCACGCACGGCACCCCGCGCTCCGCGAGCAGCGCCACCGCGGCGTCCCGGCGCTCCCGGTAGGACGCGACCGCCGCGAGGACGTCGTCCTGCGGACCGGTGAGCGCGGCGAGCGCGGCCCGCTGGCTGACCGACGACGGGCACGCGACGGTGGCCTCTGCCACCTGGCCAAGCAGGTCGATCACGCCCGGGTCGCGGGACACCACGTACCCCAGGCGCCAGCCGGTCATCGCGTAGGTCTTCGAGAACGAGAAGAAGGTGAGCACCCGGCCGTCGGTGTCGAACGCGGCGGCGGAGGCGTGCGGGGCGTCGAAGGTGATCGCCTCGTAGCACTCGTCGGCGAACACCCACAGGTCGCGGGCCCGGGCCAGCTCGACGACGCCGGCGAGCAGCTCGGCGGGGTACATCGCGCCGGTGGGGTTGTTCGGCGAGCACAGCACGATCGCCCGGGTCGCGGGCGTGATCGCGGCCTCGATGTCCGCCAGGACGGGGACGAAGCCGTGCGCCGCGTGCGCCGGGTAGGTCCCGACGTCGACCCCGGCCGCGACGGCGGCCATCCGCCAGTTCGGGAACTCGGGGTCGGGCACGAGGATCTGGTCGCCCGGGCCGGCCAGCGCGTTGATCGCCATCGCCAGGCCGTGCATCGCGCCGTGCGTCACGACGACGTCGTCGGCCGTCACGTCGAGGCCGTTGACGCGGCGCACCTTCTCCGCCAGGGCGGCGCGCAGCTCGGGGCTGCCCGTGCTCGACGTGTACCCCGTGTGCCCGGCGGCGGCGTCACGGCCGGCGGCGGCGACGACGTGCGCGGGCGTCGGCACGTCGGGCTCGCCGATCTCCAGCCGGATCGCCTCCGGGTCGCGCATGGCGAGCTCCATGAGGGTGCGGATGCCGCTGCGGTGGATGCGGGTGGCAGGCGAGGTGGAGTGGGGCACCGGCCGACGATAACCGATCGGCGGGCCCGGAAGTTACTCCCCGGTACGCACGCGCGGGTCAGTCGTCGTGCTGCAGGCCGAGGTGCCGCGTGACCCCGTCCCAGCCGTCCAGCAGCCGGCGCGCCAGGCCCGGCAGACCGGGCGGGAACACCTCGAGGGTCTCGCGCTCGAGGTCCGCGAGGTGCCACCACCGCAGCTCGTCGAGCAGGTCGATCTCGACCGCCGTCCACCCGTCGCGGGCGAGGTCCTCGACGGCGGGCGGCGCACCGACGCGCGCGAGGAAGAACTCCTCGTCCTGGCGGCAGTGCTCGGCGAAGAAGTCGAACACGGCGGACCGGGTGAGGACCGGGCCGACGAGCGCTGCGGGGTCGAGCTCGAGGCCGGTCTCCTCGCGCACCTCGCGCACCGCGGCGGCGCGCGCGTCCTCGCCGGGGTCGATGCCGCCGCCGACGGTGAACCACCACGACCGCTCCGGCTGGTCGGCGTCGTGCCCGCGCACGAGCAGCAGCCGGTCCTGCTCGTCCAGCAGGAGCACCCGGGCCGCCCGGCGGAAGCGCAGCCCGTCGGCCCCGAGCACCCAGTCGGGACC
>JAEZZI010000030.1 GCA_023418595.1 Pseudomonadota bacterium
ATAGCGGGATAGGCGGGCTGACGCCCGCCGATGCTGCCAGGCAGGTTGCACAACCCAACCCGCCAGGGCACCCTGGCAACCCCGGACTCTACTTATGAGTGGAGGAGAAACGGGGAGCACGTCACGACCGGGCGCTCCGCGACAATGTGCGCCGATGGTGTGAAGATCGCTATCAAGAATCGTGCCCCGGCATCAGCTCGGGAATAGCAAATCATGCTCCTCATCGAATAGCGAGCCGGTTCGCCGAAAAGCTCGTGATGGATATGCGTGGTGCAGGCTCGGAGGTATTCGGCTAAGGCCAGTCACGATCGCGGGGACTGACTGGGGGAATATTATGACGACCGTGCCGCCGGCACCTATCGAATATCAGCTCATTGGCCTCGCTGAAGACGGCGGCATCGGGAACCTACTGGCGGGTCTCGATCAGAAGCAGGGGCGTGTCCGCCTTCAAGCGCTCATATCCGAATGGCTACGAATGGAGAATCTCGTCGTTCTGACGGGATCGGGCACGTCGGTTTCCGTCGGCGGTAAGACGATGGCCAATCTCGAAACGGCTGTATTCGCCACGATCCAGGCGCTGCCCGACATCCCCGCCTCGGTCGCTGCTATCATCGAAGCCCGCAAGAACGCTGTCCTTCTCGCCGCCTTCGACGATGATGACCCGATCGGTTTCGAGGCATGGCTTTCGTTCGTCGCCAATGCTCTGGTCGTCGCGGAGTCTACGGGCGGACCATTTTCCGCCGTGACGTGGCCCAGTACGCCGGCGCCCAGCGTCGCCGATCTGCGTTGGCTCGTCGATCGCCTTCGCATGGCGATTTTCGCCGAGTGCGCGCTTTCGCTCCCTGATACGGGGCTGGCCGCGTCCGCTGATGGCATCGTGCCGCATCTTGCATTTCTATCCAAACTCGTGGCTCGCGATAGCAACCTCGGACGCACCCATCTCTTCACGCTCAATTACGACACGCTTTTCGAGCAGGCATTGGAGCTGCTCGGCGTCCAGTATTTTGACGGTTTCACCGGCCGCGCAGCCGGCCGGTTCGACCCTTCCGTTTATGGTTTGGACATCTACTATCCGGGCGAGGTGGCGGAGGGCCGTGTACGGCGCTTCGACAAGTTCCTGCATTTCTACAAGCTCCACGGCTCGATCCACTGGTTCGAGCAGGGCACCGAGATGCGCGCGCGTCATCCTGATCTGACCCCTTTTCAGACCTACGCCGCCATGACGGCCGAGCAGAAAGCCGCGTCGCTTCTGTCTCTGGTCGGAGGGACGCCTTCGGTCGGGATTCTACCGACCGCGAACAAATTCGCTCAGACGCTTGCGATGCCCTACGCTCACCTCTTCCGGTCCTTTCAGGTGCGGCTCGGCATCCCCCAGACCTTCCTCCTCGTGCTGGGCTATGGCTTCGGCGACGATCATGTCAGCCGGATCATCGAGAATGCGCTCATGAATCCGTCGCTTGTGATGCTGGTAGTCGAACCAAATCCGAACAGTCCGGTGATCGCACGCATCCGGCGATACAAGGATCTCGGTAAGCGCGCCTTCGTCCTATGTCCGACGACGGATGCCTTCTCAGCAACACCATTCAAGCTCGCGACCTTCGACGACTTTGCGCGAACGGTGATGCCCGACGTGCAGTGGCTCGACGACTTCCTTCGCTTGCGCCGCTTCGAAAAGCAGATCGCTTCGTCCGCAACATCAGCCGGAGCGGACACGGAGGGCGCGGATGGATAATCCGCGCCTCGTCGGGCACATCGTGTCGGTTCAAGGCTTCCGAGTGAAGGTCGAATTGCTGCCCGAAACTCGGTCGGCGTTACGCGCCACGCTAGACGGCGTGCAGGCGGCCATCGCAATCAACGCCTATCTGACCTTCTCGCTCGGTGCGGGGGAAACGGTCATCGGCATCATCACCGATCTGGAAGCTCGCGAGACCTTCGATCCCGGTAGCGGGGACGATCTAAACCTCGAACTGATGAAACCACGCCGCGTTGCCAGCGTACAGCTGCTGGGCACGATCGAGCACAAGGACGAGGAGCCTACCTTCAGTCCAGGCATCTCGGTGCTGCCAACACTCGACACTCCCGCGGAGATCGGATCGCCGGACATCCTTCGCGCGGTGTTCGAGATACCACCGCGGCGCAACAAGCCAGAGGACTATGACGCGAAGGATTTCGATTGCGATCTGAAGATCGGATTCCCGACCGGCCAAGACCGCAACGTCGTGCGGGCCTCCTATAACGACCTGTTCTCGCGGCCGCTCGCGATCGTGGGCAATACCGGCTCGGGCAAATCCTTCTCGGTGTCGAGCCTGATCCAGAAGGCGATGGCTGCGCTCGATGGCGCGGCCGAGGAGCCGCACGTCTTCATCCTCGACATCAATGGCGAGTATGCCAAGGCCTTCCCGACGGCTGAAGCGGCGCAACGCTTGCCGGATCGCATCTACCTCAATGGCAAGGAGTTCAGCCTTCCGCTCTGGTTTCTGAACGCCGAAGAAATCTGTGCGTGGCTGAGCGCGTCGGAGCAAACGCAGGAGCCCGTGCTGAAAGACTGGTGGGCGATTGCCAAGGGCGGCAGTGCCACCGCCGCCGCCAGCATGGGAGCGTTTCAGAATGGCATGAGCGCGCTCGACCAGCTCTTGAGCGAACTGACGAAGATCAAGAAGAAGGCAGCCGGCTCCTATTGCGATGCCGTGGTCGGCCACCTCGCCGATACAGACATTGATACAGACCCGTTCGCTGGCCTGTTTACCGCTCATAGGTCAGCTAACGATTTCAACACCGAGGTCATGAACAATCAGGCCGCCATAGCTGCGGAGGCGGAGAAGCTGAAAGACGCGATTCGCGCCAAGATCGTCGGTGGTAGCGGCACGGCGGAGGCCGGTGCACGCACTGCGGACTCTCCGTTGCCGATCGCCCGCGCAACCCTGACCGATCCATCGCTTATCAATCGGGCCGTATCCAAGGAGGATACGTTTCGCGTCGATGCCCACCTGACGACGTTGAAGCTGCGGCTGAAAACCCGCCTCGACGACAAGCGATGGCGCGCCTTCCTCAACTATGAGGAGACCGATACGAAGATCGAGAAGCTGTCCTCATGGTTCGCACGCTTCGGGCTTGGTGCTGCAACGGGACCGAAAGTCTCGGTGCTCGACCTGTCAATGTTGAGCAACGAGGTTCTTCCCTATGCTTGCGCGGTGATCGGGCGGGTGTTGCTGGAGGCGCGTGAGCGCCTGCCCGCAGCCTCGCGCTATAAGCATCCGTGGGTGCTTGTTCTCGAAGAGGCGCACAACTATGCCCGCCCGGCCCGCTCAGACGAGGATCGCGGTCATCGCCTAGCGCGGTTGACATACGAGCGCATCGCCAAAGAGGGGCGCAAATTCGGCCTTTCACTCATCATCGCCAGCCAGCGGCCGAGCGAGATCAGCCAGACGATCATCAGCCAGTGCGCCAACTTTATCAGCCATCGCCTACAAAATCCTGACGATATCGACCATTTCCGGCGCATCATTCCAATGCAGGCGAGACGGCTGCTCGATCAGGTGACTATCCTGTCGTCAGGCGAGGCAATCGTATTCGGTAGCGCCTTTCATATTCCGACGCGGGTTCAATTCGACCGGCCTCAACCCGGCCCTTATAGTCAGACGGCCGCGCCCTATCATGAGTGGCGCAAGGAACAGAATCCGTTCCCGCTGTCGCAGGTCATCGATGCGTGGGGTGCCTGACGCGCAGGTTTCGCCAGCCCTGCTCATGGCATTGTGCAGCGGCTCATTTCAAAACACTAGAAATGGGGACCACCTAGGCGAACAGGCCGCTGCCCTCTACGGCGACAATCGGCGGAGAAAGACGCTACACGGTGGCCCAATCATAGTGCGATAGCGTAGGTATAGTGCCCATCCTCATCGGGCGTGGCCCGCCAAAAAAGCGACAAGCCCGCTATCGGGCCAACCTTTTGAATCTTCGCCACAACGAGTTGCCTAACTCAATATTTTGATAGAGTTTAGCCCCCGCGGTCGTCGCTTAACGACTGTCGTAAGTTAAACGCTAGGGGGGCGGTCTGAACGAAGGTGACGGGGCGAGTAAGGGGTTCGGGTGCGGAAAGATTGCCGGAATAGGTGTGGCGGCAATTCTTGGGCTGACTGCCGTTGGCACGTTGATTGGCCCTGGTGAGAATTTAGAATCTGATGTCCAACAAGGACTGGGCGATGCTCCAAACGAGGGGGTCTCAACCGCAACAGCTGCTCAGGAAACAGCAGTTTCAAGCGAGGAGGTAGGTCCAACATTGACTGGCCCGCAACGAAATGCCCTCCGGCAAGCCAAAACCTATCTGGACATGAAAGGTTTTTCTCGACAGGGTTTGATCGAGCAACTTTCGTCAGATGCAGGGGACGGCTTCGAGGTTTCAGATGCTTCTGTGGCTGTCGATCGTTTGAATGCTGACTGGAACCTTCATGCAGCGCGCTCGGCTGAAGCATATCTGGGTATGATGGGTTTTTCATGCCAAGGCCTGATCGAGCAATTATCGTCAGATGCGGGGGATGGGATCACCGTCGAGCAGGCGACCTATGGGGCACGACAAGCTGGGGCTTGCTAACGTAGCTGCGCAGCAACGAACCAACATTTATTATCTCCACGTTTTTGAATCATCCGCGCCGGCTGAGAGAATGCGGGCGCAAGATTCGCTACCAACGCGCGCTATTCGCTATTGTTCACGTCGAAGCCGAAAACTGTCACAAAACTTTGACAGCGCGCTCACCCCCGCCCAATCAACCTCTGCGCAATCTGGTCCGCAACCTCGCTCTCGGGCGCGCCCGAGCGGTCGCTTTCGTCCCACACCTCGACCAGGCGGTCGGGGATCCGGGCGATGCGGCTTTCGACTTCGGCGCGGTCGCCTTTGCCGAGATATTCCAGCCCGACATTGATGATGCCGCCTGCGTTGATCACGTAATCGGGGGCATAGAGGATGCCGCGGTCGTGGAGGCGCTGGCCGTCGGCGCGGGTTGCGAGCTGGTTGTTCGCGCCGCCTGCGACCGCCTGGCATTTCAGCGCGGCGATCGTGCCTTCGGTCAGCACCGCGCCCAGCGCGTTGGGGCTGACGATATCGGCCTCGATGCCCAGGATTTCAGTGGGGTCCGCGGTTTCCGCGCCCAACTCCGCCGCGAATTGCGCGACGCGGTTCTGGTCGACATCGGCGATGGTGAGCCGCGCGCCGTCTTTGGCAAGCAGCTTGGCAAGCCCGCCGCCGACGCTGCCGATGCCCTGGATCGCGACATGCACGCCCTTCATATCGTCGGCGCCCAACGCGCGCTTGGCCGCGGCCTTGACGCCCAGATAGATGCCCATCGCGGTGAACGGTCCCGGATCGCCGCCGGCACTACCCTCACCCACCGGCAGGCCGCTGACATGGCGGGTCTGCGTCGCGACCACCTGCATCCGCGCTTCGGACATGCCGACATCCTCTGCGGTGACATAGCGTCCGCCGAGCGATTCGACCGCGCGACCGAATGCTTCCAATTGCGCGGTGGTGATGACATCGCCGGGATTGGCCGCCAGCACGACGCCCTTGCCCCCGCCGAGCGGCAGGTCGGCCATCGCATTCTTGAAGCTCATCCCGCGCGACAGGCGCAGCGCGTCGGTGATCGCCTGATCCGTATTGGCGTAATGCCAAAAGCGCACGCCGCCCGCCGCCGGACCCAAATTGGTCGAATGTACAGCGATCACCGCCTGCAACCCCGAATCGGGATCGGTGAACAGGTGAATGCCTTCGTGGTCGTCGAAGTCGGCAAAGCCCCAATTGGTCAGCACGCGCTCAAAACCCCCTCATGCTGGCCCGGTTCATCGGATCGCCTGGGGAACGCCTGACTGGATCGCCGGGAGGACGCAGCTAGCCGGTGCCGGGATCGGCAGAAAATGGGGCGACCGACGGGACTTGAACCCGCAACTTCCGGCATCACAAGCCGACGCTCTAACCAATTGAACTACGGTCGCCGTGGAACCGCGCGATTAGCGGTTCGGTGGGCTGGCGGCAAGCATATCGGCGGCTTTGCGAACAAACGCAAGATGCGTTCGTGCGAGCGGTGTCACGGATATGTAACGTGCGCAGGCAAGGGCGCGGGTGGAACGAAATGCCGCGAACGGGCATGAAGGAACGATGGCTGATATCCGACAAATCGACACGTCCGCGAATCTGGGATCGGGCTGGCCGATCGAACCGGTGATCGCGCGGCTGGTTGCGCAGCCCGGCATCCAGCGCGTGCCGTCGCCCAAGCTCGATCTGTTCATCCTGCGCGGTTTTCTGGACGACGCCATGTGCGCCGATCTGATCGCGATGATCGACGCGCGCCGCCGCCCCTCGACGGTCTCCGACTATAATGGCGATGCCGCCTTTCGGACGAGTGAGACGTGCGATCTCGACAGCACAGAACCGCTTGTCGCGCGGCTCGATGCGATGCTCCACGCGTTCATCGGCCTAGACCCCGCGCATGGCGAGCCGGTTCAGGGTCAGCGCTATGCCGTCGGCCAGGAGTTCAAAGCCCACACCGATTATTTCGAGCCGTCGGGCGTCGATTTTCGCCGCTTTTGTTCGGAATCGGGCAACCGCACCTGGACCGTCATGGTTTATCTGAACGAGCCCGAGGCCGGCGGCGCGACCCGGTTCAAGGCGATCGACAAGACCGTGCAGCCGGAAACGGGAAAGCTGCTCGCCTGGAGCAACCTACGCGCGAACGGCACGCCCAATGCGGCGACGCTGCATCACGGCATGAAAGTGCGCAGCGGCACCAAATATGTCATCACCAAATGGTTTCGTGAGCGCCCCTGGGACTGGCGCAACGGATCGTAAGCGCGGGAAAGCGCCCATGAAAAAAGGAGAGCGGTCGCCCACTCCCCTTTTTTCAAATTTCAAACAATCCGTCTTTCAAACAATCCGTCGCTTACGGGCTGACCGGCTGATCGTCGTCGTCAACCGCGACGATCGCGGCGATGATCGCCGCTGCGCCAACGGCGATGGCGAGAATACCCGCTGCGCCGCCGCCGAGTGCGTTCGATTCCTCGGTCGCGGTCGATGACCGTGCCTGGCTGATCGACAGACTGCTGGCCGGATTGGCCATAGCCGGGGCGACGGTAAGCGCCGCTGCCGCGATGCTCATGCTGATCTTGGTAAGCATAACGTCTCCTATCTCCGGCCTAGCTTACGGGCTGACCGGTTCGTCATCGTCGGTGCCGACGACCAGAATGATCGCACCGGCAACGATCGCCAGCGCGCCGATGGCCGCAGCAACACCGCCCCCGGCGAGTTCCGAGCCTTCCGAAGTGTCGGACGAAGCCCGAACATTCTGAAGCGACAGCGAAGAGGCGCTATTGGTGGCGAGCGCAGGCGTGGCGGCGGTCGCCACCAGCGCTGCGGACGCCAGAATGGTTTTCAACATGGGGTACTCCTTTCACGACCTCGCAGCAGCGAACGCGGCTTGTCTCGCTCAGTTCCGACAATATTCGGTTAAATGCCAACGGGTTCGTCGGGAAACGGCCACCGTTCGTCCCGCATGGGTCCAAAAAAGGCCTGCCGTCCGGCTGGACGACAGGCCGTTTCATGGTGGGCGCGACAGGGATTGAACCTGTGACCCCACCCGTGTGAAGGGTGTGCTCTACCGCTGAGCTACGCGCCCACGAAACCGGCGTCGCCGCCGGTCGGGATGCGAGGCTCTAGGCAAGGCGCGGGGGCTTGTCCAGCCCCTCCCCGCCCCTCAGGTCAAAATCAGTTGACGGCGTCCTTCAGGCCCTTGCCCGCCTTGAACTTCGGCTGGGTCGACGCCTTGATCGTCATCGGCTCGCCAGTGCGCGGGTTACGGCCGGTCGATGCCTTGCGCTTCGATACCGAAAAGGTGCCGAAACCGACCAGGCGCACTTCGTCGCCTTTCTTCAGAGCGCCAGTGACCGAATCGAACACCGCCTCGACGGCCTTGGATGCATCCCCCTTGCTCAGCCCGGCGTGATCCGCAACCTGGCTTATAAGCTCTTGCTTGTTCATATCCCTCTGAACCCCTGTTCTGAAAAAGCAGAATTCTGTTTTGAGACTCGCAACGCACTAGCGTCGGTGGGGCAGTAAGGCCGGTGACACGCCCGGAGTCAAAGCATTTCGGGCTGATCACCGGCGGAATGCGGGACAGAAGCGCCGCGAAATCAGTGGCGAACCGCCTCTCCGATGCCGGGTACGATGTGCGGCGGTTGCGCCGCCAGATCGTCGGCCTCGCTCCATTCGATCGCCTCCAGCGCGCCGGTCAACGCCAGCCGCAGCACTTCATCGACGTGCGACACGGGAATGATTTCAAGCCCTTCGCAGATATTCTTCGGAATCTCCGCAAGGTCTTTCTCATTCTCGGTAGGGATCAGCACCGTCTTGATCCCGCCGCGCAATGCCGCGAGCAGCTTTTCCTTTAGGCCGCCGATCGGCAGCACGCGACCGCGCAGAGTCACTTCGCCGGTCATCGCGATATCCTTGCGCACCGGAACCCCGGTCAGCGTCGATACGATCGAGGTGACGAGGCCGATGCCCGCCGACGGTCCGTCCTTGGGCACCGCGCCTTCGGGCAGGTGGACGTGGATATCCTTGCGGTTGAAGATCGACGGCTTGATCCCGTAGCTGGGGCTTCGCGCGCGCACGAAGCTGAATGCGGCCTCGACCGATTCCTTCATCACGTCGCCCAGCTTGCCCGTGGTCTTGATGACCCCCCGGCCCGGCACGGTTACACTTTCGATGGTCAGCAATTCGCCGCCGACTTCGGTCCAGGCGAGGCCCGTGACCGCGCCGATCTGATGCTCTTCCTCGCCGATCCCAAAGCGGTATTTGCGCACGCCTGCGAACTCGTGAAGGTTGTCGGGCGTCACGGTGACGCTGTCCGCCTTCTTCTCGAGAATGCGGCGCAACGCCTTGCGCGCCAGCTTGGCGATCTCGCGTTCGAGCGTGCGGACGCCTGCCTCGCGCGTGTAGTAACGGATCAGGTCGCGCAGCGCCTGCGGCTCGAGCGTGAATTCGCCGTCCTTAAGCCCATGTGCCTCGATCTGCTTTTCGATCAGATGGCGCTCGGCGATCTCGACCTTCTCGTCCTCGGTATAGCCTTCGAGCCGGATGATCTCCATGCGGTCGAGCAACGGCTGCGGCAGGTTGAGCGTGTTCGCGGTGCATACGAACATCACATCCGACAGATCGATGTCGATCTCGAGATAATGGTCGTTGAATTTGTTATTCTGTTCGGGGTCGAGCACCTCGAGCAGCGCCGACGCCGGATCGCCGCGGAAATCCTGGCCGAGCTTGTCGATCTCGTCGAGCAGGAACAGCGGATTGCTTGCCCCCGCCTTTTTCAGGTTGGTGACGATTTTGCCCGGCAGCGAGCCGATGTAGGTGCGACGGTGGCCGCGGATTTCGGCCTCATCGCGCACGCCGCCCAGCGACTGGCGAATGAACTCGCGCCCGGTCGCCCTGGCGATCGACTTGCCCAGCGACGTCTTGCCGACGCCGGGCGGGCCGACCAGGCACAGGATCGGGCCTTTCAGCTTGTTGGTGCGCGCCTGAACCGCCAGATATTCGACGATCCGGTCCTTGACCTTTTCCAGCGCATAATGATCCTCGTCGAGCACCGCCTGCGCAGTTTCGAGGTCTTTCTTGAGCTTCGACTTCTTGCCCCAGGGCAGCCCCAGCAGCACGTCGAGATAATTGCGGACGACCGTCGCTTCCGCGGACATCGGCGCCATCGTCTTGAGCTTCTTCAGCTCCGCGGTCGCCTTGGTCCGCGCTTCCTTCGACAGTTTGAGCGTCGCGATCTTCTGGGTCAGTTCGGCGACCTCGTCGCCCTCGCCTTCCTCGCCCTCGTTGCCGAGTTCGCGCTGGATCGCTTTCAACTGTTCGTTGAGATAATATTCGCGCTGGGTCTTCTCCATCTGGCGCTTCACGCGGCTGCGGATCTTCTTTTCGACCTGGAGCACGCCCAGTTCGCCCTCCATGAAGGCGAACACCATCTCCAGACGCTTTTGCGGATCGGTTTCGACCAACAAGGACTGCTTGTCGGCGACCTTGACCGCAATGTTCGACGCGACCGCATCAGCCAGCCGCGAAGCCTCGTCCAGCTCCGACAATTGCACCGCAGTCTCCGCGGGCAGCTTGCGGTTGAGCTTGGCGTAATTCTCGAACTGATCCACGACCGACCGCATCAGCGCCTGCGCTTCGGGGCCGTCAACGGCCTTTTCCTCGACCGGCGACACGTTCGCGGTCAGGTAACCGTCCGCCTCGCTCAAATCGTCGAGCTTCGCGCGTTCCTTGCCGGATACCAGCACGCGCACGGTGCCGTCGGGCAGCTTGAGCAGTTGCAGCACTTCCGCCGTGACGCCGATGTCATACAGATCGTCGCGCGACGGATCGTCATTCGCTGGGTCGAGTTGCGCGACCAGGAAAATCTCCTTGTCGGCGGCCATCGCGGCCTCGAGCGCCGTGACCGACTTGTCGCGACCGACGAACAGCGGCACGATCATGTGCGGGAATACGACGATGTCGCGCAGCGGAAGTACGGGATAGGAAGAACGCATGAATGCTCCGAATACGCCCAACGGGGGCTTGTTCGCCTCTATATGGGAACTGCGAACAAAGCATCAATCGGGGCTGGTTGCGAGTGGCTTTCTGATCGCGTCCGCGCTTGTCGCGACCGCCGGCGCCCAGACGTTGCAAGGCACGCCGGGCATGCCCGCGATCACCGAGCGCACCAAGGCATCGGGCGGCCCGCTGTCCCCCGAGCGCGCTGCGCTGCGGATGGAGGCGGCGGAACTCGACATCGAGATTTTCCCGGATACGCGAACGCTGACGGGTGTCGCGACGCTGACGCTGACCAACAGCGCGCCGATCGATCGACTGCTGATCGATCTCGACCGCAATTTCGCGGTTACGGGCATCGCGGTCGACGGCAAGCCAATGGCGAAAGGTGCATGGGCCAACCCGGACGGCGAACTCGCCATCACCCTCCCCGCGCGTGCTGCTGCCGGGGGACGGCTCGTCGTCCGCATTACCTATGAGGGCGAGCCGCACGTCGCCGTTCGCGCGCCGTGGGACGACGGCTTTGTCTGGAGCGATTATCAGGGTGCGCCGTGGCTTGCGACCACCGGACAGGGCTATGGCTGCGACCTGTTCTGGCCCTGCCTCGATTTCCCGCAAGGGGAGGTCGGGCGAATGGTGACACGGATCACCGTGCCGGGAGGGCTGTCGGCACCGGGCAATGGCAAGCTGCTGGGCGTCGAACAACTGCCCGACGGGCGCACTCGCTGGAATTGGGAATCGGGCAGCATCAACCCCTATCTCGTCGCGCTCAGCGTCGGACCTTATGCGGAGATCAAGGCGGAGTATCGCAGCCGTTACGGCAACAGCTTCCCGATGCATTTCTGGCATTTGAAGGGGCGCGAGAAGCAGGCCGCCGGGCTGTTCGCCGAATTCGCTCCGACGGTCGATTTCTTCGAAGCGCTGATCGGTCCCTATCCCTTTCCGCAAGAGAAAGTCGGCGTGGTCGAGACGCCCTATCTCGGCATGGAACACCAGACGGTCAACGCATACGGCAACAACTACCGCAAGGACGAAACTGGGTTCGACTGGCTGTTCCACCACGAGCTGGCGCACGAATGGTTCGGCAACCAGATGACCGCCGCCGACTGGGACGATTTCTGGCTCCACGAGGGATATGGCCAGTATATGCAGCCGCTCTACGGCCGCTGGCGCGAGGGCGAGGCGCGATACGCGACGATGATGGACGCATTCCGACAACAGATCGTCAACCACGCACCCATCGTGTCGGGCCGGTCGCGCACATCCAACGAGGTCTATGAACTCAGCCTCGGCGGACCGGGAGGCGATATCTATTACAAGGGTGCGTGGGTGCTCCACACGCTGCGCAACACGATCGGCGACAAAGCGTTTTTCGACGTGACCCGCCGCCTGGTCTATGGCCGCGCCGATCCCAAACCGGGCAATTTCACACCGCGCTTCGCCACGACGGACGAATTCGTCGGCCTTG
The DNA here is from genome assembly GCA_023418595.1 of Pseudomonadota bacterium. GTDB lineage: Bacteria > Pseudomonadota > Alphaproteobacteria > Sphingomonadales > Sphingomonadaceae > Sphingomonas. The sequence goes on from JAEZZI010000030.1 coordinate 12,039, forward strand.
TGCAGCAGGTGACCGGCAGGGATTATGGCTGGTTCTTCGACGTCTATCTCCGTCAGGCCGTCCTTCCCGAGCTAGTCGAAACACGCGACGGCGACCGGTTGACGCTGACGTGGAAAGCGCCGGGCGGAAAGCCGTTTCCGCTACCCGTCGAGGTTCAGATCGATGGCGAGGTGCGATCACTGCCGATGGCCGACGGCTCGGAAACCCTCGAAGTTCCGACCGGCGCGCATGTCGTGATCGATCCGATGGCCCGCCTGCTCAAACGCACACCCGCGATCGAAGCGATGCAGGCGCAACGCGGCGGGTAACGAGCAACACGGACCCGCACGTGCTCCCGCACGGCCGGGAGCCCAGAGCCACAAATCAATTTGGCTGGCAGCCTTGGGCTCGCGCCTGCGCGGGAGCAGCGAGATTTTTTTCTTGAGTTCAGGCCGCGTCGCCGCTGGCCTTTTCCTTCTTGGCATAGACGCGAACCGGTTCCTTGCGGCCCTCAATCACGTCCTTGTCGATCATCACTTCGTCGACGCCGTCCATGCTGGGCAGGTCGAACATGGTGTCGAGCAGGATGCCTTCCAGGATTGAGCGAAGCCCGCGCGCGCCGGTCTTGCGTTCGATCGCCTTCTTCGCGACCGCGACCATTGCGTCATCGGTGAAGCCAAGCTTTACATTCTCCATGTCGAACAGTTTCTGATACTGTTTCACCAGAGCGTTCTTCGGCTCGGTCAAAATCTTGACCAGCGCGTCGATGTCGAGATCCTCGAGCGTCGCGATCACCGGCAAGCGACCGATAAATTCGGGGATAAGGCCGAATTTCAGCAGATCCTCAGGCTCGGTCTGGCGCAGGACTTCGCCCGTGCGCCGCTCCTCGGGAGCGGCGACATAGGCGCCGAAGCCGATGGATTTGCCCTGCAACCGGTCGCCGATGATCTTTTCGAGACCCGAGAACGCGCCGCCGCAGATGAACAGGATGTTCGAGGTATCGACCTGCAGGAATTCCTGCTGCGGATGCTTGCGCCCGCCCTGTGGAGGAACGCTGGCGGTGGTGCCTTCCATCAGCTTCAAAAGCGCCTGCTGCACGCCTTCGCCCGACACGTCGCGCGTGATCGACGGATTTTCGGCCTTGCGCGAAATCTTGTCGATCTCGTCGATATAGACGATCCCGCGTTGCGCCCGCTCGACGTTATAGTCGGATGCCTGAAGCAGTTTGAGGATGATGTTCTCGACATCCTCGCCGACATAGCCGGCCTCGGTCAGCGTCGTCGCGTCGGCCATGGTGAACGGCACGTCGAGAATGCGCGCCAGCGTCTGCGCGAGCAGCGTCTTGCCGCACCCGGTCGGGCCGACGAGCAGGATGTTCGATTTCGACAGCTCGACATCGGCGCCCTTCGCGCCGTGGTTGAGCCGCTTGTAGTGATTGTGGACCGCCACCGACAGCACCCGCTTGGCGCGGAACTGGCCGATCACATAGTCATCCAGAACGTCGCAGATTTCCTGCGGCGTCGGCACGCCGCCATCCTTCTTGGACACCAGCGCGGACTTGGTTTCCTCGCGGATGATGTCGTTGCACAGCTCGACGCATTCGTCGCAGATGAAGACGGTGGGTCCGGCAATCAGCTTGCGGACTTCGTGCTGCGACTTGCCGCAGAACGAACAGTAGAGCGTGCTCTTCGAGTCGCCGCCGCTCAATTTCGTCATCAAAACCTTCCTTGGCGCCCGGATGGGCGCAATAATCCACCCGCCATCCTACACGCGGGTCAAAAACGGGCAATCCATATTCGAACGGCTCGCCTCGGCTGGACTGCCCGCAAGCGTCAGGCCGTCGGCGCGTTTTCCTCGACGCCGGGGTTCGACGGACGCTTTTCGTACACCTCGTCGACGATCCCGAAAGCCTTGGCTTCTTCGGCTTCCAGGAAGGTGTCGCGGTCCATCGCCTTTTCGATGACCTCGATCGGCTTGCCGGTATATTTCGAATAAAGTTCGTTCATCCGCTTGCGAATGCGCAGGATTTCCTTGGCCTGGATTTCGATGTCCGACGCCATGCCCTGTGCGCCGCCCGACGGCTGATGCACCATGATCCGCGCATTGGACAGGGCGACGCGCATTCCGGGCTCTCCCGAGGCAAGCAGGAAGCTGCCCATCGACGCGGCCTGGCCCATGCAGACGGTGCCGACGCGCGGCCGGATATATTGCATGGTATCGTGGATCGCCATGCCCGCCGTGACGACGCCGCCGGGCGAGTTGATGTACATCCAGATGTCCTTTTTCGGATTTTCCGATTCAAGGAACAGGAGCTGCGCCGTGATGAGCGAGGCCATGCCATCCTCGACACCGCCGGTCACGAACACGATGCGTTCGCGCAGCAGGCGCGAGAAGATGTCGAAGCTCCGCTCCCCCCGGCTCGACTGTTCGATGACGATGGGGACGAGTGCGCTCATTGGGTCGTGCATGGGATTCCCGGTGTTTGCGTGTGTATTGGCACCCTACATCGGCGCTCGGCCGTAAGCGCGCAAGGGGGGATCAGGGTGAATGCGCGCCCACTGCCGGAAACGACAGATAGGCGAGCCGCCGCACCTCGCGCCGACCGCGCACCACGGTGTCGAGGATCAGCCCTGAAAACACGTTGAGAAAAGCAAGAATCATCAATCCCGTCGCAAGAATCGCGGTCGGCAGGCGTGGCACCAGCCCGGTATCGGCATAGGTCACGCCAAGCGGGATCGCCAGGATCACCGACAGCAGCGCAAACGCCGCGGCGATGATGCCGAAGAACAGCATCGGCTTTTCGATGCGATAGAGGGTGATAATCGTCCGCCCGATGCGGAACCCGTCGCCATAGGTGGAGAGTTTCGATTCCGACCCCTCGCCGCGCGCGAAATAACGGGTTTCGAGTTCGCCGACCGGCATCTTGAGTTCGAGCGCATGAACGCTCATTTCGGTTTCGATCTCGAACCCCGCCGACAGCACGGGGAAGCTTTTGACGAACCGGCGCGAAAACACGCGGTAACCCGAAAAAATATCGGTGAAGCTGCGCCCGAACAATTTGGCGAGGATGCCAGTCATCATCCGGTTGCCCAGCACATGCCCGCGGCGATACGCCTCGGCCGCTTCGTGGACGCGCGTCCCCACCACCATGTCGAGCCCGTCGTCGATCAGCCGCGCGACCATCGCCGGCGCGCTTTCCGGGTCATAGGTCGCGTCGCCATCGGCCATGACATAGATGTCGGCGTCGATATCGGCGAACATGCGCCGCACGACATTGCCCTTGCCCTGCATCCGTTCGGTGCGGACGATCGCGCCTGCCCCGAGCGCGACCTCCACCGTGCGGTCGCGGCTGTTGTTGTCATAGACGTAGATGCGGGCATCCGGCAGCGCCGCGCGGAACCCCGCCACGGTCTGGGCGATCGCGGCTTCTTCGTTGTAGCAGGGCAGCAGGACGGCGATTCTGGGGCTCATGATGCCAGCCTTAGGATGGGATGCCGCGCCATGGAAATCGTCATTGCGAGCGCATCGAAGCAACCAAGCGTTCCTAGCGGGTTGCTGGATTGCTTCGCTGCGCTCGCAATGACGGTAAAAACCGAAAGCATTCAGACCGCTCAGCGTCCCTCGATGCCGAGCAGTTCGATCTTGAACAACAGTGTCGCGCCGCCCGGAATAGGTCCCTTGCCGCGTGGCCCATAGGCGATGGTCGACGGCGCAGCGATCTCGATCGTATCGCCGACGCCCATGTTGGGGACCGCGATCTGCCAGGCCTTGATGAGCTTATCGAGCGGGAAGGTCGCGGGTTCGCCGCGCGACCAGCTGCTGTCGAACTCGGTGCCGTCGGTCAGCGTGCCGGCATAATGGATCGTGACCGTATCGGCGACCGTCGGTCGCGCGCCCGACCCGTCGCCCTTCACCCGCCGCCAGCGCAGCCCTTCGGGAGACGATCGCCAGCCATCTTCGCCTTTCAACTGAGCGAGCGCCAGCATCTGGCCGTTATGCCACGCCGCATCCTGGCTGGGTTCGGATTGCTGCACCGTCGCCAGCGCCACGCCCGCAGCGCAAAAAGCGACGGCGGCGAACATCCAGCGCAGACCGCTGCTGGGTTTGGATTGCTTGGACTTCATGCGTTCCCCCAAAACGAAAAAGGCCCCGTCCGCGCGGGCGAACGGGGCCTTATTCCAACTCGATCCGAAATCAGGCCTTCTTGGCCGCAGCCTTTTTGGCAGGCGCTTTCTTGGCCGGAGCCTTTTCAGCGTCGTCAGCCTTGGCAGCCGCAGCCTTCTTCGCCGGAGCTGTTTTCGCAGCGGGCTTTTCGGCTTCGGCCGGAGCCGCTTCCTTCTTCGCCGCAGGCTTCTTGGCCGCCGCCTTTTTCGGTGCTTCCTCGGTCACGGCGTCGGCCTTGTCGTCGGCCTTCTTTGCCGCGGTCTTCTTTGCCGGAGCCTTCTTCGCAGGCTTCTCGTCATGGTCGTGGCCACAGCCCGGACCATGAACATGGCCGTCTTCGCTCTCGATCGCGGCTTCGAGTTCCTCGCGCGATACTTCGCGGTCGGTGATCTCTGCTCGCTCGAACAGGAAGTCGACGACCTTGTCCTCATAGAGCGGTGCGCGCAACTGGGCTGCCGCCATTGGCTCCTGCTGGACATACTGGATGAAGCGTTCGCGCTGTTCCTGCGGATACTGCTGGGCTGCTTGCATGATCAGGCGGCTCATTTCCTGCTGCGACACCTCGACGCCGTTGGCCTGACCGATTTCGGACAGAAGCAGCCCCAGGCGGACGCGGCGGACGGCGATCGCGTGATATTCGTCGCGCTCGGCTTCCAGTTCCTTTTTCGCGGCTTCGGGGTCTTCCTCTCGGCTCGCTTCCTGTTCGAGCTGCGCCCAGATCTGCTGGAATTCCGCCTCTACCATCGACGGCGGCACGTCGAAATCATGGGTTCCGGCCAGCTGATCGAGCAGCTTGCGCTTCATATGGGTGCGCGTCAGCCCGTTCAGTTCTTGCTCTACCTGGCCCTTCAACAGCCCTTTCAGCTGGTCCAGGCTTTCCAGACCCAGATTCTTCGCAAATTCGTCGTCGATCTTGGTCTCGCCGGCGATCTTCACCGCCTTGATCTTGAGGTCGAAGGTCGCGTCCTTGCCCGACAGCGTATCGACGCCGTAATCGGCCGGGAAGGTGACGGTGATCTGCTTTTCGTCGCCCGCCTTCACGCCGACAAGCTGGTCTTCGAAACCGGGAATCAGGCGGCCCGAACCGATTTCGACCGCCATGTCCTCGCCGGTGCCGCCGTCGAATGCGACGCCGTCGACCTTGCCGACGAAATCCATCGTCACCTGGTCGCCGGTCTGCGCCTTGCGCGTCTTGGGCGCGTCGCTGAACGACTTCTGCTGTCCGGCAAGCTGTTCGAGCTGCGCGTCGACGACGGCATCGTCCGCGGGCACCGTCAGGCGCTCCAGCTTCAGGCCGTCGATCGAGGGCGCGGGCACGTCAGGCAGCACTTCCAGCGCGACCTTTACCTCGGCATCCTTGCCGGGGGCATAGCCTTCGCCCAGCTCGACCGAAGGCTGGATCGCGGGGCGCAGCTTCTTGTCGGCGATCAGCTTCTGAACGCCATCCTGGATCGACGAATTGAGCGCGTCCTGCGCCAGTGCCTCGCCGTGCATCTTGCGCACCAGGTTCGCGGGAACCTTGCCGGGACGGAAGCCGGGCATCCGCACCTGGGGCGCGACGCGCTTCACTTCGGCATCGACCTTGGAATCGATATCCTTGGCCGTGATGGTCAACGTGTAGGCGCGCTTCAGGCCTTCGTTCAACGTCTCGACAGTCTGCATCCTCGGCACTTTCACCTAATCATCTGAATTTCACGGGTGACCCCGCACGCAGCCGTTACCGGGACTGGTGCGGGCGAAGGGACTCGAACCCCCACATCTTTCGATACTGGTACCTAAAACCAGCGCGTCTACCAATTCCGCCACGCCCGCATCGGGTCACCGCAGGTCGGCGGCGTCTATAGCAGCCGCATACGTGCTGGCAAGCGGCGGGATCACGCAACGGCTGTGCCGTTCGTTCGTTGACGAAGAAACGAGAAGGAGATGCGTATCATGCCCGTCGAACCCCCGATCCCACAGAAAGAACCGCCCGTGCCGCAACCAGGCCGTCCGACCGAGCCTCCTGCCGAGACGCCGCCGATGCCGGGTCAGTCTCCCGACCCGACGCCGACCCCGACCGAATTGCCGCCGCCCGGACCCGATGTCGACGTGCCGGCCCCATCGCCAGGCGGTCCTCCCGTCGCGCCCGGTCAGCCCGTCGCATAACGGACCATCAGCATGACCGACCGCAATCGCGATCCCCATCCCGACAGCATGCCGTCCGACAATCACGACGTCCGCGTCGATGTGACCCAAGGCACGGCAGGCGCCAACAGTGATGTCGAGAATATCGACGGCGGCACCGGCGGCGCGACTGCCGGAGAGAAAACCCCGCTTGAGCCGACGGGCGCGCCCGATGGCGTCGCCGGAACCGGCGGCGTCACCAAAAATCAGGACGATACCGCGCCGTAAGGTCATTCGCCCCAACAGCGTCATGCCAGCAAAAGCTGGCATATCAGGCCGCATCCATACGGCCAGATGCCCCGGCTTTCGCTGGGGCGACGATGGGGAGAGGTCAGGCCGGCGGCAACGGCTCCTGCCACCCGCCGCCAAGCGCGAGGAACAGCGTCACCAGATTGTTCGACCGCTGTTGCTCCGACTGGGCGATGGTCGCCTCGATCTGCGCCAGCGTACGCTCGGCTTCCAGCACGACCTGAAAATTCTCGCGCCCGGCTTCGTAACGCAGCCGCGCGATCCGCGCCGCCTCGCCTGCCTCGGTCGCCGCGCGCCGCAGCGACGCCAGCCGGTCGAGTTCGCCCGCATAGCGCGCTAACGCGCTCTCGGTTTCCTGAAGTGCGGCCAGCCATGTCCCGTCGAACGTCGCGAGCGCGGCCTCCGCGCCTGCCTCCGCCTGGCGCACGCGGCTGCGCGCCACCGCCATGTTGGGGAAGCTCCACGAAATCAGCGGCCCGAGCGAGAAACGGAACGAATCGCTCGACCCGATCCCGCCGATCGAGGTCGCGGTCGACCCTACCGATCCGCCGATGCTGATGCTGGGATAAAGACCGGCCGTCGCGACGTTCACGCGCGCACTCGACGCCGCCAACTGGCGTTCGGCCCGGCGGATATCGGGACGGCGCGCGAGCAGCGAGGCTCCGTCGCCCACCGGAATAGCCTGATCCAGTTCGGGTGGCGACTGGCACGCGAGCGCCGCCTGGGGCGCTTCCGACGGCGGACGCCCGGTCAGCACCGCCAGACGATAAAGCGCCGCCGACCGCTCGGCCTGAAGGCTGGGCAACGCCGCGCGGGTCTGTTCGAGCAGCGCGCCCGCCTGCCCCGTCTCCAGCCGCGTCGCGCGACCGCCCTCAAATAGCCGCCGGGTCAGGTCGAAGGTGCGCTCCTGAATGCGGATCGTCTCCTGCGCGACCGCAAGCTGGCGATTGAACGCGCAGACATCGGCATAGGCCCGCGTGGTTTCCGCGGCGATGGTGATCCGGGTCAGGTCGAACGCCGCCTGCACCGCGTCGGCATCTGCATCCGCCGCGCGGATCGCGCTGCCGACGCGACCGAACAGGTCGATCTGGTATCCAACGTCCAGCCCGACATCATAGCTTTCGCCCTCGACCGGTCCGAAGTTGCCGGTCGCAGCGCCTGGCTGGCGCGCATAACCCGCGCTGGCAGAAATGTCGGTGGAGGGCAGCCGCCCCGCCCGCGCTTCCTGCAACACCGCGCGCGCCTGACGCAGATTGGCGGCGGCCACGCGCAGGTCGGTGTTCGCCGCCAGTGCCTGTTGGACGAGCGCGTCGAGCGTCGGGTCGCCGAACAGGCTCCACCATTCGCCCGGCGGCTGATCGCCGGTGAAGGCGGGCGACTTGCCCTGTTCCAGAAACGCGTTCTGCGCGGGCGCCGCCGTCTCGGGCGACATGTAGGTCGGACCGATCGCGCAGGCGCTGAGCGCGAGCGCGCTGGTGGCGAGCATCAGGGAGCGGATCATCGCGAAGTCTCCGGCGTCGGGCCGCCCAGGGGCGCCGCGCCATTATCGTTGTTGTCGTCCGGCTCGTTGATCGAGGCGTGCGCCGTCCCGCCATAGCTGGTCGGATACACCGCCTCGGTCTGGCGCCGCCACGGCACCATGTCGCCCAGCCTGCGCATCACGACGTAGAAAACGGGCGTGAAGATCAGGCCGAAGAAGGTCACCCCCAGCATCCCGAACACGACCGCGGTGCCCAGCGCCTGGCGCATTTCCGCGCCGGGGCCGGTCGCGATCGCCAGCGGCAGCACGCCGAAGATGAACGCGAAGCTGGTCATCAGGATCGGGCGCAGGCGCGACCGCGCGGCATGAACCGCTGCATCGAGCGGGTTCATCCCCAGCTCTTCTTCGGCCTGTTTGGCGAATTCGACGATCAGGATGGCGTTCTTCGCCGCCAGCGCTATCAGTACCACCAGCCCGACCTGAGTCAGGATGTTGTTGTCCAGGCCGCGCAGGTTCACCCCGATCATCGCCGCAAGGATACACATCGGCACGATCAGGATGACGGCGATCGGCAGCGGGATCGATTCATATTGCGCCGCCAGCACCAGGAATACGAACACGACCGCCAGCAGGAAGATCAGCACCGCGCTGCTCCCGGCTGCCTTTTCCTGATAGGCAAGGCCGGTCCATTCGTAATTGAAGCCTGGCGGCAGCGTTTCGGCCGCCAGATTCTCCATCGCCGACAATGCCGCGCCCGACGACACGCCCGGTGCCGCCTGACCCTGCAATTCGACCGCAGGGAACAGGTTGTAGCGGACGACGCGCGTCGGTCCGCTGTCGTTGCGGAAGGTGGCGACCGAATTGAGCGGCACCATCTCGCCCGACGACGAACGCACCTGAAGCCGCCCGACATCCTCCAGCGTGCTGCGCGCCGAAGGTTCCGCCTGCGCCGTTACGCGGAAGGTGCGCCCGAGGAAGTTGAAGTCGTTGACATAGGTCGACGCCAGATAGGTGCCAAGCGTCGCGTAGACCTGGTTCGGCTGAACGCCGAGCAACTGCGCCTTGTCGCGATCGACATCGGCGAAGATGCGCGGGGATCCGGTGTTGAACAGCGAGAAGACCTGCGTCGCCTCGGGCACGTTCTGCGCCCCGCCCATCATCGCACCCGTCACCTGTTCCAGATCGCGATAGCTGCCGCCCTCGGTCGCCTGGATCATCATGGTAAAACCGTTACCGGTACCAAGGCCCTGCACGGCGGGCGGTGCGATCACGAAGGCGTTCGCCTCCGGCAGTGCCATCGCCATCGCGCCCGACAATTGCCCGGACAGCGACGCTGCGCTCAATTCGCCGCCACGCTCGCTCCAGTCGGTCAGGCGGATGAACATCGTGCCCGCGTTGGATGCGGTCGAGAAGCTCGATCCGTCGAGACCCGCAAAGGTCGTGACGCTGGCCACGCCGTCGACCCCGCCCACGACCTGCTGCGCGCGCGCCAGCACTTCGCTGGTGCGGTCAAGCGATGCGCCCGGCGGCAACTGGACGACGCCGATCAGCACGCCCTGATCCTGATCGGGGATGAACCCGGTTGGCGTGTCGGTCAGCCGCCACCCGGTAAATGCCAGCAGTACGGCATAGATGATCAGCATCATGCCGGTCTTGCGCACCAGGGTCGCGGTAGTGCGCCCGTATTTGTCCGACAGCTTGTCGAACCCGGTATTGAATTTGTCCGCCGCGCGACGTCCGAACCGCATGATCGGGTTTCCGGGCGTATCGTGATGTTCCCGATGCGGTTTGAGCAACAGCGCCGCCAGCGCCGGTGACAATGTCAGCGATGTGATGAGCGAAAACACCGTCGCCGCCGCGATCGTGACCGCAAATTGCTGATAGAAGATGCCCGGTATACCCGGCACGAATGCGGTCGGCACGAACACCGCCACCAGCACCAGGCTGATCGCGATCAGCGCGCCTGACACTTCGTGCATCGTCCGGTGCGCAGCCTCCAGCGGGGTCAGCCCTTCGCGGATATGCTTTTCCACCGCCTCGACCACGACGATCGCGTCGTCGACGACGATCCCGACCGCGAGCACCAGCGCAAACAGCGACAGCGAGTTGATCGAATAGCCGAGCATAAGCTGCACCGCGAAGGTGCCGATCAGCGACACGGGAATCGCGATGATCGGGATGATCGCTGCGCGCCAGGTTTGCAGGAACACCATGATGACGATGACGACCAGGAAGATCGCTTCGACCAGCACGCTCTGCACCGCCGACACCGACGCCTGCACATATTCGGTGGGGTTGAAGGGGATCGAATATTGCATGCCCGGCGGGAATTCCGCCGACGCGGCCTCGACTTCCTCCAGCACCAAATTGGCGGCGTTCAGCGCGTTCGCGCCGGGCTGCTGGATGACCGCCATGCCGACGCCCTCGCGTCCGTCGAATACGCCGCGCACGCCATATTCCTGGCTGCCCAGTTCGACCCGCGCCACGTCCTTCACGCGCGTGATCGCGCCCGTGGCCGTATCGGTCTTGATGACGACATTGGCGAATTCCTCGGGCGTGGTCAGCCGACCGCGCACCTCGATCGGCAGTTCGAACGCCGGATTGCCGGTGCCATAGGGCGGCGCGCCGACCGAACCGCCCGCGACCTGGACGTTCTGGGTCTGGAGCGCGGTCACGATTTCGGTCGCGGTCAGGTTGCGCGCAGCCGCCCGGTCGGGGTCGATCCACACGCGCATCGAATAATTGCCGCCGCCGAAAATCTGGACGCCGCCGACGCCTTCGAGCCGCAGCAGCCGGTCGCGCAGCGTCGAATTGGCATAGTTGCCGACATAATCGATATCGACCGCCGGGTCCGTGGACGTCAGCGCGACGATCATCAGGAATCCCGATTCCTGCTTGTTCACCTGAATCCCGACTTGCCGGACCTGTTCGGGCAGGCGCGGCTCGGCAAGCGCGACGCGGTTCTGGACCAGCACCTGCGCGGCGTCGAGGTCGGTGCCGGGCTGGAAGGTTACTGTGATCCCAGCAGCACCCTGCGTGGACGAGGATTGCAGATACAGCATCCCCTCCACCCCGTTGATCTCCTGCTCAAGCGGGGCGGCGACCGTCTCCGCGATCGTTTCCGACGACGCGCCGGGATAGGCGGCGTTGATGGTGATCGTCGGCGGCGCGATCTCGGGATATTGCGCCAGCGGCAGCTGCGGATAGGCAAAGATGCCGATCAGCGTGATGAAGATCGCGATGACCGCCGAGAAAATCGGTCGATCGATGAAGAAGCGGCTGATGTTCACGTGCGCGGACTCCGCCTTACTTCTTCGCTGCGGGCGCGGCACCGGCGGGCGCTCCGCCCTGCGCGGGCTGACCCTGCCCCTGACGCTGCGGCGTCACGACCTGACCGTTCGGCCCGATCCTGCCGGGCTGCGCCTGAACCGGCGCACCGGGTCGCGCCCGCTGGATGCCGCCGACGACGATGCGGTCCTGCTGGCGAAGCCCCGATCGGATCACGCGCAGGCCATCGACCACCGCGCCGAGTTCGACGGGACGCGCCTGCACCACATTCTTCGCATCGACGACATAGACGACGCGACGCGCGCCATCGGTGACGATCGCGGTGTCGGGCACGAGGATCGCCGGCGCAGGCTCCGACGCGGCTAGCTGCAACTGGCCGAACAGGCCCGGACGCAACAGATTGTCCGAATTGGGCACCACCGCGCGCACCCGGATCGTGCCCGATCCGGTGCTCAGCGCATTGTCGACGAAGTCGATGCGCCCGGTATAGCTATAATTGTCGCTGCCCTGCAATTTGATCCGCACCGGCGACCCGACCAGCGTTTCGCCGCGCCGTTCGTATTCGAGCAGGCTCGCTTCCGATCCCTCGAAGGTGAAATGCAACGGGTTGACCGACACGATCGTCGTCAGGATGGTCTGGTCGGCGGTCACCGAATTTCCCGGATCGACCAGTCGCTGCGACACCCGGCCCGAAATCGGCGCGGTGACACGGGTAAATCCGACATTGAGTTCGGATGCGCGGATCGCGGCGCGCGCGGCGGCGACATCGGCCTCGCCCGCCCGGACCGCGGCGGTGCGGGCTTCGACCTCTTCCTGGCTCGCGGCTTGCGCTGCGGCCAGCGTACGCGAACGGGCGAGTTCGGTGCGCGCATTGGTCAGCGTCGCCTGAGCCCGCGCCAGCTGGGCGCGCGCCTGGTCGAGCGCCGCCTGGCTGGGCCGCGCGTCGATGGTGAACAGCAACTGCCCCCGGCGCACGAACTGACCGTCGATGAAATGCGCGCGCTCCAGGAAGCCCGAGGCGCGCGGGCGCACCTCGACATTCTCGATCGCTTCGAAGCGGCCGACATAATCGTCCCACTCGGTAACTTCGCGAACCAGCGGATTGGCGACCGTCACCGGCAGCTGCGGCATCCCGCCGGGACCGCCGGCTGCCGATTCGCCCTCGCCGCCCGAACAGGCAGCCACCATCAGCAGAGCCGCCAGCGCCAGTCCCTTTCGGACGCTTACCTTCTCAAATGCCATCTGTTTTTCGCGCTTTCGAAACCAGGGGGGACCGATGAACCTGGCGTGAGCGGCCAAGTCATGCGATCTTCAGCATGGGGCTGCTAGCTGCACCGCAGCATCAAGTCAACGGCTGTTGATTTATGGCCGATTAGGTTTATTGGGGGATGACATGGCACCGGCAATTCAAGCGCGCAGGCGCGACGCAGCGGCAACGCGCGACGCGATCCTATCGGCGGCGCATGACCGTTTTTTGAAAGACAGCTACGAAAGCGTCGGATTGCGCGACATTGCGGGCGATGCGGGTGTCGATGTCGCGCTCATCAGCCGCTATTTCGGTGGTAAGGAAGGGCTGTTTCGCGAGGTCCTTACGCATGAAAAGCGCCCCGACACGTTCAGCGAACCCAAGAGTATCGAAGAACTTCCCCGGTTTCTCGCCAACCTCATCGAGGCAGATGAGGAGGAGGACCGCGCACAGCGGATGGAAATGTTCATCATCATGCTCCGTTCCGCTTCCTCTCCCCAGGCAGGCGCGGTGATCCGCGAACTGATCCACCGCGACGTGCTCGACCCGATGGCCAAACTGATCGGCGGTCCCGAAGGCGAAATGCGCGCCAACATGTTGCTCGCGGTGCTGATGGGGATCGGCGTGCTTCGCACGATCATGCAGGTCGATGGCATGTGCGAGGCCGAACCCTGCCAGTTCCGCACCGAACGCTTCCGCTGCCTGTTCGAAGCCGCGATCAACTGCTGAAACGGCGGAGAGCGCCGCCTATCCCCCCCACCGTCATTGCGAGCGTAGCGAAACAAGCCATCGCGCCGCGCGCATCACTGGATTGCGTCGCTACGCTCGCAATGACGCGACCTACTCCTCGCCGTCATCCCCGCCCGGTGGCGGACAGATGCACCGGGTCTTGGCGGGCGTCCGGCGCTTTGGCGCGGTCTTCAGGAACTCGGCGCGCGTAAGCGTCCCCGACTTGTCGGCATCGGCGGTCGCAAAGCGCGTCGTCGTCCGCACCGCCCATTCCTCGAAATCCAGCCGCCCGTCGCCGTTCGTATCCAGCCGCGCAAACGCCTTGCGCCGCGACGCCAGATATTCCTCGCGCGTGATCCGGTCGTTGCGATCCTTGTCGTATCGGTCGAACCGACGCTCTTCGCGCGTCTTGGCCGGCGCCTTGGGCACCGCCACCTCTTCGAGCACGCCATATTGAACCGGCTGTTCGGGCGCGAGCCGCGGGGGTGGAGCGGGCGCGATCACCGGATCGTCCGCCGCCCATCCGCGATAGACGACCAGCCCCGCGGTCACCAGCAGCAACGTCGACACCACCCCTGCAAAGAACCGCAACATCGTCGTCCCCATCCGCCGCTGTCGATGGGCGACAGGCTAACGACTGGTCGCGACGTGGCAACCCTCTACCGCCCGGTCAGCCGCATCCATGCAAGCCGTGCGACACGCCGGGGCGATCCGATGGACGGCTGGGTTCCCATCGGCAGGTCCATGTTCATGCGCGCAATCGCCGCCAGCGCACCCAAGGCGCGGGTCCGACGCGGCCAGCGGCCCGTCGTCCGGCCCAGATGCTCGATCGCCATTTCACGCGCCAGCATGGCTTCGTCCTGCGCGGTCAGGTGCGTGGCAAGGTCGGCCAGCGCCCATCCCTCGCCCGCACCCGGCGCGGTCTTGGCGCCAAGCAATTCGGCGCCGATCGCAAACAGCCTTCCCCCACGCTGTTCGGCGAACTGCGACAGCGCATCCCGGTCGAGCCGTTCGGCCTCGATCAACACTTCCCACCCCTCGACGATCGCCACCAGTCGGTCGCCAGCAATGCCGCGCGCGACAATTTGATCCGAAACCGATTGCAGCACCGGCATCGCGGGCGGCGCGGCGGGCCCCAGCTCGCCCAGCCGTTCACGCCACCAGGCCAGCCGGATCTGCGCGATCGCCGGTTCGGTCGTCGAGCGAAGCAGGGCCGCCAATGCCTCGTCCAGGCCGAGCAACGCCGCCAGCGGATCACGCGCTTCCGGCGGCGCATAGGTCAGCGCGAGCGTCCGTTCGGGATCGTTGAGGACGTCTGAGGGAGACATGGTCTGCCCGTATCACGGAACCGTTTGGGGCCAATATCTAATCCGTCGTTCATCCTTCGGCTTCAACCCAATTTTATCCTTTTCCCCGCATAGCTGCACGCTGGACCGGACTAATTGGCGCGAGACATCGCATGTGGAACGACGAAGCGCGCGGCAAAATGGCATCGCGGGGCACGCTGCGCAGACTGCGCAGCGATACCGGCGGCAATACGCTGGCGATCATGGCTGCCGCGATGATTCCGATGGCGGCACTGGTGGGATCGGGCGTCGATACCGCGCGAACCTATGTCGTCAAAAGCCGGTTGCAGCAGGCCTGCGATGCCGGAGTGCTGGCCGGGCGAAAAGCGATGCAGCCAAGCGCTTCGACAACGCTGGAGACCGTCGCCGCCGAACAGGCCATCGCGTTTTTCGACAATAATTTCGAACGGGGCTGGCTTGGCACGAGCAACGTGACCTTCGTGCCGAGTAAGACGGCCGATCAACAGGTGCGCGGCACCGCGTCGGCCACCGTGCCGATGACGATCATGCGGATGTTCGACGCGAGCAACATCACGCTGACCGTCACCTGCGAAGCGCGGTACGACGTCGCCGACAGCGATATCATGTTCGTGCTCGACGTGACGGGTTCGATGGCCTGTCGCCCGGAAAGCGACTGCGCACCCGGAAACAGCAGCTATATCGACAATGGCGTGACGCGCTATTCGGCAACCGAATTGTCCGGTTCGCGGATGCAGGCACTGCGGGAGGCGGTCGTCGACTTCGAAGCGACAGTCCGCACGAATGCCGACCCATCTACCCGCATCCGCTACGGCTTCGTGCCCTATGCCTCGTCGGTTAATGTCGGTGGGGCCATTCCGGCACAGCATATGCTCAGGACAAGGCATACCTATAACTCTCGTCGCGTGATTGGCGATGCGCAGCAATCGTCGAGCACGGTTACGCGAACTGGATATACCAGCGCAAACTGCGCGAGCGCGGCGAATGCCCGCGTTCCCGCAACCGGTTACAACAGTGATGGCACCGCGACCGCCTATACTGACGCATATTGGGACGCACCCAATAATCGCTGTCGCGCCACTCAGCGTAACATGCGGGCAAATTGGCGATTTGAACCGGTCGAGCTCGATATTTCCGGTTACTACAACACCTTGAGCAACGGTACGACCATAGTCGATCCTGCACGTCTGGACGGATCGCGTACGAGTTGGAACGGTTGCATCGAGGAAAGGCAGACCACCACTGCGACGAGTTTCGACGTTGCCAGTCTGCCCGCCGACCTAAACCCGGACCTGATCCCCAATTCCGATGCAACACGCTGGAAACCGGCCTGGCCCGACGTCACATGGGGCCGTAACGGCAACAACTGGGTCGACTCTTCCAACACGGACGCCTGGTTCGAGGCGCGATCCGCATGGAGCCCCTATGACGGAGCCTTGCGCGCACCCGGCGGCTTCGCGGCATGCCCCCCCGCCGCGCGCAGGCTCAGCGAAATGACCGCCGCGCAGGTATCGGCTTACGTGAACGCCAATAACTTCCGCCCGCATGGCGGCACCTATCACGATGTCGGCATGATCTGGGGCACCCGGATGTTGTCGCCAAACGGCATTTTCGCAGCCGATACGGCCCCTAATCCGGGGCGTCCCAATCCCCGTCGTCACATTATTTTCATGACCGACGGACAACTCGCACCGAATGCCGACATCTACGGCCTCTATGGTATCCAGCGGTACGACAACCGCGTCGGCGGCGGGACCGGCACTGCGACGATGGAGGCGCGTCACTCGGCCCGGTTCCGAGCCGTTTGCCAATATGCTCGCGAACGGCTGAACATCACCGTCTGGGTCGTCGCGTTCAGCACCGGGCTGAACGACGACCTGCGCGCCTGCGCGACGCCGGGCAATCATGCTTTCACCGCCGGCAACGAGGCCGAATTGCAGGCCGCCTTCCGCCAGATCGCGCAACAGGTCGCCATGCTGCGGATCGATCAATGACCGGACTGGCTCGCCTTGCATCCCTTCCCCGCGATACGCGCGGCATCACCATCGTCGAATTCGCGATGGTCGCGCCGGTCATGATTCTGTTGATCATGGGTCTGGGTGAGTTGATGTATACCGTCTACGCCCAGTCGGTGCTGAGCGGCGCCGTCCAGAAGGCAGCGCGCGATTCAGCGATCCAGGGCGGCGGCGACCGGGCAGTCGACATCGATGCGCTGGTGATGGAACAGGTCCACGCCGTCGCGCCCCGCGCCACGCATGTGTCCTCGCGCGCATCCTATCATAATTTCGCGAGCGTCCGTCCCGAACGCTTTACCGACAGCAACGGCAACGGCGTTCGCGACCCCGGCGAGTGCTTCGACGACATCAACAATAACAGCCGCTGGGATGTCGATCCCGGCATCGCCAGTCAGGGCGGCGCGAGCGACGTCACCCGTTATCGCATTCGCGTCACCTATCCCCGCCCGTTTCCAGTGGCGCAACTACTCGGCTGGGAAAAGAACGCGACGATGACGGCGGAAACGCTGATCAAGAACCAGCCCTATGCCACCCAGGCAACCCAGATCGTTCGGACGATATGCACATGACCGCCCCCCGCAGCACCATCATTCAGTCGGCTTGGGCGCTGCGCCGCGACCGCAGCGGTCTTGCGCTGATCGAATTTGCCTTCACGCTGCCACTGGTGCTGATGCTGGGCGTGCTGGGAATCGAAACCGCCAACCTTGCGGTTACGAACATGCGGGTCAGCCAGATTGCCCTCAACCTTGCAGACAATGCCTCGCGCGTTGGCGAACGAACCGCGCTGGCCACCCAGCAGCTGCGCGAAGCCGATATCAACGACGTGCTGCAAGCGGTCCGACTACAGGGCGAATCCCTGCAACTGACCGAACGCGGACGGATCACGCTATCAAGTCTGGAAGCGGACGGCAGCGGTACGCAGCGCATCCACTGGCAGCGTTGTGTCGGCAAACGATCGGGTCTGAATTACGATTCCAGCTACGGCACCGCACCCACCAGTGCCGGAACCCAGCCGGGTCCGTCATTTGCAGGGACGGTCATGACCGACGGTATGGGACCGACCGGGCGCCGCGTGCGCGCGCCCAATAATTCAGGCGTGATGTTCGTGGAGATCAACTACGATTATCGTCCGATCATCGATTTTTACGGCATCGTCCCCGGCCGTATCCACTATACCGCATCGTTCATCGTGCGGGACAACCGGGATTTCAGCCAGGTGTTCAACCCGTCGCCGACCGCGCAACGCGCCACGTGCGATCTCTACACCGCGTGACGGATTGACCGGGGACCGCCAGGCGGCCCCCGAAAAATCGATCAATCCCTGTACGTCACCTTCTTTACCGCCGCGACGACGCGCGGGGCGTCGACCAACGCCAGCTTTTCGAGATTCGCCGCATAGGGCAGCGGCACGTCCTCGTTGGTGACGCGCAGCACCGGTGCATCGAGGTCGTCGAAGCCCTGCTCCATCACCACCGCGGCGATTTCGCTTGCGATCGAGCAGGTCGGCCAGCCTTCCTCGACCACCACCAGGCGGTTGGTCTTTTTCAGGCTTTCGAGCACGGCTTCGGTGTCGAGCGGGCGTAGCGTGCGCAGGTCGATGACTTCCGCCTCGATCCCCTCTTCGGCCAGCTTTTCGGCGGCTTCCAGCGATACGCCGACGCCGATCGAATAGCTGACCAACGTCACGTCCTTGCCTTCGCGCATGATCCGCGCCTTCCCGATCGGCAGCACGAAATCGTCGAGCTTGGGCACGTCGAAGCTGCGCCCGTACATCAGCTCGTTTTCGAGGAATACGACCGGGTCTTCGCTGCGGATCGCAGCCTTGAGCAAACCCTTGGCGTCCGCCGCGTCATAGGGCGCGATCACGATCAGGCCGGGAACGCTGGCATACCACGGCCCGTAATTCTGGCTATGCTGTGCGCCGACCCGGCTTGCCGCGCCATTGGGGCCGCGGAACACGATCGGGCAGCGCATCTGGCCACCCGACATGTAATTGGTCTTGGCCGCCGAATTGATGATGTGGTCGATTGCCTGCATCGCGAAGTTGAACGTCATAAACTCGACGATCGGACGAAGCCCGCCCATCGCCGCGCCGGTGCCGACGCCGGCGAAGCCATATTCGGTGATCGGCGTGTCGATCACCCGGCGCGCGCCGAACTCGTCGAGCAGGCCCTGCGTGACCTTGTACGCGCCCTGATATTCGGCGACTTCCTCGCCCATCACGAATACGCGGTCGTCGGCGCGCATTTCCTCGGCCATCGCGTCGCGCAGCGCCTCGCGCACCGTGGTCTTCACCATTTCGGTGCCCTCGGGGATTTCCGGGTCGCGCTTGCCCTTCGCCTCGGCGGCGTCGAACAACTGGCGCGCGCCAGTTTCCACCTTGTCCTGTGCCGGATGCGCCGAATCCTCGACCTTGGCGTCGGTTTTGGCGGGCGCTTCTTCCTGCTTCGGCGTCTCGGCTTTGGCAGAAGCCGCTTCGCTCGCGTCCTCGCCTTCCTCGGCGAGCACCGCGATGACGGTGCCAACCTTCACGTTATCGGTGCCCTCGGCGACGACGATCCTGGCGATCGTGCCCTCATCGACGGCTTCGAATTCCATCGTCGCCTTGTCGGTTTCGATCTCGGCCATGATGTCGCCGGACTTGACCGTGTCGCCTTCCTTGACGAGCCACTTGGCGAGCGTGCCTTCTTCCATCGTGGGCGACAGCGCCGGCATCTTCAGTTCGATCGCCATCTCAGTAGGTCTCCACCAGAACTTCGGTGTACAATTCGCTCGGCTCGGGCTCCGGTGCGCTTTCGGCGAAGTCCGCGCTGGCGTTCACGATCTTCTTGATCTCGGCGTCGATCTTCTTGATCTCGTCTTCCTTGACGCCCGCCCGTTCCAGCTCGCGCTTGACCGCCTCGATCGGGTCGGACTTGTCGCGCACCGCCTGAACCTCGTCGCGGCTGCGATATTTGGCCGGGTCGGACATCGAATGCCCGCGATAGCGATAGGTCTTCATCTCAAGGATGATCGGTCCCTTGCCGCCCCGCACCCATTCGAGCGCGGTCTCGATCGCGCCGCGACACGCGAGCACGTCCATCCCGTCGACCTGGATGCCGGGGATGCGGAACGATTCGCCGCGCTTGTAAAGCTGGTCCTCGGACGAAGCGCGGTTGACCGACGTGCCCATCGCATACTGGTTGTTCTCG
Organism: Pseudomonadota bacterium; assembly: GCA_023418595.1. GTDB lineage: Bacteria > Pseudomonadota > Alphaproteobacteria > Sphingomonadales > Sphingomonadaceae > Sphingomonas. The sequence continues at coordinate 31,868 of JAEZZI010000030.1, forward strand.
ATGACGAAGATGCACGGCAGCTTCCACAGCTCGGCCATGTTGAATGCTTCATAGACCTGCCCCTGATTGGCCGCGCCATCGCCGAAATAGGCAAGGCAGACGCCGCCATCGCCGGCATATTTGTGCTTGAAGGCAAGGCCTGCGCCCAGCGACACCTGAGCGCCGACGATGCCGTGGCCGCCGTAAAATTTATGCTCGGTCGAGAACATGTGCATCGACCCGCCCTTGCCCTTCGAAATCCCGGCGGCGCGGCCAGTCAGTTCGGCCATGATGACGTTGGGGTCGATGCCGTAGGCCAGCATGTGGCCGTGGTCGCGATAGCCGGTGATGACCGAATCCTTGCCGACCTCAAGCGCGGACTGAAGCCCGACCGCGACCGCTTCCTGACCGATATAGAGGTGACAGAAGCCGCCGATCAGGCCCAGCCCGTACAGCTGCCCCGCCTTTTCCTCGAACCGGCGGATGAGCAGCATCTGGCGATAGAATTCCAGAAGCTCCTCCTTCGACGCCTCGTAACGCTTCGGCTCGGCCGGACGTTCACGGTTGGTCACGGGAGGTTCGCTTTGACGGCTGCGCGCCGGTGCTTTGGCCACGATATGAATGCCCTCGTCCGGGGAGTGGAAAGGAAGGTGCCTATAGGCCGGATGCAGCGGAAACTGCAACCGGGGTGGCGGAGTTCCGTAGGGGAAGACGGCTATCACCATCATCCGTTCGTCCCGAACGAAGTCGAGGGACTTTTCGAGCGGAGCGAGAATGCCTCGGCTGCGCTCGGGACGAACGGACCTGGACTGACCTTCAATCGATGGGAATGATCACCTCATCCGGGTGAACCACGTTCAATTCCTTGCGCACCAGCTCGTCCACCATGTCCGGGTTGGCCCGTCGCGGATCGAGCTGCTCCACCCGATTGCGCAATTCCGACCGCTTCTTGTCCAGCTCGGCATATTCCTTCTGCCGCGCCTCCAGCTGGCGGTCATACTCGCGGTAGGCGAGCACGCCGTTCGGCCCGGCAAGCGCGAAATAGATGAAAAAGCCCATGAAGATGATGCCGAATGCGGGCGGCCCTGCCCGTTTGAGCATCGCGACCATGCGGGACTGGTTGTTCGGGGCCATGTGCTTGCTTAGTGCGCGACCCGCTGCCCGATCAAGCGGGCTGGCGCGATTTCACCGCGAAACGAAACCGATGCACGTCAATCATACCGCCGATGCACCCGTCAGCGACCCCGTCGGCTTCGACGATTTCCTGAAGGTCGATATCCGCGTGGGCACGGTCGTCGCGGTCGAGGATTTTCCCGAAGCGCGCAAACCCGCGTTCAAGCTGCGCATCGATTTCGGCGGGACGATCGGGGAGAAACGGTCCAGCGCGCAGATCACCGATCATTATTCGCCCGAAGCGCTGGTCGAGCGTCAGGTCGCGGCGGTCGTGAACTTCCCCCCACGCCGGATCGGGCCGTTACTGTCGGAAGTGCTGACGCTCGGTTTCCCGGACGCGGACGGCGCGGTCGTGCTGGTCGGGCCGAGTGAGACTATGCCGAATGGGGGGCGGTTGTTCTGAAATTTCTCTCCCACCGGGGGAGGAGGAAAATGCGCAGCATGGTGGAGGGGGTGCGACAAGCGTTGCGCTTTGTGGCAGACCCCCTCCGTCAGTGCTTCGCACCGCCACCTCCCCCGGCGGGGGAGGAATTTAGATCACCGCAACACGCTGCGCCCGGCATAACGCGCCGTCGAACCCAGTTCCTCCTCAATGCGGATCAGCTGGTTGTACTTCGCCAGCCGGTCCGACCGCGCGAGGCTGCCGGTCTTGATCTGACCGCAGTTCGTCGCGACCGCCAGATCGGCGATCGTCGCATCCTCGGTCTCGCCCGAACGGTGCGACATGACCGCGGTATAACCCGAACGCTGCGCCAGCGTGACCGCTTCCAGCGTTTCGGTCAGCGTGCCGATCTGGTTGACTTTGACCAGCAACGAGTTCGCCAGCCCCTGTTTGATCCCCATCGCCAAGCGCTTGGGGTTGGTCACGAACAGATCGTCGCCGACCAGCTGAACCTTGTCGCCGATTACATCGGTCAGCGCCTTCCAGCCCTCGAAATCATCCTCGCCCATGCCGTCCTCGATCGAGAAGATCGGATAGCGGCGCGTCAGATCGGCGAGGAACTCGGCGTTCTCAAGCGGATTCAGCGATTTGCCCTCGCCGACCATCTCGTACTTGCCGTTCTTGAAATACTCCGTCGCCGCGCAGTCGAGCGCCAACATCACGTCGTCGCCGGGCGTGTAGCCCGCCTTTTCGATCGCCGACATGATGAAGTCGAGCGCGTCGGTGGTGCTGGCCAGCGCAGGCGCGAACCCGCCTTCGTCGCCAACCGAGGTCGACAGCCCCTTCTCGCTCAGCCCCTTTTTCAGCGTGTGGAAAATCTCAGAACCGCAGCGCACCGCCTCGACGATATTCTCCGCGCCGACAGGCACGATCATGAACTCCTGGAAGTCGATCGGGTTGTCGGCATGTTCGCCGCCATTGATGATGTTCATCATCGGCACCGGCAGCACCTGCGCCTGAACCCCGCCGATATAGCGATAGAGCGGCAGCCCGCGCGCTTCCGCCGCCGCCTTTGCCACCGCCAGGCTCACGCCGAGGATCGCGTTCGCGCCCAGACGGCCCTTGTTCTCGGTGCCGTCGAGTTCGATCATCGCCGCGTCGATTTCGGCCTGTTCCTCGGCATCGAGCCCCAGGATCGCTTCGGCAATGTCCGAATTGACCGCCTCGACCGCATCGTCGACGCCCTTGCCCATCCACCGTCTCTTGTCGCCGTCGCGGCGTTCGACCGCCTCGTGTGCGCCGGTCGATGCGCCAGAGGGCACCGCCGCGCGACCGAAGCTGCCGTCGTCGAGCAGCACATCGACCTCGACCGTCGGATTGCCGCGGCTGTCGAGGATGCGGCGGCCATGAATGTCGATGATTGCGGTCACGTAACGGTCTCCCTAGGTCATGGGCGAAGGCGATTGTCGCGGCTGCCTCTAGCCCCGACGGTCGCGAACCGCAAACGAAGTGGCGCGGCGCATGGAACCGTGCGGGCATCGCTTGGTTTGTTGGGATGAGTGAGGAAAGGGCTTTACCCATGAACGATACCACCACCCCCGTCCGTCCCCAGCCGCTGACCGAGACGGAGAGCAATACCGGCGGCTTCAAGGGCGCAACCCGGACGATCCGCGACGAAGCCGGAAAGCTGGGCAAGACCGCCGCCGACAAGGCGCGGCTCTATGCCGATGATGGCAAAGCGAAAGCATCGGGCGCGCTCGGCGAAGTCGCCAAGCTCGTCGACGACGCCGCCAACACCGTCGATGAAAAGCTGGGCGAGCAATACGGCCAATACGCCCATTCGGCCGCGAAGTTCGTCGACGAGTTCGCATCGACGCTCAACACCAAGAATGTCGACGAATTGCTGGAGGACACCCGCCAATTCGTCCGCAAGAGCCCGGCCGTCGCCGTCGGGATCGCCGCCGCGCTCGGCTTCGTGATCGCGCGCGTTGTGAAGGCCGGGATCGACGGCGCCGCCGATACGGGCGAGCGGGCGTCGACGCGCCAGCGGACCAAAGGCGCCTGATGCCGTCGTTGGGGGAAAATTTTACCGATGCGCCGGAGGAAAAGGCCGGGATCGGGACGCTGATCGGTCGGCTGGTCGAGGACGGCAAAGGTTATGTCCGAGCGGAATTCGCCTATGTGAAGGCGCTGGCCGGGGAACGGATGCGCGCGGCGAAGAGCGGCGTCATCTTTCTCGTAGCCGGGCTGGTGTTGCTCCACGGCGCGCTAATTGCGCTATTCGTGGGGCTGGTCCTGTCGCTGGCGACGATCATCGGCCCGTTCTGGGCAATGCTGATCGTCGTTGCAGCGGCGAGCGTTATCGGCGGCGTACTGGCAAAGATCGGCGTATCGCATTTTCAGCGGGCAAAGGCAGGACCAGACCTCGAGCCTGCGGAGGTGATCGAGCCATGAACGCGTCTCCGACCCTCATCGCGGCGATGGCGACGCGCGACGCCGCGCGGCTGCGGTTCCAATCGACGCTCGACACGCTTCAGCACCGGCTGTCGCCCGCGACGCTGCGCGACGAAGCGGTTGAAACGGTTCGCGAAACCGCGGTGTCAGCCGCACGCACCGGCGCGGAAACAGTCCGCAAAAATCCGGGCAAGATCGCCGCGGGCATCGGCCTCGTCGGCCTGCTCCTCGCACGCAAGCCGATCGCTCGTGCGATCGGACGCGGCGACGGCGATGCAACCACCGACGATACCGACGAGTTTGGAGCATGATGGCGCGCGTTCGCGCCCAGGAAGGACATGACATGAGCGACATCAACGACACCATCGACAAGGCCCAGGAAAAGGCCAGCGACGCCTGGCGGTCGGGCAAGCAAAACGTGAAACAGGCCGCAACCCGCGCCGAAAAGGCCGCCAAGGACAACCCGCTCGCAATTGTCGCGGGCGGCATCGCGGTGGGCGCGGTCATCGGCGCGCTGCTACCCAAGACTCAGAAAGAGGACGAATTGCTCGGCACCGTCGGCAAGCGTCTGGCCGAAGGCGCGACCGCGGCGGCAATCGCCGCACGCGACACCGGCAAGGCCGAATTTGCGTCATTGAAGCCCGACTCGTCGAGCGCAAAGGACAAGGCCGGATCGATCGCCGCGCACATTTTCGACGCGGCCAAAGCGGCCGCCATCGAGGCGGGTCAACGCAAGTAAACCGTCGGCATAGGCTCCACACCCCCTTGAGCGCCGGTCGTTCGGCGCTTAGGGGCGGTGCAACATTTCCTCCCGGAGCCTTTATGAGCAAGCTGCACCTCGTTTTCGGCGGTCGCGTCAGCGATCCCCGCACCCTCGACTATACCGACCTCAAGAATATCGACGTGGTCGGCATCTTCCCCGACTATCAAAGCGCCGAAAAGGCGTGGCGCGCCGCAGCGCAGCGCACCGTCGACGATGCAGAGATGAAATATGTGCTGGTGCACCTGCACCGCCTGCTCGAGCCGGGAGTCGAAGATCCGGCTGCCTGACCGTCATTCACCAAACGTCACTCCAGCGAAAGCTGGGGGCCTCAGGCCGTATCGCGAAACGCGAGATATTTCAGCCTGCGCTGGGATGACGGTGTTGAGGTTGGGATAACGCTCGTTAGAGCGCCAGTCGAAATCAGCACTCCTCTCCGTTCGTTTCGAGCAAAGTCGAGAAACGCATCCGACGCGCCAAGTTAATCAAATCAGCGCAACGATCGGTTCGCTTCGAGCGACGTCGAGAAACGTGAACTTGGCTCCACGCTCACGTTTCTCGACTTCGCTCGAAACAAACGGGATCAGGGTGTCGGGGGACCTCCCCTCAGGCCCCCTTCCACTGCCACACGAGCAGCGGCCGCGCTAGTGCCAGCCCCACCACGAACCCGCCGATATGCGCCGCCGCCGCGATCGGCATTCCGGCCTGCGTGCTCAACACCCCGATCAGCAGGTTGAGCACCGTCCACGCCGCCGCCAGCCACAGCACATGCACGGCCCGCGCCGACAGCGGCCCGATCGCCTTTGCGCGCGGGCGCCCATAAAGCAGCGCATAGGCGCCCACCACTGCCGACACCGCGCCGCTCGCGCCAATCATCGGCACCTCCGACAGCGGCTCGACCGCCCATTGCGCCGCCGCAGCGGCATAGGCACCGACCAGATAGAGGACGACCACCCCGCGCCCGCCCAGCGCGCGTTCGCTTGCGGTGCCGCACACCCACAGCATCAGCATGTTGAAGCCGAGATGGATGAAACCGGCATGGATCAGCGCAGCGCTGAGCGGCGTCAGCAGTGCAGGCACCACCCACAGATTGGGTGGGATCGCGACCTCGACTGACCAACGCACGGGCATGAAGCCGGCCACGACGGCCGCCCAGTTTTCGCTCGCGGTGAGGGTCAGGAATGCGCTCACGAGCACGGTGACGACGGCGATCGCGAGCGTAACCGGAGTTCGAGCTTCCTGCATCACCCCACCCCGTGACGGAGGATCAAATGAACTCGATCTTCGACACCAGATAATATTTGTCGCCCGACGGCACGGTCACTTCGACCTCTTCGTCCACCTTGCGCCCGATCAGCGCCCGGCCTAGCGGCGAGTTGTAGCTGATCCGCCCGACATTGGCGTCCGCCTCTGCCTGGCCGACGATCTGGTATTTCACCGGCTTGTCGTCCTCGTCGAGCAGCGTGACGGTGGCGCCGAACACGATCTTGTCGCCCGACAATTCCTTCGGGTCGATGATCTGGGCACGGCTCAATTTGTCCTCGATATCGGCGATCGACGCTTCGACCTGGCCCTGGCGTTCTTTGGCCGCATGATATTCGGCGTTTTCGGACAGGTCGCCATGCGCGCGCGCTTCCTCGATCGCATCGACGATCGTCGGACGCTCGGTCTTGAGCCGCTTCAGCTCGGTGCTGAGCTTCTCGTAGCCCTCTTGCAGCATCGGCATCTTTTCGACCGTCGCCATCACATCCGTCCCTCAGTTCAAAACGCCCCACCCCCGGCGGCCCTTGCCGGGCCACCCGCACATAACGCCGATGTCGGGGATCAATTGTGCGATTGCGAATAATAGGATTGCAAAGGGCGGACTTCAAGGGAGCGGCTGCCCAGCGCCTCGATTGCGTGCGCGGCCGCGACGCTGGCGGGCGCGGTGGTGAAATAGGGAATCTTCTGCGTCAGCGCGCACGCCCGGATCGACTGCGAATCCTTCAGCGACTGCCAGCCTTCGGTCGTGTTGAAGATCAACTGCACGTCGCCGTCCTGGATGCGATCGACGATATGCGGACGCCCCTGCGCGACCTTGTTGACGCGTTCGACCTCGATCCCCTGCCCTGCCAGGAAATCCGCCGTGCCGCCGGTCGCGACGATATGGAAACCCAGTTCGGTCAGCTTCTTCACACCGGGCAACACCACTGCCTTGTCACTGTCCTTTACGCTGACGAATGCAGTGCCCTTGGCGGGCAAGGTCGTGCTGGCGCCCAGCTGCGCCTTGGCGAACGCCATCGGGAAATCGCTATCGATTCCCATGACTTCGCCGGTCGATTTCATCTCCGGCGACAACACTGGATCGACGCCGGGGAAGCGGTTGAACGGGAACACCGCTTCCTTCACCGCGATATGCGCGATGTCGCGGTCGATCACCGGCAGGTCGGCCAGCATCTCGCCCGCCATCACCCGGCTCGCGATCTTGGCGATGGGCGCGCCGATCGCCTTGGCAACGAAGGGCACGGTGCGCGATGCCCGCGGATTGACTTCGATCAGATAGACCAGGCCGTCCTTGACGGCGAACTGGATGTTCATCAGGCCCTTGACGCCCAGCGCGCGCGCCAGCGCTTCGGTCTGGCGCTCGATCTCAGCCACGACATCGGCGGGGAGCGAATAGGGCGGGATCGAACACGCGCTGTCGCCCGAATGGACGCCCGCTTCCTCGATATGCTGGAGCACGCCCGCCACCACCACATCGGTCCCGTCGGCGATGGCATCGACATCGACCTCGATCGCATCGCGCAGATACTGGTCGATCAGAACCGGCGTGTCCGCAGACACTTGCACCGATGTCCTGATATAATCGTCGAGCTGTTCGGGGCCATCGACGATCTCCATCGCCCGGCCACCCAGCACATAGCTGGGGCGCGTCAGCACCGGATATCCGATACGCTCGGCAATCGCGAGCGCCTCTTCGCGGCTGCGCGCCATGCCGTTGGCGGGTTGCTTCAGACCCAGCTTCGACACGAGCGCCGCAAACCGCTCGCGATCCTCAGCCAGGTCGATCGCGTCGGGCGATGTGCCGAGGATCGGAATGCCCGCTTCCTCCAGCGCCCGCGCCAGATTGAGCGGCGTCTGCCCACCGAATTGGACGATCACCCCGACCAGTTCGCCGTTCGACTTCTCGACTTCAAGGATTTCGAGCACGTCTTCGGCAGTCAGCGGCTCGAAATAGAGCCTGTCAGACGTGTCGTAATCGGTCGAGACGGTTTCCGGATTGCAGTTGACCATGATCGTCTCGAACCCGGCATCGGCCAGCGCGAAACAGGCATGGCAGCAGCAATAATCGAACTCGATCCCCTGCCCGATCCGGTTCGGCCCGCCGCCCAGAATCACGACCTTGCGCCGATCCGACGGCATCGCCTCATTCTCCGGCTCGCCGAAGCTGGGGGCTTCATAGGTCGAATACATATAGGGCGTCTTGGCGTCGAACTCGGCGGCGCAGGTGTCGATGCGCTTGAACACCGGGCGCACGCCCAATTTATGGCGCAGCTTCCGCACTTCGCCCTCGGTAACGCCGCCGGTCATCGCCTTGACCGCTTCGTGGATCAGCCCCGATCCGCGTGCGATCCCCGCCCCATTGCCGCGCAGATTGGCCGATTGCAGCGCGAGATAGGCAAGCCGCTTGTCGGAGAAGCCCATCGACTTCAGCCGCCGCAACCCGGCCGCATCGCGCGGCAGGCCATTGGTGCAGACTTCCTCCTCCGCCTGGATGATCTCGGCGATCCGCTCCAGGAACCAGGGGTCGAACTTGGCGATGGCGTGGACTTCGCCAACGCTGAAGCCTTCGCGCAGCGCCTGCGCCGCGACAAGCAGCCGGTCGGGGGTCGCCTGCGACAGCGCCGCCTCGATCTCGTCGCGCGGTGCGCCGACCAACCGATGCACTTCGTCGAACCCGGTCAGCCCGGTTTCCAGCCCGCGCAATGCCTTTTGCATCGATTCATGGATATTGCGCCCGATCGCCATGACTTCGCCGACCGATTTCATCGCGGTTGAGAGCAGAGGCTCGGCGCCCTTGAACTTCTCGAACGCGAAACGCGGGATCTTGGTTACAACATAGTCGATGGTCGGCTCGAACGACGCCGGTGTCGCGCCGGTGATGTCGTTGTCGATCTCGTCCAGCGTGTATCCGACCGCCAGCTTGGCCGCGACCTTGGCGATCGGAAAGCCTGTCGCCTTGGACGCCAGTGCCGACGAGCGCGACACGCGCGGATTCATCTCGATGACGATCAGGCGGCCGTCCTTCGGATTGACTGCGAACTGGACGTTGGAACCGCCTGTTTCGACACCGATTTCGCGCAAGACAGCGATGCTGGCGTTGCGCATGATCTGATATTCCTTGTCGGTCAGCGTCAGCGCCGGCGCGACGGTGATCGAATCGCCCGTATGGACGCCCATCGGGTCGATATTCTCGATCGAACAGACGATGATCGCATTGTCCTTGCGGTCGCGCACCACCTCCATCTCATACTCTTTCCAGCCGAGCAGCGATTCCTCGATCAGCACTTCGGTGGTCGGCGACGCATCCAGCCCGCCGGTGACGATGCGGACGAATTCGTCCTTGTTATATGCGACGCCGCCGCCGGTGCCGCCCATGGTGAAGCTTGGACGAATGATCGCGGGCAGCCCGGTATGCTCCAGAGCGGCCAGCGCCTCGTCCAGCGTGTGCGCGATGGCCGAACGGGCGGATTCCAGCCCGATCTTGTCCATCGCGTCGCGGAACTTGATCCGGTCCTCGGCCTTGTCGATCGCCTCGGCATCGGCACCGATCATGATGCAGCCGAATTTCGCCAGCGTCCCGTCCTGCGCCAGCGCCAGCGCGGTGTTGAGCGCGGTCTGCCCGCCCATCGTCGGCAGCACCGCGTCGGGTCGCTCCTTCTCGATGATCTTGGCGACGACCGCAGGCGTGATCGGCTCGACATAGGTCGCATCCGCCAGCTCGGGATCGGTCATGATCGTCGCGGGGTTCGAATTGACGAGGACGATCCGGTAGCCCTCCTCCTTCAACGCCTTGATCGCCTGCGTGCCCGAATAATCGAACTCGCACGCCTGACCGATAACGATCGGCCCCGCGCCGATCACGAGAATGGAGGAAATGTCGGTGCGTTTGGGCATTAGTCGCGGACTTCCGGATCGCTTTGTTCTGGTATCAGTTCTGCGGGAGCGGGAGGCTCCGGCAAACCGGCGGCTAGGTTCTGACCTTCCAACGCATTGGCAATTCTAATCCAGGCCACTTGAGCCTGGATGTTGAGTTGCTCTCGATCTACGAAACCTTGAGATGCATACGCGCTCGTCTGAATTTCAGTCTCAGAGAGGCGATATCCTAAATACTTGCTGATCTCGAATATCAACTGTGTTTGCTTGGCGTTGATTTCTTGGTTGTGGGTTTCTTTGTTTTCTTCCGAAGCTCGATAGCGGACTGCCGCGATATAACTGCTCCAAGCCGTCATAATCGACGGTTGCCTGTTAAACTCAATCGGCACCATGTTGATCGCGACCGAATATGCTGGGTCGGCGGGGAGGTGACGAGTATTTAACAGCATCCGGAGGGTTTGGGTTTGTCGATCTCGCACACCGCTGCGACTTTGGCTCCACAGAGTGATGAGGACTGCTGCAATCGGCCCCACGAAGAGACCCAAAAGGGTTACGAACTCGTAGATTTCCATCCCGAGCATCACCCCAACAACCCCACAAACCGCTCGAACAGATAAAGACTGTCCTGCGGTCCCGGCGAGGCTTCGGGGTGATATTGGACGCTGAACGCCGGGCGGTCGGTCAGCTCCAGCCCCGCATTCGATCCGTCGAACAGCGACACATGCGTCTCGCGGACATTGGCGGGCAGGCTGTCGCGTTCCACCGCAAAGCCGTGGTTCATGCTGGTGATCTCCACCGCGCCGTCCGACAGCCGCTTGACCGGGTGGTTGGCGCCGCGATGGCCCTGGAACATCTTGGTGGTCTTCGCGCCCACCGCCAGCCCCAGCAACTGGTGGCCGAGGCATATGCCGAAGATCGGCAGCTTCGCGTCGAGCAACTGGCGGATGACGGGCACCGCATAGTCGCCGGTCGCGGCAGGATCTCCGGGGCCGTTCGACAGGAACACGCCCGCGGGTTTCAGCGCCATCACCTCTTCGTAGGTCGCGGTGGCGGGGAGAACGCTGACCTTTGCGCCCGCCGCGACCAGATTGCGGAAGATGTTGCGCTTGGACCCATAATCTATGGCGACGACATGGGGCTTCTGAAGCCCCTCCCCTTCAGGGGAGGGGTTGGGGTGGGGCGTGCCCATGGAAGTTGACGCTTGTGGAGAGGCCCCACCCCCGACCCCTCCCCTGAAAGGGAGGGGTGAAGTGTCGTCGCCATAACCGAAGCCCAGCCGCCAGACGCCGCCTTGCCCGCCTTCGCCCCAGCCATAATGGGTCTGCGTCGTGACCTCCTTGGCCAGGTCCATGCCCTCCAACCCCGGCCACGCCCGCGCCTGTGCCAGCAGCGCGTCGATATCGAACGCGCCGTCAGCCGAATGCGCGATCACCCCGTTGGGCGCCCCCCCCACCCGGATGCGCCGCGTCAACGCCCGCGTGTCGATGCCCGACAGGCCGATGCGGTCATGCGCCTTCATCCACGCATCCAGCCGCTCGGCACTTCTGAAATTGCTCGGCTCGGTCACGTCCTCGCGAACGATCATGCCCAGCGCATGGGGATCGTCCGCCTCGATATCGTCGGCATTGGTGCCGACATTGCCGATATGCGGGAAGGTGAAATTGATGATCTGCCCGGCAAAGCTCGGGTCAGTCATAATCTCCTGATACCCGGTCATCGCGGTGTGGAAACACACCTCACCGACCGCCGAGCCTTCCGCGCCGAAACCCCGGCCCCACACCACGTCTCCCGATGCCAGAACCAATACGCCCGTGGCTCCTTCTGGCGCGGGCATGGGTTTGGCGTCGGCCATGAGGCGGGCTTCCTGTCTGGTGTCTGGCGATGTCGCTAAGATGTGGCGGCTAGCCCCCATGCGCGCACCCGTCAATCTGTTAATCGGCGCGGGCGCGCGCTAACGGGGTGGTTTGCACATTCAGGGGTGAGAGAAGCCGATGATTCGCGACGATATCAAGTCCGCGCTGGTGACCGCGATGAAGGCGGGCGACAAGCAAAGCACCGCGGCGATCCGCCTGATCCAGTCGGCCATCAAGAACCGCGACATCGAAGCGCGCACGGGCAAGGCGCCGGAGAATGACGACGATCTGGTGGTCGAGGTCTTGCAGAAAATGGTCAAGCAGCGCCGCGAATCGATCGAGATGTTCGAAAAAGGCGGCCGCCAGGAACTCGCCGATCAGGAAAAGGGCGAGGTCGCGGTGATCGAACGCTTCCTGCCCGCGCAGATGGACGAGGCGCAGACGGCCGCGGCGATCGACGCGATCAAGGTGGAACTGGGCGCGACGGGCATGAAGGATATGGGCCGCGTGATGGCCGAACTGAAGGCGCGCCACGGGTCCGAACTGGACATGAGCAAGGCGAGTGCCGCGGTGAAGGCGGCGTTGAGCTGATCGGTGATCATCCAACCTGTTCTCGATTCGCATAATTTTCCTAGCCCGCCAGATTTACACGGTCGGGTAACCGTTACTGTTCTTCATGGAACAGTTTTCAACGATCTTTCGCTGAAATGTAACTGGTCCGAAGACCGGGCGAGTTACGAAATCGCTGAAGTGATATTAAGCTTTAGGCCGAAGCGAATAATTCAAAACCCATATGCGCCTTGGGCAAAGATCGATGACCGTCGTTTCGTAATCAAGGAATACTCGATCGCCTTCAGCAAATTTTGCAACCTCATAGCTGTTGGCTTGCAGCATGTTGATCGCCTTAATCGCATACATCAAGCATTTCCGGACGGCACGAAAGTCTCCGTCAATGTGGAAACGGACTTTGTCGCAACGATGGATGGTATGTTTTTGCGGGACTGGCCACACGCACCGATTTTTACTGGTGACGAAAGGAGCCAGAAAGCGGCGGCTCTAGCGGTACTGGAGTTGCTTGAAGTAGAAGCTAATTTGCCGAGCGAAATGCTGTGACCCTCACCCCGCAATTCCTCGACGAACTGCGCGCGCGCACGACGCTGTCCACGCTCATCGGGCGCACCGTCAAAATCCAGCGTGCGGGGCGCGAGTGGAAAGCCTGCTGCCCGTTCCACAACGAAAAGACGCCATCTTTCACCATCAACGACGATAAGGGTTTCTATCATTGCTTCGGCTGCGGCGCGCATGGCGATGCGATCCGCTGGATGACCGACCAGCGCGGGTTGCCGTTCATGGACGCGGTGAAGGAACTCGCGGCGGCTGCGGGGATGGACGTCCCCGCCCCCGACAAACGCTCAGCCGAACGCACCGAGCGCGCCAAGGGGCTGCACGAGCTGATGGCCGATGCTGCCAAATGGTTCACCCAGCAGCTTGACGGGTTGCCGGGCGCGGAGGCGCGCGAATTGCTCAAGCGGCGGGGCATCAACCCGGAAACGGCGCGCACCTTCGGCATGGGCTTCGCGCCCGATGCGCGGGGCGCGTTGCGAACGGCGCTCAAGAACTACGGCGACGCGCTGCTGATCGAGGCAGGGCTGCTGATCCAGGTCGAGGGCAAGGAGCCTTACGATCGGTTCCGCGGCCGCCTGATGATCCCGATCAGGGATCCGCGCGGGCGCGTGATCGCATTCGGGGGCCGCATCATCGGCGATGGCGAGCCGAAATATCTCAACTCGCCCGACACCCCGCTCTTCGACAAGGGGCGGACGCTCTACAATCTCGATCGTGCCCAGGCCGCCGCGCGCAAGGCCGGACGCGTCATCGCGGTCGAAGGCTATATGGACGTGATCGCCCTTGCCCAGGCCGGGTTCGACGAAGTCGTCGCGCCGCTCGGCACCGCCATGACCGAGCATCAGCTGGAGCGGATGTGGCGGATGGTCGATGTGCCGATCCTGTGCTTCGATGGCGACGCGGCGGGGCAGAAGGCGGCATTGCGCGCGGCGGGGCGCGGATTTCCGATGCTGGAACCGGGCCGCAGCCTCTCCTTCGTGACCCTGCCCGACGGGATGGACCCCGATGATCTGGTGCGCGCGAAAGGGGCCACCGCGTTCGAAGCCTTGCTTGCCAAGCCCGAGGGGCTGGCGACCCGCATCTGGAACGCCGAACTGGTCGCCGAGCCGCTGGAGACGCCCGAGGCGCGCGCCGGGCTTCGCAAGCGCCTCACCGAACGTGCGCAGGCAATCCAGCATCCGATCGTGCGCGACGAATATATCGCCGAGTATCGCCAGCGCTTCGACGAGCAGTTTGGTCGCGGGCGGCAAACGGCGCGGCTTGAGGGCGCGCGCGGAGGCGCCCGCCCCTTCCCGCGCGGCAGCTACAAGAACGGCAAGTGGATGCCCCCCGACCGCCCCGTCTCCAGCGAAGCGCGCGGCGTGCGGACGACCGGCATCGATCCCGTGCTGGCGCGGGCCGTTCTCGCCGGACTGATCCACCACCCGGTAGAGATTGCACGCCATGTCGAGATACTCGGATCGCTCCGCATCGGCGGCGGCGCGCTCTCCCGTCTGTTCGAGGCGGTCATCGACGTCGCGCTTGAAGATCAGGCGCTTGATACCCCCGCTATCCTCACCATATTGGCACGGTCCGGGTTCGATTCCGTGGCGTCCGACCTGCTCCGTGCCGACACCTTGCCTTTCTCGTTCACGCAGATCGCGGCCGATCCGGCGCAGGCCCGTTCGGACCTGAACGAAGCAATCGCGATCCTGGCGGCGGGGCCGGTGGTGGCGGATGCGCTGGCCGAGGCGACGGCGCGGCTGGAGACAAGCGGTGAGGCGGGAGACTTTGAGCGCCAACAGGCGTTGTTGAGGGAACAAATCGCGCTGCGCGAGCGGCTTGCGAATCTGGTCCTTGCGGACGAAGGCGAAATTGGCGACAAGGCGGTGTAAAATGCCGCCATCGGGTTATTCGAGGGTATAGATGGCGAAGGCAAACACGGCGGACGCGGCCGACACGAATGAAGGCGGCGATGCACCGCTCATTGACCTGAACGAAGGGTCGATCAAGAAGCTCGTCGCGCGCGCGAAAAAGCGTGGTTACATCACCGTCGATCAACTGAACGAGATGCTGCCGCAGGACCAGATGTCCTCGGAACAGATCGAAGACGTCATGGCGGCGCTCAACGATATGGGCGTCAATGTCGTCGAGAATGAAGAGGCCGGCGAGGACGGCGAATCCGAGGAGGAAACGCCTGACGAAATCGACGGCAACGACAATTCGGACGGCTCCGCGCCTGCGTTCGAGGCGCCGAAGAAAAAGGAAACCGTCGATCGCACCGACGATCCGGTTCGCATGTACCTGCGCGAAATGGGCGCGGTCGAACTGCTCAGCCGCGAAGGTGAAATCGCCATCGCCAAGCGGATCGAGGCGGGTCGCGACACGATGATCCTGGGGCTGTGCGAATCGCCGATCACGTTCAACGCGATCATCGGCTGGTCGACCGCGCTCAACGAAGGCACGATGCAGCTGCGCGAGATTCTCGATCTCGATGCGATGCTGTCGAAAGACCCCGCGCCCGAATCGCTGACCGAAGACGGCGAAGAGGACGACGACGGCGAGATTTCGGAAAAGAATGCCGGTCCTTCCTACAAGGAAGAGGAAGAGGTCGAAGAGGAATCCGCGTCGGACGATGACGAGGATTCAATGACCGAACGCCGCGCCAAGCGTCCGTCGGACGACGAGGAAGAAGACAACACCCTCTCCCTCGCGCAGATGGAAGAAACGCTGAAGCCCCAGGCGCTCGAGAAATTCGCCAACATCACCGCGCTCTACAAGAAATTCTCGAAGGTCCAGCAGCAGCGTCTCGACGCAATGTCGGCGGGCGGCGAGATGTCGGCGGCGGACGAACGCAAATATCAGAAATTGCGCGAAGAATTGACCGCAGAGGTCGAAAGCGTCCAGTTTCACAACGCCAAGATCGAATATCTTGTCGATCAGCTCTATTCGTTCAATCGTCGCCTGACGACGTTGGGTGGCCAGATGCTGCGGCTCGCTGAGCGGCACAAGGTGCCGCGCAAAGCGTTTCTCGACGCCTATGTCGGCAACGAACTCGACGAGAATTTCCTCGCCAGTGTCGAGGGCATCGACAAGAAATGGAAGGCGTTCGCCGAGAACGAAGCCGCCGGCGTCGATCGCATCCGCACCGAAATCGCCGAGATTTCGCAGGCTACCGGTATGGCGCTGGGCGAATTCCGCCGCATCGTCAACACAGTGCAAAAGGCCGAACGCGAAGCGCGCATCGCCAAGAAGGAAATGGTCGAGGCGAACCTGCGCCTCGTCATCTCGATCGCCAAGAAATACACCAATCGCGGCCTGCAATTCCTGGACCTCATCCAGGAGGGCAATATCGGGCTTATGAAGGCGGTCGATAAGTTCGAATACCGCCGCGGTTACAAATTCAGCACCTATGCCACCTGGTGGATTCGTCAGGCGATTACGCGTTCGATCGCCGATCAGGCGCGCACCATCCGTATTCCGGTGCACATGATCGAAACGATCAACAAGCTGGTCCGCACCAGCCGTCAGTTCCTGCACGAACAGGGCCGCGAACCGACGCCGGAGGAAATGGCCGAGCGCCTGTCCATGCCGCTGGAAAAGGTCCGCAAGGTGATGAAGATCGCCAAGGAACCGATCAGCCTCGAAACGCCGATCGGTGACGAGGAAGATTCGCACCTCGGCGATTTCATCGAGGACAAGAACGCGATCATCCCGGTGGATGCGGCGATTCAGGCGAACCTCAAGGAAACGGTCACCCGCGTCCTTGCCAGCCTCACCCCGCGCGAGGAACGCGTGCTGCGGATGCGCTTCGGCATCGGCATGAACACCGATCACACGCTCGAAGAGGTCGGCCAGCAGTTCAGCGTGACGCGCGAACGCATCCGCCAGATCGAGGCGAAGGCGCTCCGCAAGTTGAAGCACCCCAGCCGCAGCCGCAAGATGCGGTCGTTCCTCGACCAGTAAGTAGAAGAGGCCTCGCTCCGGCGGGGCCTTTTTCTACGGTCTCCGACCTTCCACGTTCAGGCGGCCATGCCCTCGCTCGCCTGCCTGGCGCTGGCACGAAACAGCGCCGCCGAACTCAGCCACAATGTCAAAAACACACTGGTCGCGATCAAGACGCGTCTTGCGCCTTCGGGCGTGGTCGAGGGCGCCGTCAGGATCACCACCGCCAGCCAGGCCTGAATCGCCGCTACCGCCAGCATCGCCCGTGCCATGTCCTTCGCGCGAAACCGCGCGACGAACGCGCAAGCCGCAGCGGTGACAACAACGCCGAAATAGCCGAGATTGGACGGATCGTCCTCTCCGACGATGCCCACGGCGACGTTCACCCAACAGACCAGAAACCCGGCCAACAGCGCCGCGGCACCACCGAGCCGATATGATGTCGTTCCCGTATGCGTCGTCATTCCCTGCCTCCCTCGCGCAAGTCGAAGGCTTCACCCTGTCCGAAGCGTGGGTGAGCGGCATGAGCGCGTTGTGAGGAATTGGCGAAATCGAACGAGGTTCGGGGGGTGACGGGGCTGTAAAGCCATCGCCCCCTTCTGAAACGCGCAACGCCCGGCAGTGGTGGGTCACTGCCGGGACGCGCCGGGCGACAATGGGGCATCGCCCGCTTGGGAAGGCACCTGTATTTCGGGTCATCAGGCGCCAATCCCGATCGAGGGGGTGGACCGGGGTCCCTCGACCGGAAACCTTGAGTGTCTAGAAATGAAAACCGACCCCGGCATTGTAGCTGACCTCGCCGCGCCGAGTGTCCATCGCGGCACCGGCACGGAACACCGCTGGTCGGTCGCTTTCGGTCGCTTTCGAAACGCCCAGTGCGAACGCGACCTCTCCGCCATGTCCGCCGATTGCCGCGCCCGCCATGCCCTTGCCGGGAAGGAAACTCTGCGGAAGCCCCGACAGTGCCGATCCATTGGCGGCCAGCGCGTTCATATCGGCGCGCAGCATCCGGTTATTGTCGGCCATCAATTCGCGCGTCGCCGCCATGCTGGTGTCGAACATCGCCGCCACCGATTGGTCGGTATAACCGCGAGCGGCATCCAGCGTGGCACGCGCCAGTCGCTCGGCCTGGCCCACGCTGGCCGCATCGTTGGATGCGACGCCATCGGCGATTCCGGTCAGGCGGCGGTCGCCGTCGGTCCCGGCCAGGCTGACCACCGATCCGCCGGTCTGCGCGCCGACGCTGATGACGCCGGTCGCGGCATCCTGACGGACCAGCCCCACGCGCCCGGCCTCGACATCGGCGCGCAACGTGGTGCTGTGGTCGAGGGCAAGCACCGCCGTCGCCTGGGCGCTATCGATCCGGGTCGAATGATCGGCAAGTCGCGCATCCTGCTCGACATCCTTGGCGACACCCGCGGCGACATCGACCTCCAGCCGTCCTACCCGCCCGTCCAGTCCGGCGATGGCACGTCCACTGGCGTCGATCAGGTTTTCATGGTCGGCCAGGATGATATCCTGTTCGCGATTGCGCTCGACGGCTGCCGCGACGTCGATTTCGACCCCGCCGACGCGCACGTCCAGATCGGTAATCGCCTGCACATTGGCGTCGATCCGCGCATTCGTATTGGCCAGCGCGTTGTCGAGCAGGTTGATACGGGCATCGGCATCGACCTGTGCCGCGATCACCCCGGACAGATTGGCGTCGATGTCGACCAGTCGCCCCTCGATCAGCGTCAGGCGCCCGGCGTTCACCGTCACCCGCGCATCGATGTCGAGCAGGGTCGCGTCGATCGAGATCAGCTGCGCCGATGCGGGCGCTGCGATGAAGCTGACGGCGATGGCGACCAGGCTGGCGGGTATGGGGCGGAGATAGCGTTGACGGGGCATGGGCATCGACCTTCGAATTGGGTTGCCCCGACATTAGGGATGGGCAGCTTTCGACCCTGCTCTGTCGCCGCCAATCGTCTGTTTCGTAATTCGCGCGCTCCTCCGCGTCGTGCGACGTGATGTGGCCGCAAAAACTGCTCCGTATCGGATCGATGGAGCCCCGAACGACGCAATCGGCAGCGAATCGGACGCTTTGGTGATCGACGTGAAATGCACGAGCGCGAAAACATGGGCCGACCCGCACCATCGAAGGCGCACTGACATGGCCACGAACCTCTCCACTCCGCACGGCACCAATGATCTCGCCTGCGTCACCGCGTCGAACCTCGTTCGTAATTTTGGCGAATGGCAGGACCGCGCGCTGGGCGAGCCCGTCTATATCCTGCATCGTGGGCGGCCCAAGCTGGCACTCGCCTCTATCGACTTTCTGGCGCGGCTGACGCGTAGCGCCGGAAGCGGCGACACCGCCGCCGCGTTGATCGATGCGTTCGACGAACCCGTGCTGCTGTTCGACGAAGAGGCCCGACTGTCCCGCCGCAACCGCGCGGCCGACAGTTATTTCGGACTGGCGGGCGGTGTCGGCGGCTTCGGCATGAGCGCCGATCGTCCTGCGGAAAGCGCGATCCTGCAGCTGGCCCGCCGCGTTACCCATCACCGCATTGCGGAGCGGCTGGACGTCGCCATCGCCGCGCAATCCGAACGCCGTGTGGAAATCAGCGCGTCGCCGCTTGCGGGTGGCGCGATTGTCGTCGTCCGCGATGTGTCGCTGCGCGAAGCCCATGCCCGCAGTGCAGCCCTGGTCGAAGCGACGACCGGCGCGATCGATGGTCAGCAGAGCCTTGCGACCGCCACTCTGAACCAGCGCGGCCATGTCGCCCTGCCCTCGCTATCGCTGGCGCGGATGACGGGCGTTCCTGCGGATCAACTGGGCGCTACCCGCTTCGCGTCGCTGTTCGATGTCGGCACGCGAGTCGCGGTCGGGGATGCGGTCGAACGCGTGCTGCGCGGCGGCGACACAGAAAACCTGTCGGCAGAATTGCTGGTTGATGGGTCCAGTCGCCGCGCGGTCACGCTCAGCCTGTCGGCAATCGTGACACGATTGGGCGTCGAAGGCGCCATCGCGCTGGTTACCGCCGATGGCAATGGCGCCGAAGCGTGCCGAACGAAAGGCGGTTGATGCAAGGTTAAGCGCGGATCAACCACGTCTTTACGTGCTTCGGTATAGAGGTTGGGTGCAATCTCCCGTTCGACCGGCCAATCGGGCCGTCGCCGTTCAGGGATCAGGAGACCAATGGCGTTGGATCGCGCACAAACCAACCGTAATGCCGACGCTTCGTCTGCGCTGTTCGCGCTGGTCGATGCCGACGGCACGCGCGCCCATCCCCATGCTGCCGCGCTGGCGCAGCCAGGTGCCGATCCGCGCGACCTGGCCGATGCGGTGCATCTTATTTGCAGTCTTCACGGGCGGCATCCAGGACTGGTCGATCATTCGGTCCAGCATAGCAACATCGACGGCGCGAACGGCTGGCTCGACACGGTCTCCATCGCCTTTGCAGAGGAACGCGCGCGCATCGTCGCGCTCGCGGTCGCAGCGGGTCCGCTGCCATCGACGCCGGGCCAGGCCGAATCCGAAGCGACGGTGACCGCACAACGCCATGCGCTCGACATGCTGGCGATGTCCGCCCGCAGCGGTTGTTCGCTCGGCGCATCGCTCGCCCTGGTGCTCGACTGGACGGCAATCGGCCGCGTGTTGCAATCGGCGGGCGACCGGTTCGGCGTGGAAATGCCGCCCCCCCCTTTCCCCAGCGATACCGACACCGAAACGCTGATCGCCACGATTGGCGGCAGGGCATCGATCGACCGCGCGATCCTGTTCGGCGCCCAGCAGTTGCTGGCCCAGCATCGGGGTCTGTTCGATCTTCTCCAGGCACGGGCAGAGGCGCGCGGAGCTCTCTGATCGCCGTCGGCGCTTGCGCAGCCGCAGTCTCTCCTTCTATTCGCATACCCGACACTCGAAAGATGCGAAGGATGGCCATGCGCTTCGAAGGCACCCAGGATTATGTCGCCACCGACGACCTGAAAGTCGCGGTCAACGCCGCGGTGGCGCTGCGCCGTCCGCTGCTGGTCAAGGGCGAGCCCGGCACCGGCAAGACCGTGCTTGCGCATGAAATCGCCAAGGCGGTGGGCGCGCCACTGATCGAATGGAACGTCAAATCGACGACCAAGGCGCAGCAGGGCCTGTACGAATATGACGCGGTCGCGCGGCTTCGCGACGGCCAACTGGGCGACGAACGCGTCCACGACATCGGCAACTATATCCGCCGCGGCAAATTGTGGGAGGCGTTCACCGCGCCCGAACTCCCCGTCCTGCTGATCGACGAGATCGACAAGGCCGATATCGAGTTTCCCAACGACCTGCTCCAGGAACTCGATCGCATGGAATTCCATGTGTACGAGACGAAACAGACGGTCCGCGCGAACGAACGACCGATCGTCGTCATCACCTCGAACAACGAAAAGGAGCTGCCCGACGCGTTCCTGCGCCGCTGTTTCTTCCACTACATCAAGTTTCCCGACCGCGAGACGATGCAGGCGATCGTCGACGTTCACTTCCCCGGTATCCAGAAGCTCTTGGTGTCGAAGGCGATGGACGTCTTCTACGAAATCCGCGATGTGCCGGGACTGAAGAAGAAGCCCAGCACCAGCGAGCTGCTCGACTGGCTGAAACTGTTGCTGCATGAGGACATGCCCCTCGACGTCCTGCAATCGCGCGATCCGTCAAAGGCAATCCCTCCCTTGCACGGCGCGCTGCTGAAGAACGAACAGGACGTGATGCTCTTCGAACGCCTGGCCTTCATGTCGAGACGACAGCCGGGACGGTAACACGGCGCCGTTAAACAAATCTCAGCAACTTCGCCCATATCCTGCCCGGCATGCGGATGTTGTGGGCGTTCCTACTCCTGTCGCTGATTGCTGCCGCCCCTGCGCGCGCCAATTCGATCCTCGATTATCGCGGCGAATGCGTGCCGTTCGCGCGCGCGGTGTCGGGGATCCAAATCTGGGGCAACGCGTGGACCTGGTGGGATCAGGCGGCGGGGAAATATGAGCGCGGATCGCGACCGCAGGTCGGCGCGGTTCTTGTGTTTGCGAAGACGGACCAGCTCCAGCTTGGCCATGTCTCCGTGGTCAGCCGGATCATCGACGACCGGGTTATCATGGTCACCCATGCCAACTGGTCGCGGATCGGCGGGGTGCGGGGTCAGGTCGAACGCGACGTGACGCTTTACGACGTATCGGCAAAAGGCGACTGGAGCGCGGTCAAAACATGGTATCATGACAATCGCGGACTGGGCGGCAGCAGCTATCCGGTTTACGGCTTCATCTATGGCGCGCCCGCGGCGGGCGCGAAGGTCGCCCCTGCTCGCCCCTCGCCCGAATTGACCAGCGCTGCGCCCGATTTCGTCGGCTCGCTGATCGACGCCTATTCGCGCTGAGCCGCGCTTGCGCTAAGCCGTCTTCTCGAAAGGCGGTCCATGTTCCACAGCTTCATCGACGAACTGCGTGCGGCGGGCATTCCCGCCAGTCTGAAAGAGCATCTGACGCTGCTCGAAGCGCTGGAGCGCGACGTGATCGACCGGACGCCCGAGCAATTCTATTTCCTGGCTCGTGCGACTTTCGTGAAGGACGAGGGGCTGATCGACCGGTTCGATCAGGTGTTCGCCAAGGTGTTTCGCGGCATCGCCACCAGCCACGCCAATCCGAATGCCGAAATCCCCGAAGACTGGCTGCGCGCCGTCGCCGAGAAATATCTGACGCCAGAAGAGATGGCGGCGATCGAATCGCTGGGTTCGTGGGACGAGATCATGGAGACGCTCAAACAGCGGCTCGAGGAACAGCAGGGCCGGCATCAGGGCGGCAACAAATGGATCGGGACCGGGGGCACCTCGCCCTATGGCAACTCCGGCTACAATCCCGAAGGCGTGCGGATCGGCGGCGAATCCAAGCACAAGCGCGCGCTCAAGGTCTGGGAAAACCGCGAGTTCAAGAATCTCGACAACACCCGCGAACTGGGCACCCGCAATATCAAGATAGCGCTCAGGCGCCTGCGTCGGTTCGCTCGCGAGGGGGCGGCCGAAGAAATCGACATCGACGCAACGATCGAGGGGACGGCCAAGCAGGGCTGGCTCGACGTGCGAATGCGCCCCGAGCGGCACAATGCGGTCAAATTGCTGCTGTTTCTCGATGTGGGCGGGTCGATGGATCCGTTCGTCAAGCTGTGCGAGGAACTGTTCTCCGCCGCGACGAGCGAGTTCAAGAATCTCGAATTCTTCTACTTCCACAATTGCATTTACGAAGGCGTGTGGAAGGACAATCGGCGGCGCTTTCAGGAGCGCACCCCGACCTTCGACGTGCTCCACAAATTCGGCCACGACTATAAATTGCTGTTCGTCGGTGATGCGGCGATGTCGCCTTACGAAATCACCCATCCGGGCGGATCGGTCGAGCATTTCAACGAGGAATCGGGCGCGGTGTGGATGCAGCGCATGATGCACACCTATCCCTCTGCTGCCTGGCTGAATCCGGTGCCTGAGGCGCAATGGGGCTATTCGCAATCGACGCGGATCATCCGCGAATTGATGACCGACCGGATGTACCCGCTGACCATCGCGGGACTGGACGACGCGGCGCGCGAATTGAGCCGGAAGAAATAACGGAATTTGACGAACGACCGGAACTAAAGCTGTTCCACCGCCCGCCGCACACGCCGCAGTGCTTCGCCGTCGCCGAAATGGCGGTGCGATACCGCATCCGCCGCCGCCATCAGGCGGACCGCACCGAAACTCGCCGCCAGTCCTTTCAGACGAAGTGCGGCGGCTTCCCATTCGCTCTGCGACTGCGCGCGTTGTAGCGACTCGAGCCCGGCTTGCGCCGAGTCGAGAAAAGCACCCCGCAATTCGGCGATCAGTGCGGGTTCGTCGCCCACTGCTGCCGCCAGCGTCGCATCGATCTGTCCGGGATCATAAGCCATGGCCGGCATGATTAACGCCGAAGTGATTAAACGATGGTTTCCGTCCCCTGTCCGATCCGCAATTCTCATGTTAGACCTTGGCGCATGACCGGGGGACACAGAATCCGCGAGCTGCGCTCCGCGAACGATGGGGATATGGCCTTGAACGACCAGCCCCGGAACGAAACCGTCGTCGAACAGGCGACAGAGCGCGACTGGCTGGGCGCCGAGATCGCGGACGAGGATATTCCTGCGCCGCCGTCCAACCGCGGCTGGGCGGTGCTGGCCGGAATGATCGTCGTCGCCTGGCTGGGCGGCATGATCTATCTCGCCTTGCCGCGCCTGATGGCGTCGATCGACCCGATCCAGTTGACCTTGTTTGTCGCCGCCTTGTGCGTGCCGCCGGTCTTGATCGGGATCGTATGGCTGCTGGCGATGCGGACCAGCCAGGCCGAAGCACGCCGGTTCGGCGCCACCGCCGCATCGATGCGTGCCGAGGCCGCGAGCCTGGACCGGGTGGTCGAGGCCTTGTCGCGCAAGCTCGAATCGAACCGCGCGATGATCGCGGAGCAGACCAGCGCCTTGATGGCGATCGGCGACTCGGCGGCCGAGCGGCTCCAGCTGATCGGCAACGGCATGGCCGAACAGTCGCGGGTGATCGAC
Source organism: Pseudomonadota bacterium (assembly GCA_023418595.1). Lineage (GTDB taxonomy): Bacteria > Pseudomonadota > Alphaproteobacteria > Sphingomonadales > Sphingomonadaceae > Sphingomonas. The sequence goes on from JAEZZI010000030.1 coordinate 56,215, forward strand.
CAGAATGCGCGCCTGCTGGGCGATGCTGCCGACAACGCCGAGCGCAAGCTGAGCGTCGTGCTGTCCTCGCTCCCCAAGGCCCAGGCCGAGGCCGCCGAAATGGCCGCGCGTATCGAGACCACCGGCCTTGCCGCCAGCGAGCAGGCCGCCGCACTCGACGCGCAATTGTCGGCGCTTGCCGACCGCGGGCGCGATGCCGACAATATCGCGGGCGGCGCCGCGCAGCGGCTCGCCGCGCATATCGCGCGCATGGAATCGACCAGCGAAGCGGCGGGTGCACGGCTGGAGGTCGTCACCGGAGAGATGTCGGCGACGGTCGACGGCGTGCTCGAACGCGCAGCGCAGGCCGTCGAACAGGCGCGCCAGGGCATCACCGCGCAGGGCGATGCGATGATGGCGATGCTCGCCACCAATCAGGCCGCACTCAACAGCGCGGGCGACGAGGGCGCGGCTGCCCTCCAGGCCCGGATCGACACGATCAGCGCAGCGATCGACGCGCTGGCAGAGCGACTGTCGGAGCAGCAGGCAAAGGGCGATTCGCTGATCGTCAGCCTGACCGAAGGCGCGGGGCAGGCCGATCAACGATTCGAACTGCTGCACACCAATGGCATGCAGCGGTCGCAGGAACTCGCCGCATCGATCAGCGCACTGACCGAGACGTCGGAATCGCTGAAAGAGTCGATGGAGAACGGGCAGTACAGCGCCCGCCAGGTCATCGGCACCGCCGAAGAACTGCTCACCGCTCTCGACGCCGCCGCGCGCGAGATGGACGATACCATGCCCGAGGCGCTGGCGCGGCTCGACGCGCGGATCGGCGAGAGCCGATCAATCGTCGCGTCGGCCAAGCCCGAACTGCTCGCGCTGGTCACGGCGGCCGAAAGCACGCACGACGCGATTGAGGCGATTGCGGGCGTGGTCCGCCAACAGCGCGACACGCTGGCCATCGTGTCGCAGCAATTGCTCGAAAAGCTCGACATGGGCCGCGACCAGATCAGCGGGGTGAAGGACATCGTCGACGAAACGGTCGAGGGCACACGCCGCTTCGCCGAGGAGACGGCGCCGCAGCTGGTCGATGCGCTGGTCAACATCCACAACACCGCCAACGCCGCAGCGATCAAGGCCAAGGAAACGCTGACCGCGATCATCCCGGAAGCGAGCGCCACGCTGGAGCGCGATGCGGCCAAGGCTTTGGGCCGTGCCGCCGAACGCACGATCGCGGTACAACTCGCCGATCTGACCACTGCATCGGACGCCGCGGTCGCCGCTGCTGCCGATGCGTCGGAAAAGCTGAGCCGCCAGATGCTCCAGATTTCCGAAGCCACCGAAAGCGTCCGGCGTCAGGTCGCCGATGCGCGGGTCGAGATCGAGGAAGCCGATTCGGACAATTTCGCACGCCGCGTGTCGCTGCTGATCGAGGCGCTCAATTCGTCGGCCATCGACCTGACCAAGGTGTTTGCAACCGACGTCGCCGACAGCGCCTGGGCCGCCTATCTGAAGGGCGATCGCGGCGTTTTCACGCGCCGTGCGGTGCGCCTGCTAGACCACGGCGAAGCGCGCGAGATCGCGTCGATGTATGACAATGACGACGCGTTTCGCGATCACGTCAATCGTTACATCCACGATTTCGAAGCGATGTTGCGCCAGATCCTGACGCTGCGCGACGGATCGCCGCTGGGCGTGACCTTGCTGTCGTCGGACATGGGCAAGCTCTACGTCATTCTGGCGCAGGCCATTGAGCGGCTGCGGTCATAGGTGACCGTCGACACCCCGGCGAAAGCCAGGGTGTCGCTTGCGGCGGTCACCCGCGAAACGCGAACATGTCGGCGGTCAGCCAGCCATAATACCAGTTGGCGTAGAATAGCGCGAACACCACCGCCGACACGATCGTCGCCCGCCACGCGACAGCGCCCAGGCTGAATCGCGCAGGCGCGCTGTCGGCCTGACCGGGCACCTTGTCGATGCCCGCCTCATCCGCCGTCTTCATCCCGAACGGCAGAACGACGAACACGCTCATCACCCAGAACAGGAAATAGATGGCGAGGATCGACTGAATCTGCATCGCATCAGGCCTCGACGATCAGCACGTCGACGATCGGCTTCTTGCCGGTCCAGCGGGTCGCGGTTCGGCGCACGGCCAGGCGGATCGCTTCGCGCAGACGTTCGTGATCCTTACCGCCCGCAACCACCGCTTCGGTCGCCGCTTCCAGCGCGTCGGCGATGAAGGCGGCGCGGTCCTCCTCGACCGGAACCCCCTGGATTCTCATTTCGGGATCGCCACGCAGCCCGCCATTCGGCCCCAGCGCCACCGCGATCGAAATCTGGCCGTTCGCCGCCAGCTTGCGGCGTTCGTTGATGGTGCCGCCATCGGCGGGCAGGATCACGTCGCCATCGAGCACGAGCCGTCCGACCGGGGCATGGCCCAGCTTCTCCGGGCGTCCCGGCGCCAAACGGATAATGTCGCCGTTCGACTGGAGCACCGCGCCGGGAACCCCGCATTCGATGCCGAAACGAACATGTTCGGCCATGTGACGGAACTCGCCATGCACGGGAATCAGGATTTCGGGGCGAATCCAGTCGTACATCGCCGCCAGTTCGGGGCGACCGGGATGGCCGGAGACATGGATGAACGCCTGACGGTCGGTGACCATCCGCACGCCTTTTTCCGAAAGCGCATTCTGGATGCGGCCGATCGCGATTTCGTTGCCGGGTATCTGCTTCGACGAGAACACGACGGTATCGCCCTGGTCCAGCTTGATCTGGTGCGACCCGTCGGCGATGCGCGCCAGCGCCGCACGCGGCTCGCCCTGACCGCCGGTGGCGACGATCAGCACCTTGTCCCGCGGCATCCGCATGGCGGTGTCGAAATCAACCGGTGTCGGGAAATCGCGCAGATAGCCGTTGGCGCGGGCGACCTTGAGGATGCGGTCGAGCGAGCGGCCCGCAACGCAGATTTCGCGTCCGCAATCGCGCGCCACATCACCCAGTGTCTGGAGCCGCGCGGCGTTCGACGCAAAGGTCGTAACCAGCACCCGCCCCTTTTGCGCGGCGATCACCTCGTCCAGTCCGCGCCTGACATCGCCTTCGGATCCCGACGCTTCGGGGTTGAAAACATTGGTCGAGTCGCAGGTGAGCGCGAGCACGCCAAGATCGCCCACCGCGCGCAGTTCGTCGGCGGTCGACGGCACGCCCAGTTGAGGCTCGTCGTCGAGCTTCCAGTCGCCGGTGTGGAAAATCCGCCCGTGCGGCGTGTCGATCAGCAGCGCGTTGCCCTCGGGGATCGAATGCGCGAGCGGGACATAGCGGAACCCGAACGGACCCAACTGGAAATCGCCTTCATTATCGACGACGTTCAGCTTCACGCGATCGAGAATGCCTTCCTCGTCCAGCTTGCCCGCGATCAGCCCGGCGGTGAACGGCGTCGCGAACAGCGGCACACCCAGATCGGCGGCGAAATAGGGCAACGCACCGATATGATCCTCATGCCCATGCGTCAGGACGATACCGAGCAGGTCGTCGATCCGCTCCTCGATGAAAGTCAGATCGGGCAGCACCACGTCGATGCCGGGATAATAGGGATCGGCAAAGGTGATGCCGCAATCCACCATCACCCATTTGCCCTGGGTGCCATAGAGATTGACGTTCATCCCGATCTCGCCCGATCCGCCGAGCGCAAGGAAAAGCAGTTCGTTGCCTGGGGTCATTATATCTCGATTTATCCACCGCGCTCGCAGCTGAGCCTGTCGAAGCCGGTTTTATGGGAAACACCCTTCGACAAGCTCAGGGTAAGCGCAGTTTCTATATATGCCCCCTCGCCCACAGCATCGCCAGCCCCTGAATGGTCAGATCGGGTTCGACCTGGTCGAAAAGATCGGTGTGCGCTTCGAACAATACCGCCAGCCCGCCGGTGGCGATGACCTTCACCGGACGCCCGACTTCCGCCTTCAACCGCGCGACCAGCCCCTCCATCATCGCGACATAGCCCCAGAAAATGCCGACATGCATCTGATCGACGGTATTGCGACCGATGACCGAGCGGGTTTCAGGCGCCTCGACCGCGATGCGCGGCAGCTTGGCGGCGGCGGTGACCAGCGCATCCAGCGACAGGTTGATCCCCGGCGCGATGATCCCGCCCTTATAGGCGCCTGCGAAATCCACCACGTCGAACGTCGTCGCGGTGCCGAAATCGACGATAATCAGGTCGCCGCCATGATTGGCGTGCCCCGCGATCACGTTAAGCGCACGGTCGGCGCCCAGATTGTCGGGCTCCTCGACATCCAGCGCGAAGCCCCAGCCCGCATCGCCCTTGCCCGCGATTACCGCGTCGGTGCCGAAATATTTGGACGAGAGGACTTGCAGATTGTGCAGCGCGCGCGGGACGACAGTGCCGATGATGACGCCATCGACCACCGAACGGTCGAGCCCCTCAAGCGTGAGCAACTGGCTGAGCCACACCGCATATTCGTCCGCCGTGCGCCGCGGATCGGTGGCGATCCGCCAGCACGCGCGGATGCTATTCGCAGCCCCTGCATCCTCGATCAGCGCGAAGACGATGTTGGTATTGCCGGCGTCGATCGCGAGCAGCATGCCCAAGCCCTTCTTCAGTTCAGATCAAAAACACGTCGCCCGCGTGCATGACATGGCGACCGCCCCCCGCCAAGCGCAGGATGAGCGCACCATGGTCGTCGAGGCCGTCGAAAAGGCCATCGACGACCGTCCCGTCGCCGGTGCGTGCGGAGAGTGCGGTGCCCTTTGGATGCGCGCGTTCGATCCAGCGGGCGCGGATGGGGGCGAGGCCCTCGCTGCGCCAGCGGGACAGCCAGCGGGCGAATATCTCGGCGAGGGTTTCGACGAACGGTGCGGGCGCGACGGTAATGCCGTGTGCGGCAAGGCTGGTGGTCGGGCGGTCGAGCGCCTCGGGATGATGCGCCAGATTGACGCCCATCCCGATCACCACGGCGTCTGCGGACCGCTCAAGCAGGATGCCGGTCAGTTTCGCCCCGTCGATCAGCAGGTCGTTCGGCCATTTGATGGCGAGCGTCCCCCTACCCCCGTTCGTTTCGAGCGGGAGGGAAAGGTCGGGCGCGAACACCCGCACCGTTTCATCCAGCGCAACCGCCGCGACCAGCGCCAGCGTCGCCGCCTGCGGATCGCCCGGCCGAACCCGCACCAGTGTCGAAGCATAGAGATTGCCGGACGGCGACTTCCATGCCCGCCCTTGCCGCCCGCGCCCCGCCGTCTGGCGATCCGCCCGCAGCCACAACCCTTCCGCCGCGCCGTGCTGCGCCAGCGCCATCACATCGGCGTTGGTCGATCCCGTCTCGGTGACGTGTCGCAAGTCCCTCAGAACAGCGCCTGCGCCGCGAACGCCGTCCATACGCCGAGCGGCGCGAGCAAGGCCCATCCGATCGGCGACACCAGGATCGCCGACGCGGTAATCAGCCCGCCCTCGACGATCGGCGTCTTGCCTTCATAGGCGGGTGCGGGATCGTCGAAATACATCACCTTGACGATCTTGATGTAATAGAAGGCGCCGATCACCGACGCGACCACGCCCGCGACCGCCAGCGGATAGAGACCGGCGTTCACCGCCGCAGTGAACACCGCCAGCTTGGCGTTGAAGCCGAGCAGCGGCGGAATCCCTGCCAGCGAGAACATGAAGATCGCCATTGCCAGCGCCAAGCCGGGCCGCGTGCGCGACAGGCCCGCCATGCTGGCGATCGTCTCGACCGGCTGGCCATCGGGCCCGCGCATCTGGAGCACGACGATGAAGCTGCCCAGCGTCATCACGACATAGACGACGAGGTAGAACAGCACCGCCGCGACGCCTTCGGCCGTTCCCGCAGCCAGGCCAATCAGCACGAAGCCGATATTGTTGATCGATGAATAGGCGAGCAGCCGCTTGATGCTCGTCTGCCCGATCGCCGCCACCGCGCCGAGGATGATCGAGGCGAGGGCTGCGAAGATCACGATCTGGCGCCATTCGACCAGCGCCGGATCCATCGCATCGACCGCTACCCGCACCGCGAGCGCAACCGCCGCGACCTTGGGCGCCGATGCGAAGAACGCCGTCACCGGGGTCGGCGCGCCCTCGTAAACGTCGGGCGTCCACATGTGGAACGGCACCGCCGAAATCTTGAACGCCAGCCCTGCGAAGACGAACACCAGTCCGAAGATCAGACCCAGATTGCGCTCGCCCGACGCCGCCGCTTCGCCGTAAACGGCGGCGATCGTGCGGAAATCGGTGCTGGCGCTGAAGCCGTACACCAGGCTGATGCCGTAGAGCAGGATGCCGCTGGCCAGCGCGCCGAGCACGAAATATTTGAGGCCCGCTTCCGCCGAGCGATTGTCGCGGCGCATGAAGCTGGCGAGCACATAGGCCGCAAGGCTTTGCAGCTCGAGGCCCATATAGAGGGTAATCAGGTCGCCCGCCGACACCATGATCCCCATGCCCGCAGCGGACAACAGGATCAGCACGGGATATTCGGGACGCAGATTCTCGCCCGAAGTCTGCTGGAAGAATCGCGGCGCGATGACGATCGAGACCGCCGCCGCAATGAAGATCAGCAGCTTGGCAAAGCCCGCAAAGGCATCGGCATTATAGAGGCCGTCGAACGCGACGCCCCCCGTCGATGCGGGTCCGACCAGCGCCAGGCTCGCCCCCGCCAGCACGAAGACCGAGGTAATGCTGACCGCGCGGGTCGCGGCGGCACCGCCCCACACGCCGACGATCAGGAGCACCATCGCGCCGACCGACAGGATGATCTCGGGGAGAGTCATCGCAAGATTGGCAGACCAGCTCATCAATGCGCCTCCCCGTGCGCGGCTTGGGTATTTTGGGCAGCCTCGATCCGCTGCGCCTGTGCGGCGACCGCATCGGCGCGCGCTTCGGTCGGACGCGAATCCCCGGCGGGCTTCGCACGATCGAGCCGTTCGACCAGCGTCGCGATGTCCGCGCGCATCGGCGCCATGAAGCTTTCCGGATACACGCCCATCCACAGCACGACGGCGGCGATCGGCGCGAGCAGCCATATTTCGCGGCGGTTGAGGTCGGGCATCGCCTTCACATCGTCATGCACAAGCTCGCCCATCGCCACGCGGCGATAGAGATAGAGCATATACGCCGCGCCCAGGATAACGCCGGTGCCGCAGATCAGCGCGACCCAGGTCGAGACCTGATACGCGCCCATCAGGCTCAGCAATTCGCCGACAAAGCCCGACGTGCCGGGCAGGCCGATCGATGCCATTGTGAACAGCAGGAACAGCACCGCATATTTGGGCATGTTGCTCGACAAACCCCCGTAACGCGCGATTTCGCGGGTGTGGAGGCGGTCGTAGATGACGCCAACGCACAGGAACAGCGCGCCGGAGACGAGGCCATGCGACAGCATGACGATCATCGCGCCTTCCAGGCCCTGCTGGTTGAACGCGAACAGGCCAATCGTCACGATCGCCATGTGCGCGACCGACGAATAGGCGATTAGCTTCTTCATGTCCGACTGAACCAGCGCGACCAGCGAGGTATAGACCACCGCCACCGCCGACAGCGCGAACACCAGCCAGGTGAAGTCCGCCGACGCTTCGGGGAACATCGGCAGCGAGAAGCGGATGAAGCCGTAACCGCCGAGCTTCAACAGCACGCCCGCCAGGATGACCGAACCCGCGGTCGGCGCCTGGACGTGCGCGTCGGGAAGCCAGGTGTGGACCGGCCACATCGGCACCTTGACCGCGAAGGATGCGAAGAAGGCGAGCCACAGCCAGGTCTGAACCCCGGCCGGGAAATCATACTCCATCAGCGCCGGAATGTTCGTCGTCCCCGCCGTCACCGCCATGTAGATCATTGCGATCAGCATCAGCACCGAGCCGAGCAGCGTGTAGAGGAAGAATTTGTAACTGGCGTAAATCCGGTTCGCGCCGCCCCAGATGCCGATGATCAGATACATCGGGATCAGACCGGCTTCGAAAAACACGTAGAACAGCAACAGATCCTGTGCCGCGAACGTGCCGATCATCAGCACCTCGACGATCAGGAACAGCGCCATATATTCGGGCACGCGCTTCTGGATCGCGGTCCAGCTGGCACCGATGCAGATCGGCATCAGGAACACGCTGAGCATGATGAGCAGCAGCGCGATGCCGTCGATGCCAAGCGCCCAGGCGAACTGGCCGAAGATCGGCGCATATTCGGTGAACTGCCATTGCGGCGCGTCCGCCGACAGGTCGAAATTGACCCACAGCAGCACGCCCAGCCCCAGGTTCACCAGCGTCGCGGCCAGCGCGATCCAGCGGGCACGCTCGGCTCCCGAATAAAGACAGGCGACCGCCGCCAGCGCTGGCACGGCAAGCATCGCGGAAAGGATGGGGAAATCATTCATTGCCGCATCAACCCGCAATGGCCCAGGTGACCGCGGCGGTCAACCCGATCAGCATGACAAAGGCATAACTATAGACATATCCCGATTGCAGACGGCCCGACACCCGGCTCGTCCAGCCGACGAATTTCGCCGATCCGTTCGGCCCGAACCGGTCGATCGTCCCCTCGTCGCCCGCTTTCCAGAACAGGCGACCAAAGGCGAAGGCGGGGCGCACGAACAATTTGTCGTACAACTCGTCGAAATACCATTTGTTGAGCACGAAGCCGTAGAGCACGCGGAACGTGTCAGTGAACTTGGCGGGCGTCTCCGGCTTGCGGATATAGGCATACCACGCGCCGAACAGGCCGAGCAGCATCACGATCGACGCCGACAATTTCACCCACATCGGGACTTCGTGCATCGCCACCGCAAGCGGCGCGTCGAAATAAAGGCTGCCCTTCCAGAATTCGGCACCGGCCAGCGGTTCGATGAAGAAGTTCTTGAATGCAAAGCCCGCGAACACGGCGCCGACCGACAGCAGGATCAGCGGGATCAGGATCGTCAGCGGGCTTTCATGCGGCTTGTAGCCACCGGTGCCGTCGCCGATCTCGTGCGCCGCAGCGTGGTCCTCGTGCGGGGTGTGGCCCTTGTCCTCCTGCGCGGGCGGATTGTCCGCGTGCGCGACCGCATGACCGTGGGTTTCGTCATGATGGCCATGCCCATGCGCGTCGTGGAGTGCGTGCTGGATGTGCTCAGACTGCACCCAGCGCGGCTTGCCCCAGAAGGTCAGGAACATCAGACGCCACGAATAGAAGCTGGTGAGCAGCGCCGCGAGCACGCCGACCCAGAAGGCGCCATAGCCCTGCTGCCCGGCGGCCCAGGCGCTTTCCAGGATCGCATCCTTCGAATGGAAGCCCGCAAAGCCGAAGCCCAACCAGTAGATGCCGACGCCGGTGATCGCGAGCGTCCCCGCCATCATGCCCCAGAAGGTGACGGGGATATGCTTCCGCAGACCGCCATAGAAGCGCATGTCCTGTTCGTGGTGCATCGCATGGATCACCGACCCCGCGCCCAGGAACAGCAGCGCCTTGAAGAATGCGTGGGTGAACAGGTGGAACATCGCCGCGCCGTACGCGCCGATGCCCGCTGCGAAAAACATGTAACCCAGCTGCGAGCAGGTCGAATAGGCGATGACCCGCTTGATGTCGGTCTGCGTCGTGCCGATGGTCGCGGCGAAGATACAGGTCGCAGCCCCGATCGCGGTGACGACCGCCAGCGCATAGGGTGCGACTTCGAACATCGGCGACATGCGGCACACCAGGAACACGCCCGCGGTGACCATCGTCGCGGCATGGATCAGCGCCGACACCGGGGTCGGGCCTTCCATCGCGTCGGGCAACCAGGTGTGCAGGCCAAGCTGCGCCGACTTGCCCATCGCGCCGATGAACAGCAGCAGGCAGAGGATCGTCATCGTGTCGAGACGCATCCCCAGAAAGCCGATGGTCGATCCCGCCATGCCCGGCGCGGCCTCGAGGATTTCCGGGATCGACACCGTGCCGAACACCAGAAAGATGCCGAAGATACCCAGCATGAAGCCCAGATCGCCGACGCGGTTGACGACGAACGCCTTGATCGCGGCGGCGTTGGCGCTCGGCTTTTTGTACCAGAAACCGATCAACAGATAGGATGCGAGGCCGACGCCTTCCCAACCGAAGAACATCTGGACCAGATTGTCGGCGGTCACCAGCATCAGCATCGCGAAGGTAAACAGCGACAGATAGGCGAAGAAGCGCGGCTGATCCGGGTCTTCCTCCATATAGCCCCAGCTGTACAGATGGACGAGCGCCGACACCGTCGTGATGACCACCAGCATGACGGCGGTGAGCGCATCGACGCGCAGCGCCCAGTCGAACGACAGCGTGCCCGACTGAATCCAGAGCAGCACCGGCGCGACATAGGCGGTTTCGCTGCCGGTCATGAACCCGATGAAAATCGGCCAGGACAGCGCGCACGACACGAACAGCGCGCCCGTCGTCAGCAGCTTCGGCAGCGTGGCCCCGAACGACTTGTTCGACAGCCCCGCGACGATCGCCGCGATCAGCGGCAGGAATACGATTAGCTGGATCACCGAATGATCACCCCTTCATCCGGTTGACGTCATCGACCGCGATCGACCCGCGACCGCGGAAATAGATGACGAGAATGGCAAGCCCGATCGCCGCCTCGCCCGCCGCGACGGTCAGCACGAGCATCGCGAACACCTGGCCCACCATGTCGCCCAGATAGGCGGAAAAGGCGACGAGATTGAGGTTCACCGCGAGCAGGATCAACTCGATCGCCATCAGGATGACGATCAGATTCTTGCGATTGGCGAAGATGCCCAGCACGCCCAGCGTGAACAGGATCGCCGAGACGACCAGATAATGGTTCAACCCGATCACAGTTCGACCCCCTGCCCGACCGGCGGCTTGATGTTGCGGATCGCGTCCTTCTGGCAACGTGCGATCTGCTGCGAGATGTTCTGTTTGCGCACACCGCCGCGCTGGCGGTGGGTCAGCACGATCGCGCCGACCATCGCGACCAGCAGGATCAGGCCCGCAACCTCGAACGCGTAGATGTAGCGCGAGAATAGCAGCCGCCCGAGCGCCTCGATGTTCGGAACGCTGGGATCGATCGGAGAAATCCGGTTGGCCATGTCGATCGCGCCTGCGCTCCAAGCGCCGACCGCGATGAACAGCTCGGCGACCAGCGCCACAGCCAGCGCAAGTCCGATCCAGAAATAGCGCACGAACCCGGCGCGCAACTCGGCGAAATCAATGTCGAGCATCATAACGACGAACAGGAACAGCACCGCGACCGCGCCGACATAGACGATGATCAGCAGCATCGCGATGAACTCGGCGCCGACCAGCAGCATCAGCCCCGCCGCGTTGAAGAAGGCGAGGATCAGCCACAGCACCGAATGCACCGGATTGCGCGACGTGATCGTCATCGCACCCGACAGGATCGCGATCGCCGCGAACAGGTAAAAGGCGAAGGTCTGGATCACGATTCCATCTCCGTCACCCCTGCGAAAGCAGGGGTATCAAGCCGCAAGCGCGCGTCTTGAAACGAGGATATCCCAGCCTGCGCTGGGATGACGGATTGAGGATGTTGCATCGAATGTCCCACTGTTGCCGCGCGCTTACCGGTACGGTGCATCGGCGGCAAGGTTTGCGGCGATCGCGCGTTCCCAGCGGTCACCGTTCGCGAGCAATTTATCCTTCTGATAGATCAGCTCTTCGCGCGTTTCGGTGGCGAATTCGTAATTCGGCCCCTCGACGATCGCATCGACCGGGCATGCTTCCTGGCACAGCCCGCAATAGATGCACTTGGTCATGTCGATGTCGTAGCGGGTCGTGCGGCGCGAACCGTCTTCGCGCGGCTCCGCCTCGATCGTGATCGCCAGCGCCGGGCACACCGCTTCGCACAATTTGCACGCGATGCAGCGTTCCTCGCCATTGGGATAGCGGCGCAGCGCATGCTCGCCGCGGAAACGGGCGCTAACCGGATTGCGCTCGAACGGATAGTTGATCGTCGCCTTGGGCTTGAAGAAGTAACGCAGCGTCAGCGCGTGCGCCTTCACGAATTCCCACAGGGTGAACGAACGGACGAGTTGGGCGACATTCATGACTTACAAACCCACTCTCTGGAACATCAGCCAGCCTGAGATCAGGACGACGAAGATCAGCGACAGCGGCAGGAAGATCTTCCAGCCCAGACGCATCAGCTGATCGTAACGGAAACGCGGCACCGTCGCCTTCACCCACGAGAAGATGAAGAAGAAGATGAATATCTTGATGAACAGCCAGAGGATACCGGGGACGGCATAGAGCGGCGCCCAGTCGACCGGCGGCAGATATCCGCCCCAGAACAGCAGAGCGTTGAGCGTCGCCATCAGCAGCACGTTGGCATATTCGCCCAGCCAGAACAGCGCGAAGGCCATCGACGAATATTCGGTCTGATAGCCTGCGACGAGTTCGCTTTCCGCTTCGGTCAGATCGAACGGTGCGCGCGCGGTTTCCGCCAGCGCGCAGATCAGGAACACCACCGCCATCGGAAAGATCAGCGGGTTGAACCCGAATCCGTTAAGGAAACCGAGCACATGGCCCTGCTGCGCCTCGACGATCGCAGACAGGTTGAACGTCCCCGCCCACAGCACGACCGAGATCAGAACGAAGCCGATCGCAACTTCGTAGCTGACCATCTGCGCCGCCGCACGAAGCGCCGAATAAAAGGGATATTTCGAGTTGGATGCCCAACCCGCCATGATGACGCCGTACACGCCCAGCGACGACATCGCGAGGATGTACAGCAGGCCGACATTGATGTCCGCCAGCACCACGCCCGCATCGAACGGGATCACCGCCCATGCGATCAACGCGATGGTGAAGGTGATGATCGGCGCGAGCAGGAACAGCCCCTTGTTCGCGGCGGTCGGAATGATCGTTTCCTGAAGGAAGACCTTCAGACCGTCGGCGAACGACTGGAGCAGGCCGAACGGCCCGACCACATTGGGACCGCGACGCAGCGCCATCGACGCCCAGACCTTGCGATCGACATAGATGATCATCGCCACCGCCAGCATCAGCGGCAACGCGATCAGCAGGATCCCCGCGATCGTCGCGATGGCCCATGCCCATTCATAGGACATGCCGAGCGATTGGAAGAAAGCGGTCATTCCGCGGCCTCCGCATAATCCTGGCCGTGGACCAGTTCCGCCGAACAGCGCTGCATCGTCGGCGATGCGCGGCAGATGGCGTTGGTGAGGTAGAAGTCGGCGATCGGATAGACGACCGGACCCGAAGCATCGCTGCCAAGCGCGGGCGGGTTCCAGTCGAAGCGTACCAGTCCTTCGTTCGCCAGCGCGGGCACCTCGGCAAACATCGCCGCGCGAAGCTGCTCGAAGCTGTCGAACGGCAGCGTATGGCCCAGCTTTTCGGACAACGCGCGCAGGATCGTCCAGTCCTCACGCGCATCGCCGGGCGGGAACACCGCGCGGTCGCCGCGCTGAATACGCCCTTCGAGATTGACGTAGGTTCCGGGCTTTTCGGCATAGCTCGCGCCCGGCAGGATCACATCTGCCGCGTGTGCGCCCTTGTCGCCGTGATGGCCGATGAACACCTTGAAGCTGTTCTCGAACTTCGAGAAATCCACTTCGTCCGCGCCGAGGAAGAATGCCAGCTTGGGTGCGGCGGCGGCGATATCCGCGATGCCGCCCTTTTGCGCATAGCCGAGCATCAGACCGCCCATGCGGCTCGCCGCCATGTGCAGCACGTTGAAGCCGTTCCAACCGTCGCGGACGAGGTTCAGCGACTTGGCGAGCGCCAGCGCCGCCCCATGCCCGTTCTTCAGCGCCGCGCCGCCGACGATCACCATCGGGCGCTCGGCCTTGCCGAACGCTTTCGCTACCGTGTCGGACAGATTGCCCAGCAGCGACAGGTCGTCGCCCAGCCATTCGACCGGATAGGTCAGGTCGGTTTCCGGCCCTACGCCAAATACCTTCGCCCCGCGCTTCACCGCCTTGCGGATGCGGGTGTTGACCAAAGGCGCCTCAACGCGGACGTTCGACCCGATAATCAGGATGACGTCGGCGTCCTCAGTCCCGGCGATCGTGGTATTGAAATTGACCGCGCCCAGCGACGTCGCGTCATAATCCATGCCGGTCTGCCGCCCTTCGAGCAGCGACGAACCCATTGCCGTGACCAGCGCCCTGGCCGCAAACAAGGTTTCGCAATCGACCAGATCGCCGTGGATCGCAGCAACGCTCGACCCGGCCTGAACGGCGGCGATCGCATCGAACGCCTCGCCCCAGCTTGCGGGCACAAGCTTGCCATCGCGCCGGACATAGGGCTTGTCGAGGCGGCGGTGCGACAGGCCGTCGACCGCGTGGCGCGTCTTGTCGTGCGCCCATTCCTCGTTCACATCCTCGTTGATCCGCGGCAGCGCGCGCAGCACCGCGCGGCCCCGGCTGTCGAGACGGATGTTGGTGCCAACCGCGTCCATCACGTCGATAGCCAGCGTCTTCTTGAGCTCCCACGGGCGCGCTTCGAACGCATAGGGCTTGGAGGTCAGCGCGCCGACCGGGCACAGATCGACGACATTGCCCGAAAGCTCCGACGTGACGGCCTTTTCCAGATACGAAGTGATCTGCATATTCTCGCCGCGATAGATCGCGCCGATTTCCTCGACCCCGGCGACTTCCTCGGCGAAGCGCACGCAGCGGGTGCACTGGATGCAGCGGGTCATCACCGTTTTCACGATCGGACCCATATATTTCTCGGTCACCGCGCGCTTGTTCTCGGTGTAGCGCGAATGGCCGCGGCCATAGGCGACCGACTGGTCCTGCAAGTCGCATTCGCCGCCCTGATCGCAGATCGGGCAATCGAGCGGGTGATTGATGAGCAGGAATTCCATCACGCCTTCGCGCGCAGCCTTCACCATCTGACTGTCGGTGCGGATTTCCTGACCGTCGGCAGCGGGCAGCGCGCACGACGCCTGCGGCTTGGGCGGCCCCGGCTTCACCTCGACCAGGCACATGCGGCAGTTACCCGCGATGCTCAGCCGTTCATGATAGCAGAAACGCGGGATTTCCTTGCCCGCAAGCTCGCACGCCTGCAGCACGGTGGCGCCTTGGGGGACTTCCAGTTCGATCCCGTCGACTTTGACTTTGGGCATTCAGACGTTCCTATGCACCAGCCGCGCGCGCGGCCAGCAACGCTTCGGCAAGATGCCCGCGCAGCGTATCGCGATTGAAGCCAAGCCGAGCGCCCGTTGGCGTGCAGCCGGAAATGACCGGCATCAGCCGTTGCAGCGCCGTTTTCTCCGCATCCGAGCGCGCGTCGGCACGGATCAGCATATCCGCCGCAACCGGATCGCGCGTCGCCGCGCACCGCGCCACATCATGCGAAACGAGCTGCGCGTTGCCGCTGCCGGTAAAGGGAATCGACGTATCCGCCGGACGGTCAGCGGGGGAGGCTGGCACGTCACGCAGATAAAGCTGGCGTGCAATGGCAGCACGAAGCGCCGGCGTCTGCATCCGCAACTGGCTGCCGCCATTCGTGCGAAGGCATCCGTCACGACCCGACGCCATCGCCTTCGCGGCGCTTTCCGCTTCCTTGGTCTCAGGACTGAGCGCGATCAGACCGCGTGCTTCGGCCGGATTGCCATTGACGACGCACCGGGCGTAATCCTGCATGACCCGATCCGCATCGGCACGGCTTTGCGCGGTTGCCGATGTTCCCGAAAAAAGAGCCGCGCCAACCAGCGCGCTGGAAATGCCGAAAATCATCTTCATTCCGCAGCCTCCATCATCGGCGCAGTGCCGCTGCCGTTACGCTCGGTAATCCTCCGCTCGATCTCGGGACGGAAATGGCGGATCAGGCCCTGGATCGGCCATGCCGCCGCGTCGCCCAGCGCGCAGATGGTGTGGCCTTCGACCTGTTTTGTAACCTCGTAGAGCGTGTCGATCTCGCTCACCTCGGCATCGCCGGTGCGAAGCCGTTCCATCACGCGCCACATCCAGCCGGTGCCTTCGCGGCACGGCGTGCACTGGCCGCAGCTTTCATGCTTGTAGAAATAGCTGATCCGGCTGATCGCGCGGACGATGTCGGTGGATTTGTCCATGACGATGATCGCCGCGGTGCCGAGGCCCGAGCCAAGCTCTTTCAGCCCGTCGAAATCCATCGGCGCGTCCATGATCTGCGCTGCCGGAACCAGCGGAACCGACGATCCGCCGGGGATCACGGCGAGCAGGTTGTCCCACCCGCCGCGAATGCCGCCGCAATGTTTTTCGATCAGCTCGCGGAACGGAATGCTCATCGCTTCCTCGACCACGCAAGGGCGTTCGACATGGCCGCTGATCTGGAACAGCTTGGTCCCGACATTGTTCGGACGGCCGATGCCGGCGAACCATTCGGGCGAGCGGCGCAGGATGGTCGGCACCACCGCGATCGATTCGACGTTGTTGACCGTGGTCGGGCAGCCATAAAGGCCGGCCCCCGCCGGGAAGGGCGGCTTCAGGCGCGGCTGGCCCTTTTTGCCCTCCAGGCTTTCGAGCATCGCGGTTTCTTCGCCGCAGATATAGGCGCCCGCGCCGCGATGACAGAACACGTCGAAATCATAGCCCGAACCGCAGGCATTCTTGCCGATCAGGCCCTTGGCATAGGCCTCGGCGATCGCCGCGAACAGCACCTCGGCTTCGCGGATATATTCGCCGCGAATGTAGATGTACGCCGCCCGCGCGCGCATCGCGAAGCCCGCGACCAGCGCGCCTTCGATCAGCTTGTGCGGATCGTGGCGGATGATCTCACGATCTTTGCACGAACCGGGTTCGGATTCGTCGGCGTTGATGACCAGGAAATTGGGCCGGTCGGGCCGGGGTTCCTTGGGCATGAAGCTCCACTTCATGCCGGTCGGAAAGCCCGCGCCGCCGCGGCCGCGCAGGCCGGACGCCTTGATCCGGTCGATGATCGCGTCCTGCCCGATGTCGAGCAACGATTTGGTATCGTCCCAATCACCGCGCGCTTGCGCCGCGTCCAGGTTCCACGGCTGGAACCCGTAGAGGTTGGTGAAGATGCGGTCCTTGTCAGCGAGCATTGGCTGCGCCTCTATTCCAATTGAGTAGCGAAGTAATTACTGCGCCCGCACCGAAGGCAATGGCGAGTTTCTCGCCATTGGACCACAACGGCAACGCAAACCAAGCAACGACTGCGCAAATCACGGACGGGACAGCCAGCCATTTCATCTGCTGTCGCGCTGCCTTTGAAGCTGAAAACGATCCGAAAACCATTCGGTCAACGACCAGCACTGTCAACACGACCATAATAAAAGCCACTACGAAAAAGGCGGTGGGCAGAGAAGTAAGGCGTGACACTATAGCGCCTGCCACCATTGCCATGCCGCTGAATGCGTTCGACAATGCCGCATCTCGAATGGAGCGATTATCGACGGCGACTGAGGTAACAGTCGCGATCATCGGTTCTTGCCGATCATTTTCTCAGCGATGAAATAGACGCCGACGGCAATCGCCACCGCGATCAGGATGCCGACCAACTTCAATGCGCCGATGAACAGTTCCAAGAGCAGCCACAGCGCGATCACGCCGATGGCGATGGCGAGGAGGAGGGAGCCGAGCGCCTTCATGCCCCCTGCCCCCACTCACCGCGGTAATCATGGTTGGCGTCGACCATTTCACGCAACGTCGTCGGCCCGCCTTCGGGCTCCGAGGTATGGCGGTCGTTCTGCGGACCCGGCTTGGGCGTCTCGCCAGCGGCCAGCGCAGTCAGGATCGCGGCGGTCTTGTCGTAATCCAGATCCTCGAAATTATCGTCGTTGATCTGGACCATCGGCGCGTTGGCGCAATTGCCCATGCATTCGACCTCGGTCAGCGTGAACAGGCCGTCGGGCGTGGTCTTGCCCTTTTGCAGGCCGTGATTCTTGCAGGCGGCGAGCACATCGTCCGACCCGCGCAACATGCACGGCGTCGTGCCGCACACCTGCACATGATAGCGGCCGACGGGGGCAAGATTGTACATGGTATAGAAGGTCGCGACCTCGAACACGCGGATATAGGGCAGGCCCAGTTCGCGCGCGACGAATTCGATCACCGGGACCGGCAACCAGCCCTGGGTGTTGGTCTCCACGCCCACCTGACGCTGGGCGAGGTCGAGCAGCGGCAGTGTCGCCGATTGCTGGCGACCCGGCGGATAGCGCGCGATGATTTCCTTCGCCTTTTCGGCGCTGGCGTCGTCCCAGGCGAACGCGCCCCAGCGCGCGCGGACTTCGGCTTCGTCAGGTATGTTGGGTGCGTCAGCCATTATTTACGAACCAATTTACGCTGGCGCTGCACGGCAATTGCGGTCCATGCCGTCGTTGCCGCGAGCACGAAGAAGATACCGCCGCCCGGTGCGAACTGCGCGATGACGAAAGCAACGCTAGCAATCGCGACAGCGACCACCAGATAAACCCAAATGGGAAATGCCTGTGGCGTCACCGGTCACACTCCCCAAACACGATGTCCATTGCGCCAAGGATCGCGGTCGTGTCCGCCAGCATGTGGCCGCGCGACATGAAGTCCATCGCCTGCAAATGGCTAAAAGCGGTCGGGCGGATCTTGCAGCGATAGGGTTTGTTCGATCCGTCGGCGACCAGATAAACGCCGAATTCGCCCTTGGGGCTTTCGGTCGCGACATACACGTCGCCCGCGGGGACGTGATAGCCTTCGGTATAGAGTTTGAAGTGATGGATCAGCGCCTCCATCGACTGCTTCATCTCGCCGCGGCTCGGCGGCACCACCTTGCGGTCGAGCGACGCGATCGGGCCTTCGGGCATTTCGGCCAGGCACTGCTTCATGATGCGGATCGACTGATAGACTTCCTCGACCCGGACCATGAACCGGTCGTAGCAATCGCCCTTGGTCCCCACGGGTACTTCGAAATCCATGCGGTCGTAAACGTCATAGGGCTGTGACTTGCGCAGATCCCACGGAATGCCCGCCGCGCGGATCATCGGGCCGGAAAAGCCCCAGGCAATGGCATCGTCGCGGCTGACCACGGCGATATCGACGTTGCGCTGCTTGAAGATGCGGTTTTCAGCGACCAGGCTGATCGCGTCGCCGAACAGCGTGGGCAGCCGGTTGTCGAGCCAGTCACCGATATCGGCGAGCAGCTTCAATGGCGCATCCTGATGCACGCCGCCGACGCGGAAATAGTTGGAATGCATCCGCGCGCCCGACACGCGCTCGAAGAAGTTGAGGCAGTCCTCGCGGATTTCGAACATCCACAGGTTCGGCGTCATCGCGCCGACGTCCATGACGTGTGCGCCCAGATTGAGCATGTGGTTGCAGATGCGAGTCAGCTCGGCGAAGAACACGCGCAGATATTGCGCGCGGATCGGGACTTCGAGGTCCAGCAGCTTTTCGACCGCCAGCACATAGCTGTGCTCCATGCACAGCGGCGAGCAGTAATCGAGCCGATCGAAATAAGGGAGCGCCTGCTGATAGGTCTTGTATTCGATCAGCTTTTCGGTCCCGCGGTGGAGCAGCCCGACATGCGGGTCGATCCGGTCGATGATCTCGCCGTCCAGCTCCATCACCAGACGCAGAACGCCGTGCGCGGCCGGATGCTGCGGCCCGAAATTGATCGTGTAGTTCTGGATCTCGACATCGCCGGTGGTCGGATCGGCGGCGTCGGTCCTGCCCTGCATTTCTTCGATCACGTCAGCCATTACGCATCACCATCCTTGGGCGCAGCCTTTCTGGGCGCGGCCTTGCGCTTTGCGGGCGCCTTTTTCGCGTCGACCGGCGGCGCGGGTTCGTCGGCGGTGTCGGATACAGGTTTGGCCGATTTCGCGGTCGCGCGCTTCGCCGCGCTTGCCTTGGCAGCGGGCTTTGCCTTGGGAGCGGCCTTCGGCTTGTCTTCGGGCTGATTGCCGGGGTCCGCCTCGCCCGCGCCGGTCTGGGCGGGGCTTTCGGTGGTCTTGGGCTTGTCGACGGTCGCCTTGGCATCGACAGCGGCGTCGGCCTTCGCGATCTGATCGGCCTTGAGTGGCGTCGGCGCGCCCTTGGCTTCCGGGGCGGCGGGTGCGGGAGCGGCTACAGACGCGGCCTTTTCGTCGCCCGGCAGCACATATTGCGCGCCTTCCCACGGACTCATGAAATCGAAAGTGCGGAAGTCCTGCGCCAGCTTCACCGGCTCGTACACCACCCGCTTGGCTTCTTCCGAGTAGCGCAACTCGACATAGCCGGTCAGCGGAAAATCCTTGCGCTGCGGATGCCCGCGAAAGCCGTAGTCGGTCAGGATGCGGCGCAGGTCCGGGTTGCCGTCGAACAGCACGCCGTACATGTCGTAGATTTCACGCTCCAGCCAGCCCGCGACCGGCCAGATGCCGGTGACCGATGGCACGGCCTGAACCTCATCAGTCGAGACATGCACGCGGATGCGGTGATTGCGAGTCAGCGACAGCAGGCAATAGACAACCTCGAACCGCTCGGCGCGTTCCGGGTAATCGACACCCGCCATTTCCATCAGCTGCTGATATTCCAGCCCCGGCGTATCGCGCAGCGCGGTCAACGCGGGGATGACGCTCGCCCGGTCCACGACCAACGCGACTTCGCCGACGGCATCGCGCGCATCAAGCAGCATGGCGCCGAGCGCGGCGCGTGCCGCGTCGATCACGCCGTCATTGGCGGCATAGCGGGGGGCAGCGGTCCGCACGCTCATCGCTCGATCGTTCCCATGCGACGGATTTTCCGCTGTAGCTGCATCACGCCGTAGAGCAACGCTTCGGCAGTCGGCGGACAACCGGGGACATAGATGTCGATCGGCACGATCCGGTCGCACCCGCGCACGACCGAGTAGCTATAGTGATAATAGCCGCCGCCATTGGCACACGAACCCATCGAAATGACGTATTTCGGCTCCGACATCTGGTCGTAGACACGGCGCAGCGCCGGGGCCATCTTGTTGCAGAGCGTACCCGCGACGATCATCACGTCCGACTGGCGCGGGGACGCGCGCGGCGCGGCGCCGAACCGCTCCATGTCGTAGCGCGGCATGTTGACGTGGATCATCTCGACCGCACAGCACGCCAGGCCGAACGTCATCCACCACAGCGAGCCGGTTCGCGCCCATTGGAACAGTTCCTCAGTCGAGGTGACGAGGAAGCCCTTGTTGTCCAGCTCGCCGTTCAAGTCGTTGAAGAACGATTGGTCGGGTTGGATGATGGGCGAGCCGGGGGCGGCTGAAGAAAGCTGGTTCATGACTTATTCCCAATCCAGCGCGCCGGATTTCCATTCATAGATGAAACCGACGGTCAGGATGCCGAGGAACACCATCATCGCGATCCACGCCGACCAGCCGAGGTCGAACACGCTGACTGCCCAAGGGAACAGGAACGCGGCTTCGAGATCGAAGATGATGAACAGGATGGCGACGAGGTAGAAGCGGACGTCGAACTGGCTGCGCGACGATTCGAACGCGGGGAAGCCGCATTCATATTCGCTGAGCTTCTCAGGAAACGGCTGATGCGCGCCCGTCAGCCGCGACACCAGCATCGGCAGCACGACGAACGCCACCGAAAGCGCGAGCGCGATGCCAAGGAAGATCAGGATGGGCAGATATTGCGAAAGATCGACCAATTGAGCGTCTCGCGGGATGTTCGTGAATATGGCGGGCTTCTAGGCCCCTCGCCCCGGTGGGGCAAGGCCGGAAACCCTTGAGAATCGCTCGCAATTGCTTGGCAATTCCTCTCCCATCGGGGGAGGGAACCAGCGAAGCTGGTGGAGAAGGAATGCAACAAGCATTGCGCTTCGTGGCGCCCCCTCCGTCAGCACTTCGTGCTGCCACCTCCCCCGGTGGGGGAGGAGTTTGTCAGCGCAGCGCGCCTGCGACCAGCTTGTGCAGCCGCGAATGGAGCTGGTCGTTCGCGGCTAGAAACTCGCTGCGCTCGATCGCGCGGTCGCTCCCGCGGAAATCGGTGACGAAGCCGCCCGCTTCCTTGACCAGCAGCATCCCTGCGGCGACGTCCCATGGCTGCAAGTCCGCTTCCCAGAAGCCGTCATATCGCCCGGCCGCAACCCAGGCGAGGTCGAGCGCCGCCGATCCGAACCGGCGTATCCCCGCCACTTCGGGCGCGACCGCGCCGAAGATGCGGCTCCACTGCGCGAAATTGCCGTGGCCCATATAGGGAATGCCGGTCGCGATCAGCGATTCGGTCAGGTCACGCCGCGACGACACGCGCAGACGCTGGTCCTGCAACCAGGCACCCCTGCCCTTTTCGGCCCAGAAGCTCTCGTCGGTCAGCGGCTGATAGATCATGCCATGGGTGATTTCGGGCTTGCCCTGGCTCCCGCGCGGATCCTCAACCGCGACCGAAATCGCGATGTGCGGGATGCCGTGGAGGAAGTTCGAGGTGCCGTCCAAGGGATCGATGATCCAGCGCGGCTTGTCGGGATCGCCCTCGATCGCACCACGTTCCTCGACCAGAAACCCCCAGTCGGGGCGCGCCTTGCGCAATTCCTCGATCAGCGTGTCTTCGGCGCGGCGGTCGGCCATCGACACGAAATCGGCCGGTCCCTTGCGGCTGACCTGCAATTGCTGGACTTCGTTGAAATCGCGGCGCAGGCGCGGCGCCGCCTTGCGGACGGCGCGCTCCATGACGCTGATAAGGCCGGAATGGGATACCATGTCTTGCTCCTGCCCCTTCCGCTTGCGGGAGGGGTCGGGGGAGGGCTTGTCGATCTGGGAAAGCGCGCGCCCGGACACGCCCTCCCCTAACCCCTCCCGCGGGAGGGGAAGAACCTCAGTCGGCTCTTCTCACATATTCCTGCGCATACACGTCCACCACGATCCGCGTGCCGCTGGCGATGTGCGGCGGCACCATGATGCGGACGCCGTTGTCCAAGATCGCGGGCTTGTAGGACGACGATGCCGTCTGCCCCTTCACCACCGCATCGGCCTCGACGATCGTCGCTTCGATCGTGTCGGGAAGCTGGACGTTGATCGCTTCTTCCTCGTACATTTCCATGACCACATCCATGCCGTCCTGCAGGAACGCGGCAGCGTCGCCCAGCAGGTCGCGCGGCAGGTTGATCTGTTCGTAGCTTTCCTTGTCCATAAAGGTCAGCGTGTCGCCGTCGGCGAACAGGAACTGGAAATCCTTGGTGTCGAGGCGAACGCGCTCGACCGTCTCGGCCGAACGGAAGCGGACGTTGTTCTTGCGCCCGTCGCGCAGGTTCTTCATCTCGACCTGCATGTACGCACCGCCCTTGCCGGGCTGGGTGTGCTGAATCTTGACGGCGCGCCAGATGCCGCCTTCATATTCGATGATGTTGCCGGGACGAATGTCCACGCCGCTGATCTTCATGGGGATCGGACCTGTCTATGCGAAAGAGCGAGAAGGCGTGGCCTTTAACGGGCCGCCGCCTGCCCGGCAAGCACCGGATGGGGATTGACCGGTGTCCCCTGCCACCAGCGTTCGCCGCGGTTCAGGTGCGTGATGCCGAAATGGAGATGGTCGTTGCCTGCGCCCGCATTTCCGGTGTCGCCGACATAGCCAATATGGTCGCCCGCCGACACGCGCTGTCCTTCGCGCAGGCCCGGCGCATAGGCGGCCAGATGTGCGTAATAGAACATCCAGCGCGGGTCGCTCGACCGCTGATAGATGGTGATCCCGCCGCCGCCATGGCTGAAATAGAGCTTTTCGATGCGGCCGTCCGCTGCGGCCAGCACGGGCGTGCCTCTGGCGGCCATGATGTCCAGTCCGACATGCGCACGGGTGCCTCCGCCGCGGGGGTCGCCCCAGCTGTCGAGAAGCTGGTCGCGCCGCACGCCGGCGACGGGGACGATCATCCCGCGCAGCGCACCCGGTTCGGCGATGACGGTGCGCGTTTCCGCTTCCGCCTGCGCAAGCGTCTCGGGAAGCACCTCCAGATGCTGGACGTTATCAGGCGCTTCCCAACGCACCGCGAGCAGGAACAGCACGAGCAGCGCCGTTATCAGCCCCAACCCGCCCCAGACGACACGCATCCCCTACTCTGTGAAGATTGCGGGTGTGCCGGGTCCAACCATCATCGCGACACGCGCCGCGTCCCAATTGGTCAGTCGGATACACCCATTGCTTTCGGTGCGACCAATCTGTTGGGGCTCGGGCGTGCCATGAATGCCGTAATGCTCCTTGGACAGGTCGATCCACACCACGCCAACGGGGTTGTTCGGCCCCGGCGGCACGACCGCCTTGGTCGCGTCCGCCGCCGTTCCGGCGATGAGCTCGGGGTCGAATCCCCAATCCGGGTTGAACGCGGTGCCCTTCACTTCCCAGGTGCCGATGGGCAGCGGATAGGTCGAGCTACCCAGCGTGGCGGTGAACTGGCCGATCAACTGGTCCTGTTCGTCCCACAATTTCAGCGTGCCTTCGGCTTTCGAAATGGTGATCTTCGCCGCCTTGGGGCTGTTGCTGCCGACGTTGAGCGCAGCGGCAGTGCGCTGCCAGTCGGCATTCCAATTGTCGGGATAGTTACGCTCGGCGGGGAGTGCGTTGGGCAGCGTCAGCACGGCGTTCGGACCGAACGCGGCATCGCGCCCGTTCATCGCGATTAGCACCTGCGGCGTGGTGTGGAACATTTCCGCCAACTTTTCGAGCGGGGTGCGATAGGGCAGCCCCTCGAGCTTCGCCTGTTCGTTGGGATCGTCGGGAATCGGGTTCAGGAACGGCCCTTCGAAGATCGCCGGGCTCAGCCGCAGCGTCTTGGTCGGGCGCCAGCCGCGATACTGATAGAGCTGGACGAGCGTGTCCTGGTCGATCTCTCCGGTGACCTCCAGCCCGCGCGCTTCCTGAAAGCCTTTCAGCGCATTGGTCAGGCTAAGTCCCTCGCGCCCGTCGAGAATGCCGGGGCCAAAACCCAGCTTGTCGAGGATCACCTGAACATGAAGGATGTCGCGGCTGACCGGATTTTCTTCGGGCGCGGTGGCATTTGCCATCGCCTCGTTCGCAGGCGCGTCCACTGCATTGTTCTGCGCGACCACCGGCACCGCAAGCACAGCCGCACACCCAGCCCCGATCAACCACTTACGCATCGACAAAACCCCTTTCGTCAGAACCTTTTGCGTCCAACGAACGGAGCGACCGGTTGTTTCCCAAACAAAACGATCGAACTGGAGATTCGAGCCGCACGAAGGCATGAAGCAAGACGGATGGGTTCGCAAAGACGCAAAGCCGCGAAAATGCTGATGGTCATTTACACGCAGCGGCTTTGACCACACACATGTCGCGGCAGGCGTGTCTGACGGGAATGCCCTTTTCTATCCTTTCTTTGCGTCTTCGCGCCTTTGTGCGAGCAAAAATCTCACTCAGGCTCGCTCCCGTTCAGCAGAGCGTCGAACGCCTTGACCGCAGCAACCTCGTCACCACCCCAGACCGCGTTCGACACCGCGAGGAAATCCGCGCCCGCCGCCACCAGCGGCGCGGCGTTGTCACGCGTGATCCCGCCGATCGCGACACACGGGATTTCGAACAATGCGCTCCACCATGACAGGATGACGGGTTCGGGGCGATGCGCGGCCTCCTTGGTCGCAGTCGGATAGAAGGCGCCGAAGGCGACATAATCGCAGCCGCCCTCTCCCGCCTCCATCGCCAGATGGCGGCTGTCGTGACAGGTCACCCCGACTTGCGCCGATGGCCCCAGCACCAAGCGTGCCTCGCGCGGGTCGCCGTCGCCCTGCCCCAGATGGACACCGTCCGCGCCCAGTCGCTTGGCCAGCGAAATGCTGTCGTTGACGATGAATGCGACGTCGCGGTCCGCGCACACGCGCTGGAGCGGTTCGGCCAGCCTTGCGGCTTCGTGCTGGTCGAGGCCCTTTACCCGAAACTGAAATGCCGCGACCGGCCCCGCATCCAGCGCCGCCGCCAGCCGGTCGACAAAGCCCCCGGTCACGTCGAGCGGAGAAATCAGGTAAAGCTGGCACGCCGGTCGCCGGTCATCGCGCACGAACTGGCTTGCGAAATCGGGATCGAGCGGGCCGAGCGGGTCTTCGTCTAGTGTCATGGCGCTGCGGTTAGGGCCCCGTCGGACCGACAGCAAGCACGGAAATGCCGGGCGGCGTCGTGCGCCGCCCGGTCCCTCTCCGACCCTTTACGCGGTGACCGTCTTCCGGGTCGAGGCCGCGTGGATTTCGTCGATTGCGCCGCCCAGCGACGCGTCGAATTCGTCATCGCTCATCGGCGCGCGCAGATCGGACAGCAAGGCTCGGCTGAAACTCGCGATCATGCCGCGGTTCTTCGCCAGTTCCGCGCACGCCTCGGCGCGCGCGAAGCCCCCCGACAGCGCGACGACGCGCAGCACCCGCGGATGATCGACCAGCGCGTCGAACAGGCCCGGCTGAGCAGGGATCGAGAGTTTGAGCATCACCCGGTCGTCGCCCCGCATCGCATCCAGCGCCTTGAGGATTTCGTCGCGCAGGATCGCGTCGGCTTCGGCGCGTTCAGGCGATTTGATGTTCACTTCGGGTTCGATGATCGGCACCAGCCCGTGGCCCAGCACCTGTTGCGCAACCGCGAATTGCTGCGCGACGATCGCGGTGATCCCCTCGCGGTTCGCGAGGTTGATGACCGAACGTTCCTTGGTCCCGAATACGCCAAGTGATTTCGCACGGGTCAGCAGCGCATCGAGTTCGGGCATCGGCTTCATCAGCTGGACGCCGTTCGCCTCGTCCTCCAACCCCTTGTCGATCTTGATGAAGGGTACGACGCCCTTGTCGATCAACGCCTGGGGAGTGGGCTTGCCGCCGACCTCGCCATCCATCGTGCGTTCGAACAGGATCGCTCCGATCACCTTGTCGCCGGTGAAGCAATTGGCCGAAATGATTCTCGCGCGCATCGTGTGAATCAGCGCGAACATCTCTTCGTCGCTGCCCCACGCGCCGTCTTCGATGCCGTAACCCTTCAGCGCTTTGGGCGTCGATCCGCCCGACTGGTCGAGCGCCGCGATGAACCCGTTACCCTCGGCGATCTTCGCCATCATCTCATTGGTCTGCATCTCTTCCCTCACCAATCGTTACAGCGCCAGCCAGCGGCGAAGCGCCTGATCCACCTGTTCCATCGACGCCGCGCTGGCCTGACCCAGCACTCGGACGACGCGGCTGCGGCGCAGCGTCTTGATCTTGTCCACCTGCGCTTCGCTCTCGACCGGGATGCCGGTTGCCTCGGATGGCGCAAACGGCACGCGAAACAGCGTCTCGCCGCCGGTCAGGCTGGTCATCGGGCAAAGTGTCACGCTGGCATGCGCTTCGTTGAACAGGTCGGACTGGACGACCAGGAACGGGCGGCGTTTTTCGCTCAGCCCTTCCGGTCCCTCGACCAGCACGACCATGCTGCGATTTATTTCCACCGGCCGTCCGCCGATTCGACCCGGTCGAAAAACGCCCAGTCGGCTCCGTCGTCGCGCGCGGCGGCACGCTCGGACTGGCGGCGTGCCTCCGCGCGGAATGCCTCGTCGTGGAGGTCAACGTAACGACGTACGGCATCGCGGGCGATGTCACTCTTCGACCGCCCCTGCGACCGCGCGACGTTCGCCAGTCTTTCTTCGAGTTCGGTATCGAGCCTGACGCCCAGCATGAGCCATCCGTTTAACGTGTTAAACGGCGCATTACTGTGGCCTATCGATTCGGTCAAACGCAAAGCAAAGCGGCGCCCGTCCCGGTGGACGAGCGCCGCCTGCGCGTACTGCTAGGATTCGGTTTGTCAGGCGATCAGTGCCTGCACCCCCGGCAGCTCGCGGCCTTCCATCCATTCGAGGAACGCGCCGCCAGCCGTCGAGATAAAGGTGAAATCGTCCGTCACGCCCGCCTGGTTGAGCGCGGCGACGGTGTCGCCCCCGCCGGCGACAGAGACGAGCGATCCCTCCTTGGTCAGCGCTGCCGCCGTGCGGGCCAAGGCAACGGTGGCGGTGTCGAAGGGCGGGGTTTCGAACGCACCCATCGGGCCGTTCCATACCAATGTGCGGCAGTTCTTGAGCACATCGGCCAGGGCCTCGGTCGCGGCGGGGCCGACATCGAGGATCATTTCGTCAGCGGCGACTTCATGGACATTGACCGTCCGGGTCGGCGGGTTCGGCTTGAACTCGGTCGCGACCACCACGTCATAGGGAAGGTGCACGGTGCAGTTGGCGCGATCGGCGGCGTCGAGGATTTCTTCCGCCGTGCCGGTCAGATCGTGCTCGCACAGCGATTTGCCGACATCGACCCCGCGCGCCGCGAGAAACGTGTTGGCCATGCCGCCGCCGATGATGAGGTGATCGACCTTCGCAACCATCGCCTTGAGCACGTCGAGTTTGGTGGAGACCTTGGCGCCGCCGACGACCGCGGCGACCGGATGTTCGGGATTGCCCAGCGACTTGTCCAGCGCGTCGAGTTCCGCCTCCATCTGGCGCCCGGCGAAAGCGGGGAGCTTGCGAGCAAGCCCCTCGGTCGAGGCGTGCGCGCGATGCGCGGCGGAAAAGGCGTCGTTCACGTACAGATCGCCGAGCGATGCGAAGCGATCGACCACGGCCGCGCCGTTCTTTTCCTCGCCACCGAAGAAGCGCGTGTTTTCAAGCAGGGCGATATCGCCGGGCTGGAGCGTGGCGATCGCATCGGCGTCGCCTTCCCAGTCGATATAGCGGACTTCGCGCCCCAGCTCCGCGGCGAAGGGTTGCGTCAGCTGGGCCAGCGACAGTTCGGGCGAAGGCACGCCCTTGGGCCGTCCGAAATGCGCGAGTACCAGCACGATCGCGCCCTTGTCGGCGAGTTCGCTCACGGTGGGAACGGCGGCGCGCAAACGGGTGTCGTCGCTGACCTTTCCGTCGGCCATCGGCACGTTCAGGTCTTCGCGGACGAGCACGCGTTTGCCGTGAATGTCACCGATATCGTCAAGCGTCTTGAAACCGCGTGCCATACCAATCTCCATTTTCGACAGTGATCGCGTCACCGATCGCAATCCGACCACCGCTCAACACGCGCCCCAGCACGCCGCCGCGCCAGTCGGGGGTCAGCACGGCCTTCAAGCCCGGCACGATTTCTTCCATGCGGCTGCACGGATCGCATTCGGTGGTGATCTCGATCAACACATCTCCGCCGATCCGCAACCGCGCGCCGGGCGTCTGCGGCAGGTCGAGGCCATCGACCAGCAGGTTCGCGCGGCGTTCCCACCAAGGCAAATCGTGGCCGAGTTCGGCCATCGCCGCCGCCCAGTCGCCCGCCTCGATCATCGAGACCTGACGCTTGCCCTTGCCGCCGGGTTTGACCGCCCCGCGGAAATCGCCCGCGAGACCGGCTTCGACGGTGACCTCGACCGCGTTTAGCGTCTCGATCGGTCCGCGCGGGCGGGCGTGGCGAGCGATGCCGGTGAGCATTCCCGTCATTCACCAAAACCCGTTCTGTTCGAGCGAAGTCGAGAACCGCTGTCGAGCGAAGCCGAGGCTTCTCGCTCCGCTCGAAGATGCCCCTCGACTTCGCTCGGGACAAACGGGTTTGATATGGAGCAACCCAGTTAACCCAGCCTGGCCATCACGCCCGCGGTGTCGATCATGCGGTTCGAGAAGCCCCATTCATTGTCGTACCAGGTCACGACCCGGACCAGCTTGCCGTCGAGCACAGAGGTTTCCAGGCTGTCGACCGTGGACGAAGCGGGCGTGTGGACGATGTCAATCGAGACCAAAGGCTCGTCGGAATAGACGAGCACGCCCTTCAAAGGACCACTTTCGGCCGCCGCCTTGAGCAGCGAATTGACCTCTTCCTTCGTGGTGTCGCGTTTCGGCGTGAAGGTCAGATCGACCAGTGAACCGTCGGGCACCGGCACGCGGATCGCCGAGCCGTCGAGCTTGCCCTTCAGTTCGGGGAGCACTTCGCCGACCGCGCGGGCGGCACCGGTGGTGGTCGGGATCATGCTCATCGCAGCGGCACGGGCGCGGCGCAGATCAGGGTGGATCTGATCGAGGATCTTCTGGTCGTTGGTATAGGCGTGGACCGTGGTCATCAGCCCGCGTTCGATCCCGATCGAATCGTTCAGCACCTTGGCGACCGGCGCCAGACAATTGGTGGTGCACGACGCGTTGGAGACGATCGTGTGGCCGGCTTCCAGCTTGTCGTGGTTGACGCCATAAACGACGGTCAGGTCAACGCCCTTTGCCGGAGCGGAGATCAGCACCTTCTTCGCGCCCGCGTCGATATGCTTCTGCGCACCTTCGCGGTCGGCGAAGAAGCCGGTGCATTCCAGCACGAGTTCGACGCCGTTTTCGGCGTGGGGCAGCTTGGCAGGATCGCGCTCGGCGGTAACCTTGATGCGCTTGCCGTCGATGATCAGGTCGTTGCCCTCGGCCGACACTTCGCCCGGATAACGGCCGTGCACGCTGTCGCGGCTGAACAGCCAGGCGTTGGACTTGGCGTCCGACAGGTCGTTGATGGTGACGAGTTCCAGCCCGCAATCGGGCCGTTCGAGGATCGCGCGCGCCACCAAACGACCGATGCGTCCGAACCCGTTGATTGCAATCTTGGTCATCCAAATCCTCCGTTCGTCATCCCGGCGAAAGCCGGGATATGATGCCGCATGGCGCGACGCTAATTCTTGCCGCCTGAGATGCCAGCTTTCGCTGGCATGACGGCTACTCGGCCAGTGCCGCCAAAATCTTCGGCGCGATCGCCTCTGCCGTAAGCCCGAAATGCTTGAACAGATCGCCCGCGGGAGCCGACGCGCCGAAGCCGTCCATGCCGAAGCGCAGCCC
Source organism: Pseudomonadota bacterium (assembly GCA_023418595.1). GTDB lineage: Bacteria > Pseudomonadota > Alphaproteobacteria > Sphingomonadales > Sphingomonadaceae > Sphingomonas. The sequence continues at coordinate 86,857 of JAEZZI010000030.1, forward strand.
CTGCACCATCGTGTGGCGTTCCCAACCGAGCGTGCTGCCTGCCTCGATCGACACGCGCAGGATTTGCGACGGATCGACGGTCGGAAGGACATCCTCTCGGTAAGCCTCGTCCTGCGCGGCGAACAATTCCCAGCTCGGCATCGATACGACGTCCGCACCGACGCCTTCGGCTTCGAGCTTATCGGCGACGCCCAGCGCGACTTCGACTTCGGAGCCGGTGGCGATCAGGATCACCCGGCGTTCGCCCTTGGCGGCGCGCAGCCGATACGCGCCCCTGGCCGACAGATTTTCCGATGCTTCCAGACGCACTTGCTGCAGGTTCTGACGGGTGAGTGCGAGCACCGATGGGCCGTTCTTCTTGGCCAGCGCCAGTGCCCAGCATTCCGCCGTCTCGACCGCATCGGCGGGGCGGAACACCTGGAGATTGGGGATCAGCCGCAGCGACATGACATGCTCGATCGGCTGATGCGTCGGCCCGTCCTCGCCCAGCCCGATCGAATCGTGAGTCATGACATAGATGACGCGCGTCTGCTGCAATGCCGACAGCCGGATCGCCGGGCGGCAATAATCGCTGAACACCAGGAAGGTGCCGCCATAGGGGATGACCCCGCCGTGCAGCGCCATGCCGTTCATCGCCGCAGCCATGCCAAATTCGCGAATGCCGTAATAGACATAGCGCCCGGCATAATCGTCGCGGGTGAAGGGCGACTGGTCCTTGGTTTTGGTGTTGTTCGATCCCGTCAGATCGGCGGAACCGCCGATCGTCTCCGGTAGTGCGGCATTGATCGCGCCGAGTGCGATTTCGGATGCCTTGCGCGTCGCGATCTTTTGCGGATTGGCGATGAGCGAGGCGATGTGTGCCGACAGGCCGTCATCGGCGAAATCGCCCGCCATCCGGCGTTCGAAATCGGTGGCTTGCGAGTGGCCTGCGAGTCGTTTCTTCCACGCCGCATGATCCTCAGCCCCGCGTTTGCCCGCCGCAGCCCAGGCATCGGCGATGTCGGCGGGCACGTCGAATGCCGCATGGCGCCAGCCCAGCGTCTCGCGCGCCGCCGCGACTTCCTCGGCACCCAGCGCCGCGCCGTGGGTGGCGGACGTGCCCTGCTTGTTGGGCGCGCCCTTGCCGATCACGGTCTTGCAGCGAACCAGCGAGGGGCGTGGATCGCTCGCGGCGCTTTCCAGCGCCTTTGCGATCGAATCGAAATCATGGCCATCACATTCGGTGACGTGCCAGCCGCTTGCGGCATAGCGCGCGGGAATATCCTCGCAGGTCGACAATTCGGTCGAACCGTCGATGGTGATGCGATTGTCGTCCCACAGGACGTTGAGCCGCCCGAGGCGAAGCTGCCCGGCCAGTCCGATGGCTTCGTGGTTGACGCCTTCCATCAGACAGCCGTCGCCGGCGATCACCCAGGTCTTGTGATCGACCAGATCGTCGCCGAACACCGCGTTCAGATGCCGCTCGGCCATCGCCATGCCGACCGCCATCGCCAGCCCCTGTCCCAGCGGACCAGTGGTGCATTCGACGCCGGGCAGCTCGAAATTTTCGGGGTGCCCCGCGCAAGGGCTGCCAAGCTTACGGAAATTGCGGATGTCGTCGATCGTCGGCCGCGCATAGCCGCTTAAATAGAGCAGGCTGTAGATCAGCATCGACCCATGCCCCGCCGACAGCACGAAGCGGTCGCGGTCGGGCCAATGCGGGTCGGCGGCGTCGTATTTCAGGAACTGCGTCCACAGCACGGTCGCGACGTCGGCCATGCCCATCGGCATGCCGGGGTGACCGGATTTGGCGGCCTCCACCGCGTCCATCGACAACGCGCGGATGGCGTTGGCGAGATCGGATTGAGTAACGGCCATGTGTCTCCCCGCAGGTGGCGCGGGAAACACCGACGGGTCGTCGGCGGCCTGGCCCGCGAATCGCTGGTGGGGAGCCTTTGGGGCGACGACCGGCCTTCGTCAACCGGCGAGCCGTGCTTGCCGAGCCGGACCGCGCGGCCTATCCCTCGGCGGCTATGGATGATCTGGCCAAACCTGCCCTCAATCGCATCGACGCCGCCATCGCGCGGATCGAACGCGCCGCCGCCGCCGCCCGCGCCGATCGCGAGGCGCTGTCGCGCCGCCACGAGCAATTGCGTGGCGAAATCACCGATGCCATCGCCGCGCTCGACGCCGTGATCGACCGCAGCGAATCGGCGGAGAGCGTCTGATGGCCCAGATCACCATCCATGTCGGCGGTCGCGCGCACGTCATCGCCTGTCGCGACGGCGAAGAGGATCATGTCCGCAAGCTGGGCGCGATGCTGGACGCGCATCACGCCAATGCCGACCGCGCATCGGCGGGTCAGTCGGGCGAACGTACCATGATGTTCGTCGCACTGTTCCTGGCCGACCAGCTGAACGAAGCGAACAAGGCGCTGTCGGCCCTCCCGCCCCCGCCGCCTTCCTATCCGGTCGCCCAGCCGATCGCCAAGGCGGAGGAGCTGGACCTGGAGCCGACCAAGCCCAGGGGGGTCGATCCCGCGGTGCTTGATGCCATTGCCGAGCGGCTGGAGGCGCTGGCGGATCGATTGGAGCGCGAGACGTCGAGCTAAACCCGACCGTCACCCCAGCCGCAGTGCCGGGGTGACGAATGGTTGCGTGAAATCGGTCCTCCCCCACACCCCACACCCCATTGCCCAACATCCCCCCGACCCCTAGATAGTCAGGTGGCGGGCACTGCCCGGTACGAGCTCACGATTATCCCTGAGGCTATCCAACATCCAAGGGGGCTGTCCCTGCGCGGACCCTGGTCCGTCGTATATGGTCCCCACCTGACGTTCTGGGCGTCGGTGGATATTCGAGCAAACGGCCATGGCGGTCCCGCCACCTGAGCTTACGGTTCGGCTGATCCCGAGCGAAAGAGGGACCGCGCCCGTCATGACCTTTTTCGACAAGCAGACGATCCGCCGCGAAGCCCGCGCCGCGCGCGACGCGTTTGTCGCGACCAACCCGATCGCGCTGTCGCCGCCCGTCGCCATAACCGATCGCTTCGCGCCCGGCGTCACGGTCGCCACCTATTTCCCCATCGCCAACGAGGCCGATCCCGCGCCGCTGGTCGCCGCCGCGCGCGCGGCAGGCGCGACGCTCGCGCTCGCGCATGTCGAAGCGCGCAGTGCGCCGATGCGGTTTTTGGAATGGCGCGAAGGAGACGTGCTGATCACCGGCCCGTTCGGGCTGACCCAGCCCGCCGCCAACGCTCCTGAGGTCGCACCGGACATCATCCTGACTCCCCTCGTCGCCTATGACCGGACCCTTCACCGGCTGGGCCAGGGGGCGGGCTTTTACGACCGGGCCTTTGCGCGCTATCCCGACGCCTGGCGAGTCGGCATCGCCTGGTCCGCGCAGGAAGTCGCGGCGGTGCCGACCGATCCGTGGGACGTGCCGCTCCACGCATTGCTCAACGAACATGAATTTCTGGAACGAGGCGACCGATGAGCGAACCCACCTGGCGCAAGCCCGTCGGCGGAATCGCGATCCTGGTGCTCATCACCTGCTGGGTCGTGCTGATCGCCAGCTTTTCGGCGCAGATCGGATCGCTGCACTGGGCGTTGCAGGCGGTGATCTATCTGATCGCGGGCGTCATCTGGATCGCGCCGCTAAAGCCATTGCTGCGCTGGATGGAACTGGGCCGCTGGAAAGCCTGAGGGCGTCCACACGAAAACCACACTGTCCACGATGATTTGGGGAGCAAGAACGCCACTCTCCATCCGAGGAAAGTGGCGCGAGTGACGGGGCTCGAACCCGCGACCTCCGGCGTGACAGGCCGGCGCTCTAACCAACTGAGCTACACCCGCGTTCTTGCGAGGAGGCGGGCTCTAGGCGACGGTCTTTGGGGTGTCAACAGCCCCGCGACCGATAATTTCAACTTTGTTTCGAAACCCCGATTTCGTCGCGCGGACGGTCATGGATCAAGGTGCCGTGTTCGAACAGGAAACCGGCGATATCGGGCTTCCCCGCGGCTTTCAGCACAGTCTGGATGATGATGAGCAGCGGCACCGCAAGCAGCGCGCCGGGCGCGCCCCACACCCATCCCCAGAAGCTGAGCGAAATCAAAATCAGCACCGGGCTGATCGTTAGCCGGTGGCCGACCACCAGCGGGGTGATGACGTTCGCTTCGATCAGGTGCGCGCCGGTCATGATCGCGGCCGGAAGCAGCGCCAGCCATATGTCCTCATAGGTCATGAGACCCCCGAGCGTCAGCAGCGCCGCCGCGACGATCGGACCCAGATAGGGAATGAAATTCAAGAGCGCGACGATCCCCCCCCACATCAGCGGCGTGGGCATGTCGATCATCCACAGGAAACCAGCAACCGTCAGGCCAAGCGTCGCATTGATGAGCGTGATGGTCCCGAGATAGGCCGAGGTGTCGTCCACGACGTCCTGGATCACCCGCGCGGTCGCCATCGCGCCGCCGAAGCTCGACCGGCTGCTGATCGCCCCGCGCCGCAGCCGCGTCCATCCCGACAGCAGGAAATAGATCAGCAGGATGGCAAAGAACATTTCGATGACCGCTGCCGGGGCAGAGGTGGAGAACAGGTCGGCGACAGATGCGGGCGGCGCGGTCGGCGCGTCCCCGGCAGGCTGGGCGGGTTGCGTTGCCAGTTCGCCGAGCAACCGGTTCACGAATCGTTCGAGGTTCGAATAGAGATCAAGCAGCGGCGCGATGTTCGCCTGGATCCGCTCGATCCGGTCGGGCAGGATGCTGATCCACGACCAGGCAGGCACCACGATCGACGCCAGCGCGACATTGACGATCGTCAGGAACAGCAACACACAGAACAACGCCGCCAGCGCCGAGGGCACGCGCCGCCGTTCCAGCCATTCGAGGATGGGAACGAGGGCAATCGCGATGACCATCGCCGCCGTCGTCGGCAGGAAGAAGGATGCGCCGCCTTTCAAGGCGAACGGCAAGCCAAGGAACAACCCGATCCCGCCGATCAGCGCGACGCCCGCGAGCAACCGGTCGCGGCGAAGCTCTTCGTGTTGTCCCGGATCGTGCGGAACAGCCACGACTTCGCTCGCATCGACCGACGCCGGATTCTCTGCCAGTTCCTGAAATCGCCCCTGTTCGTCCACTTCCGCCACCTTTCGACTTTATCCCTAGTCGCATTCCGAAGTCGCGCAATCCCGCTTCTCGCCCGCCCCCTCAGCGTTCGTTTCGATCGAAGTCGAGAAACGTGCAACGCGCGCTTGAGACGCGTTTCTCGACTTTGCTCGAAACGAACGGGGTGGCGGTGATAGAATGATAGGTTAGCTTCGACACATGAGCGACTTCATCCTGGTCATCGACGAAGGCACCACCTCGACCCGCGCAATGCTGTTCGCGGCGGACGGCGCGTGCATCGCCAGCCAATCCACCGATTTGACGCAGCACTACCCCCGCCCCGGTTGGGTCGAGCATGATGCGGCGGAAATCTGGACCCGGACGCGCGAGTGCGCCGCCGCGATGGTGACTCGCGCGGGCGGGGCGGGGCGGATCGCGTCGATCGGCATCACCAACCAGCGCGAGACCGTGGTGTTCTGGGACAAGGCAACCGGCGAACCGCTCGCCCCCGCCATCGTCTGGCAGGACCGGCGCACCGCCGACATCTGTGCGAGCTTGCGCGAACGGGGTGAGGAAGCGGCGGTTCAGGCGCGCACCGGATTGCTGCTCGATCCCTATTTCTCCGGCACCAAGATCGGCTGGGCGCTGGAGCACTGGCCGCAGCTGAGGGAAGCGGGCGAAAATCTGGCGATCGGCACGGTCGAAAGCTGGCTGGTGTGGAACCTGACCGCTCGCGACGATCGCGGCGGGCTGCACGTCACCGACGCCACCAACGCATCGCGCACCTTGTTGATGGGGCTGGGCAGCGGGCAGTGGGACGACGGGCTGATCGACCTGTTCGATGCGCCCCGCGCCGCCCTGCCCGAGATCATCGACTGTGCGGGCGAGTTCGGACGGACGAGCCTGTTCGGCGGCTCGATCCCGATCTGCGGGATGGCGGGCGACCAGCAGGCGGCGACGATCGGTCAGGCGTGTCTGAAGCGCGGCGATGCCAAGGCGACGTTCGGGACCGGCGCGTTCATCCTTGCGAATGCGGGGACCACGCCGCCGCGATCGAAGAACCGGCTGCTGGCGACGGTCGGCTGGCAGATCGGCGGCAAGCGCACTTACGCCATCGAAGGATCCGTATTCGTCGCGGGGAGCCTGATCCAGTGGCTGCGCGATTCGATCGGGATGCTGAGCGATGCCGCCGAAAGCGAAGCACTCGCGCGGTCGGTCACGGACAATGGCGGGGTGTATCTGGTCCCGGCCCTGTCCGGCATCGGCGCGCCCTGGTGGAAGCCCGAAGCGCGCGCGGCGATCAGCGGATTGAGCTTTTCCAGCACCCGCGCCCATATCGTCCGTGCCGCGCTGGAGGCGATGGCGCATCAGGCGCATGATCTGAAGACCGCCTTTGCCGCCGACGGCGCTGACTGGGCGAGCTTGCGGATCGACGGCGGCATGGTGCGCAACGACTGGATCGCACAGGATCTGGCCGACATGCTGGCGATCCCCGTCGAGCGCCCCGCCTTTACCGAGACCACCGCGCTGGGGGCGGCAATGCTGGCGGGCGTCGGCTGCGGCTGGTTCGCCGATCTGGACTCTGCGAGCGCAATGCGCGGGACGGTGGAGGCGTTCGCGCCCGGGATCGCGGACGATGTGCGCGAAACGCGGCTTGACGGCTGGCGCGCGGCGGTCGGGTCGGTGATGGAAGGTGCTGTTCGATGATCGCGCCGGTTAACCGGGCGTAGAAGTTTCCCTGTCAATGAGGTGGCTGGCCCCGAATCGTCCACCCTTGCAACGCCTGAACATGACGACCAACGGCAGGCCAGTCGGAGAATGCCGGAACGTGATAGGGCAGACTGGCATGAACGCACTCGAGCTTTCCAACGATACGTCCGTGTTCGAAGTGGCTGCCGTGCTGGATGAGGACGGCAAGCTCGCGAGCGATTGCGTCCGACACGCCCGGACGATGATCGACGATCACGGTTTCGTCATCTTGACCGACCTTTTGTCGGACGAGGAAGCGGATGCGGGCCTTGACCTGATACGCCAGACGATCGACGATCCGGATCGCAACCGGGGTGCCTTTGCCAGCGAAACCGACAATCGCTATCGGCGGCGCGACTTTTGCTCGCTGCCATCCACGCCACCTGTCACCCGCTTTGCTGCCGCGCTGTGTCAGCGACTCGAAGGCGTGATCTCGGAATATTGCGGCCGGTCGCGCCCGCTGCTCGAAGTCACGACGCTGACCAGCTATCTCGGCTCGTCGCATCAATATATTCACCGCGACCCGGCAGGCGTGATCAGCCTGTTTGCTGCCGTGGAGGACGTATCGGCGCAACAGGGCGGAACCGTGTTCGCCCCCGGCACGCACCTGTATGGCGGCGCCGACAGCAAGCATGGCGGCCAGGCGCATGCGCTGATGGAGTTGTTTCGGATACGGTGCAATTACCGCATCTTTCGCCATAACCTGAAAAAATTGTGGCGCATGCGCAAGGACACGAAGGCCCCGCTTGCGCCCGGCGAATTTATCGACCGCGTATGTTCGACCAAATGGGATCAGCACCAGCCCAATCTGATGCGTTTCCTGCTGGGAAAGAATTCCCAGTTCAGCATCCACATGCTGAGCCCGGCGAAATTGTGGAAGCTCCATCGCCACCGCGATGTCCTCGACACCCTGTTCTCGTTGGTTCAGACGGCGCCGCGCAAGGGGACGGTCATTCTCTATCGCAGCGATCTTCTCCATGCCGGACCCGACAACCGGTCGCCGCATCCCCGCCGATTGTTCAGCATGAGCATCGCGCGCGACATCGTCGAACCCAAATACTGGAATGACGGCTATTCGCCGCACCCAACGCTGACCGCGCAGCCTCTGTGCCTGGGCGACCTTCTGGATCGCCCCCTCACCCCAGCCGCGCCGCTGCCTCGATAATCGGCACGAACTTCCCGCCCGTCAGGCTCGCGCCGCCGACCAGTGCGCCATCGACATGATCGATCGCCAGGATCGTCGCGGCGTTCGGTCCGTTGACCGATCCGCCGTAGAGGATGCGGATGCCGTCGGCGGCGTCGCCGACCATCTGGCGCAGCTTGGCGCGGGCGATGGCGTGGATCGCGGCGATCTCGTCCGGCGTCGGCGTGCGCCCCGTGCCGATCGCCCAGCGCGGTTCATAGGCGAGCGTGAACCAGTCGCCATGCGCATCGTCGGGCACCGATTTCTCGATCTGCGACTGGACGATGCGTTCGGCGCGGCCCGCGTCGCGTTCGGCCTCGGTCTCGCCGACGCAAAGGATGACGTTCAGCCCGCCGCGATGCGCCGCTGCCGCCTTTGCCCAGGCGTCGTGGCTGGTTTCGTGCTGGTCGGCGCGACGTTCGCTGTGGCCGACGATGGTCAGGGTCGCGCCCGAATCGGCCAGCATCGCGGCGGAAATGCAGCCGGTATGCGCGCCTTCGGCATTTTCGTGGACGTCCTGCGCGCCGATGGCGAGCGACGGCGCGGCTTCGGCCGCAGGCGCGATCAGCGTGAACGGGACGCACAAGGCGACATCGACCGACGGGTGCGCGGCGGCGGCATCGGCGATCGCGCGCACCTCGTCCAGCGACGCGCGTGTGCCGAACATCTTCCAGTTGCCTGCGACCAGCTTGCGGCGTGAAACGGTCATGATCCCCCCGATGGCAAGTTTTTATGTCTATGCCGCCCGCTTAGCCGAAACGGTGCCGTCCGCAACCTTGAAGCGCGCGCAGCAGCCCCCTAAAGCAACGGCCAACATCCTTTCAGTGATCGGACCCAGATGCTCTCCGGAATTCGCAAGGCCATCAATTCCAAGGTCGGCCTTATCATCACCTTCGTCGCGCTCGGCGTCATCGCGCTCGCCTTCGCGCTGACGGACATTAACATGATGTCGCCGGGCGGCACCACGACCCAGCCATCGGGCCAGGTCGCGCAGGTGGGCAACGTCGCGATCACCGAGCAGAATCTTCAGGACCGGATGCGGAACGCCGTCGATGCGCTGCGCCGCGAAAACCCCACGCTGACGATGGCGCAGTTCATCGAACAGGGCGGGCTGAACCAGGTGCTGGAACAGATGATCAACGGCATCGCGCTCGAACAGTTCGGGCAGCAGACCGGCCTCGTCGTCAGCCAGCGTTATGTCGATGGCCAGATTGCGAGCATCCCGGCGTTCCAGGGGTTCGACGGCCAGTTCAACCAGCAGCAGTTCGAGCAGGCCCTGGCGCAACAGGGCATCACGCCGGACATGCTGCGCGAGGATATCCGCCGCGAAACCATCGCCCAGTGGCTGACCGCCCCGACGCTTGGCGCGCGTCAGGTGCCTGCGCAGGTCGCGCTCCCCTATGCCTCGCTCCTGCTTGAGCGTCGCTCGGGCACGGTCGCGTTCGTCCAGACCAAGTCGATGGACCCCGGCCCCGCCCCGACCGATCAGCAGCTCCAGCAATATTATGCGCAGAACCGTGCACGCTACACGGTCGCCGAACGCCGCGTCGCCCGCTATGCGACGATCTCGCCCGAAACCGTCGCCGAACGCGCGACGCCGACCGATGCGGAAATCCGGCAGCTGTATCAGAAGGAACGCGCCCGCTTCGCGCCGACCGAACAGCGCACCATCCGCCAGGTCGTCGCGCTCGACCGCAATATCGCCAACCAGATCGCGCAAAAGGTGCGCGGCGGCACTTCGATCGAGGCGGCGGCCTCGGGCGCGGGCCTGTCGGCGACCACGGTCAGCGACGTCACCCGCACCGCCTATGCCGGACAGACCAACGCCGCCGTTGCCGAGGCCGCATTCGGCGCGGCGCAGGGCGCGGTCGTCGGCCCGGTGCAGGGTTCGGGCAGCTTCTATGTCCTGCAAGTCACCGACATCGAACAGATTGCCGGGCGCAGTCTGGAACAGGTGCGCGGCGAACTGGTCGAGACGCTGACCGCGCAAAAGACCGCGCAGGCGCTTGCCGAGCTTCAGGACCGCATCGACGATGCGATCAACGACGGATCGACCTTCGACGAAACCGTGGCGCAGCTCGGGCTCCAGGGCCAGCGCACCCCGCCGGTATTCGTCAACGGCCGGACACTTGGCCAGGCCGCCGATGCCGAAGTCACGCCGCTGCTGCGCGTGGTCGCCGAGGCGGTGTTCGGCTTCGAGGAAGGCGACCAGCCGCAAATGGTCCCCACCGGCCAGTCGGGCGCCTTCGCACTCGTCGCGCTGGAGGGCATTCAGCGCGCCGCACCCCGCCCGCTCGCCGAAATCCGTGACGGCGTCGCGGGCGACTATCGCATCGACAATGCCAAGCGTCAGGCACGCGAGCGCGCCGATGCGATCCTGCGCGCGGTGAACGGTGGCACCCCGCTCGCCCAGGCGGCATCGTCCGGCGGCGTCGCCGCACAGGTCCAGTCGCTCAGCGCACAGCGCGGCGAACTGGGCCAGGCACAGGGCAACGTCCCCTTGCAGACGCTGTTCAGCCTGCGTCAGGGCGCATCGCGCGTGGTCGAAGCGCCGGGCAATGCCGGGTTCTTCGTCGTCCGACTGAACGAAGTCGAACCGGGCAATGCGCGGGGCAACGCCGAACTGCTGAACGGCACCCGCGCCGCGCTCGGCCAGATCGTCGGTCAGGAATATGCCCAGCAATTCGCGCAGGCCGTGCGCCGCCGCGTCGGCACCACCCGCAACGAAGCGAGCGTGCAGAATCTGCGCAACACGCTGACCGGCAATATCGCGAACTGATCGGGGAATGAGCGGCGCGGCAGAGGGTCTGGAGGCCGCACGCGCCGCCCGTGATGCGGGACGCCCCGCGCTGTTGTGGCGGCGGTTGATCGCCGACACCGAAACCCCGGTCGCCGTCGCGCTCAAGCTGATCGAGCCGGGGCGCGGCGATTTTCTGCTCGAATCGGTGGAGGGCGGCGCGGTGCGCGGGCGGCACAGCCTGATCGGGCTGGCCCCCGATCTGGTGTTCCGCGCCGAGGGGCAGGATGCGGCGATCAATCCGCACTGGCTGACCGACCGCGAGGCGTTCGCGCCCTGCGAGCAACCGACGCTGGCGGCGCTGCGCGATCTCGTCGCGCGGTGCCGGATGGACGTGCCCGATGCGCTGCCGCGCGCGCTGGCCTGTCTGGTCGGCTATTTCGGTTACGAGACGGTGGGGCTGGTCGAGCATCTGCCGCGCCCGCCCGCCAATCCGCTGGGCCTGCCCGACATGATCTTCGTGCGGCCGACGATCCTCTTGGTATTCGACCGGCTCGCAGATGCGCTATTCGTGATCGCGCCGGTCTGGCCCGACGGGTCGATTGAGGCCGCGAGTGATCGCATCGACGCAACGATCGCGCGCCTCGCCAACGCACCCCTGCCCGCACCCGCGCGCGCAGAGGCGACCGACATCCTGCCCGAACCGCAGCTCCCCTCGGGCCGCTATGCCGAGATGGTTGCGGCGGCAAAGGACTATATCGCGGCAGGCGACATCTTTCAGGTGGTGCTCGCCCAGCGTTTCACCTCGCCGTTCGCGCTGCCGCCGTTCGAGCTTTACCGCGCGCTGCGGCGGATCAATCCCTCGCCGTTCCTCTATCATCTCGACCTGCCCGGTTTCGCGCTGACCGGATCGAGCCCCGAAATCCTGGTCCGCGCCCGCGACGGCGAAGTCACGATCCGCCCGATCGCGGGCACGCGCCCGCGCGGACGCACCGCACAGGAGGACGAGGCCAACCGCACCAGCCTGCTCGCCGACCCCAAGGAACGTGCCGAACATCTGATGCTGCTCGACCTCGGCCGCAACGATGTCGGGCGCGTGGCGACCCAGGGCAGCGTGCGCGTCAACGACAGCTATACGGTCGAATTTTACAGCCACGTCATGCACATCGTGTCGAATGTGGTCGGCGAATTGTCCCCCGACAAGGATGCGCTCGACGCGCTGTTCGCGGGCTTCCCGGCAGGCACCGTCTCTGGCGCGCCCAAGGTTCGCGCGTGCCAGATCATCGCCGAACTCGAACCGGAGACGCGCGGTGCCTATGCGGGCGGCGTCGGATATTTCTCGCCCGACGGGGCTATGGATTCATGCATCGTGCTGCGCACCGCCGTGGTGAAGGACGGGGTCATGCATGTGCAGGCGGGCGCGGGCATCGTCGCCGACAGCGACCCGGCGTACGAACAGCGCGAATGCGAGGCCAAATCCGGCGCGCTGTTCGCGGCAGCACGCGAAGCCATCGCGCGGGCTTCGGATCCGCAATACGGTCAGTAGTTTTCGGAAGCGCGGCAACGCGATCACAAGGCAAACCGGCGAGCCACTCGCGCGCCGCCCTGGATTGCTTCGCTGCGTTCGCAATGACGGTTTCTTTACGGAATCGTCGCATCCCGCCGCTGCTGCGCCGCGCGCTCCGCGCTCCACTGGCGGATCATCTGCACCGTGCATCCGGTCTGTCCGCCCGATCCGATCGGCGAGCAGCTGTTCGGCAGTCCGGCGCGGTTGAATTCCATGATCTGATCAGCATGCATCGCCCAGCTGACTGCGTCGGGCCGCTCGACCGACTGGCGAAGCTCGCTGGGGATGCGATAGGGCGAATCGTCGCCCTGCGCGCACACCACCACTTCGCCTTCTTCAGTGGGCTTGGGGCATTGCTGGTCGCCATAGAGGACGACGCTGCGCACCCGTTCGGGCGGTCCTTCCTTCGCCGCATCCTGCGCGTACGCTGCACCCGGCAGCATCAGCGCGGCGACGAGTGCATAGCGAAACATGGCAATCCCCAATAACGACCGGCCCATCAACGGCGTGGGCGCAAGCACCTTAGCCCGACATGAACGCCTAAACATCTCCTATCGTTGCGCGCCCGCCAATCCGCGCTATGGCGGGCGGATCATGATCCTGGTCATCGACAATTACGACAGCTTCACCTGGAACCTGGTCCATTATCTGATGGAACTGGGCGCGGACGTGCGCGTCGAACGCAACGACGCGATGACCGCGCGAGAAGCCCTGGACAGCGGAGCGCAGGCGATCCTGATCTCCCCCGGCCCGTGCACGCCGAACGAGGCGGGCATTTCGCTGGAGCTGGTCGCGGCATGTGCCAACGCCCAGATGCCGCTGTTGGGCGTATGCCTGGGCCATCAGGCGATCGGCCAGCATTTCGGCGGACGCGTGGTGCGCGGCGGGCTGATGCACGGCAAGACCTGTCCTGTGACGCATGACGGGACGGGCCTGTTCGCCGGATTGCCCTCACCCTTCACCGCCACCCGCTATCACTCGCTGGTGGTCGAGGATGTGCCCGATTGCCTGATCGTCAACGCGACCTCGGACGACGCGAAAATCATGGGCTTCCGCCACCGCGACCTGCCGATCCACGGCGTCCAGTTCCACCCCGAAAGCATCGCGACCGAGCATGGCCATGCGATGCTGGCGAATTTCATGCGCGGTGCCGGGATCGCGGTGCGGGAGTTGGCGAAATGACTCCCCCCCCGATCTGTTCGAGAGAAGTCGAGAACCGCTGCCGAGCGCAGTCGAGGCGCCTTCGTTGCTTCTCGCTACGCTCGAAAATGCCCCTCGACTTCGCTCGAGACGATCGGAATTTTTGTGTTTAGCGCTCTTCCAAACCCCGCCGCCCCGCTCAGCCACGAAAGCGCGCGCGAAGCCTTCGCCGCGATCCTCGACGGCACCGTGTCGGACGACGCCATCGCCGCGTTCCTGATCGCGCTGACCGAACGCGGCGAGACCAGCATCGAGATCGCCGAGGCCGCGCGCTGCCTTCGCGAGCGGATGATTACCGTCCGCGCACCCGCCAATGCGATCGACGTGTGCGGCACCGGCGGCGACGGGCATCACACGCTGAACGTGTCCACCGCCGTCGCGATCGTCGTCGCCGCGTGCGGCGTCCCCGTCGCCAAGCACGGCAACCGCGCCGCGTCGTCCAAGGCCGGCGCCGCCGATACGCTCGAGGCGCTGGGCCTGAACCTAGACCGCGCAGCCGAGACGGCGGAGGCGACGCTCAACGAAATCGGCATCGCCTTTCTGTTCGCCGCCAACCACCACCCGGCAATGCGCCGCATCACGCCGATCCGAAAGGCGATCGGACGGCGCACCATCTTCAACCTGATGGGTCCGCTCGCCAACCCGGCGCGCGTGGGTCGCCAGCTGATCGGCATCGCGCGGCCCGACTATGTCCCCGTCTATGCCCAGGCGCTCGACCTGCTCGGCACCGAAGCGGCGCTGGTCGTGTCGGGCGAGGACAATCTCGATGAACTCTCCACCGCCGGTCCCAGCGTCGCGGTCAGCGTCGGCAGCCTCAGGATGCCCCCGCGCATCGCGCCGGAGGATGCGGGTCTTTCCCGCCATCCGCTGTCGGCGATCCGCGGTGGCGAGGCCCCCGAAAATGCCGAGGCGCTGCGCCGTCTGCTGCTGGGAGAAGTCGGCCCCTATCGCGACGCCGTCCTCCTCAACGCCGCCGCCGGGCTGATGGTCGCGGGCCGTGCCGACACGCTGGTCGACGGCGCGGAGGAAGCGCGCGAAGTGCTCGACAATGGGCTGGCCAAGGCGCTGCTCGACTGCTGGATCGCTTACCGATGACCATGCTCGACAAGATCCTCGCGACCAAGCGCGACGAAGTGGCGGCGGGCAAGGCCACGCGCAGCCTGTCGGACCTCCACGCGCTTGCCGCCAACCAGACCCCGCCACGCGGGTTCAAGGCGGCGCTCGATGCCAGGGCGCGCGACGGCTACGCCCTGATCGCCGAGATCAAGAAGGCCAGCCCGTCCAAAGGGCTGATCCGCGCCGATTTCGACCCGCCCGCCCATGCCCGCGCCTATGCCGCGGGCGGTGCGACCTGCCTGTCGGTCCTCACCGATCGCGACTATTTCCAGGGCGCGCCCGATTATCTGATCGCCGCGCGCGCCGCCTGCGCGCTGCCCGTGCTGCGCAAGGATTTCATGATCGATCCGTGGCAGGTGCTGGAGGCGCGCGCGATGGGCGCCGACGCGATCCTCATCATCGTCGCCGCGCTCGAAGACGCACAGATAGCCGAGATCGAGGACGCCGCGCTCGGCCTCGGCATGGACGTGCTGGTCGAGGTCCACGGCCCCGGCGAAATGGAACGCGCCAGCACGCTCCGGTCGAAACTAATCGGCGTCAACAACCGCAATCTGAAAACGTTCGAGGTCGACTTCCAGAAAACCTTCGACCTGGTGGCCAGCGCGCCCAAGGACTGCACCTTCGTCGCCGAAAGCGGCATACAGACTCGCGCCGACCTCGACGCGCTGGCCGAACACGACATCCGCTGCTTCCTGATCGGCGAAGCGCTGATGCGCGAAGACGATGTGGAAGCCGCGACGCGTGCGCTGGTCGGTTGAGAGGCGCGGTAAGGAATATTCCATGCCCAACCTAACCCACCTCACCCCAGACGGCAGCGCGCACATGGTCGATGTCGGCGCCAAGCCCGCTAGCGCCCGCGAAGCCACCGCCACCGGCCGCATAACCATGACCGCCGAGGCCGCCACCGCCATCCGTCAGGCGACCCTCAAGAAAGGCGACGCGCTCGCCGTCGCCCGCATCGCCGGGATCATGGCGGCGAAGAAGACCAGCGACCTCATCCCCTTATGCCACCCCATCCCGCTCACCAGCGTCACGATCGAGTTGACCCCCGACGACACCGGCGTCACCGCAAGCGCGACCGCCCGCACCACCGACCGCACGGGCGTCGAAATGGAAGCGCTGACCGCAGTCACCACCGCGCTACTGACGGTGTACGACATGGCCAAGGCCATCGACCGCGGCATGACCATCGAGGGCGTGCGACTGCTGGCGAAAAGCGGGGGCAAGTCGGGGGATTGGGTGGCGGATCGTCAATAACGGCTAGCGACCGCAAAGCGGACATCGACCAAACGGATTGAAATCGCTCGCACGTTCAACGAACCGCATGTTCTTGCCCGGTTCGGGACCAAGCCAAGTGATGCCTCCAATAGCTTTCTTAATGATCGGCCCCATTTGCGCTCATAGATTTCCTTATTATCCTACCATTTTATACTGACGTTAAATTTTCATCGACCATAGGAAAAAACCACCATGAACACGGTTTTAGACTCTCTACTATTTGGCGTAGGTGTGTGGTTGATGGATAGCTATTACGCGAGCAAGTTTCGTTTGGTATATCCAGACTTGAGGCCAGACTTGCTCCCACGCGGCGCAGCGAGTTGGAAAAGGGTTTGGGTCTTCAGAAACAAAGCCTTTAAGCGCATCGGTCTCTTCTCATTTTGGGCGGGGGGCGTTCTAGGGATATATTTCGCTGAGAATAACAAAGCCACTCTTGGTTACGCGTTTTACATGATATGTTTATCGGGTCTTGCGTTATATATCGCTTCGCGATTGTGGCCGTTCACTCTCGACAAGCGGCGACATCGTCGCTGATTTGAATGTCCGCTTTCCCCCCAAAAACGGACGGGGTGCCAATCTAGGCCGATGATGCTACCCGGCATCACCATGCCGACATCAACCATCTTACCGCATTCCTTTCCGTCGCCTGCTCCGAAGTCGTTCTGCCGGATAGCGCCCAACAAAAACCGGTGCCATCCGACCGGAGGCGCCCACCAATGACCGCTCCCACCCTCCTCCCCGTTCGCGAGGCGCAGGATCGCCTGCTCGCGCTCGCGCCCTCGATCGCCACCGAGCATGTTACGCTCAACGCCGCCGCCAATCGCTGGGCGGCGATCGATGTGATGGCGCTTCGCACCCAGCCTGCCGCCGACCTGTCGGCAATGGACGGCTATGCGGTCCGCTTGGGCGACTTGCCCGGACCGCTTGCGGTTATCGGCGAAAGCGCTGCCGGACGGCCCTTTGCGGGCAAAGTCGATGCCGGGCAGGCCGTTCGTATCTTTACCGGCGCGGCGCTGCCCGAGGGGGCCGACACCGTGCTGATCCAGGAGGATGCGCGGCGCGACGGCGACACGATCTCCATGACCGGCGACGGCCCCGCCGCGCGCGGCGCGCATGTCCGCGAACGCGGACGCGACTTTCGCCAGGACGAACGGCTGATCCATGCAGGCGAACACCTGACCCCGTCACGGATCGCGCTCGCCGCAATGGCGGGTCACGGCACCGTTCCCGTCCACCGCCCGATCCGCGTCGCGATCGCCGCGACCGGCGACGAACTCGTCCCGCCGGGCGTGCCGCTGTCCGAAGGCCAACTTCCCGAAAGCAACACCGCCCTGCTCGTCGCGATGCTTGCCAATCTGCCCGCAGAGGCGATCCAGATGGGCATCCTCCCCGACGATCGCGCGATCCTGTCCTCGACCTTCGCCCAGGTCGATGCCGACATCCTGGTCACCACCGGCGGTGCTTCGGTCGGCGATCACGACCTGGTCCGCCCCGCGCTCGAGGATATCGGCGCAAAGCCCGATTTCTGGCGCGTCGCGATGCGCCCCGGCAAGCCGATGATGGCCGCGCGCGTGCGCGAAACCGTGGTGCTGGGCCTCCCCGGCAATCCGGTTTCCGCCTTCGTCACCGCGACGCTGTTCCTTGCCCCGCTCGTCCGCCACATGTCGGGCGCCGCCGACCCCTGGCCGCGCACGGTGAAGGCGACGCTGGCCGAGGCGATCGGCCCAACCGGCGCACGCGCCGATCATCTCCGCGCGCATCTGAAGGACGGGGTGGTAACACCGCTCGACCAGCAGGATTCGTCGATGCTGCGCGCATTGTCGCACGCCAATTGCCTGATCGTGCGTCATGCGAACGCGCCGGGGGCCGAAACGGGCGAAACCGTCGAAGTCATACGCATCGCTTGACTTAGATCATCGCGTTGCCCATAAGTTCCACGTCTGTTCCGACGGAGGGCTTTGGGCATGCTGACCCGCAAGCAACACGAACTCATCTGCTTCATTTCCGACCGATTGAACGAAACCGGCGTGTCGCCCTCGTTCGAGGAGATGAAGGAGGCGCTCGACCTCAAATCCAAGTCCGGTGTCCACCGCCTGATCTCCGCGCTTGAGGAACGCAAGTTCCTGCGCCGCCTGCCCAACCGCGCCCGCGCGCTTGAGGTGTTGCGGATGCCCGAACGTGCCGAGGCAAAGAAAAGTCCCAAGGAACGCACCGCCGTTGCCCGCACCGTGCCGACCCCCGCCAACGACGTGATCGAGGTGCCGCTGCACGGCCGCATCGCCGCCGGCGTCCCGATCGAGGCGCTGGAGGGCTCGCAGATGCTCCCCGTCCCCGCCGCGCTGCTCGGCTCGGGCGATCATTACGCGCTCGAAGTCGCAGGCGATTCGATGGTCGAGGCCGGGATTCTCGACGGCGACTATGCGCTCATCCGCAAGGCGGAAACCGCACGCGACGGCGACATTATCGTCGCGCTGATCGACGAGAATGAAGCGACCCTCAAATATTTCCGCCGCGAAGGCGCGATGGTCCGCCTCGACCCCGCCAACCGCAGTTATGACCCCCAACGCTACCGCCCCGATCAGGTGCGGGTACAGGGCAAACTCGCGGGGCTGCTGCGGCGCTACTGAGCGCCGAAGCGTCGACGACCGGTGGCAGATAAGAGCCTTCGACAAGAGCGAAGCTGGCTCGCCTTATCCCGCTTCGTCATTGCGAGCGTAGCGAAGCAATCCAGCATTGGCGCGCGTCACCGGATTGCTTCGCTACGTTCGCAATGTCGACTGGTGGCGCGGGTCGATGGCGTGGCACCCGATCCGTAACCGATCTTTCATTTCCCTTGCCAACTTCGCTCGTGTGCCACACGCAAGATCGGACGGGTTCATCGCAGACGCCTTGAAGTATCCCCAGGCGATTTGCGGAAAGGCACGTTCCCTTTCAGCGACAGTCTGAGCGTCCGTTACTCTGAACCGCCGTTATCCGAAGTTCGATCGTCGCCTCGTGGCTGAGAGTCCGCGGACCGCCGCCGCTCCCGCCACGGCGGGGCGACCTTTAGCGGATTTAGCCACGGATGATCCGTCCCCCGCCGCACCGTCGTCACCCGAGGTCCGGCAAAGCTGATCGCGACCCCGCCGGTCTCGCGCAGCGTCCAGCGATCGAGTTTCAGCCAGCGGGGATTGCACGTCCTCGGCAAGCGTCGCTCGCTCACCACGATGTCTGCTTCGCGGCACACCCGCGCCATGTCGGCGATGTCGAGGTGATAGCTGCTGCGCGTCGCCGCGATCCGCCACACCCGGTCGCCGCGCCGGTGATCGGCGATACAGATATCGGGCGAACACGCAGCCCCCGGCAAGGTCGACAGCGCGCCCAACTCCCCGTCCCACCCCGCATTCTCGCCCAGCGTCGACCGAACATAATCGCCCGCCCGGTCGCGCAGCGTCGCCATTCCGCCGTCGCGCGACCGCAGCGCCAGATGCCGCCCGTCACCGGTCACCAACAGGTCCGGCTCGGGCGTCGCCAGCGTCCAGATCGCACCCGCCAGCACCGGCACCACGCCCCATTTGCGGTGCGCGCCTTTCCACAACGCGATCCACAATCCGCCCGCGACCATGATCGCATAGGCCTCGGCGGGCATGCCGGGGATCAGCGCGATCGACCCCGGCGTATTGGCGGTGGTGTGCGCGATCCAGATCAGGAAATCGAGGTTGATACCGACCAGCCACCACAAAGGCGCGCCCAGCCCCGCCACGTCCAGCAGCAACGCCAGCGCCTCCAGCGGCATGATGACGAAGGTCGTCAGCGGGATCGCCACCAGATTGGCGATCACCCCGTAAATCCCGGCCTTGTGGAAATGATACATCGCGATCGGCGTCAGCACGATTTCCACCGCCAGGCTGGTCAGGAACAACGCCAGCAGCCCGCGCCCGATCTTTCGTACCCAGCCCTCGTCGCGCCGCATCACCAGCGCGCGCATCCGGGGATGTTCGTTCAATGCGATGATCGCGGTAACGGCGGCAAAGCTCATCTGGAAACTGGGACCCAGCAGGCTTTCGGGCCACATCAGCAGCACGACGAACGCGCCGGTCGCGACCAGGCGGAGCGTCAACGCCTCGCGCCCGATGACGAACGCGGTCAGCACCAGCAACGCGGCGATGCACGACCGCACCGTCGGCACTTCCGCCCCCGTCAGCCAGGTATAGCTGACCGCCGCCACCGCCCCCGCGCCCGCCGCCAGCACCGGCAAGCGAATGCGGAGCGCCAGCGCCGGAGCCAGCGCCAGCAACTTCAGCATCACAACCATCGCCGCGCCGACCACCGCCGTCACGTGCAGCCCGCTGATCGACAACAGATGCGCGAGGCCGGAACGCCGCATCGCCTCGGCATCCTCCTCGCTGATCGCTCCGCGGTCGCCGGTCGCCAGCGTCGCAGCGATCGCGCCTGCCGATCCGCCCACCTGGTCGCGGACATGCGCTGACAGCCGCGCGCGCAGTGTTCCGCCCGGCTGGCCAGCGGGCACCACCACCGCGATCTCGCCGAATGCGCGCCCCGTCGCACCCAGCCCGTCGAACCACGCCACCCGCTCGAAATCATAAGAGCCGGGGACGGCAGGCGGCGCGGGCGCCATCAACCGCGCGCGCAACCGCAGCACCGCGCCGCTGGCAATGCCGTCGACCATCGCAGCATCGGCGACATTGACGCGCACCAGCGGCGGCAGATCGGGGGCGTCGATCGGCGCGATCCTCAGCCGGACCATCGCCCTCGCGGGCAATGCCTCCACCCGTTCGACCGTGCCCGTAAAACTCGCCACGACGGGCCGCGCCAGCACCGGTTCGGCGACCCGTTCGGCACGAAACCAGATCAGCGCGCACCCGAACGCCAGCGCCAATGCGCCGACGCCCAGCGCCCGCATCGCGCGCCCGCCGCGCGGCAGCATCAGCGCCCCCACACCCAGCGCACATCCGGTCAGGATCAGCGCGCTCCACGCCGCGGCGTGCGGCAATGCGAACCACAGGACAACGCCGGTGCCGATCATCACCGGCAGCCACAGGATCAACTGGTCCCGCTCAACCTCCAGCCAGCGTTCGACGCGTGCGTTCAGACGCTCGGCCCGCCCCCGCAACCCGATTTGAAGCCCCCGTTGCCCCGTGCTAGGGGCCTGACCGGCAGTTCTTGCCATCAATTGCAAATCCTGGGAGCAAAGCCGCTTGGGCGCAACCGATACCGCCACCGACACCGCCACCAATTCTGGCGTCGTCACCCGTTTCGCGCCCTCGCCGACCGGTTTCCTGCACATTGGCGGCGCCCGCACCGCGCTGTTCAACTGGCTCTACGCGCGCCATCACGGCGGCAAGTTCCTGCTCAGGATCGAGGATACCGACCGCGCCCGGTCGACCCAGCCCGCCATCGACGCGATCCTCGACGGGATGCGCTGGCTCGGCCTCGACTGGGACGATGACGCGGTGTTCCAGTTCGCGCGCGCCGATCGCCATGCCGAGGTCGCGGCGGAACTGCTGGCGCGCGGCCATGCCTATCGCTGCTATCTGACCTCCGAAGAACTCGCCGACATGCGCGCCAAGGCCCAGGCCGAAAAGCGCCCCTTCCGTGTCGAAAGCCCGTGGCGCGACGCCGACCCCGCGACCGCGCCCGATTTGCCGAGCGTCGTCCGCCTGAAAGCGGACCGCGACGGCGCGACCACCATCGCCGACCGGGTGCAAGGCGACGTCACCGTCCAGAATGCCGAGATCGACGATTTC
Source organism: Pseudomonadota bacterium (assembly GCA_023418595.1). Classification (GTDB taxonomy): domain Bacteria; phylum Pseudomonadota; class Alphaproteobacteria; order Sphingomonadales; family Sphingomonadaceae; genus Sphingomonas. Next base: position 108,516 of record JAEZZI010000030.1, read on the forward strand.
GTGCTGCTGCGGTCGGACGGCACCCCGACCTATATGCTCGCGGTGGTGGTCGACGATCACGACATGGGCGTGACGCACATCATCCGCGGCGACGATCATCTGAACAACGCCTTCCGCCAGCTTGGCATCATCCGTGCGATGGGCTGGCCGGTCCCCACCTATGCCCATGTCCCCCTGATTCACGGCAGCGACGGCGCGAAATTGTCGAAGCGCCACGGCGCGCTGGGGGTCGAAGCGTATCGCGACGACATGGGCGTGCTGCCCGACGCGTTGAACAACTATCTGTTGCGGCTGGGCTGGGGGCATGGCGACGAGGAATTCATCCCCCGCGACCGCGCCGTCGGACTGTTCGACCTGTCGGGCGTCGGAAAATCACCAAGCCGGTTCGATCTGAAGAAGCTCGAAAACCTGAATGGCCATTATATCCGCGAAACCGACGACGCGCATCTCGCCGCGCTCGTCGCCGCCCGGCTCGATTTCGAACCGAGCGAATCGCAGATGGATTTGCTGCGTCGCGCCATGCCCGAGCTGAAACCGCGCGCCGCCAATCTGAACGATCTGGCCGACGGGTCGCGCTTTCTTTTTCGCGCTCGCCCGCTTGAAATGGACGGCGACGCGGCAAAACTAATGGAGGGGGCCGCCCCCACCCTGCTCGCTGCGCTGCACAGCAAACTTGACGCGCTGGACAGGTGGGATACGGAGGCACTCGAAACGGCGGTACGCGAGGTCGCGGAGCGCGAGGCGGTCAAATTGGGGGCAGTGGCTCAGCCGCTGCGCGCTGCACTGACCGGTCGCAAGACCTCACCCGGCATTTTCGACGTTCTGGTCGTTTTGGGCCGCGACGAAAGCCTGGGGCGCATCGCCGACCAGATGGCCGCCTGAACCGGCGGCCGGACGAACGAAACAGGGAAAAGGAACACCGCCGCATGACCGACAGCGCGAAGCTAACCGCCGCGGGTAAGGATTTCGATTATCCGGTGCTCCACGGCACCGTCGGCCCCGAAGTGATCGACATCCGCAAGATGTACGGCCAGACGGGGATGTTCACCTATGACCCCGGCTTCACCTCGACGGCTTCGTGCGAATCCGGCCTGACCTATATCGACGGCGACCAGGGCATCCTGCTCCATCGCGGCTATCCGATCGACCAGTTGGCCGAACAGTCGAGCTTCATGGAAGTCGCCTATCTACTGCTCAACCACGAGCTGCCATCGGGCGAGGAACTGGACAAGTTCAACAACACCATCACCCGTCACACGATGCTGCACGAACAGCTCGCGCAATTCTATCGCGGGTTCCGCCGCGACGCCCATCCGATGGCGATCATGTGCGGGGTAGTCGGCGCGCTCAGCGCCTTTTATCACGATTCGACCGACATTTCGGACCCGCACCAGCGGATGGTCGCGAGCCACCGGCTGATCGCCAAGATGCCGACGATCGCGGCGATGGCGTACAAATATTCGGTCGGCCAGCCCTTCCTCTATCCCGACAATTCGCTGTCCTATACCGGCAACTTCCTGCGCATGACCTTCGGCGTTCCGGCTGAGGAATATGAAGTCGATCCGGTGATCGAATCGGCGATGGACAAGATCTTCATCCTCCACGCCGACCACGAACAGAATGCATCGACCTCTACCGTACGGCTTGCAGGGTCTTCGGGTGCCAATCCGTTCGCTTGCATCGCGGCGGGCATCGCCTGTCTGTGGGGTCCGGCGCATGGCGGCGCCAATGAGGCCGCGCTCAACATGCTGCGCGAGATCGGCACGCCCGACAAGATTCCGGAATATATCGCCCGCGCCAAGAACAAGGACGATCCGTTCCGCCTGATGGGCTTCGGCCACCGCGTGTACAAGAATTTCGATCCGCGCGCGAAGGTGCTGTCGAAGGCGGCGACCGAAGTGCTCGACAAACTGGGCATCAGCGATCCGGTGCTCGACACCGCGCGCGAGCTGGAACGCATCGCGCTCGAAGACGATTATTTCGTCGAGAAGAAGCTCTATCCCAACGTCGATTTCTATTCGGGCGTGATCCTGTCGGCAATCGGTTTCCCGACCAGCATGTTTACCGCATTGTTCGCACTTGCCCGCACCGTCGGCTGGGTGGCACAATGGAACGAGATGATCAGCGATCCCGCCCAGAAGATCGGCCGCCCGCGCCAGCTCTATACCGGCCCAACGCAGCGCGATTACGTGCCGGTGGACCAGCGCTGATGCGTGGGATCAGACCAGTTCTGGTCTGGATCGGCATCGCGCTGTTCGCGGTCGGCAGCTTCTTCATGCTCCAGGGGCTGGGGATCATTCCCTGGCCCGCCGACAGCTTCATGGTCGGCGATCAGGTCTGGGTGATGAACGGCGCGCTGCTCGGCGTCGGCGGGCTGGTGCTGATCCTGATCGCGCGACGATTGAGGGGTTGAGCGCTACCCCGCGCCCCGTCGTTTCTTCCCCGCCCCGTTCGTTTCGAGCGAAGTCGAGAAACGCTGGCCAGCGCCTGGGGCGCGTTTCTCGACTTCGCTCGAAACGAATGGATAGTTGGGGTGGTTATTTCACGGGCAAGGTGAACGTGAACCGCGCCCCCTCGCCCGGCATCGACTTCACCGAAATATCCCCGCCCATCGCCCGCGCGAGGCGCCGCGAGATATAGAGACCCAACCCGCTGCCGCCCGGCTCGCTCGGGTCCACCCGCGCGAATTTTTCGAAAATCCGCGCCTGATCTTCCGGCGCTATCCCCTTGCCGCTGTCGGCGACCGACACGCAGACGAAATCTCCGTCGCGTTCGCCGGTCAGCACCACTGCCGACCCTTCGGGAGAATAGCGCACCGCATTGCCGATCAGGTTGACCATCACCTGCAATGCGCGACGGAACTCGCCGCTCGCGGGCAGCGCGTCGCCCAGCCCGCTGCGGTCGATCGTCACCTTCGCCTCCGCCGCGCGGACCGACAGCAATCCGCCCGCACGCGCCGCAACATCGGCCAGGTCGATCTCCTCGCGCCGCGCTTCGAAATCGGGGCGCTCGATCGCCTGGAGGTCGACCAGATCATCGACCAGCCCCAGCAGATGCCGCCCCGCCGCCGCGATGTCGCTCGCATAATCGGCATATTGTTCGGCCAGCGGCCCTTCGATCCGTTCGGCGATGCTGTCGGCATTGGCAACGATCCGCCCCAGCGGCAGGCGCAACGCCTTGTCCAGCCGTGCGCCGAAAATATCGCCGAAACCGCCTGCCGGTGGTTCGATCGGCGTCTCCGCCCGATCGTCGCGCGCCGCCCCCAGAAACCCCGCAAAGCGCCCGCCCGCATCGACGATCGGGCTGCCCGAGAGCATCACGCGCTGCCCGCCGGGGCGCACCGTCGCCGCCTGTCCCTCGAACCGCGATTGGCTGGCGAGCGCCTCCAGCATCGGCACGTCGCCCGCGTCATTCTCGGCCAGCGCGAACAACCGGGTGACCGGCGCGCCGATCAGCGCAGCGGCATCCATCCCCTCGACCGGCGAGACGAAGCGCAGGCGCAGTTGCGCATCGACTTCCCACAACCAGTCGGCATCGGCGCGCACGAAATCCGCATCGCGCCGCGCACGCGTCACCAGCGCATCGCCGGTTGCGTGCAGCCGCCATCCGGCGACGCTCAGGCGAACCCCGTCGCCTTCGGGCTCGGCGCGCACCAGCAATTCGGCATCCTCGTCGCCGTCGCCGACCGTCACCCGCCGCGCGATGGCTATCCCCAGCCGGTGGGTCAGCCGCACGATCGCGGCAATCGCGGGGACCGCAAAGGGCGCCCCCGGCGCGCCCCCCGCCTCCGCATTCAGCGCGGCCAGCCGGTCGTCGGCGTCGATCAGATGCCCATCGGCGTCGAACCGCGCTGTCGATATCGGAACGGCGTTCGCGCTCATGCGATGCCCCGCTGGCGGAGCAGATGGATGGCATCGCGATACGCATGCGGCAGTCGAAGCTCGGCGATCGCTGCCGCCGCGTCCGCCTGGCTCACCGCCATCAGCGTATCGATCTGGTCGGCAAAACCCTCGACCGACCGCCGCGCATCGGCTTCGCACAGCAGCCAACCGATCCGCGCGATGGTCGGCTTGTCGAAATCAAGCGCCCTCAGCACCAGCCACAACCGCTCGCCCTCGGGATCGAGCACTGCCTCGCGCACCGCCGAATAATCGGTGCCCAGCGCGCGCGCGATCAGCGCCGTCGCCAGCGAAAGCCGCCGGTCCCCCAGCGCCTCGACCACCAGCAATGGCAATTCCTCGGCATCGGGCGCTAGCGCCTTGGCCAGCCGCATCGCGGTCGCCTCCAGCGGATGCACCTCGCCGATCGAGCCCACGACCTGAGCCGCGGCATGTGCCAGCGCCGCGTCGCTCATCGCGTCCTGCGGCAAGGCTCCGCGCAGGATCGCCACCATCGGCCAGGCGAGATGCGCCCTCAGCGCCGAGGGCAAATCGCCGGTCGAGGGTTCCCCGTCGATTTCCGCCCGCCGCGCCGCATCGGCCGCCAGAAGGGCATGGGCTGCGCCCGACACCTTGGCATCGCGTGACGCCGTCAACCGCAGCACCAGTCCCCCCGCGCCTTCGTCCCCGACCAGATCGATCGGCAGCCGTTCGGCGAGCAGCGCTTCTCCGACGCGCCCCAGCACTTCTTCGATCAGCGCGGTTTCGGACAGGATACCGCCATCGGCCAGCTTCGCCGTCATATCAACCGACAGCGCGGCCAGCGCCGCGCCCGCGTCATGCGCGCCATGTTCATCCAGCCAGGTCGCGGCGCGCGCCCGGATCATCCGCTCGAGCGCGCCGACGATCGCGTCCAAGCACGCTCCCGCCGCAGTGCGCGTGCGTTCGTCGAGCCGCGCTTCGCTGTCGGACAACAGGTCGCGCACCTCCGCCGCCCGCCGCCGCCGCGCACGCGACGATGCGCTCGCGGCGCGCGCGAAGATCGGGTTGGCGAACGGATCGTCACCGCTCGTCCGCTGGGCCGTTGGACCGGACATGGCCCGGTTCCTAGCGCCGATAGCGTTAAAACCTTGCTAAGCAGCCGGACGCCGCAGCGCTTCCACCGACGCCGCCAGGCTCGCCGCGGCATAGGCGGTCGCTACCGCCAGCCCGGCGCTGGCATAGCCCGCCGCGACCGGCACCGTCAGCAGCAACAGATGGGCCGCGGCATTGCCCTGCCAGCCCTTGCGCGCGCCCGGCACGCGTTCGCCGATCGCGGCAAAGGCCACCAGCGCCGCTGCCAGGCTGGCTGCGGTCGGATGCCCTTCGACCAACGTCACCGCCATGCCGGTCACCAGCGCGACGGCGGCGGCAAGCCACTGGAGCGCGCTTTCCTGAAACCGCGCCCGGCGATCGTCGCCGCGCAGCCAGCTGAGCAGCGCCCCGGTCGAGAACAGCGCCGCCGACAACAGCGCGAACGGAAAGGCGATCTGCACATGGCCGATCGCGATGCCCAGAATGGTCAGCGCCCCGACCGTGCCGCCGCCCGCGATCAACGCCCAGTCGGGCACCCCGCGCGACACCAGTTTGGGCAGCAGCAACCGGCTGATCGGCGTGAAGAAGAACCGGTCGGCCCAGCCGCGCCTTTGCCCGGCAAGCGCCGCGATCACCGCGTTCGACCGCGTGGCAAGCGCCCCGCCTGCCCGCTCGATCCCGTGCCCCGACTTGATCGCATCGGCGGGCAACCGCATCTGGCGCGCGCCCGACTGCACCGCGATCCGCAGCAGCGTCGACTGGAAATCATATTCGCGCGGCATCGCGGCGATCTCGCTCAATCGTCCCGCGCCGATCTTGGCGATCCCCGCCCAGCAATGCGCGGCATCGATGCGCTCGACCGCGGGAGCGGAGCCGTCATCCTCGGTGATGAGCAACGTGTCCGACGATGCGCCTGCCATCCGCGCCGCTACCTCGTCGGTGGTGACCAGCGAATCGGCGAAGACGACGACTTCGGCCAGCGGATGCGCCTTGGCCGCGGCTTCCTGTGCCGAACGCACCATATCGACGGTGACCCCGCGCCGCTTGATCCGGCTGACCGCGCCCAGCAAGGCGGGCGTCACGCGCGACACCGCGACCAGGATATGTTGCGCGCCCGCCGCAATCAGCAACCGCGCCTGATATTCGACCAGCGACATGCCGCCGAACGGCAGCGTCGCCGCCAGCGTATCGGGGCGGTCGTCGGCGTCCTCGGTCGCGAAAATCAGGCCTGCTAGCATGGGCTTGGCGATAATGGGTTGCAGGTGGGCAGGCAATCGGGATCATCTTGCAACCCGGCAATCAGTAGCGCAGAAAGGGCGCGCGCGCCGCAACCCACGCCGCCTCATCCGGCACCGTCCGCGCATCCAGATCGGCCGGAGTCGCCCCCGCATCGTCCACCCACTCGCGCAAACCGGGGCCGCCATTGATGACGTCGATCGCCAGCTTGCCGAACTCATATTCATATTCGAAGTCGCGCCACAGCGGGTAATCCGGGTAAAGCGAGCGGATCGCCTTGAACGCAAGCGCCTGCAACCGCCAGGGACGAAACGCCTGGTGATCGTAGAAGCTGCCCTCGGCATGGATATGCACGCCCGCACACAGTTGGTGGACATGCTTGTGGAAGGTCGGCTCGAAGCTGATCTCGCGCAGCGCGCAACCGGCCAGCCATGCGGGCGCGATCCGCCGCATCTCGGCAACACAATCGCGCGCGACGATGTCGGGCGCCCCGAACAGCTCCAGCGGTCGAGTCGTCCCGCGCCCTTCGGACAGCGTCGTCCCCTCCAGCATCACCGTGCCCGCATAGGCGCGCGCCATGTTGACGTTCGCCGCATTCGGGCTGGGGTTGATCCATACCCGCTCGCTCGGCCAGCCGAACCCCGGCGCGGCGTCGGGCGCATATCCGCTCATCTCGACCACCCGGTAATCGACGTCGAGCTTGAACTGATCGACGAACCAGCTTCCCAACTCGCCCAGCGTCAGCCCGTGTCGCATCGGCATCGGGCCTGCGCCGACGAAACTCTCCCAGCCGGGCAACAACGTCATCCCCTCGACGGGACGCCCCGCCGGATTGGGCCGATCGAGCACCCATACCGACTTGCCGTGCTCGGCGCATGCTTCGAGCATGTAGAGCAGGGTGGTGATGAAGGTGTAGATGCGGCACCCCAGATCCTGGAGGTCGACCAGCACCACGTCGAACGTCCCCATCGACTGACCCGTGGGGCGACGGACTTCGCCGTAAAGGCTGAACACGGGCACGCCGTGCACCGGATCGTCGAAATCCGGCGACTCCATCATATTGTCCTGCTTGTCGCCGCGTAGCCCGTGCTGCGGCCCGAACGCAGCGGTGACGTTGACACCTGCGGCGATCAGCGCGTCCAGGCTATGCGTCAGGTCGACGGTCACCGACGCCGGATGCGCGACCAGCGCGACGCGCTTGCCCTTGAGTTCCGCCAATAGCTCCGGGCTGGCAAGCAGCCGATCGATACCGAATTGCATGGTTCAGGGCGTTGCCGGGAGTTCCAGCACGAAGCAAGCCGGATCGTGGAAATCCGGCGCGCCCTCGGGGTGTTTCAGCGCCCAATAGGATTTGGTGCCGTCCTTTTCTTCAATCACGGTGGTTAGCCCGACATGCCAGTCGGCACCGGCCAGGTCGGGATATTTCGACAGATCGACGGTAACCGTCATCCCGCCGTCGGTCCGCTCGATTACCGGCAGCCCCGGCGCGTCGCGCATTCCCGCCCGGTGCGCGTCGAAACTGTACGATGCCCAATTTCCCGATGGAGAGAAGTTGAACTCGTGATACCCGATGGATCCGGCAGGTTGGATAAACGCTTCGAAACAGCTGGTCTGCCATAGCCGATCGCGGCGTCCGCCTTGGGCGGGGTCAGGAAGGAAAACAATCCCATCAGGGTCGCGCACTTCGAAGCGCACCCGCAGCACCGCCCCCTTTCTTGACGCCTCTGCACTCACTGCCAGCACGCCGCTCGATGGCTCCGCCGGATGGGGCGTCAATGTGTGGACTGCCAATCGAAATTCCTTTCCTACAACGCAAAGTCGCGCTTAGGCTCGTCGAATGATCCGGTTCGCCCTCACCGATGCATCGACACCCTCAAAGGCACGCATTGGACTAACCTTTGACTAACTTTCCGCAACGTGGGCGTGACCTAGCATGCATTTGACGCTAACCGCGCGACCATCATGACCGAATACGCATCCCATCTGCTCCGCCTGCTCGACAGCCGCGGTTACATCCACCAGATGACCGACGCCGCCGCGCTCGATGCGCTGGCCGCCAAGCAGATCGTGCCCGGTTATATCGGTTTCGATCCGACCGCGCCCTCGCTGCACGTCGGCAGCCTGGTTCAGATCATGATGCTGCGCCGGATGCAGCAGGCGGGGCACAAGCCGATCGTGCTGATGGGCGGCGGCACCGGCAAGGTCGGCGACCCCAGTTTCAAGGACGAAGCGCGCCGGTTGATGACCGGCGACACGATCGCGGCGAACATCGCGTCGATCAAGACGGTGTTCGAACGCTTCCTGACATTCGGCGACGGGCCGACCGATGCGGTGATGCTCGACAATGCCGACTGGCTCGACAAGCTCGAATATATCCCCTTCCTGCGCGACATCGGCCAGCATTTCTCGGTCAACCGGATGCTCAGCTTCGATTCGGTGAAGCTGCGCCTCGACCGGGAACAATCGCTCAGCTTCCTCGAATTCAACTACATGATTCTTCAGGCCTACGACTTCCTCGAACTGTCGCGCCGCAATGGCTGCCGGCTTCAGATGGGCGGATCGGACCAGTGGGGGAACATCGTCAACGGCGTCGAACTGTCGCGCCGCGTCGACGGGACAGAGGTGTACGGGCTCACCACCCCGCTCATCACCACCGCCGACGGCGGCAAGATGGGCAAGACGATGGCGGGTGCGGTCTGGCTCAACGCCGACCAGCTATCGGCCTATGATTACTGGCAATTCTGGCGCAACACCGACGACCGCGATGTCGGGCGCTTCATGCGGCTGTTCACCGACCTGCCACTCGAAGAGATCGCGCGGTTCGAATCGCTCGAAGGCGCGGAGATCAACGAAGCGAAAAAGATACTGGCCGATGCCGCCACCGCCATGTGCCGTGGCGAGGACGCCGCGCGCGAAGCGGCGGAGACCGCGCGCAAGACCTTCGAGCAAGGCAGCGGCGGCGATGCGCTCCCCACGCACAAGGTCGGCGCGGAATCGATCGGCATCGTCGATGCGCTGATCGCGCTCGGCCTCGCCACATCGAAGGGCGAGGCACGCCGCCTCATCACCGGCGGCGGCGCGCGGATCGACGGCGAAAAGGTCGAGAGCGACGGCGCGATGGTTAAGCTAGGCGCGCATCCGGTAAAGATTTCAGCAGGCAAGAAGAACCACGGCCTGCTGATCCGCTGACATGGTTATGCCCGCGTAAACCGCCTTGTCTCATAAGGCGTTAGCCGCGTTGATTGGCGATCGCTTCACGGAATGCCGGTTACCATCGCTGCGACGGAACAGTTTTCGGGGACGGCATGGCGCATAATCTTGCCCTTGCGGCACAGGAACGACGCGAAGCGGACCGCGACGAAGTCCATTTCCGCGCGCGCGCCTATGGCCCCGATGGGCAGCCGCTCGAACTGCTGATCGTCAACATGTCCCCCCACGGCCTGATGGCCCGGTGCGAGGCCGAGTTGAGCGAAGGACAGCGCCTGCGGCTGGGCCTGCCGGGCGCAGGCATCCTCACCGCGGAAATCCGCTGGGCGCTGGGCGGGCGGATCGGCTGTCATTTCGCGACGGCGATCGATCGGGCGACCTATTACGAAACGCTGGCCGCGATGCTGCGGCGGTAAGGCTTTTAATCGTCACCCCGGCCGAAGTGCCGGGGTGACGAGCCTGGTCTGGCTGACGTTGAGCTGCTCTAACCCGCCCTGAGCAACCCCACCGCCGCATCCCGCTCGAACAGATAGAGCGCCAGCCGCGCCGCCTGTCCCCGCTCGCCCTGCAACCCGCCGTCGCGGTCGATCAGCAACCGCGCATCGTCGTTCGCCGACTGGAGCAGCGCCGCCAGCGCCTCGGCATCGGCCAGCCGAAACTGCGCCTCCCCCGATTGCCGCGTTCCGAGCAATTCACCCGCACCACGCAACTCCAAATCCTTCTCTGCGATCGCAAAACCGTCATTCGTCTCGCGCATCAGCGCCAGCCGCGCCCGCGACGTTTCGCTCAGATGATTGCCGCGCAAGAGCAAGCAGATCGACTTGCCCCCGCCCCGCCCCACGCGTCCGCGCAACTGGTGCAGCTGGGCCAGCCCGAAGCGGTCGGCACGCTCGATCACGATCAGCCGCGCATTGGGCACGTCTACCCCCACCTCGATCACCGTGGTCGCGACCAGCACGCCGATCTCGCCGCTCGCAAAGCGCGCCATCACCGCGTCCTTCTCCGGTCCCTTCATGCGGCCATGCACCAGCCCCACCCGGTCGCCGAACCGCGCCCGCAGCGCCTCCGCGCGATGTTCCGCAGCGGCCAGGTCGCTCTTCTCGCTTTCCTCGACCAGCGGACACACCCAATAAGCCTGGCCCTTGTCCGACAGGTGACGGGCCAGGCCATCGACCACCTCGTCCAGTCGATCCTCCGACACCACCCGCGTCTCGATCGGCTCGCGACCGGGGGGCATTTCATCCAGCCGGCTGACATCCATCTCGCCATATTGCGCCAGCGTCAGCGTGCGCGGGATCGGCGTCGCGGTCATCACCAGCAAATGCGGCGGCACCTTCGCCTTGGCCTGCAACATCATCCGCTGGGCGACGCCGAACCGGTGCTGTTCGTCGACCACGACCAGCCCCAGGTCGCGATACTCGACGCCGGCCTGAAAGATCGCATGGGTGCCGATCAGGATGTGAATACTGCCTGCGGCCAAGCCCATCAACGTGGCTTCGCGCGCGCGGCCCTTGTCGCGCCCGGTCAGGATCGCGACCTCGACCCCGGTGCCCGCGAGTTGCCGCGACAGTGTGTCGTAATGCTGGCGCGCGAGGATTTCGGTCGGCGCGAGCAACGCCCCCTGTGCCCCGCCCTCCACCGCGACGAGCAGCGCCATCAGCGCCACCAACGTCTTGCCCGATCCGACATCGCCCTGAAGCAGCCGCAGCATCGGGCGCGTCTGCGCCATATCGTCCTCGATCTCGCGCATCGTCCGGCTCTGCGCGCCGGTCGGCGAATAGGGCAGCTTCAGCCGACCGCGCAGCCGTCCGTCGCCGGTCAGCGGTCGCCCGCGTTTCGACCGCGCCTCACCGCGGACCAGAAGCAGCGCGAGCTGATTGGCGAATACCTCGTCATAAGCCAATCGCTCGCGCGCCTTCGCGTCCGCAGGGTCGGCGTGGATACGCGCCAGCGCATCGCGCCAGTCGGGCCAGTCGTGGCGCGTCTTCAGCCCCGGCTCGATCCATTCGGGCAAGACCGGCGCACGCTCGATCGCCTGTGCGACGAGTTGCGCGACCCGCTTCGACGTGATCCCATCCGACAGCGGATAGATCGCCTCGCGCTCGGCCTGCCCGCTTGCTTGGTCGGGCGGCAATACCTCGGGATGTACTATCTGCAATTCCTGGCCGTACCGGTCGAGCCGCCCCGATACCCAGCGCGTCTCGCCGATCGGCAGCTGTTTGCGCGCCCAGCCCGAATTGCCGCCGAAGAACACCAGGCTGACGATATTGCCATGCCTGTCCGCGGCATGAACCCGCGTCGGCGCGGCGCGGGTGCGACCCGTGCGCACCTCGGTCGGGGTCAGCAGGATCGCGATGGTGCGCCCGGAATCGGCCATGTCGAGTTCGTCGCGCGGCAACCGGTCGATCCAGCCGCTGGGCAGATGAAACGCCACGTCCACCGCGCGCGACAGCCGCAGCTTCTCGAGCGGCTTCGCCAGCGCCGGGCCGACACCCTTCAACGCGGTGACTTCGGCGAATAGCGGATTGAGGATTTCGGGGCGCATCGCAAACGGGGTTAGGACATCCCGTGCTCCTGTGAAAGCAGCAGCGTTGGCCACCAGCGATGGGTTTCGTCGCCCACGCTCCTGCTTTGGCAGGAGCACTGGCGTTTTGGGGCATCGCCCCCTATCTCGCGGCAACCCTTTTCACCGACGGTCGCAAATCCGCGCCCGGCGGCAATTCGCCATGGGAGCCGATATGGACCGCGACATTCGCCTGAAACGCCTGCGCTTTCGCGCCTGGCATCGCGGTACCAAGGAAGCCGACCTGCTGATCGGCGGCTTTTTCGACGCGCATTCGGCGGGGTGGGACGACGCGCAGATCGAATTGTTCGAGCTGCTGCTGGAGGAGCAGGATGTCGACATCATGGCTTGGGCAATGGGCACCCAGCCCGTCCCGCCGCACTATCGCGGCCCGCTGATGGAGGCGCTCGAGGCGCTCAACTACGTGCCCATCGCGCGTTAGCCACAGACGCGCCGTCACCCCGGACCTGTTCCGGGGTCCACCAAGCCGCACGCTGAACGCCTGAAAATCATTGACCAACCCCGCCGCACGGTGGCCCCCGGCACTTCGGCCGGGGTGACGAAGAGACGGAAATGCCCGACCTGCACACCATCCTCCGCGCCGAACGCCCGCTGACGCTGTCCGGTGTCCCCACCGGCTTCCTGCCGTCGCTGCTCGCCGATCTGGCGCGCGCGTCCGCATCGGGCGCCGTCTATATCGCGCCGGATGAAGCAGCGATGCGGTCAGTCGCGTCCACCGCGCCCTTCTTCGCGCCCGAACTCGAAATCGTCCAGATTCCCGCCTGGGACTGCCTCCCCTACGACCGCGCCTCGCCCACCTTGCGGGTCATGTCCGAACGGCTGGCCGCGCTGCATCAATTACAGACCGCGGCCAAAAAGCCTCGCCTGATCCTCACCACCGTCAACGCCGCGACCCAGCGCACGCTGACCCGGTTCCGCATCCGACAATTGGTCGCGCGGCTGGAGCCGGGCGCACGGATCGGCCTCGACAAGCTCGCGAATCTACTCGCGTCCAACGGCTATGTCCGCGTCAACACCGTCAACGACGCGGGCGAGTTCGCCATCCGTGGCGGCTTGGTCGATCTGTTCCCCAGCGGTTCGGAAAGCGGCCTCAGGCTCGATTTCTTCGGCGACGAGATCGAAAGCGTCCGCACCTTCGATCCCGCCGACCAGCGCACGACGGGCCGCGTCCCCGGCTTCACCCTGCTCCCCGCTTCCGAAGCCCTGCTCGACGAGGAGTCGATCAAGCGGTTCCGCACCCGCTACCGCGAGAAATTCGGCGCGACCGCGACCGGCGACCCACTCTATCAGGCGATATCCGACGGGCGCCGCATCGCAGGCATGGAACATTGGCTGCCGCTGTTCGAGGAGAAGCTGGAAACGCTGTTCGATCACCTGCCTGACGACGCGGTGGTGATCCGCGACGCGGGCGTCCCCGCCGCGTCCGATGCCCGGTTCGAATCGATCGCCGATTATCAGGCCAATCGCGTCCGCGCGCAGTCGAGCGATCCGGGCAGTTATCGCCCGCTGGGTCAGGACCAGCTCTACCTGCTCGCCGACGAATGGACCAAACGGCTGGGCGAAGCGGCCGCGCATCTGACCACCAGTTTTCATCAGCCAGAAGCCGCCGACACGATCGAGTTCGCCGTCGAAGGCCCGCGCGATTTCGCGCCCGAACGCGCCTCGGGCGTCAACCTCTACGAGGCGGTCGTCGCGCACATCGCCATGCTGCGAAAGGACGGCAGGAAGCCCGTCCTCGCCAGCTATTCGATCGGCGCGCGCGAACGACTGCTCGGCCTGCTCGCCGATCACGGCCTGCCCGGTGGCAAAGTCGCAGACGATTGGCAGGAAGCGCTGGGCATCGCCGATACCGGCAAATCGGCGGGCACCGCGCTGATCGTCCTGCCGCTCGAACACGGCTTCACCGCCCCCGGCGTCGCCGTGCTGACCGAACAGGACATGTTGGGCGACCGCCTGATCCGCCGGACCAGGCGGCGCAAGTCCGCCGACGCCTTCCTGTCCGAACTCGCCACCCTGTCGCCCGGCGATCTGGTCGTCCATTCCGATCACGGCATCGGCCGCTACGAAGGGCTGACCTCGATCCCCGTGGGACAAAGCCCCCACGATTGCGTCGCGCTGACCTATCTGGGCGGCGACAAGCTCTACGTGCCGGTCGAAAATCTCGAAGTCCTCTCCCGCTACGGATCGGCGGAGGACACCGCGCAACTCGACAAATTGGGCGGCGAGGCGTGGCAGCGGCGCAAGAGCCGCATGAAAGAGCGCATCCGCGAAATCGCGGGCGAACTGATGGCGACCGCCGCCGCGCGCGCGCTGCGCCAGGCCGAAGTGGCCGAACCCGATCCCGGCGGCTACCCCGCCTTCGTCGACCGCTTCCCCTATAACGAAACCGACGATCAGGATCGCGCGATCAGCGAGGCGCTTGAGGATCTGGCCGCGGGCAAGCCGATGGACCGGCTGATCGTCGGCGATGTCGGCTTCGGCAAGACCGAGGTCGCGCTGCGCGCGGCCTTCGTCGCGGCGATGGCCGGGATGCAGGTCGCAGTGGTGTGCCCCACCACCCTGCTCGCGCGCCAGCATCACATGAACTTGACCGCCCGTTTCGAAGGCTTCCCCCTGAAGGTCGGACGACTGTCGCGCCTCGTCCCCGCCAACGAAGCCAGGGCGACCAAGGAAGCCATCGCCGACGGCACGCTCGACATCGTCGTCGGCACGCACGCGCTCTTGTCCAAGGGCATCGACTTCAAACGGCTCGGGCTGGTCATCGTCGACGAGGAACAGCGGTTCGGGGTCACCCACAAGGAACGGTTGAAGGCGCTCAAATCCGACGTCCATGTCCTGACGCTGACCGCAACGCCGATCCCGCGCACGCTTCAGATGGCGATGTCGGGCCTGCGCGAATTGTCGGTAATCCAGACCCCGCCGGTCGATCGGCTGGCGGTCCGCACCTATGTCATGCCCTGGGATCCCGTCGTCCTGCGCGAAGCGCTGCTGCGCGAACATTATCGCGGCGGGCAGAGCTTCATCGTCACACCGCGCATCGCCGACCTGCCCGATATCGAGGAGTTCCTTCGCAACGAAGTCCCCGAAATTCGCTACGTCATCGCCCACGGCCAGATGGCGCCAAGCGAAGTCGAGGAGCGGATGAGCGCGTTTTACGACAAGAAGTTCGAGGTGCTGGTCTCCACCTCGATCATCGAAAGCGGCATCGACATCCCCAGCGCCAACACGATGATCGTCAACCGCGCCGACCGCTTCGGCCTCGCCCAGCTCTACCAGCTTCGCGGGCGCGTCGGGCGGGCCAAGACGCGCGCCTATGCCTATATGGTCACCCCGCCCGAACGGATGATGACCGATGCCGCGGAAAAGCGGTTGCGGGTGCTGTCCGACCTCGATTCGCTGGGCGCGGGGTTCCAGCTCGCCAGCCACGATCTCGACATTCGCGGCGCAGGCAATCTGCTCGGCGACGAACAGTCGGGGCACATCCGCGAGGTCGGCTACGAACTCTATCAGTCGATGCTCGAAGAGGCGATCATGGACGCCAAGTCGGGCGGTCTGGCGGAGGCGCGCGCCAAGGATTTCTCACCGCAGATCACCGTCGACGCCCCGATCCTGATCCCGGAGGATTATGTTCCCGATCTCGATCTGCGCATGGGCCTCTATCGCCGTCTGAACGAAGTTGAGGACCGCCGCGCGATCGAAGAATTCGCGGCCGAGTTGATCGACCGCTTCGGCAAGCTGCCCGACCCGACCCAAAATCTGCTGACTCTGATCGAGGCGAAGCTGAACGCGAAGAAAGCCTGCATCGCCAAGCTCGACGTGGGACCGAAGGGCGCGCTCGTCACCTTCCACGACGACAAGTTTCCCAATGTCGAAGGGCTGATCGCCTATGTCGCCCGTCTCGACGGCACCGCGCGGCTGCGCCCCGACATGAAACTGGTGGTGACCCGCGCTTGGGGCGATCCCAAGACGCGCCTCAACGCCGCGCTCCAGATTTCGCGCGGACTGGCGAAAGCGGCCACCTGACTCCTCTCCCACCGGGGAAGGTGGCAGCACGAAGTGCTGACGGAGGGGGTGCGACGAGGCGCAACGCTTGCGGCTCTACCCTCCCCCTTCATCCGTCATCCCCTTTACTTCGCCAAAAACGCCTTCACTTCCTGCTGGAACCGCGTCGGCTGGTCCCACATGATGAAATGCGCGGCATCCGGGATGCGCGTCAGCGTCGCGCCTTTCAGCGTCGCATAGGATGCCCGGTAATATCCATCCATCTGCGCATCGCTCAGCGGCACGCCCTTGGGCGTCACGTACAGCACCGTCGTCGGCGCGGTGATCCGTGACAATTCGGGGCGCAGGTCGGTCACCACCAGCTCGCGGTACGCGCGCGCCGAAACATCGGTGTCCGACTTCGCCGAATCCTCCAGCGCCCCTGCACGCATCGCTTCGGTGTTGATCATCCCCGTGATGGTCGCATCGCGCTGGGCCTTGCGCGTCGCCTCATCCGCCTTCGTCATCTGCGCAAAGATATTGTCGGCGATCGGCTTAACGCTTTCCGCCGTCGCGTTGGGCCCGCCGAACATCGCGCCGATGAAGGGAAACATGTCGACCACCATCAGCTTCGACACCGATGCCGGATGGCGCGCCGCGACCATCATCCCCATCGTCCCGCCCATCGAATGGCCGATCACCGCGGGCGCCTTCAGCTTGTTGACCGCGATATAGCGCGCGATTTCCTCCGCCACCGGCGCGGCGACGGTATCGCCGGTCGCATTGCCGCCCGCAGGCGCGCCCGCAAAGCCTGCGACCTGAACCAGATGATAGCGATAGCCGGGCACCGCAGCGATCATCTCTTTCCATACGCGCGGGGAGGACGACAGGCCGGGGATCAGGATCACGTCCTTGCCCTGCCCGGTCGTCGTCACACTGATCCGGTCCGATGTGAAGCCTTGCGCGCTCGCCACGCCGGGTATCAGCGCGGCGGCGGACACCGCCGCCACCAACGAAAGCATCTGTCGTCGAATCATCAATCCCTCCCCAATCCGTCCGCGCGGACTAGCGTGCCCGCCGCGCGAAACCAAAATCCGTCATTGCGAGCGCAGCCAAGCAATCCAGTCCGGCGCGCGCGGCAATGGATTGCTTCGCTGCGCTCGCAATGACGAATCGATTCACCGCGCCTGCACCCCTGCATCCAGCGCAATTCCGCGTTCTTCGGCAAGCAGTTCCTCGTCGAACCGCTCGCGGCGCATCACGAATTGTCCGGCATAGGTCGCGAAACGCCACGCTCCGCTGATCTCGCCGCCCTCGGCGTCGATTGTGCCGCTGTAATCGACCGCGTGGGCGCTGTGCGCCGCGCCGTCATATTGTTTTACGAACCAAACCGCCGCCCCTTCGCGCGTGCCGCTCAGATAAGCGTGGATCAGATCGACCTCGCCAAGTTCGTCGGGTTCGCTGGTCGTCCCGCTGATCCGCCCGCCGCTTTCATCAAGCATCGCGATGAAGCGGTTGGGCGCCACCCCCGGCCCGGCGAAGCTCCCATACCACATGCCGCTGACGTCGCGCCTGTCGGTCATGCCCGCTCGACGAACGCGATCAGCCCGGCGCTGTCCATCGGCTCGGCGCACAGATAGCCTTGGTAATATTGACACCCCTCGGCGGCGAGCAGGTCGAGCTGCACGTCGCTTTCCACCCCCTCGGCGATCACCGCCAACCCCAACGAGCGCGCCATTTCGATCACCCCGCGCACCACCACCCGGTCGCGCGGGCTGCCCGCAATGTCCTGCGACAATTGCCGGTCGATCTTCAGATAATCGAGCGGCAGCGCTTTCAGATAGGCAAGACTCGAATAGCCCGTCCCGAAATCGTCGATCGCGACCCGGCATCCCGCCTGGCGCAATTCGGACAGCAACCTTGCGGCGACGCCCAGCTCCTCCATCAGCCCGCTTTCGGTGACCTCGAACGTCAGCCGATCGCGCGGGAAGCCGCTGGCATCGACCATGTCGAGCAGCAGGTCGGCGAACGAAGGCCGCGCAATGTCTTCGGCGGTGATGTTCACCGACAGTCGCAGATGCGCGCAGGACGACGGCCAGCGCGCCGCCTCGGTCAGCGCGATTCGCTGGATATGGTCGGACAGTGCGATCGACAGCTCGGCGCGCTCGGCAGCGGCGAGCAGCGTCTGCGCGCCAAGCTCGCCCAGCGCCGGGTGCCGCCAGCGCGCCAGCGCCTCGACCCCGACGATCCGCCCGGTCGCGATCTCGACCTGCGGCTGGAACCGGATTTCGACTTCGCCTGCATCGAGCGCGGCGCGCAGGTCGACCGCCAGTTGGTCGAGCGATTGTTCGGCAACGTCTGCGGCGTGCGCCGTGCCGCCGGGCGCGCCTCCGGCGGCGGCGTCGGCCAGGCTGGCGCTCGCGCGGCGCATCAGCGCGGCGGCATCGTCACCCGACCGGCTCCAGGCGATGGCGAGCGGCGCGCCGACCGGCACGATGCGGCCTTCGATCGCAAAGGGCCGCGCCATCGCTTCCCTCAGCGCCGACGCCGCCAGTTCGATGCGCGCGGCGTCGCCGTCGCCGCTGACCAGAAACTCCGCCCCGCCCAGCCGCGCAATCACCGCGCCGCGCCCGAACGCGCCGCGTGCGACTTCCTCGATCCGCCGCGTCACCGCGCGTAACAAAGCATCGCCGGTCGCGCGACCATAAGCGGTGTTGATCATCTCGAACCGCCGTACGCCGATCAGGATCACGCCGATCGTCGCCCCCAACCGGCCGATCCGGTCGTCGATCCAGCGCCGCGCCGACGCCGCATCGCGCGCGCCGGTTAGCGCGTCGCGCACCGCCACGCCCGCATCGGGCACGTCGCCCAACGGCTCGATCAGCGCATGGAGCCGCCCGTTTTGCGGATCGCGCTGGATATGCTGCACCACGCGCCCCAACCCGGCGAAATCATGCGCAAAGGCGGTGGACGGCGCCCCGTCGCGCAGCCGCGCGAGCGCCCCGCGCGCCTGAACCCGGTCGCCCCGCCCCAGCGCGCGCAGCGCCGCCGCCGGATGCGGCGCTTCGTCCAGCGCCAGCGCATCGGCCAGCCCCGGCGTCAATTGCAGCGACCGGGTGCGGTGGTCGTATCGCCAGCCCAGCGGCTCGATCGCCTCGCGTTTTGCGGGTGCGCGATTTTCGTGCCGGTCGGCCTGACGCTGGGCGTAACGCAGCGCCATTGCCAGTTCGGCTTCGCTCACCGGACTAACCATGAAATGCGTCGCCCCGGCATCAAGCAGGTCGCCCAGCCGCCCGACATCGCCGCGCGACACCATCGCCATCAGCGCCATGCCGTTCGCCGCCGCCGCCGCTCCCAGCGCGCGAACGGCGTTCAGCCCTTCCTCGATCGCACCGCGCGCATCGACGATGCCGACCGCCGCCCCGCTCGCCATCATCCGGCGCTCGGCCCCCTCGGCACGCCGCGCCGCGACCACCCGCCAGCCTGCGGCGGTGGCGGCGCCCGCCAGTTCGTCGCGCTGCCGGAACGACAGGATGAACAGCATCGGATCGCCCGGTGTCGCTACCTGTGCCGTCATCACCGTGGTCGCCCCTCCACACCCGTTAACCGTCACGATAGCCGCGCCGCTGCATTCCGCCAACTCCCTGCACTTGTGCCAAAACGACTCAACGCCTAGCTGTTGACGCATGGCCAGCGCCCCCGCCCTGATCGACGGCCAAGGCCGGGCAATCACCTATCTTCGGATATCGGTCACCGATCGCTGCGACCTGCGCTGTCGCTACTGCATGGGCGACGACATGCGCTTCATGGCGCGCGAGCGGTTGCTGTCGGTCGATGAAATTGCGGGAATCGCCGACGCGTTCATCGCGCGCGGCGTACGCCGTATCCGGCTGACCGGCGGCGAACCGCTGGTGCGCAAGGAGACGATGGCGATCGTCCGCGCGCTGGGCGCCCGGATCGGGCACGGCCTCGACGAAGTGACGATGACCACCAACGCCACGCGACTGGCCGACCATGCCGGGCAACTCGCGGCGGCGGGCGTGCGGCGGATCAACGTCAGCCTCGACAGCCTCGACCCCGACACGTTCCGTCACATCACCCGCCACGGCGACCTGACGCGCGTGCTGGATGGCATCGCCGCGGCAAAAGCGACGGGCATATCGTTGAAAATCAACATGGTGGCCCTTGCCGGGCTCAACGAGGCCGAAATCCCCGACATGCTCGCCTGGTGCGTCGATCAGGGCCATGACCTCAGCCTGATCGAAACGATGCCCTTGGGCGCCATATCGGAGGATCGCGCCGACCGGTTCGTGCCGCTGACCCGTGTACTGGACTCACTTTCCACTCACTTTCCGCTGGTCCGCGACACCCACCGCACCGGCGGCCCGGCGCGTTACTGGCGTGTCGGCGACAGCGCCACGCGGCTGGGGCTGATCTCGCCGCTGACCGCCAATTTCTGCGACGGCTGCAACCGCGTGCGCCTCGACGCCGAAGGACGCCTGCACCTATGCCTGGGCAATGAGGGCCATGTCGACCTGAAGACGGCGTGGCGCAGCGGCGGCGCGGCGGCGCTTGACGACGCGCTCGACGCCGCGATGATCGCCAAGCCTGCGGCCCATGATTTCCACATCGAGCGGGGATCCCGCCCCGCCGTTCAACGCCATATGAGCGTCACCGGGGGATAGACTTGCGCCGCGCCTTGCTTGCATCACCGACCGGACCGGCCCAGGCCGCCGAACGCGACCTGCGCGACGCCTACGCATGGGTGCCGCTCGACGAAGCCGAACAGGTCGTGGCGCTGGGCGGCGACGGCTTCATGCTCCAGACTTTGCACACCATGATCGAGGCGCGCAGCAGCGTGCCGGTGTTCGGCATGAATCTGGGCACGATCGGCTTTCTGATGAACGACTGGCGACTGGCCGGCCTCGACGAGCGCCTCGCCCGCGCCAAGCCGTTCCGCGTGTCTCCGCTCGAAGCCACGATCGAGACGATCGATGGAGAACGCCGCGTCCTGCCCGCGATCAACGAAGTATCGATGCTGCGCGAAACCCGCCAGACCGCCAAGCTGGAGGTGACCGTCAACGGCCGCGTGGTGCTGCCCGAACTGGTGTGCGACGGCATCCTGGTTGCGACGCCTGCCGGGTCGACCGCCTACAACCTGTCGGCGCACGGCCCGATCCTGCCGCTCGGCTCCAACCTGCTGGCGCTGACCCCGATCAGCCCGTTTCGCCCCCGGCGCTGGCGCGGCGCGATCCTGCCGGAAAAGGCGCGAATCGGCCTGCGCGTATTGGAAGCCGACAAACGCCCGGTCAGTGCCGTCGCCGACCAGCGCGAAATCCGCGACGTCGCCCGCGTCGATATCGCGATCGACCAGATGCGCGCGCTGACGCTGTTGTTTGATCCCGAACATGCACTCGACGAACGGATCACGATGGAGCAATTCATCGCGTGAAGGGTATTGCATCGCAGATTTGAGCGGTTATAGACCCGCGCACGGCATCATTCCCTGATAGCTCAGCGGTAGAGCTCTCGACTGTTAATCGAGCGGCCGTAGGTTCGAATCCTACTCAGGGAGCCACTTTTTGTGGCCGACATCGCATCCGAAGCTCGCGAAACGCCGTAATTCCAAATCTGTATCGGTCCGTGCCCCCGCTTTGTTCATTGGCGGGCAATCGGATTTGTGGCACCTTCCGTCTCAAATGGATCGGTGGCACGATTACGGTCGCCGGACGTTGAATGCGTCATGAGACTATGAAAGCCGGACCGCCGCATTCCCGCCGCGCCCGGCCATGGAGGTAACGACATGCGTACCCATCGCGCCAAGGCATTTGCAGTCGCGCTGCTCGGCAGCGCCGTGCTTGCCGCCTGCGCCACCCCGACGCCGTATCGCCCGCTATCGGGCAGCGGCGCCTATGCCACCGGTTATTCGGACACACGGATCGAATCGAACCGCTACCGTGTCAGCTTCGCGGGCAACAGCCTGACCCAGCGCGAGACGGTCGAGCGCTATCTGCTGTTCCGAGCGGCGCAACTGACACTCGAGCAGGGCGGCGATCATTTCGTGCTGGTCGATCGCGACACCGAACCGCGGACCGACGTCTACACGACGCCATCGGCGTTCGGCGGCGGCCCGTGGGGCGGATGGAGCCCCTATTGGAGCTATTACCGCCCCAGCTTCGGCTGGCGCCGGTGGAGCCCGTTCTGGGGTGATCCTTTCTGGGATCGCGGCGTCGATGTCCGCACCGTGACCCGTTATGAAGCGACGGCGGAGATCGTGGTCGGTCGCGGGCCGAAGCCCGCCGGCAACGTCCGCGCCTTCGACGCGCGCGAGGTGATCGAGAATCTGGGGCCGGGAGTCGTGACGCCGGAACCGCGGTAAAATGAACGCTTCCTACCGGACAAAGAAACCCTCCGCCGACATCCCGGCGGAGGGTTTTCTTTTTTGGTGCTCCCTGACCTCCGTTCGCCCTGAGCTTGTCGAACGGCTGCCCCTTCTTCGTGCAAAGAAGGACAGTGCTTCGATACGCCGCTGTGCGGCCACTCAGCACGAACGGGTTGGGGTGGTTGGCCTCAAGCCCCCTGCAACGCCCCGTGGCAATGCTTGTACTTGCGCCCCGAACCGCACGGGCACGGCGCGTTGCGCTGGACGCGGCCTTCCCACGCAGCCGGGTCTTCGCCCAGGTCCTCGGCGGTCTGGGGCACGACCTGCATCGGCGGCAGGCGCGTGCCGATCATGCCGCTGCCGCCGTCGATGTCGTCGCTGTTATCCTCGCCCGTGAACGGGTCGATATGGGTGGTGATGAAATCGGGCAGTTCGGGCAGCGGCGGCGGTGCGGCCATGCGGAACTGCGCCAGCGCCATCACCCGCGTCACATCCTCGCGGATCGACGACAGCATGCGTTCGAACAGCGCGAACGCCTCATGCTTATATTCGTTGATCGGCGTCTTCTGCGCATAGGCGCGCAGATGGATGACGGCGCGCAGCGCGTCGAGCGTCGCCAGATGCTCCTTCCAGTGATGGTCCAGATTCTGGAGCAGGATCGATTTTTCGGTCGCGCGGCGGCTGTCCTCGGGCAGTTCTGACAACTTGCCCTCGACCAGTGCATCGGCGAGTTCCTGAAGGCGCATTTCGATGGTTTCCGGCTCGATCGCCTCTTCCTGCTCGATCCATTGTTCGATCGGCGCGTCGATGTTGAGCACATCCAGCGCCTTCTGCTTCAGCGCCGGCACATCCCATTGCTCGGGATAGGTTTCGGGCGGGCAGTGATCGGCGACGATCGCATTGACCGTCTCGTGCCGCATGTCGACCACCACGTCGCTGACGGTATCGGCGTCCATGATCTCGGCGCGCTGTTCGTAGATCACCTTGCGCTGATCGTTCATCACGTCGTCATATTCGACGACCTGCTTGCGGGCTTCGTAGTTGCGCGCCTCGACCTTCTTCTGTGCGGTTTCGATTGCCTTGGTCAGCCACTTGCTGCCGATCGCCTCGCCATCGGCGATATTGTTGCGCATCATCTTGGCAAACAGCGTGTCGGGACCGAAGATGCGGAGCAGATCGTCGTCGAGGCTGAGGTAGAAGCGGCTGAGGCCGGGATCGCCCTGACGACCCGAACGGCCGCGCAGCTGGTTGTCGATGCGCCGCGATTCGTGGCGTTCGGTGCCCAGCACGAACAGACCGCCCGCCGCCAGCACGCGCTCGCGCTCCTCGGCGATCTCGGCGCGGATGCGTTCGATCGCGGCGTCGCGCTCCGGCCCTTCCTCCATGTCGCGCAGTTCGTCCTCGATCCGGAATTCCAGGTTGCCGCCCAGCTGGATGTCGGTGCCGCGCCCGGCCATGTTGGTCGCGATCGTCACCGCGCCCGCGCGGCCCGCCTGGGCGACAATATGCGCTTCCTGCTCGTGGAAGCGCGCGTTGAGGACCGCGTGCGGCACGCCTTCCTGTTGCAGATATTCGCTCAGCATTTCCGATTTCTCGATCGACACGGTGCCGACCAGCACGGGCTGGCCCTTTTCCGCATGAACCTTGATCGACCGCGCGATGGCGATGAACTTGTCCTGGATCGTCTTGTAGAATTCGTCGTCCTCGTCGATCCGCTTGACCGGCAGGTTGGTCGGGATGGTGACGACGTTCAGCTTGTAGATGCTGTGGAATTCGCCCGCTTCGGTCGCTGCGGTGCCGGTCATGCCCGACAGCTTGGGATACATGCGGAAATAATTCTGGAAGGTGATCGACGCGAGCGTCTGGTTTTCCGGCTCGATCTTCACGCCTTCCTTGGCCTCGACCGCCTGGTGCAGGCCGTCCGACCAGCGCCGCCCGTCCATCATGCGGCCGGTAAATTCGTCGATGATGACGACCTTGCCGTCCTTGATGATGTAATCGATGTCGCGGCGGAACATCTTGTTGGCGCGCAGCGCGTTGTTCACATGGTGGACAACCTGGGTGTTCTCGAAATCATAGAGGTTCGAACCCTGGAGCAGCCCCGCGCCTTCCAGCAGGCGTTCGACCTTTTCGGTGCCGTCTTCAGTCAGGATGATCGACTTGGACTTTTCGTCCTTCTCGTAATCCTCGTCCACCAGCTGCGCGACGAGCGCGTTGACCGAGACATACAGCTCGCTGCGATCCTCGGTCGGGCCGGAGATAATGAGCGGCGTGCGCGCCTCGTCGATCAGGATCGAATCGATTTCGTCGACGATCGCGAAATTGAACGGCCGCTGCACCATCGACGCGCGGTCGTACTTCATGTTGTCGCGCAGATAGTCGAAACCGAATTCGTTGTTCGTGCCGTAGGTGATGTCGCTGTGATAGGCTTCGCGGCGCTCGTGATCCGACAGGTCGGGCACGATCACGCCGACGGTCATCCCCAGGAACCGGTACACCTGGCCCATCCATTCGGCGTCGCGGCGGGCAAGGTAATCGTTGACCGTGACGACATGCACGCCCTTGCCCGGCAGCGCGTTCAGATAGACGGCGAGCGTCGCCATCAGCGTCTTGCCCTCGCCGGTGCGCATCTCGGCGATCTCGCCGCGCTGAAGGACGAGGCCGCCGATCAACTGCACGTCGTAATGCCGCTGGCCGAGCACGCGCTTCGAGGTTTCGCGGACCGTGGCAAACGCCTCGGGGATCAGCGAGTCGAGCTTTTCGCCATTGGCGAGCCGTTCGCGGAAACGCGCCGTCTGCGCGGCGAGGTCTTCGTTCGACAGGGCCGCGATCTGATCCTCGAAACCGTTGATCTTGTCGACGATCTTGCGAAGCGAAGCGACGTAGCGGTCGTTGGCCGACCCGAACATGGATTTGGCAATGGCGCCGAACATGGGGCGTTTTCCTGATGAGATGAAAATATGGACGTGCAACCGCGCCGATGGGGCGGAATGCGACAGAAAATCGGGACGCGCGCGCGATCGATCGCGCGCGGGAAAGCTATTCGAGCGCGGATTCGACGATCGAACGCACCGGCAGCATGGGCGCGGTGGCGACCAGCGGTGTCGCGGACGACACCTGCGCCAGCGACGGCAACGGGTGGGCGATCACGTGGTGTCCGCCGACCACGGCGGCGGCGGCGTGCTGGACGGCGGCTTCGACGACAGACTGGCTTTGCTGGACTTCCGCCGGCTGAACCCCGCGCGCACCCGCCATCGCGCCGGGCAGGCCCGACAACATGGCAAGCAGGATGAGCAACAGGTTCACGAGTCGATTTCGTCCAGTTCGCAACGCGGCTCTCGCCGGTAACGCCCGACATAGGAAGTCGTTGCCGCCGCGTCCAATGCTAATGCGTGGGATTGGCTTATGGTCCGTGCCGGTTTCAATCGGACAGTCCCGCTCGCTCTCCGTCACCCCGGCCGAAGTGCCGGGGTCCACCGGGCGGCAGATGCTAAAGCTAGAGACACTGTCGCTGCGCAAGCGGCTTAGTGGACCCCGGCATTTCGGCCGGGGTGACGGGTCTGTAGTGGGGGTAGGCACCCCCCCTATTTCATCAACCGCGCGATCGCCTTTCTGGTCGCTGCCCCATAAGGCGGCTTCAACCCGCCCAGCTTGGCGACGTCCAGTCTCGATTGCTGGAACACGCTCTTCGCATGGCTGAACGTGCGAAACCCGTCCGCCCCGTGATAGCTTCCCATCCCCGAAGGCCCGATCCCGCCGAATGGCAGCTCCTCCTGGCTGACGTGGAAGATCACATCGTCCAGCGTCACCCCGCCCGAAATCGTCCGGTCGAGCACCCGGCGGCGCTCGTCGCCATCCGGCCCGAAATAATAAAGCGCGAGCGGGCGGTCGCGGCGGTTCACCTCACCGATCGCGTCGTCGATCCCGGCATAGGTCCGCAGCGGCAGGATGGGGCCGAAGATTTCCTCCTGCATCACCGTCATCTCGTCGGTCGCACCGCGAACGATCGTCAGCGGCATCTTGCGGCTGTTCGAGCCGGAGAAATCCTCGTTTGCCGGGTTGACGGTAATCACCTCGGCGCCCTTGTCGCGGGCATCGTCGATCCAGTCGGTCAGGCGCTGGTGGTGCCGATCGTTGATGATCGCGGTGTAATCGGGATTGGCGAGCAGCGTCGGATACATCGCCGACGCCGCCGATTTCAGCCCCTCGACCGTCGCCGCTTCCTGATCCTGGCGCACCAGCATATAATCGGGAGCGAGGCAGATCTGCCCGGCGTTGAGCATCTTGCCCATCGCCACCCGCTCGGTCGCCTTGGCGACATCCGCGCCCTTGCCGAGGATGACGGGCGACTTGCCGCCCAATTCCAGCGTCACCGGCACCAGATTGTCGGCAGCGGCGTGAAGGATGTGCTTGGCGATCCCGGTCGCGCCGGTGAAGATCAGGTGATCGAAGGGCAGCGAGGCGAATGCCTTGCCCACCTCCGGTCCGCCGCTGACAAAGGCGAGTTCGTCCGCATTGAAGAATTGCGGTGCGACTTCTTCGAACAAGGAAGCGACGGTCGGGGTAAATTCGCTGGTCTTGACCATCGCGCGGTTGCCGGCGGCAAATATGCCCGCAAGCGGCCCCATCACCAGATTGACCGGGAAATTCCACGGCGAGATCACGCCGACCACGCCTTTGGGCTGATATTCAACCCGCCCCTTCGCGCCGAGCAGGCCGAGCGGGAACAGCACCGGGCGCTTGTCGGCGCGCATCCATCGGTCGAGATGGCCGCGCGCGTGTTTGAGCGGGGTGATCGACGCGGCAATGTCGGTAATCATCGACTGTTCGCGGCTGCGGTGGCCGAAATCCTCCGACAGCGCGTCGCAGAAGCGTCCGCCATTGGCCTCGATCATCGCGATCGCGCGGCTGAGGCGATCCTTGCGCGTCGCGGCGGAGACGGGAAGTTCGTCCATGAACGCCGAGCGCTGGCGTTCCAGTATCGCGTTCAGATCAGCCATTCGCACCTCTCCCCTGTCCGCCATCGCCCGGTTCGACCTTGCGGATCAGATACCGGTATACGCCGAAAATATTGATCCCGAACAGCACTGCATTCTGAGTGCCGAGCGCCCCGTCACCCGCCAGCACCGACGCGGCGATCCAAGCGATCGACGATCCGACGAAGATCACGAATCCCCACCCGGTCACCCGCCGCCCGCTGTCGAGCGACACCATGAAGGCGGCAATGATGCCACTGATCGTCGCGGCCCATTTGATGCCCTGAACCAGCGGATCGTCTTCCATGCGCCATTCCGTGTTGTGGTTGGAACGACCTCAACGCCGGCTTCGTTCGAAGGGTCCGCTTGCAAAACCATGCGCGGTTGGTGAAAGCGGACCAAACGAATTTCACGGGGAACCCGCCGCCATGTCCGCCGATCCGATCGTCATTTTGTCCTATGCCCGCACGCCGATGGGCAGTTTTCAGGGATACCTGTCGGGCGCAAGCGCGACCGATCTGGGCGCAGCAGCAGTGCGCGGCGCGGTCGAGCACGCGGGCGTCAGCGGCGAACAGGTCGAACGCATCTATATGGGCTGCGTCCTTCCCGCCGGTCTCGGCCAGGCCCCTGCCCGTCAGGCCGCACTCGGCGCGGGCCTGCCGCAGCATGTCGAGGCGACCACGCTCAACAAGATGTGCGGTTCGGGCATGCAGGCCGCGATCATGGCGGCAGAGGCGCTGGGCTCCGGCTCGATCGACCTGTTGGTTGCAGGCGGGATGGAGAGCATGACCAATGCGCCCTATCTGTCGATGCGCCACCGTTCGGGCGCGCGGATCGGGCACGACCGGCTGATGGACCACATGTTCCTCGACGGGCTTGAGGACGCCTATGAACCCGGCCGGGCGATGGGCAGCTTTGCCGAGGAAACCGCGGCGGAATATCAGTTCACCCGCGCGCAGCAGGACGACTACGCCGTCGCCAGCCTCGAACGCGCGCAAAAGGCGCAGAAATCGGGCAGCTTCGATCGCGAGATCGTCGCGGTCGAGGTAAAGGGGCGCAAGGGCACCGACACCATCACCCTCGACGAACAGCCGCTAAAGGGCGACGTCGCCAAAATCCCGACGCTGAAACCTGCCTTTTCGAAGGACGGCACGATCACCGCTGCCAACGCCTCGTCGATTTCGGATGGCGCGGCGGCACTCGTCATGACGCGCCAGTCGGTCGCCGACCGGCTCGGCATCCAGCCCGTCGCGCGGATCGTTGCCCACGCCGCACATGCCCACGCCCCCGCCCGCTTCACCACCGCGCCGGTCGCGGCAATGCAAAAGGCGCTCGACAAGGCGGGCTGGCAAACCGCCGATGTCGACCTGTTCGAAGTCAACGAAGCCTTTGCCTGTGTTGCGATGATCGCGATGCGCGATCTGTCGCTCAGCCACGATGTGGTCAACGTCCACGGCGGCGCCTGCGCGCTCGGCCACCCGATCGGCGCGTCGGGCGCGCGGATCATGGCGACGCTGCTCTCGGCGCTGGAAACCAATGGCCAGAAACGCGGCCTTGCGTCGCTCTGCATCGGCGGCGGCGAAGCGACCGCCATCGCCGTCGAGATGATGCGCTAAAGGCGCGCCGGGGGTGCCGCTTCTCATCGATCCGGCGCTTGCCAGCACCCTAATCCTGCTGGGCGCGCTCGCCCTGTTCATATCCGACCGCATCCGCCACGATCTGGTCGCGCTGCTTGCACTGCTCGCCACCATCGCGCTCGGCCTCGTGGCGCCGCGCGATGCCTTCCTGGGCTTTGCGGACCCCGCCGTCATCACGGTCGCTGCGGTTCTGGTGATCGGCCGAGCCATCGAATTGTCGGGCGTTGCCGCCGCCATCGCCCAACGGATCATCCCCGAACGCGCGGGCTTCACGCTCAGCCTCACCATGTTGCTGGTTGTGGCGGCATTCCTGTCGGCGTTCATGAACAACATCGCCGCGCTGGTCATCACCATGCCGATCGCGACGGGAATTGCACGGCGTGCGAAACTGACGCCTGCCGCAACGCTGATGCCGCTGGCCTTTGCCACCATACTTGGCGGCACCACCACCCTGATCGGCACTCCTGCCAATCTGATCATTTCGTCGGCAAGACGGGAGGAACTCGGCGATCCACTCGGGTTTTTCACCATGACGCCGGTTGCCGCGATCGTCTGTGCGGTCGGCATCCTCTATGTCGTGCTGGTCGGGTGGCGGCTGCTTCCGGGGCGCCGCACCGAGGAAAAGGAGGTCAAGCCGCCCTGGCGCGTGTTCGAACTGACGGTGCCGGTCGCCGCCAGCGGACGAACGCTTGGCCAGTTGAAGGAAGAATTCCGTCACTTGCCTGCTCGGCTGCTGGCGCTGTTCCGCTATGGACGGCGACTGCCGATGAACGGCGACACGCTGCTTGAGACCGGCGACCGATTGTTGATGCTGTCGCGCCTTCCCCAACGCACCGTCGCGCACAAGACCGAACTGGAAGCGCCGTTCGCAACCGACAGCGATACCGAAGTCACCGCGCGCGTCGCGGTCGCGCACGGATCGTTCCTGATCGGCATCAGCCACGAAGACGTGCGCCTGCGCAGCGACGGGAAGGTTCGCGTGGTCGCGGTCGGCCCCCGCGCGGCACGGGAGAAGGTTCCGCTGGCGATGATGCGGATTCAGGCCGGGGATCAGTTGTTCGTGCGCGGCGAGCCGAACGATATTGCCGAATTCATGGGCCGCGCCCGACTGCTCGAAATCGACCGGCTGGACCAGCGATCATTGTTGTTCGGCAAGGCGGCTCCGATCGTCGGCATTTTCGCTTTCTCGATCGGGCTGGTGGTTGCCGGCGTCCTGCCTGCTGCGGTCGCGTTCGTCGGGGCGGCGGTCCTCCTGGCCCTTCTGCGCCTGATTCCGTCCGAGGAAAGCTATTCGGCGATCGACTGGCCAGTCATTATCCTGCTGGGCGCCATGATCCCGGTCGGCCAGAGCTTCGATACCAGCGGAGCCGCGGATATCGTTGCCGACTGGCTGAGCGAGAATTTGATCGGCCAGACGACCTTCGTCGTGCTGGCGGCGATGACGGCGATGACCATTTTGCTGTCGATGTTCATCAACAATGTGGCGACGGCGGTCATCGTCGCCCCGCTCGGCATCGCGGTGTCACGGACTCTGGGGATCGACATCGACGCGATGCTGATCGCGATCCTGATCGGCACCTCCGCCGATTTCCTGACGCCGATCGGCCACCAGAACAACGTTCTGGTGATGGGGCCGGGCGGGTACAAATTCACCGACTATGCCCGGATGGGCGCGCCGCTGGTGGTGATCGTCGTGGTGGGGTCGGCAGCGCTGCTCAGCGCCTTTTATGGGTGAGATCACCCGTTCGTCGTTGCGAGCTCAGCGAAGCGATCCAGGGCTGCAGGTCCGTCACTGGATTGCTTTGCTGCGCTCGCAATGACGAGGCGGAAAATCCGTCGCTCGATTAAAACCGCTCGCCCGGATCGACGCCCCACAGCCGCGCCTGCTGGACATATCCGGCGCGTCCCTTCACGTCGAACCGGCACCAGCCGCGATCGCACTCGGTGATCCGCCCGACCACGCCGGGCGCGGCGCGCCAGTTGACGCGCGCGCCGGGCGCGGGCGACGCACGCAACTCGACGATCTGGCCGACGACGATCGCGGTGCGGCGGTCGGCGAGCAGCCCGACCTGCATCCAGCCTTGCGTCCCGCCGGGATCCTCGACCTTGCGCCAGTCCTTGTAGATATCGACCACCTTGATCGGCAGGTCGGCGCGGCGATATTCCCAGCTGACCGGATAATTCTTTCCCGGCCCGGTGCGCATCCGCGCTTCGCTGGCCGAGACCGA
Organism: Pseudomonadota bacterium; assembly: GCA_023418595.1. Taxonomy (GTDB): domain Bacteria; phylum Pseudomonadota; class Alphaproteobacteria; order Sphingomonadales; family Sphingomonadaceae; genus Sphingomonas. The sequence continues at coordinate 139,699 of JAEZZI010000030.1, forward strand.
CGCGTAATAGGGCGGCTTGCGGCGCTGGGCATCGGCGGCGTCGATCGCGACCAGCGACAGGCAGGCGACCCCGCCCATGATTGCCGTCCACCCGATCGTCCGCATCGAAATCCACTCCCTGTCGTGACTTAGCCCTAACGCCGAACGCCCGCGCGGTTCAACCGTTGACTGGGGCGCAGGCACGCCGCATCGATGCGAAATGGAACAGCGCGCTCCCCTATCCCGCCCCAAGGTCGTCGTGACGCGCGGCCTGCCCGACCGGATCGAGACGCGGATGGCCGAACTGTTCGACGCGACGCTGAACTCGGACGATACCAAGCTCGACCGTGATGCGCTGCTTGCCGCCGTCGGGGACTGCGACGTGCTGGTCCCGACTGTCACCGATACCATCGACGCCGATCTGATCGCAGCAGCAAACGACCGGCTGAAACTCATCGCCAATTACGGCGCGGGGGTGAACCATATCGACCTGAAGGCCGCGCGCGCACGCGGGATTGTCGTCACCAACACGCCGGGCGTGCTGACCGAGGATACCGCCGACATGACGATGGCGCTGATCCTGTCGGTCCCGCGACGCCTGGCCGAGGGCGAAAAGCTGGTTCGATCGGGCGACTGGAAGGGCTGGTCGCCGGGCGGGATGCTGGGCCACCGGATCGGCGGCAAGACGCTGGGCATCATCGGCATGGGACGGATCGGCCAAGCAGTGGCGATGCGCGCCCGCGCCTTCGGCCTGTCGATCCATTACCACAACCGCCACCGCCTGCCCGCGGTGCTGGAGGCACAGCTTGCCGCGACCTGGCACCAAAATCTGGACGAGATGCTGGCGCTGGCCGACATCGTCACCATCCACACGCCGCTCAACGCCGATAGCGAAAACCTGATCGACGCGCGGCGGATCGCGCTGATGCGCCCGCATTTGTTCGTCATCAACGCATCGCGCGGCGGCATCGTCGACGAGGACGCGCTGGTCGCCGCACTCGAAGACGGGCGACTGGCGGGGGCGGGGCTGGACGTGTGGGAGCATGAACCGGCCATCGACCCGCGCCTGCTCGCGCTGCCGAATGTGGTGATGACCCCGCATATGGGATCTGCAACCTATGAGGGGCGAGAGGCAACCGGCGAAAAGGTGATCGCCAATATCCGCATCTGGGCCGATGGCCATCGCCCGCCCGATCAGGTGCTGGAGGGCTGGGCATAACTTGACGGTTACCGGCAAGTTTACCCTGTTGCGCAACCCCCTGAGATGATTGTCCTGATACCGGTATCGCCGAGCGGCTCTGTCGTCGCCGGGTCGGAGTATCGGTTATCTTCAGGAAGCGCGAAGAACGGCGAAAGGTGCTGGTGAACGCACGCATGCGCGTCGGCGGCGACTGGCGCGACGTGTCGATTCGCAATGTGTCGTCGCGCGGTCTGATGCTGGTCGCCGACGAACCGCCGCCGCCCGGTGCCTATATCGAAATTCGCAAGACCTTCATGACGATCGTCGCGCGCGCCGTCTGGTCGCAGGGCGGGTTCTTCGGTGTCCGCACCCAGGACAAGGTCGATTTCGACGAACTGATGGAAAATGCCAAGGGTCCGCCCGCGGACTGGAAACCCGGCATGGATCGTCGCACCGCAGACCGCACGGCGCAGCACCGCCCCGCCGACACCGCGGAACGCGGTCGCCAGTTCGCGCGCGCGTTTCAGTTCGTTGCGATCACCGGCGCGGCGGTCGGCGTGGCGGCGCTGCTGGCGCACAGCCTGTGGGAAACGCTGATGCGCTTCGTCGAACCGGTGACAAGCGCGCTGGGATAACCCCACGCCCGCATCCCAATCGATCGCCCTAACCCGTTCGTTTCGAGCGAAGTCGAGAAACGTGAGCCAGGCGCTCGCGGGCGTTTCTCGACTTCGCTCGAAACAAACGGTTTGGGGAGTTGCGACGGAAACGGGGTTGGAGCGAACCCTCAATCCCCCGTCAGGATCCGATCGACCAGCTGCTTCACCGTCGGCACGAAACCGTTCGAATAGAACGGGTCGCGCTGGAAATTGAATGCGGAATGGCCCGCGAACATCAGGTTCTGGTCGGTGTCGCCACCATGCGCGATGTCCTGCAACGTCTTCTGAATGCAGAAACTGCGCGGATCGGCCAGCCGTCCGGTCGAGTTGGTCTCGCTGTCCTTCCACGACGAAAAGGCGCAATGCGACAGACAGCCCATGCAATCGGCCTGGTCTTTGCGGATTTCGGCCTTTTCCTGCGGAGTCACGAATACGACGGTATTGTCCGGCGTCTTCAGCGCATCGGTAAAGCCCTGGCCGAACCATTCGCGCGCGCGCAAGAGGTCACCCTTGGTCACCCAGAAGTTCTTGCCCTTCACGCCGACGTCGAGCTGAAACACATGGTCGCCCGCTTCCTGCGTCGAAAAGGCGATCTGGCGTTCCGAACGTGCTTCGAGCGAGCGCAGAAACGGATTGCGGACGGCAGACGAATAGAAGCCGGTCGGTGAAAACTGGTGCAGCAGCACATCGCCTTCCTCGATTTCCATCAGCTTCTGTTTCCAGCCATCGGGGATCGGGCTTTCCTGCGTCAACAGCGGCCGGGTGCCGTACTGGAACGCGATCTGGCCGAGTTCGGGATTGTCGATCCAGTTCTCCCAATCCCGCAGATACCAGACGCCGCCCGCCATCACGATCGGCACGCTATCGGAAATGCCGCCTTCGCGCATCGTCTCGCGTAGCGCTTTCACGCGCGGATAGGGGTCCTGGGGCGCGCGCGGGTCTTCGGCGTTGGACAGGCCGTTATGCCCGCCCGCGAGCCATGGATCTTCATAGACCACCGCTGCAAGAAACTCCGCCGCCTTCGAATAGGCGCGTTTCCACAGCGCACGAAATGCGCGTCCCGAACTGACGATCGGCAGATAGCTGACATTATACTGCGCGGCGATCTCGCTGAGCTTGTAGGGCATCCCCGCACCGCAGGTGACGCCCGCCACCAGCCCGCGGGTGCGTTCCAGCACCCCGTGCAGGATCGGCTGCGCGCCGCCCATTTCCCACAACACGTTGATGTTGATCGCGCCCTTGCCGCTGGCGATGTCATAGGCGCGCTTCACCTGTTCGACCGCGCCGTCGATGGCGTAGGCGATCAGTTCCTCATGGCGTTCGCGCCGCGTCAGCGCCTTGTAGACCTGGGGAATGATCTTGCCTTCGGCGTCATAGCTGTCGGCGTTGACCGCGCTGACCGTGCCGATGCCGCCGGCGGCTGCCCATGCGCCGGCCGATGCGTGGTTGCTGGCCGACACGCCCTTCCCGCCTTCGACGAGGGGCCAGACTTCCTGGCCGTTATAGACGATGGGCTTCAGGCCTTTGAACACGCAACCTCCGAACGAACTTTGTTTGACTGGGACCCTAGCGCGATTGGCGGGTCAAATCGAGTTTATTGGCTCAGCCGAGCGCGCCGGGCTTTCCTGCTATATTCGCGTAAAGCGCGGCATAGGATGCGATCATGGCCTTTTCATCGAAGATCGCCGCTGCGCGCGCACGATTGGCCTCACCGATGCTTGTTCTCAGATCGGCATTCTTCGCCAGCGCGTCGAGCCGGTCGCGCAGCCGGACCGCCGTCCAGTCGTTGGACACGAAGGGCCGGTTGTCGTCGGCCACCATCTCGGAAATGTCGCCGACTGCGGGCGCGACGATCGGCAGCCCCGCCGCCATCGCCTCCATCACTGCGATCGGTTGCTGTTCCGATTTGGAGGTCAGCGCGAAAATGTCGAAATTGCCGATATAGCGGTGCGGTTCGGGCAGGAAGCCCGGCATCAGCAGTTCGTCCTCGAACCCCATCAGTTCTGCCGCCTCGATGATATTGTCGCGTTCCGGCCCTTCGCCGACAATGACGACGCGCACCTTGGCGTTCATGCCTGCCGCGCCGCGCACCAGCATCGGCAAATCCTTGACCGCGCGCAGACCCGCCACGGTGCCGATCACGATCTCGCCGGGCTTGCGCTTGAAACCGGGGATCGCCTTCGGATCGGCGCGCTTGGCATACAGCCCGGTCGGGATGCCGTTGGAAATCCGGTGAAGCTTGTCCGGCGGCTGTTTCCAGTAGCGGGTGGCGATCGCCTCCAGCCGGTGCGACGGCACCACCAGCGCGTCCGCCGCCCCCAGGGCCATGCGGCGATACAGATTGCGGACATGGCTGAGCCGCACCGCCTCATCGGCGTTGAAACCGTCCTCGTGGTGGATCACTGGCGGCAGCGCGCCGGGTTTCGACCCGAACACGCGCTTGGCCATCACCCCGTCGATCGCGCCCCAATTATAGGTGAGCACCAGATCGAAGCGCCGCATGTAGCGGGCAATCGCCTCGTACCGCTTGACCGATGGCTTGCCGGTCAGCGGCGGCGGATCCATCTCGACTTCCCACTTGATGCCCTTGGAGATCAGGCTGGTCGCGCCGGTTTCCTCGGGCACGCCCGACACGATCATGTGCCGCGCCTTGTTGCCGAATGCGTTCATCAGGCGGACGGCGCGCGCTTCCTTGCCGCCGCGACCGAAGCTCGAATGGAGATGGAGGATGTTGAGCGCCATGTTGCCGGCTGCCCTTAACGGGTGATTGGGGGTTGCACAACGCGCGCCTCTTCTCTCGCGGTGCCCGGATTGAGACTAAGCGCGGTCAGCCCTGCCGCGCCAGCACCTTCGCCAGCAGCCGGTCGATCGCCGCGATCGCTTCCGGTTCCTCCAGCGTCGGGGCGTGCCCGACGCGCGGAATCGTCACCAGTTCGGCTTGCGGCGCCCGCGCGATCATCGCCGCGGCGCCCGTCGGGCTCAGGATATCCGACCTCTCCCCTCGCACCACCAGCATCGGCGCGTCGCCGATCGCGTCGAAGGCGCGCCACATGTCCGGCCCGGCTTCGTTCCCCGGCAGGCGGAACGGCTCGGCGATTTTCATGTCGTAATCAAGCACGATGCGCCCCGCCGAATTGAGCCGGTGCAGCCGCTTCGCCATCACCAGCCAATCCTCTATCCCGTGATCGGGATAGATCGCGGCGTTCGCCTCCTGCACGCCGCGCGCGGCATGCACCCAGGTGGGATAGGTGGCGGGCTTGCCGACATAGGTGCGAATGCGCGCCAGTCCAGCGGGGTCGAGGTCAGGCCCGACATCGTTGAGCAGCACGCCCGCAAACCGTTGCTTGCCCGCCGCCGCCAGCAGCATCGTCAATATGCCGCCCAGCGACGTGCCGAATGCGACGATGCCCGGCAAGGCCAGTTCGGCAAGCAGCGCCTCGATATCCTGAAGATAGGTCAGCGGAACATAGGTCATCGGATCCTTGGCGAACGCGCTTTCGCCCCGCCCGCGCAATTCGACGACGATCACCCGCCACTCGCCCGCCAGCCGCGCGGCCACGCCTTCGTAATCACGGACGTTGCGCGTCAGGCCGGGCAGGCACAGAATCGCGGGGCGGTCGGCAGGCCCGGCATAGTCGCGATAATGCAGCCTCAGCCCGTCGTTGGACCACCAATAGCCGTCTTGATAGGCGGCGGCGGAAGCGGGCGGGTTGCGCGTGGACAGCATCGGCACCCATATCGCCGGATGACCGAAATCCCGCAAGCCTTGCCTTCGTCCCCGCCCTACGCCCCCGAAACGCCGATCCTGTCGCTGGGCAACGGCTTTTACGACGCGGTTCAGGCGGCCGATTTCCCGCAAACGACCTTGCGCTTCCGCAACCAGCGCTGGGCGGAACGGGTCGGCCTTGGCCTCCTGTCCGATGCCGACTGGCTCCGCCATTTCGGCCGGTTCGCGCCCCTGCCGGGCAACCTGCCGCAACCGCTCGCGCTGCGCTATCACGGGCACCAGTTCCGGGTGTACAATCCCGACATCGGCGACGGTCGCGGGTTCCTGTTCGCGCAGATGCGCGACACGCGCGGCCGGTTGCTCGATCTCGGCACCAAAGGGTCGGGGCAGACGCCCTACAGCCGCTCCGGCGACGGGCGATTGACGCTGACGGGCGGCATCCGCGAGGTGCTGGCAACCGAAATGCTCGAGGCGCTGGGCGTCAACACCTCCAAGAGCTTTTCGCTGATCGAAACCGGTGAGGCGCTGGAGCGGAACGACGAACCCTCCCCCACAAGGTCCGCCGTGCTGGTGCGCCTCAGCCACAGCCACATCCGCATCGGCATGTTCCAGCGACTGGCCTATTTCCGCGACGTGGAAGGCTTGCGCAAACTGGTCGATTACGCGCTGACGCATCTGTTCGACGAGACGCCCGGCGACGATGCGCCCGTCCGGCTGCTGTCGCTGGTGGTCGAACGCACCGCGAACCTCGCCGCCAGCTATATGGCCGCAGGGTTCGTCCACGGCGTGCTCAACAGCGACAACATCAATGTGACGGGCGAGAGTTTCGATTACGGGCCGTGGCGTTTTGCCGAAACCTGGGATCCGGCCTTTACCGCCGCCTATTTCGACCATGCGGGGCTGTATGCGTTCGGGCGCCAGCCCGAGGCGATCCACTGGGATGCGATGCAGTTGGCGGTCAGCTTGCGCCAGTTGGTCGAGGCCGAACCGCTGATCGCCGCGCTCGACACGTTCGGCGACCATTATCAGCCCGCCATCGCCGACGCGCTGCTCTGGCGGCTTGGCGTCATTCCGCGAGAAGCCGGGCAGAACCGGGCGCTGGTCCAGTCGATCGAACGCGGCCTCGGAACCAGCGGCGTAACGCTCGACCGCTTTTTTCATGACAGTTTCGGCGGACATATACCCCATACGCTGACCGGCTTCGACGAAGCCCGGTCGATCCTGACCGACTATCGACCACGCAAGGACCGCGCGCATCCCCATTGGACCGGCGAGCCGTGTGACCTCCACATCGAAACCGTCGAATCAATCTGGGCGGCGATCGACGCGCACGACGACTGGGCACCGTTCGAGGCGAAGATCGCGCAAATCCGCGCGCTGGGCGCGGCGCTGGCATGACGCCAATGCTTTCATCGCCCCTGATTTCGTGCAATTGCGGGGATCTATGAGCGGACAGGAACTGATCTCCACCGAACCGGCGACCGGCGCGATCCTCTGGCGCGGCGTCGCGGGCAATCCCGATGCCGAAGTCGCCGCCGCGCGCGCCGGATGGGTCGAATGGGCCGCCAAGCCGCTGGCCTTCCGCATCGAAACACTGCGCCGTTTCGCCAATGTCGTGCGCGCCAGGACCGATGCGTTCGCCGACATCATCGCCCGCGAAACCGGCAAGCCGTTATGGGAAGCGCGCACCGAAGTCGAAACGGTGATTGCCAAGGTCGACATCTCGGTCACCGCCTATTCCGAACGCACCGGCCAGCGGCGTCAGGAAGCCGCGGGCGGTCGCCTGTCGGTGCGGCACAAGCCGCATGGCGTGCTCGCCGTGCTCGGCCCCTATAATTTCCCCGCGCATCTTCCCAACGGCCACATTGTCCCCGCCCTGCTCGCGGGTAATGCAGTGGTGTTCAAACCGAGTGAGAAAACGCCCGCAAGTGGCGAATTTCTGGTCGATTGTTACCGTCAGGCGGGGGTGCCGGAAAATTGCGTGCGGCTGCTGCTCGGCGGGGTCGAACAGGGCAAGGGGCTGGCCGCGCATCCCGCTATCGACGGGCTGTTGTTCACCGGGTCGGCGCGCACCGGCATCGCGCTCAACCGCCAGTTCGCGGCCCAGCCCGAAAAGATCCTCGCGCTGGAGATGGGCGGCAACAACCCGATCCTTGTGTGGGACACGCCCGATCTCTACGCCGCCGCGGTGCTGGTGGTGCAATCGGCGTTCACGTCGGCAGGCCAACGCTGCACCGCCGCCAGCCGGTTGATCGTGGACCAGAAACTCGCCGACCCTTTGCTGGCGGAGATCGACAGGATCGTCTCGCGCATCATCATCGGCGAGCCGCATGCCGATCCTCAGCCCTTCATGGGTCCCGTGATCGACAACGACACCGCCGATATGCTGACCGAAAGTTTCCTGACGCTTTCGACGCGCGGCGGGCGGCCGATCAGGCATATGCGCCGCCTGACGGATGATCGTCCGTTCCTGACTCCCGGCCTGATCGACATGACCGACGCCAGCGAGCGCCCGGACATCGAACTGTTCGGTCCGCTCCTCCAGGTCATCCGTACCGACGATTTCGATGAAGCGATCGCGATCGCCAACGATACGCGCTACGGCCTGTCGGCGAGCCTCATCAGCCAGACGCCGCAGCTCTACGACCGGTTCTGGGCGAATATCCGCGCGGGCATCGTGAATTGGAACAAGCCGACCAACGGCGCGTCCTCCTCCGCGCCGTTCGGCGGCATCGGCTGGTCGGGCAACCACCGTCCCAGCGCCTATTACGCTGCGGACTATTGCGCCTATCCTGTGGTGTCGTCCGAAGCCGAACAGGCGCGCGCGGCGATCGGTATCGGCCTGCGCGACGCGTGATCGGCCTTCGCACCGAATTTGCGATGAGCGGTGGAACGGATTGAGGTCCAAGGCTTTATCGGCGGCGTGAAACAGAATTACAGAAGCCGTGTCGCCATCCGATCCGCCCGCCTCCAGCAAGAAGCCAGCAACTGCATCGCCATAGCCATCGGAAAATCGGGCAGCTTCACCGCCGACCTGATCGACGAGGCCGTGCGCCTGAATACGCGCGCCCGCGAATTGATGGCGCCAACCAACGACCGCGATAGACGACGCGAAACCGCCGACACAGCCTGAGTTTCGATCTGCCACCCAAGTTTGCCTAGCCCCGTCCAAAGCAACCATCATTTGAGGTTGGCGGCGGGGAAGCCCATTTCCCGGCAATGGTCAGTCTCCTCGATCCCGACGCGCGCGGTCGCGTCATCCTCGTCGGCGCGGGTCCGGGCGATCCCGGTTTGTTGACCGTGCGCGCCGTCGAAGCACTCAAATCCGCCGATGTCGTCGTGCATGACGGGCTGGTCGATTCGCGCGTGCTCGATCTCGCCCCTTCCGAAGCGTTGCGTATTTCGGTCGCGAAGAAGCGTGCACGCCACACCGTGCCGCAGGATGGCATCAACGCGCTGATCGTCGCGCACGTCAAACTGGGCCAGCGCGTCATCCGGTTGAAGGGCGGCGATCCGTTCATCTTCGGGCGCGGCGGCGAGGAAGTCGAGGCGGTGCGCGCCGCGGGCCTTCCGGTCGAAGTCGTTCCCGGCGTGTCGGCAGCACTCGGCTGCGCGGCACAGGCGATGCTCCCCCTCACCCACCGCGACTGGTCGAGCGCGGTCAGCTTCGTCGCCGGCCAGTGCAAAGGTTTGTCCGAACAGGACTGGTCGGGCCTTGCGGGCAAGGGCCGGACGCTCGTCATCTATATGGGCGTCGCGACCGCATCCGAGATCGCCGACAAGCTGATCGCCGATGGCGTCGCGCCCGACATGCCGGTCGCGGTGCTGGAAAAAGGCACTTGTGAAGGCGCTCGCGCGCTCCGTACGTTGCTCGCCGATCTCGGCCCGATGGTCGCGCGTGAGGATATACAGAGCCCGGCGGTCATCGTCGTCGGTGAAGTCGCGATGCTCGCCGATGCCGAGGACAAGCTGGCCGCCTGGGCAAAGTCTGCGGAGGCGATGGCGTCATGAAAATCCTGACCGGAAACGATCTGGGCGCCGGCGACGTCGTATGGTGGACCGGCCAGGGCTGGTCGCGCCATGTCGAGGATGCGGTCGATGTCGGCGAAACCGGCGAAAGCATCGCCCGTGCAGAGGAAGGCGCACGCCGCGTCAATGCGCCCTATGTGATCGACGCGACCGACACGCCCGAAGGGCCGCGGCCTGCACATATCAAGGACCGCGTGCGTGCGCTCGGGCCGACCGTGCGCCCCGACCTGACGTTGAAACCTGCCGACCCGAACGCGGGCAACTGGGTGATCTGATGTATAAATACGACCAGTACGACCAGAGCATCGTCGATGCCCGCGTCGCCGAATTTCGCGATCAGGTGGAACGCCGCCTGTCAGGCGCGCTGTCCGAGGATCAGTTCAAGCCGCTGCGGCTGATGAACGGACTCTACCTCCAGCTTCACGCCTATATGTTGCGCGTCGCGATACCCTACGGCACGCTCGACAGCCGCCAGATGCGGATGCTGGGCCATGTCGCGCGCAAATACGATCGCGGATACGGGCATTTCACCACCCGCCAGAATATCCAGTATAACTGGATCAAGCTGGACGACGCGCCTGATATCCTCGCCGATCTGGCGAGCGTCGAGATGCATGCGATCCAGACCAGCGGCAATTGCATCCGCAACATCTCGTCCGACCAATATGCGGGCGCTGCTGCCGACGAGATCACCGATCCCCGCCCCTGGGCCGAACTGATCCGCCAGTGGAGCAGTTTCCACCCGGAATTCAGCTATCTGCCGCGCAAGTTCAAGATCGCGGTGATCGCCAGCGCCAAGGATCGCGCGGCAATGCGCCTCCACGATATCGGCATCGAGATTGTCGATCGGGACGGCGAACTTGGCGCGCGCATCTTTGTCGGTGGTGGCATGGGCCGGACGCCAATGATCGCGCCCGAAGTCAACGGCTTCGTGCCGCTTGCTGACTTGCTCTCTTACCTTGAGGCTTGCCTGCGGGTGTATAATCGCCACGGTCGCCGCGACAATATCTATAAAGCGCGAATCAAGATCCTGGTCGGCGATCTGGGGCCGGAGGAATATGCCCGTCAGGTGGCCGAGGAGTTCGCCGCGGTAAAGGCGCTGGGCATTGATCCGCCGCGCGCCGAATTCGACCGCATCGCCGCCTGTTTCGCCGATCCCGCATTTGAGCCGGATGCGCCGACAGAGATCGACCGCAGCGATCCCGATTTCGCCGTATGGGTCGACCAGAATGTTGTCGCGCACAAGGCGCCCGGCTACCAAATCGTCAACATCTCGCTCAAACCGATCGGCGGGATTCCGGGCGATGCGTCTGCCGACCAGATCGACGTGATGGCGGACCTTGCGGAGCGATACAGCTTCGACGAACTGCGCGTGACGCACGCGCAGAACATCGTCCTGCCGCATGTTCGCACCGCCGATCTCCACGCAGTCTGGCAGGCGCTGCGCGAGGCGGAACTGGCCGACGCCAATCTCGACCTGATCAGCGACATCATCGCCTGCCCCGGCCTCGATTATTGCAGCCTGGCCAATGCCCGCTCGATCCCCGTGGCGCAGAAGATCGCGACGCGCTTCGCCGATCTCGGGCGGCAGCGCGAACTGGGCGAATTGAAGCTCAAGATTTCGGGCTGCATCAACGCCTGCGGCCACCATCATGCCGGGCATATCGGCATATTGGGCGTCGATCGAAAGGGCGTCGAGAATTACCAGCTTCTGCTCGGCGGATCGGGTGCGGAGGACGTCAGCCTCGCGAAGATCACCGGCCCCGGTTTCGACGAGGACGGCATCGTCGATGCGGTCGAAAAAGCCACCGACGTCTATCTGCGCGAGCGTGCCGATGGCGAGCGGTTCGTCGATACCTATCGCCGCGTGGGAATGCAGCCGTTCAAGGAGGCGATTTATGGGTGATTTCCTCCGCTATCGCGACGACGCCGAACATGAAGAACCCGCGGTCACTCTCGACGCATTCCTGACCCAGGACGACGCCCGCGCCGTGCGGCTGGAGGCGGGCGAGGATGCACGCGCGCTGCTGCCGCATCTGGCCAGGCTCGAACTGATCGAGGTCGCCTTTCCCGGCTATCGCGACGGACGCGGTTATACGGCGGCGCGGGTGCTGCGTGAGGCGGGCTATACGGGCGAACTGCGCGCGCAGGGCGATGTGCTGGTTGACCAGATCCCGTTCATGCGCCGCTGCGGGTTCGACAGCTTCGCTCCGCAAGCCCCGATCGACGAAACCGTGCTCGCCCGCGCGCTCGATCGCTACGAATGCGCCTATCAACGCGCCGCGGACGGCGTCGTGCCAGTATGGAAGCTGCGGCATGGCTGACGCCGCCGCGCGCCGCATCGATGTGATCGACACGCGCCCCCGCTTCACCGCGGCGGACGCGCACCGGCTGAACAACAGGTTCCGCGGGGTCGATACGCAGGAGATGCTGCGCGCGGTGCTGGGCGAGAATATGATCGGCGATGTCGCGGTCGTATCGTCGTTCGGGGTGGAGTCGGCGGTGCTGCTGCACCTGATCGCGTCGTTCGACCCGAGCGTGCCGGTGCTGTTTCTGGAGACGGGCAAGCATTTCCCGGAAACGCTCGCCTATCGCGATATGTTGGTGGACCGGCTGGGGCTGACGGGGTTGCGCAACCTCTATCCCGACCCGGCATTGCTGGCGAAAAAGGACGAAAGCGGCCTGCGCTGGTCCTATGACCCCGATGGCTGCTGCGACATCCGCAAGGTGCTGCCGTTGGCGGCAGCGCTTGCCGTGTTCGACTCGACCTTCACCGGACGCAAGGCGTTTCAGGCCGCGACTCGCGCGACCCTGCCGCGGTTCGAACTCGATACGTCCGACGCTGCCGGGCGGTTGAAGGTCAATCCGATCGTGACCTGGTCGCGCGAACAACTCGACGCCTATTTCACAGAACATAACCTGCCCCGCCATCCGCTGGAGGCGATGGGATACCCCTCGGTCGGTTGCGCGCCGTGCACCAGCAAGGTCGCACCGGGTGAAGATCCCCGCTCAGGCCGTTGGCGTGGCTGGGAAAAAACCGAATGCGGCATTCACACGCCCGTCGTTGACGGCGATCCCGATCAGCCGAGTTTTTGAGCACCCCACCTCCCTCCCATTGGGGGAGGTGGCAGCGCATCGCGCTGACGGAGGGTGCCTTTGAAGCGCAACGCTCTTGGCACCCCCTCCACCATGCTGCGCATGGTCCCCCTCCCCCGGTAGGGAGGAATTTCGTCACTCGTAACTCGGGCTCTGATAGTCCCCGACATAATCGCTGAACCGCGTGATCTCCGGTTCGAAGCGCAGCGTCACTTTGCCCGTCGCGCCGTGACGCTGTTTGGCGACGATCAGTTCGGCAAGACCGTACACCCGCTCCATTTCCATCGCCCATTTGGCGTGATCTTCGAAAATCCTGGCGTCGTCGCCTTCGGTCGCGCGTTTCGGCTCCTTGGCGGCGACGTAATAGTCCTCGCGATACACGAACAGCACCATGTCGGCGTCCTGCTCGATCGATCCCGATTCGCGAAGGTCGGAGAGCTGAGGCCGTTTGTCCTCGCGCTGTTCCACCGCGCGGCTCAACTGCGACAGCGCCAGAACGGGGACGTTCATGTCCTTTGCCAACGTCTTGAGACCTCGAGAGATTTCCGAAATCTCCTGAACGCGTCCATCACCCGACGATTTGGCCGAACCCGACAGCAATTGCAGATAATCGACGACGACGAAGCCCAGCTGGTTGCCCAGCCGCCGCTGCAACCGCCGCACACGGGTGTGCAGCGCGCTGATCGAAAGCCCTGCCGTGTCGTCGATATAGAGCGGCAAATTCTGGAGGTCCGACGCGGCCTCCGCCAGTTGGCGAAACTCCTGCTTGCTGATCTTGCCCATGCGCAGCGCTTCGGACGAAATCCGCGACTGTTCGGCCAGGATACGCGTTGCGAGCTGGTCGGCGGACATTTCCAGGCTGAAGAACGCGACCTTCGCGCCCACCGATTTTTCGGGTGCGATCCCCGCATTCATGTCGTCCATCCAGCGCCGCGCGGCGTTGAACGCGATGTTGGTCGCCAGCGACGTCTTGCCCATGCCCGGACGACCGGCAAGGATCAGCAGGTCGGACCGGTGAAGCCCACCAATCTTGGCGTTGACCGAATCGAGGCCCGTGGTGATCCCCGACAGATGCCCGCCCGAATTGAGCGCGCGGTCGGCCATCTGGATCGCGAGCGTCGTGGCTTCGCCAAAGGATTTGACCGCGTTTTCGCTGTCACCATCGGCAGCGACGCGGAACAGTTCCTCTTCGGCGATCTCGATCTGCTTGCGGGGATCGATCGCCTCGCTCGTGTCGGTCGCGCGTTCGACCAGGGTTCGGCCGACCGTGACCAAAGAGCGGAGCATGGCAAGGTCGTAGATCTGCTGCGCGAACTGCTTGGCACCGATCAGACCCGCACCCGATCCGGTCAACTGCGCGAGATAGGCCGGACCGCCCAGCTCTTTCATTCCCGCATCCTCGACGAACATCGGGCGCAGCGTCACAGGGTTGGCGAGCATGTCCTGCGCGCGCAGGATGCGAATCTTCTCGAAAATTCGACCGTGGACCGGCTCGTAGAAATGATCGGGCTCCAGCCGTTCGAGCATGTCGTCGGCCAGCCGGTTGTCGATCATCATGGCGCCCAGCAGCGCGGCCTCCGCCTCGATATTCTGGGGCAGTCGGACTTCGCCCTCGGCAGGCTGCGGAAAGTTGATCTGGGTGGCCATCGCGGCCTTGTCCCAGAGCCGACCGATTCCGGCAAGGTGCGATGCTGTGGAAAACGGGAACGGCGCGCCCGGTTGCATTTGGCCACCGAAAGCCGCATCGCAGGCGCCGAAATGTCCGATCCCCGCATCATCGACGTCGCGCTCGACGAACGCACGATCCTGTGGCGATCGGCGGACATCGAACAGGAACGGCGCATCGCCATCTACGACCTGGTAGAGGACAATTATTTCGAGCCCCAGCGGCTTGCCGCCGCCGATCCGGGTCCGTACCGCATCAAATTGCGGGTGGAGGAAGGGCGGCTCGCGATCGACATCGCCAACGAAGGCGACGTACATCTCGAAACACTGGTGCTGGGGCTTGCCCGGCTAAGGCGTCCGATCCGCGATTATTTCGCGATCTGCGACAGCTATTACCAGGCGATCCGGTCGGCCACGCCGCAACAGATCGAGACGATCGACATGGCCCGGCGCGGCATCCACAACCAGGCCGCCGAACTGCTCAAGGAACGTCTGGAGGGCAAGGTGGAGATCGATTTCGATACCGCGCGGCGGCTGTTCACGCTGATCTGCGTGCTGCATATCAAGGGCTGACGGCATGAGGGTCTGGCACGTCATCGCACTCGTCGCCGCTGCCTGCGCGCTGATCGCGGCGGCGGGCTGGACCTATGCCAGCGGGTGGGAGCCCGATCGAACGCGCTTCCCGGTGCAGGGGGTCGACGTGTCGGCGGCGAACGGCGCGATCGCATGGGACGCGGTGCGCGCGGGCGGCGCCACCTTTGCCTATATCGCTGCCACCAGCGGCGCAAAGGGACGCGACGCGGCGTTTCAGGTCAATTGGGACGGCGCCTATATGGCGCGACTGCGGCGCGGCGCGATCCACCGCTATGCGCTGTGCGATCATCCGCGTGCGCAGGCGACCAATTTCATGGCGACCGTGCCGCGCACCACCGACCAGCTCCCGGCCATCGTCGAATTCGATTTCGACGCGACATGCGCCGCGCGCCCGGATCGCGAAACGCTGCTCGATGGCCTTGCCACGTTCCTGACCGCGGCTGAAGCGCATCTAGGCAAGCCGATGCTGATCGCCCCGTCGGAAGCGTTCGAGGATCATTACGCGCTGAGCGAGGGCATCGCCCGACCGATCCGCGCGTCGTCGACCTGGCTGGAACCCGACTATCTTCCGCGCGCCTGGACGTTGTGGCGCGCATCCACCCTGCGGCGGATCGACGGTGTCGACGGTCCGATCAACTGGAATGCCGTCGCGCAATGACCGATCCCGACCAAGCCCGCCTGCTCATCGAACGCGCCCGCGAGGCGGCACGCAACGCACACGCCCCCTATTCCAATTTCGCGGTTGGCGCGGCGGTGCTGCTGACCGACGGATCGATCGTGACCGGCGCGAATTTCGAGAATGCCAGCTATGGCCTGTCGCTCTGCGCGGAAACGGTCGCGATCGCCAGCCTGTCGGCGGCGGGGCGTTTGCGCGACGTGGTCGCGATCGGGGTGATCGGCGGGATGATGGCGGATGGCGTCGCAAAAGGCGATACGCCCGTGCGCCCCTGCGGCCGCTGTCGCCAGGTGCTGAACGAAGCCGCCCAGATGGGCCGCCGCGACCTGACCGTCCATTGCGGCGGCGCGGAGGGCGACGCGATCGAAACCCACCAGCTCTCCGACCTGCTACCTCACGCCTTCGGCCCCACCGATCTGGGATTGTAACGACCACCACCCTGTCGGTCGTCGAATACATCCCCTCGTCATTGCGAGCGAAGCGAAGCAATCCAGCCGCGCCCGAGGCCTCTCGATCGCTTCGCTGCGCTCGCAATGACGGCGGAGCCACCACATCGCCCTTGCCCGCGTCACCATTCCCGGCAAAAGCTGTGCGCCGATCATCCAAGGGGGAATTATGGCCATCCTGTCCGACATCTGGATTCGCGACGCCGCAATCAATCAGGGCATGATAGAGCCGTTCGTGGAAGCCCAGCGGCGCGAGGGTTGCATCAGCTACGGCCTGTCCTCCTATGGCTATGACGCGCGCGTGGCGGACGAGTTCAAGATTTTCACCAATGTCGATTCGGCGGTCGTCGATCCCAAGGATTTTGCCGCGAACAGCTTTGTCGATCGCAAGACCGACGTGTGCATCATCCCGCCGAACAGCTTTGCGCTGGCCCGCACCGTCGAATATTTCCGCATCCCGCGCGACGTGCTGACGATCTGTCTGGGCAAATCGACCTATGCCCGGTGCGGGATCATCGTCAACGTGACCCCGCTGGAGCCCGAATGGGAAGGGCATGTAACGCTCGAATTTTCGAACACGACACCCCTACCGGCCAAGATCTACGCCAACGAAGGCGCTTGCCAGTTTCTGTTCCTGAAGGGCGATCAGCCCTGCGAAACGAGCTACGCCGACCGCTCGGGCAAATATATGGGGCAACGCGGAGTGACCTTGCCCCGGCTTTGATCTCAGGATCACCTGCCATTCCGGGCGCCGGGTTCAACTTCAGTCCGAACCCGCAGCACCAGTCTACGCCCCGCCAGCGCAACCACTTTCCGCTAATCGACAGCAGCGAAGCGAAAGACGCGGGGGGGCGAGTAACATCGATATCCGCTCGCGTCTCAGAAAGGCGTTCGACCGACGGCCGGGCGCCCCTGGTTCATTACAACAGGTCTGTAGAGGCAAATGGGGAAGGCGTTCGCGGCGCGCGCCATGGCGTAAAGTCGAAAGCGGCCCCTACCGCTCGACCAGATTGTCGAAATCATCCTCGGTGATCGGGGTTTCGAACTCCACCCCGGCCTCGAACTCGTCGACGCGCATCACGCGCGCGATACGTGGACCGACTTCGGGCAGCGTCAGCCAGATTTCCTGACCGGGCTTCAGCGGAGAATAGGTGATCAACCGTGCGCCATGCAGCGACAGGTCGGTCACGCGGCACAAGGCCCGGTCCAGCCCGCCACGCCCCACGCGCGCGTCGAACGACACCGGCGCGCGCCGCGATTTGCGATGCGTCGCCGGAATGGCGGGTTCGAACTCCGCCGAAAAGGATGGCGCTGAAAACGAACGAGGCTGCACGTAATTCATACCCGCAGCCTACGATCCGATGCCTAACAGCGCGTTAACGCTGTGGTGTCGATGAAAGACCTCAGCCTTCCTTTTTGCGGAGCGAAATGCCACCGCCGAAACGCTTGTTGAAGCGAGCGACCTGGCCACCCGAGTCGAGCAGGCGCTGGTTCCCGCCGGTCCATGCCGGATGCGCCAGCGGATCGATTTCCAGCGTCATCGTGTCGCCTTCCTTGCCCCAGGTGGAGCGCGTTTCGTACACGGTGCCGTCGGTCATCTGGACCTTGATCATGTGGTAATCGGGGTGGGTATCGGCTTTCACGGTCTATGCTCCTTGCGCGGCTGGTTCCGACCAGCCTGGAATCGGGAAGGCGCGCGCCTAGCAGAGCGCGGGGGCCGGTGCAAGATTTTGCCGAGAATCCGTCATGCCAGCGAAAGCTGGCATCTCAGGCGGCTCCTGCGATGCGGCTGCATACCCCAGCTTGCGCTGGGGTGGCGTAGAGCGGCTAAGCCGAAGGCGGATCGGCGATCATTGCGGTGAATTCGCATTCCGCCGCCAGTTCGCCGTCGATCTTTGCCTTGCCGGCAAATTTGCACACCCGCGCGCGCTTCTGGACGAATTCGACCTCAAGGCTCAGCAGCACGCCGGGTTCGACAGGCTTCCTGAACTTCACCCCGTCGATCGACATGAAATAGACGAGCTTGCCGCTGCCCGTCAGGCCCAGACTTTCGACCGCCAGCACGCCCGCGGCCTGTGCCAGCGCCTCGACGATCAGCACGCCCGGCATGATCGGGCGACCGGGGAAATGTCCCTGGAAGAACTGCTCGTTGATCGTCACCGCCTTGATGGCGCGGATCGACCGGTCGGGGACCAGCTCCTCGACCCGGTCGACCAGCAGCATCGGGTAACGATGCGGGAGCGCCGCCATGACCCGTCCGATGTCGAACGGGCCGATATTGGCTGCCCCCGTGTCGCTGGCGTCCGTCATCAACGGCCCGTCGGTGCCGGGGTCGGAGTCGCCGCAGGAGCCGCGGCGGCGGGCGCTGCGCCAGCCTGCTGCTGGCCGGGCTGCCAGCCTGCGGGCGGCGTGGTGGTGACGCTGGGGACCAGACGGTTCAGCTCGGTGGTGATCGCCGCGGTCACGTCGGTTGCCTGACCGGCATAGAGCAACGCTTCGGGACGCAGCAGAAGCTGGAGCTTGCGCGAGGTGATGACCGCCTGCGACGCCGGGCCGAGCTGGCGGTTGATCTGTTCAAACGCATAGGCGCGAGCGAGCTGCGCAGGCTGGGTCAGGCGTGCGATTTCGGCCTGTGCCGCCTGTTCTTTCTGCTGGATCGCGGCGGCCTGGGTCTGCAGCTGCTGCTGGTTGGCGTTCGGCTGCTGGCTGGCG
This sequence comes from Pseudomonadota bacterium, assembly GCA_023418595.1. Taxonomy (GTDB): domain Bacteria; phylum Pseudomonadota; class Alphaproteobacteria; order Sphingomonadales; family Sphingomonadaceae; genus Sphingomonas. The sequence goes on from JAEZZI010000030.1 coordinate 158,459, forward strand.
GTCTGGAATTGCTGAACCAGCGGGCGCAGTTCGTTCTGCACGGCCTGTGCGCGCGCGTTCGCCTGGTCGAGTGCCGCCTTGTGAGTGGTCTGGATCTGCGAAATCGCAGTCTTCCACGCGTTGCTGTTCTGGATCGCGGCTTCGGGATCGGCGACGGCGACGCCGGCCACCTGTGCGCTGGCCGGAACGGCAGTTGCCGCAACGATCGGGGTAGCGGCGACGGCCGCCAGCATGAGCGATTTGAAAAGGGTCATCAGAATGCTGTTCCTACGTTGAAAGTGAAGAGCTTGGTATCGTCGCCCTCTTCGCGCAGCAGCGCGCGCGCCAGGTCAATACGAAGCGGTCCGAAAGGCGAGTTCCAGTTGACACCGACGCCAACCGAAAGACGCGGCTTGGCCGAGTTGCCAAGGAAGCGTTCGAAAAATGGCGGCGTCGACAGGATCGATGGGGCGTTCGTTTCCGTCCCCACACAAGGATCGCCGATATTGGCCGCGAAGCCGACCGCGCAGGTGGTGCGGCGCGTCGCCGGATCCGTCTGTCCTTCGGGGATATACGTGTTGAGGAACACCGGGGTCCCGTCCGCCAGCAATTCTGGGGTCTGCAAGGGCAGCAGCGACAGCGAACCATCGGCGTTGCGCAGCGGCTGTCCGTTCGCGTCGGTCCCCGCAATCGGGAATGTCCGGTTGATCAGCGGCTCCTTCAGCCCGAACAGCGCGCCTGCCTGAACGAAGATCGAGGGACGCAGGCCGAGTTCACGCGCGCCTTCGCCCAGCGGGATTTCGAGTTCGAGCTTGCCGAGATAATAAGCCTTGCCGCCCAACGGATCGTCGACGATCTGGTCGCGTTCGGTGATGACCGCCTGATTGCCCTCTGCGACCGTGCCGGTATAGGTCAGCCGCTGCACGCGCGGGCCGACGCCGCGAATGTCGAAGCCCCGGAACTGCGGTTCGCCGAGGAAGAAGCGGTCGGTGATGCGGACGCTGTCGATGCCCTCGCCGCGGTCGGCCTCCAGCGAGTGGATATAGCCGCCCTCGGCCTGCGCCGAGAGGATGAAGCCGCTGCCCACGCTCCAGAACTTGCGCGCGTCGCCGCGCGCCCGAACATAACGGACATCGCCGCCAAGCCCGGCAAAATCGACGCCGAGTTGCAGACGCTCGCCGCGCGTGGGACGCAGATTGCTGTTGAGCGTGCTGTAGTTGAGCGTCAGGCCCACCAGCGACGTCAGACGGCTGCCGATCGAATCGCAAAGATAGCGACCGGCCTTGAGCGGATCGCAGGCGCCATTGGTGAAGAACTGGCTTTCATCCAGCGACACGTCGTCCTGCGTCAGGCTGTAGCGCCCCGACAGCGACCAATATTCGGTCAGCGGCACGGCGGCCACGATCTGGCCACCGGTCGACACCTGCTCGTACGTGGTGTTGCGTTCGTTGTTCAGACCGAAGCGGAACGAGTTATAGTCGCGGCGGAAGATCGTGGCGCCCAGCGCCACATTCTGGTTGAACAGATACGGCTCGGTAAAGCCCAGCTCGACCGATTTGCTGAAGGTCGAATAATCGACCTGCGCGCGCAGATCCTGCCCCTTGCCGCGGAAGTTGCGCTGGCGGATCGCCGCCTGCACCAGAAAGCGTTCGAGGCTTGAGAAGCCCGCCGACAGTGACAATTCGCCGGTCGCGCGTTCCTCGACATTGGCGTTCAGGATGACGCGGTCGGGGGCCGAGCCCTGAACCTGTTCGATCTCGAACTTCTCGCCGAAATAGCCCAGCGAATTGATGCGGTCCTGCGAACGGCGCACCAGCAGCGTGTTGAACGCATCGCCTTCGGCAACGCGCATTTCGCGGCGGATGACCTTGTCCTGGGTCTGGGTGTTGCCGGTGATGTTGATCCGCTCGACATAGCTGCGCTGCGCCTCGGAAATGACGAAGTCGATCGACATCGTCAGGTTTTCGCGGCTGCGACGGAACTGCGGATTCACATCGGCAAAGGCATAGCCGAACAGGCCAGCCGTCTGGCTGAGCGATTCGATCGAATCCTCGACCAACTTGGCGTTGTACCAGTCGCCTTCCTTGAACGGCAGACTGGCCGCCAGCTGTTCGTTGTTGAAATCGCGAATGCCCGAATCGACCGTGACGGGACCGAACTTGTACCGTTGGCCCTCTTCGACGACATAGGTGATGATGAAGTCTTCCCGATCGGGCGTCAGCTCGGCGACGGCGGACACGACGCGGAAATCGGCATAACCCTGGGTCAGGTAGAATTGACGGAGCAGTTGCTGGTCATACGCCAGACGATCCTGGTCATAGGTCGTGTTCGACGACAGGATGCGGAACCAGCGCGCCTGTTTGGTCGCCATTTCGCTGCGCAGATCATCGTCCGAAAACTGTTCGTTGCCGATGATGTTGATCTGGCGAACGCTCGATTTCGGGCCTTCGCTAATTTCGAATACGACATCGACGCGGTTCTGGTCGAGCGTGACCATCTGTGGATTGACGACGGCGGCGAACCGCCCCTGGCGACGATACAGCTCGACGATGCGCGCAACGTCTGCGCGAACCGCCGTGCGCGTGAAGATCTGGCGCGGGGCCAGTTTGACCTCGGGCTGGATCTTGTCGGTCTTCAACCGGCGATTGCCCTCGAAGATGACGCGGTTGATGACCGGGTTCTCGGTCACGCGGATGATGATGTCACCCGTCTCGACGCCCTCGATCTGCACGTCGGCCAGAAAATCGCTGGCAAGCAGGTCGCGCAGCGCCTGATCGATCGTCGCGTTGGTATAGGTGCCGCCCGCGCGAAGCTGGGTATAGGCGATGATCGTTTCCGCCTCGATCCGCTGGTTGCCCGCGACGCGGATCGATTTGATCGTGCGTTCGGGCTGAGGCGCGATCACCGGCACGACCTGCTGCGGCGCGGCTTGTGCTGCGGGCGCCGCTTGCGGCTGCGCGGGCGGCTGTTGCGCTGGATCAGGCGCGCCCTGGGCATGGGCAACGCCCGCCAGCACAGTGGTCGCCATCAGCGCCACGGCCGCCTTAGAGCCGATCTTGGAAAGCTTTTTCGCCGTCACATCCCACCCCAATCGAGGAAAAATCAAATACTGGTGCCACAGGGCCGTACGCCCCTGCCCCAACCGCGTCAGCCGATCAACCCGGCCAGATTGCTCCACAGCCCGAACGCGCCCAGATCGTTGACCGTCACCAGCAGCATCAGCGCAAGCAGCGCCGCCAGCCCGCCCCGAAATGCCCAGTCGAGCACTTTGGGATCGACCGGCTTCCGCCGCACCGCTTCGATCGCATAGAAAAACAAATGTCCGCCATCCAGCATCGGAACTGGCAACAGGTTGATGAACCCCAAATTAATCGAGACGAGCGCAATCAGCGTGATGAAGGCGGGCCAGCCCAAGGTCATCGTCTCGCCCGACACTTTGGCGATCCGCAAAGGCCCGCCCAGTTCGTCCAGCGGACGCCGGCCGGTCACGATCTGGCCGATGGTCGCGACCATCATCTGAACGATATCCACCGTGCGCTCGACCCCGACGACCGGTGCGCGAAACAGGCTGACGGGTTCGAACACCGCGGACGCATTGCCGATCCCGACCAGCCCGGTACGGTATTCGTTGCCGAAGCGGTCGATTTCTCGCTGGGTGGCGATTGTCAGGTCCGCGGTCTGGATCGCCCCTTCCCGGTCATAGGTGACGCGCACCCGTTCGTTCGGGCGGATCTGGGCATAGTTGCGGATGTCGTCGAACGTCTCGATCCGGGTGCCGCCCATCGCGACGATGCGGTCGCCGGGCTGCAACCCCGCGCCCGCCGCAGCACCGCCCGCGACGACGCTCTCAACCACGGGCGGCGTGCGGCTTTCGCCATAGACGACGGCGAACCCGCCCAGGATCAGGATGGCGAGCAGGAAATTGGTGATCGGCCCCGCCGCGACGATGATCGCGCGTTGCCATAATTTCTTGGCCTGAAACGTCTGGTTGCGCTCGTCCGCAGGCAGCGACAGCCACTCTCGGCTGGGCTGGCTTGCCGGATTCATGTCGCCGGCGAAGCGGACATAACCGCCCAGCGGCATCCAGCCGAATTTCCACCGCGTGCCGCGCCGATCGGTAAAGCCTGCGATTTCGCGGCCGAAACCGACCGAAAACGCCTCCGCCTTAACGCCGAACCAGCGTCCGGCGAGATAATGTCCCATTTCGTGAATGAACACGAGCGGACCGATCACCAGCGCAAACGCCAGGACTGTCAGCAGGAAACCGGGGCTTTCGATCAATCCAAGCCGTCCTCAAACCGGGCCTAAGCTCTAGGCCTTTACACGCTCGCCCGCGATTCGTCGCGCCTCTGCGTCGATCGCCAATACGGCATCGAGGCTGTCGGGCGCCAGCGGGTCGTAACGCTCAAGCGTATCCGCGACGATTGCGGCGATTTCGAGGAAGCCCGCACGCTCGCCCAGAAACGCCGCGACCGCGACCTCGTTGGCCGCGTTCAGGATTGCGGGACGCGCGCCGCCTGCGCGCAGCGCCTCGCGCGCCAGCCCGATCGCCGGGAACCGCACCGGGTCCGCCGCTTCGAAATCGAGCCGGGCAACCTTGGCCAGGTCCAGCCGCTCGCACGGCGTCGCCATCCGGTCGGGCCATGCCAGGGCATAGGCGATGGGGGTCCGCATATCGGGCGACCCCATCTGCGCCAGCACCGATCCGTCGATATATTCGACCATCGAATGCACCACCGACTGGCGGTGGACGAGAATGTCGAGCTGGTCGGCGGCAACCGGGAACAGGTGAAACGCCTCGATCAGTTCGAGGCCCTTGTTCATCATCGTCGCCGAATCGACCGAAATCTTCGCGCCCATCGACCAGTTGGGATGCGCCACCGCCTGTTCGGGGGTGATGCCGCGCATTTCTTCCAGCGAGCGCTCGCGAAATGGCCCGCCGCTCGCGGTCAGGATGATCCGCGCGACGCCCCTGGGCGCGGTCCGGTCGAGGCACTGGAACACCGCATTATGTTCCGAATCGACCGGCAGCAGCGTGACGCCGTGCGCTTCGACCGCACGCGTCATCACCTCGCCTGCGGACACCAGCGCTTCCTTGTTGGCGAGCGCCAGCGTACCGCCATTCTCGATCGCCGCCATCACGGGTTTCAACCCCGCACAGCCGACGATCGCCGCCATCGTCCAGTCCGCGCCCATCCGCGCGGCGTCGCATACAGCATCCGCTCCGGCGGCAGCTTCGACCTCTGATCCAGCCAGCGCCGCCTTCAGCGCATCGTATCGGCTCGCATCGGCAACGACGGCGCGCTTCGCCCCCACCCGTTTCGCCGCTGCGGCAAGTCCATCCACATCGCCATTGGCGGTCAGCGCCAGCACCTCGAACCCGTCGGGATTGCGTTCGATCAGGTCGAGGGTCGAGGTGCCGATCGATCCGGTCGCGCCCAGGATGGTAATCCGCTTCACAGCAACCTCGGCAGTGCGATCAGGAACGCGACCACGGGCGCGACCGGCACCAGCCCGTCGAGCCGGTCGAGCACCCCGCCATGCCCCGGCAGGATCGAGCCCGAATCCTTGACGCCGGCGCGCCGCTTCAACCCGCTTTCATAAAGGTCGCCCAGTTGCGCCAGCACCGCCAGCGCGGGCGTCGCGATGACAAAACTCATGGGGATGCCCCAGCGCATCATCACGCCGCTGTAAACCGTCGCCAGCACCACCCCGCCGATCAGCCCCGCCCAGGTCTTGTTGGGGCTTAGCGCGGGCGCGAGCTTCGGTCCGCCGATCGTCCGTCCGGCAAAGAACGCGCCGATATCGGTCGCCCAGACCAGCCCCATCGCCCACAGGGTGATGACGAACCCATTGGGCTGGTCGCGCAGCAGGATCAGCGCCAGCGCCGGCAGCCCGACATAAAGGATACCGCGCAGCAGCGACGTGCGACGCGTGACGATGACAATGAAGAATGCCGCTCCCGCAATCAGCCCCAATGCGAAAAAGCCCGGTCCGGCGGCCAGCGGCGACAATATCGCCAGCGGCACCGAAATCGCGAACATCGCCAGCCGTTTCTGCTTGGCATCGACTTCGTGCAGATCGGCCCATTCGGCCATCATCAACAGCGCGATCACCGACACCAGCACCCAGAATGCCAGTTCTCCGAACCACAGGGCGGCGGTCGCGATCGCGATCATGCCGATGCTGGCGAAAATCCGCAGCCGGACGTCCGACGCCGATTTCGGCCCGTCGCGCGGAGGAATCGGGGGGGCGTCGGTCACAGCCCGCCGAACCGGCGCTGGCGCCGCCCGTAATCGGCAATCGCGTCGCGGATCACGCCTTCATCGACATCGGGCCAGAGCGTTTCGATGAACATCAGTTCGGCATAGGCCGCCTGCCACAGCAGGAAATTGGACAACCGCACTTCGCCCGAAGTGCGGATCATCAGGTCGAGCGGCGGCAAGTCGCGCGTTGTCAGTTCGCGCTCGATCGCGGCTTCGTCGATCGCGTCGGCGGTCATGCTGCCATCGGCGACCTTTGCCGCCAGCGCGCGCGCCGCCCCGACCAGTTCGGCCTGCGCACCGTAATTGAGCGCGATCACCAGGATCGGCCCGGTGTTGCCCGCGGTCCTAGCAATCGCGTCGTCGATCATCGCGACGATGTCGGATTTGAGCACCCGGTAATCGCCGATCACCCGCAACCGCACATTCTCGGCGATCAGGTCGTTGACCTCCGACGACAGGAAATGCCGCAGCAGCCCCATCAGATCGGTGACTTCATCCTCGGGACGCCGCCAGTTCTCCGACGAAAAGGCGTAAAGCGTCAGCACCTCGATCCCCAGGTCGCGCGCCGCGCGCGTCGCCTTGCGAACCGCCTCGACGCCCTTTTTGTGCCCGGCAATGCGCGGCAGTCGCCGGGCCTCTGCCCAGCGTCCATTGCCGTCCATGATGATGGCGACGTGGCGCGGGATGGTGCCGGGTTCGGTCATGGTGAGAGGCTCGCTCGCCACGCTCAACCTACTTCGTTCGCACTGAGCTTGTCGAAGTGCTGTCCTTCTTCTGCTTGGTGGAAGAAGAACAGTGCTTCGACAGGCTCAGCACGAACGGGGAAATGGGATTGCCCCGAAATCACTGACCCAGGATTTCCTTTTCCTTCGACGCCGCCGCCGCATCGATATCGGCGATGGTCGAATCGGTCAGCTTCTGGACTTCGGTTTCGAGGCGCTTGCGCTCGTCCTCCGAAATCTCGCCCTTCTTCTCGTCGGTCTTCAGGCTGTCCATCCCGTCGCGGCGGACGTTCCGCGCGGCGACGCGGGCTTTTTCTGCATATTGCCCGGCGAGCTTCGCCAGTTCCTTGCGGCGTTCCTCGGTCAGGTCGGGGATCGGCAGGCGGATATTCTGCCCGTCGACGATCGGGTTCAGCCCCAGCCCAGCGGAGCGGATCGCCTTGTCCACTAGGCCGACATTCGATTTGTCCCACACCTGCACCGACAGCATCCGCGGTTCGGGCGCCGACACCGTCGCGACCTGGTTCAGCGGCATGTTTGCGCCGTAAACCTCGACCGTCACGGGATCGAGCAAGGTCACCGACGCGCGCCCGGTGCGAAGTCCGCCCAGATCGCCCTTCAGCGATTCGACGGCACCGGCCATGCGGCGTTCGAGATCGGCCTTGTCATAAGCGGCCATGATGAAATCCTCTCTTCAAGTCTGAAATTTATGCGTCGTTCCGCACGATCGTCGAAGTGCCTTCGCCGCGCAGGACCGCGGTCAGATTGCCTTCGTCGCGAATATTGAACACCACGATCGGAATGTCGTTGTCGCGGCACAAGGCAACCGCGCTCGCGTCCATCACCTTCAGATCGTCGGCGAGCACCCGGTTGAAGCTCAATTCGTCGTATCGGGTGGCGGTTGGCACCTTTTTCGGATCGGCGTCGTACACGCCATCGACGCTGGTACCCTTGAACAGCGCGTCGCAATTCATCTCCGCCGCGCGCAGCGCCGCCGTGGTGTCGGTGGTGAAGAACGGCAGGCCGGTGCCCGCCGCGAACAGCACCACCCGACCCTTCTGCATGTGCCGCTCGGCCCTGCGCCGGATATAGGGTTCGCAGACGCTCGCCATCGGGATCGCCGACTGGACGCGGGTCTCGACGCCTATCTTTTCCAGCGCGTTCTGCATCGCGAGCGCATTCATCACGGTCGCGAGCATCCCCATATAATCCGCGCTCGCCCGGTCGAAACCCTGGGCCGCCCCGGCAAGTCCGCGAAAGATGTTGCCACCGCCGACGACCATGCAGATCTCCAGCCCCGCTTCCTTTGCCGCCTTCACCTCGCCCGCGACGCGTTCGCAGGTGGCGGGGTCGATACCGAACTGGCCCGATCCCATCAGGACCTCGCCCGACAGTTTCAGAAGGATGCGCTTGAATTTGGAGGCGGGCATGGAGTCACTTGTGTTGCAGGCGGGGGATAAGGCGCGCGGACCTTAGAAGCGGCGCGCGGCGATGCCAAGCGGGGATGCGCGCGATTCCCTCCCCTCTCTCCTCCAAACCGTCGCCCCAGCGAAAGCTGGGGCATCAAGCCGCAAGAATGATGCATTCGGCACGATATCCCAGCTTTTGCCGGGATGACGGATACTCCCTGAGGCGAACAGCGCGTCAACAAAAAGGGCGACCCCGCAGAGCCGCCCTTTCCTGTCTCACGAACCAATCCGAACCCGGATCAGTTCTTGATCCCTGCGGTCGCCGCCACTTCGGCTGCGAAATCGCTTTCTTCCTTCTCGATGCCTTCGCCGAGCTGGAAGCGGACATAGTCCTTGAGCACGATTGAAGTGCCCGCGTCCTTCGCCGCCTTCGCAACGACGTCGGCGACCGGGGTCTTGCCGTCCATCACGATCGGCTGGCTGAGCAGCGCGTTTTCCTTAGCGAATTTCTTCACCGAACCCTCGACCATCTTGGCGATGATGTCGGCGGGCTTGCCGCTCTCGGCTGCCTTTTCGGTCGCGATCTGGCGCTCGCGCTCCAGCACGTCCTGGTCGAGCCCGGTTTCATCGAGCGCCAGCGGGAAGGCCGCGGCAATGTGCATCGCCAGCTGCTTGCCGAGCGGTTCGAGCACATCGACGCCCGCATCCGATTCGAGCGCGACGAGCACGCCGATCTTGCCGAGGCCCGGCGATGCCGCGTTGTGGACATAGGGGATCACCGCACCCTTCGACACTTCGAGGCGCTTTGCGCGGCGCAGCGACTGGTTTTCACCGATCGTCGCGACATTGTTGGTCAGCGCTTCCTCGACGGTCTTGCCCGACGGCATCGCCTTGCCCTTGAGCGCTTCGATATCGTCGCCCGATTCGAGCGCGATCGCGGTCACGTCGCGGACGAACGACTGGAACTGGTCGTTCTTGGCGACGAAATCGGTTTCGGAGTTCACCTCGACCGCCGCACCCTTGGTGCCGGCGACGGCGACGCCGACCAGCCCTTCGGCGGCGGTGCGGCTCGACTTCTTCTGCGCGGCCGCCAAGCCCTTGGTGCGCAGCCAGTCCATCGCCGCTTCCATGTCGCCGCCATTTTCGGTCAGCGCCTTCTTGCAATCCATCATGCCGGCGCCCGAACGCTCGCGCAGTTCCTTCACCGCTGCTGCCGTGATCTCGGCCATGTTCAATTCCTTCGCTTGTAGAGCCGGTGAGGCTCGAAACCTTGAATGTATAAAACCGTTCGCCCTGAGCCTGTCGAAGAGCTGTCCTTCTTCTTCGTTACAAGAGAAGGACAGTGCTTCGACAAGCTCAGCACGAACGGTTGATGGGCTTGTCGAAGCCCGGAGCTACGGCGCCTTACGCGTCGATCTGACGCTCGCCTTCGGCTGCCGTTTCCGGTTCGTTCGATGCAGCGGGTGCTTCCGGCTCGGCGGCAGCGGGTGCTGCTTTCGCTTCGGCGGCGGGCGCTTCCGGCTCGCTCAGCGCTTCTTCCTTCGGCGGCTCGACCATCGCGCCGATGTCCTTGCCGGACTTCTGCATGGCTTCCTGGCCACCGCGGGTCGCGGCGATCGCCACGGCTTCGCAATACAGGCGGATCGCGCGCGCCGCGTCGTCATTCGCCGGAACCGGGAATGCGATGCCGTCGGGCGAGACGTTCGAATCGAGGATCGCGACGACGGGAATGCCCAGTGTGTTGGCTTCCTTGATCGCCAGTTCCTCCTTGTTCGCATCGATCACGAACATGATGTCGGGAATGCCGTTCAGGTCGCGGATACCGCCCAGCGACAGCTCGAGCTTGTCGCGCTCGCGGGTCAGGTTCAGCACTTCCTTCTTGGTCAGGCCGTGCGTGTCGCCCGAAAGCTGCTCTTCCAGCGTCTTCAGGCGCTTGATCGAACCCGAAATCGTCTTCCAGTTTGTGAGCATCCCGCCCAGCCAGCGATGGTTGACGAAATGCTGGCCCGAACGACGCGCTGCTTCCGCGATCGGTTCCTGCGCCTGGCGCTTGGTGCCGACGAACAGCACCTTGCCGCCCGATGCGACCGACGAGCTGATGAATTCCAGCGCGCGCGCAAACAGCGGCACGGTCTGCGACAGGTCGATAATGTGGACGCCGTTGCGATCGCCAAAGATGTACGGCTTCATCTTCGGGTTCCAGCGGTGCGTCTGGTGGCCGAAATGAGCGCCAGCTTCGAGCAGCTGGTGCATGGAGACGACGGGTGCCGCCATAGGATCAATTCCTTTTCCGGTTATTCCTCTGGGAAGCGGGAACCGGAAACGGGCTTCGAAAGCCCTGTCCGGCACCGGTCTATGTGCTTCCCATGCGGGGTTGAGGGCGCGCCAATAGCCGAGCGCGCCTGTGAAATCAACCGTTGACATGCGGAACGAATATGGAACATACCATGTTCAACAGCAGTTTGTGGAACCAGATGGTTACCGGACTGTTACCGGCCCGACTCTCCGGGGCGGGAATCGATGGAGCCGAACATGGCAGTCACGGTCGCAATTCTGGTTTTCGCAGGCGCATTGGCCTTCACGCTGTGGACAATCCACGCCACGCTTTCCGAAAAGAGTGCCGTCATCGTCGCGCTGTTGCGCGGCCAGCCCGACCCCCGTTTCGTGATGCAATCGGTGCCGCGTGTCAGCCTTCGCCCGTCCCCGGTTCGGGTGCGGCACGCGACACCGCAGGCGAAGCACTGGCGCGCTGCCGCTTGATCCGGCCATAGGAGCGGATCGAGAACGGAATCGACAGCAGGTACAGGATCGCGATGACCGTCAGCGCGGGCCAGGGCGCGGAAATCACCGCCGCCGCGATCGCCGCGACGATCACGATCGCCTCGAACCGAATATTCTGACGAAGTTTGAGCGAGGATGGCGAGTATGTGGCGATGCTCGACACCAGCAGAATGGCGCATAGCAGCAGCCACGGACCGACCAGATAGGGCGACTGGAAAATCGGCTCGCCGGTCCAGATCCACAGATACAGCGGCAAAAACGCCAGAATTGCGCCAGCCGGTGCCGGAACGCCCGTCAAAAATCCGGCCGATTTATGGGGCTGATCGGCCAGATCGATCCGTGCGTTGAACCGGGCGAGACGAAGCGCGGCAAATACCGCATAGACGAGCGCGATCGCCCACCCCCAGCGCGGCACGGTGACCAGCGACCAGAGATAGATGATGAGTGCGGGCGCGACGCCGAATGCAAGGCTGTCCGACAGCGAATCGAGTTCGGCGCCGAACTTGCTCTCGCCGCGCAATGCCCGCGCGACGCGACCATCCAGGCCATCGAGCAGCCCCGCGATCAGGATCATGACGATCGATCGTTCCCACTCGCCCGAAATCGCGAAGCGGATTCCCGACAGGCCGAAACACATTGCCGCCGCGGTGATCGCGTTGGGGGCAAGCGCCCGCAATGGGATGCCGCGGGGCTGACGGGGTGCGCGCATTATTGCGCGACGCCGGTCGCGGGCGTGCCGCCACGCTTGCCGATCACGGTTTCGCCCGCAATCGCGCGCTGGCCGAGCGCCACCTGCGGCGCGACATCATCGGGCAGCCAAACATCGACGCGGCTGCCGAAACGGATCAGGCCGAAACGCTGGCCCGCGACCACCATGTCGCCCGGCTTCACGAAGGTCAGAATGCGCCGCGCGAGCAGGCCTGCGATCTGCGTGACACCGATCCGCTCGCCGCGAACCCCCTCGATCACCATATGCTGACGCTCGTTTTCCTCGCTCGCCTTGTCGAGTTCGGCGTTCAGGAACTTGCCCGAAATATAGACGACATCGCGCACGGTCCCGGGGATCGGCGCGCGGTTGATATGAACGTCGAACACCGACATGAAGATCGACACGCGGACCAGCGGCTTGCTGCCCAGCGCATTGTCGCCCGCCAGTTCGGGCGGCAGCGGCACCCGCTCGATCATCGACACCAGCCCGTCGGCAGGCGATACGATCAGATCGTCGCCCTGCGGCGTGGTCCGCACCGGATCGCGAAAGAACGCCGCGACCCACAGGGTGAAACCGGCCAGCGGCCATGCGACGAACCATCCGCCCAGCCACAGGCCGAGCAGCGTTACTGCGCCGGAAATCGCCAGATATTTGCGTCCTTCGGGATGGACGCTCGGGAAACGCCACTTTGCGGTCACGGTGCCGACCGGCGGCTTTTCGAGTGATGTCATGTGGGCGGGTCTAACTACCGGGTTCCCGCAATACAATGCCGCTTAGGTCGAAGCGTTCCTTTGCCGGCAGGGCCACGCCGGTTGATCCCGGCCCCGCCTGCCCCTAGGACGCGTGCCAAACCTCCCTCAGAAGCAAGCGAGAGATAGATGGCGAAGATCAAGGTGAAGAATCCGGTCGTCGAGATCGACGGCGACGAAATGACCCGGATCATCTGGGAATGGATCCGCGAACGGCTGATCCTCCCCTATCTCGACATCGACCTCAAATACTACGATCTCGGCGTCGAAAAGCGCGACGAAACCAACGACCAGATCACGATCGACAGCGCCAACGCGATTCGCGAACACGGCGTCGGCGTGAAGTGCGCGACCATCACCCCCGACGAGGCGAGGGTCGAGGAATTCGGCCTGAAAAAGATGTGGCGCTCGCCCAACGGCACGATCCGCAACATTCTGGGCGGCGTCGTCTTCCGCGAACCGATCGTCATCAACAACGTGCCGCGCCTGATCCCCGGCTGGACCAAGCCGATCGTCGTCGGCCGTCACGCCTTCGGCGATCAATATAAGGCGACCGATTTCAAGGTCCCCGGCGCGGGCAAGCTGACCATGAAATGGGAAGGCGAAAATGGCGAGACGATCGAACATGAAGTGTTCGATTTCCCCGCTGCCGGCGTCGCGATGGGCATGTACAATCTCGACGAATCGATCCGCGATTTCGCGCGCGCATCGATGAATTACGGTCTCAACCGCAACTGGCCGGTCTATCTCTCGACCAAGAACACGATCCTCAAAGCCTATGATGGCCGTTTCAAGGACATCTTCCAGGAGGTCTTCGAAACCGAGTTCGCTGCCCGGTTCAAGGATGCGGGCATCGTCTACGAACATCGCCTGATCGACGACATGGTCGCATCCGCGCTCAAATGGCATGGCGAATTCGTCTGGGCCTGCAAGAATTACGACGGCGACGTGCAGTCGGATCAGGTCGCACAGGGCTTCGGTTCGCTCGGCCTGATGACTTCGGTGCTGATGACGCCCGACGGCAAGACGGTCGAGGCCGAAGCCGCGCACGGCACCGTCACCCGCCACTATCGCCAGCATCAGCAGGGCAAGGCGACCTCGACCAACCCGATCGCGTCGATCTTCGCCTGGACCGGCGGCCTGAAATACCGCGGCAAGTTCGACGAAACGCCCGAAGTCGTGCGTTTTGCCGAAACGCTGGAAGCGGTCTGCGTCAAGACCGTCGAGAGCGGCGCGATGACCAAGGATCTCGCGATCCTGATCGGCCCGGATCAGCCCTGGATGACCACGGAGCAATTCTTCGAAGCGATCCGCGTCAACCTCGAAAAGGAAATGGGCAGCTGGCAATAAGCCATTCGCTCAACGCGCAAGAAAGCCGCCGTAAGCACCTGCTTTCGGCGGCTTTTTCTTTGGCTTTGCACTTGGCTGCGGCGCGTTGCCGCGCCGAATAAATCGGGTGAACGCGCCCCGCGCGTTCACTTTTACCGATTTATTCCCACTCGATCGTCCCCGGCGGCTTCGACGTGTAGTCATAGGTCACGCGGTTGACGCCACGCACTTCGTTGACGATCCGCGTCGCCACCCGTGGCAGGAAATCGCCCGGAAAGCCGAATACTTCCGCGGTCATGCCGTCGGTCGAGGTCACCGCACGCAGCGCGAGCACGCTGTCATAGGTGCGCCCGTCGCCCATCACCCCGACGCTGCGCACCGGCAACAGCACCGCGAATGCCTGCCAGATCGCATCATACAGTCCGGCATTCCTGATTTCTTCCAGATAGATGGCGTCGGCTTTTCGCAGGATGTCGCAGCGTTCCTTGGTCACCTCACCCGGAATGCGGATCGCAAGGCCCGGTCCCGGAAACGGATGTCGTCCGACGAAAATCTCCGGTAGGCCCAGTTCACGGCCCAGCGCGCGGACCTCGTCCTTGAACAATTCGCGCAAGGGTTCGACCAGCGCCATGTTCATGCGCTCGGGCAGGCCGCCGACATTATGGTGGCTCTTGATCGTCACGCTCGGCCCGCCGGTGAAGCTGACGCTTTCGATCACGTCCGGGTAGAGCGTACCCTGCGCGAGGAAGGCTGCGCCGCCGATCTTTTTGGCTTCGTCCTCGAACACATCGATGAAGGTCTTGCCGATGAATTTCCGTTTGGCTTCGGGATCGGTCAGCCCGGCCAGACCATTGAGGAACAGCGTCTCGGCGTTCACATGGACGAGCGGGATGTTATACGCGCCGCGGAACAGGCTGACGACCTGATCGGCCTCGCCTGCCCGCATCAATCCGTGATCGACGAACACGCAGGTCAGCTGGTCGCCGATCGCTTCGTGGATCAGCACCGCGGCGACTGCCGAATCGACCCCGCCGGACAGGCCGCAAATGACCTTGCCGTCGCCCACCTGCGCGCGGATTTCGGCAATCTTGGCGTCGCGAAACTCGGCCATCGTCCAGTCGCCCGCCAGCCCGCAGACGTGCCGCGCGAAATTGGCGATCAGCCGCCCGCCATCGGGGGTGTGGACGACCTCGGGGTGGAACTGCATCGCATAATAGCGCTTCGCATCGTTCGCGATCACCGCATAGGGCGCGCCGGGGCTTGACGCGACCGGGCGGAACCCGTCGGCCAGCGCGGTCACCTTGTCGCCGTGGCTCATCCAGACCTGGTGTGTCTCGCCTTCGTGCCACATGCCGTCGAACAGCTCGCAGCCATCGGCGATCTCGATAAAGGCGCGGCCAAATTCGCCCGAATCGCCCAGCGTCACCTGGCCGCCCAGCTGGTGCATCATCACCTGCTGCCCGTAACAGATGCCCAGCACCGGCAACCCACTGTCAAAGATCACATCAGGCACCCGCGGCGACCCTTCGTCCAGCACCGATGCGGGGCTACCCGACAGGATGACACCCGCAGGCTTCAGCCGCTCGAACGCCTCGGCCGCGGTGGTAAACGGCGCAATCTCGGAATAGACCCCCGCCTCGCGCACGCGGCGCGCGATCAGCTGGGTTACCTGGCTGCCGAAATCGACGATGAGGATGTTCTGCGTGGGGCTGTCCATGCGCGCCCGCTTAGCCACAAGCGTGCCTTGGGGAAAGGCTTGATGGCTCTCGACACACCGGACAATGTGCTTCCGCGCAGGCGGGAGCCCGGCGTGCGCAGTGCTGGCACCACGCCCCCGGACTTCTGTCTTTGCGGGGGTAAGAATCCGTTACTCGACGTTCGTCACCGTCATCCCAGTCCACCTGGCCGCAAAGGCCCACAGGTCGGCGGTTTCCTCGATCACCTTGTCGGTCGGCTTGCCCGACCCGTGCCCGGCGCGGGTTTCGATGCGGACGAGGTGCGGTTTCGCCCCGATATCCGCCGCCTGGATCGCGGCGGTATATTTGAAGGTGTGCCCCGGCACCACACGGTCGTCGGTATCCGCCGTCGTCGCCAGAATCGCCGGATAGGCCTTGCCGCTCGCGATGTTGTGATAGGGCGAATAGGCATAGAGCGTCTTGAAATCGGCTTCTTTCGACGGATAGCCGTAATCGTCGACCCAATAGCGGCCGGCGGTGAACTTGTCGAAACGCGTCATGTCCATCACACCGACCGCGGGCAGCGCCGCCGCGAACAGGTCGGGACGCTGGTTCACCACCGCGCCGACCAGCAGCCCGCCGTTCGATCCGCCCTGGATCGCCAACTTGTCAGCCGTCGTCACGCCTTGCGCAATCAGGTCCTCCGCCGCGCCGATGAAATCGTCGAACACGTTCTGCTTGTTCTGTAGGCGCCCGCCATCGTGCCACGCCTTGCCATATTCGCCGCCACCGCGAATGTTCGCGACCGCGAGCACGCCGCCCTGTTCCATCCACGCGACGCGCGACGAAGCGAAGCTCGGCAGCACCGAGATGTTGAACCCGCCATAGGCATAGAGCAACGTCGGCGCCGGGCCAATCGCCCCCTTCTTACGGACGATGAACATTGGCACCCGCGTCCCGTCCTTCGAATTGTAGAAACGCTGGGTCACGTCATATTGTGCGGGGTCGAAATCGACCTTGGGCTGCGCCCACACCTCCGCCTTTCCGCTGGCCACATCATAGCGATAGATGGTCGCGGGCGTGGCATAGCTGGTGAACATGTAAAAGGTCTCGTTCTGGTCCTGCGCGCCGCCGAAACCGCCTGCGGTGCCGATGCCGGGCAGGCTGACCGTGCCGTCGGGCTTGCCGTCGAGGGTGAAGCGTCGCACCTCGGTCTTGGCATCGACCAGATAGGACAGGATCAGCCGGTTGCCGACCACCGACGCGCCCGACAGCACGGCGGCGTCCTGCGCCACCAGATCGCTGATCCGCACCTGATTGCCCGACACGTCGATCTTCACGACCTTTTCGCGCGGCGCGTCCTTGTTGGTGGCGAAGAAAAAGGTTTCGCCGACATTGCCGATCGCGGTCCAGTCATTCTCCAGACCCTTGATGATCGTGCGCGGCTGGGGCTTGGCGGCGCTCAGGTCGACGAGCGTGATCTCATAGCGGTTGTCGGTACCTTCGGTGGTGGTGATGACCAGCCAGCGCCCGTCATCGGTCACCTGCGCCGAATGGCCCAGGGTCGGGCGATCGGGCGTCGCATAGATCAGCGTATCCGCCGATTGCGGCGTGCCGAGGCGGTGGAAATAGACTTTCTGGTTTTCGTTCAACGCCTGGAATTCCTGCCCCGCGGCGGGCTGTTCGAAGCGCGAATAATAGAAACCCGACCCGTCCTTCGCCCAGGCGAGGTTGGAGAATTTGGCCCACTCGACGGTGTCGCTCGTTTCCTTGCCGGTCTCGACGTCCAGTACCTTGACCGTGCGCCAGTCCGATCCGCCGTCCTGGACGGTGTAGAGCAATTTGCTGCCATCTTCACTCGGCACCCATTCGCCAAGCGCCGTCGCGCCGTCGGCGGACCATTTGTTGGGATCGATCAGCACCCTGCCCTGCCCGTTCAGGCTGTCGCGGACGTAAAGCACCGCCTGGTTCTGCAAGCCCGAATTATGGCTGTAGAAATAACGATCGCCCTTGTGCGTCGGGATGCCGAAGCGTTCGTAATCGAACAACGCGGTCAACCGCTGCTTGAACACGTCGCGGCCCGGCAGCGTCGCCAGATAGGCGTCGGTCACCTTGTTCTGCGCGGCGACCCAGGCGGCGACTTCCTTGTCCTCGCGCACGTCGTTTTCCAGCCAGCGATAAGGGTCGGCGACCTTTATCCCGAAATGTTCGTCAACCACGTTCACGCGGCGCGTCTCGGGATAGTTCAGGGGCGCGGTCATGCCGGTGGTCGTCTCCGATACGGGTTGGGAAAAGGCGGGGGCTGCGAACAGCAGCGGAAGGGCGAGCAGCGACGCGCGACGCATGAAACAAGATCTCCGAAACGAGAAAGAGGCCGCACCCTAGAAAGGGGCGACCTCTTGCTCAAGTATCGAATGATACGGACGAATTACGCCGCTTCGTCGAAATCCTCGTCGCCCATTACCGGGCCGGAGTCCTGGCCCTTGGCCGACACGTCGCGATCGACGAATTCGATGATCGCCATCGGCGATGCGTCCGACATGCGCGGCCCCATCTTGATGACGCGGGTATAGCCGCCGTTGCGGTCCTTGTAACGCTCGGCCAGCACGTCGAACAGCTTGCTGAGCTGGGCATCGTCGAGCAGACGGGCATGCGCGAGACGACGGTTCGAAAGCCCGCCCTTCTTCGCCAGCGTCACCAGCTTTTCGATGTAGGGGCGCAGTTCCTTCGCCTTGGCCACGGTGGTGGTGATCTGTTCGTGCTTGATGAGCGCTGCCGACATATTGCGGAACAGGGCGATGCGGTGGGCCGAGGTCCGCTGAAGCTTACGGCCGCCTACGCGATGACGCATGGTATTTCCTTTTCGTTCGTCAGGGGGCCGTCTCACGGAACCCCAAGCCAGGTGGGACGGTAAGCCACCCTGTTAAAAACCGTCATTCCCGCGCAGGCGGGAATCCATATTCTCTGGAGCAGGCCCGGCGCGGCAAAGCCGCGTCGTCGGACGGAGCCTTGCGGCTCCGCCGAACTCAGCCCAAAATCTCCTGCTCGAGCTTCTTTGCCATTTCCTCGATATTCTCCGGCGGCCAACCGGGGATTTCCATCCCCAGACGCAGGCCCATCGACGACAGCACTTCCTTGATTTCATTGAGCGACTTGCGCCCGAAATTGGGGGTGCGCAACATCTCGGCTTCGGTCTTCTGGACCAGATCGCCGATATAAATGATGTTGTCGTTCTTCAGGCAGTTGGCCGAACGCACCGACAGTTCCAGCTCGTCGACCTTCTTCAGAAGGTAACGATTGATCTGCGCGGTATCGCCTGCGGTCTCGCCACCGGCTGCCGCCGCAGGCGCGCCACCGACCGGAGCCGAACGCGTGACCGCCGAATCGTCGAAGTGGACGAACAGCGCCAGCTGGTCCTGAAGGATGCGCGCCGCATACGCGATCGCATCCTCGGGGGCCACGGTGCCGTCGGTTTCGACCGAGAGCGTGAGCTTGTCATAGTCGAGGTCCTGACCGACGCGGGTCGGATCGACCTTGTAGCTGACCTGACGGACCGGCGAGTACAGCGCATCGACCGGGATCAGGCCGATCGGTGCGTCCGCCGGACGGTTCTGAACTGCTGGTACATAACCCTTGCCGGTGTCGGCGGTCAGTTCCATGTTCAGCGTCGCACCATCGTCGAGGTGACAGATGACCAGGTCGGGGTTCATCACCTCGATATCGCCCGACACCGCGATGTCGCCCGCCTTGACTTCAGCCGGGCCGGTTGCCGACAGCTGGAGCCGCTTGGGGCCTTCGCCCTGCATCTTCAGTGCGATCTGCTTCACGTTCAGGACGATGTCGGTGACGTCCTCACGCACACCGGCCAGCGACGAGAATTCGTGCAGCACGTTTTCGATCTTGATCGACGTGACGGCCGCGCCCTGAAGCGACGACAACAGCACGCGACGCAGCGCATTGCCGAGCGTCAGGCCGAAACCACGCTCCAGCGGTTCGGCGACGAAGGTCGACTTGCGCTTGGGATCCCCGCCAGCCTTCTTTTCGAGACCGTTGGGCTTCTTGAGTTCCTGCCAGTTCTTAGCATTGACAGACACGGGCTTCCCCTAGGTTGGGCAGGATTTAGGGGCCATCCTGCCGGAAACAGCCAAACCGGCCCGCGCAATACCCCGTCCATTGGGCATGCGCGCGCCGGCTTCGAAGACGAAAATCAGACGCGGCGACGCTTGGACGGGCGAACGCCATTGTGCGGGATCGAGGTGACGTCGCGGATTGACGTGATCTGGAAACCGACAGCCTGGAGCGCGCGAAGCGCCGATTCGCGGCCCGAACCCGGCCCCTTCACTTCGACTTCCAGCGTGCGGACGCCGTGCTCGGCGGCCTTCTTGCCGGCGTCTTCGGCAGCGACCTGGGCGGCATAGGGGGTCGACTTGCGCGAACCCTTGAAGCCCATCATGCCGGCCGACGACCACGAAATGGCGTTGCCCTGCGCGTCGGTGATGGTGATCATCGTGTTGTTGAAGCTGGCGTTCACATGCGCGACGCCAGAGGTGATGTTCTTGCGTTCGCGACGGCGAAGACGCTGCGGTGCTTGTGCCATTGGATTCTATCCTGACCTGAAATCTCGTTTGACGGAGAGCGGCGGGCAGTCAGCCTCAAGCCTGTCTCCGACGGAGTAATTAGCGCCCCGCGCTAATTACTTCTTCTTGCCTGCGATCGGCTTCGCCTTGCCCTTGCGGGTGCGCGCATTGGTGTGCGTGCGCTGGCCGCGAACCGGCAGGCCCTTGCGATGACGCAGGCCGCGATAGCTGGCGAGGTCCATCAGACGCTTGATGTTCATCGCGGTCTGGCGACGCAGATCGCCTTCCACGGTGTGGTCCGAATCGATGGTTTCGCGGATCTGGAGGACTTCCTGATCGGTAAGGTCCTGAACGCGGGCGGTGTCCGCGATCCCCAGCTTCGTGATGATTTCCTTGGCTTTGGTCTGGCCGATGCCGTGGATATACTGAAGCGCGATCAATACGCGCTTGTTGGTCGGGATGTTAACACCCGCAATACGTGCCATGAGCTATTTGTCTCCCAGCTCCACGGGGCGGCATGGCAGCACACCCCATCTCGTCGCGTTGAACATCCGAAACGCACGACACCGGCGCGCGCGAAAACAGCGCCGCCGGCCAACCGGGTTTCGGAATAGCGGGCTGATAGGCCCACGACGGGAGCGAGTCAAGCGGTGCGCGGGTTCAATAGCCCGATCGCACGCACAGCGTATCCGCAAGATAGACACGCCGGCCCACCGTCTCAAGCGCCTGTCGCGCCGAACCGTTCCAACCGGCTTGGCGGCAGAACTCATCGGCCCTCTGCTTCGCGCAGGCCGCGGTCGCCGATCCACGCTGACACCCGAGCACCCGCCCCTCACCGCGGATCGACGGCGCCGGATAGAATTCGGACGCCATCCCGCGCAGCGACCGGAAATCGCCCGGTGCCTGGCCACCACCGCCGGCGCTTCCCCCCAGCGGCCGCATCGATTGAAGCCGCCTCAGCAACCCCAGACGCAGGCCCAGGTCAGGCGTGTCGCGATCGACGGTGATGCAATTGCCACGGTAATTGGTCTCCGGACATAATTGCCAGGTGCCGCTTCGCACGCGGATCGACCGCACCCCCCAGGCCAGGCGCAGATCGGGCTGGTCGCGCTCCACCGCGACCGCCGGGCCGCGATAAGTGCTGTCGCGATAGATGGTTGCCTCGGCTCGCTGCCCCCCCGGTGGCCAGCGGCGCTCGTCCTGATCCTGCGCAACCGCTACACCCGCCGCCAGCACCGCGACGCCCGTCGCAACCAACGCCCACCGTGCAGAAGCCGAAACCATCGACGCCTCCCTTGCCAGCACGAGACCGGCTGGTCCCCCGCCTATGTCGCGCAAAGGGTCTGCCTATCCGGCGAGTCGGTCAAGCGATCAATCGTCCGCCTCTGCGGCACGCTTCAACCCCGCCGCCTGTTCGCCGATGACACCATCGACCAGCGGCGAGAGCTTGGCCGTATCCATGCCGGTGTAGCCGCTGACGACATAGCGCACGACCAGCGCGGTGTCTTGCCCTTCGCCCGTCATCTCGAAACTCAGCGTGCCCGTCACCGCCCCCTGTTGCAGCGGCCCCAGCGCGCCCGACAGCCGGAGCAGCTTGTTCGGCGCGACATGGATCACGCGCGCATGTTCCGCCCCGCCGCCATCGGGCAGTGCCTCGCAGAAACACCCGCCTGGCCGCATCGCCATCGACAGGTTGGCGGCATCCCCCGACCAGCTATGCGCTTTCGACCACCAGCGCGAAGGTTCCGACAACACGCGCCATACCGCATCGGGCGCGGCGGCCACGGTCAGCTTGTGTTCGACGACGAAGGTCGATCCCTTGACCTTCACGACCTCGGCGGACGCCGGTGCGGTTGCGAGCAATGCCGGGATTACGAGTGCCAGGCGCATGTTCTCCACCCTTTTTCCGATATGCGACAAGCCTATCACAATCGCGCCACCCGACACCCGTTCGTTTCGAGCAAAGTCGAGAAACGTATCGCACCGGTTGGACAACGTTTCTCAGCTTTGCTCGAAACGAACGGGTAGTTGACCCCTGTGCGCTCCCGCGAAGGCGGGAGCCCAGAGCAAAAGGGTACTAGCATCCGCGACCCTGGGCTCCCGCCTTCGCGGGAGCACGGTCATTTTATCAAAATGTCGGCGCTTTGCGGACAGCCCTCAAACCGGGCGCGGTTCGCGTTCCAGGATCGCTTCGATCGCGCCCGACACATGGTCGATGTCCGCCATGCCGTCGACATGCTGGACGATTCCGCGCGCTTCGTAGATCGGCAGGATCGGCGCGGTTTTGGCGCGATATTCGGCCATGCGGGTGCGGACGGTCTCGGCATTGTCGTCGGGACGGCGCTTGAACTCGTGCGAGCCGCATTTGTCGCACATGCCATCGACCTTGGGCAGTTTGTAACGATCGTGATAGCCCGCGCCGCAATTCGCGCAGGTGAAGCGCCCGGTCACACGGTCGACCAGCGCTTCCTCATCGACCACCAGTTCGATGACGTGATGCAGGCTGCGCCCCCGATCCGCGAGCAGCCCGTCGAGCGATACCGCCTGCGCTTCGGTGCGCGGATAGCCGTCGAAGATCACGCCGGTCTCCGGCGCCAGCGCGTCGAGCGCTTCGCCGATGATCCCCGACACGATCTCGTCGGACACGAGTTGCCCCGCCTCCATCACCGCCTTGGCCTTCTGGCCCGTCGGCGTTCCTGCCTTGACCGCGGCGCGCAGCATGTCGCCAGTGGACAGCTGGACCATGCCGCGTTCGCTGACCAGACGGCTGGCCTGGGTGCCCTTGCCCGCACCCGGCGGTCCCAGCAGGATGATGTTCAACGCGCTTGCCCCTCTTCGCCCTGGCCCGATCCGCCGGTCGCCCGCATCAGCGGACGCGGTTGCCGCCCTTCAGCTTCGCCTTCTTGATCAGGTCGCCATACTGGTGCGCCAGCAGGTGCGACTGGATCTGCGTCACCGTGTCCATCGTTACGTTGACGACGATCAGAAGGCTAGTGCCGCCGAGATAGAAGGGGATCGCCATCGCCGACACCAGATATTCGGGCACGAGACAAATGAAGGTCAGATAGGCCGCACCGACCACCGTGATCCGCGTCAGCACGTAATCGAGATAATTCTCGGTATTCTTGCCAGGACGGATGCCGGGGATGAACCCGCCATGCTTTTTCAGGTTTTCCGCGGTTTCCTCCGGGTTGAACACAACCGCGGTGTAGAAGAAGCAGAAGAAGATAATGCCTGCGCCGTACAGCGCCATGTAGAGCGGCTGGCCGTGCGCCAGATACTGGTTCATCCCGATCAGGAAGCTGCCCCAGGTCGAATCCGCCTGGCTGGCGTCCTGCCCTGCGAACTGGCTGATCGTCAGCGGCATCAACAGCAGCGACGATGCGAAGATCGGCGGGATCACGCCTGCGGTGTTGATCTTGAGCGGCAGATGGCTGCGCTCGGCCTGAACGCCGCGCTGGGTCTGGCGCTTGGGATACTGGATCAGGATGCGGCGCTGGGCGCGCTCCATGAAGCAGATGAACAGGATCAGGCCAACGACCGCAACGCCGATCAGCGCCAGGCTGATCGCGCTGATGCCGCCCGAACGACCGCTTTCGAACAATTGAACCAGAGTCGTCGGCAGATGGGCGACGATGCCCGCCATGATGATGAGGCTGATCCCGTTGCCGACGCCGCGGCTGGTGATCTGCTCACCCAGCCACATCAGGAACATGGTACCGCCGACCAGCGAAATGACGCAGCCGATGCGGAACAGCATTCCCGGCTGGATCACCGCCTGCGCGCCTGCGGAAGCGCCGAACGCCTCCAGGCCGACGGCGATGAAATAACCCTGGATCGCGGTCAGACCGACCGTGCCGTAACGGGTATATTGGTTGAGCTTCTTGCGCCCCGCTTCGCCTTCCTTCTTGATGGCGGCAAGTTGGGGGGAAAGGCTGGTCGCGAGCTGCACCACGATCGACGCGGTGATGTACGGCATCACGCCCAGCGCGATCACCGACATGCGCTCGAGCGCACCGCCCGAGAAGGTATTGAAGAAATCGAGGACACCGCCCTGGGTCTGCTGCGCGAGCAGGTTCAACTGGGTCGGGTCGATGCCGGGCAGCGGCACATAGCTGAGCAACCGAAAGATGACGAGCGCACCCAGCGTGAACCAAAGGCGCTTTTTCAGCTCGGTCGCCTTGCCGAATTTCGACAAGTTGAGGTTGGTTGCCATATTATCGGCTGCGGATGCCATGTGCGTAATCGTCCCGGAAACAAAAGCGGCGGAGATGCGTTACCCGCGCCCCCGCCGCCCATATAGGGGTCTTGCCAAGCTTGTCTAAGGGGCTTTTCGACAAAGCCCGCTTTCTCGGCCAAACCAAATCCGTTCGTGTCGAGCGAAGTCGAGACACATTTTCGAGCGAAGCGAGAACTCAATGCCTCGACTACGCTCGGCAGCGGTTCTCGACTTCGCTCGAACAGATCGGGCTAAGGCTGATCAGGCCTTCTTGGCGGCCTTCTGCTTGGCTTCCTTGTCGGCGATGCGCGCTTCGCGGGCCTTGCCGTTCTTGGCTGCCGCCTTTTCGGCTGCCGGCGTCACCTTGATGATCTCGACCGAACCGCCAGCCTTTTCGACCGCTTCGATCGCGCCCTTCGACGCGCCTGCGACGACGAACTTCAGCTTGGCCGAAATCTCGCCCTTGCCGAGCAGGCGGACGCCGTCCTTGCCGCCGCGTGCGACACCAGCGGCCTGCAGCGCCGCGTGGTCGATCGTCGCGCCCTTGTCGAGCGTGCCTGCATCGACCAGCTTCTGGATCGCGCCCAGGTTCACCTCGGCATAATCCTTGGCGAAGATGTTGTTGAAGCCGCGCTTCGGCAGCCGCATGTGGAGCGGCATCTGGCCGCCTTCGAAGCCGTTGATGGCGACGCCGCCACGGCTCTTCTGACCCTTTTGGCCGCGACCTGCGGTCTTGCCCAGGCCCGAGCCGATGCCGCGTCCGACGCGCACCCGGCCCTTGCGGGCGCCATCATTGTCACGGATTTCGTTGAGTTTCATGGTCTGCACTCGCTTTCGCTTTGTTCGCGCTGATAAAATGAGGAAGGGGGCCGCATAGCCCCCTCCCCCGTATCTGTCACCTGGTATCTGCCGCCTGGCAAACCGTCTTTTGTCAGACCGTCACCCCAGCGAACGCTGGGGTATCGTGCCCGAAAGGGCGCGCTCGCGGCCTGATATCCCGGCTTTAGCCGGGATGACGGGACGATCGAAGGAGTTAACCCTCGACCGACACCATGTGTGCAACCTTACGGATCATGCCGCGCACCTCGGGGGTGTCCTTCAGCTCGACCGTCTTGTGCATCTTGTTGAGGCCCAGGCCGATCAGCGTCGCGCGCTGATCTTCGGTGCGGCGAATGGGCGAACCCGTCTGGGTCACCTTCACCGTGCCGGCTGCTTCTTTCTTAGCCATTATCGCTTACTCCGCGCCGGTTATTCAGCGATTGCTGCTGCGTCCGCCTCGGCGGTCTGCGAACCACCGCGGCCGAGCAGGTCGGCGATCTTCTTGCCACGACGCTGCGCGACCGACTTCGGCGAGGTCTGCTCGCCAAGCGCTTCGAAGGTCGCACGGATCATGTTGTAGGGGTTCGACGTACCGACCGACTTGGTCACCACGTCCGCGACGCCCAGCGATTCGAAGATGGCGCGCATCGGGCCGCCCGCGATGATGCCGGTGCCCGGAGGCGCCGTGCGGACGGTCACGCGACCCGCACCGAAATGGCCGTTGCCATCGTGATGCAGCGTGCGGCCTTCCTTCAGCGGAATGCGGACCATCGCCTTCTTGGCAGCCGCCGTCGCCTTCGAAATGGCTTCCGGCACTTCGCGTGCCTTGCCATGACCGAAGCCTGCACGGCCCTTGCCGTCGCCGACGACGACCAGAGCTGCAAAGCCGAAGCGCTTGCCGCCCTTCACGGTCTTCGAAACGCGGTTGATGTGGACCAGCTTTTCGATCAGCTCTTCGCCGCCATCGTCCGGGCCGCCGCGACGATTGTCGCGTCCACCACGATTGTCACGACCGCCGCGACCGCGATTGTCGCCGCCGGGGCCGCCACGACCGCGGCCACCACGGGGGCCACGGCCCTGCGGAGCGCCCGCATCGGGTGCGCCCGGTGCTGCACCGGTGGTTTCCGCAGGCGCGGTCTGGTTGTTTTCGTCAGCCATGCCTTAAAACTCCAATCCGCCTTCGCGCGCCGCATCCGCCAGCGCCTTGACGCGACCGTGGAACAGGAAACCGCCACGATCGAACACGACCTGCGTCACGCCGGCCTTCTTCGCGGCTTCCGCCACGCGCTTGCCGACTTCGGCGGCTGCTTCCTTGTTCGCGCCCGCCTTGCCGCGCACGTCCTTGTCCAGCGTCGATGCGGCGGCAAGCGTCTTGCCTTCCGCGTCGTCGATGATCTGGGCATAGATGTGCTGGCCCGAACGGTGCACCGAAAGCCGCGGACGGCCCGATCCACGCGCACGAAGCGCGGTACGATTGCGGCGACGCCGCTTCTCGAAGAGTGAGAGACCCTTGGTCATTACTTCTTCTTCCCTTCCTTGCGGAAGATGAACTCGCCGTCATACTTGATGCCCTTGCCCTTATAGGGTTCGGGCTTGCGCCAACGACGGATCTCCGCGGCCATCTGGCCGACCTTCTGCTTGTCGATCCCCGAGATTTCGACCGTGGTCTGGTCGGGGGTCTTGATTTCGATGCCTTCCGGCACGTCCATATCGACGTCATGGCTGTAGCCGAGCTGCAACTTCAGCTTGCGACCCTGCGCGTTGGCACGATAGCCGACGCCGGTGATCAGCAGCTTCTTGGTAAAGCCCTCGGTCACCCCCGTCACCAGGTTCTGAACCAGCGTGCGCTGCATGCCCCAGAACGCGCGAGCGCGCTTGGTGTCGTTGGCCGGCTGCACCGAAATGCCGCCATCATTGACTTCATAGCTGATATTGTCGGCGAGCGGCATGGTCAGGGTGCCCTTGGGCCCCTTCACGCTCAGCACGCCGCCGTCGATGTTTGCAGTCACGCCCGACGGGACGGTGACGGCCTTCTTACCGATGCGGCTCATCAGAACACCTCCGCCAGCACTTCGCCACCGACATTCTGTTCGCGCGCTTCGGCGTCGGACAGAACGCCACGCGGCGTCGATACGATGGTGATGCCCAGGCCGTTGCGGACGATCGGCAGTTCTTTCGACGCCGAATAGACCCGGCGACCAGGCTTCGAAACGCGCGCGACGTGCTTGATCGCCGGCTGCCCTTCGAAATATTTGAGTTCGATGCGGATGCCGGCGGCAGGCCCCATCTGCTCTTCGGAATAACCGCGAATATAGCCTTCGCGCTGCAGCACGTCGAGGACGCGGGCACGCAGCTTCGACGCAGGCGTCAGGACGGAGTCCTTGCGCGCGCGCTGGCCGTTGCGGATGCGGGTGAGCATATCACCCAGGGGATCGGTCAAAGCCATCTATCTGATCCTTACCAGCTCGACTTCACGACACCGGGGATCATGCCGCGATTAGCAAGATCGCGCAGCATCACGCGTGCGAGACGGAATTTGCGATAATAACCGCGCGGACGCCCGGTCAGTTCGCAACGATTGCGGATGCGGGTCGGATTGCCGTTACGCGGCAGTTCCGCCATCTTCAGACGAGCGATCAGACGCTCGGTCTCATCCAGGCTTTCGTCGTTCGCGATCGCCTTCAGCTTCGCATATTTGGGCGCGTATTTCGCGACCATCTTGCGACGCTTCTCGTTCTTGTTGATCGAACTCAGTTTCGCCATGACTTAAGTTCTTCCTTCCTTACGCAGCTTGCTTCGCTTCGCCGTCCGCAGTTTCCTGCGGGAACGGGAAGCCGAAGAGACGCAGAAGCTCGCGCGCTTCCTCGTCGGTCTTTGCCGAAGTGGTGACGATCACGTCCATGCCGCGCACCTGATCGATGCGGTCATAGTTGATCTCGGGGAAAATCAGCTGTTCCTTGATACCGCAGGCATAGTTGCCACGACCGTCGAACGACTTGGGGTTCAGGCCACGGAAATCGCGGACGCGGGGAAGCGCGATGGTGATGAACCGGTCGAGGAATTCGTACATGCGTTCGCGGCGCAGGGTGACCTTGCAACCGATCGCCATGCCTTCGCGGAGCTTGAACTGAGCGATCGACTTCTTCGCCTTGGTCACGACAGGCTTCTGGCCGGCGATCAGCTCCATTTCGGACGCTGCCTGGTCGACCTTCTTCTTGTCCTGCGTTGCTTCGCCGACGCCCATGTTCAGGACGATCTTTTCGATGCGCGGCACTTCCATGACGTTCTTGTAACCGAACTTCTCGGTCATCGCCTTGGCGATCTTGTCGTCATAGAGCGACTTCATCCGCGGCGTGTATTGATCAGCCATTGATGACCTCCCCCGACTTCACGGCCACACGGACCTTCTTGCCGTCGCGCTCTTCGAAGCGGACGCGGGTGGGCTTGCCGTCCTTGGGATCGGCGAGTGCCACCTTCGAGATGTGCAGCGGCGCTTCCGAACGCTCCAGGCCACCCTGCGGGTTCGCCTGGCTCGGCTTGCGGTGACGCACGGCGACGTTGACGCCGGCGACGACGACCTTGCCGTCCTTCGGCATGGCCTTGGTGACCTCGCCGGTGCGGCCCTTGTCCTTGCCGGACAGGACGACGACCGTGTCACCCTTCTTGATACGAGCGGACGCCATTACAGCACCTCCGGCGCAAGGCTGATAATCTTCATGTAACCGCGGCCACGCAGTTCGCGGACCACTGGGCCAAAGATACGGGTGCCGATCGGCTCCTCGTTCTTGTTCACAAGCACGGCGGCATTGCCGTCGAACCGAATCACCGAACCGTCGGCGCGGCGGATGTCCTTGCGCGTACGGACGATGACGGCGCGGTGCACGTCGCCCTTCTTGACCTTGCCACGGGGAGCAGCTTCCTTGATGCTGACGACGATGACGTCGCCCACACCGGCCGTGCGACGCTTCGAGCCGCCCAGCACCTTGATGCACTGCACCCGCTTCGCGCCGCTGTTGTCAGCGACGTCGAGATTGGATTGCATCTGGATCATCGATCCAATTCCTTCTCATATGGGCCCGATTTCTGACCGGAACCCGCCTTCTACACCCCCGCGAACAGAGGCAGTTCGGATGGCTCAGGCTTCCGCCGCGGCCGCGACCTCTTCCGGCGTCGCATGGGTGTTGACCCGTGCGATGACCTTCCAGGTCTTCAGCTTGGAGATCGGCGCGGTCTCTTCGATCCGCACGGTTTCGCCAGCCTTGTACTCGTTGCCCTCGTCATGGGCATGATATTTCTTCGAACGACGGATGATCTTGCCATAGAGCGGGTGTTTCACCTTCCGCTCCACCAGCACGACCACGGTCTTGTCGCCCTTGTCGGAAACCACGTTCCCGGTCAGCACGCGCTTCGGCATGGTTTCGTCCTCTTACTTTGCTTCCGAGCGCGAACGCTCGGCTTGCAGCGTCTTGATACGGGCGATGTCGCGACGGACTTCCTTGACCCGGCTCGACTTTTCGAGCTGGCTGGTCGCCGCCTGGAAGCGCAGGTTGAACGCCTCACGCTTCAGGTTGCCCAGCTCTTCCGACAACTGGTCGTCCGACTTGACCCGCAGATCACTTGCTTTGGTCATCGCTTTAACCCTCCAGGTGCGTCGTATCGCCGAGGCGAGCGACGACCTTGACCTTGATCGGCAGCTTCATCGCCGCACGCTCGAACGCTTCCGCTGCGAGCGGACCGGCAACGCCGTCCAGCTCGAACAGGATGCGGCCGGGCTTGACGCGGGCTGCCCAATATTCAGGCGAGCCCTTGCCCTTGCCCATGCGGACTTCGGCGGGCTTCGACGACACCGGCACGTCCGGGAACACGCGGATCCACAACCGTCCCTGACGCTTGATGTGGCGCGTGATCGCGCGGCGGGCCGCTTCGATCTGGCGTGCGGTGATCCGGTCCGGCTCCATCGCCTTCAGGCCGTACGACCCGAAGTTCAGGCTGGTGCCACCCTTGGCTTCGCCGTGGATGCGGCCCTTGAAGGCCTTGCGGAATTTGGTGCGCTTCGGTTGCAGCATTTCTCTATTCCTTAGCGGCGATCTTCACGCGCGGGACGCACGCCGGAGGTCTGTGCCTCCATCATCAGCCGGTCCTGCGCCATCGGATCGTGGCCCAGGATCTCACCCTTGAAGATCCAGACCTTGATGCCGCACACGCCATATGCGGTGTGCGCTTCGGCTTCGGCATAATCGACGTTGGCGCGCAGCGTGTGCAGCGGCACGCGGCCCTCGCGATACCATTCGGTACGCGCGATTTCCGCACCGCCCAGACGACCAGCGCAGGTGATCCGGATGCCTTCGGCACCCAGACGCAGCGCCGACTGGACCGCACGCTTCATCGCCCGGCGGAACGCGATGCGGCGCTCCAGCTGGTCCGCGATGCCCTGAGCGACGAGCTTGGCGTCGACTTCGGGCTTGCGGATTTCGACGATGTTCAGCGACACGTCCGACGAGGTCATCGACGCCAGCTTCTTGCGAAGCTTTTCGATGTCCGCGCCCTTCTTGCCGATGATGACGCCCGGACGCGCGGCATAGATCGACACGCGGCACAGCTTCGCCGGACGCTCGATCACGACCTTCGAGATCGCGGCCTGCTTCAGCGTTTCGGTGATGAACTTGCGGATCTTCAGATCCTCAAGCAGCAGACGGCCATAGTCCGCGCCTTCGGCGAACCAGCGGCTGTCCCAGGTGCGGTTGATCTGGAGACGCAGACCGATCGGATTGCTCTTCTGACCCATGACTTACGCCTCTTCCTGCTCGCGAACGACGATCCGAAGGCGCGAGAACGGCTTCAGGATGCGGGTCGACTTGCCGCGACCGCGCGTTGCGAACCGCTTCATCGTGATCGACTTGCCGACCGACGCTTCTGCGACGACGAGCGCGTCGACGTCGAGATTGTGGTTGTTTTCCGCGTTGGCGATGGCCGAAGCCAGAACCTTGCGTGCGTCGACCGCCATCGCCTTCGTCGAGAACGAAAGGATGTTCATCGCGTCGCCCGCCTTCTTGCCGCGGATCAGGCCCGCGACCAGGTTCAGCTTCTGGGCCGAACCCCGGATCTGGGTGCCGACCGACAGCGCCTCGTTATCGGCGACGCGGCGCGGAGCTTTCTGCTTGCTCATCAGCGCTTGCCCTTCTTGTCGGCGGCGTGGCCGGGGAAATAGCGCGTGGGCGCGAATTCACCGAGCTTCATGCCAACCATTTCCTCGTTCACCGACACCGGCACGAACTTGCGGCCGTTATAGACGTTGAACGTCAGACCAACGAACTGCGGCAGGATCGTCGAGCGACGCGACCAGGTCTTGATCGGACCCGCGCGGTTGCCCGCATCCTGTGCGACTTCTGCCTTCTTCAGAAGGTGCAGGTCCACGAACGGACCCTTCCATACCGAGCGAGCCATTACTTCTTCCTCGCGTGACGGCTACGGATGATCATCTTGTCCGTCGCCTTGTTGTGGCGGGTGCGCGCACCCTTGGTCGGCTTGCCCCAGGGGGTGACCGGATGACGGCCGCCCGAGGTCCGGCCTTCACCACCGCCGTGCGGATGGTCGACCGGGTTCTTGGCGACGCCGCGGGTCAGCGGACGCTTGCCCAGCCAGCGGTTGCGACCGGCCTTGCCCAGATTCTGGTTCTGGTTGTCCGGGTTCGACACCGCGCCGACCGTGCCCATGCAATTGGCATGGATGTAGCGCTGCTCGCCCGAGTTCAGGCGGACGATGACCATGCCGCGATCGCGACCGACGACCTGCACATAGGTGCCTGCCGACCGAGCGATCTGACCACCCTTGCCCGGCTTCATCTCCACATTGTGGACGATGGTGCCGACGGGCACCTGGCCCAGCTCCATCGCGTTGCCCGGCTTCACGTCGGTCTTCTTGCCTGCGATCACCTTGTCGCCGACGCCCAGACGCTGCGGCGCGATGATGTAGGCCAGACGGTCCTTGCCCGCATCATCGGCGCCATAGTTGACGAGCGCGATGAACGCGGTGCGGTTGGGATCATATTCGATCCGCTCGACCGTGCCCTCGACGTCCCACAGGCGGCGCTTGAAATCGACGATGCGATAGCGCTGCTTGTGGCCACCCGCGATACCGCGGCTGGTGACGTGGCCCTTGTTGTTGCGGCCGCCGGTCTTGCGCTTGCCTTCGGTCAGCGCCTTGACGGGGCCGCCCTTGTGCAGGCCCGAGCGGTCGATCAGGACGAGCGCGCGGCGAGCCGGCGACGTCGGATTAAAATGCTTGAGTGCCATTGCCTCAGATCCCCGTCGTGACGTCGATCGAATCGCCGTCCTTCAGCGTCACGATCGCCTTCTTCATGTCCGAACGCTGATAGGGGGCACCCTTCCAGCGCTTGGTCTTGCCCTTCTGGACAATCGTGTTGACGCCCGTCACCGAGACGTTGAACAGCGCTTCGACGGCTGCCTTGATCTCGGGCTTGGTCGCGGTGTTCGCCACCTTGAACACCACCGCGTTCTGCTCGCTGACGAGCGTCGACTTTTCGGTGATGTGGGGCGCGAGCACCACGTCGTAATGGCGGATATCGACCGCCTTGGTCGGCTTCTTAGCCATTGAAACGCGCCTCCAGCTTTTCGACAGCGGCGCGGGTCAGCACCAGCGTATCGGCTTTCAGAATGTCATAGACGTTGGCGCCGACCGCGGGGAGCATGGATACTTCCCGCAGGTTGTTCGCCGCCATGGCAAAGCTCGTCTCGACGGTATCGCCGTCGATCACGAGCGCGGTCTTGCCAAAGCCCAGCTTCGCCAGATCGCCCTTCAGCGCCTTGGTCTTCGCGTCCTTCAGCGTCAGCGAGTCCATGACGATCAGCGAACCTGCCTTGGCATGGCTCGACAGCGCCATCTTCAGGCCCAGCGCGCGAATCTTCTTGTTCAGCGACGGGTTGAAGTCACGGACGCGGGCGCCGTGCGCCTTACCACCACCGATGAACACCGGAGCGCGGCGATCGCCGTGACGTGCCGTGCCGCCGCCCTTCTGGCGACCGAACTTCTTGCCGGTGCGGGCAACGTCCGAACGCTCGCGAGTGCCGCGTGCGGTCGCACGACGCTTTTCGAGCTGCCAGGTGACGACGCGGTGCAGAATGTCCGCACGCGGGTCGAGACCGAAGACGTCATCGTTCAATTCGATGTCGCCCTTGCCCTTGGCGTCGAGGGTTTGAACCTTGATCTTCACGCTCAGCCCTCCTTGCCGGTTTCGGTGGCGCCATCGGCTTCACCCGCTTCGGGATCGACCTTGCCTGCACCTGCATCATCGGCAGCGACGACGCCTGCGGCGACTTCTTCATCGCTCGGCAGCGCCGGAATTTCATGAACCGCACCTTCGTCCACCGAGGCAACAACGGGTTCGAGTTCGACGTTACGGTCGAGCAGACCCGCCGGATACGGCGCGTCGGCGTGGCGGGCGACCTTCACCGCGTCCTTGACGATCAGCCAGCCGCCCTTCGAGCCGGGCACCGAACCCTTCACGAAGATCAGGCCGCGCGCGACGTCGGTCGACACGATTTCCAGGTTCTGCTGGGTGCGATTGCGCGCGCCCATGTGACCGGCCATCTTCTTGTTCTTGAAGACGCGGCCCGGATCCTGGCGGTTACCGGTCGAACCATGCGCACGGTGCGACACCGAAACGCCGTGGGTCGCACGCATACCGCCAAAGCCCCAGCGCTTCATGGCGCCGGCAAAGCCCTTACCCTGGGTCACGCCCTGGATATCGACCATCTGGCCTGCGACATAATGATCGGCGGCGATTTCCGCGCCAACCTCGAGCACCGCATCGTCGGCGACGCGGAATTCCACCAGCTTCGCCTTGGGCTCCACTTCGGCCTTGCCGAACTGGCCGCGCTGCGGCTTGGCGACATTCTTGGACTTGGCCGATCCAGCACCGAGCTGGACGGCGACATAGCCATCACGATCTTTTTCGCGAACCGAGACGACCTGCAACCCGTCCAACTGAAGCACGGTAACCGGCACATGCCGACCATCGTCCTGGAACAGGCGGGTCATCCCCATCTTCTTCGCGATCACGCCAGTACGCATGATCCATTCACTCCTATAACAGAGGCCCACGAGAACCCCATGTTCCCGCGGGCGTGCCCAACCCTTGATTTCGTTACGAGCCCCCGTCCGGGCTGAATGTCCCGACCGAAGCCGGAACAAGACGGGGGACGCAGGCCCGGGGCGAACCCCGGCGGTATCCCTAACTTGTCTTTGAGGTTTCACCCTCTTGGCTCACCCGGTTTGGGGAGCCTGCTTCCGGCCCAAGCAGCGCGGAAACGAATCTCGTATCTGTCGAGAAGCGGCGTCCTTACGCCAGCTTGATCTCAACATCAACACCCGCTGCGAGATCGAGCTTCATCAGCGCGTCAACCGTCTGCGGAGTCGGCTGAACGATGTCGAGCATCCGCTTGTAGGTGCGGGTCTCAAACTGCTCGCGGGACTTCTTGTCGATGTGCGGACCACGGTTGACCGTGAACTTGTCGATGTGGGTCGGCAGCGGAATGGGGCCACGGATCAGAGCGCCGGTGCGACGCGCGGTGTCGGCGATGTCGCCGGCAGCCTGGTCGAGCACGCGATGGTCGAACGCCTTCAGGCGAATGCGGATATTGTTGTCCATGTCCCTACCGATGCGAAAGAGCGGGGCTGCTCTTCATGTCGTCATCCCGGCCGCAGCCGAGGTGACGGCCGAAGGCCGCCTCTTGCTGGTTCAAACGAAAACTGAAGGCGGGCCATTACAGCGCAGGTGCGCGGGGATCAACCCCGGATTTCGGATTTTCTTCGTGAACGGGGATATTCTCTGCCCAACCGTTTCGACCGGCTTACCAACACCGTCCCGTCGCCTGCCCCCGCTCCGGAATGATCCGCAAGCGGCGGTTGCCCCAGTAAGTGATGTCGATCGAGATTCGCACCGGTGATCCCGCCTTGGTCAGAATGCGCTGGTCACCACGATCCTCCTCGCCGGTGCGGCATTCCTGCCAGCCATCGGCCACCATCGCATTGCCGACCCGCGACAGCGCCGACTGATCGGTTTCGCTCCACAGGCTCAATTCGTGGAACCCGCTCGCGCCTTCGCGCCCAGCCGCATAGACGGCGGCGTGATAGGGTCCACTGCCACCGAATGAGATACCCTCCCGTCGACAGCGGAGATAACGGCCAAGCTCCATGCAGCGTGTAAATCCGGCGCTGCGAGCGAAATCCAGATCGCCGGTAATCGGCAGTCCTTCGAACGACAGGTTGGCGGGCGGAGGAGCGTCGGGCTCGCGATCGCAACCTGTTATGAATGCCACCGCCAACATCGCCATTATACGCCGCATCCGTCTCCCCCCCTTTCTGCCAGCCAGCATGGTTAACGGCGCAGCCCTGGCCCAAGTTAAATGGCTCGGTCCGATATCCCACAACCCGTCATTCCCGCGAAGGCGGGAATCCATAACTCAAGTCAGGGGCAATGGATTCCCGCCTTCGCGGGAATGACGAAGAAGCGAAGTCATATTGCGCCGCCCCGCCATACCGAGCGCCAACCCGGTCCGGCCAACCCAGCGCGCCAAGCAAGAAAAGCCCGGCCTCCCTTGCGGGAAGCCGGGCCCTCTTGTCTCCAACCCTTTCGGGTCGAAAATCTTACTTGTCGATCGCGCTCACGACGCCCGCGCCGACGGTACGACCGCCTTCACGGATGGTGAAGCGCTGGCCGACGTCCATGGCGATTGGCGCGATCAGCTTGATGCCGAGTGCAACGTTATCGCCGGGCATGACCATTTCCGTGCCCTCGGGCAGTTCAACGGTGCCGGTCACGTCGGTCGTGCGGAAGTAGAACTGCGGACGATAGTTCGCGAAGAACGGCGTGTGACGGCCGCCTTCTTCCTTCGACAGAACGTACACCTCCGACTTGAACTCGGTGTGCGGCTTGATCGAACCGGGCTTGCAGAGGACCTGGCCACGCTCGACTTCGTCGCGAGCGACGCCGCGGATCAGCGCGCCGATGTTGTCGCCGGCCTGACCGGAGTCCAGCAGCTTGCGGAACATTTCGACGCCCGTGACGGTGGTCTTGCGGACTTCCGGGTGGATGCCGACGATTTCGACTTCTTCGCCGACCTTGACTTCACCGGTTTCCACGCGACCGGTGACGACCGTGCCGCGACCCGAGATCGAGAACACGTCTTCGATCGGCATCATGAACGGCTTGTCGAGCGGACGCTCGGGCTGCGGGATATATTCGTCGACGGCCTTCATCAGTTCCAGAACCGCGTCCTGGCCCAGCTTCTGGTCCGAACCCGACAGCGCGCAGGTTGCCGAACCCTTGATGATCGGAATGTCGTCACCGGGGAATTCGTACTGCGACAGCAGCTCGCGAACTTCCATTTCGACGAGTTCGAGAATTTCCTCGTCGTCGACCAGATCGACCTTGTTCAGGAACACGACCATTGCGGGCACGCCGACCTGACGGGCGAGCAGGATGTGCTCGCGGGTCTGCGGCATCGGGCCGTCGGTTGCCGACACGACCAGGATCGCGCCGTCCATCTGTGCCGCGCCGGTGATCATGTTCTTCACATAGTCGGCGTGGCCGGGACAATCGACGTGCGCATAGTGGCGGTTGGCGGTTTCATATTCGACGTGTGCGGTCGAAATGGTGATGCCGCGCTCGCGCTCTTCCGGCGCCTTGTCGATGTTGGCGAAATCGACGGCGACACCGCCCGAGGTTTCCGCCAGCACCTTGGTGATGGCTGCGGTCAGCGAGGTCTTGCCGTGGTCGACGTGACCGATGGTGCCGATGTTGAGATGCGGTTTGGTCCGCTCGAATTTTGCCTTGGCCATTGTTTCCTACCTTCTCAAGTCTTGATCCGCGCCGCATGGGGAATCGCTGGAACGCGGCCCCATAGCGGTTGGGTTTCGATAATGCCAGCCCTGGTTAGGCCAGCTTAGCCTTCACTTCGTCGGCCACATTCTGCGGCACTTCGTCATAGTGCGAGAACTGCATCGAGTACTGCGCACGGCCCTGGGTGAAGGACCGCAGCGAGTTTACGTAACCGAACATGTTCGCCAGCGGGACCATCGCTTCGACAACCTGTGCGTTGCCGCGGCTGTCGGTGCCCTGGATCTGGCCGCGACGGCTGTTCATGTCGCCGATGACGTCGCCCAGATAGTCTTCCGGGGTGACGACTTCCACCTTCATGATCGGCTCGAGCAGCGTGATGCCCGCCTTCTGGGCGGCTTCGCGCATCGCGCCGCGGGCACAGATTTCGAACGCCAGCGCCGACGAGTCGACGTCGTGATACGCGCCGTCATACAGCAGGATTTCGAAATCGATGATCGGGAAGCCGACCAGCGAGCCCGTCGCCGCCGTTTCGCGGAAGCCCTTTTCGATCGCGGGGATATATTCCTTGGGAATGTTGCCGCCCTTGATCTCGTCCTTGAAGATGATGCCCGCGCCGCGTTCGCCCGGCGTCAGCTTCACCTTCACGCGGCCGAACTGACCAGTGCCGCCCGACTGCTTCTTGTGGGTATAGTCGATATCGACCGGCTTCTTGAGGTATTCTCGATACGCCACCTGCGGCGCGCCGACATTCGCCTCGACCTTGAACTCGCGCTTCATGCGATCGACCAGGATTTCGAGGTGAAGTTCACCCATGCCCTTGATGATCGTCTGGCCCGATTCATGATCGGTAGAAACGCGGAACGACGGATCCTCGGCAGCCAGGCGGTTGAGCGCGACGCCCATCTTTTCCTGGTCGGCCTTGGTCTTCGGCTCCACCGACAGTTCGATCACGGGTTCCGGGAACTCCATGCGTTCCAGGATGATCGGCTTGGCGGTGTCGCACAGCGTGTCGCCAGTCGTCGTTTCCTTCAGACCCGCGATCGCGACGATGTCGCCTGCGCGCGCTTCCTCGATGTCCTCACGGCTGTTCGCATGCATCAGGAGCATACGGCCGATCTTTTCCTTCTTGTCCTTCACCGAGTTCAGATACTGACCCTTGGTGAGGGTGCCCGAATAGATGCGGGCGAAGGTGAGCGAGCCGACGAACGGATCGTTCATGATCTTGAACGCGAGCAGCGACATCGGCGCATCGTCGGCGGGCGGACGCGAATCCGGGGTCTCGCCGTCGAGCTTCACGCCCTGAACGTCGGGAATGTCGAGCGGCGACGGCAGATAGTCGACCACCGCGTCGAGCAGCGGCTGCACGCCCTTGTTCTTGAACGCCGAGCCGCACAGGATCGGCACGAATGCCATCTCAAGCGTGCCCTTGCGGATCAGCTTCTTCAGGTCGGCGACCGAAGGCTCGTTACCTTCGAGATACGCTTCCATCAGCGCGTCGTCCTGCTCGACCGCCATTTCGATCAGGTCGCTGCGATACTTGGCGGCCTTTTCCTTCAGGTCGTCGGGGATGTCCTGATATTCGAACTTCGCGCCCAGCGACTCTTCAAGCCAGATGATCGCGCGGTTCTCGACCAGGTCGACCAGGCCCTTGAAGCCGCCTTCCATGCCGATCGGCAGATACAGGACCGCCGGACGCGCGCCCAGGCGCTCGACGATGGTGTCGACGCAGTAATAGAAGTCCGCACCGGTGCGATCGAGCTTGTTGACGAAGCACATCCGCGGCACGCCGTATTTGTCGGCCTGACGCCACACGGTTTCCGACTGCGGCTCGACGCCCGCGACGCCATCGAAGCACGCGACCGCACCGTCGAGCACGCGCAGCGAACGCTCGACTTCGATCGTGAAGTCGACGTGGCCGGGGGTGTCGATGATGTTGATCAGATGCTCTTCACCTTTGCCTTCGTCAGCACGCCACTTGCAGGTGGTTGCCGCCGAGGTGATGGTGATGCCGCGCTCCTGCTCCTGCTCCATCCAGTCCATCGTCGCGGTGCCTTCGTGCACTTCGCCGATCTTGTACGACTTGCCGGTGTAGTAGAGGATGCGTTCGGTGGTCGTGGTCTTGCCGGCGTCGATATGCGCCATGATGCCGATATTGCGATAGCGCTCGAGCGGATGGCTGCGGGCCATGATCGTAACTCCTGTGCCTTGCGGCGTTCGAAAAAGAGACTGCACTCAATTCCGTTCGGGCTGAGCTTGTCGAAGCCCTGTCCTTTCTTCCGAGGAAGAAGTGCAGCCCTTCGACAAGCTCAGGGCGAACGGTGATCGGAGGTGGGCTGAACAGCCCACCTCCATATAGGTCTTACCAGCGATAATGCGAGAAGGCGCGGTTCGCTTCCGCCATGCGGTGCGTGTCTTCGCGCTTCTTCACGGCATTGCCGCGATTGTTGGCGGCATCCATCAGTTCACCCGACAGGCGCGCCGCCATCGTGTTCTCGCTGCGCGCACGCGCGGCGGCGATCAGCCAGCGGATCGCCAGTGCCTGGGCGCGCTCGGGGCGCACTTCGACCGGAACCTGATAGGTCGCACCGCCGACGCGGCGCGAACGGACTTCGATGCCCGGCGCGATGTTGTTCAGCGCGTCGTGGAACACGCCCACGGGTTCGCGCTTGGCACGCTGCTCGACGGTGTCGAGCGCGCCATAGACGATCTTTTCCGCAACGGCCTTCTTGCCGTCCAGCATGACCGAATTCATGAACTTCGAAAGGACCACATCCCCGAACTTGGGATCCGGCAGAATTTCCCGCTTCTCGGGACGACGACGACGAGCCATCAGATATTCCTTCTTAAAACTTCAGCCCTTGGATGATCGCAACGGCGATCGGCTTACTTCGGACGCTTGGCGCCGTACTTCGAACGGGACTGTTTGCGGTCCTTGACCCCCTGGGTGTCGAGGACGCCGCGCAGGACATGATAGCGCACGCCGGGAAGGTCGCGCACACGACCGCCGCGGATCAGCACGACGCTGTGTTCCTGAAGGTTGTGGCCTTCGCCCGGAATGTAGCTGATGACTTCGCGCTGGTTCGTCAGGCGAACCTTGGCGACCTTGCGAAGCGCCGAGTTCGGCTTCTTCGGGGTCGTCGTGTAAACGCGGGTGCAGACGCCGCGCTTCTGCGGGTTCTGGTCCATCGCAGGGACCTTCGACTTGGCCTTCTGCGGGTCGCGGCCCTTGCGGACCAACTGGTTGATCGTTGGCATGAAGCCCTTCACCTTTTTGTTGCCGGAAATCCCGGCGGTTACTCTGCTGGAGCCCCTGGTCGTGCAATACAAGAAGGCCTGGCAGGCAACACCCCCCGGCCCTCGTCTCCAACAACGTTCAGCTCTTGCGCCCCGAACGCACAACCGGAAAGTCGCGGGAATCGGCAGTGCCGACCGCTCGGGAACGGCGGGCCTATACGCGCGAGGGGTGGGACCGTCAACAGCGCGGGAGGCGAGCATGGCTGGCGTCGCGGGCGATCGCCCAGATCGCCAGCTTGCCCCCGTCCGGTCAGCCTGCTGCGTTCAGCCCAAACAGCCTGGCGAGTGCATCCGTGACGCCGTGAGCTTCGCGTTCGGTGAACGGAAACGGCACCACGACAACATCGCACCGGTCAAAGCTCACGCCATGCATCCATCTCGGCGCCGCTCAGCCACTCATCAGCGAGCGATCGATCGACACCTTTGAGATACGGCAGATCGAGCGCCATGGCCGTGCGCACGCGCGCGATCCCGGCGTCATCGACCACCCATTCGATGGCGTCCCCCACTTTCGCGCCCAGCGCGGTGCGAACCTCCGCAGGCACGGCGGCCTGGTGTTTGGACGTGTTCTTGGTGATCTCCACGGGGTAGTATGTAGTGCCCCGTGGAGATCGCTGCAAATCAGATATGCAGCGCCCGTCCGTACGCTGCTAGCACGCTTTCATGCATCATCTCGCTGAGCGTCGGGTGCGGGAAGACCGTGTTCATCAGTTCGGCCTCGGTCGTCTCCAGCGTCTTGCCGACGGTATAGCCCTGGATGAGTTCGGTGACTTCGGCGCCGACCATGTGCGCGCCGAGCAGTTCGCCGGTCTTGGCGTCGAAAACCGTCTTGATGAAGCCCTCGGCCTCGCCCAGCGCGATCGCCTTGCCGTTGCCGATGAAGGGGAAGGTGCCCGCCTTCACCTCATAACCGGCTTCCTTGGCCTTGGCTTCGGTCAGGCCCACGCTGGCGACCTGCGGGTGGCAATAGGTGCAGCCCGGAATGTTGCGCACATCCATCGCGTGCGGATGCACGTCTTTGTTGCCGAGCGCCTGCGCGACCGCCTCCGCCGCGATCACGCCCTCGTGGCTGGCCTTGTGCGCCAACCAGGGCGGCGCGGTGACGTCGCCGATCGCCCACAGGCCATCGACAGTGGTGCGGCACATCCCGTCGGTCTTGATATGCCCGCGCTCGGTTTCGACCTTCAGCGCCTCCAGCCCGATATTCTCCGTGTTCGGAACGATGCCGATCGCGACGATGACATGGCTGAACTCGGACGTCGTGACCTTGCCGTCCTTGCCTTTTATCGCGGCCTTCACGCCGCTTGCGGTCACGTCGAGCTTGTCCACGCCCGCGCCGGTCAGGATGGTCATGCCCTGCTTCTTCAGCGACTTTTCCAGAAACGCCGACACGTCCGCATCCTCGACCGGCACGATGCGGTCGAGCATCTCGACCACGGTCACTTCGGAACCCATGTCATTGTAGAAGCTGGCAAACTCGATCCCGATGGCCCCCGATCCGATGACCAGCAACTTGCTTGGCATCTCGGTCGGCACCATCGCATGGCGATACGTCCAGACGCGCTTCCCATCGGCCTTGGCGAACGGCAGGTCGCGCGCACGGGCGCCGGTCGCGACGATGATGTGCTTGGCGGTCAGTTCGGTTGCCTTGCCGTCCTTGTCGGTGACCGACAGCTTGCCCTTCGCGACCAGTTTGCCCTCGCCCATATGCACGGCGATCTTGTTCTTCTTCATCAGGTGCGTGACGCCCTGATTGAGCTGCTTCGCCACCCCGCGCGACCGCTTCACCACCGCGTCCAGGTCGGCGCTGATCTTCTCCGCGGCGAGGCCATAATCCTTGGCGTGCTGCATATAATGGAAGATTTCCGCCGACCGCAGCAGCGCCTTTGTGGGGATGCACCCCCAGTTGAGGCAGATGCCCCCCAGATTCTCGCGCTCGACGATCGCGGTCTTCAGCCCCAGCTGCGCCGCCCGGATCGCCGCGACATAGCCGCCAGGCCCGGAGCCGAGGACGATGAGGTCATAGGTGTCAGGCATCGTAAGTCCTTGCGTAGAAAAAACCCATCACGGCGCCATACGCCGGCGCCACCCACCAAAAGTCTTCCCACCAAGCCCAAGCTTCCGGCAAATATGCCAGCGCCGCGGCGTAAACGCAGCCGGTAGCGGTCAGGACGACGAAACCTGTTCGACCACTTGCACGGGTGGCGTGAAGACCAGCCACAGCTAAGATACCGGTTGGAAGTGCCCACGGAATACTCGCAAAAATCGCTGCAACCACTGCCATGAACCAAGCCAACGGCAGGAAAACAATAAATGCGATTCCTCCCTCAACCGATGCCCACAACATTATCGCCGTGGCAACCAATGCACTGGCGGCAAGCCAACCCAGAATGACGACCGTTGCAATTTCACCTAAATCTAGAGGGCGCAATGCGAGCTTCATCCCGCGATCACCCGCGGCTTCCGCGCTTCGTCGATCGCGACGAACACGAAGCGGGCCTTGGTCACGCGGCACTGTTCCTCGACATGGCGACCGCGCCGCCAGGCCTCGACCTCGATCGTCATCGACGTCCGCCCGGTCTTAACCAGCTCGGCATAGACCGACACTTCGTCGCCCACTGCGACGGGCGCGAGAAACTGCATCGCATCGACCGCGATGGTCACCGCGCGGCCTTTTGAATGGCGCGACGCGACCAGCCCCGCGGCCATGTCCATCTGGCTCATCAGCCAGCCGCCGAAAATGTCGCCATAGGGATTGGCGTCGGCGGGCATGGTCGTCACCCGGATCGCGGGTGCGCCCGAAGGCGGGGTTTCGGGAGATGCGTCAGTCATGCGTGCCGTCCTGTTCCGCCCGATCCGCAGCCATCGCCCGCCTGATCTGCCCCAGGTTGAGCAGCACGACCACCGCCATCGAAACCCAGGTCACCAGCCAGATATTGGCCTTCGCCAGCGGATAGGCCCAGACCGACACCGACCCGATCATATAGGCCGCCATCAGCCCCGCCGCGCAGGCCAGCAATTCGACGGCGGTGCGTTTGCCGATCATCGCGTTCAGGCGAGCAGCCCCATCGGGCTTTCCACCAGTTCCTTGAGCAGCTTCATCAGTTCCGCACCGTCCGCGCCATCGATCGCGCGGTGGTCGAAGCTGCCGGTCGCCGACATCACCGTCGCGACGCCCAGCGCGTCATCGACGATGTACGGCCGCTTTTCGCCCGCGCCGATCGCCAGGATCATGCCCTGCGGCGGGTTGATGACAGCATCGAACTGCTTGATCCCGAACATCCCCATGTTCGAAATGCTCGCCGTGCCGCCCTGATACTGTTCGGGCTTCAGCTTGTTGTCCTTGGCCAGCCCGGCCAGTTCCTTCATCTCGGTCGAGATCTTGGCCAGGCCCTTGTTGGCCGCATCGCGGATGATCGGCGTGATCAGGCCCGACGGCGTCGATACCGCTACCGACACGTCTGCGCGGTGATAGGTGACCAACGTATCGCCCGCGAAAGTGACGTTGCACTTGGGTGTCGCCTCCAGCGCGACGCCCAGCGCCTTGATCAGCATATCGTTGACCGACAGTTTCACGCCCCGCGATTCGAGCGACTTGTTGAGGTCGCCGCGCAACTTGAGCAGCGCATCGAGCCGGATATCGACCGTCAGATAGATGTGCGGGACCGTCTGCTTCGCCTCGGTCAGGCGGCGGGCGATCGTCTTGCGGATGTTCGACAGCTTGTCGACCGTGTGCGGGATGCTCTCGTCGTACCAGACCGCCTTGGCTTCGGTCGATGCAGCGGCGGGCGCGGGCGCGGCAGACGCCGATGGTGTCGGGGCCGCCGAAGCGGTCGGCGCGGCAGCAATGCCAGGCTTCGCGCCCTCGACATCGGCCTTCACCACGCGACCATTCGGTCCCGAACCCGACAGCGACGCCAGGTCGATATTCTTTTCCGCGGCGATCCGACGTGCCAACGGGCTGGCCTTCACGCGGTCGCCCGACGATGCAGGCGCGGGCGCGGGCGCTGGAGCCGCGGCCTTGGGGGCTTTCGCCCCGGATTGATCTTTCGGAGCATCTTCCTTCGGCGCTTCGGTCTTGGCTTCTTCCTTCGGAGCCTCGGCCTTCGCCTCGCCACTCGACGAAGCCGCCGCCGACGCATCCTCGCCCTCTTCGGCCAGGATCGCGATCACCGTGCCGACCTTCACATTGTCCGTCCCCTCGGCGATCAGAATCTTGGCGATCGTGCCTTCGTCCACCGCCTCGAATTCCATCGTCGCCTTGTCGGTCTCGATCTCCGCCATCAGGTCGCCTGACGAAACGGTGTCGCCCTCCTTGACGAGCCATTTGGCGAGCGTGCCCTCTTCCATCGTCGGCGACAGCGCGGGCATCTTGATTTCGATCGGCATGCGATTCCTGCTCTGGTATCCCTGGGGACGCCCTCTCTCGCCGCCCCTTTCCCCTAGGTCAAGGGCGGTGCGTCTTGCGTGGAAGAGGGTTTCGCGCCACCTACACCTACAGGTCTTGGGGGATTGGACGGGGATGCGCACTTATCTGGTCGTGATCGATGAAAGCCCGGAGGC
This sequence comes from Pseudomonadota bacterium, assembly GCA_023418595.1. Lineage (GTDB taxonomy): Bacteria > Pseudomonadota > Alphaproteobacteria > Sphingomonadales > Sphingomonadaceae > Sphingomonas. Next base: position 203,411 of record JAEZZI010000030.1, read on the forward strand.
GGAAATCGCGCTCCGCTTCGCCGCACGCCGCGCGGTAAAGACCGGCGGCAACGTCGAAATCCTCGCGCTCATCCCCAAGCCCGATTTCGTCCAGTGGGGCGGCGTCCAGGCGACGATTGAGGAAGAAGCGCGCACCCGTGCGGAAGCTCTGGTCACGGGTGCGGCAGGTACCCTGCTCCAGGAATCGGGCATCAAACCTTCGCTCACCGTCCGCGAAGGCGACGGCGCAAAGATCGTGCGCGAGATGATCGAGGCGAACCCGGAAATCGCAGCCCTTGTGCTGGGGGCGGCAGCCACCGGCGCGCCGGGACCGCTGGTCGCCCATTTCACGGGCACCGACGCGGGCAAGCTGAGCGTGCCGGTGATGATCATCCCCGGCAGCCTGGACCGCGAAGGCATCGACCGGTTGAGTTAACCTCCATCGTCATTCCCGCGAAGGCGGGAATCCATAACCTCCAACCCCATCGATAGAACCGCACGCTAGGTGTTTGATCCCACGGTTTGATGGTGCGATCCTTTCGTTGGAATGGAAGGAAGCCGTATGGGACAGGTACGTCACGGGAGCGCCACGACCACGCACGCTGTCCGAGCAGCAATACAGCGAT
>JAEZZI010000002.1 GCA_023418595.1 Pseudomonadota bacterium
CTCCAGGCGCGCGACGACCTGCGACGCGGTCGGCTTGGACAGGCCGGAGAGCTCGCCGAGCTGCGACCGGGTGAGCGGCCCGTGGTCGAGCAGCAGCTCGAGCGCGGCGCGGTCGTTCAGCGAGCGCAGGAGCGCCGGCGTGCCGGGCTGCCCGGGGGTGGCTCGCATGCTGCGCTCCGATCGACGTCGACCTGCGGCGGGTGCCGTGGCAGGAAACTAACAGGAAAGTTTCCTAACAGACAAGACCCTGGGCGGTCGCGACGGGTGCGGGTGCGGCGGGTGATCCCGCCCGATTTCGGCCTGACCCCGCCCCAGACCGGTGCGACTCGCTCGACCGAAGGCACCGCGCAGACCCAGGCGCTCCAGGCCCTGTTCGGCGGCCCCGCCCCGCGCAGCGACGCCGAACGCAACGCGCTGAACGCGGCTGGCCAGACGACGGCGGAACCCGGCGTACGATCGGCAGTCGGCGATCCGCAGACCAACGTCATCGACAAGGGTTCGACCACGCGCGACATCATCGCAGCACCCCCCGGCGACGGTCAGGCGACGCGAGTGACCACCCCCGGCGGCGAATAAGCCCACCGTTTTCGAGTATGAAAAGAGCCCGGAAGGACGATCCTTCCGGGCTTTTTTGTCCGGTCTCTTTCCCCGCCGCGCTCACCCCGAGATTGTCGAAGGGTGTTGAAACCCCAACCGGCTTCGACGGGCTCAACCTGAGCGCGAGGGGTGTGGGCGATTCAGAAACTGAACCCCACATAGCCGATCACGGTCGATCCGCGACCCAGCGACTGGGCGAAGCGACCGGCGTTGGAGATGTCGGTGTCGATATATTTCACGCCGCCGACGATCGGCCCGCCCGACCATTCGACGCCCGCCGACCAGTCCCAATAGACGTCGCTCGCATCGATGTTGAGCAGCGCCAGCGATCCTTCGCTGCGGCCGACATGCGCGTTCAGCGTCAGCGGGGTGGTCGGGATGCCGACGCTGGCATCGGCATAGAGATAGAGGTTGTCGTCCTTGCCGCCGGTGAAATCAAGCCCGGCCTGACCACCCCAGGCATAGGCCGCGCCGAGCTTGGTGCTGACCGGCCCGATCGAATAGGTGAGCGCGGCATAGGGTTCGAAGAAATCGGTGTTCACGCCAGTCGCGGCGTCCGGATAGAGATAATAGAGCAGCCCGACGTCGAAGCCGACGCCGCTGGCGGTTTCGGTCGAAAATCCGCCGAAGATGTTGGTTTCCGCCTCACCATAGCCGGGCAGCGAATTGGTGCTGATCGACGACGCCCAGCCGCCGACATAAAAACCCGATTCATGGGCGACGGTAATCCCGGCCTGCGCGGCGGGGCCTTCGTCGGACTGGGTGATGCCGCGGAAGCGATAGTCGGAGGTCAGCGTGATCGTGCTGCTGACGGACACCGGCGGCGGAATGTCGGTGTCCTGCGCGAAGGCGGGGGTGGCGGTGGCGGCAAGCGCCAGCGCGCTGAGGCTTAGGGTAGAGAAACGCATCGGGATCCTTTCGCGAAAGATGAAGCGACGATTCCCTCCTGTCGCGACGGCTCGCGCGTCTGCCCGCCATCCGGCGTCGCGCGCGATGTCAGCCGCACTTACAAGATTGCCGAATTTCGGCGCATCGCACAATAAGATTTCGCTGCACCTGCGAAGAATTATGACCCTTATGTTGCGTCGCCGCCACATAAGGGCTCGCGAAGGGTCAGGCGATTTCGACGATCGCGTCGACTTCGACCGCCGCGCCCAGCGGCAGCACGGGCACGCCGACCGCGCTGCGCGCATGACGACCCGCATCGCCGAACAGATGCTGCATCATTTCCGATGCGCCGTTGGCGACCTTGGGCTGGTCGGTGAAGTTGCCATGCGAATTGACGAACACGCCCAGCTTCACGATCCGCTTGACGCGGCCGAGGTCGCCTAGCGCCTCTTCGATCTGCGCGACCAGCATCAGCGCGCAACGCTCGGCGGCGCGCACGCCGTAATCAAGATCACGGTTCTCGCCCAGCCGCCCGGTCATCAACTCGCCATCCTCGAACGGCAATTGCCCGGAGATATGCAGCAGCCCGCCCGCTTCGACGGCGGGGACATAGGCGGCGACGGGGGCCGCAGCCTGAGGCAGGGTCAGGCCGCGTTCGGCGAGTTTTGCTTTGATCTGATCGGTCATGGGGATTGCTCCAACACGGGGGAGGGGGCGGGGTCAAGGGGTCAGGCGGCGGGAACTGCCTCATCGAACCGCGCCGCGATCCACGTCTCCGCCTCGCGCCAATCGTCGATCCGCGCGTGCGCGGCGGGTGCTGGCGGAATATGCCGTGCGAGATCCGGCTCGCTCACCATATGCAGCCGGTGGACGCCCGGCGCGTGGCGCGCGACCGAATCGTGGTGGACCGCCAGATCGTCGACGAACACCGTCACCGGCGCGCCATGTTCGGCGACCAGCTTTGCCACCGGCCCGCCTTTTCCGCCCTGATTGCACTCGACGCGGTGGACGATGCCGTGCGCAGTCAGCTGCGCGATCCGCGCATCGCGGCAGTGATCCTTCAAATTGGTCAGGATGACGATGTCGGCCCGCTCGCCCAGCGTCGCCAGCGCCTCGCGCGCGTGCGGCACCAGGGTCTGGCGTGTCATTTCATGCGGGAAGAACCCGTCGAGCAATTCCCACATCTCCTCGCGCGCCAGCTCGGGCGTGCCGGTGCGCCGCCGCATCGACGTCGTGAAGTCGCCGCCGCTCAGGTCGAAATCGATGTCGTGCGCCTCGTCCAGCCAGCTTCCGAAATGGCGGACCATGTGCAGCAGCACTTCGTCGCAGTCGCAGATCAGCAGGGGTTTCACGCAGGCTCCAGTCGCTGGCGCGCCGTGACCAGCGCCATCGGCGGATGCCCGATCGCGTCGGCACAGGCAACCAGATCGGCCTCGTGCGCTTCGAGAAACGCGAGCGTCGCGGCCAATAATGAGGGCTCGGTTGCCCGCGCGCGAAGTTCGTCCGCGTCGAGCCCGGTCAGCGCGAGCAATCGTCCGGCGCGCGCATCGTCGGACAGGGTCCACGCCAGTGCGTGCAATGCGACCGCCGCCGCATCCATATCGTCAAGATTCCGTATCTTCATCTCGTCGTGCACCTGGTGCGCTTGGTCCTACTGGCGCAACCTTGCGGGGTCCGCTATGTCGAGTCGGGGGTAGTTGCGTTTTGGGGGTCGATCACATCGTGGGCAAGGTGCTCGTTGTCGAGGACAACGAACTCAATCTCAAGCTGTTCAGCGATTTGCTGCGAGTCCACGGGTTCGCGGTCGAGCCGGTGCGTGACGGTCGCGAAGCGGTAAGCCGTGCGCGCGTGTTCGAACCGGACCTCGTCATTACCGATATTCAGCTGCCGCATCTGTCGGGCACCGATCTGATCCGCGCGCTGCGCGCCGATGCCAAGCTGAAGCCCGTGCCGGTGATGGCGGTCACTGCCTATGCCGGTCGCGAGGATGAGGAACGCGTCCGCGCGGCGGGGGCCAACGCCTATGTCACCAAACCGATTTCGCTCGCGCGCTTCATCGACGAGGTTCGCGCGTTGATGTGATTCGCGTGGGCGCGGGACCGGTTTTGGCCCGACATCGGTGGTGCATCCGACCAATGTCTAAGACGCCTCGTACTCCCGCATGCGCGGGAGTGCGGACGGAGCATTCTCGGCTTTGTCTGGCGCGCTCACTCATCGCACTCAGGCTGAGCCTGTCGAAGCCGGTTTGAGCGTGCGGGGCAACCAAAGGCTTCGACAAACTCAGCCTGAGCGCGGTTGAAGTGTGCCGGTTGGCCAGTCGATCGAGCGATCGCATATCCCGCAAACGCGAATCGGCCCGCCGCCGCACCGGAGGACCGGTGGGGCAGGCGGGCCGCATCAGAAACAGCAAACCGGCGAGCAGCCTCAGGCTGCCCGAAACCAGGGTTACTTAATCTTCGCTTCCTTGAAATCGACATGCTTGCGCACGACGGGGTCATATTTGCGGAACAACAGCTTTTCGGTCTGAGTGCGCGGATTCTTCTTGGTGACGTAGAAGAAGCCGGTATCGGCCGAGCTGACGAGCTTGATCTTGACGGTGGTCGGCTTGGCCATGACCCTGAAACCCTTGAAACTGTGAAAAACGGCAAAGAGCGGCACGCGCTTGACCGCGGCCGCCCAACAGATGCGAGCGGATGCGATATCGCGCCCGCAAAGTCAAGTCGCGCGCGCAAATACGCAGTGCTTCATCCTTCGTTTACCATGTGGGCGCAAGATCGTGCTCGCCCGCAATCTCACGGACTTTGGGGGGTGAGCATATGGCCGCCAGAGCAGTCGAACCGGCGATCGTCGCCGAACTATCCGCCCGCATCGACCTGATCGATGCCCGCGCCGATCACAGCCGACCGAATGATCTGGCGTGCGAACTCGAATCGATTCGCAAGCTCGCGCACGCCAACGGCATCCAGCCCGCGGTTACCGTCATCCACGCGATCGATTCGGCGCTGGCGCGGGGTGAACACCGCGCGATGATCCATGGCTGGCTGTCGATCCTGCGCGATGCGGTCGGGTGCGACCGACGCGATGCCGATGCCGATGCGGCCTTCGCCGCTGCCTGCATCGTCCGCTACGGCGGCTGATCCACCAACCCGATGGACGCATTCCTTCCGGTTCTGGTCGCGGCTGCGTTCGCCCAATTTTCCGACCGCGCACCGATGCTGGTAGCGGTGCTGTCGGACCGCTACGCCGCGCCGCGCCGGGTGCTGCTCGCCTTTGCCGCCGCGCATCTGATCGGCTTTTCGCTCGCCGCTGGCGCCGGGCTCATCATGGCGAACGTCATGACGCCCGAGGCGCGCCGCCTGATTCTGGGCCTCGCCTTCCTGTTCGGCGCGTTCGGCATGGCGTGGCGTCAGGGAAAACTCGACCGGCTGGAAGGCTGGCGGATCGGTTCGGTGGCCACCGCCTTTCTCGGCGCGTTCATCCTCGCTTTTGGTGACCGCACCCAATTTCTGGCGCTCGGCTTTTCCGCTTGGAGCGCCAGTCCGCTGCTGCCCGCGCTCGGCGCGACGCTCGGCGCGATGATCCCGACCGTCGTCGCCGTTGCGATGGGGGAGGCCGCATGGTCGCGCCTGCCGCACCGCTGGATCCGCTATCCCACCGCCGCGATCTTTGCGCTGGTCGGCGTACTGCTCGCACTTTCGGCTTGGGGCCTGATCTAGCGGATCGATCACCGCAACCGGCGAATCTTGTCAGCGCGACACGGAGCCAATCGTCTGCATCCTCGTTTCATGTCCGAACCAAATCATTGGAGGGCATCATGACCAACGCCGCACTCGACACCCCGACCGACCTGAAGACCAACGCGACCAAGACGGTGGCGCAGGCGCTGAACGGCATCCTTGCCGACAGTTACGCGCTGTACCTGAAGACCAAGAATTTCCACTGGCACGTCTCCGGCCCGCATTTCCGCGACTACCACCTGATGCTCGACGATCAGGCGACGCAGATACTGGGCACCACCGACGCGATTGCAGAGCGGGTTCGAAAGACCGGCAACACGACGCTGCGGTCGATCGGCGACATTGCGCGTCACCAGACGATCGAGGACAACGACAAGGAATTCGTGAAGCCTGAAGATATGCTCGCCGAACTGCGCGAGGATAATCTGAAGCTCGTCGAACTGCTGCGCGAGGCCAAGGACATCGTCGACGAGGCTAGGGACAATGCGACCAGCGGCATCCTCGACGACTGGACCGACCAGGCCGAGGAGCGTGCGTGGTTCCTGTTCGAGGCCAGCCGCAAGGGTTAGGATTGAACAGTTCTATCTCAACACCGTTCGTGCTGAGCTTGTCGACCCGAAGGGCGGCGTAGCCAACCACTTTCGTTTCTTCGTGCCAAGAAGGACAGTGCTTCGATACGCGCCTGCGGCGTCACTCAGCACGAACGGTTTGGGTTGGCCTATTTGCCGGTCACCGGCTGGAAATTGCGTACGAAGCTCTCCAGCAGCCGCACGCCGAACGCATCGACGCCCGTCGGTGTCAGCGGGCCCGTGATCCCGAACTGCATCCCGGCAATATCAATATGCGCGAACGGCGTCTCCGGCGTCACAAACGCGCCGATGAACGCCGCGCCATAGCCTGCACCCGGCGCGCCTTCGCCCGAATTGGAGTAATCGGCGAACTCGCCGCGGATGCTGCGATTGTAGCGATCGGCCAGCGGCAGCCGCCACACCTTCTCGCCCGTCGCCTCGCCCGCGCGCTGCAACTGGTCGGCCAGCCCGTCCTGCCGCGCGAACAAGGCACCGTAATCGGTGCCGAGCGCGGTAACTTTCGCCCCTGTCAGCGTCGCGATATCGACGATGGCGGCGGGTTTGAACTTGGACTCCGCGTAAGCGACCGCATCGGCCAGCACCATGCGCCCTTCGGCATCGGTGTTCAGCACCTCGATCGTCTTGCCGTTCATCGCGCGGACGATATCGCCGGGACGCGTCGCGGCGTCGCCGGGCATGTTTTCCGCAAGCGCGGCGATCGCGACGACGTTGACCGGCGCGCCCGATTTGGCGAGGGCATGGATGGTCCCGACGACCGCAGCTGCGCCCGCCATGTCGCCCTTCATCCGCCACATGCCCGATGACGGCTTAATCGAAATGCCGCCGGTGTCGAAGGTGATGCCCTTGCCCGCCAGCACCACCGGCTGCGCGTTCGACCCGCGATAATGGATGACGAGCATCCGCGGCGGGCGAGCCGAACCCTTGCCCACCGACAGGATCGCGCCCATTCCCATCCGCTCCATCTCAGCCTCGTCGAGCACTTCGATGGTGACGCCGCGCGTGCCCGCCAGCGCCTTGAGCGTGCGATCGACGAAGCTCTCGGGATAGATGACGTTGGCGGGCTCGGAAATCAGGTCGCGGGCCAGCGCCACCCCGTCGGCCAGCGCCGCGTTGCGCCGGTCCCAGTTCGCGCCTCCCGTGCCGATCACGGTAATCGGCGCTGGCGCGGCTGCCTTGGCATCTTTCGCCTTGTAAGTGTCGAACGCATAGCCGCCCAGACGCGCGCCCAGGCCCAGTTCGGCGGCGGCGCCTTCGGGCAGGCCACCCGCGGCGATCGCCACCGGCCCGGTCGCACCCATGGTCTCGCGCGCGGCGACCGCGCCCAGTTCGTGCAGGTCGGTCGCGGCAAGTGTATCGCTGCCCATGCCGATCACCACCACCGAACGGTAGCCCCCGGCCGCCGCGACGGTCGCGGTCGATCCCTTACCGAAATCGAATTCCTGCGCGGCCAGCGCACGGGCGACCGCATCGCGAGCGGCCTCGTCGAGGCCGGGCGCGCGCGTCGCGATCTCGGCAGCGTTCGATAGCGGAAGCACCAGCGTACCCGATGTCGGCGCGGTGGCGGCAAAGTCCACCATGCGCTGGGCATAAGCGGGTCCGGCGGCAAGCATTGCCAGCGCGACAAGCGGAAGCGCGAACGGTTTCATGTGACAATATCCCCTCGAACATGGTTGCCCCCTTCTTGGCGAAGCGCTTCCGTGCGAACAAGGGCGTAAGTGACGCGATCGAAGGGACGGGCGAGCGATGACCGGATCGGCAGTGGTGATCGGGGCAAGCGGCGGGATCGGCGCGGCGCTGGTCCGCGCGCTGGTGGGGCGGGCGCAGTACGGCGCTGTCCACGCGCTGACGCGAACGGGCGATGCGGCGATCGACGGCGCGGTTGCGGGCCGCATCGACCTCACCGACGAAGCAAGTATCGCCGCGGCATTCGAGCGTATCGACGGCGACATCGACCTGCTGCTGATTGCCAGCGGGATCCTGCACGATGGCGAGCGTCGCCCGGAACGGAGCCTGCGCGACCTCGATCCCGACTGGATGGCGCGCAACTTCGCGGTTAACGCGATCGGACCGGCGCTGGCGATCAAGCATGCCGCACCGCGTCTGCCACGAGACCGCCGCAGCGTCGTCGCTTCATTATCGGCGCGGGTCGGCAGCATTTCCGACAACCGCATCGGCGGCTGGTACGGCTATCGCGCGTCGAAGGCGGCACTCAACATGCTGGTGCGGACCGCATCGATCGAAGTCGCGCGCTCGCGACCGAAGGCGGTGGTGGCCGCACTCCATCCCGGCACCGTCGATACGCCGCTCAGCGCGCCGTTCCAGCGCGGCGTCGCGGAGGGAAAACTGTTCCATTCCGATTTTGCCGCACGTGCGTTGCTGACCGTCGTCGATCGCCTTGATCCGGGCGCCAGCGGTCGGATTTTCGCGTGGGACGGGCGCGAAATACAACCATGAGGTCGGGCGGTAAGGCCAATGTTGTCGCGCGCCCCCGGAGGGGCTGATGACCACAAAGGCTGGCAATCGGGAACCTTCTGTTGCAAACCCCCCTGATTCGGACGGCGGAAAATCGGTCTGACCGTTCGGCAAAACCGTTTCGGGGAGCGTGCATGACAGCGCAACGATCATCGACCATCGGCGCCTTTGCCGCGGTCACCACTCTGTTCTTCGCCTGGGGCTTCATCACCTCGATGATCGACCCGCTGATCGCGGCGGTGTCGGGGATTTTCAGCCTTACCCATACTCAGGCGATGCTCTCGGCTTCCGCCTTCTTCATCGCGTACGGTCTCGTTTCGCTCCCTGCGGCAGTGCTGGTCGCGCGGCGGCGGGCGGCGCCGTCGATCCTCGTCGCGCTCGTCCTGATGATCGCGGGCTGCATGGTGATGCTGCTCGCCGCCAACCTCGCCGTCTATACGCTGGTGCTGCTCGGCCTGTTCATCCTCGCGAGCGGCATCACCATCCTCCAGGTTGCGGCCAATCCGCTCGCGGCCGCGTTGGGTGATCCGAAATACAGCCATTTTCGCCTGACGCTCAGCCAGACCTTCAACAGCCTCGGCACCTTTATCGGCCCCTATATCGGCGCGGTGCTGTTCCTCGAAGGACTGGGCGTCCAGCCTGGCGAGGTGGTGAGCGAACAGGCGCGGGCGAACGCGCTGATCGGCATCGATTTCGCCTATTTCTGGATCGCGGGGCTGATCACGGCGCTGTTCGTGTTCTTCCTGTGGCAGCGCAAGCGCGTCGATGCGGCCGCGCCGCTGATCGGTGACCCGCGCGTCGGTATCGGCGAGACGCTGCGCGATGCGCTTTCGTCGAAATGGACCATCCTGGGGGGGGCTGCCATTTTCCTCTATGTCGGTGCCGAGGTGTCGATCGGTGCGCAGATCGCGTTCCTGCTCAATTCACCGGGCGTCTGGGGCAATTACAACCCGGCCGAAGCCGTGCCGCTGCTCGGCTGGATCGTCACGCTCGACGGCACGCCCGGCATTTCGCTTCAGGACGCAGGCAAGCTCGTGTCGCTATATTGGGGCGGGGCGATGGTCGGCCGGATGATCGGATCGGTGCTGCTGACCCGCGTGCCCGCCTGGGCGCTGCTGATCGCCGCGACCGCGATCGTGTCAGCGATGTGCTTCTACGTGTTCTCGATCGGCGGGATCGCGGCGGGCTTCATCGCGCTGTCGATCGGGCTGTTCAACTCGATCATGTTCCCGGTGATCTTCACGCTGACTCTCGAGCGTTCGAGCGCAAGCGCGGCGGCGACGTCGGGCTTCCTGTGCACCTGCATCGTCGGTGGTGCTGCAATCCCGCCGCTGGTCGGCCTGGTGTCGGACGCGACCAGCTATTCGACCGCGTTCGTCGTGCCGATGGTCTGCTACGGCTTGCTGTGCCTGTTCGCGATCATGGCGAAGGGCGCCCCGATCCGCGCGATCGGCGAGGGCGAGGAACGGGTGGTCGCCAACCACTGATCTGTCGTGAGCGCGACCAAAAGAAAGGCCCGGCAGCGATGCCGGGCCTTTTTTGCGAGCGAGAAAGAAGAAAGGGAATGGCTCGCGCAATGGCGCAAGGGCGCGAAGATGAATCGACTGCCGCGATGGCGGCCTTCGATCATGAACGAAGCCATAAGGCGCCAGGACGATGTGGGTCGCTACGCGGTAAGTCTCGACTCCCTTCGCGCCTTCGCGCCTTTGCGCGAGCCAATCCTCCTTTCCTACCTGCCGAGGTCGATAATCAGCCCCGAACGCGGTGGCAGTAGTTGCGGCGTCGCGTCGTTGACCGCGACCAGCACGCGGTCGGCATGGGCGCCGTCGGGCTGCCACTGGATCGGGTCGCTCCCGAGGTTGAACGCGCAGCACAGCCGCTGATCACCGCTCGCGCGCTCGAAGATCAACAGGCTGTCGGTCGCCCGCCCCACCGTCATCGTGCCGCGCGCCAGCGCCGGATTGGCCTTGCGCAATTCGATCAGTTCACGAGTGAGGTTGAGCAGCGACGCCGGATCGGCTTCCTGAACATCGACGGCACGCTCGGCATGATCCTCGCCGATCGGCAGCCACGGCGTGCCGGTGGTGAAGCCCACATTGGCGGCGTCGCGCTCCCATGGAATCGGTGTCCGCACCCCGTCGCGCGACAGGGTCAGCGGCCAGTTGGCGATCGCCTCGGGATCCTGCAGGTGATGGAACGGCACGTCGACCTGGGTCAGCCCCAGTTCCTCGCCGTTGAACAGGATCGCGTTGCCGCGCAAGCTCATCAGCAGCAGCATCTTCATCCGCGCGAAGCGGTCGCGCTCGCCCGGCATCGCCCAGCGCGATACCGCACGCGGCGCGTCGTGATTTTCGAATGCCCAGCTCGGCCAGCCGATCCCCGGCGCATCGGGCCAGCCCGCCACGGCATCGCGCACCAGGGCGGGAGTCAGCCGGTCGGCATAGAGGAAATTGAAGCCGTAAGCGCTGTTGAGATGCCGGTCGTCTGCGGTGAAGGCGTGCATTTCGGCCTCGGGCGACGGCCCGCCGACTTCGGCAACGGTGAACCGCCCGCCGGGATAGCTGTCCGCCAAAGCGCGCACCCGCGCCAGGAATTTGGGAATGTCGGCATGGCTCTGATTATAGACATGCTGCTGGAAATCGAACGGGCGTGTGCGCGGGAGCCCGGTGTCGGGCGCGGGCGGATTGTCGCGCAATTCGGGGTCGTGCATCGCAAAATTGATCGCATCGATGCGAAAGCCGTCGACTCCGCGATCGAGCCAGAATTTGGCGACGTCGAGGATCGCCTGCTGCACGTCGGGGTTGTGAAAGTTCAGATCGGGCTGTTCCACCAGAAAATTGTGCAGATAATATTGCCCGCGCCGCGCGTCCCAGGTCCAGGCCGGGCCACCGAACACCGACTGCCAGTTGGTCGGCGGCGATCCGTCGGGCCTGGCGTCGGCCCACACATACCAGTCGGCGCGCGCATTGCTGCGGCTGGCGCGGCTTTCCTGAAACCATGAATGCTGGTCCGAGGTGTGCGACCAGACCTGATCGATCAGCACTTTCAGCCCCAGGTCGTGCGCCTTCGCCACCAGCGCGTCGAAATCGGCGATGGTGCCGAAGATGGGATCGACATCGCAGAAGTCGGCGATGTCGTAACCGAAATCGCGCATGGGAGAGGTGAAGAAGGGCGACACCCACACCGCATCGACGCCCAGCGACGCGATATGGTCGAGCTTTTGCGTGATCCCGTTCAAATCGCCGACGCCGTCGCCGTCGCTATCGGCAAAACTGCGCGGATAGACCTGATAGATCACCGCGCCACGCCACCATTCGGCGGTGGTGCCGGTCGCGGGAAGCACGGAAATGGCCTGAGGAGCGTTCATCGAAGGACTGGCTTTCACTTGGCCGCGCAAACCGCGTGACCGAAGGCGGGAAGGGTGAGCGCGATGCTGCCGGGGGCGGTCGAACGCGCGGCGCATTTGCCCGCCAGCGTCGTCCACGTGTCGTTGGCGGGATCGACCTCGACATTGACGGTGATGGACTGTGCCGAGGTGTTGAACGCGACCAGATATTCGGCGCCGCTCGTCGGATCGAAGCGCGACACCGCGAACAGCCCCGGCTTCTCGCCGTAATTGCGCGTTATCTGACGCCCACGAGTGAGCGCCGGATGCTCGACGCGCAGCTTCGCCAAATGCGCGATATGCGCGAACAGCGGGTGGTCGGTGTCGAAATTACTGTCGGCGGTCGTCTTGGTCGTGCCGAGCAGGACGTTGTCGTTGTAAACCGCAACCTTGGACGGGAACAGGCTTTCGCGCGCATCTTGATCGTTGCCGTCGCCGATGAACCCCTGTTCGTCGCCCGAATAGACGGTGGGCACCCCGCGCAGCAGCATCAGCATCGAATGCGCGAGCCGGGTGCGTGCGAGGATTTCGGCATTCGACGCCTGCGGGAAACCCTTGCGCACGTCGGTCGAAAACCGGCCATGATCGTGGTTGGAGATGAAGGTCGGCAGTTGCAGCGCCGTCGCCTCTCCGCCTTCGTACAGTGCATCGCGGACGAACAGATTGGCGAGCACATCGGTGCCCTTGTCGCCTGCCACCGTCTGCTGGACGGCCGCGCGAAACGCGAAGTCGAGCACCGTCGGCAATTCGTGCACGCGCGTATGCAGCGCCAGATCGCCCGCATCGCCATCATTGGCGACCTCGCCGAAAATATGGAAGTTCGGAATGCCCTTGGCCTTGGCCCGCTCCATCATTGCACGGCTGAACGGACCCCAGAATTCGGGGTTCACATGGCGCGCGGTGTCGATGCGGAACCCGTCGACGCCGAACTGGTCGATCCAGTCGCCATAGATGTCGATCATGCCTTGCAGGACGCGCGGATTTTCGGTGAACAGATCGTCCAGCCCGACGAAATCGCCCATTGTCGAATTTTCCCCGCGGAACGTCGTGTTGCCGCGATTGTGGTAATAGATCGGATCGTTCAGCCAGGCAGGTACCTTCACGTTGCGTTCGGCGCGCGGCACGACGGGCGTGTAGGCGAAATTGGGGTTGGTGAGCTTGGCGAAATTCTCCGCCGTCATCACCTGATCGCCCGCGAACCCCGGATTGATCGCCTTGCCCTCGGGTCCGCCCTGCGTCGAATAGGGATAGTCGGCGCGGCTGCGATATTCGCACGCGCTTTTCGGGCATTCGCGATACTGGATGACGTCGGCGGTGTGGTTGGTGATGATGTCCAGATAGACCTTGATCCCGCGCGCATGGGCGGCATCGACGAATACCTTCATTTCCTCATTGGTGCCGAAATGCGGATCGACGCGGGTGAAATCGGTGATCCAGTATCCGTGATAGCCTGCGGATTCCTGGCCCGGCCCGCCCTGCACGGGCTTGTTCCTGTAGATCGGCCCCAGCCAGATCGCGGTCGCGCCCAGCGCCTGGATATAATCAAGCCGCTTGATGATCCCGGCCAGATCGCCGCCGTTGAAGAAGCCCTTGTGCGTGGGGTCGAAGCCATGATCCATCTTGCCGCCACGGATGCCACCTCGGTCGTTGGATGTGTCGCCATTTTCGAACCGGTCGGGGAGCATGAAATACAGGACTTCGTCCTGCGGCAGCCGCTCGCGAAATTCCTGGGCGGAGGCAGGCGTGGACAAAAAGGCGGCGCTCGCGGCAAGCGCGAGCGCGCGCAGGGGGAGGGGGGTCTTCATGCGAATTGGCTCCGGCTAGGGGTCGGGGCGGGGGAAGCGCGGTTCGCTTCCAGAAACTGACTGTGCGTCGGCAGGGCGTCGGCGGTGCGGCGCACGACCGAATGCACGGTGTCGAGGAATTGCGTCAGTTCCTCCGCGCCGATCTGATCGGCGAGCGGCGACCAGGCCTCGGGCATGATGCCCTGGCCGATCATCACCTGAAGCCAGCCGGGTTCGGCAAACAATTCCTCGTCACGGCGCGACAGGCGGGCGGAGGCGCGGAACAGCGCGATCTTCCGGGAGAGTTCGTCGGGCAATTCCATGTGGCGCACATGATCCCAGAGCGGTTGCCCGTCGCGCTGGTTGGCGTGGTAATGGAGGATGATGAAGTCGCGGATGCGATCGAATTCGACATGGGACAGCCGGTCATATTCGGCGCGGTCCGCGTCGCGCATTTCGCTCGACGGCAGGAATTGCAGGATGCGCGCGATGGCCGTCTGGATCAGGTGGATGCTGGTCGATTCAAGCGGCTCCAGAAACCCGCCCGCCAGCCCGATGCCGACGCAATTGCGCACCCAGAACGCCTGCCGCTTGCCCGGCGTGAAGCGCAGGGGTCGCGGATCGGCTTCGGGCGGGCCGTCGAGATTGGCGAGCAGGGCCGCCGCCGCCTCGTCGTCCGAGAGATGCCTGCTTGCATAGACATAGCCGTTGCCGGTCCGATGCTGGAGCGGGATGCGCCATTGCCACCCGGCTGGCCGCGCGATCGCGCGGGTATAGGGGATGGGGTCGGCGATCCGCGCGCTCGGCACCGCCACCGCGCGGTCGCAGGGCAGCCAATGCGACCAGTCCTCGTAGCCGACACCCAGCGTCTCACCAAGTAGCAGCGACCGAAAGCCCGAGCAGTCGATGAACAGGTCGCCATCGACGCCGTGTTCACCGTCGAGCAACAGCCGTTCAATGTCGCCGTCATTGCCGCGTGTTGTGGAGACGATGCGACCTTCGACCCGATCGACCCCGCGCACCTCGGCATAGCCGCGCAGGAATTTCGCATAGAGCGCGGCGTCGAAATGATAGGCATAGGGCATGGCGGGAACCGGCCCCTGCGGCTGGTCGATCCGTGCGAACTTGCCCGCGCGGGCGGCCATGTTGTTGAGCGAATAGGCGCCGAAATCATCGGCCTTGCCCGCCGCGCGCGCGCGCAGCCAGTAGTGGTGAAAGCCGACAAGCCCCAGCCCACGCCCGACCTCGCCAAACCCGTGGAGATAGCTGTCGCCCTCGCGCGTCCAGCCGTCGAACGCGATGCCCAGCTTGATCGTCCCTTGCGTGGCGGCCAGGAACTCGCCCTCGTCCACCCCCAGCCCGGCATTGAACAACCGGATTTGCGGAATCGTCGCCTCACCGACGCCGACCGTGCCGATGGCGTCGCTTTCGACGAGCGTGACCTGCCAAAGATCGCGCGACAGGAACCGCGAAAACGCCGCCGCGCACATCCACCCCGCGGTGCCGCCGCCGACGATGACGATCCGGCGCTTACCGGGCGCGGTCGCTTCGGTCATGGCACGGCCCTCCCTCGGTCAGACGCGGATCGGCAGGTTAATCGGATATTCTGCCGGGGCGAGCGGGGACTGCCCCGCCCCGGCACGCTCGATCAGAACTTGAAGGACGCCCCTGCCAGGAAGCGGCGGCCATAGGTCTGATAATCGATCACCTGGAGCGGCGAATCCGGGTTGGTGGTCGCGAACCGCTCATCGGTCAGGTTCTGTCCCTGAACGAACACCGACAGACCTTCGAGCGCGGAGCCGGGCTGGAAGTCATAGCCGATCTGCGCGTCGAAGATCGTTTCGTCCAGTGCGCGGCGGCGGACGCGGTTGGCGGCGAAGCCCGACAATTCACCCTGGAAGGTCGAGCGATAGCGCACCGAACCGCGAACGTTGAAGCCCCATTTCTCGAAATAGGCGGTGCCGTTGGCGACCCATTTCGAATAGCCGGGAATATCCTCGGGATCGCCGCCCGGCGTCGGGCTGATTTCGGTCTCGGTATAGGAAACGCCGCCGGTCAGCCCGAAGCCGTCGAGCGCGCCGATGAATTCGCCCAGCGGCAGCGTGCCCGCCAGCTCGACGCCATAGATGCTGCCGCCGTCGCCGTTGATCGGCGTGTTGGCGAGGCCGATCGGCGAGACGCCGACAGGCGCGTTCGACGGCAGCGGATAGCCGGTATAATCGAACACCCGTTCGAGGTTGTATACGTAGCTCTTCAGATCCTTGTAGAAGAACTGCGCGGCGATATAGCCCGACGTGCCGAAATATTTCTCGAACGACAGGTCGTAGCTGTTCGACCGGATCGGGCGCAGGAACGGGTTGCCGCCGCCCCCGTTGATGATCTGGTTCGCGGTGTCATAGCCATAGCTGAGCGCAACGCGCATGTCGTCGAGGCGCGGGCGCATCACTTGGCGCGCGGCGGCGGCACGGATCACGAAATCGCCTGCGGTGCGCAACGACAGGTTCACCGACGGCATGAAATCGACATAGTCGGCGCCCGCCGTCACCGGATTGAGCGCGCCGTTCGCCGCGACCAGGCCCGCCGAATCCTGTTCGGCCCACACCACCTGCGCACCGACATTCCCGGTCAGCCGTGCGGTGCCGATGTCCTGGTCGATATTGGCCTGGGCATAGACGCTCATTAGGTCTTCGCTGATCGAGAAGGCCTTGGCCGGAACATCGAGGCTGGTGTTCAGCACACGGGTATAGACGCCGCCTTCAAGCAGCTGGCGCGGATCGTAGGACAGGATGGGTCCAAGACCCAGATAGTCCTGGCTGGTCGATCCCAGGATGAACTGTTGCGGGATGGGCGCCGACAGCGCGCCGTTCGGCAGCACCAGCAGGAATTCGTCCGGCGTCAGCGACTTGTCGCGATCGGTGTAGTTCATCCCGACCTTGACCGAGCGAAGGAACCCTTCCAGCTCCTTTTCGACTTCGAGCCGGTATTGCAGGATCCGATCCTCGACGATGCGGCCGTTGTAATAGCCCGCCTGGACGTTCGATCCGCCCCAGCCCTGCGGGTCGGTCAGCCGGATCAGATTGGGGTCCGAATAATCGAGGCGCGAGGTGAAGAAGGCGCCCGTTTCGGTCGATACGAAATCGATCGTGTCGGTCGCGCCGTTCGCTGCACCATAGGCGGTGCCGGCATAGGTTTCGAGCACGGTTTCGGTGCGGTCGGTCTTGGACAGGCTGACGTCCGCCGTCACGTTCCAGCCGTCATCGCCCTGCCAGCTGCCGTTCCAGCCGAACGAATAGAGCTTGGCCTTGCGCTCGAAACTGTCGTTGCGGATCACGCCCTTGACCCCGGTAAAGGTGCCCGAGACGACCTGATTGCCTTCGACCACCGCGTTCGACAGCGGGCGACCGCCCCACCACAGCGGCAATTCGATCCCGCGCTTCACCTGATCGTCGTCGAAATCAGAATAGAAGGCATCGACGGTCGAGGTGAAATTGGGGTGCGGACGCCACTGGACGGTGCCCGACAGGCCCAGCCGCTTCAACTGGGTCGAACTGACATAGGATTTGGACCCGCCGATCACGAAGGGAGGACCGTCATTGACCGTCCCGGCATAGCCCCAGGCGTTGAATTCCTGAATCTGATAGGGCTCGTCAAGGTAATTGGCCGCCAGCGCGATGCCCAGCGTGTCGTTGGCGAACTGGTCGATATAGGTCGCGCTCAGCCGGTAGCCATATTCCTTCGACCCCGCATTCAGCGCGCCGAGATCGGCATAGCTGCCGCGTGCGCCGACCGACAGCGCGCGGCGTCCGTACTCGAGCGGGCGGACGGTGCGCAGATCGACCGTGCCCGACAGGCCCTGGCCGACCAGATCGGCCTGGCCGGTCTTGTAGACGAGCACCTGGCTCATCGTTTCCGACGGATACTGGTCATATTCGACCGCGCGGTTGTCGCCGGTCGAGGTCTGCTCGCGACCGTTGAGCAAAGTGGTCGAGAAATCGGGCGCGAAACCGCGGATCGAGATGACGTTGGAGCGCCCCGACACGCGCTGCGAAGTCAGGCCGGGCAGGCGCGAGATCGATTCGGCGATCGACGCGTCGGGCAGCTTGCCAATGTCTTCGGCGGAAATCGATTCGACGACCTGGTCGCGGTCCTTCTTTTCGGCGATGGCGCTTTCCAGCGCGGCGCGGAAACCGGTGACGACGATGTTGCCTTCCTGCGTTTCTTCCTCGACCGACGCGTCCTGCGCGAAGGCGACCGACGGCGCGGCGATGGCGAGCGCCGCGATGCTCGCGCCGAGCGACAGGCGCAGGGATGCGCGCCGACGATTGCTGATGGAAACCCGCATCGAAATCCTCCCCTTGTGCAGGCGTGCCGAACCGACGCGATTCTTGGGTGTCGCGATGTCGCTGGCTGCGCCCGTGTAATCCACCCTCGCCTGTGCCGGGCGGGTGGTCCTCCATTTGAATATGACGATGCCGGGGATGCGACCAGAATTGGACATACGTATTCAATTTTATGCACTGAACCCGCCAAAACCTTCGGCAGCGCGGGCGTTTTTTGCGCCTTCCGTTACGGCAGGTCGGACTTGCGCGCATGGGCCGTTTCGATTGACGCCGCCGCGCAGTTGGGGTTGGTTCGCTGCGCAGCATGAACCGGCGGGAAGACATCGCCTGGCTGCACGGAGAGGACGGACACGCGATCATGGCGCGCAAGGTGACATCGTTCGACATTGCGCAGGCGGCGGGTGTCTCCCAGCCAACGGTGTCGCGCGCGCTGTCGGGCAGCTCACGGGTGTCCGATGCGACCCGCAAGCGGGTGGAGGCGATCGCCAAGCGGATGAACTACCGCGTCGACAAGGCGGCGTCCAATCTCCGCACGCGCCATGCGCGGACGCTGGCGCTGCTGATCTTCGAAGATCCGACGCCGGACGAAAGCGCGATCAACCCGTTCTTCCTGTCGATGCTTGGGTCGATCATGCGCGCATGCGGCGCGCACGACCACGACCTTCTGGTGTCTTTCCAGCAGATGTCGGCCGACTGGCACACCGATTACGAGGACAGCCGCCGCGCCGACGGGCTGATCCTGCTCGGTTACGGCGACTACGAACTCTATCGCAGCCGCATCGAATCGCTGGTCGAACAGGGGACGCATTTCGTCCGCTGGGGCGCGGTCAGCTCGGACCCGGCGAACCTGACGATCGGTTGCGACAATCTGGGCGGTGGTGAGGCCGCGACGCGCCACCTGATCGCGCACGGGCGCAGCCGGATCGCGTTTCTCGGCTCGGCGGATTCGCATTATCCCGAATTTCACGACCGCTATCGCGGCTATCTCGCGGCGCATCAGGCGGCGGGCCTCACCCCTGATCGCGGGCTTCAGGTCGATGCGATCACCACCGAAGCAGCAGGGCAGGCGGCGGCGGAGGCGCTGATCGCGAGCGGCCAGTCCTTCGACGCGATCCTCGCTGCATCCGACCTGATCGCGCTCGGCGCGATGCGCGCGCTGGCGGCGGCGGGAATGCGGGTGCCAGAGGATGTCGCGGTGGTCGGCTTCGACGACATTCCCGCCGCGACCCAGGCCAATCCGCCGCTGACCACCGTCATGCAGGATCCGGCGCTCGCCGGGCGCACCCTGGTCGAAACCTTGCTGGGCCGCATCCGCGAACAACCGGTCGAGGCGCAACTGCTCCCGACCCGCCTCGTCGTCCGCCAGTCGTGCGGCGCGAGCCATCCGCTTTAAAGGGACGACGATGATGGACATGCAACCGGCCATCAAGCCGCGCCAGGGTTTCTGGGGGCTGTGGAACATCAGCTTCGGCTTTTTCGGCATCCAGATCGGCTTCGCGCTGCAGAATGCGAATATGAGCCGCATCTTCCAGTCGCTGGGGACCGGCATCGACGATCTCGCGATATTGTGGGTGGCGGCGCCGCTGACCGGGCTGCTGGTCCAGCCGGTGATCGGTCATTACAGCGACCGCACCTGGGGCCGGTTCGGGCGGCGGCGACCCTATTTCTTCGGCGGTGCGATCTGCGCGGCGCTGGCGCTGGCGGGAATGCCCAACGCCCCGGTGCTGCTGGTCGCGGCGCTGCTGCTATGGGTGCTCGACGCTGCGCTCAACGTGTCGATGGAGCCGTTTCGCGCCTTTGTCGGCGACATGCTGGGCAAGGACCAGCATACTCAGGGATACGCATTCCAGACCGCGTTCATCGGCACCGGCGCGGTGATCGGATCGGCGACGCCGTGGCTGCTCGACGCCTGGGGCGTCAGCAACGTCGCGGCGGGTGGCGGCGTGCCAGACACGGTACGCTACAGCTTCTATTTCGGCGGCGCGGTGCTGCTCGCCGCGGTGTTGTGGACCGTGTTCACAACGCGCGAATATTCGCCCGAACAACTTGCGCGCTTCGACGGTCGCGAGGGCGTCGAACACGCGCCCGCACCGGTGCCGCCAGCCGCGACCGCGGGCGGGCTCGCCTGGATCGGCGCGGGGGCCGCGATCGCCGTGCTGGTGGTTGCGGCGGGGCTGGAAAAGGAAATCTACCTGCTCGCCGGGCTGGTCGCGGCCTATGGCCTGGCGCGGATCGTCGCGGGTGCGATGGCGGCGCGGGGCAAGGACGATAACCTCCTCACCCATGTCGTCGGCGATTTTGCGGGCATGCCCGACATCATGAAGAAACTGGCGCTGGTTCAGTTCTTCACCTGGTCGGCGCTGTTCATCATGTGGATCTATACCACGCCGGTCGTCGCGCAATATGCGTTCGGTTCGGCCGATCCGGCGTCGGCGGCGTATAACGAAGGCGGCAACTGGGTTGGCATCCTGTTCGCCATGTATAACGGCGTCGCCGCGATCTTCGCCGCCTTCTTCCTTCCCGCCATCGCCCGGCGGCTGGGCAAGGTGCGGACGCATGTCGCCTGCCTGATCGCCGGGTCGGCGGGCTTTGCCAGCTTCCTGTTCATCCGCGATCCGCAATGGCTGCTGGTGTCGGAAATCGGCATCGGCATCGCTTGGGCGTCGATCCTCGCCATGCCCTATGCGATCCTCGCCTCCACGCTGCCGCAGCACAAGCTCGGCATCTATATGGGGTTGTTCAACGTCTTCGTCGTTCTGCCGCAATTGCTGGTCGCGACGATCATGGGGACGATCGTGCGGACCTTCTTTCCAAACGAGCCGGTGTGGACGATGGCGTTCGCGGCGGTCGTGTTGCTGCTCGCGGCAGGGGCGATGCTGAGGCTGCCGAGAGATATCTAAAATCCTCCCCACTCGTGGGGAGGTGGCAGCACGAAGTGCTGACGGAGGGGGAGGGCCAAGAAGCACAGCGTCTGCGGAAAACCCCCTCCACCACTCGCTGCGCGAGCGGTCCCCCTCCCCGTGCCGGGGAGGATTAGACCGTGTCGAACTTGTCCGCCTTGCGCTTGCCCATCAGCAACCCGCCCTCAAGCTCGCCGCGCAGCGCCGCATAATAGGCCTCCAGAAACACCCGGTCGTCGCCCCAATCGCTCCGCCCCAGCTTTCCCCGGATGGTCGCCGCCACCGCCTCGATCGCGGCGTCGTTGTTCTGTCGCAACACCGCTTCCAGCTTGTGGAGTTCGAACGTCCCGTACACCGCCAACTCTTCCGCGCTGAAGCTGGGCGCATCGCCGTTCGCAGCGGCAGCGTCGATCAGATCGATGCCGATCTTGCGCCGTTCATTCTCGACCACCCACGTTCCCGCGACGATGTCGCCTGCGCGCAGCCGGTCGCGGTTGAACAGCGGCAGAAACAGGAAGATCGCCGCCCAGGCGAGACCGAAGCTCAGTGTGCCGCCACCGCCGCCGTCGACCATCGCCATCGCCAGCATCATCAGCGGCAGCATCAGTTCGACCTCGCGCATCATGTTGCGTGCGACGACTGCCCCCGTCGTCAATCGCCCGCCATCCCGCGCGACGACGCGCAGCTTGACCAGGCGCTTGCCGATGGTCGCGGCGCGCGGTCCGCTTTCGAACGCGATGAAATAGAAATTACGCAGCGCAAAGAAGCCCAGCATCCACAGGATCGCCGCGATCCCGCCCGCCGTTCCGCTGCTCCACAGGGCGAACGACGCCCAGGTGAGCAGCCCCAACGTCACCAGCATCAGCGACAGGTCGACGGTCAGCGCCCCCGCGCGCGCCGATGCGCTCGCCAGCCGCACGTTCAGCACCACGCCCTCGGGCGTGACCAATGCGCGGTCGAGCGTGCGGGAGAGCCTATTCGCGCGCGCCACGCCGCCCCCCGAAGAAATAGACCAGCCACAACGCCAGCATGACGATACCGATCGCGTAACGCGGCAGGTCTTGCGAAATGAGCTGCCGCCCAAACCCTTCGAGCAGACCCGCGACCAGCATCATCGCGACCACGCCGACCATCACCTTCGCTGAGCGCCGCCCCGCTTCGGATGCCGCCGCCATCCGCGCGCGGCTGCCCGGAAAGGCGACCGCGCGGCCGATACGCAGCCCCGCCGCGCCCGCCAGCAGGATCGCGAAAATCTCGGTCGTGCCGTGGATCATCAGCCAGCCGGTCAGCCCCCAGCCCAGGCCATGCGGCACGAACGCGGCATAGAATGCGCCCAGCATCGCGCCGTTCGACGCAATCAGGAACAAGGTCGGCGCCCCGAACGCGAAGCCCAGAGCGAACGCCAGGATCGCGATACGGCTGTTATGGGTGAACAGCATCGTCGCGAACACCTCCAGCCCGCTTTGCCCCGGCGGATCGTAGAGCGATGCGCGCAGCGTCTCCGCGCTCGCCTCCATGTCGCGTCCTGCGGCGAGCGACGGATCGACCATCGCGTCGAACCACTCGGGATCGGCGGTCACCAGAAAATAGCCCGCCAGCGCGCTTGCGAAGAACAAGGCCGCGATCACCAGCAGTTCGGGCACGATGCCGCGCACGGCTTGCGGCAGGCCGTGGCGGACGAACTGTTTCAGCTTCACCCCCATCGGCTCGCGTGCCGAATAAAGGATGAAATAGGCGCGGGTGCTGAGCCCCTCCAGATAGGCGATCAGCGCCGCGTCGAGCGAGGTTTCGCGCGCGATCGACAGCGCCGACAGCGTGGCGCGATACAGGCGCGGCAACTCGCTCAGATCGTCGTCGGTCAGGCGGCGGGCCGATCGTTTCTCCACCCGATCGAGCAGCGCCTCCAGCCGCGCCCAGTCTTCCTCGCGCTCGGCGCGGAAATGGCGGACGGCGAACAGCGGGCGGGAGTCGGTCATGCGCGTTCCCGCAAGCTGAGGTAGCGATCGACCAGCGCCAGCGGCATCGCGTCGGGCGAAGCTTCGATCACGTCGATGCCGTGGCGCCTCAGCCGTTCGATGACGATGCGGCGTTCGCGCAACAAGGTGGTCGCGACATTGGCGCGCGTCACGTCGTCGGCGTGCTCGGGGCGGCGCGTGGCGATCGCCTCCAACTCGACATCCTCGAACAACACGAACAGCACGCGGTGGCGGCGCAGCATCCGGCGCGCGGCGGTGATCACCAATTCGGCGTTGGTCGGATCGGTGAATTCGGTGAACAGCACGACGATGGAGCGCCGCTGCAATCGCTGGTCGAGGGTGATGAGCGACAATGTGTAATTCGATTCCTCTGCGGCATAATCGATCTCTGCCGCAGCCCTGTGGAGCGCCGCGAAACCGCGCGCGCCATTGACGCCGCCGCTATCGACCCTCGGGCGTCCGCTGAACGAAAACAGCCGCACCGCGTCGCCGCTCCTCAGCGCGACGAACGCCGACAGCAACGCCGCCGACACCGCGCGATCGACCCGCGGCACGTTGCCGACCGGATCGCTCATCGCCCGGCCCGCATCAACCGCGAACACCAGACTATTGGCGCGCTCGGTGCGATATTCCCTTGCCAGCAGCGACAGATGCTTGGCCGACGCCTTCCAGTCGATCGCGCGGCGCGCCATGCCGGGCTGGAAATCGGTCAGCGCCTGAAACTCGTTGCCGTCGCCTGCTTCGGGGCGGATGCGCAGGCCATGTTGCTGCGATCGCAGATATTGCCGCATCCCCTGTTCGCGCACCGGTCCCAAATCGGGGACGATCGCGATGCTGCCTTCGCCCGCCACACGCTTCTGCCGCCAGGCGAGCCCAAGCGGCCCAGCGCGCCGCGCCCAGACCGTCGCCAGTCGCGCCGTTCCTCGCCGCGCTGCCCGGAACGCGTTGCCGTCGGCGGGAATTGCGGGCGCGCCCAGTTCGACCGCGAAGTCGGTGCCCGGCGGGGTGCCGCTTGCAAGGGAAGGCTTGAGTTCGAACCGCTCGCCGACGCTGACCGCGTTCGGCATATCGACCTCGATCCCGCCGCCGATCGGACGCGCAAGCAGCGCATCGACCGCGAACAGGATCAGGATCAGCCAGACCCACAGCAATGCGAACACCCAGCCGCCCGGCGCCGCGACGCCGACCAGCAGCGCCACCGGTGCCGCCACGGCGGTCAGCACGACCGCGCGCTGGGTGGGATAGATCAACGCGGCGCTTCCGTCGCTTCGACCAATCGGGCGACGATGTCGTCCACGTGCCGCCCGTCAATCTCCGCGGTCGGCGACAGGATCAACCGGTGGCGCAGCAATGCGGGGGCGAGCGCCTTCACATCGTCGGGGATCACGTAATCGCGCCCCTCCAGCGCCGCCGCCGCGCGCGCCGCGCCTGCCAGTGCTGCCGCCGCGCGCGACGATGCGCCCGATGACAATTCGGGATGGTCGCGCGTCGCCCGCACCAGCGCCACGACATAATCGATCACCTCATCCGCCAGCCGCACGGTCGCCACCGTGTCGATCGCCGCAGCGATGGCGGCAGCATCGGCGACCGCTTCCACCCCGCTTTCCTCGGGGCGCGGCGTGCCGCTACGAGTGCCATATTGCGCGACGATCGCGCGTTCGGACTCCGCATCAGGATAATCTACCGCGACCTTGAACAGGAACCGGTCGAGCTGCGCTTCGGGTAGCGGATAGACGCCCTGCTGCTCGATCGGGTTCTGCGTCGCGATCACGGTGAACCGGTCGGACAGCCGTTCGGTCCGCCCGTCGAGCGTGATGCTGCGTTCCTGCATCGCCTCCAGCAGCGCGGCCTGCGTCTTGGGCGGGGTGCGGTTGATCTCGTCGGCGAGCAGGATTTCGCAAAAGACCGGCCCGCGGGTCAGCTCGAACTGGCTGGCCTGGAAGTTGAACAGGTTCGATCCGATCAGGTCGCCAGGCATCAGGTCGGGGGTGAACTGGATGCGCCCGAAATCGAGGTGCAGCGTCCGCGCGAAACTCTGCGCCAGCAAGGTCTTGGCAGTCCCCGGCGGCCCTTCGAGCAGCACATGGCCCGCCGACAGCAAAGCGATCGTCAGGAACCGGACCGTGCCCGCCTGGCCGACCACGGCCTTGGCGATCTCGCCGTCGATCCGCGCGCCGAGCGTCTGGACGTCTTCAACCTTCATCGCGTCATTTCCCTTTGCAGATCGTTCAGGTCGCGCGCCGCTTCCAGCAGCTCGCTTTCGGTGCGCGCATGGCGCAGCCGGTGGTCGATTTGGGCATAGCCCGGCGCGCGCGCGTCAAGCCATGCGGTCAGCGCGTGGTCCTTCAGGTCGGGTGGCGCGTGCAGCCGTTTCGCGATCCGCTCGCGCACCGCATCGGCATGGCGCGCACCGCCCCCGGTCACGCGCCGCGCGGCGCGAGTAAGCGCGGCGACATTGTCGATGAGCGCGCTACGCCCGAATGCGACCGCGCGGGCTTCTCGCCGCACCGGGCCGAAGCGGTTGGCGCTTGCAAACCCTGCCAGCAACGCCGCGGCGAACACCGCGATCGTCACCGCCAGAAAGGGCGGGGTGAACATCAATTGCACCAGGTTGCGCGCTGCACCCCCGCGCGGCAGCGTCATGTCGAACGCGATGTCCACCGGTCCCGACAGTTCCGACATCTGCGCGAGCTGGCGGATCGCCGCCACGGCATTGCCGGGCGATTTCATGCCGATATTGTTGATGAGGTCGGGGTCGGTCATCAGATAGACTTCGCCCGGATGATCGGTCAGCACGATGATCGCGTTGCGCGTTTCCTGTTCATCGAACGGGTTGTGCGGGGTCGCCTGTATCGTTGCGGGCAACACGAAGCCTTCGGGTGCCAGCACTTCTGCCGGGCTGGTACGACCGATGGGAAAGGTCAGTCCGCCATCGACCTGGGGCAGTTTGTCGTCGACCACAGCCACCGGTAACAGGCCATGGCCCTCCGCCCAGTTGCGATTGCCTTCCAGCGGGGCCACTGCCCATTTGGGAAGCACGATCAGCGTCGCCAGTTCGGAGGAGGAGCGATAGTCGATGATCTCGGCAATCTGTTCCTTCGTGCTGTCGACGCGCGGCGTCAGGATCAGCAGCCCCGGATGGTCCCAGTCGGCGGTGGCGTCGTCATCGTCGCCGGCCAGTCCGACCTGCTCGACGATCTCGCGCAGCGCCGCAAAGCCGACGCCGGCGCGCGACGTGGCGCTCGGATGGATGGGGTTGGCCGGGGTCAGCGCATTGCCGAACCCGCTCATCAACAGAAATCCGATCAGCAGCACCACACCCGCGGCGATGATGAACGCCAAAGTGCGCGTGCCGAACGGGTTGGCGCTTGCCGGATCCATCAGCCGCGCCCCAGCGCAAAGGCGGCATAGTCGTCGCGCGCCGCGCGCCAGTCGTCCGCCGACAGCCGTTGGCCTGCAAAAATGCTGCGCTCCACCACCGCAGCAATGCGCGCGAAAACACCGCGCGCGCCTTCCGGCAATTCGGTCGCGCGGGCAATGTCGCGCGCGGTCAGCGAGGGCGTCAGCGGCTGGCCGCGCCAAACCTCGATATCGTCGATGCTGCGGAGCAGGATGATATGGACCGCACCGTCATAATCGCCCGCCGCGGCGCGTGCGTCCGCATCCGCCAGCAGCGCGCGGGCGCGGGCTTCCTCGGGCGTCCATTCGGGCGCGTTGTCCACGGTGACGGGTTTGCGGCGCCGCAGCAGGTCGAGCACCCATTCGCGGAGCGGCGGGACGAGCGCGAGGAGAAGCACGATCACCGCCACCGCGATCAGCACCCAGAACAGGATTTGCCAGAGCGGTCCCATGCTCGCCAGCCAGTCGAACAGCCGGATCAGCCAGTCGGGCGGCGGGTCGGGGACGTCAGGCTGGGCAAGGTCGAACTGGATCGAGCGGTCCGATCGCACCCCGTCGTGCGCGGCGGCAATCGCGGCGGGATCGACCTCGGGTGGCGCGGCATCCGCGCTTTCCTCCGGCAATCGACCCTGAAACGCCATTCACCCCCCGACCGTCCGGTCGCGACGACTGGAGCAAATCAGCGCTTTGCACGCAACGCCTTTCGCGCTTACCCTAAGGGAAAGGGTGGGCATGGCCAGATGAATCATGTTCGAAAAGCCCGTCGAACAGGGACAAGGGGGTTCAAGCGTGATTCGTAGTTTCACCGCCACCGCGGCGATGGCCGCCGTGCTGGCCTTGGGGGCCTGCGCCAGTCCGACCGCGGACACCCGATCAGCGTCGTCATCGACGCCGCGGGCAAAGGGAACGCCGGTCGCGCGCGATCCCTATCCCAGCACCTATCGCGCATTTCCCGGTGTGCCGACGCTGGTTACCAACGTGACCATCCTCGACGGTGAAGGCGGGAGGATCGACAACGGGTCGATCCTTTTTGCGGACGGCAAGATCGTCGAGGTCGCGCAATCGATCGCCGCATCCGATGGCGCGACGGTGATCGACGGCCAGGGCAAATGGCTGACCCCCGGCGTGATCGACGTCCACAGCCATCTCGGCAACTATCCCTCGCCCGGCGTTGCCGCGCATTCGGACGGCAATGAAGCGACCAATCCGGTCACTGCCGAAGTCTGGGCCGAACATAGCGTCTGGCCGCAAGACCCGGGCTTTGCCCGCGCGCTCGCCAATGGCGGCGTCACCACGCTCCAGATCCTGCCCGGTTCCGCCAATCTGTTTGGTGGCCGCTCGGTGACGCTCAAGAACGTCTATGGCCGCACCGTCCAGGCGATGAAATTCCCCGGTGCGCCCTACGGCATGAAGATGGCATGCGGCGAAAACCCCAAGCGCGTCTATGGCGGCAAGGGGCGGATGCCTTCCACCCGCATGGGCAACATGGCGGTCAACCGCGCGACCTGGGCCAAGGCGGTCGAGTATAAGCGCAAATGGGTGAAGTATGAGGAGAGCGGCGGCGAAGCGCCGGCCCGCGACCTTCAGATGGAAACGCTGCGCGGCGTGCTCGACGGCGACATTCTGGTCCACAACCATTGCTACCGCGCCGACGAAATGGCGCTGGTCATGGATATGGCCAAGGAGTTCGGGTACAAGGTCACCGCGTTTCACCACGCGGTCGAGGCGTACAAGATCGCCGATCTGCTGAAGGCCAACGGCACCTGCGCGGCGGTGTGGGCCGACTGGTGGGGCTTCAAGATGGAGTCCTACGACGCGATCACCGAAAACCTTGCCATCCTCGAAAAGGAAGGCGCGTGCGGCCTCATCCATTCGGACGACGCCAACGGCATCCAGCGGCTGAACCAGGAAATCGCCAAGGTGATGGCCGCCGCCAACCGTTCGGGCATGAACATCACCAAGGAACAGGCTTGGCGCTGGGCCGCGATCACGCCCGCCAAGGCGCTGGGCATCGATGACGTCACCGGCTCGCTGCGCGCGGGCAAGATGGCCGATATCGTCCTGTGGAACGGCGATCCGTTCAGCGTTTACACGCGCCCGGACCGCGTCTGGGTCGATGGCGCCTTGCTGTTCGACGCCAATAACCCGCGCCTGCGCCCGGTGTCCGATTTCGAGCTGGGCCAGCCCGGCGAGGGAGACGTGAAATGAGCCGCTTCAAGCTGAAACTGGCCGCGCTTCTCGCCGCGACTGCATTCGCGCTTCCGGCCGCCGCCCAGGATGTCGCCATCACCAATGCGCGGCTCGTCATCGGCGACGGATCGGCTCCGGTCGAGGGCGGCACCGTCGTCATTCGCGGCGGGCGCGTCGTCGCGGCAGGCACCGGCGTCGCGGTTCCCGCGGGCGTCCGCACCATCGATGCCGAAGGACGCTGGGTCTCGCCCGGCATCTTCGCCGGGTTCAGCCGCTTGGGCATCGTCGATGTCGACGGCGTGCAGGAAACCGACGACAGCCGCGCGCGCACCTCGCCGTTCAACGCTGCGCTCGACGTGGTGCCCGCGGTCAACCCGCGCAACCTGTCGATCGGCATCAGCCGTGCCGAAGGTCTGACTCGGGCGGTCGTCGCGCCGCGCACGTCGGGTGCGATCTTCGGCGGGCAGGGGGCGGTCATCGATCTCGCCGCCGACATGGATGCGGTCACCCGCCCGCGCGCGTTCCAGTTCATGGAATATGGCGAAACCGGCGCGAGCGCCGCAGGCGGCAGCCGTCCGGCGGCATTCGCTTCGCTGCGCAACACCTTGTTCGAAGTCGCGGCCTATGCCCGCAACCCGGCGGCCTATCTCGACCGAGGCAAGGAATCGCTGCTCACCCGCGCCGATGCCGAGGCGCTGCGCCCCGTCGCCGAAGGCCGCGTACCGCTGCTCATCCATGTCGAACGCGGATCGGACATGCTGACGCTGATCGACCTGAAGCGCGAATTCCCGCGCCTCAACCTCGTCTTCGTCGGCGCCAGCGAAGGCTGGACCGTCGCGCGCGAAATCGCCGCCGCACGGGTGCCGGTGATCGCCAGCGCGCTGACCGATCTGCCCAACAGTTTCGAACAACTGGGCGCAACCCAGTCGAACGTGGGGCGGATGAAGGCGGCGGGCGTGCTGGTCGGAATCGGCATGATCAACGACGACGAAACCCGCCAGGCGCGGCTGGTGAAGCAATATGCCGGCAATCTGGTGGCGCTGACCAAAGTGCCTGGCGCGACCGGCGTCGAATGGGGCGAAGCCTTTGCGACGATCAGCTCGCGCCCGGCAGAGGCAATGGGCATGGGCGGCGAGTTCGGATCGCTGCGCGCCGGCCGCCGTGGCGACGTGGTGATCTGGGACGGCGACCCGCTCGAGGTCGGGACGGCTGCCGAACTGGTTTTCATCGACGGCGTGGAACAGCCGACGGTCGATCGCCAGGACCGGCTGTTGCAGCGCTATCTGAACCCGGTGGAAGGGGCGCTGCCCAAGGCTTACGACCGGTAAATTAATCCGATTCCTACCCCCGTTCGTGCTGAGCTTGTCGAAGCACTGTCCTTTTCCTCATCCGACGAAGAACAGCATTTCAACAGGCTCAATGCGAACGGGTTAAGGGGGTGGCGCACCAAACCACCGACCCGCTTGTTTCGAGCGCAGTCGAGAAACGTGAGCTAGGCGCTCGTGAGCGTTTCTCGACTGCGCTCGGAACAAAGGGATGCGGGATTGAGGCTCTGGCGCCCCTTCAGGCCGCGTCGTTGGCCTCGCTCTTTTTGGGCGGCACCCTGAACCGGTTGCGCAGCGCGTTGGCTTCGCCCTTGGCGCGCTGCATCGCCTCCACCTCAGTCTGGCGCAGCAAATTTTCCAGCACGCGGTTGAGGTGCGAATGCATCGCGTTGCGCGCGGCATGCGGGTCGCGGCGTTTCAGCGCGCGCAGGATATTCTCGTGGTCGCG
Source organism: Pseudomonadota bacterium (assembly GCA_023418595.1). Classification (GTDB taxonomy): domain Bacteria; phylum Pseudomonadota; class Alphaproteobacteria; order Sphingomonadales; family Sphingomonadaceae; genus Sphingomonas. The sequence goes on from JAEZZI010000002.1 coordinate 30,032, forward strand.
CAGGCGCGGCGCGATGCCGCCCTGGCGCGCCTTGCGCATCGCGATCAGCATCGGGCTGGTGTCGCGCATCTTCCAGAGCTGATCGATCGCTGCGACAAACGCGGGATTTTGCGTCGCGTCGGCGATCGTCATGTGAAAATCGCGATCGGAATTCTCGCCGATGGTCGGCGTCGCATATTCGACCTTCATCGCCTCCATCAATTCTTCCAGCCGGGCGATCTGCGCATCGTTGATGTGCACCGCCGCCGCCGCAGCGATCTCGCCTTCGATTGCGCGTCGCGCCTCAACCAGTTCGAACGGGCCGACATCATAGTCGGTCGGCCCCGCGCTGGTCGGTTCGGTGCTGATGACATAAACGCCCGATCCGGTGCGAACCTCGACCAGTCCTTCGATCTCGAGCGCGATGATCGCCTCGCGCACGGTCGGCCGCGATACGTTGAACTGTTTTGCCAGATCGCGCTCGGCGGGCATCCGCTGATCCAGCGCATAGGCGCCGGAGGCGATCTGCTCGCGCAAATGCTCCGCAACCTGCTGGTATAACCGCCGCATCCCAACCCCTCTCGCATGACGTCGCTGCCGGGCGTGCTAAGTCATTGGCGACAAAGCGCGGACACCAGTGCGGCGCAATTTACTTTCAAGCATCCTAACAAGCCGATCCGGCTTCGTCGCGCAAAAAAACGCCCGGTCTGACAATGCCGGACCGGGCGTGAGGAGAGAGGCAAGTTGCCGCTACGGCTTATTCGGTCAGCGTGAAGTTCGCCTGCTGAAGCTGGTCCGAAGCGGTGCCGATGAATAGCGTGAATTCGCCGGGTTCCGATCCCCAGCTCATGTCCTGGCGGGTGAATGCCAGATCGGCGTCGGTGATGGTGAAGGTCACGCGGCGGCTCTGTCCCGGCTTGAGCATGATCTTCTCAAAACCTTTGAGTTCGAGCACCGGACGCGTCACCGATCCGACCAGATCGCGGACATACATCTGCACGACTTCCTCGCCCGCGCGCTTGCCGGTATTGGTCACCGTCACGGTCGCGGTCAGCGGCTGGCCTTTGCGTATCGATGCCGCGCTCAGCGTCACTGGCGAATAGTTGAAGGTCGTGTAGCTCAGCCCGTGGCCGAATGCGTAAAGTGGCGTGTTCGGCACATCGAGATAGCGCGACAGATATTTCTGTTGCGGATTGTCCGGGGTGTAGGGCCGCCCGGTATTCTTCATGTCGTAATGGATCGGCACCTGACCCACCGTCCGCGGAAAGGTCATCGGCAATTTGCCCGACGGGTTATAGTCGCCGAACAGCACGTCGGCGATCGCGTGGCCGCCCATCGTGCCCGGATACCAGGCGTGAAGGATCGCATCGACATTGTCGTGCGCCCATTGCATCGTGTTCGGGCGGCCGGACATCACCACCAGAATGATCGGCTTGCCGAGCTTTTTCAGCTCCTTGAGCAGCGCCGTCTGCTCGCCGGGGAAGTCCAGATCGGTACGGCTGGCCGCTTCGCCGGTCTGGTCCCATTTTTCGCCCATCGCGGCGATGATGACGTCCGCGTTTTGCGCGGCGGCGATCGCCTCGGCAAAGCCGGAGGTGTCGGTGTCGCCGATTTCGTAGCTGGCGCCCTTGGCATAGGTGATCTGCGGCGCGTTCCGGCGCGCCCGCAACCCCTCGACCAGCGTTACCGGTCGCGTCTGGCGGTCGCCGGCCGCAGACCAGCTGCCGATCATGTCGGTCTTGGAATTGCCCAAGGGGCCGATCACCGCGATCCGCCTGGCGGTCGCGGCCAGTGGTAGCGCGTTGTTCTCGTTCTTGAGCAGCACCATCGACTTGCGCGCGACGTCGCGGGCCGCTTCCAGATATTCGGGCTTGTAAAGTTCGGTCTTCTGGCGGTTCAGATCCGAATAGCGGAACGGATCCCCGAACAGGCCCAGCCGGTATTTCATTTCCAGGATGGCCTTCACCGCGGCGTCGATGCGCGCCATCGGCACCGTGCCTTCGGCGACCGATTTGGCGAGGTGGTTCATGAACACCGCGCCCTGCATGTCCATATCGACCCCGGCATTGGCGGCCTGTTCGCCTGCCTGCTTCTCATCCTTGGAAAAGCCGTGCGGGATCATTTCGTTGATCGACGTGTAATCGGTGACGACGAAGCCCTTGAAGCCCCACTGGTCGCGCAGCACGTCGGTCAACAGGTGCCTACTGCCGCTGGCGGGCACGCCGTCGACTTCGTTGAACGATGTCATGATCGACGCCGAACCCGCATCGATCGCCGACTTGAACGGCGGCAGATAGACGTCGCGCATCGTCCGTTCGGACACGTCGACGGTGTGATAATCGCGACCGGCCTGCGCCGCGCCATAGGCGGCATAATGCTTGACGGTCGCCAGCATAGTGTCGAGCGCGCCCAGGTCGTCGCCCTGATATCCGCGCACCCGCGCTTTTGCGACGACGTTGTTCATGTAAACCGATTCGCCCGCCCCTTCGGACACCCGGCCCCATCGCGCATCGCGTCCGACATCGACCATCGGCGCGAAGGTCCAGTGCAGCCCCTCGGCGGTCGCTTCCTTGGCGGAAATGCGCGCGGCCAGTTCGATCGCGGTCAAATCCCACGAGGCCGCTTCGCCGAGTGAGATCGGAAAGATCGTGCGGTGGCCGTGGATCACGTCATATCCGAACAGCAGCGGGATTTTCAGACGCGTTTCGTTGACGGCCATGCGCTGGAGTTCGGTGGTGTATTCGACCGTATAGGCGTTGAAGAGCGCGCCGACCCGGCCCGCGCGGACATCCTCGCGATAGCCTTCGCGCAGCGTCGGGCCGGTCGATTCCAGATCGCTGGTCAGCAGCGTCATCTGGCCGATCTTTTCCTCCAGCGTCATCTTGGCCATCAGGTCGGCGATGAACGCGTCCATCTTGGCCGTGTCTTCGCGCTGCCAACCGGCGGCGTCCACCTGCTTATTCGCAGCGGCCGCCCGGCGCTGCTGCTCGGCGTCGCGTGCCTGAAGCGGGGTGGCGAGGGTGAGGGCGGCGGCAAGGGCGGTCAGGCCAGCCCCGATAAACGGACGCGCGGTCATGCGGTCTCCTTTTCTGCGTTCTGCGAAACTTGTGGGCGTTGAGTGTGACAGAAATCCCGCATTCGGAATGGAATGCGGTTCGAAATTGCCTGTTGGTCTTGCCAATCAACCCCCGCATTGGCAAGTGAAACGCGATCGATTTCGGCTAAGTTATTGAAACATTGGTATTGTAGTGCGGTCGAATCGATGGGGTGCCACTACCGGCAGAATCTGCTTGACCAATCGGGGTGCGAGCGAAGATTAACCGGGCATACGTATGCAGCAAGCGGCGCACCCACGACGATCGCGGTGACAGAACTTTCAGGGGAGAACATCATGACATTCATCGAACAGGATCGGCGCAGTCGCCGTACGCGCTCCATGCGCCTTGCTGCCGCGCTGATGCTCGGCACCGCCGCCAGCGCGGTCGCGGTCGCGCCTGCGCATGCCCAGGCGGTCGACGCCGGTCTACGCGGCGAGATCACCACGGATGGTCAGGCGCTGGTTCGCGTTACTGCGATTGACGTCAATTCGGGCTATCGTCAAAATGCGGCGGTGGTCGGACAGCGCTATAATTTCGCGTCGCTGCGTGCAGGTACCTACCGGCTGGAGATCGAGCTTGCCGATGGCGTTCGCCAGACCGACAGCTTCACCCTGAGCGTGGCGCAGCGCGCGGCACTCGATTTCGATTTTTCCGCAGGCGGGGTTGACAGTGCTGCGCCGGATACGACTGCCAGCACGACCGAAGATCTGGGTGCCGACGCAGGATCGGTCGTGGTCATCGGCAACCGGATCCGCGGGATGGAAGGCGGCGAAGTCGGGACGACGATTTCGCAGCGCCTGATCAACCAGCTGCCCCAAAATAACCGCAACTTCCTGGCGTTTGCCGATCTGGCGCCCGGCGTGCAGTTCGTCGAGGACGCGGTGAGCGGTCAGAGCCGCTTGCAGGGCGGTGCGCAGAACAGTCGCACCGTCAACGTGTTCATCGATGGCGTTGGGCAGAAGGATTACGTCCTGAAGAACGGCATCACCGGTCAGGACTCGTCGGCGGGCAACCCGTTCCCGCAGCTTGCCATCGGCGAATATCGCGTCATCAGCTCGAACTACAAGGCGGAGTTCGACCAGGTCAGCTCGGTCGCGATCACGGCGGTCACAAAGTCGGGCACCAACCGGTTCGAAGGGTCGGGCTTCATCGACTTCACCAATCAGGATTTGCGTGCGGCGCGGCCGCAGGAATTCCTGCCCGCGAATGCGACGGGCAAGATCGAAAGCCGTGACATTCAGTTTGGTGGATCGCTGGGCGGTCCGATCATCCGCGACGTTCTCCATTTCTTTGGCACTTATGAAGGCAAGCGCCGCATCTTCCCGCGTGACATTTCGCCGGGTCTTAATTTGCCGGTCAGTTTCTTCCCCGAGCGCTATCAGGGCGTGTTCGGTGCGGCGAACGAGACGTTCAATTCGAATCTCTATTTCGGCAAGATCAATTTCGCGCCGACCAGCCGCGACCTGTTCGAATTTTCGCTCAAGGTGCGCGACGAAACCGGCGAATCTTTCGGCAGCGGCATCAGCGCCTTCGAAACCCGCACGCTGACCCGCGTCGAGGAATATCGCGGTCTGGCGCGCTGGCTGCATACCGGCGAGAATTTCACCAACGATTTCAAGGTCGCCTACGAAGACGCCACATGGAATCCGCGGCCTGCGACCGAGGCTCCGCGATTCTTCTTCAACGCACAAGTCGTCAACGCAAACGGCACTCTGTCGCGCGGCAACGTCCTGAGCGTCGGTGGCGGTCGCAACTTCCAGGACAAGGGCCAGAAGGGTTGGACCGTATCCGACGACTTTACCTATACCGGCTTTCAGGGGCACACGCTCCAGTTCGGCGTCAAGGCTAAGTGGGTCGAGCTGAACACGCTTGAGCAGAACAACTTCAACCCCCAGTTCACTTTCTTTACCCCGGCCGGTGGTACGTTTAACGACACCATCCCCTATACGATGACGTTCACGGCGTTGCTCGACGGGGCCGACGCGCAACTGCGGTCGAAGAATTTCCAGTTCGGCATCTATGCTCAGGACGAATGGCTGGTGACCGACCGGTTGACGCTGAACCTGGGTATCCGTTGGGATTACGAAACGACCCCGGCGTTTGAAAACTACGTTCATCAGGCCGATCAGGTCGCGGCGGTTCAGCCCAACCGCTATCCGAACCTGAACAACGCGAATTACAACATCAACGACTATATCTCGACGGGCACCGAGCGTAAGCCGTTCATGGGCGCGTTCCAGCCGCGCGTCGGTTTCACCTACGAACTCGACGAAGCGGGTCGTTTCGCGGTGTTCGGCGGTTACGGCTTGTCCTACGATCGCAACCAGTTCGATTTCATCCAGCAGGAACTGGCGCAGGGAACCGCGTCCGGCCGCACCTTCAACTTCAACAATCCGGGCGACACGCTCAACGTCTGCAATCCCAGCCCGACCTGTATCGCATGGGATCCCGCCTATCTGACGCCTGAGGGTCGCGAGGCGTTGGTGCGCGGCTTGCCGCCGGGCACGGGTCGCGAAGTGCGCTTCATCAAGAATGACCTGAAGACCCCCTATTCGCATCAGTTCAGCCTGGGCACGCGCGGTCGTTTCGACCTGCTCGACCTGGAAATCGGCTATTCCTATGTCACCAGCCATGACGGCTTCGTCTATCTGCTGGGCAACCGTCGTCCCGATGGCAGCTTCTTCCCGGCGACGGGCAATCCGGCATCGCCATTTGGTTTCGGTCCCGCGCCGTTCGGTAACATCATCATCGGTGACAACGGTATCGAGACCCGCGCGCATACCGGCTATTTCAAGCTGCAAAAGCGCTACACCGCAGTGTCGCCGTGGAGCATCGATGCCACCTACACCTATACCAACGGCACCGAAAACCGTCAGTTCGGCGAAACCTTCTCGCTCGATTATCCGTCGATCGAGGATTATCCGTTCCGTCGGTCGAGCGGCGTTCGCACGCACCGGCTGGTGATGGCGGGTACAGTCGATATTCCGCTTGGCATCACCATGTCGGGCAAGTTCCAGATCTCGTCGCCGCGCTGGTTGAAGCAGTTCATTTCGACGCCGGGCGATCCGTTGTCGCGTGACATTTCGGTAATCGAAGCCGAAGGAAATGGTGACCGCTGGGGCTATCGCCAGATGGACATTGCGGCGACCAAATATATCGACCTGCCGTTCCTGACCGATCGCACTCAGGTCTGGGTGCGCGCCGACGTGCTGAACCTGTTCAACGACCGCAACTGGAACAGCTTCAACGGCTTTACCGGCGTTCGCAACAACAACGCGTTCGGAACCGATGGTCCACCGCGCACGGTCAAGCTGTCGACCGGCTTCAGCTTCTAAGTCGATCACATCGGGGGCCGGTCCGCTTTCTTGAGCGGACCGGCCCCTTTTTCTTTGCCTGTTTTCCAAGGAGACGAATGGTGTCCATCCGCCCCCTCATCCTGTCGCTGTTCGCGGGCGCGAGCCTTGCGGCTTGTGCGCCCTATGCGGCTGCGCCTGCCGACGGCGCTGCGCCCGCCGCCTTCACCATGTCGCCCGCGCAGGCCGCGTTCGCCGACGACCTTCAACAGCGCACCTTCCAGTATTTCTGGGACACCACCGACCCCGAAAATTGCTTGGCGCCCGATCGCTGGCCGTCAAATCCGTTTTCCAGCATCGCCGCGACCGGCTTTGCGCTGACCGCTTATGGTGTCGGTGCCGAGCGCGGCTATGTCACGCGCGAAGCGGCCGCCGAGCGCACGCTTGCCTGCGTCGAATATTACTGGAACGCCAGGATGGGCCCGGCCGAAAGCGGCGTCGCCGGGCACAAGGGGTTTTTCTACCACTTCCTCAATTATGACGGCACGCGTCGCGGCAATACCGAACTCTCCAGCGTCGACACCACGTTGCTGCTGGGCGGCATCCTGTTCGCGCAAAGCTATTACGACCGCGACAACCCCACCGAGGCGCGCATCCGCGACCTGGCCGAGCGCATCTATGGCCGCGTCGACTGGACCTTCATGCAGCGCAAGGCCGGTGACCCGCCCGCCGCCAACATGTCCAATTCGCGCGGGATCGCGATGGGGTGGAAGCCCGAACGCGGATACGAACCGCATGACTGGATCGCCTATGACGAAGGGATGCTGGTCTATATCCTCGCGCTCGCATCGCCGACGCATCCGGTGACCAAGGAGGACGCCTGGGACAATGGCTGGGCGCTGGGCTTCGGCAAGCGCTGGGGCCGGTTCATGGGCCAGGAATATGAGGCGTTCGAGCCTTTGTTCGGCCATCAGTACAGCCATGTCTGGGTCGATTTCCGCGGGATCACCGAACCCTATATCGCATCGCGCGGCATCGATTATTTCGAGAATAGCAGACGCGCGACGCTCGCCCACCGCGCCTACGGCATCGCCAATCCCGAAAACTGGAAGGACTATTCCGGCGACATCTGGGGCTGGACCGCATCCGACGGGCCGAAGGGCGTGCAAGGCCTGGTCGTCAACGGAAAGCCGCGTAATTTCATGACCTATTCGGCGCGCGGCGTCTCGCCGATGATTACCCGCGACGACGGGACGATCGTGCCGACCGCAGCGGGCGGGTCCGTGCCGTTCGCGCCAGAGGTCACCATCGACGCGCTGATGGCGATGAAGGAACAATACGGCGATCGGTTTTACACGAAATATGGCTTTCGGGACGCGATCAACCCCAGCTTCACCTTCCAGGATCAGCGGGTCACCACCGGCACCGTTTATCCCGATATCGGCTGGGTCGCGCGCGATCATCTGGGCATCGATCAGGGGCCGATCCTGGCGATGATGGAAAACCATCGCAGCGAGCTGATCTGGAAAACGATGCGCAAGAACCCGCACATCATCCGGGGCTTGCGGCGCGCGGGCTTCACCGGCGGCTGGCTGGATCAGGCGCCCGCCGAATGACGGGGAAACGGCGCGGCTCCGGCACGCGCCGTTTTCGCATCAACTTTTCGGAGGCTTGTTGGTTGACCCGGTGACGCCCGCGCGAAACAAGGGCGCGAACCGATGGAGATACCCATGAACGCATCGACCAAGCTGATGGCGACCGTTGCGGGCGCGCTGTTGCTGACCGCGTGCAACCAGCAGGCTGCCGAACCCGAAAACGTGGCCGCGAACGAAGCCGCCGACACCACCAACTATGTGGCCGAGGTGATGGCGCTGAGCGAACCCCAGCGGCGCGGAGTGATGTTCCGCGCGATCCGTGACGCCGGGCTGCCGTGCCAGGAAGTGAAGACCGCCCAGATCGAGCCCACCATGACCCCAACGACGTGGCGCGCGGTGTGCGAGGACGGCCGCAACCACCTGATCGCGATCGAGGAGAGTGGCGACGCGACCGTGCTGAGCGGGCGGTAGGACCAGCCGTGACCGACATGACCTATGGGCGCTATCTGGCGCTCGACGACCTGCTGGCCGCGCAGCATCCGATTTCGGATCGGCATGACGAATTGCTGTTCATCGTCATCCACCAGACCAAGGAGCTGTGGCTGAAACAGGCGATCGCGGAGATAACGCTCGCGATCGACCTGGTGCGGCAGGACCGGCTGGTCGAGGCGTACAAGTCGCTGGCGCGGGTGTCGCGCATCCAGGCGGTGATGACGCTGAGTTGGGACGTGCTGACGACGATGACGCCCGCCGACTATACGCGCTTCCGCGACGTGCTCGGCACCTCGTCGGGGTTTCAGTCCGATCAGTTTCGCACGGTGGAGGTCATGCTGGGCGTGCGCGACAGCGCGCGGTTCGGGCCGATGACGGCGGAGGCGGCGGACAGGCCCAGCCTGTGGGACGAGGCAAACGCCGCGTTGGCGCGCGCGGGCTTCGCCTTGCCGGGCGTCGCGCTCGATCGCGACTGGACGCAACCTTATGTGCCGAACGAGGCGGTCGAGGCTGCCTGGGCAGGGGTGTATCGCGACACCAAACGCTGGTGGGAACTGTATCAGCTCGCCGAAAAGCTGGTCGATATCGACGATGCGATGGCGACCTGGCGGCACAAGCATGTGCTGACCGTCAGCCGCATCATCGGCGGGAAGCGCGGGACCGGCGGGACGGCGGGCGTGCCCTATCTGGAGTCGACCTTGTCCAAGCGGGCCTTCCCGGAATTGTGGTCCCTGCGGACGCTGTTGTGACGAGCTACAAGCACCTGTTCGCGCGCGCGCTCGGCGCGGCGCCGGATCGACTGCACATGGCGGCGCACAGCCATCATCTGTGGCCCGACGCAAGCTGGCTGGGGCAGCAGGCCGCATGGAAAGACGCAGCCCGGCTCGCCGACCGCAAATGGGATCGGGTTATGGGCGAGATATGGCCCGCGGCGCAGGCCCATGTCGCGGACGAGTTGCGGTTGCCCGATCCATCGACCGTGGTGTTCGCGGGCAATACGCATGACCTGCTGGTGCGGATCGTATCGGCGATGCCGCGCAGGCCGTTCCGCATCCTGACCAGCGATGGCGAGTTTCACAGCTTTCGCCGGCAGGTGACGCGGTGGGAGGAGGCGGGTGCGGTCGAGGTGACTCGGGTTCCGGTCGAAAACCCCTCCACCGTTCGGGCTGAGCTTGTCGAAGCCCAGTCCTTTTCTTCTGAGGAAGAAAGAGCAGCATTTCGACAAGCTCAATGCGAACGAAGTTTTGAAACCAGATTTCTAGCCGCCGCGCGTACCGGGGACCACGACCTGATCTTCGTCAGCCAGATCATGTTCGGCACCGGGACGCCGTTCACCGCGCTGAGCGAACTCGCCGACCTCGCCCGGTCCGACGGGCCGTGGGTGGTGGTCGACGGCTATCACGGTTTCATGGCCGTCGAGACCGATCTGTCCGCCGTCGCCGACAAAGTCTTCTACACCGCGGGCGGCTATAAATACGCGATGGCAGGCGAAGGCTGCGCGTTTCTGCATTGTCCGCCCGGCTTCGGCGCGCGCCCGGAAATCACCGGCTGGTATGCCGAGTTCGACGACCTCTCGCTGCCGCCCGGCATGGTCGGCTATGCCCCCGATGCGATGCGCTTCATGGGCGCGACTTTCGATCCGTCCGGTCTCTATCGCTTCGTTGCCGTGCGAGACATGCTGGCGCGCGAGGGGCTGACGACCGCTGCGATCTCAGCGCATGTCGATGGGCTGCGGGCGCGGTTGCTCGCCGGGCTGGGGGGCACGCCGCTCGGTGAAGCCGAGCATATCAACGCCGACACGCGACCGACCGCGCGTTTCGTCGCATTGCGCTCATCAAAGGCGGCGGCGTGGCAGGCCGCATTGCTGGCGCGCGAAGCCATCGTCGACGTGCGCGGCGACGTGCTGCGAATCGGGCTGGGGCTCTATCACGATGCCCGCGACGTCGACCGCTTCATCGAAATCGCGAGTGAAATGAGCGATTAGTCAGAACGCTATTGCGAGCGAGTATCAAAATCACTATCGGCCCATCCCAAAATATAGAATATCAAGGGGCCAGAGTTCATGTTTCGTCGTCAGTTGATCGCCGCGCTCGGCACCGGGGCCGCTTTGTCCGCCGCGCCCGCTTATGCCCAGCCGGCGTCCGATCCCGATGCGCCGCAGGAAGTGGTGGTGACCGGCCAGTATCTGACCGACGACCTGTCGCTGCCGCAACAGGTTCTGCCCCCGCTCGACACGCCGCAATCGGTGACGGTGGTCGAGGACGATCTGATGTCCGAGCAGGGCAGGCGCACGCTGCGCGACGCGATGCGCAACATCACCGGCGTCAGCTTCCAGGCGGGCGAGGGTAATCCTCCCGGCGGCGGCGACGCATTCAACGTGCGGGGTTTCTCGGCGCGCGATGACGTGTTCGTCGACGGCATCCGCGATCCCGGCAATTATTTCCGCGATCCCTTCTATGCCGAGCGGATCGAGGTGACCAAGGGTCCGGCATCGGCGTTCGCAGGGCGCGGCAATGTCGGCGGCACGGTTAACATCGTCACCCGCCAGCCGGAATTGGTCGAACGCGTGCGCGGCGAATTCGGCATCGGCACCGACAATTTCTATCGCGGCACCGCCGATTTCAACCAGGTCATCGACGCCGGGAAGGGGGTTGCAGCGCGCATCACGGTGATGGGCCATTCGGCGGACGAACCGGGGCGCGACCATGTCCATAACCGCCGCTGGGCGATCGCGCCGTCGATCGGCTTCGGCATCGGTCAGGACACCAGCTTCATCGTCAACTATCTCCATCTGGAACAGGACGACCAGCCCGATCTGGGCATTCCCAACGCCCGTAATCTTTCGCTGGCGGGATCGGGGTTCGAAGGGAAGGCCGCGCCGGTCGATCGCAACAATTACTACGGCTATTCGACCGATTATCGCGATGTCGTCACCGACACGCTGACCGGCCGGTTCGAGCACCGTTTCAACGACGTGCTTACGTTCCGCAACGTCACCCGCTATGCCCGCGTCGGCAACGATCAGATCGTGTCGGGGCCGCGCTTCGTCGGCAACGTCACCACGCTGGATGCGACGACGCAGGCGGTCGGCAATGCCAAGCCGCGCGACCAGGTGGACCGGCTGTTCATCAACCAGACCAATCTGACCGCCGAATTCGCGACCGGGGCGCTACGCCACACGCTGGTCGCGGGCGCCGAATATGTCGACGAATCGAGCGAGAACCGCCGTCGTCTCGACGCCAACGGCCCCAACCTCAACCTGTTCGACCCGGCCTTCGTCGCGGCTCCGCGCATCCCCTATAACGGCACGCGCGCGCGCACCGATGTCGAGACGCTGGCATTCTATCTGTTCGATACCATCGAACTGGGCGAGCAGCTGAAGCTGGTCGGCGGCCTGCGCCACGACCGGGTGAAGAGCCGCGCGCGCGGGTTCGACGACAATGGTATAGCACCCGGTTTCGTCACCGATCTGTCGCGCACCGACAATCAATTGTCGGGCAATGCCGCGATCGTGTTCAAACCGACGCCTTCGTCGAGTCTCTATGTCGCGTACGGAACCGCGTTCGAGCCGTCGGGCGCGGTCGAAGTGGTGCAGCTGGCGGGCGGCAACAACAATGCGCCGGTGACGGCGGCGAATTTCAACGTCGAACCCGAAACCAGCCAGTCCTGGGAAGCGGGGGCCAAGGCCGATGTGATGGGCGGGCTGCTCAACCTGTCGGCGGCGGTGTTCCAGATCACCCGCGACAATGGCCGCACCCCTGGCATCAATCCGGGCGACCCTGCCGTGGTGCTCGACGGCGAGCAGCGGGTGCGCGGGCTTGAGGCGCAGATCGTCGGGCGGATCACCCCGCGCTGGAACGTCTTTGCGGGCTATACCTATCTCGACGGCGAGGTGACCAAGTCGAATCGCGCGTTCGAGGTCGGGCAAAGGCTGGACCACACGCCCGAACATTCGGCCAATCTGTGGACCAGCTATGCGCTGTTCGACGGGTTCGTGCTGGGCGGCGGCGTCCAGCACGTGTCGGAGCGCACCAGCGACATCCGTCAGAGCGCGACGTCGAACATCACCATCACCGCGCCCGCCTATACGGTGTTCGACGCCTTTGCCGAATATCAGATCAACGAGAATTTCGGGCTGCGCGCCAATGTCTACAACATCGGCGACGAGCGTTATTTCTATTCGTTCGCCAGCGGCCAGTCGATCCCGGCGGCGTCGCGATCGGCGACGCTGACCTTGACGGTCGGCTTCTGATGCCGTCACGCTCGACCCCGACATGATGATCGAGATCGAGCGATTGCTGGACGCGGACACGGTTCACCGGTTCCGCGACCGGCTGGCGGATGCGCCATGGGCCGATGGGCGGGCGACGGCAGGCTATCAGTCGGCGCTTGCCAAGGATAACGCGCAACTGCCGCAGGATTGCGCCGCGGCGCGCGAACTGGGGGCTGAGGTCGCCGCCGCGCTGGCGGCGAACCTGCTGTTCCAGTCCGCCGCGCTGCCGCGCGCGGTCTATCCGCCCTTGTTCAACCGCTATGCGGGCGGGCAGGCATTCGGCACCCATGTCGACAATGCATTCCGTCCGATGCCCGACGGGCAGGGGCGTCTGCGCACCGATCTGTCGGCGACGCTCTTTTTGTCCGACCCGCATGAATATGACGGCGGCGAACTCATCATCGAGGACGGGCATGACGGGAAAGCGATCAAGCTCCCCGCCGGGCACATGATCCTCTACCCCGCGACCACGCTGCACAGCGTCGCACCAGTGACGCGCGGCGCGCGCATCGCCAGTTTCTTCTGGGTCGAAAGCCTGGTCCCCGATGCCGCCCAGCGCGCGACCCTGTTCGACATGGACATCGCCATCCAGTCGCTCCGCCCCCGCGTCGGCGACCGCGACCCCGCGCTGATCGCGCTCACCGGCTGTTATCACAATCTGCTCAGAAGCTGGGCGCGTTAGCGAATTTCGCCAATCCCAACCCCGTTCGCATTTCGACAAGCTCAATGCGAACGGAATGAGGGGCTTGTTTCACCAAAGTGACATAGTCGCTACCTAACCGGGGCCGATCCCGAATCCTGCCCCCGGAGAATCCCCCATGTCGCGTCCGTTCGAAACCATCGTCGATGCCCGCCTGTCGCGGCGCTCGATCCTGACCGGCATCGGCGGGCTGGGCGCGACGGTGATGCTGTCGAGCTGCGGTTATAGCGGCGCGGGGCTGGGGAGCGGGACGAGCACCGCCCCCGCCTTTGCCTTCACCCCGATTTCGCACGGCATCGATGATCGCCACCATGTCGCGCCCGGCTATACCGCCGACATCCTGCTGCGCTGGGGCGATCCGGTGATGCCGGGCGCGCCTGCCTTCGAGCCGATGAACCAGACCGGCGCGGCGCAGTCGAAGCAGTTCGGCTATAATTGCGATTTCGTCGGGCTGATCCCGATCTCGCGCGACCGCATGATGCTGGGCGTCAACCACGAATATGTGCTGCCCGAACTGATGTTCCCCGACTTGTACGGCGCGGACGGCAAGCTCGACCGCAGCCGCTACACGCAACGCCATTCGGAGGTCGAACGCGCGGCGGTCGGCATTTCGATGACCGAACTCCGCCGCGAAGGCGCGCGCTGGGTGCCGGTGGTCGGCCCGATGAACCGCAAGGTCGATATGCTGACCACGCGCGTCGGCGTCTCGGGTCCCGCCGCGGGCCATGCGCGGATGCGCACCGTCGCCGATCCCGAAGGGCGCACCGTGATCGGCACCTATGGCAATTGTGCGGGCGGGTTGACGCCTTGGGGCACATACCTGACCGCCGAGGAAAATTTCGACTTCGCTTTTTCGGGCGGGCTGCCCGCGGGCCATGCCGAGACGGTCAACCACCGCCGCTTCGGGGTGGTGCGCGAGGATGGCAAGCCGACCCAGCCGGGTCAGGGCAAGCTGAGTTGGGCCGCATTCGACTCGCGCTTCGACGTCGGAAAGGATCCCAACGAAGCCAACCGTTTCGGCTGGATCGTCGAGATCGACGCGCTCGATCCGAACGCGCTGCCGAAGAAGCGCACCGCGCTCGGCCGCTTCGCGCATGAAGGCGCGGAGACGATCGTCAACCGCGACGGGCGGCTGGTCGTCTATATGGGCGACGACGCGCGCGGCGAATATCTCTACCGCTTCGTCAGCCGGGACCGGGTGAGCGACGACCGGGCGGCGAACGCCGACTTGCTCGACCACGGTGTGCTGTCGGTCGCGATATTCGACGAAGCCGGCATGCGCTGGGTGCCGCTGGTTCACGGGACCGGGCCGCTGACCGCCGACAATGGCTTCCACAGCCAGGCGGATGTGGTGATCGAGGCGCGGCGCGCGGGCGACCTGCTCGGCGCGACGCCGATGGACCGGCCCGAGGATGTCGAGGCGCATCCGACCAATGGCCGCGTCTATGTGATGTTGACCAACAACAGCGACCGGACAGAGGCGAATGTTGCCAACCCGCGCATCGCCAATCGGGACGGCCAGATTCTCGAACTTGTCGCGCCGGGAGGCGATCATGCCGCCGACCGGTTCGACTGGGAAATCCTGGTGCTGTGCGGCCGGCCCGGCGATCCCAAAATCGGCGCGCGTTGGAATGCGGACGTGTCGGACAGCGGCTGGTTCTCCTGCCCGGACAATTGCGCATTCGATCCTTCGGGCCGGCTGTGGGTCGCGACCGATCAGGGATCGAACTGGGCGAACAGCGGCACGGCGGACGGGCTATGGGCGATGGAAACCGAAGGGGCGGGCAGGGGCCAGGGCCACATGTTCTTCCGCGCGCCGGCTGGCGCGGAAATGTGCGGCCCGCGCTTCACTCGCGACGGGCGGCACCTGTTCCTCGCGGTCCAGCACCCGGCGGCGGACGGCATGGACAAATGGCCCCCCTTCGGACGCCGCTCGACCGCAGTCGATCCCGCGCATCGCTGGCCGGATTTTCAGTCGAACATGCCGCCGCGCCCGTCGGTCGTGGTGGTGCGCAAGGATGACGGCGGGGTGATCGGGGTTTGAGATCGGCCTGACCCGGCCCCAATCCCGTCGCCCCTGCGAAGGCAGGGGCATCCCCGTTTGTGGCATATTTCCAACGTCGCGCTTGCCGATTGATGCCCCTGCTTTCGCAGGGGCGACGGACGGGTATGACGCAGCCTAGCGCTTCATCCGCACCAGTGCGGTATCCATCGCTTGCAAGAACGCTGACCGATCCTTGCTCGAAAAGGGCTTCGGCCCGCCGATCTGATCGCCGCCCGCGCGCAGATCGGCCATGATCGCGCGGGTCGCGATTGCGGCCCCGATCGAACTGGTCGTGAACGGCGTGCCGGTAGGTTTCAGCACCGTCGCCCCCGCCTTCAGGCAGCGATTCGCCAGCAGGATATCCGCAGTCACCACCAGCTTCGTGGCGTCCGCGCATTCGGCGATCCAGTCGTCCGCCGCGTCAAACCCGTCGCTCACCACCACCCGGTCCATCAGCGGATGATCGGGGATGCGCAGATACTGGTTGCTGACAAGGGTCACCGGCACCGCATGGCGCCACGCGACCTTGTAGATTTCATCCTTTACCGGGCAGGCATCGGCATCGACCAGGATGCGCAAGGGCCTGCTCACCGGGCTTATCGGCCGCGCGGCGGTCCGCCCGGACGACGGTTGCCACCGGCACGGTTGCCCCCGCCCTTGTACGGCGAGGCGCTGTGTCGCGGTCCCGAATGTCCGCGCGGCGGACCCTTGCGGTGCGGAGCAGCCGCGAGCCGCTCGCGCGGGCCACCCCCGCCGCGCGCGCCGGGTTCGGGGGCATCGGGTGCGGGTTCGATGCGGACATCGCCTTCCTCGCCATCCTGCCCGGCGGTGCGCGCGAGGGCCGCGCTGAACTTGTTCGCGATGGCGCGCGGAATCTGAAAATGCGTCTCGTTCGGGCCAATTCGGATTGCGCCGACTTCATTGCGGGTGATGTGCCCGCGGCGGCAGAGCAAAGGCAGGATCCAGCGCGGATCGGCATTCTGGCGCCGACCGATGTCCATGCGGAACCAGATCGTGTCGTCAAAGCCCGGACGATGGCGTTCGGCCTGCGCCGATGCCCGCGCTTCGGGCGAATTGGGAATCAACTCCTCGGGTTCGGGCATCGACGCACGGTGCGCGCGAACCAGTGCGGCGGCAATATCCTCCGCCGGACGCTCGGCCATCAGCCGCTGGGCAAGCGCGCGATCCTCATCGTCATAGTCCTGGGGCGCGAGCAATGCGGCGATCAGCCGCTCGCGGTCCTGCGCACGGATTTGTTCAGGCGTCGGCGCGGCGATCCATTCGGCCTCGATCCGTGCATTGCGGAGCATCGATTCGACCCGGCGACGGCGCGGATAGGGGACGATCAGCACCGCCGTCCCCTTCTTGCCCGCGCGGCCCGTCCGGCCCGAGCGGTGCTGCAGCGTCTCTGCATCGCGGGGGATTTCGACATGGACGACCAGGCTCAGCGTCGGCAGGTCGATGCCGCGCGCGGCCACGTCGGTCGCGACGCACACCCGCGCGCGGCGATCGCGCAGCGCCTGAAGCGCATGGTTGCGTTCGTTCTGCGAATGCTCGCCAGACAGCGCCACCGCCGCGAAGCCGCGCTCCTGCAGCGTCGCGTGCAGGTGGCGCACATTGTCGCGCGTCGCGCAGAACAGCATCGCCGTCTCCGCCTCGTGGAAACGCAGCAGGTTGATGACGGCGTGTTCGATTTCCGACGGCGAGACCGTCACCGCCTGATAGGCGATGTCGCCATGGCCGCGATCGTCGCCGATCGTCGAGATGCGCAGCGCGTCGCGCTGATAGCGCTTGGCGAGCGCAACGATCGGGCGCGGCATCGTCGCGGAGAATAGCAAAGTGCGGCGGGTGTCGGGCGCACCGTCGAGAATCTGTTCCAGATCCTCGCGGAACCCCATGTCGAGCATCTCGTCGGCCTCATCGAGCACCACGACCTTCAGCGACGACAGGTCGAGCGCACCGCGCTCCAGATGGTCGCGCAACCGCCCCGGCGTGCCGACGACGACATGCGTGCCGTGGCTGAGCGAACGACGCTCCTTCGATGCGTCCATCCCGCCGACACAGGTCGCGATCCGCGCGCCCGCCTTGCCGTACAGCCACATGAATTCACGGCTGACCTGCAATGCCAGTTCGCGGGTCGGCGCGATGATCAGCGCGACCGGCGCGCCCGGTGCGGCCATGCGGCCTTCGTCTCCCAGCAGGTCGCCGGCCATGGCGAGGCCGAACGCGACGGTCTTTCCCGAGCCGGTCTGGGCAGAGACGATAAGGTCGCGCCCCTCCGCATCCGCCTCCAGCACGGCGGCCTGAACCGGGGTGGGGGCGGCATAGCCACGCGCTTCGAGCGCTTCGGCAAGCAGGCGGGGCAGGGTTTCGAATGACATGTGGGGCGAACAATCCATCGGTGCCGCATGGGGGCGGCGAAAAAGCAGGAACGGCCAGATCGCCGGCATCGACCGCGCATATCCCGATGCGCGGGCGCCGACGATGAATGGCGATCCCCTATGATGTTCGCCGGGCCACGGCGCCTGCGACCTCTGACGGATCGCCTCTCGCGCCTTCGTTGTTAAGCGATGGTCGGGAAGAGAGGATTCGAACCTCCGGCCCCTGCCTCCCGAAGACAGTGCTCTACCAGGCTGAGCTACTCCCCGACGGAGTCCCGGTCGTGGGCGCAATTTCGCGCGACCGGTGCTTGGAAGGCGCGCCTATACAAAGCGCGCCCGTGCCGTGCAAGTGGGTCTGCGGCCTTTTCCGGGTCAAGTCCGCGCGGGCGTGCGCGCGGCCCCCAGCATTTCGCCGACAACCACGAACTTCTCGCGCGGAGAACCGTCGCGCGCGGCGGCGATCTCGGCCGAATCGATATTCTGCCAGTCGCGAAAGGTGACGACATCGACGCCGCGCGACGCCAGCAGCAGGTCGAGCGCGGGGCGCCCCTGCTTGCCGCCGGCCTGTCCCACATCCTCGGCGATTTTTTCGACGATCGCGAAGCCGTCGGGGCGGTTGGTGCCGATCGTCCCCGACGGTCCGCGCCGCGCCCAGCCGACCGCGTAGAGACCGGGCAGGATCCGCCCCTCGTCATTGGCGAAGCGTCCGGCGCGCGCGTCATAGGGAACGCCGTCGATCGGCGGGGTGCGGTATCCGATGCAGCTGACCACCAGTCCGGCGGGTATCGCGTAGGTCTCTCCCGTGCCGCTTGCGCGGCCATCGGCGCCAAGCGCGGTGCGTTCGACGATCACCCGCTCGGCGCGGCCTTCGCCTTCGATCCGAACCGGCATCGCGAAGAAATCGAATGCGATGTGGACCGGCTTGGCGGAGTCCGGCCCATTGACGGCATACTCGCGCAGGTGGCTGATCGATTTGCGCTGGCCTGGCTCGAGCGCCGCGTCGTCCTCTGCGGGGGGCAGGTCGCCCGGCTCGACCACCGGCGTTGCACGCTCCAGATGGCCGAGTTCGCCGAGTTCCTTGGGCGTCATCGCGATCTGGTGCGGGCCGCGCCTGCCCAGCAGCGTGATCGTGTCGATTCCCGCGCCCCCAAGCGCGGCCAGCGCGTGGTTGACGATGTCCGATCCGGCGAGTTCGGCCTGGCTCTTGGCGAGGATGCGCGCGACGTCGAGCGCGACATTGCCGTTGCCGATGACGACCGCGCCGGGCCCCGCCAGCGGCGGCGCGAGTTTCGCGAAATCCGGGTGGCCGTTATACCAGCCGACAAACGCCGCCGATCCCACCACGCCGGGGAGGTCGCTGCCGGGAATATCGAGCGGCCGGTCGGCAGGCGCGCCGGTTGCCAGCACCACCGCGTCGTACAGGTCGCGCAATTCGTCGATCTTCACGTCCGAACCCACCGTCACATTGCCGACGAAGCGGACATTGTCGGTCAGCGCGGTCGCCTCGTACCGGCGGGACACGCCCTTGATCGATTGATGGTCGGGCGCGACCCCGGTGCGGATCAGGCCGAAGGGGACGGGCAACCGGTCGATAACGTCGACCCGTACCTCCTCGCCGAACGCCTTTTGCGCAGCCTCGGCAGTGTAATAGCCCGCCGGTCCCGACCCGATCACCGCGATATGCCGCATCGATGCGCTCTCCCGTTATCGAAAGCGATGCTAGAGGATGGGGCGGGGGTGGCAAGGGGGCGGGCGCGCGGTCGGTTGAACCCAGCCGTCATTGCGAGCGCGGCGAGGCAATGACGGTTCAGGATGGCGCGTTTCGCTCCCTTCTCAGGGCAATGCCTGCTGCACCGTCACGGGCGCGATCGCGATGCCGTCGCCCTGTTTCCCAGCAGGTAAACGCCCCAGCACCCGCCCGCTCGCGAAATCGACCTCGGCGATCCGGTCGATGCCGGTTTCCGCGACATAGAGCCGCGTGCCGTCGTCGGAGAACAGGATCGTCACCTGGCCGAACTCCTTGGTCTGCCCGACCGGGATCGTTCGCGTCACCGCCCGCGTCGCGGTGTCGATGACGGTCAGGTCACCGCTTTCCAGATTGGAGGTCACCGCGTGCCGCCCATCGGGCGACACCAGGATGCGGATCGGGAAGTTGCCGACCGCGACGCTGCCCAGTTCCTTCATCGTCACAGCATCGAATTCATGCACGCGGTCGCCGCCACGATCGGCTACCCACAGGCGGCGTCCGTCGGGCGACAGCGCCAGTCCCTCGGGTTCCTTGCCGACGGGCGTGTCGCCCAGTTTCCGCATCGCCGACAGGTCGATCGCAGTGATCGATTTCGATCCCATATTGGCGACCCATGCGCGGCGTCCGTCGGGAGAGACGGCGACCATGTGCGATCCCTTTTGGCCGGTCGGAACCTGCTGCACCCGCTGGCCCGCGCCGTCCTTCGCGGTGCGCACCACCGCGATCGAATTGCTGCCTTCCGCCGTGGCGACGATGCGCCCGTCCTTCAACCAGACCAGGCCGTGCGGGCGAAGGTTGGGTGCGATGTCGATCCGTTCGACCAGACCGGCCGACGCCACGTCGAAAATGTCGATCGTCTGACCGCCATAAGCGACCACTGCTGCCCGCACGCCATCGGGAGAGATCGCGACTTCGTGCGGCGCTCTTTCGGTTTCCACCCAGCGTATCTCGCGGCCTGACTTCAGATCGACAAAGCTCACCGTGTCCTCGCCCTTGTTGCCGATGACGAGCGTCTGCGCGCCGGCGGGCAAGGCGAGAGTCAGGGCGACGGTCAGCAAGAGGGCGCGCATCAGATTCTCCCAGAAATTGTCCGCACTCTATCGTGAAGCGGGCAACGACCGTGTGATTTCACCCAAGTCGTCACCCCGGCCGAAGTGCCGGGGTCCACCCAGCCTCTGGCTTCTGCGCCCGAGCCTCTTGCTATATCATGTGGCCCTTGGTGGATCCCGAAACCGGTCCGGGGCGACGGAGTATATGGGACAATAATTACTCCCGGAACCGCGCCCGCACCGTGCCGCCCGCCGTCACCGTCCACACATCCCCGAAATCCTCATGTGCCAGCTCGCCCGGCCGCTCGCCGCCCAGCGCCGCGACGATGTCGGGCACGGTGTTGCTGTGTCCGACGATCAGCACCGGTCCCGCCACCGCCTTCACCGCTGCGATCAGCGCATCGGTGTCGGCGGGGTCGTATGTCTGAACCGTCAGCCCGCGCGCCGCCGCGATTCCCGCCGCGGTCTGCTGCGTCCGGCGATAGGGGGTGGCGAAGATCGCCGCGAGCCGCTTGCCCTCGAACCACGCGACCAGCGCCTTTGCCCTGGCCGCGCCCCCGGGCAGCAGGTCGGGATCGCGCTCGCTCCTGGGCGTGTCGAGGTGGCGCATCACGTAACGCGGTGGGACTTCCTGCGCGGCGGCGGGCGAGGGGGCGAGCATCGCGGCCAGCGCCGCCAGTCCGATCAGCATCTTCATGTCCGAAGGCTTGCGTCCGCGCATCCCCCTTCGCAAGTCCCCCGCGCGGTGCTAACGCGCGGCGCATATGGCCACCGAACAATCCAAGATCCGCAATTTTTCGATCATTGCGCATATCGACCACGGCAAATCGACGCTCGCCGACCGGCTGATCCAGCGCACCGGCGGGCTGACCGAGCGCGAAATGTCGGCGCAGGTGCTCGACAATATGGACATCGAAAAGGAACGCGGCATCACCATCAAGGCGCAGACCGTGCGGCTTGAGTGGAAAGGCCATGTCCTCAACCTGATGGACACGCCGGGCCATGTCGATTTCGCCTATGAGGTCAGCCGCAGCCTGGCGGCGTGCGAAGGCGCGCTGCTGGTGGTGGACGCGGCGCAGGGCGTCGAGGCGCAGACGCTCGCCAACGTCTATCAGTCGATCGAATATGACCACGAAATCGTGCCGGTCATCAACAAGATCGACCTGCCCGCCGCCGAACCCGAAAAGGTCCGCGCCGAGATCGAGGATGTGATCGGCCTCGACGCGTCGGGCGCGGTGCTGGCCAGCGCGAAGTCGGGGATCGGCATCGACGAGATTCTCGACGCGGTGGTCGAGCGTATCCCCGCGCCAAAGGGGGATGCGGATGCGCCGCTGAAGGCGATGCTCGTCGACAGCTGGTACGATCCCTATCTGGGCGTGGTCATCCTCGTCCGCGTGATGGACGGCACGATCCGCAAGGGGCAGCAGATCAAGTTCATGCAGGCCGGGACCACCCACCTGATCGACCGGGTCGGCTGTTTCCGCCCCAAGATCGAGCAGTTGAGCGACCTTGGCCCCGGCGAAGTCGGCTTCATCACCGCGCAGATCAAGGACGTGGCTCAGGCGCGCGTCGGCGACACGCTGACCGATGCGAAAAAGCCTGCGGCGGAGGCACTGACGGGGTTCAAGGAAGTCCAGCCGGTGGTGTTCTGCGGGCTGTTTCCGGTCGATGCCAACGATTTCGAGAAGCTGCGCGAATCGATCAGCCGGTTGCGGCTGAACGATGCGTCGTTCAGCTTCGAAATGGAAACCAGCGCGGCGCTGGGCTTCGGCTTCCGCTGCGGTTTCCTCGGCCTTCTCCATCTGGAGATCATTCAGGAACGGCTGACCCGCGAATACGACCTCGACCTGATCACCACCGCGCCGTCGGTGGTCTATGAAATCGAGCTGACGCATGACGGCGGGCAGATCGAGCTGCACAACCCCGCCGACATGCCGGAGCCCAACAGGATCGCCGAAATCCGCGAGCCGTGGATCGAGGCGACGATCTATGTCCCCGACGAATATCTCGGCAGTATCCTGAAACTGTGCCAGGACCGGCGCGGAATCCAGAAGAACCTGACCTATGTGGGCGGGCGTGCGCAGGCGACCTATGAACTGCCGCTCAACGAAGTGGTGTTCGATTTCTACGACCGGCTGAAATCGCTGTCGAAGGGCTATGCCAGCTTCGACTATCACCAGATCGGCTATCGCCCCGGCGACCTCGTCAAGATGAGCATCCTCGTCAACGAGGAGCCGGTCGATGCGCTGTCGATGATCGTCCATCGCGGCACCGCCGAGACGCGCGGGCGCGGCATGTGCGAGCGGCTGAAGGAACTGATCCCGCGCCATCTGTTCAAAATCCCGATCCAGGCCGCGATCGGCGGCAAGGTCATCGCGCGCGAGACGATCAGCGCGATGCGCAAGGACGTGACCGCCAAATGCTATGGCGGCGACGCCAGCCGCAAGCGCAAGCTGCTCGACAAGCAGAAAAAGGGCAAGGCGAAGATGCGGGAGTACGGCTCGGTGAGCATTCCGCAGGAGGCGTTCATTGCGGCGCTGAGGATGGGCGACGACGCGTAGCGCCCAAGGCTAAGGCGCGCAGCGCTTTAGCCGAGGATCAGCGCGAGCCGGCCGGCGGTCGGCTGACCTCGCAGTCAGCCGAACCGACCGACGGCACGGGCTTGTCCCGTGTCGGCGTTTTTCTGCAACGCCATTCGGGCACTTTGAAATTCCGTCTCGAATGGTTGTGCCCGCTTCGACCGCCGGATACGCTCGATCTCATGCCAATACCCGATTATCAAACCCTTATGCTTCCCGTTCTTCGCGTCGCAGCCGATGGAGAAACTCGCGTTCCCATCGCGGCGGAAACGATCGCCGATCAGCTGGGGCTCACGGAAGAGCAGCGGGAGGAGCGACTTCCAAGCGGTGTCCAACGATTGCTACATAACAGGATTCATTGGGCCAAATTTTATATGACCAAAGCGGGTCTTATCGAAAGTCCGAAGCGTGGGGTGTTTGTAGCTAGTTCTTCCGGCAGGGCGCTTCTGGATCGAGCGCCCGAACGCATTGATGTTGAAACACTGAAACAATACCCAGCATTTCTAGCATTTTCTGGTGCGACGACAACGAACGGGTTGCCTGACGATAGCCCCGCCTCCGAGGTTTCTGCTTCGGCAACCCCTGAAGAACAGATCGACGCTGCTCATACGATAATGAATGCAGCATTGAGGACGGATTTGCTGACAAGAGTATTGGAGCAATCGCCAGCCTTCTTCGAGCGGGTGATTGTCGATTTGCTTGTAGCGATGGGATATGGCGGCTCTCACGAAAACGCGGCGATGCGTTTAGGCAAGAGTGGCGACGGCGGGATTGATGGGGTAATTGACGAAGATCGTCTTGGTCTTGATCGCATCTACGTTCAGGCAAAACGCTATGCATCACACATTGGCGTTGGGCGACCTGAAATTCAGGGCTTTGTAGGCAGCCTTGTTGGTCTGGGAGCGAACAAAGGGGTTTTTGTTACGACCTCCGCTTTCAGTAAATTGGCAAGCGAGTATGCGAAGGCTCTCCAGCAGCGAGTTATCCTGATCGACGGAAATCGCCTGACAGAGCTAATGTTGGAGTTCGGCGTGGGCGTTCGATTGAGCCGCACAATTGAAGTTAAGCGTCTCGATGAGGACTTCTTCAGTGAAGAGCTTCAGTAAGCAAAGCTTTTCGCTATTATCTTATTTCCCTAATAATCCCCGATTCCGAGATACACCTTTTGGCTTCTGGCAGAACTCGTTCAGGAGGCGAATACACCGCGGCACGGTGGACCCCGGCACTACGGCCGGGGTGACGGGCCACTTATTACGATCACACGTTGCGAACCATTCGCAACATCGCTAGACCCGCTCGCAACGAACGATCAAATCGGAGCCTCCCCCCTCATGACCTTCGCTGTATCCCGCTCGCTTCTGCTCGCCCTTGCATCGGGTGTTGCGCTCGCCGCCTGTTCTTCCGGCGACGAGGCGGCGAACGGCAGCAATGCCGCCGCGGGCCAGCAGGTCGTCAACCTCTACTCCGCGCGGCATTATGACAGCGACAAGGCGCTGTACGATCGCTTCACCCAGGAAACCGGCATCCGCATCAACGTGATCGAGGGCAATGCCGACGAGCTGATCGCGCGGATGCGGAGCGAAGGCGCACAGAGCCCCGCCGACCTGTTCATCACCGCCGACGCGGGCGCGCTCCACCGCGCCGAGCAGGCCGGGCTGTTCCAGCCGGTGCGCTCGGAGACGATCGAGCAGCGCATCCCCGCCAATCTGCGCGAGCCATCGGGGCTGTGGGCGGGCTTCATGCGCCGCGCCCGCGTCGTCGCCTATGACAGCAACCGCGTCCGCGAGAACGAGGTCGAGACCTATGAACAGCTCGCTTCCCCTCGCTTCCGCAACCGGCTGTGCGTGCGCTCCGCCGACAATATCTACAATCTGTCGCTGGTCGGCGCGCTGATCGAGGCGTGGGGAGTGGAGAAGACCACCGAATGGGCGCGCGGCATCGTCGCCAACATGGCGCGCCCGCCCGAAGGCGGCGACCGCGACCAGATCCGCGCGGTGAACGCAGGCGTCTGCGAAATCGCACTGACCAACAGCTATTATTATATCCGCATGGCGAGCGGCGAGGATGCCGCCGACCGCGCGATGACCGAAAAGGTCCAGCTCGGCTTCCCGTCGCTCGACGGGCAGGGCAGCCATGTGAACATCTCGGGCGGCGGCGTCGCGGCGAATGCGCCCAACCGCGACAATGCGGTCCGCCTGCTCGAATTCTTCACCGAGCCTTCGACGCAGGAATATATCTCGGCCAACAACAACGAATATCCCGCCAGCCCGACCGTGACCGCGCCGCCGCCGGTCGCAAGCTATACCGGGTTTCAGCCGCATCCGATGCCGGTCGCGAACTTCGCGCGGCGTCAGGCGGAGGCGCAGAAGGTGATGGCAGCCGCAGGCTGGCGCTGATTGGGGTTGGTTGGTGCGGATGGGATGGTAGGAACGGTAACACGCCAAACCGTTCTATCCCGCAGGCCATCCAGTTTGACCCCACCTATCCACGTTCGTGCTGAGCTTGTCGAAGCACTGTCCTTCCTTCGTGCCCCTGGTGCAGGGAGAAGAAAGAAGGACAGCATTTCGACAAGCTCAATGCGAACGGAAATTTGATGTCTCAGCGCTTAATCCGCCCAAACCCCCTCGGCTGGGCGGCGCTGGTGGCGGCGTTGCTGGCCGCCGCGCCGCTGGTCGGGGTGGTTTATGCCGCGCTTGGGGCCGAGCGTGCCGACATCGCGGCACACGAATTGTGGCGTTATGCCGGAACCTCCGCCGTCCTCGCGATCGTGGTGGGCGTGCTGGTCGCCATCATCGGCACCGCCACCGCCTGGCTGACCGTGATGCAAGACTTCCCGGCCAGGCGCGTCCTCACTTGGGCATTGGTGCTGCCGCTGGCGGTGCCGGGCTTCGCGCTCGCCTATGCCTATGCCGACATGCTCGATGTCGGCGGTGCGCTCCGCACCTGGCTGCGCGAGGATTTCGGGTACAATCCGATGTGGTCGATCCGGTCGATCCCCGGCGCGGCATTCGTGCTCGCGCTCGCTTTCTACCCCTATGTCTATCTGGCAATGCGCGCGGCGTTTCTGATGCAGTCGGCGGATTTGATGGACGCCAGCCGCACGCTGGGCGCGTCGCGGTGGCGGGCACTGGCCGCCGTCGCAATCCCGGTCGCGCGGCCTGCGCTGGCGGCGGGGGTGGCGCTGGCGGTGATGGAGACACTCGCCGATTACGGGGCGGTGCGGTATCTGAGCGTGCAGACGCTGACCACCGGTGTCGTGCGCGCCTGGTCGGTGTTCGGATCGACCGCGAGTGCGGCGACGCTGGCCTTGCCGCTGATGGGGGCGGCGTTCTTCCTTTTGTGGGTCGAGCGTTCGGCGCGGCGCGGCAAGGTTCATGAAGGGGGCCGCGCGCAGCTGCGTCCGCTGACCGTCACGCGCCTGACCGGCGCTCGCGCCGCGCTGGCAACGACCGTCTGCGCGCTGCCGGTGATCCTCGGCCTGCTGATTCCCGCCGCGTGGCTGGCGCACCTTGCGCTCGAACAAACCCCCGACTTGCCGCGGCTGACTGCCGCCGCCACCCGCAGCCTGGCGCTGGGCCTGAGCGGCGCAGCGCTCACCGTCCTCCTCGCGACGATGCTGGCAGTGGGGGGCAGGGGGCGGCCGATGCTGCTGCGGCTCGCCAGCCTGGGTTATGCGACGCCGGGCGCGGTGATGGCGATCGGGCTGTTGGTTCCCGCATCGCTCCTGTGGAATGCGGGGATATTGTCGTCGGGGCTGGTCATCGGCGTCGCGCTGCTGTTGCTCGCCTATGCCGCGCGGTTGATGGCGGCGGCGCTCGAGCCGATCGTGGCGGGGCTGGAGCGCATCGCGCCGTCCACCCGCCACGCCGCGCGGATGCTGGGCAGGGGACCGGTCGGCGGCGCGGTTGCCGTTGACCTCCCGCTCGCCCGCGGGGCGGTGCTGACCGCCGCGCTGCTGGTCTTCATCGATATCGTCAAGGAACTGCCCGCAACGCTGATCCTGCGGCCGTTCAATTTCGACACGCTGGCGGTGATCGCCAATAATTACGCGCTGGACGAACGGCTGGGGCAGGCGGGACTGCCGTCGCTGATCGTGGTGGCACTAGCGCTCGGCCCGGTAATCTGGCTGTCGCGGCGCATTGCCGCGGTGCGTCCGGTTGGCTAGGCGAGAAGTGTGAGGACAATCCTACTCCCACCCTATCCGTTCGTTTCGAGCGAAGTCGAGAAACGTGAGCTTGGCGCGCGCGAGCGTTTCTCGACTTCGCTCGAAACGAACGGGTAGGGGGCGCGATGCACACCATGCCCGCACCTGCCTTGTCCGTCGCCGATGTCGCCAAATCCTATGGAGCGGTGCAGGCGGTGGATGGCGCCAGTTTCGACCTGGCGGCGGGGCAAGTGACATGCCTGCTCGGTCGATCGGGCTGCGGCAAGTCCACCTTGCTCCGCCTGATCGCCGGACTGGAACGCGCCGACCGCGGCCGCATCGCGGCGGGGGAAGCGATCTTCGCCGACGCCGCCACCCACCTCCCCCCCGAAAAGCGCGGCATCGGCCTGGTATTCCAGGACTATGCTCTGTTCCCGCATCTCGACGTGACGAAGAATGTCGGTTTCGGTCTGGCGCATCTGAACAAGGCCGAGCGTGCCGGGCGGGTCGCCGCCCTGCTCGACCGCTTCCAGATCGCGCACCTCGCAAGCGCCTATCCCCACAGCCTGTCCGGCGGCGAACAGCAGCGCGTCGCCATCGCCCGCGCGCTTGCCCGCGAACCTGCGGTGGTGCTGATGGACGAGCCATTCTCCGGCCTCGACGGGGCGCTGCGCCGCGACATCCAGCTCGCGATCCTGGGCGAGTTGCGCGCGAGCGGCGCGGCGGTGCTGATCGTTACCCATGACGCGGAAGAAGCCATGCGCGTCGGCGACAGGATCGTCCTGATGGCCGAGGGCCGCGTCCTCCAGACCGGCACGCCGGAAGAATGCTACGCGCAGCCCACCAGCGCCGCTGCCGCCCGCTTGCTAGGCCCGGTTAACGCGCTGCCGGGGGTGGTGAAGGACGGCCGGATCACCACCGCGCTAGGCATGACGCCCGCCCCCGGCCACCCGGACGGCCCCGCGACGCTGATCGCTCGGCCGGAGGCATTCGCGATGGCGGGGGAGGGTGAAGGGTTCGACCTGACGGTCAGCGAAATCGCCTATCTCGGCGATCGGTACGAGGTGTCGGGGATGGTCGGCGACACGCCGATTCTCGCGCATCTCAATACCCGCCCGATCTTGGGTCGCGGCACGGTGCAGCTTGCTGTGTCGTCAGATGCCGTTCGGCTCGTCTAGTCCAACGGCGATTTGCTGGACGGGTGCGGACAAAGCGGAATGTCGGCAATCGACCCCATTGCGGACATCAGACCACGCGGGCACCTTGCGCTAATGGTGAAAGGTGACAAATCTCGCCTGAGTAAGCTGCTGACGGAGAGCCGGCTAAAGAAGCGGGCCTCCATTTTGATCGGTTGGTGGGCGTCGGTCGGCGTGTCCGTATCACCCGTTGCGCCCGACCGATACTGGCTCCTTCTGAATAGGCTGCGCGTCGGACGCTCGGGGCCGCTGGGCAAGACCAGCGACATCCTTGCGGAACTTCGAGCTTTCAGCACCGGTTCGGACATGCTGACCGTCATCGGGTGGGACGTCGACGAGGAGCCCGCGCTCCTCATCGGCGCGGAAAAGCTGATAGCGAAAGTGTCGGCCCTGGATCAGATTTATCCAGATGGATTTATTCTCATTAGTGATCTCGATGGGAAAGCTTTACTCGTGGATTTCGATTACGAGGCAGGACCCCACGTCAATAGTATCGACTTGCCAACAAGCGGAATCTGATGTCCGCTACCCACCCAATTTCCGGCGTAAGGCGCTATCGGCGGCATTCCTAATAGCTGCCCTACGTATCGATCGCGCGTCGATTGCCTCACCACTCGGAAAGGTTCGAGCCCCACCGCCCGCCGACATAAACTCTCCCCTCACCCTAGGTTCAGGCGCGTTTCTGTATTAGCACGCCCCGATGGCGCGCCCTTCAGGTTCGCCCATTGTCCCGAGTTTCAATCCGGAGAGTTTCATGAAGGCGATTTTGTTGGCGGGCGCGGCTGCGTTCGCGCTTGGAGGATGCAGCAGCATGGCGACCACCGATGGCACCACCGCGAGCGCGGGCAGCGAAGCGCCGGTCGCCGCCGCCGGGGATCAGGCGATGCCCGACAACATCCTGCTCGCCGACTGGTCCGGCCCATATGACGGGGTGCCGCCGTTCGACAAGGTGACGCCCGCGATGTTCCCCGAAGCCATCCAGTACGGCATCGACGAACAGCGCCGCGAATATCAGGCGATTACCCGCCACCGCGCCGCGCCGACCTTTGAAACGGTCATCGTGCCGATGGAAAAGGCCGGCGAGCGGCTGGGCCGGGTCATGGCGGTGTTCGGCGTGATGACCAGCAACATGACGACGCCCGAATATCAGGCGCTGCAACGCGAATGGGGGCCGAAGCTGTCGGCGGCGTCTGACGAGATCACGCTCGACCCGATGCTGTTTCAGCGGATCAAGGCGGTCTATGACAACCGCAACAATGCCGGGCTGAACGCGCAGCAGATCCGACTGGTCGAACGTTATTATGACAGCTTCGTCCGCCGCGGCGCAAATCTGAATGCCGAACAGAAGCAGCAGCTGTCGGCCTACAACGCCGCGCTCGCCAAGGAATTCTCCAGCTTCTCCGAAAAGGTGCTTGCGGACGAAAGCACCTATATCACCGCCACCGAAGCGCAGATGAAGGGCGTCCCCGCCGACATCAAGGGCGCAGCCGCCGGTGCGGCGAAGGAGCGCAACCTGCCCGCAGGCAGCTATGCGATCGTCAACACCCGTTCGGCGGTCGATCCGGTGCTGACCTTTGCCGAGGACCGGGCGCTGCGTGAGAAAGTCTGGCGCGCCTTCGTCAGCCGCGGCGACAATGGCGGCGCGAACGACACCAATGCGACGATCGCGACGATCACCCAGATCCGCGCCGATCGCGCCAAGCTCTTGGGCTATCGGAACCACGCCGAATGGCGGATGCAGGACACGATGGCGAAGACGCCAGCGGCTGCCAACGAGCTGATGATGCGCGTCTGGCCCGCTGCGGTCGCGCGCGTGAAGCAGGAGGTTGCCGACCAGCAGGCGATGGCCAAATCGCTGGGTCAGAACATCACGATCGAACCGTGGGATTACCGTTTCTATCAGGAAAAGGTCCGCAAGGATCGCTACGACCTCTCCGCCGACGAGGTGAAGCCCTATTTCGAGCTGAACAACATCATCGAGGCGTCCTATTGGGCGGCAGGCGAATTGTTCGGCCTCGATTTCAAGGAAATCACCGGCACCGTGCCCGTCTGGCATCCCGATATCCGCGTCTATTCGGTGACGAAGCGCGGGTCGGGCGATCAGGTCGGCGTGTTCTATCGCGACGATTATGCGCGCACCGGCAAGCGGTCGGGCGCGTGGGCGACCACCTATCGCAGCCGTGCCGGGCTGACCGACAAGGACATCGTGCTGGGTTCGAACAACAATAATTTCGTGAAGCCGCCTGCGGGTCAGCCCGCGCTCATCAGCCTGGATGACGCGGAAACGCTGTTCCACGAATTCGGCCATGCGCTGCACTATTTCATCTCGAACGTCGAATATCCGAGCTTCAACGGCACCCCGCGCGACTTCGTGGAATATCCCAGCCAGGTGAACGAGAATTGGCTGCTGACCCAGCCGGTGCTCAGCCGCTTCGCCAAGCATTACCAGACCGGCGAAGTGATGCCCGCGTCGCTGATCGCCAAGATCGAAAAGGCATCGACCTTCAACCAGGGCTTTGCGACGGTCGAATATCTGTCGTCCGCGATCGTCGACATGGAAATGCACACCCGCTCGACGGGCGTCGCGGACCCGGATGCGTTCGAGAAGGAAACGCTGGCCAAGATCGGGATGCCGCGCGAGATCGTGATGCGGCACCGCCTGCCGCAGTTCAACCACCTTTTCTCGTCCGACGCCTATTCGGCGGGCTATTACAGCTATCTCTGGTCGGAGACGATGGACGCCGACACTTGGGCGCTGTTCGAGCAACGCGGCGTGTTCGACAAGGCGACGGCCGATAGCTATGCCAAGTGGATCCTGTCCACCGGCAATGAAATCGACCGCGCGGAGGCGTATCGCAATTTCCGCGGGCGCGACCCGCAGGTCGACGCGCTGCTCATCAAGCGCGGCTTCCCGGTCAACTGATCCGGGCAATGAAAAGGCCGGTCCCGTAAGGGGCCGGCCTTGTGGTTTCGGGGGGCTTGGTCTCAGGTCTGCGCGATTTACAACGGTCGCAGCCGGGGCGACAACAGGTGGGTCGCGGCGACCGCCAGACCCACATTGTCGAGACTGGTGATCGCCGCACATCATGCTTGCATTGTTCTGCGCTGCACAGGCCAAGACGAGAATTTTGAGATCTTCATGGCCCAGTTCGTTCGCGGGGGGCGCCATCTAGGCCTCGGCGGCGTCAAAACGATGCCCCGTTTTCCGGGCATTTCATTGCGAGGAACCCGCGGGGCCACTTTACCATCCGCGCTGTTGATGGGGCCCGACCCTATATGGAAACCGTTATCCTCGATCAAAGGAAGAGCGGGTAGCGCCAGATTGGCGGTTGCCCCCACCCGCGCTATGCCCATGCGCGTGAAGAAAAGCGCCCAGCCCACGATCAACGACGTCGCACGGATCGCGAGCGTGTCCAAAAAGACCGTCAGCCGCGTCATCAACCAGTCGCCGCTGCTAAACGGCGACACCCGCAAGCGGGTCGAAGAGGTGATCGCCGAACTGGGCTATGTCCCCAATCCGCAGGCGCGCGCGCTGGCGCTTCGGCGCACTTTCCTGATCGGGCTGATTCACGACAACCCCAATGCCCAGATGGTGCTGAGCGTGCAGCAGGGATTGCTGGAGGTTTTGCGCGAAACCGAGTTCGAACTGATCGTCCATCCGGTTGATCGCGGGTCGCCCAACATGGCCGACGATATCCGCATGTTCCTCAAACGTCAGCGTCCCTACGGCGTGATGCTGCTGCCGCCGATTTCGGAGAATGACGCGCTTGCCGAACTGTGCGCCGGGATCGGCTGCCGGTTCGTGCGGATGGGGTCGGCGCCGTTCGACGAGGCCGACCACATGGTTGCATCGAACGACCGCGAGGCGGTGCGTGGCGCCATCGAGCATCTGATCCAGGCGGGGCACAGGCGCATCGGCATCGTCGCGGGACCGCACGGATTCCGGTCCGCTTTCGAACGCCAGCAGGGCTATGAGGAAGCGATCGAGGCGGCGGGAATCGGCGTCCAGCGAGCCCTGGTGGCGCAGGGCGACTATACGTTCGAATCGGGAATGCGTGCCGCCGAACGGCTGCTCGACCTGTCGCCGCGCCCGACCGCGATCTTTGCGTCGAACGACGAAATGGCGGCGGGCGCGCTGCATGTCGCGCGGCAGAGGGGGCTGGACGTGCCCGCCGATCTGTCGATCATCGGGTTCGACGACACGTCGATCGCGTCGCACCTGTGGCCGCCGCTGACCACCGTTCGCTGGCCGATCGCAACGATGGCGCGCGCGGCGGCACTAAAACTGATCGGCGACACGGGCGGCGAGGACAATGGCGATAGTGGGGGCGAGGATGCGCTGTTCGTATCGACGCTGATCCGCCGCGCCTCGGTCGCGCCGCCGCCGGGCTGAGGCGGCATTACCGCTGGGGCATCGGTTGCACACCATGGCGGGTAGTGGGTCGAGGACGTGACCTTGCTGACCGGGTTGTCATCAAGTTACCCCGCGGTATTCTGCTCAATTCGAAGGCAGCAGACTTCGTGGTTACAGGTTGCGGCATGGGCATGGGATTGATGCTTGCCTGTAACGCGAGGCTGGGCGTGCTTCGCGGTCTGGTGATCGACCCGCGCTGTCCGGTGCGCGCATCAAGATGTGAAGGCGCGCGGGCGGGGCTTGGTCGCTCCCGCCCGCTCAAATCGGGTCAGGCCGCGGGTTTCCTGAACCGGATGGTCATCCGGTCGCTTTCGCCGATCGCCTGATATTTGGCGCGATCGACATCCTTGAGCCGCAGCACAGGCGGCAGGGTCCAGACGCCTTCCGGCCAGTCGGCGGTGTCCTTGGGATTGGCGTTGACTTCCGACTGGCCATCGACGGTGAAGCCCGCCTTTTGCGCCAGCGCAACGACCGAGCTGACTTTCATATAGCCGCTCTTTTCCTCGGCGGCGGCGTCGCGGTTCTCAGGCAGGCGGTGTTCGACGACGCCCAGCACCCCGCCGGGTTTCAGCACGCGATAGGCTTCGGCGAATACCTTTTCGGCATTTTCGACGCCGCCCATCCGCCAGTTGTGGACGTTGCGAAAGGTCAGCACCACGTCCGCCGAACTGGCGTCGATGCCGGTGCGACCGGTGGCGGGATCATAGGGCGCGGTCTCTACCCGGCCATAGGTCGAGGCGTCCTTCGCTTTCAGTCCCTCGATCCCGCGCAGACCGTTGGCCGGGGCGACGCCGATCAGGCGACCGGCCTTCAGATAGGGGGCGAGGATTTCGGTGTACCAGCCGCCGCCCGGCCACAGTTCGACCACGGTATCGGTCGGCTTCACCTGGAAAAAGGCCAAGGTTTCGGCCGGATTGCGATACCGGTCGCGCGCGGTGTTGGTGGGCGTGCGCGTGCCTGCCGACACGGCGGCGTCGATGGCGACGCGGTTGCTGTCCTGTGCGGCGATGGCGGCAGTGGTCACGCCGATCGCGGCGGCTGCGACGAACAGAAGGGGATTTCGCATCGGGGTCTCTCCAAATTCCGGCGGGGGCTTCTATATCGTCCGCGAAACTGGAGCAGGGATGGACCTGATGCAACATGGATTGTTGGCCGGGCTGGGCAGCCTGGTTGCCGTGGCGGTCGCCAGCGGCGTCGCCGAACATCGCCGCAAGAACCGCCGCAACATCGATCGGGTGGGGATCATGCCGTGGACCACGGTGCATGTGATCGCGGTGATCGGCGCGGCGATGATGGCGCTCTACGGGTTCAGGATGGGCGGCTGGTAGGGCTTGAATTCCTCCCCCATCGGGGGAGGGGGACCACCCGAAGGATGGTGGAGGGGGCGCCATAGACACAGTGCTTCGTGGCACCCCTTCCGTCAGCAAT
Source organism: Pseudomonadota bacterium (assembly GCA_023418595.1). Classification (GTDB taxonomy): domain Bacteria; phylum Pseudomonadota; class Alphaproteobacteria; order Sphingomonadales; family Sphingomonadaceae; genus Sphingomonas. The sequence goes on from JAEZZI010000002.1 coordinate 64,444, forward strand.
TCGTGCGGCCACCTCCCCCGATGGGGGAGGAGTGAACGTTACAGACACGCCTCGAGCAATGCCTGGTCGAAGCCGAATTGCTTGGCCTTGTCGAGCGTGTAGGGGCGCAGACCCATCGAACGATATTCGCCGATAATCTTGCCGTCGGCGGACTCGTCCAGATATTCGAATTTGAACAATTCCTGCGTCACGATCACCGGGCCTTCCATGCCGATGACCTCGGTGATGTTGGTGACCCGGCGCGAACCGTCGCGGAGGCGCTTCACCTGAACGATCAGATCGACCGAATCGGCGATCTGGCGACTGATGGCTTCCTTGGGCACCTTGATGTCCGACATCATCACCATGTTCTCCATACGCGCCAGGCACTCGCGCGGGGAGTTGGAGTGGAGCGTCGCCATCGACCCGTCGTGACCGGTGTTCATCGCAGCGAGCAGATCGAAACATTCAGACCCACGAATTTCGCCCAGGATGATGCGGTCGGGACGCATACGCAGCGCGTTCTTGACGAGGTCGCGGATGGTGATTTCGCCTTGCCCCTCAAGATTGGGCGGGCGGGTTTCGAGCGGCAGCCAGTGCGGCTGTTGCAGGCGGAGTTCGGCGGCGTCCTCGATCGTCAGAACGCGCTCGCCGGGGTCGATCATCTTCGACAATGCATTGAGCATCGTCGTCTTGCCCGAGCCGGTGCCGCCCGAAATGACGACGTTGAACCGGCACGCGCCCGCGATCTTCAGCGCGGTCGCCATCTGCGTGCTCATCGACCCGAAGCCGGCCATCATGTCGAGCGTGATCGGCTTGGCCGAGAATTTACGGATCGAGATCGCAGTGCCGCGAAGCGACAGCGGCGGGACGATGACGTTGACGCGGCTGCCGTCCTTCAGGCGGGCGTCGGCCAGCGGCGTGGTCTGGTCGACGCGGCGTCCGACCGAGTTGCAGATGCGCTGGGCGATCTGGAACAGATGCTCTTCGTCGCGAAATTGGATGTTGGCGAGTTCGAGCTTGCCCTTGCGCTCGACATAGGTCTGCTCGGGACCATTGACCATGATATCGGAGATGTTGGCGTCGGCCAGCAATTCCTCGAGCGGGCCAAGGCCCAGCAACTCGTCGACCAGCACCTTTTCCAACGCGAATTGCTCGCGCCGGTTGAGCGTCAGTTTCAGCTCGGCGAGCACCTCGCCAATGATCGGGCGGAATTCCTCGGCCAGCTCGTCCTTACTCAGCGTCGCGGCGGCTTCGGGATCGACGCGTTCGAGCAGGCGGGGCAGCACCTGTTCCTTGATCCGGTGGATCGAGGATTCGAATCCCTCGACCCGGCTGTTGCCGGCTTCGCCCGATGCCGACTGACGGTCGGCCAGGCGTTGCAGCGCGGCGTCGTTGGGCCCGGCGATCGCGGGCTCGGACGGGAAGGCAGGTTCGGCGGCGCCAAGCGATGCGGGCTCGATCGGCGGAAATTGCGTTCCGTGATCGGGTTCGGCGGGTCGCGCACCGCCGCCCTGCATTGGTCGGGCGACACCGAATGCGGGGCGGGTACCCGTCCCACCGGGTCCGCTGCGTCGTCCGAATGCACTCATCTTGGCCCTCTTCACCCTGGGATGACTGGGCAAGAGGATTAGGCGGTAAGGTTTTACAATTGCCTAACCAAATCTGTCAGGCACGTTATTCGATCGCCTCAGCCGACCTGTTCGGCCAGCACCGTCAGGCCCTTTGCCCCGACCTCGGCGAAACCGCCCTGGATGCGGATCGTCTCGGGCTCGCCCTTTTCCGTGCGATAGATGGCGAGGTCGCCGTCGCGGATGGTGGACATCAGCGGCGCATGGCCTTCGAGCACGCCGAAATCGCCCTCGGTGCCGGGGACGACGACCATGTACACGTCCTCTGCGCGGACGAGCTTTTCGGGGGTGACGAGTTCGAAGTGCAGCATTTCATCAATCTCCCCCCTCCCGCTGGCGGGAGGGGTCGGGGGAGGGGGTGTCAATCTAGGGAGGGCGAGGGCCTTCCCTAACCCCTCCCGCAAGCGGGAGGGGAATTTAGCTTAAGCCTCGTCGGCCATCTTCTGGGCCTTGGCGATCACGTCCTCGATCCCGCCGACCATGTAGAAGGCGCTTTCGGGGAGATGGTCGTACTCGCCGTCGACGACTGCCTTGAACGATTTGATCGTGTCTTCGATCTGCACGAACTTGCCCGAAATGCCGGTGAAGACTTCGGCGACGTGGAAGGGCTGCGACAGGAAGCGCTGAATCTTGCGCGCGCGCGCGACGATCAGCTTATCCTCTTCGGAAAGCTCGTCCATGCCCAGGATGGCGATGATGTCCTGCAGCGACTTGTACTTTTGCAGGATCGACTGGACCGCGCGCGCGGTGTCGTAGTGATCCTGACCGACGACGCGCGGCTCGAGCACGCGGCTGGTCGAATCGAGCGGATCGACCGCCGGATAGATGCCGAGTTCCGAGATCGCACGATTGAGAACGGTGGTCGCGTCGAGATGGGCGAACGAGGTTGCAGGGGCCGGATCGGTCAAATCGTCGGCAGGCACGTAGATCGCCTGAACGCTGGTGATCGACCCCTTGTTGGTCGAGGTGATGCGTTCCTGAAGCGCGCCCATATCGGTCGACAGGGTAGGCTGATAGCCCACCGCCGATGGAATACGGCCGAGCAGCGCCGACACTTCCGAACCCGCCTGGGTAAAGCGGAAGATGTTGTCGACGAAGAACAGAACGTCCTGGCCTTCGACATCGCGGAAATATTCGGCGATCGTCAGGCCCGACAGCGCGACGCGTGCGCGGGCGCCCGGCGGCTCGTTCATCTGTCCATAGACCAGCGCGACCTTCGATCCTTCCGACTGCGGATTGCCGTCGGCATCCTTGGCGATGACGTCTGCGTCGAGAAATTCGTGATAGAGGTCGTTGCCTTCGCGGGTGCGCTCACCGACGCCCGCGAAGACCGAGGTGCCGCCATGGCCCTTGGCGATGTTGTTGATCAGTTCCTGAATCAGAACCGTCTTGCCGACGCCTGCGCCGCCGAACAGACCGATCTTGCCGCCCTTTGCGTAAGGCGCGAGCAGGTCGATGACCTTGATGCCCGTCACCAGGATCGAGCTTTCGGTCGACTGGTCGATGAAGTCCGGCGCCTTGGCGTGGATGGGCGCGGTGTCGGTGTGGCCGACAGGACCGCGTTCGTCGATCGGCTCGCCGACGACGTTCAGGATGCGGCCGAGGGTCTTGGGGCCGACGGGGACGCGGATTTGCGATCCGGTGTCGGTGACGCTCTGGCCGCGGGTCAGGCCGTCGGTCGCGTCCATCGCGATCGTGCGGACGGTGTTCTCGCCCAGATGCTGCGCGACTTCGAGGACCAGGCGCTGGCCGTTATTGTCGGTTTCCAGCGCCGACAGGATCGCCGGCAGTTCGCCATCGAACGACACGTCGACGACGGCGCCGATGACCTGGGAGATGCGGCCGACATTGTTGGTCGTCGCCTTGGGAGCGGTGATTTCTGCGGCGGTTGCCATGTGCTGCTTCCTTGCGTGTCGAGACGTTTTAGAGCGCTTCCGCGCCCGAGATGATTTCCACCAGTTCGGTCGTGATCGCGGCCTGGCGCTGGCGGTTATATTCGATGTTCAGGCGCTTGATGAGGTCGCCCGCGTTGCGCGTCGCATTATCCATCGCGGTCATTTTCGACCCCTGTTCGGACGCGGCGTTCTCGCGCATCGCCTTGAAGATCTGGATGGCGACGTTGCGCGGGAGCAGATCGGCGAGGATCGATTCCTCGTCCGGCTCGTAGGTGACGACCGCGCCGCCCTCCAGGTCCGCCGCCGCACCGTCGGCGACGACCGGCAGTTTGACCGGCAGCAATTGCTGCATCGTCGGCTCCTGCGTCAGCACCGTCTTGAACGTCGAATAGAAGAGGTGCGCGACGTCGAACTCGCCCGCTTCGAAGCGCGCGATCAGGTCGTCGGCATAGCCGCGCGCGTCGGCAAAGGTCAGCTTGCCGAGGTCGCCGGGTTCGATCCCGTGCTTCATCCGCTCGCGGTAAAGGCGGTTGAGGACCGCGCGGCCCTTCTTGCCGATGGTGTAGAATTCGACGTCCTTGCCAGCGGCGATCAGCTTGTCGGCTTCGCGGCGGGCAAGGCGGGCGATGTTGGTGTTGAACGCACCCGCCAGCCCCTTGTCCGACGTGGCGACGACGAACAGATGCTTCTGGTCGCGACCGGTGCCTGCGAGCAGCGGCGACGATCCCTCGGTCACCTGAACCTTCGACGCGAGCGACGCGACGACCGCTTCCAGCCGCTCGGCATAGGGGCGACCGGCTTCGGCGGCTTCCTGCGCGCGACGCAGCTTCGCCGCGGCGACCATCTTCATCGCCTTGGTGATCTTCTGGGTCGATTTCACCGACCCGATCCGGAGTTTCAGCGCCTTGAGAGAGGCCATGTTCTTCCTACCTCGTCATCCCGGCGAAAGCCGGGATCTCGTGCAACAAACCGCGCGCTGGCGGCCCGAGACCCCAGCTTTCGCTGGGGTGACGGTTACTTACGCAAACGTCTTTGCGAACTGGTCGAGCGCGGCCTTGAGCTTGCCCTTGACCTCGTCGCCCAGATCCTTGGTGTCGCGGATCGTCGTCAGGATGTCGGCGTGGTTGGCGCGCATGTCGGCGAGCATCGCCTGTTCGTAACGGACCACGTCGGTCACCGGTACGGCGTCGATATAGCCGTTGGTGCCCGCGAAGATCGACACCGTCTGTTCCTCGAACGGCATCGGCTGGAACTGACCCTGCTTGAGCAATTCGGTCAGGCGCGCGCCGCGGTTCAGGAGCTTCTGCGTCGCGGCGTCGAGGTCCGATCCGAACTGCGCGAACGCCGCCATTTCGCGGTACTGCGCCAGCTCCAGCTTGATCGAGCCGGAGACCTTCTTCATCGCCTTGGTCTGTGCCGCCGAGCCCACACGGCTGACCGACAGGCCGACGTTGATCGCCGGACGGATACCCGCGAAGAACAGGTCGGTCTCCAGGAAGATCTGGCCGTCGGTGATCGAAATCACGTTGGTCGGGATGTATGCCGACACGTCGCCCGCCTGGGTTTCGATGATCGGCAGCGCGGTCAGCGAACCGTTGCCGTTGGCGTCGTTCATCTTCGCCGCACGCTCGAGCAGGCGCGAGTGGAGATAGAAAACGTCGCCGGGATAGGCTTCGCGACCCGGAGGACGACGCAGCAGCAGCGACATCTGGCGATAGGCGACGGCCTGCTTCGACAGGTCGTCATAGACGATGACCGCGTGCATGCCGTTGTCGCGGAAATATTCGCCCATCGTGCAGCCGGTATAGGGTGCGAGGAACTGAAGCGGTGCCGGTTCCGATGCGGTCGCCGCGACGACGATCGAATATTCCATCGCGCCCGATTCCTCGAGCTGGCGGACGATCTGCGCGACGGTCGAACGCTTTTGGCCGACCGCGACATAGATGCAATAGAGCTTCTTCGATTCGTCGCTGCCTGCGTTCGCGGCCTTCTGGTTGATGAAGGCGTCGATCGCGACGGCGGTCTTGCCGGTCTGGCGATCGCCGATGATGAGTTCGCGCTGGCCGCGGCCGACGGGGACGAGCGCGTCGATCGCCTTCAAACCCGTCTGCATCGGCTCGTGAACCGACTTGCGCGGGATGATGCCGGGCGCCTTCACCTCGACGCGCTTGCGCTCGGTGAACTCGATCGGGCCCTTGCCGTCGATCGGATTGCCCAGGCCATCGACCACGCGGCCGAGCAACCCCTTGCCGACGGGCACGTCGACGATGGCGCCGGTGCGTTTGACGGTATCGCCTTCGCGGATTTCGGCGTCCGAGCCGAAGATCACGACGCCGACATTGTCGGCCTCAAGGTTCAGCGCCATGCCCTGCACGCCGTTGGCGAACTCGACCATTTCGCCCGCCTGGACGTTGTCGAGGCCGTGGATGCGCGCAATGCCGTCGCCGACCGACAGCACCTGGCCGGTTTCCGACACTTGCGCTTCGGTGCCGAAGCTGGCGATCTGGTCCTTGATGACCTTCGAGATTTCTGCGGCGCGGATATCCATTGTCGTGCCTTAGCCTTTCATCGCGTGCGCGAGGGTGTTGAGACGGGTCTTGATCGAGCTGTCGATCATCTGGCTGCCGATCTTCACGATCAGTCCGCCAAGGAGCGAGGGATCGACGCGAAGGTCGAGGGTGACGTCGCGACCGACGCGGGTGCGCAGCGCCTGTTTCAGTTCCTTGACCTGATCGTCGGTCAGCGGATGGGCGGAGGCGACCTCGGCGGTCACTTCGCCGCGGTGCCGGGCGGCGAGCGCGCGGAAGTCGCGGATGATTGCCGACAGGCTCGACAGGCGGCGGTTCTGTGCGAGCACGCCCAGGAAATTCTTGGTGATGGGGTCGATGCCCATCACGTCGGCGGCGGCGACGACCGCCTTGCCGGCAGCGGTGCGGTTGACCAGCGGGCTGGCGGCGAGTTCGGCGAATTCGGCGGATTCGCTCAATGCCTGGCGCAGCTTGACCAGGCTGGCCTCGACCGCGTCGATCGACTTCGCCTCGCGCGCCAGATCGAACAGGGCGGTGGCGTAACGCCCGCTAAGGCTTGCCTGAATACCGGCGGAATGATCCACGCGTGACGGTCCCCGTGTGACGAGTAAGATGGCCCCATGCGAAAAGAGGGCCGAACGATGCGGCCCCCGATGGGTTCGCGGCGCGGTTAGCATCGGGGGCCGGGGGATGCAAGACGGAGTCTGGCGTTGGTTGACTAGGAAACTAGTTTGCGAGAGTTGGGCGGCATGGAAAGCCCCGAACGATCGCTCGCCACCATGCTTCGAATGGCTGCCGGAAGGCTGGCGGTCGCCGAAGCGGCGGCGTTGCGCGCGCAGGGCGTGACCGCGGCGGAGGCGGTGCTGTTGCGCGAACTCCATGCGGCGGGCGCGGTCGCGCCGAGCGTGCTCGCCGACCGGCTGGGGATGACGCGCGGGGCGGTAACAAAGCTGGTCGACCGGCTGAAGGCGAAACAATATCTGGTGCGCGCGAAAGGCCGCGGCGACGGGCGGATGCAGACGATCGCCTTGACGGGGGCGGGAGCAAAGCTGGTGCCGGAACTGGATGCGGTGGCGGCGGACGTGGAACGCGCGGTGTTCGCAAGGCTGGATGCAGCGGGCCGGACGGGGCTGGTGAAGGGGTTGCGCAAGGTCGCGGGTGATTGGCCGGCGTGTCCGTCCGGATCGAACGGGTCCGGGCGCTAGCGTCTTGGCAGGGTTCCCAGCGCGTCCTAAAGCGCAACCATGATCTGCCGCATCCTGCTCGCCGCCGCTGCGGCTGTCACCTTTGCCCTGCCCGCCCCGGCGCTTGCCTATTGGGAGTTCGGGCATGAGGCGGTCGCGACCATCGCGCGGCTCAACGTGACGCCGGAGACGCGGGCGAAGATCTTTGCGCTGCTGCGCCAGCAATCGTTGCTTAACACCCCGACCTGTCCGGCGGGGACGATGGAGGCGGCGAGCGTGTGGGCGGATTGCGTCAAGCCGCTGGGGCAGCGGTTCAGCTATGCCAACAACTGGCATTATCAGAACGTCCATGTCTGCAAGCCGTTCGACATTAAATCCAACTGTCCCGACGGCAATTGCGTGTCGGCGCAGATCGACCGGATGGCCGCGCTGCTCCAGGACAAGGCGGTGCCGGAGGCGGAAAAGGTCCAGGCGCTCGTCTTCCTGATCCATCTGGTCGGCGATCTCCACATGCCGCTCCACGCGGGTGATCGCGGCGACCTTGGCGGCAATCGCGTCCCCGCCGCCTACGGCCTATGGGCGCCCGAGCGGTTCAACCTGCACAGCCTGTGGGACGGGTATCTGGCCGAACGCGCGATTACGACGCCGCCGGAAATCCGCCGCGCCTATTCGGATGAGGAGCGCGCGAGCATCTGGGGCGGGACGGTCGAGGACTGGAGCCGCGAAAGCTGGCAGGCCAGCCGCGACGTCGCCTACGCGACTGCCGCTGGTGGCGATCCGTGCGCGGAAATCGAAGGCCGCGCGGTGCATGACGATGCGATGATCGCCAAGATCGTCCCGACCGCACGCGAGCAGGTGATGAAAGGTGGCCTGCGTCTGGCAAAACGGCTGGACGAGGCGTTCGACCCCGCCAAGGCGTTCGATTCGCGCGAGCGTCGGCGGCGTTAGGGACTGCTGCCTTAGCCGTTCGTTTCGAGCGGACTCGAGCCACACACCCTGACCGCCAGCTTAACGTTTCTCGACTTCGCTCGAAACGAACGGGTCCAGATTTGGAACGCCCCCCGTCCCCGCCCGTTGGTCGGTCAACATATTGAACCACGGAGGAAATCATGGCGCGCAACACAGGCAAGCGAGTGAGCAAGCGGACGATCGGGCTGGCGGCACTGGGAACGGTCGTCGGCGCCGGTGCTGCGGCTTTCGCAGCCTTCAGGATGATGAAAGCGCCCGGCGAAGGCCATGCCGCACCCGACCTCGCCCCCGACGCCGAACCGACGGACCGTGCGCCGGAGGCGTTTCGCCCCGATCCGCAGGCACCGGTTTCCTCAGCCGAGCGTGAAGCGCTGCGGCCGGTCACGTCCCCCGTTCCTGCATCCGTGGATCGCGAAAGTGTCCCGCTGAGCTAAGGCTATCATTCTCCGTCGATATTCCGCTTCTATCAGGCGGCCCCGGCGACACATGGTGCTTTCCGGTCGATGATCCGAACCATCTAGTTTCAAAGCATCTTTCCGAAGCGCCCGTCCCCCTATCAACCGATCGGTAACCAGCCGCGCGTTATCTTCGCTGCGTGAGTACCAAATCCGTCTCCCAGTTCGCGCATTATCGCGTCGATGCACGCGCCCTTTTGGGCCTGCACGATCCGCCGGATACGTCCGACTGGGGGCCGATTCGGGCGGCGCAATTGCGCGCCGGGCGGCAATTTGCGCTGTTTCTGCTGGCGACCAACCTGATCGGTGCGTCGTTCGTTGTGATGACCTTCCGGCCTATCGCGCCATTCTGGCAATTGGTCGGCTGGGCTGTCCTGGTCGGTATCGTCGCCACCTCGATCGCGATTCGCCGCCTGCATCGCCGTCACCAGCATGCAATCACGGCCAGCGTTGCCGAAGTGCGTGCAACCGCGATCGACGGCGTGGCGATGGCCGCGGTCTGGTCGGTCGCCTGTTTCGCGTTCGCCAGCCAGTCGAACGCAGAAGCCGGTCTCGCCTTTTGGGTTACCGTGTCGATCCTGATGCTTGCGACCGCAGTATCGATGGCGGCGCTGCCGCTCGCGACGATCACCTTTCTGGTGCTGCTCGGTTCGGCAATCGCCGCGACGATCTTTGCGATGGGCATCGCTCCGCTTGCCGGGGCGGCGCTGATCTACACCGCGCTGCTGGTCAATGTCTGCTATGTCCGCGGCCGGTCGTTGGTGGTGATCCGCGCCGATCGGATGGCACTCAGCGAACGCGACGAAACCGTGTCGATGCTGCTGCGCGAATTCGATGCGAAGGACGATGGCGACTGGTTGTGGGAAATCGACGCCCAGCGCCGCGTCGTGCGCGCATCGGCCCGCTTCGCGACCTCGATCGGGGTCGATCCGAAAGCGATCAACGGCATGGGTTTTCTCGAAATTCTGGCTGGGCCGACCTGGGCCGACGGGAATTTTTCGAACGGCCTGCGCGCGATCGCCGAACATCTGAAGCGGCGCGAAGCGTTTCGCGACCTGTTGCTGCCCGTCTATGTCGATGGGCAGGAACGCTGGTGGGAAATGACCGCGTCCCCCCGCTTTGCCGACGACGGCAAGTTTCTGGGCTTTCGCGGCGTCGGATCGGACGTGACCGAAGCGCGCCAGTCCGCCGACAAGATCAGCCGCATGGCGCGGTTCGACGCGCTGACCGGATTGCCCAACCGCCTACTGATCAACGAAACGCTGGCAAAGGCGATGGCCGATGCCGAACAATGGGGCGCGCGCTGCGCCTTCATGATGATCGACCTCGACCGGTTCAAGGCGGTGAACGATACGCTCGGCCACCCGATCGGCGACCGGCTGCTGGGGCGCGTCTCCGAAAGGCTGGCGCGACTGATCACCGAAAACGAGATGATCGGGCGCCTGGGCGGCGACGAATTCGCGGTCGTCGTGCGCGATGGCGGCGATCAGAACCGGGTCATGCAGCTGGCAAAGACCATCGTCGAGACGCTGTCGCGGCCTTACGAGATCGATCACCACACCCTTTATATCGGCGCCAGCATCGGCATCGCCTTTGGTCCGCGCGACGGGCGCACCGCGGAAATGCTGATTCGCTCCGCCGATCTCGCACTTTACCGGTCGAAGGATGCAGGCGGCGGCCATGTCCATGTCTATGAACCGCAATTGCATGTCGAAGCGGAAGAACGCCGCGTGCTCGAAATCGCGCTGCGCAATGCACTCGACAATGACGAACTGCATCTGACCTATCAGCCGGTGGTCGATGCCGATACCGGCGGACTGACGGGGTTCGAAACGCTCCTGCGCTGGACGCATCCTGAACTGGGGCCGATCAGCCCGGCCAAGTTCGTGCCGCTGGCGGAAGACGCACGGCTGATCGCGCCGATCGGCGAATGGGTGCTGCGCAATGCGTGCGCAGAGGCCGCGCGCTGGGACGACGATGTCCGCATCGCCGTCAACGTCAGCGCCGAACAGTTGCACAGCGCCAGCTTCGTCAACCTCGTCACCCAGACGCTGGCGCAAAGCGGGCTGCACCCCAGCCGACTGGAGCTGGAGGTCACCGAAAGCGTGTTCCTGCGCGAAGGCACCAGCGCGGTCAGCGTGCTCGAAAAGCTGCTCGACCTGGGCGTGCGGTTGAGCCTCGACGATTTCGGCACCGGATATTCGTCGCTCGGCTATCTCTCGCGCACGCGCTTCTCGACCATCAAAATCGACCGGTCGTTCGTGCAAAGCGCGTCCAAGGGCGAGAAGGAAGCGATCGCGATCATTCGCGCCGTCGTCGCGCTCGCCCAGTCACTGGGCATGGCGACCACGGCCGAGGGGGTGGAGACCGAGCAGGAACATCTGATGATCCGCGAACTGGGCTGCACCAAGGTTCAGGGCTATTATTTCGGGCGTCCGCTGCCGGTCACCGAAGCGCGTTCGCTGGCGATCACGCGTTCGACCAACAACTGGGCCGCGGCGTAACGCTGCGCCCGGCATTCGCCCGCACAAACCGCGCTTGCACCGCTGCGCGACAGGCGTTAGGGGCATTTCCCGGCGGACGAGTGTAGCTCAGTTGGTAGAGCATCGGTCTCCAAAACCGAGGGCCCACGGTTCGAGTCCGTGCACTCGTGCCAGCCGCCTCAACTTAGAATTTCATCTAATCTAAATCCTTTGGGATCAAACTGATTCCCGGGTCGATAATGCGCGTAGAATGGGGCGTAGCATGTCGGAATTGGGCGGGCCGGGGGGCTTGCAGGAAAGATTTGGGACGGGATTCGAGGCGAAGGACTGGCGTGCGACGCAGCACCTGGTCCCCAAACCCGATGCGCCCGAGCGCCGTGCGGTCTCGGAAGCCGCAAAGTGGCTGATTCGCGCCAAGCCGGGCAATCATGCGCAGGAATGCGTGCGCGCGCGCGCCATCATGACCGAAGCCCGCGGGCTGGTGAAGGGCTTGCACGAAAGCGTCGCGACCGGCGACCGGATCAATCCGCGCACGCTCGATCCGGTGGTCGAGGCGATCGCCGCGTCGATCCAGCGCGATCCGGCCGCGATCCCCAGCGTCACCCGGTTGAAACTGCGCCATGAATATACCTTCTACCACTCGGTCGCGGTGTGCGGCCTGATGGTCGGCCTCGCGCGGGTGCTGCGCCTCGACGACGCCGACATGCACCAGATCGGACTGGCGGGACTGCTCCACGACATCGGCAAGGCGCGCATCCCCAATGCGCTGCTCAACAAGCCCGGCCCGCTCGACGACCGCGAATTCGCGCTGGTGCGCGAACACACCGTGCGCGGCCACGAAATCCTGTGCGATGCGGGCGGCGTGTCGGACCTGGTGCTGGACGTGGTGCTCAACCATCACGAGCGGATCGACGGGCGCGGTTATCCCGCGAGGAAGCCCGGCGCGGCGCTGTCGATCCACGCCCGCATGGGTGCGGTGTGCGACGTCTATGACGCCGTCACCTCCGCGCGCAGCTACAAATCCGCCTGGTCGCCGGGCGAAGCGCTGGAATGGATGCGCGGCACCGAAGGACATTTCGATCGCGCGGTGATGAGCGCCTTTGCCAAGACCGTCGGCGCGTTCCCGTGCGGCTCGCTGGTCCGGCTATCGGGCGACCGGCTGGGCGTCGTGCTCGATGTCGGCCAGGGCGATCCGCTCGATCCGCCGGTGATGGTGTTCATGGACGCCAATTCGAAGCGCGCGCTGCCGCCGATCCTGATCGAACGTGCCGGGGCGTCGATCGTCGCGGTCGAATTCGCCGAACGGCTGGGCATTCCCGACTGGCAGGCGACCCGCACGCGAATCCTGCGCGAAAGCAACGCCACGCTCCGCCCCGCCGCGTAAAAAGCCACAAATCGGACCAGTCGTCGTTCGAAAGCCACGGCGCGTCACCCTTTTCGTTGCACGGGGGATACGAATCCCAATGTTCCGCGCTCCCGACAGGGCAATATTTGGAGAATATCTCATGCGAGCAGCAACGCTCCCGATTTTCGCAACCGCCGCGGCGCTCGTCGCAACGCCTGCGCTGGCGCAGGAAGCCACCACCACGGCTCCTGCTCAGGACGCCCCCGCAGCCGGCGCGACCGCCGAAGCACAGACCAGTGCGACCGTCAGCGACGCCGAGGTCGATCAGTTCGCGACCGCCGTTGTCGCGGTGGACAAGATCAACAAGGACGCATCGGTCCCCGCCGACCAGAAGCAGACCCAGATGGCGTCTGCGGTCACCGCGTCGGGCCTGACGCCGGAGCGCTTCAATTCGATCGCGACCGCGATGAACGCCGACACCGCGCTTCAGGCAAAGGTCGGCGCCGCGATCCAGGCAAAGGCGCCCGCGCCCGCCACGACGACTCCCGCCCCGGCCCAGTAAGCCGGCGGCACATCCGGTTACCGTGGCGGGCGGCCTTGTCCCCCTTTCCCGCCCGTCGCGGCACCACCGGCTGATGACCCAGGGCGGCGCGCCAGCTTCTCCTCCCAGGAACCGGCGCGCCGCCTTTTTGCTTGTCACTCCCCCCTCGCATCGCTAGATACCGGCGCCAATCCGACATCGTGGATGGGCCGCACCGACTTCTCCCAGACGAGAAACGGGCAGCGGCCTCATGCCCGGCGAAGGACACGCAATTATCCGCGAAGGACAGCTCCGGTGGCAAAGACGTCTCCCGTCGAATTCATCAACCAGGTTAAGGCAGAGACCGCAAAGGTCGTCTGGCCGACGCGCAAGGAAACGGTGATGACCGCGGTGATGGTCGTCATCATGGCCAGCCTGCTCGGCATCTTCTTCCTGGGCATCGATTCGATCTTCGACGCGATCGTCCAGTATCTGCTGAGCCTGGCGAACTAGGCCCGCTCGCGATCCCAAGCACATAAACAGACGGACAAGGCATCACATGGCGCGCTGGTACATCATTCACGCCTATTCGGGCTTCGAGAACAAGGTGCGGGAACAGATCCTCGCCGACGCGACCCGCCTGGGCCTCGATGCCCTGGTCGAAAGCGTGGAAGTGCCCACCGAAACCGTGACCGAAGTGCGCCGCGGCAAGAAGGTCCAGTCGGAACGCAAATTCTTCCCCGGCTATGTGCTGGCAAAGCTGGAAATGAACGACGACGTCTATCACCTCGTAAAGAACACGCCCAAGGTCACCGGTTTCCTGGGATCGTCGGGCAAGCCCCAGCCGATTACCGAGGCAGAGGCCGCGCGCATCCTGAACACCAAGGAAGAAGCCGCCGCCGCGCCCAAGCAGCAGATCAAGGTCGATTACGAAATCGGCGATTCGGTCAAGGTGCTGGACGGCCCGTTCGCGTCGTTCAACGGCGTGGTCGAGGAACTGGACTTCGACAAGTCGAAGGTGAAGGTGTCGGTGTCGATCTTCGGACGCGCGACGCCTGTGGAGCTGGATTTCGAGCAGGTTGAGCGGTCCAAGTGAGCGAGGCGATTAGCGCAAGCTAATCGCCACTCGCCAACGGCGACGCGAACGCGCGGACTGCGGGCGGTGCGATGCATTGACGTGTCCGACAGCCTGCGACTTGCTCTCGCTACCGTCATGAGCGCCGTCCTTTGATTCTGACCCCTAGGGAGGTTGGGGCTTCGTCGTTGCGATGAAGAAGCAAAGATGAACTCCCAGCTATCCTCGAAAATCTCTTCTGAATAACGCCCTCGCCGACCGGGTGGTGAAGGACACCCTTTGCCATTTCTGGTGACGCGCCCCTTTATCTTGTTCCAATACTGGAATTTTCCGGTTCAAACCGGTCCAAAATATCGACGGCAGATCACCTCAGGTGTTTATCGACAGACCACCTTGAGTCCTTATTTGGATGGATTTTTCCCCATTGTTGAGCGCTGTCATCCCCTACACAATGCCTGCATGAGTCGCGCCGATGCGCTGGATCCCGAATTGCTGCTGCGCGCCTATGCGATGGGCGTGTTTCCGATGGCGGACGACCGCGATGCGCCCAGCGTCTATTGGGTGGAGCCGAAATGGCGCGCGGTGATGCCGCTCGACGGATTCCACCTGTCGCGATCGTTGCGAAAGACGATCGCGCGCGACCGGTTTCGGGTCACGACCGACCAGGCATTCGAAGCGGTGATCGCGCTCTGCGCCGAAAGCGCGGAGGATCGCCCCGACACCTGGATCAACGCCGCGATCGAGCGCGCCTTCTTCGACCTGCACGCCGCGGGCTTCGCGCATTCGGTCGAATGCTGGGACGGCGACCGGCTGGTCGGCGGCCTCTACGGGCTGGCACTGGGTCGCGCCTTCTTCGGCGAATCGATGGTCAGCCGCGCGACCGATGCGTCGAAGGTCGCATTAGCCTGGCTCGTCGCACGGCTGAATACGGGCGGCTTCACCCTGCTCGACTGCCAGTTCCAGACCGATCACCTCGCCTCGCTCGGCGCGACGGAGATCAGCCGCGATGATTATATGGCGTTGCTGAGTTCCGCGCTCGGCGCTTCCTCGGCCGGGCTTTCTTCGGGCTCGCCGTCGGTCGATGGCGACTGGCGCGCGCTCGACCGGCTGGGCGCCGACGATCCGCTGGCACCGCGGCCCAATTCCTCGCCGCCTTCGGGGAAGGTCATCGCGCAGCTTTTGGGGAAGACGTCGAATAACGGGTGCTGAACGACGTTCAGCGCAGGCTGTTCGGCATAGAGCCAGCCGGAAAAGACCCGCGCCCAGCGCCCGTCGGCCTGGCGCACGTCGAGCTGCACGAAAGCGCCGGTCAACTGGTCCGGCTCCCACGGCGCGGTGCGCTCGCACGCGCGCAGATGCACGACGGCGTCACCGTAGCGCAGCGACTGGCCGGGGCGCATCTTCAATTCCCAGGTCTGGCTGTTGCGCTTGTTGAGCAGCCCCAGCACCGCGACGCGTTCGGCCATCGGCGTCGCGCCTTCGACCACCACCTCGACGGGGCCGGTATCGAACTGAACCTCGTCGCCCGTCTGGTTGCCTGGGCCGCCGGGCACCGGCAGCGTGACGCTCGAACTGGCGGCGGGCGCGGGCGTTGCGGCGCGATCCTGCAAGGCGCGCCAGCCGAACCAGCCGGCAATGCCGATCACCACCGCGATCAGCAGGGCGATGCCCGCCCGGCGGGAATTCACGCCTCGGGGCTCCACGCTTCATAGTCGCCGGTCGCGGCGACGCGCTTGCCGCCGGCCTCCAGCGCCCCCGGCGGGCGATAGGCGAGCGCCGATCCGGTCAGGTTTGGTACCGCTGGCTGTTCCCAGCGGCGCGCGGGCGGCATCGACTCGTCGGGCGCCGTATCGACCTGATGGTGAAGCCACGAAAACCATTCGGGCGGCACCCGGCTGGCGTCGTTCGATCCGTCATAGATCACCCAGCGCCGCGGATTGCCCGCGGTATCCCTGCCGCCTTCGTAATAGACGTTGCCCAGCGCGTCGGTCCCGACCTGCTTCTTGCCGCGCAGGCCGACCATCGTCCCCCACGTTGCGCCGTTCCACCAGGTGAATGGATTGAGATTGATGCCCATGGGTGAGCGCTTACAGCGCGGGCGGGGATGGGGCAACTGGGTAGGGGGGAGCAAAGAATCTGCGCGGGGTTTGTCAGCGGACCAACTCCTGCGAAGGTGGCGCCTGTATGAGCAAGACGACAAACAAGTTAGCGCCGAAAGTCCTTCGGTACGTGCCTTCGGCTTCGCTCAGTCGTTACTCAGAATGAACGGATAGATGGAAAAATCGAACATGCCCATTGGCGAGACGATTCACATGAAGATGGCCGACAGCGCCGATATCGCCGTTTATCACGCCAAACCAGTCGGCGAGTGCCGGGGCGCGCTGGTGCTGGTGCAGGAAATCTTCGGCGTCACCGACCATATCCGCGAGCAATGCGACGATTATGCGCGCGAAGGATATGAAGTCCTGGCACCCGCGCTGTTCGACCGCGAGCATCCGGGGTTCGAGGCCGACTATACCGGCGTCGATTTCGACCGCGCGGTCGAGCTGGCGCGCAAGCTCCATCCGTTCAACCAGTCGCTGGCTGACGTCCAGACGTGTATCGACGCGCTGTCGGACCGCGGCGCGGTGTTCGTCGCGGGCTATTGCTATGGCGGGTCGGTCGCCTGGTTCGCGGCGTGCCGGTTGAAGGGGGTGGCGGCGGCGTCCGCCTATTATGGCAGCTTGATCCCCAACACCGCCGAAGAACCGCGCGTGCCCACCATCGCGCATTTCGGCCGCTATGATCGCGGCATTCCGATCGACGGGGTGGCAGCGCTGATTGCGAAAGCGCCGGCCAATGCCGAAATCTTCGTCTATGACGCCGGGCACGGGTTCAATTCGGATCGGCGCAAGGATTATCACGAACCCTCCGCCGATCTGGCGCGCGAGCGCACATTGGCGCTGTTCCGGGCGAATGGCGGATAAGGTTTTGGCCGCAAGGCGCGGGATGCACGCGGGCGATCAAGCGCTTAGACCGATTTCATGACCCAGCAGCAGACCGCCATCGATCCCGACGCCGCCTGGGCCGCTTTCGTCGCACGCGACCGCGACCGGGACGGCGCCTTTGTCGGCGCGGTGAAGACCACCGGCATCTATTGCAAGCCTAGTTGCCCCGCGCGGCGACCCTTGCGCGAAAATATGGCCTTCTATCCCGATGGCGCGGCAGCGCGCGCCGCGGGCTATCGTCCCTGCCTGCGCTGCAAGCCCGACGAGGTGGGCCGCGACCGCATCGCCGTCGCCCGGGCGATCGAACTGATCGAGGCGGCGGATGAGTCGCTGTCGCTGGATGCGGTTGCGAGCGCCGTCGGATACGCGCCGTACCATTTCCACCGGCTGTTCAAACGCGCGACCGGGGTGACGCCCGCCGCCTATGCCCGCAGCCTGAAATCGACGCGCGCGAGTGATGCCCTGACGCGCGAGAACCGGGTGGCGGACGCAATCTATGACGCGGGCTATTCCGCGCCCAGCCGCTTCTACGACCATGCGGGCAAGCGGCTGGGGATGACCCCGAGTGCCTGGGCGCGCGGCGGGGCGGGGGTGACGATCCGCTGGACCGTCGCCGACACCAGCCTGGGCAAGCTGCTCGTTGCCGCAACCGAAAAGGGACTGTGCCGCGTCTCGTTCGACGAAGGCCCGCTGGAACTCGCCCAACGCTTTCCCGCCGCCGAGATCGTCGAGGGCGGCGCCGCGCTCGCGCAATTGGCCGCGCGGGTCGTCGCCGAGGTGGAAACGCCGGGCCGCGACCGCGACCTGCCGATCGACGTCCAGGGCAATGCGTTCCAGGAAGCGATCTGGCAAGCGCTACGCCGCATCCCGCCGGGCGAAACGAGGAGCTACGGCGAACTCGCCGCCGCCATCGGCAAACCCGGCGCGGTCCGCGCGGCGGGTTCGGCCTGCGGCGCAAACAATGTCGCGGTCATCATCCCCTGCCACCGCGTCAGCCGCGCCGATGGATCGATCGGCGGATACGCTTACGGCGTCGAGCGCAAGCGGGCGTTGTTGAAGCGCGAAAGGCGCGACGACCGGAGGAGATAGCCGGTCGCGACCCTATTCGGCATCGTCGGGCTGAGGGTTGGACACTTCTGCATTGCCCTGACGCGAAAGCGTGTCTGCCGCCGCCTTCGAATCGCCCTTGTCGATCATCTCGAGCACCATCGCCATCTGTTCGCGGTTCTGCGCATGGCGATCATAGGCAAGCGATGCGATCAGGGGTCGTGCCTCGGCGAGCTTGCCTTCGCGCAGATACTCGCCCGCGGCGATCATCCTCAGTCCGCGATCCTCGGGCGCGATTTGCTGGGCATATTTGACGCCCTTGACGATGCTTGCATCGTAGCTGCCGAATTCCCGCGCCGCCTGATAAATCAGCAGCATCGGGCGGGGATCGTCCGGATCGGCGCGATTCGCGGTGATCCACGGAGCGATGATCGCATTATAGTCGGGTGCCGCACCGCCTTTATCTTCGCGAGCAAGCGCGGCAAGCGCCATGCCGTGGTAAATCAGGCCCTGGCGGAATTTCGGGTCCGACCCCAGCGCACGCAACGCAGCATCGCGCGCGGCGGCGTAATTGCCTGCATCATATTCGGCTTCTGCCAGCACGCCTTGCGCGAAGGGATCGCGAGGATAGGGCGCGGCGGCGCGCTGCGCCTTGGGCAGCAGCCGCAATGCCTCCTCACGGGTGACGCCGCTGGTGGATTCGATGTGGATGTCCATCATCGCGGATTCCGCATCCGACAATCGCCGGACCCGGATCGGTGCGATTTTCAGGCGGTCGCTCCCGATCCGAAGACCCGTCAGGCGCTGGCGCGTGTAGCGGTCCAGTTCACGGTCCAATGTCTTGAGGTCGCCGAAAACGCTACGGGCGGCATCGACGCTGCCGGTGCCCTGACGGATGGCGGCGATATAGCGTTCGATCTGGCCGCTACGCTCAGTCGAGAAAGTCAGAAGATGGGTGAGCAGCCATGCCCGACCATAGAGATTGTCGAGCTGAGCGCTGGTCAACCGGGCGTCGCCGGGTTCCAGCAGGCGTTCGATCGGCAATTGCTGCCCCAGTACCAGTCCATAGGCGCGGTACATCGGTGCATGGCCAAACATGATGTCGCCATTGCGTTCGAAGCGGGCCGTCGCATGAAATTCGGCAAAGCCTTCGCTGAACCAGGTCGGATAGGCGCCAGGAAAATTGCGGTACATGAAATGATGGGCATATTCGTGCAGCAGGACGGCTTCAGCACGTAATGCGAATTCTCCGTTGTCGCTGCGCTGCGGGACGAAGGCGACCGATCCACCGGCACGCGGCGAGTAGAAACCCGCGACGTTATTCGATCCCGCCAGTCGGCCAATGAACTGCGACGAGCCGACCGAATAAATCGTCAATCTCGACGCGGCGCCATGATCCACATCCGGCAGTCCGCGCAACAGTCGGAGCGCAGCGTCGAAGCGTTCGATCTTTTCTGCCAGATCGCGCGCGCGTTTTTCATTGCCTTCGGCGATGACGCGCACGCGCGGCGTGGTCGCTTCGTACCAATTGGCCTCAGCGGTTCCGATCGCCAACCAGCAAAGCACAATCCATGCAAACAACCGCATCTTAATTCCCCCGCCCGAATGCGGGGTACCCTAACCCTTTGACTGGAACACGCAATCGGTCATGCGCCGATACGGATTTGAGGGGCTATTCAGCCGCGTCGCAGCGATAGACCAGGCGTTCGTTGGGCAGCGCGGGCAGGCTGGAGCGGATCGCGGCCTGCATTGCGCCCAGCTTGTCGATCGCTTCGCTGTCGCCCGAGCATTGCTTCAGCTCGACCCCAGCGCGCAGGCGGCGGGCTTCGGCCATTTGCGGGGCGGGAAGCAGATAGCGGCTGTTGACGTAGAGCCCTGACGCCGGATCGAAATCCAGAACCGACACCGTCGCTTCCTCGGCAGGGACGAGGATGCGCTGCCAGCCCTTTTCGGTCCGCGCATATTGGGTGCGCCCGTTGACGCAGCCGCCGTCGCCCCAGTCGAGCGGCACGTCGGCGGTGTCCGAGACGATCACGCGGCTGCGTTCGGGGACGATGCGACAAGTGAGCGCGCCCGCAAGCGCAGCCGTAGACTCCGCGCGCGCATCGTCATTCGGCAACGTGACCCTGTCCGCGTCGAAAGTCGGGCGCAGCAGGAACACCGCGATCGCGACCATCAGCAGCAGCACGCCCGCGCCCAGCGCGATTGCGGCGTTGCGGCGCTGGCCCTTGGTTGCGAGCAGGGCGGCGCCCGCCACGCTAACGCCCGCCAGCACCAGCAGGAAAGCGGCGATCGCCATATGGTTTTCGCGCGCCAGATCGACCCGTTCGCGTTCGGCGTCGAGCGCGGCTTCGCGAGCCTGGCGCGCGCGTTCGGCGTCGGCGGCGTCGCGCGCGGCGGCTTCGGCGGCGGCGCGTTCGGCGGCGGTGCGATCCTGGGCCAGGCTGTCCTCGATGCTGGTGCAGCGGGCGCCGGTGACGGCAATCGGCTGCCCGGCTTCGCGGAGGAAAGATTGGAGTTCTGCGCCTGAAATCGCGAAGGCGAAGGCGGCGTCGCCTTCGTCGGCGCGGGTAAAGGCCGAATTGACGCCGATCACCCGGCCGCACCGGTCGAGCAGCGGCCCGCCCGAATTGCCCCGCGCGATCGACGCGGTGTGGAGCATGACTTCGGTGCCCATCAGCGAGCGGCGGCCCGAAAACAGCCCCTGCGTCCGCACCGGGGTCAACGGCGTGATGTAATCATTGGCCGATCGCGCGGTCGCCAGATCGACATTGCCGGGATAGCCGAGCGCATAGGCGCTTTCCCCTTCGCCCAGTGGTCCGGTGTAGAGCGCCAGCGGCGGCAGGCGCTCGCCGCGAAATTCAATGAGCGCCAGATCCTTGTCGATGTCCTGCGCGACCAACTGGCCCTGAAACGCCTGGCTGCCTTCGGACGGCACGATGCCGATCACGACATTGCCCGGATAGCGCTGGACGAGCGCCACCACATGCGCGTTGGTGACCACCCGGTTGGGCGCGACCGCAAAGCCGCTGCCATGGCCGAAGCCGACCACTTCGTCGTCAACGACTGCGATCACCACGATCCGCACGACCCCGCGCCCCGACGCCGAAATGTCGTCCGCGCGCGCAGGCGCGGCGAGCGTCAGAATGAGCGCAAGAAAGGCGATCAGGCGAATCATCGTTGCGGTGGTGGCCCCCGGAGGTCTGTCCGTGTCTTTGGCGAAAGCGCCGAGAGGTTCAAGGGGGCGTATCGCAACACCCTTCGACAGGCCTGGGGTGAGCGCGGTTTTCGGGCGACCGAAGCCAGCCCGTCGCGCTCAGGCCGAGCTTGTCGAGGCCGAGGTCAGAGGAAGTTGTACGGATCGACATCCACCGCGACCCGCACCTTGCCCGGCCAGTCCACGTCGCCCAGCCAGTCACGGATCACGTCCTGCACGTCGAGCGCGCGTCTCGCATGGACCAGCAGGCGGAAGCGGTGGCGGCCGCGCAGCATGGCGAGCGGGGCGGGGGCGGGGCCATAGACGTGCATCCCCTCCACTTGCGGAGCGCAACGTCCGATGCCGGTGGCGGTGTCGCGGGCGGCGTCCTGATCCTCGGACGAGACGATGATCGCGGCATAGCGGCCAAAGGGCGGCGCGCCCGCATCCTCGCGCGCTTGCGATTCGGCGGCGTAGAAGGCGGCGTCGTCGCCCGTCACCAGCGCGCGCATCACGCGGGCGTTCGGCGCATGGGTCTGGATGAACACGCGGCCCGGCTTCTCACCGCGACCCGCGCGGCCCGACACCTGCATGATCTGCTGGAACGTGCGTTCCGCCGCGCGCAGGTCGCCGCCGTCGAGGCCGAGATCGGCGTCGATCACCCCCACCAATGTCAGGTTGGGGAAGTGATAGCCCTTGGTCACCAGTTGCGTGCCGACGACGATGTCGATCGCGCCCGCCTCCATCCGCTCAACGAACTCCGCTGCGCGCGCCGGGGACCAGAGCGTGTCCGACGTGACGATTGCGGTGCGCGCTTCGGGCCACAGCACCGCGACCTCGTCGGCGATGCGCTCGACGCCGGGGCCGCAGGCGACCAGGCTGTCCTCTTCGCCGCATTCGCCGCACGCGCGCGGGGTCGGAATCTGGTGGCCGCAATGATGGCAGGCGAGGCGGCGCGTCAGCCGGTGCTCGACCATCCAGGCGGTGCAGTTGGGGCATTGATAACGATGCCCGCAGTGGCGGCACAGCGTCAGCGGCGCATAGCCGCGGCGGTTGAGGAACAGGAGCGCCTGCTCGCCGCGCGCCAGCGTCTCGTCGATCGAGCGGACCAGCGTCGGCGCGATCCAGCGGCCGCGTTCGGGCGGCTCGGCGATCAGGTCGATCGCGGCGATCTCGGGCAGTTCGGCGGCACCGTAACGCCCCGGAAGCTTGAGTTCGGTATAGCGGCCAAGCGTCACCTGCTGCCGCGTCTCGATCGCCGGGGTGGCGGAAGCGAGCACGACCGGGCAGCGTTCGAACTTGCCGCGCATCACCGCGACGTCGCGCGCGTGATAATGGACGCCGTCTTCCTGCTTGAAGCTGGTCTCATGCGCTTCGTCGACGACGATCAGGCCGAGATTGCGATAGGGCAGGAACAGTGCCGACCGCGCGCCGACCGTGACCAGCGCCTGACCGCTGGCGATGGCCCGCCACGCGCGGCGGCGCTGCGACGAGCGCAAGTCGCTGTGCCATGCGACCGGCGTGACCCCGAAGCGCGCGGCGAAGCGTTTGAGGAAGGGCTGGGTCAGCGCGATTTCGGGGAGCAGGACGAGCGTCTGGCGACCCGCCTCGATCGCCTTCGCGACGCCTTCGAAATAGGTTTCGGTCTTGCCCGATCCGGTGACGCCATCGAGCAGGAAGGGCTGGAACGCATGGGCATCGACCGCGCGGCGCAGCGTGGAGGCGGCGGCCTCCTGTTCGGGGTTGAGCGCGGGCGGGGCATGGGCGGGGTCAGGCAGGGCGAAGGGCGCGTCGATATCGACCTCGACTGCTTCCAGCGCGCCCGATTTGACGAGGCCGCGGATCACCGCGTCGGAGACTTCGGCGATTGCGGCCAACTCACGCACCAATCCCTGCCGGTCGCCGATCCGCGCCAGCGCCTGTTCGCGTTGCGGCGTCATCCGCGGCGGCGTCACCCCGGTCGCGCGATATTCGGTCGCGGTGCGCGCGCCCTCCAGCGCCGACGTCGATGCAAGCGCCATGCGCAGCACGCTGGCGAGCGGGGCGAGATAATAGTCCGCCGTCCATTCGGCCAGGCGACGCAATGCTTCGGGGATCGGCGGCGCATCAAGCACGCCGATGAGGTTGCGGAGACGATTGTCGCCGACTTCCTCGGTCTGCAGGCGGTCGGCTTCCCACACCACCCCGATCAACTGGCGCGGGCCGAGCGGGGCGACGACGATGCTCCCAGGCTCGACGCTCATCCCATGGGGCACGCGGTAATCGAGCGGGCCAAGGGCCGAATTGAGGACGATGACGCGCGCGCGGGACATGGCAGCGGGAGATAGGGTGCGCGGGGGGCGGGGTAAACCGCCGTTGGGAAAACCGGTCCCATCCGTCACCCCGGAACAAGTCCGGGGTGACGGTCGGAAATGTGCCCTAGCAAGGCGTCTAGAACTTGACCGACAACCCCGTCGTCAGCGCGTGCTCCATCAGATCGAGGGCGTCGCCGTTGAAGCGGTACTGGTTCATGTAGCCGACCGACGCATCGACATTCTCCGCGATCGGAAAGCCGAGCGCGGCGAAATTGCGCATCCGGTCGTGACCCGCACGCTGGCCGAAATCGGTCGTGTTCAGGTTGAAATAGCTTTCATGCCCGATTTCGAGTTCGAACGTTTCGGACAGCGGCAGCGTATAGGTGATTTCCGGACGCACGCGATGGCCGACATCGTCGCCGTCGCTGCGGAATCGTTGCTCCAGCCGGATGCGTCCGCCCAACTCGCCGCGGCCGATCTTTGTGCTGGGAAAGCCGATTTCCTGGCGCGGGCGCCATTCGGTGTTATCGATTCGTCCGTCCGACACGCCGACCACGCGGTTGATCCCGCCGGTCAGTTTGAACCCGCCGCCGATATCGACGCCGATCTTGGCCAGATACTGGCTTTCGATGACGCCGCCTTCGTCGTTGCCGAACCGCTGGTTCATCTCGAACCCCAGATCGGTCGTATCGCCAAGGTCCGTGCCCGCCGCCAGTTTGACCCATAGTTGCTGGTCCTGGTCCTGCGCGAGCGCAGGCGATGCGATGCAGGCGAGCAGCGCCGCGGCGCCGGTCAATTTACGCAAGTTCGTGTCACTCCGTTGGGTGCCGCCGGGGCGATGCGCAGGTATAAGGCGCCACGAATCGGCGCGGGCGGGCGTGTAACACAACCGCCATCAATGCGTCACACTCGCGCAAGGGAAATGTCATGAAGTTCTTCGTCGATACCGCTGACACCGCAGAAATCCGCGATCTGGCGGACAGCGGACTGGTCGACGGCGTCACCACCAATCCGTCGCTGATCCACAAATCGGGCCGAGATTTCCTGGAAGTGGTGAAGGAAATCGCCGGGATCGTGAAGGGGCCGGTATCGGCCGAAGTCGTGGCGCTCGACCACGCCGGCATGATGCGCGAGGCGGAAATCGTGCGGAAGATCGCCGACAATATCGCCGTCAAGGTGCCGCTGACGATCGACGGCCTCAAGACCTGCAAGGCGCTGACCGACGACGGGACGATGGTCAATGTCACGCTCTGCTTCTCCGCCAATCAGGCGCTGCTCGCGGCAAAGGCCGGGGCGACCTTCGTGTCGCCCTTTGTCGGTCGCCACGACGATGGCGGGTTTGACGGGATGGCGCTGATTTCCGACATTCGTCTGATCTACGACAATTACGATTTCACGACCGAGATTCTCGTCGCGAGCGTCCGGCACCCGATCCATATCCTTGAATCGGCTCGCATCGGCGCAGACGTGATGACCGCCCCGCCCGCGGTGATCCGTCAGCTGGTCAAGCATCCGCTGACCGACAAGGGGATTGAGGGATTCCTGACGGACTGGGCCAAGACCGGGCAGACGATCGGGTAAGCCCGTCGCCCGTCCGTCACCCCGGACTTGTTCCGGGGTCCACCGGGCGGCAGACCGCACCTCGAGAGACCTACGCGCTGCGCACGCGGCTGGGTGGACCCCGGAACAAGTCCGGGGTGACGAAGAAAACTAGGATACCGGCACCCCGAACAGGTCGTGCTCGTCGGCATCCTCGATCTCGACCCGGACGATATCGCCCTGCGCCAGATGCCCGGCATCGCGCAGATGCACCTCGCCGTCGATCTCGGGCGCATCGGCCTTGGACCGGCCGGTAGCGCCGCCACTGTCGCCATCCACTGCGTCGATGATGACGTCGAGCGTGTGACCGACCTTTGCGCTCAATTTCTCCGCCGAAATACGCGCGGTCAGTTCCATCAGGCGGGCGTAGCGTTCTTCCTTGACCGGCTCCGGCACCGGATCGGGCAGGTCGTTCGCCGCTGCGCCTTCGACGGGTTCGAAACGAAACGCGCCGACGCGGTCGAGCTGCGCTTCCTGAAGCCAATCCATGAGGTATTCGAAATCATCCTCGGTTTCGCCGGGGAAGCCGACGACGAAGGTCGACCGGATGGCAATGTCGGGGGCAATTTCGCGCCAGCCCTTGATGCGCTCCAGTACCTTCGCCTCGTTCGCGGGACGGCGCATCGCGCGCAGCACGCTGCGGCTGGCATGCTGGAACGGGATGTCGAGATAGGGGAGGATCAGCCCCTCGGCCATCAGCGGGATGACTTGGTCGACATGCGGATAGGGATAGACATAGTGCAGCCGCACCCAGGGTTTGTTTTCTGGCGTGCCGAGTTGACCCAGCTCGCGCGCCAGATCGGTCATGTGCGGCACGACCTCGCGGCCCTTCCAGGCGCGCGGTTCCTTGCGGATATCGACGCCATAGGCCGAGGTATCCTGGCTGATGACCAGCAATTCCTTGGTGCCCGCCGCGATCAGCTTTTTCGCCTCGCGCAGAATCGCGTCGGGGCGGCGGCTGACCAGATCGCCGCGCAGCGAAGGGATGATGCAGAAGGCGCAGCGATGGTTGCAGCCTTCGGAAATCTTGAGATAGCTGTAGTGGCGCGGGGTCAGTTTCAGGCCGCTTTCGGGAACCAGATTGAGGAAGGCGCTGGGCGGCATCGGGGCGGCGTCATGGACCGCGCCGACGACTTCCTCATACTGATGCGCGCCGGTGACCGCGAGGACGTTGGGGAAGCGCGCGCGGATGACCTCGGCTTCCTTGCCCATGCAGCCGGTGACGATGACGCGACCGTTTTCGTTGATCGCCTCGCCGATCGCCTCGAGCGATTCTTCCTTCGCGGAATCGAGAAAGCCGCAGGTGTTGACCAGCACTACGTCCGCGCCCGCATAGTCGGGGGACATTTCGTAGCCGTCGGAGCGCAGCTTGGTCAGGATGCGTTCGCTGTCGACCAGATTCTTGGGACAGCCGAGCGACACCATGCCGATGCGCGGTGGTTCGGGGAGTTTGGTTGCCATGATTGGCTCGCGCACATAGCGATTTTGGCAGGAAAAGCTAGCCGCGCCCGTCCTTGCCGTTGCCCGGCACGATCTCCACGATCACATCGCCTTCGTGCAGCGACTGGGCTTCGGGTTCGAAAAAACCGAACGGCTTGCCTTCGCGATAGACCCGCACGCCCAGGCCGGTCGCGACTTCGGACAAAGGCTTGTTGACCTCCGCCAGCGTGATCCGCCGTTCGGCCAGATGCACGCGCCCGTCGACCGAGGCGAGGTCGAGCATGTAATCGGCGACATGCTGCCCCTCGACCGACCCGGCGAGCAGCAGCCCGGCGAAGCTGACCGGATTGATAACGGTATTCGCCCCTGCCGCGCGCGCGGGGAGTTCGTTGTCGTCGGCCTTGATGATGATCGAGATCGGCACGTCCGGCGCCAGATGCCGCGCGGTCAGCGTGACGAGGATCGACGTGTCGTCGCGGCCCGTCGCTACGATCAGCGTCTTGGCGCGTTCGACCCGCACGTCGAGCAGCGTCCCGTCGCGCGTCGCATCGCCGACCAGCACATTGCACCCGCAATCCTCGGCACGCGCGAGCGCATCGGCGCTGCCGTCGATCACGACGATGCACGCCGGATCGATGCCGCGCGCGATCAGTTCGTTGACCGCGTCCGATCCCGTCTTGCCGAAACCGGCGACGACGATGTGATCGGTCAGCGTTTTCTGGATCTGCGCCATGCGCCACCTGTCCCAACTGCGTTTGAAGATGAATTGATAGGTCGTGCCGATGAAGATCAGGATCACGAAGATGCGAATGGGCGTGACGACCAGCGCATCGAACATCCGCGCGCTGGTGGTGACCGGCACGATGTCGCCGTAACCGGTCGTCGTGATCGAGATCATCGTGAAATAGATGACGTCGAGAAAGCTGATATGGCCGTCTAGTTCGTCCTTCAGCCCTTCGCGGTCGAACCAGTGAAAGGCGACGGCAAAGGCGTATAGTCCGACCACCGCCCCCACGCGCCATGCGATCGAGGCCCAGGGGGATATGCGAGACTTGCGACTGATCGTCGCGTGGCGAAGGACGGCGCGCTTGCTCATGTTCGGGCAGGCAAACGCGTGAGCGGATCGATCGGGTCACGGCCCTGGCGCATTTCGAAATGAAGCTGGGGGCGGGGTGCAAAGCCGCTATCGCCCGACAGCGCCACGGCCTGGCCGCGCTTCACGGTTTGCCCGCGCTGGACGAGCAACTCGCTGGCATGGCCATAGACGGTGATGAGCCCGGTCGAATGGCGCAGCATGACGAGGCCGCCGAGCGCGGGGACGTCGCTGCCCGCATAGATGACGACGCCGTCATTCGCGGCCAGCACCGGCGTTCCCACCGGCACCGCGATCTTGATCCCGTCGTTGCGCTCGCCGCTCTGCCCCTTGCCGAAGCGGGCGAGGATCGTGCCGGTCGCGGGCCATTGATAGCCGCCGCGCACTGGCGGCGGCGCGGCGACGGCGGCAGTCGAGGCAAGCGGACGCGCAGGTGTCGGCTGCGCGCGCGCGGGCGGCGCGTTGGCGGCGATGGCGGGTTCGCCGCCGGTGACGATATCCTCGATATCGATGGTGAAGCGCGCGGCGCGGGTGGCGGCGTTGCTGGGGCTGGCCGATGCGTAAGCGGTTGGCGCGGCGCCGCCGGGGATCAGGATGCGCTGCCCGGTGCGCAGGATATAGGGATCGGTCAGCGCGTTCGCCGCCACCACCTGTTGCCATGGCACGCCGTAGGCGCGGGCGATGGCGATCCCCGTCTCTCCGCCGCGCACCAGATGATAGCGGCCGCCGGGGATGGTCAGTTGCTGGCCGGGATGGACGACGAAGGGCGCGACCATCGCATTGGCGCGCGCGATCGCTTCGGCCCCCGCGCCGGTGCGGTCGGCGATGCGGGTCAGCGTGTCGCCGGGCTGGACGGTATAGCGGGTGGTCGGCACCACACGACCGTCGGCGCTGGCCCGGCGCGCTTCCCAGGCGGGCGGCGGGGCGGGGAGTTCGCGCACCCGGTCGGCGTCACGCGATGGCGCTGGCGATACCGGTGCCGATGCGGCGTAGCGGGGTTCGACCGCGCGCGGTCCCGCACCTTGCGGAATGCACGCGGCAAGCGTCGCGCCGCTGCCGAAGATGACCAGAATCCGCGCGCCGCGATGCGCCCATGCCCCCATGACGTCGTCCCCCCGTCAACGATATGCGGCGGCAAGCATATCAAGCGATTCGCGGTGCGTCAGGTCCAGATGCAGCGGAGTCACCGAAATATAGCCGTCGGCGATCGCCTCCAGGTCGGTCGAATGTGCGGGCGTCTCGACCGTCGGCCCCAGGGCGAACCAGAAATATTCGTATCCGCGCGGATCGCGATTGGCGACGATCTGAAGCCGGCCATAGTCGCGCAGACCCTGCGTCACGACGCGCACGCCCTTTACATCGTCGGCGGGCAGCGCGGGGAAATTGACGTTGATGAGCGTGCGCGGTGCCCAAGGCAAGTCGATCAGCGGGCGCAGCACGCGCTCGCCCCAGGCGCTGGCCGCTTCGAACGGCACCGTATCGCCCATGCCCTCGCGCGAATAGACCTGGCTGAACGCAATCGACCGCACGCCCGCCAGCGCCCCCTCCATCGCGGCGGACACCGTGCCCGAATAGGTCACGTCCTCGGCCAGATTGGCGCCGCGATTGACCCCCGACAGGATCAGGTCGGGGGGCGTGTCCTTCATGATCCTGGCCAGCGCCATCATCACCGCGTCGGTCGGCGTGCCCGAGACGGCGAAGCGTTTGTCGCCGTGGCGGCGGATGCGAAGCGGTCGGGTGAGGGTGAGCGAATGGCCCGCGCCCGATTGCTCCTCGGTCGGCGCGACCACCCAGACGTCGTCGGAGAAGCCGGCAGCGATGGCTTCGAGGATTGTGAGGCCGGGCGCGTGATAGCCGTCATCGTTGGTGACGAGGATTCTCATCTCAATTCCTCCCCGCACGCGGGGAGGTGGCAGCGCGTAGCGCTGACGGAGGGGGTGGGCCATGAAGCGTAGCGCTTGCCGCCCGCCCCCTCCACCATCCTGCGGATGGTCCCCCTCCCCGTGCCGGGGAGGATCACGACACGACCTCCAGCCGCTCGATCCCGCCCATATAGGGCTTCAGCACCTCGGGCACGGTCACCGACCCGTCGGCCTGCTGGTAATTCTCCAGCACCGCCACCAGAGTCCGCCCGACCGCCAGCCCCGATCCGTTGAGCGTATGCACGAACCGCGTGCCCTTCTCGCCCTCGGGACGGTAACGCGCGTTCATCCGGCGTGCCTGGAAATCGCCGGTGTTCGAAATGCTGGAGATTTCGCGATAGGCATTCTGCCCCGGCAGCCAGACCTCCAGATCCCAGGTCTTGCGCGCGCCGAATCCCATGTCGCCGGTGCACAACAGCATCCGGCGATAGGGCAATTCCAGCGCCTCAAGGATCGCCTCGGCGTCCTCGAGCATCTTGATATGTTCGGCCTCGGAGTCCTCCGGCGCGACGATCGCGACCAGCTCGACCTTTTCGAACTGGTGCTGGCGGATGAACCCGCGCGTATCGCGGCCCGCCGAGCCCGCTTCGGACCGGAAACACGGGGTCAGCGCGGTGAAGCGGATCGGCAGGGCGCTCGCCTCCAATATCTGTTCGCGCACCAGATTGGTCAGGCTGACCTCCGCCGTCGGGATCAGCCAGCGTCCATCGGTGGTCTGAAACAGGTCTTCGGCGAATTTGGGCAGCTGCCCGGTGCCGAACATCGCTTCGTCACGGACCATCAGCGGCGGCGTGACTTCGGTATAGCCGCCGGTGCCGGTCTGGCGGTCAAGCATATATTGGCCGAGCGCGCGGTGGAGCCGCGCCATCGCTCCGCGTAGCGCGGTAAAGCGTGCGCCGGACAGCGCCGCGCCGCCTTCGAAATCCATCCCCAGCGCGGGGCCGAGATCGGCGTGTTCCTTCGGCGCGAAGTCGAAATCGCGCCGCTTGCCCCAGCGCTTCTCCTCGACATTGCCGGTCTCGTCGGCACCCTGCGGCACATCCAACGAAGGGACGTTTGGAATACTTGCTAGCCGCCGTTCAAATTCCTGAGTAGCTTCACGCACGCCCTTCTCAAGCGTCGGGATGAGGTGGTTGATAAAGGCTGTTTGGACAAATCGTTCTCGAACGTCGCCAAACTCATTCTTAATGTGATCGTGAAGAGCTTGCATATCGGCGTCTAGGCGCTCTGCGTCGCGTCTAAGCAAAGATTGTGAAAAATCATCTTTAGCTCTCTCGCCTTCCACTTCGATTCGATCTTTTTCAGCGGAAAGGCGACTGAGTTCAGCCATTCTGGCCTGATACCCGCCTGCAAAGCGACCAACCTTCGAAGAGATTTCTTTCTTTTCGCTTTGTCTCCGCTGAAGTTCCTCTTTCAAGCCCCTCAACCTACCGTCGGCAAGTAGCAGATCTCGGATCACATCGTCGGCATCGGAGATTCTCCCGCTTAGCAAGCTCACGTAGCGGGTTGGTTTGTCGCGAATGGCTTTAATATCGTGCATGGGGTCAGGCTATGCCCAGCGCGGTTTCGACGCGCAAGGCGCAACCTCTGCCGCGTGCCCGGCGTTCAGTCGGTAACCCCAACGCAAAGAGAGGAACCAATCCCCATGCTGATCCCCAACGACACCTTCGTCGTCGTCGCCGATGGCCGCAAGATGCTGTTCTTTCGCAACGACGGCGACGCGCAGCACCCCAATCTGGTGGTCGAGCGCAAGCGAGAGCAGGACAATCCCAGCGACGGCGATCAGGGCACCGACCGGCCGGGGCGCAGCTTTTCCAGCGTCGGGCCGGGCCGCAGCGCCTATGAGGAAACCGATTTTCACCAGCTGGAGGAAGACCGGTTCGCGGCGGAGACGGCGGAGTTGCTGAAGAAGCGTGCGCTCAATAACGATTTCGAAAAGCTCATCATCGTCGCCCCGCCCAAGACACTGGGCGAGTTGCGCAAACATTATCACAAGGAAGTCGAAAGCCGTCTGATCGGCGAGATCGACAAATCGCTGACCGGCCATCCGGTCGAGGATATCGAAAGCGCGCTTCAGGCCGCCTGACGCGAAACGGCCCGCCGGAAAGGGAAAACCGGCGGGCCGCTATTTCGGTGAAGGATCGGACTTGCCTGGCATCTCGTCCTGCCTTCTTCCCGTTCGCACTGAGCTTGTCGAAATGCTGCCCTTTTCTTGCGTAGCCAAGAAGGACAGTGCTTCGACAAGCTCAGCACGAACGGGTTGGTTAGTCGTTGTTGTTGCCGTCCCCCAAATGCTGGATGGGTTCAGTCCGTCTTTTTCTTCAAGAATCGCTTGCGCACCACCAGCGCGCCTGCGGCCGCGCCGAACAGCAGCAGCATCGGCGGCGCGGGGACGGGGGTCGGCGGCGTGCCGCTCGATCCCGAGCTGCCCGAACTCGACGGCGGCTTCCACCCCGACGAGGTGGACCAGCCGCTCGACGTCGAGGACGAGGTCGACGAACTGGTCGAGCTGGACGTGGAGCTGGAGGTCGAACTGGACGTCGAGGTCGAGGACGAGACGTCGCCCGATGAACTGGTCGAGGTCGACGACGACACATCGCCCGACGAGCTGGTCGACGAACCGCCGGTCGAGGTCGAGGTCGAACTGCCGCCGGTCGAAGTCGAAGTGGACGAGCCACCTGTCGAGGTTGAGCTGCCTCCCGTCGAGGTCGAGGACGACACGTCGCCCGAACTGCCGCCCGACGACGTGGAGGACGAGGTCGATCCGCCCGACGAGGTGGACGAGATCACGATCCCGCTCGACCCGCCCGAGCCGCCGAAGAATCCGCCTGCGAAGAATCCGCCGCCGCCGAAGCCGCCCGAACCGCCGACCAATATGCCGCCCGAACCGCCGCTGGACGACACGATCGGCATTTCGCCGCCGCCATAGGCCGGGGGAAGCGGGATCGGCGCGCCCTGGGTGGTGACGGTCACCACCTTGGGTTCGCACACCATCCCCTTTTCGGTGACGGTGCGGCGGACGATCTGTTTCGTCGCGACCTTGTCCTTGCCGCCTGCAGTGCGCTTCACCGCGCGCTGTTTTTGCACCAGCTTGCGCTCGATGCCGGGGCGCTGGTTGTTCTGCTCGACGGCGTAGACCGCGCCGCCGCCCATCACCGCGCCGCCCGCGGTGCAGGCTGCAAGTTTCGCTAGGGCCATCCGAACCGACATAGGCTCACACTTTCAATCTGGGCCGAAACCTTGGCTGCCCCCGTGGCAACCTGGGCTTTTTCATGTCACCCAAAGTGCGAAACAAAGACTTAAGCGCAATCATCTTAACCACGCTTCTGGCGTCCCGATTTGAAATTCCGGGATTTGGATGCGCGAGATCATGGTTAACGTCCGATCATGGGACGGTTTTTGCTGCCAAACCTTAACGCGGGCGGCCTTTCGACTGTCCCTTCGCTTCGTCGCAGATCCGAATCGGTTCACCGCCGGTAAATTCCCCTCATGCCACTTGGGCTTAGGTGCGTATTGCGCGCTTGTTTGATGCGTATAGCGGCCCTATAGGCCCCCTCGTGGGGCGGCCACCGACCGGCACAAGACCGGCGGGAGGGTCGAGTGGAGAGTAGGATGGCGACGGTCTTGAACCATCTGGACGAACCGGAGAACGTGCGGCCTGCGGTCGCGAACGACGCCTTGGGCGATTATCGGCCGAGTGCGGACGAACCCTTCATGAACGACAGGCAGCAGGCCTATTTCCGTGCGAAGCTGCTTGCCTGGAAGGAAGCGATCCACCGCGAGGCGCAGGAAACCCTGTCGCAATTGCAAAGCGATTCGCTGCGCGAGGCGGACCTGACCGATCGCGCGTCGAGCGAGACCGACTGGTCAATCGAACTCAGAACCCGCGACCGCCAGCGCAAGCTGATCGCCAAGATCGACGCGGCACTGCGCCGCATCGACGAAGGCGAATATGGCTATTGCGAAGTGAGCGGCGAGCCGATCAGCCTGGCGCGGCTCGAAGCGCGTCCGATCGCGACGATGACCGTCGAGGCGCAGGAAAAGCACGAACGCAACGAGAAAGTTTCGCGCGAGGACTGACGCGCTTAACCCTTTGGTCAGGGGTTGCGGCTTTAGGTTACGCTAGGACCGCATTTCAGGTACGCTTGTTCGATGGACCAGAATCCGCATCAATCCGCGCTTTCCGAAGAGGAAGAAGCGGCCGCCGCCGGGCGGCATGGGTCACGCGACAGCCTGCTGCTGGCTGCCCAGCTGCGGTTCGATGGCGACCCTGAAATTCACGCGGTGCGCGTGCGCAACCTGTCGGCCGGCGGATTGATGGCCGAACATGCCGGATTCGTGCAGGTTGGCGATCGGCTGGAAGTCGATGTGCGCAATATCGGCTGGATCAAGGGGCGGATCGCCTGGGCAACCGATGGCCGGATCGGAATCGCGTTCGATCGCGAGGTCGATCCGATGGCGGCGCGCAAACCCGTCGGGCAGGGCAAGAAGACCCCGTCATTCGCGAAACCCATCCTGCCAAAGCGCTGACGCGCCGGGCAGGACAGGCGCGACGCGCGGCCCTATTGGGCGAGCAGTTCTTCCTTCACGCGCAGTTTCTGTTTCTTCAGGTCGGCAATGATCGTCTGATCGGGGAGGGGACGATGCATTTCGTCCGCGATCCGACGATCGAGATTGGCATGCTTGGTCTCCAGTGCGGTCTGATGCGCGCTGTACATGGAAGCATTCCTCCTGGCTGAAGTTGGGGGGACAACGAATAGATCACACATCAACGCGCTTGTCGCCCTCTGGATTCGGTGCAATCGATCGCCCGAGCGGATTGCGACGACGAAGCGAAGGCGCGAGGTGAGGTTTTGACATGGGCCAAGAAAGCGAATTGCGCGCGCGGCTGGAGGCGCTTCGGATCGAGCATCGCGATTTGGACGATGCGATTCAGGCACTTGGCCAGGGCATCCAGGCCGACCAGTTGCAGCTCGCCCGGCTAAAACGGCGCAAGCTGCGTCTGCGCGACGAAATCACGCTGGTCGAGGACGAACTGGTGCCCGACATCATCGCCTGAGGATGTGCGCGATCCCGAACTGCCCCGAAACAATGCGACGAGTCGCGCATTTGACGATTCACATCCCGATTCGCTTCTGGCATCGTAACGACCGATGGATCGCACCGCACCCGAACTGCATCGCCGCCTGATCGACCAGCTCTATGTCGAATCGATGCTGCTCGCCGACGACGCACGCGGTTATTTCGATCTCGACGGCAGCGACGAGCGCGTGGCGCTTGATCCCTTGCAGCGCGTGCTGTTCGCCTGCGAATCGCTCAAAGTCACGACGCGATTGATGCACGTCGTCGCCTGGCTGCTCACCCAGCGCGCGGTCGATGCCGGCGAGCTTCGCCCGCGCGAGGCGCTCGATCCGTCGCGGCGGCTGGGCGAGCAGCCGGTCAGCGACATGGCTGCGGTCGCGAAACTGCCCGATGCGGCGCGCGCACTGATTCAGGCGAGCATTGACCTTCACCGGCGCGTGGCGCTGATCGACGATGCCAATGCCGAGGCGCGACCCCGCGCCAATCCGGTGGCGTCGCTGCAAGCCAGGCTCGCCTACGCGTTCTAGTGGCTTGTCACGGTTCTGTTTGTCCTGCGGCGGTCTAGGCAAGGCCTGCGGGGTTGAGGTCAGATCGACCGGGTTATCCAACCGTCATTCCCGCGTAGGCGGGAATGACGATGATGGGGGTCGCAGCCAGCGCTGCTTCAACCCAGCAATCGCGCCCGTGCCGCGGCATATTCCGCGCCAAGTCGCGCGATCAGTTCGGCGGCAGGCTCGACCTTGGACACCGCGCCGATGCCCTGGCCCGAACCCCAGATGTCCTTCCACGCCTTTGCCTTCGAATTGCCGCCCGATCCGAAATTCATCTTGGACGGATCACTTTCGGGAAGCGCATCGGGATCGAGACCGGCCGCCTCGATCGACGAGCGCAGATAATTGCCGTGAACCCCGGTGAAGAGATTGGTGTAGACGATGTCCGATGCTCGGCCCTCGACGATTCCGGCCTTGTAGCGTTGGTCGGCATTGCCCTCGACCGTCGCGATGAACGGCGATCCGATATAGGCGAGGTCCGCGCCCGCCGCCTGTGCCGCCAGCACCGCGCCGCCATTGGCGATCGCGCCCGACAGCGCGACGGGACCGTCGAACCATTGCCGCACTTCCTGGGTAAAGGCGAAGGGATTGAGCTTGCCCGCATGGCCGCCTGCGCCCGCGCATACCAGGATCAGGCCGTCGGCGCCTTTTTCGATCGCCTTGTGCGCGTAACGATCGTCGATCACGTCGTGCAGCGTGATCCCGCCCCATGCATGGACCGCGGTGTTCAGTTCCTCGCGCGCGCCGAGCGAGGTGATGGTGATCGGCACCTGCCATTTGGCGCAAGTGTGAAGGTCCGCCTCCAGCCGCTCGTTCGATTTATGGACGATCTGGTTGACCGCATAGGGTGCTGCGGGCGTGTCGGGATTGTCCCGGTTCCAGGCCGACAGTTCCTCGGTAATCTGGTGCAGCCATTCGTCGAGCTGGCTCTGCGGCCGCGCGTTCAGCGCCGGAAACGATCCCACGATCCCCGCCTTGCACTGGGCGATGACCAGTTCCGGACACGAGATGATGAACAGCGGCGAGCCGATGACCGGAAGCCGCAAACGATCGAAGAGAGGGGGAAGCGCCATGTGAGTTTCATAGCGCAACCGAAATGGAGGGCAAGGGGGGGGTGACGGCGGAAGCCGACCCCATTGCGGGCTGCTGCTACGTCGAATGCCGACGTAAAGCGCTGATCACTTTCGTGGGAGCCAGCACCACCAAACTGCCAATGCAGAAGCCGAGCGTCGATAGTAGCACATACTCTGTGAAAATCTGTTTCCACCCCGGGTAATACCAAGGTTCAAAGACGGCGGCGTTCATCACCAATGCCGCCAGAAGCGCGATCAAAATGCTTCGAGGTTCGCCATATCGCTTCATCACCAAAGCTATGGTCAAAGCAACCGCTGCGAATACGGCAGCGACCGGGGCAATAGCTAAACTGGTGAAGTCCACGCGTTTCAACCTCCCTCATCCAGTCTACGTGCCTGGATGGCCGCCTTCCACCCAAATCCCTTCTTAGCGATCCACCCGCTTCAGCCCGCTCGCGAACCGCTTGGCGCGCTCGACATAATGCGCGGCCGACCATTTGAGGCCCGCCTTGGCCGCATCGTCGAGCTGCCGGATGGCGCGCGCGGGGCTGCCGACGATCAGCGATCCGGGCGGGAATGTCTTGCCCTCCGTCACCAATGCGCCTGCGCCAACCACGCAGTCGTCGCCGATCACCGCCTTGTTCAGCACGATCGCGCCCATGCCGATCAGCACGCGGTCGCCCAAGGTGCAGCCGTGGAGCACCGCGTGATGGCCGATCGTGCAATCCTCGCCGATGGCGAGCGGTGCGCCGGGGTCGCTGTGGAGCATCGATCCTTCCTGCACGTTGCTGCGCGCGCCGACGGCAATCGTCGTGTTGTCGCCGCGCGCGACCGCGCCGAACCAGAAGCTCGCTTCGTCGCCCAGCCGCACGTCGCCGATCAGGGACGCATCGGGCGCGACCCAGGTATCAGAGCCAAGGTGCGGTGCTTTTCCGTCGATTTCGTAGAGCGGCATCGTTTTCTCCCCGTGATCGGCCAGCATAAGCGGCGCCACGGTCGCGTCCAGTATCGGCGGCGGAACGATCCTGCGTTTCAGGCCTTTAGAGACGAGATAACAGGGGCCATCATATGAACGAGACGCGCGGGGTCGTGCTTCTGACCGGAGCGGCGGGCAATCTGGGCCGCTCGATCGCGAAGGGGCTTTCGCGCGATTATACCGTCGTCGGGCTGGACCGCGAGGGCGCCGAGATCGACGGGATGACCGTGATCGAGGCGGATTTGACCTCCGCCGATTCGATCCGGTCGGCGCTCGACAAGGTCCGCGCCGCGCATGGCGGGAACATCGCCAGCGTCGTCCATCTCGCCGCCTATTTCGATTTCACCGGCGAGGATCACCCGCTCTACGACAAGCTGAACGTCGAAGGGACGCGCGCCTTGCTGGGCGCGCTACAGGATTTCGAGGTCGGGCAGTTCGTCTATGCGAGCACGATGCTGGTCCACGCGCCGGGCGAACCGGGCGAAGTGATCGATGAGGATCAACCGATCGAGCCGGGCTGGGCCTATCCGAAATCCAAGGCGAAGGCGGAGGCCGCGATTGCCGAGGCGCATGGCGACATCCCCTATGTGCTGCTGCGGCTCGCCGGCATCTACGACGAAACGACGATGGTACCGACGCTCGCGCAGCAGGTCGCGCGAATTTACGGCCGCGATTTCGAAAGCCATTTCTATTCAGGGAATACCGATGCGGGGCAGGCGATGCTCCACCGCGACGATATGGTCGATTCGGTCAAACGCACGGTCGATCGCCGCGGCACGCTGGAAAGCGGCACGGCGATCCTGATCGGCGAGGAAGAGGCGCTTGGTTACGACGATTTGCAGGACCGGCTGGGCTGCCTGATCCACGGCGAGGCGGAGTGGGCGACGATCCGCCTGCCCGGGCCGGTCGCGGCGGCGGGCACCTGGGCGCAGGCGAAGCTGGAACCCGTCATCCCCGATGCGATCGACCAGGGCGAGGAGCCGTTCATCAGGCCGTTCATGACGCGGATGGCGAGCGATCACTACGCGCTCGACATTTCGCGCGCGCGCGCGCTGCTGGGCTGGGAACCGCGCCACCGGCTGGGCGATACGCTGCCGAAGATCGTCGCCAATCTGAAGAACGACCCGCTCGGCTGGTATGAGAAGAACGGCGTGACTCCGCCCGACTGGATGACCGAGGCGGACGAGGCCGGGTTCGATCCGCATGACCTGTATGAAACAGACGCGAAACGACGGCAGCGCGAGCATGGGCGCTTCCGCTGGGCGCATGCGGTCAACATCGCGCTCGGGCTGTGGGTGCTGACCCAGCCGAGCATCGTCGATGTGACCGAACCGTGGCTGATCGGCGCCGAAATGCTGATCGGTGCGGGAATCGTGCTGTTCGCGACCATCTCGCTGTCGTGGCGCGCGGTGTGGGCGCGCTATGCGACCGCGGGGCTGGGCATCCTGTTGATGTTCGCGCCATTCGCGCTGTGGAGCGACAATGCCGCGGCCTATACGTCCGATACGTTGGTCGGGATGCTGGTGTTCGGGCTGGCGCTGGCGAGTTTCCCAGAGCCCGGCCCGTCGCCGCTTGCCGCCAATGCCGGGCCGACCGTGCCGCCGGGCTGGAGCTACAATCCATCGGGCTGGATTCAGCGGATGCCGATCATCGCGCTGGCGCTGCTGGGCCTGATCGTCTCGCGCTATCTGGGGGCCTATCAATTGGAGCACGTCCCCGGCGTGTGGGAGCCGTTCTTTGCGGGCGATCCCGCCAATCCGCAGAACGGAACCGAGGAAATCATCACGTCGGCCGTGTCGAAGATGATCCCCGTGCCCGACGCGGCGCTGGGCGCATGGGTTTACGGGATCGAGGTCGTCACCGGCCTGATCGGATCGGCGCGGCGGTGGCGGACGATGCCGTGGCTGGTGATCGCCTTCGGCATCCTGATCGTGCCGCTCGGCATCGTCTCCATCTTCTTCATCATCATCCAGCCGATCGCGATCGGCACATGGAGCACGCTGACGCTGATCGCGGCATCGGCGATGCTGATCCAGATTCCCTATTCGATCGACGAATTGCTGGCGTCGATCCAGTTCGTGCGGCGGCGGCACAAGGCGGGCAAGAACTGGATGCGCGTGCTGTTCGTCGGCGATACCGATGAAAAATCGGCTGGCGACAAGGATGCGGTGGACGAATTCGACCGGCCGACCGGCGAAATGGTCAAGGACTTTTTCGTCGGCGGCGTATCGCTTCCCTGGAATCTGGTGCTGGTGATCCCGATCGGCGTTGCGCTGATGCTCAGCCGGGTCACCTTCGGGACCGATGGGATGCTGGCGCATTCGGATCATGTCATCGGCGCGCTGATCCTGACCACGCTGTCGGTCGCTGCCGCTGAAGTGACGCGCGCCGTCCGCTATCTGCTCGTGCCACTGGCGTTGGGCCTGATTGCCTCACCCTTCCTGTTCGGCGCGCCCACCGGGGCGACGCTGTTCAACGTCGTCGCAGGCATCGCAGTGGTCGTGCTGTCGCGAAATCGCGGGCCGATCCACGAACGCTATGGGAATTGGGACAAGCGGATCCTATGACGGGGGGCAAGGGGACGCCGTGATCGATCTGAGCGACATTGCCTATTGCGGATCGGCGCCGGTGCCGGGCGAAATCTGGAGCGCGTGGAACAGCGACCCGGCGCTGATCGGCGCGCTCTGCATTGCGGCCGTCGTCGCGTGGACGCGGGCCGGGGCGGAGCGCGGCAAGCTGCTGGCGGCAATCGGGGCTCTGGCGGTCGCATTCGTATCGCCGTTTTGCGCGATGACCAGTGCCTTGTTCTCCGCGCGGGCGGCGCATCATCTGGTGGTGATTGCGGTGGCGGCGCCGATGATTGCCAGCGCAATGTCGGATCGTTTGCGTGTCGGGCTGGCCGCCACCTTTATTGCCGCGACGCTGACGCTGTGGGCGTGGCATGTCCCCGCATTCTACACCGCCGCGCTCACCGAAACCTGGCTCTATTGGCTGATGCAGTTGACGCTTCTCGGCACGGCCACGCTGTTATGGCGTGCCTTGTTCAGCGCACCCGCGCCGCAAGCGCTGATCGCGATTGCCGCGACGATCGGCCAGATGGGGCTGCTCGGGGCACTGCTGACCTTTGCGCCGGAACCGCTGTATCTCCACCATATGGTCGCGCCCGTCGCATGGGGACTGACGCCGCTTGGCGATCAGCAGCTCGCGGGCCTCATCATGTGGGTGCCGGGCAATATCCCCTATGCGATCCTCGGCTGGCTGATCGCGCGGCGGATGTGGCGGATGCAGGAGGCGGCGGCGTGAGTCTTGCCACCGCGCTGTTCAAGTTCCTGCACATCGCGGCGCTGCTGGTGTGGTGCGCGGGGCTGATCGCGCTGCCGATCATGCTGGCGCAACACCGGCATGGCGACAATCAGGACCGGTATGCGCGCATCCGCAAGTTCACCCATTACAGTTATACGCATCTGGTGACGCCCGCTGCGGTGATCGCGGTGGGGGCGGGGATCGCGCTGATCTTTCTGCGATCGACCTTCGTGCCGTGGTTCTTTGCCAAGATGGCGTTCGTCGGCGCGCTGGTCGTGCTCCACGCGCTGACCGGCAATGTCGTCGTCAAGATGGGCGAGGAAAAGGGCGACGTGATCGCTCCGCGCCCGTTCCTTCCCGTCGCGCTGATGATTGCGGTGATGGTCGCGGTCCTGGCGCTGGTGCTCGCCAAGCCCGTTATCTCTCCCGGCAGCGCGCCCGAATGGCTTCAGTCGCCTCGCAACGAATCGCTCTTGGTCGATGAGGTGCCGACTTGATAGTCGAACACCAGCTTGCCGCCATGCCATCCGGCAAAACCGGTGAACCCGGCGGCAAAGACGGACAGCATGATGCCGTAGGGCAGCAGCGTCTGTTCGTAGCCATACAGACGGAAGCCCCAGTTCGCGCCGAGGATCGCGAGCAGCGTCATGGCGATGATGAAATGCGTCCAACTGGCCGCGCGTGCGCGGATGCCGGGGACCATCAGCAGTTCGACCGTGCCCGACAGGCCTGCAAGCAGTCCCATCAGGAACGCCATGCCGGCCGCCCAGAGTGCGGCGCGCGCCCAGAAGATGTCGCCGGTCCACCAGTAGAACAGGTCCGCGCCCAGCGTGCACATGGTCAGCGCGACGGGAAACGAAACCAGCATCGCATGAATGGGATGCCCGGCGACCGCGATCTTCGATTCGGCGCGATCAAACTGGGGATCGGCGCTGATCGGGTCGATCAGTTGCGCTTCTTTCTTCAATCCTTCGGACATCTCGGCTCCCGGCTTCGTATTGCCCCCTTAACGCCCATCGCGGCATTTCTTTCAACCGGTTGTTCGGGGCCGCTCTCGACGCTCGATACCGCTGGCCCCGCGGCGGGGACGATTGCGACGCTTTGGTGGGTGATGCTGGGGGGATCGGTTGCGATCCTGGCGCTGGTGCTGGCGCTGCTGACGCTGGCATTCCTGCGAAAGGGTGCGGCGTCGCCGTCGCAGCGAACCTGGATCGTGTGGCTGGGGCTGGTCTTTCCCGGCGCGGTGCTGGCGGCGTTGCTCGCCTATGGCCTGGTCGTCGGCGAAAAATTGCTGCCGCGCGCCGGGCCGGAAGTGGTGCAGGTCGCCGCCGAGGCCGAACGCTGGCGCTGGACCTTCACGCAGGAGGCGCCCGATGGCACGCGCTTCGTGACCGTCGGCACACTCCACATCCCGGCGGGCCGCCCGGTCGATGTGTCGATCACCACCCGCGACGTGATCCACAGTTTCTGGGTGCCGCGTCTGGCCGGCAAGCTCGACGCCATCCCCGGTCGCATCAACGTCCTGCGCATCGAAGCGAACGCGCCCGGCGTGTACGAAGCGCAATGCGCCGAATATTGCGGCATCGGCCATTCGGGCCATTATTTCCGCGTGATCGCGCATGACTGGGGGAGCGCGCAATGAAGGCGCTGAGGCTCCACCGCGAATTCTCGAAAATCTG
This sequence comes from Pseudomonadota bacterium, assembly GCA_023418595.1. Taxonomy (GTDB): domain Bacteria; phylum Pseudomonadota; class Alphaproteobacteria; order Sphingomonadales; family Sphingomonadaceae; genus Sphingomonas. Next base: position 106,750 of record JAEZZI010000002.1, read on the forward strand.
GGGCACGCAGAGTGGCTGGCGCGGGTCGATCGAGAGCGTCAATCACAGCGATATCGGCAAGCGTTTGATGCTGTCGGCGTTCTTCTTCTTCCTCGTCGGCGGCGTGCTGTCGATGCTGATCCGCGCGCAGCTCGCGACCCCCGACAGCGCGTTCGCGGGGCCGGAGGTCTATAACCAGATCTTCACGATGCACGGCAGCATCATGATGTTCCTGTTCGCGATCCCGATGTTCGAAGGCTTCGCGATCTACATGCTGCCCAAGATGCTGGGCGCGCGCGACCTCGCCTTCCCGCGGATCTCCGCTTACGGCTGGTGGTGCTACCTGTTCGGCGCGTCGATGCTGTGCGTATCGATGCTGCTGGGCCTCGCCCCGGACAGCGGCTGGTTCATGTACACGCCGCTGTCGTCCAAGCCCTGGTCGCCCGGCATCAACAGCGATTTCTGGCTGATCGGCATCACCTTCGTCGAGGTGTCGGCGATCGCGGCGGCGGTCGACATCACCGTGTCGATCCTCAAGATGCGTGCGCCCGGCATGACGCTGGCGAAGATGCCGCTGTTCGCATGGTATCTGCTGGTCACTGCGGTGATGATGCTGATCGGCTTCCCGCCGCTGATCCTGGGGTCGATCCTGCTGGAACTCGAACGCGCGTTCGGCTGGCCGTTCTTCGACGCCGCGCGTGGCGGCGATTCGCTGCTGTGGCAGCACCTGTTCTGGCTGTTCGGCCATCCCGAGGTCTACATCATCTTTCTGCCGGCGGCGGGCGCGATCTCGATGATCCTGCCTGTCATGGCGCGCACCAGGATCGTCGGTTACGGCGCGATCGTCGCGGCGATCATCGCGCTCGGTTTCCTCAGCTTCGGGCTGTGGGTCCACCACATGTTCACGGTCGGCATCCCGCACATGGCGCTGGCGTTCTTCTCCGCCGCATCGACGCTGGTGGCGATCCCGACGGGGGTGCAGATTTTTGCCTGGCTTGGGACATTATGGGCCGGGCGCCCGCAGATGAAGCTGCCGATGCTGCATCTGGTCGGATTCTTCGTGACCTTCGTGATGGGCGGCCTGACCGGCGTGATGGTCGCGGTGGTGCCGTTCGACTGGCAGGCGCACGACAGCGCGTTCATCACCGCGCATCTCCATTACGTCCTGTTCGGCGGATTCGTCTTCCCGATGTTCGCCGCCGTCTATTACTGGATGCCCCAGATCACCGGCCGGGCGCGCTGGTTCAGACTGGGCGAAGTCGCCTTCTGGCTGATTTTCATCGGCTTCCACGCCACCTTCTTCCTGATGCACCTGGTCGGGCTGCTCGGCCAGCCGCGGCGGATCGAGACCTATCCGGCGGAGGTCGGCTGGACGTGGATCAACCTGCTGTCCTCGATCGGCAGTTTCGTGCTGGCGATCGGCATCGCGCTGTTCGTGATCGACGTCGCGCTGCAACTCTGGCTGGCGCACCGGTCGAAGAGAAATCCCTGGGGCGCCACCACGCTCGAATGGGCGATGATGCAGCCGTCGCCGACCTACAACATTGCGGCGATTCCGACCGTCGAGGATCGCGACCCGCTGGAAAAGCAGCCCGACCTCGCGCTCAGACTGGCGCGGGGCGAGGGGTATCTGTCGACCCCGCGCAACAACTGGCGCGAGACGCTGGCGATCGACACCGCGAGCGCCAGGGTCGATCACGTGATCCTGCTGCCCGGCAACACCCGCCTGCCGCTGTGGACCGGGCTGGTGACGGGGATATTCTTCCTCGCCATTCTCATCAAACTCTATTGGGTCGTGCCGATCGCGGCAGTCGGCATCGCCATCCTGGCCTGGCGCTGGGCATGGGTGCTGGGGCACCGCGACACCGTCGGCGACGTTGATATCGGGCAGGGCGAGCGCGCGCTGACCCATCCCGAATGCGACGACCGTCCGGGCTGGTGGGGCAGCGTGTTCCTGCTCGCCGCCGACGGGACGTTCTTTGCGTCGCTGCTGTTCGGCTATGCGTTTCTGTGGACCATCGCCCCCAACTGGCCGCCGCCTGCGCTGATCGATCCATCCTTGGCTGCGCTGGTGTTGGGGCTGGGCGCCGCACTGCTTGCCGGGATGATGCGGGGGCCGCGTTTCGCCGGCAGCAGGGCGTTCGCAGCAACCGCAGCCGGGCTCGCGACGATCGCGTCAATGCTGATCTTCGCACTGATCCGCGCGCCGTCGCCGACCATCCACGCTTATGGCGCGGTGCTGGCGGTATTGGCGAGCTATGCGCTGCTGCATTTGTTCATCGCCCTGGTGATGATCGCTTTCGTCTGGATGCGTGCGCGGAGCGGTCACCCGGAAAGCGGGTTGCGAAGCGAACGGCGGATCGTGCGGCTGTGGACCGACTATGCCGCGCTGGTGGCAGGGGCGGCGGTGCTGGCGATCGAATTGCCGGGATGGGTCGCATGACGGGCCTGCTGCGCGCCTGCACCGGCCTGATCGTCTGGGCGGTGATGTTCAGCCTGCTCTACGCGGTCGAAGGGCTTGGCTGCGCGCAGGGCTGGAACACGGGCACGTTGCGCGCCGTGCTGGTCGCGATCTGGGGGGCGAGCCTTGCAGGGCTCGGCTGGCTGGCGTGGCGCTGGTGGCCGAAGCGGGGCGAGGCGCTGGTCGACTGGACGGCAGGCGTCATCGCGATCGTCGGGTTCGTGTCGATCCTGTGGACCGGATTTCCGGTCGCGACCCTGTCGGCCTGTATTTGATCTCGCCAACGAACCGCTTTGAGATCTTGTCGAACCCATTAAACTCCGTCGCGATGTCGCAACCCCTGCCCCTGTCATACGCCCGGCATCTGGCGCGCGACCGGCGGCGGTCGGCGCATACCGTGCGCGCTTATCAGGCGACGGCGGAGCGATTGATCGCGTTTCTTCAGCGTCATTGGGGCGGCGCGGTCGAGCGTGCGATGCTGGCGGACGTGTCGGCGACCGACCTGCGCGCCTATCTCGCCGACCGGCGGGGCGAAGGACTGTCCAATGCGTCGACCGCGCGCGAATTGTCGGCGGTGCGCTCGTTTCTTGGCTGGGCGGGCGGCGAAGGGACGCAATTGCCGCGCATGAAGGGGCCGCGCGTCAAGAAGGGCGTGCCGCGCCCGATCGCGCCCGACGAAGCGATCGCGCTGGCCGAGGAGGTCGCGGAGGAGGCGCGCGAGCCGTGGATCGGCGCGCGCGACTGGGCGGTGCTGCTGCTGCTCTATGGCGCGGGGCTGCGGATCGGCGAGGCGGTCGGGCTGACGGGGGCGATCCTGCCGCTGGGCGAGACTCTGGTCGTCACCGGCAAGCGCGACAAGACGCGGATCGTGCCGCTGCTGCCGCAGGTGCGGGATGCGATCGAGGCTTATGTGGCGCTCAATCCCTGGGGCACGGCGCGCGCCGAACCGCTGTTCCGGGGCGCGAAGGGCGGGCCGCTGTCGGCGTCGGTCGTCCGCGCCAATGTGCGCAAGGCGCGCGGCGTGCTGGGGCTGGGCGACCGCACCACGCCGCACGCGCTGCGCCACAGTTTTGCGACGCACCTGTTGGGGCGCGGCGCGGACCTGCGCTCGCTTCAGGAATTGCTGGGACACGCCAGCCTGTCGTCGACCCAGGTCTACACCCAGGTCGATGCCGCGCACCTGATGGAGGTCTATCGCAACGCCCATCCGCGGGCCTAGTTATCTTCGGTCGGTTTGGGCTTCCAGGTGAAGACCCGGTAGAAATAAAGGAGGATGATCGATCCGATCGCGACCAGCGCCAGTGGGCCGATAAAGCGTTCGACCTGTGTGAATTGCTGGCCGAACCAGTTGCCCGCGCCTGCCAGCGCGGTGATCCAGATGGTCGAGCCGGCGGCAGTCCAGATCAGGAATTTGATCTGCGACATCTGGACCATGCCCGCAGGCAGCGACACCATCGTCCGCGCGATCGGCATGAAGCGCATGAAGAACACGATGCCCGAGCCATATTTGACGAACCAGCGGTGCAGCTTTTCCACCTCGTCCCAGTCGAGCGTCAGCCAGCGGCCATAGCGGTCGATCAGGGGCTTCAGGCGCTTATATCCGACCCAGCGCCCGATGCCGTACCACACCCAGTTGCCGAGCGTGGTGCCGACCACTGCCCAGAACACCAGCGTCCAGAAATCGAAGCGCCCCTGCGACACGGCGACGCCGCCCAGCCCCATGATGACTTCCGACGGGACCGGCGGAAACACGTTTTCGAGAAACATGAGGATGGCGATGCCCAGGTAGCCCCAGGCTTCGATGAGATCGAGGATGAATTCGGTCATGGCATCGCGCGGGTTAGGCGTGTGCGGCGCGGGCGGCAAGCCGCGCGTCGATCGCGTCCCAGATTTTCGCCGCGGTGTCGGTGCCGTTGAGCCGGTCGATCGCGACGATGCCGGTCGGCGAGGTCACGTTGATCTCGGTCAGCCACTGGCCGCCGATCACGTCGATCCCGACGAAGATCAGCCCGCGACGCTTGAGTTCGGGGGCGAGCGCGGCGCAGATTTCGCGTTCGCGCGCCGTAAGATCGGTCTTTTCCGCGCGGCCGCCGACGGCAAGGTTCGACCGGATTTCGCCTTCGCCCGGCAAGCGGTTGATCGCGCCCGCGACTTCGCCGTCGACTAGCACGATGCGCTTGTCGCCTTCTGCGATTTCGGGAAGAAACGCCTGCATCATGTGCGGTTCGCGATAGGCGCTGTTGAACACCTCGATCAGCGAGGAAAGATTCTGTCCGCCCGCGTCGATCTTGAAGATCGCCTTGCCGCCATTGCCGTGGAGCGGTTTGACGACGATCGACCCATGTTCGGCGAGGAAAGTGCGCGCTTCGTCGACCGATCGGGTGATGAGGGTGGGCGGCATGTAGCGCGCATAGTCGAGCACCCAGACTTTCTCGGGCGCGTTGCGGACTTCGCGTGGGTCGTTGACGATCAGGGTGCGGTCGGCGATCCGCTCGAGCAGATGGGTGGCGGTGATATAGCCCAGATCGAACGGCGGGTCCTGGCGCATCAGCACGACATCGGCTTGGTCGCTCAGGTCGAGCGGAACGGGGCTGCCGAAGCTGAAATGATCGCCCTCGACCCGCTGGACGGTGACCGGATGCGCCTTTGCCCAGACCCGGCCATCGGCGTAGTTCAGATCCTCGGGCGCGTAATGGAACAGCCGGTGGCCGCGCTCCTGAGCCGACAGCATCAGCGCGAAGGTCGAATCGCCGGCGATGTTGATGCTGGCGAGCGGGTCCATCTGGACGGCGACGGTCAGGGTCATGTGTGCGTCGGCTTCCCGAATTTTACGCCGTCACCCCTGCGGAGGCAGGGGTCTCAAGCGGCTTGATATCCCTGTTTTCGCAGGGATGACGGCTGAGGATTTAGGGACGCGTTCGTCGAAAGTCACCCGATCCACGCATTCTCGATATGGCGCGGGCGCAGATGAGGCGAGACGAGGATCACGTCGATGCGGATGTCATCGCCGCCGGTGGCATAGCGGGGGCACAGGATTTCGGCGGCTGCGGCGACGCGCGCCAGGCGGCGTTCGTCGATCGCGTGGTCGAGGTCTTTGCCGGTCGCCCGCGTCTTCACCTCGACGAACGCGACCAGATTGCCCCGCTTCGCCACCAGATCGACTTCGCCCGCCGGCGTGCGGACCCGGGTGGCGAGGATGCGCCAGCCCTTGATGCGCAGATACCAGGCGGCGATCGTCTCGCCGGTGCGGCCGGAGGTTTCGGCGGCGCGGCGGTTTCTCATCCGCCCCTCATCGCCATCGCGCGCGCATAGAGCGTCTTGCGGTCGAGGCCGAACTTCTTCGCGACCTCTCCCGCGGCCTTGGATGCGGGCAGGCGTGTGAGCGCGTCGGCCAGCGCGGCGTCGGCATCTTCCTCGCTGGGCGGCGACGCTTCACCGGGCGGCGCGACGACGACGACGATCTCGCCTTTGGGCGGCGCATCGGCATAGCGCGCGGAGAGGGCCGACAGCGTGCCGGTCACGCATTCCTCGAATTTCTTGGTCAGTTCGCGTGCGACCGCCGCGTCGCGGTCGCCCAGTCCATCGGCGAGTGCGGCGAGCGATGCAGACAGGCGCGGGCCGGATTCGTAGAAGACGAGCGTGGCACGGACGCCCGCGACCTCTGCGATGGTACTGTTGCGCGCCTGTGCCTTGGACGGCAGGAAACCCATGAACAGGAAGCGGTCGGTGGGCAGGCCCGCGAGCGTCAGTGCGGAAATCGCGGCGCTGGGACCGGGGACGGTCACCACCGCGTGACCCGCCGCGCGGGCGGCGCGGACCAGTTTGTAGCCAGGATCGGAAATCAGCGGGGTGCCTGCATCCGAGACGAGCGCAACTGCTTCGCTCGCCATCCGTGCGATCAGCCCGGCCCGCACCGATTCGGTCGAATGGTCATGATAGGGGATCATCGGGCGCTTGACGCCGATATGGTGCAGCAGCTTCGCGGTGACGCGGCTGTCCTCCACCGCGATCACATCGGCATTGCTCAGGATATGTGCGGCGCGGGGGGACAGATCATCGAGATTGCCGATCGGCGTCGCGACGATGTAGAGACCGGGTTCGAGTTGAGCGTTATTCACGGGAGCAGTCATGGCAGAAGTTCGAGCGGAACCGCAAATGAAGCGTGGCTGGACGCGGATCGGCACTGCCGCGATGCTTGCGCTGCTGATGAGCGGGTGCGCCACGCTGGTCCCGCGCGGGCCTGCGCCGACCGAGCGTCCGCCCGAGCGCCCCGTCGATCGACCTGCCCCGGTCGCGCCTGGCATTCCGCAGGACACGGAACGGCACCGCGTTGCTTTGCTGGTGCCGATGTCGGGCCAGAATGCAGGCGTCGGCCAGTCGATCGCCAATGCGACGATGCTGGCGCTGCTCGACACCAAGTCCGAACGCATCCGCATCACCAATTACGATACCGCGCAGGGGGCAGCAGCGGCAGCGAACCGCGCCATCGCCGACGGCAACCAGCTGATCCTGGGGCCTTTGCTTGCCGATGACGCACGCGTCGTCGGTCCGATCGCGCGGCGGGCGAATGTGCCGGTTATCAGTTTTTCGAATGATTCTTCCGTGGCGGGCAACGGCATCTATCTGCTCGGCTACCAGCCCGACCAGTCGATCGAGCGCGTCGTCCAGCACGCCGCGCGCAACGGGATGCGCAGCTTTGCGGGCCTCGTCCCGCGCGGGGTTTACGGCGAGCGTGCGTCGTCGGCGTTTCTGGGCGCGGTCAAGCAGGCGGGCGGTCAGGTCACCGGCATCCAGACCTTCGATCGCAGCAACGCGTCGATCACCAGCGCGGTCGCGCGGCTGAAATCGTCCAGCTCCTATCAGGCGTTGCTGATCGCCGACAGCGCCGGGACCGCAACCATCGCGGTGCCCGCGGTACGACGTGGGGGGGGCGCAAATGCCAAGATCCTGGGAACCGAATTGTGGAACACCGATTCGTCGGTGGGCGGCAATGCGGCGCTGAACGGGGCGTGGTTCGCCAGCGTGCCGAACAATTTTTATCGCCAGTACGCGACCAAATACCGCGCGCGGTTCGGTCGCGCGCCGTTCCGCCTGTCGAGCATGGGGTATGATTCGGTGCTGCTGACGGTCCGCATCGCGCAGGACTGGCGCGTGGGGACGCCTTTCCCCGAAAGCCGGCTGCGCGCGAATGACGGCTTTGTCGGGCTGGACGGCGCGTTCCGCTTCGGACGCAACGGCATCGCCGAACGGGCGCTGGAGGTGCAGGAAATTCGCGGGGGCAGCACGGTGACGGTGTCGCCAGCGCCGCAGGGATTTGAATAACAAACCTAGTCACCCCGGCCGAAGTGCCGGGGTCCACGAAGCCGCTTGCGTGAGGGTCGAACTTTGGGGCTGCGCCCGCCGCCCCGTGGACCCCGGCACTTTGGCCGGGGTGACGGTTAGGGTCAGGTTGCCGCCACCACCACCTCACCCCGCACCAGCGTCCGCAATATCGCCTCCAGCACTGGCATTCCGCGTTCGGTGATCGTCAGGCGGTCGCCGTCCCGCACCGCCAGCGCCTCGCGTTCCAGCATCGCCAGTTGTGACAGATCGATCAGCACCCCGATCTCCGCCTCGCCCAGCGTAGCAATGCGGCCAAGGTCGATCCCCTCGTCCAGTCTCAATCCCATCACCAGCGCCTCCGTCGCACGGTTGCGCGGCGACAGTGGCTGGTCGATCTGCGCGCCGTGGCCGTTGCGCGCGACCGCGTTCAGCCAGTTTTCGGGCTTTTTGTGGCGCGCCGTCTCGTGCCCCGTCCGCCTGCCATGCGCGCCGGGACCGATCCCGGCATAGTCCTGATACCGCCAATAGGTCAGGTTGTGGCGGCTTTCCGCGCCGGGCCGGGCGTGGTTCGACACCTCATAGGCAGGCAGCCCCGCCGACGCCGCCACCGTGCGAGTGTGCTCATATAATTCGGCGGCGCTATCTTCGTCGGGCAATGCTAGTTCGCCCTTTGCCGCCAGCGTGGCAAAGCGCGTGCCGGGTTCGATGGTGAGCTGATAGAGCGACAGATGCTCGGTCCCGAAGCGCAGCGCGCGGGCCAGTTCGGCGTCCCATTCGTCCAGGCTCTGGCCGGGGCGCGCGTAGATCAGGTCGAACGACACCCGGTCGAACGCGGCTTGCGCGGTGTCGAGCGCGGCCAGTCCCTCGGCCACGTCATGCGCACGGCCCAGAAAGGCGAGCGCGTCGTTGTCCAGCGCCTGCAACCCCAGCGACACGCGGTTGACGCCCGCCTGTGCGATGTCGCCGAAACGTGCCGCCTCGACCGAAGAGGGATTGGCCTCCAGCGTGATCTCGCAGGCCTCGCTCAGCCCCCAGCGCGCGTCTGCCGCCTCGATCAGCGCGGCGACCGTCCCCGGTGGCATCAGCGACGGCGTGCCGCCGCCGAAAAAGATCGAGGTGACCTGGCGCCCCGGCAACAGATCGGCTTCGTAATTCAGGTCGGCGAGCATCGCGGTGCGCCACGCCGCCTGATCCACGCCCACGCGAACATGGCTGTTGAAATCGCAATAGGGGCATTTGGACACGCAGAACGGCCAGTGGATATAGAGGGCCAGGGACGTTCGTGCGCTGTTCATCGCGCGCGCCATAGGGCAGGGGCGGTGTCCATGCAAAAGCGAGCGTCCATGTTGCTGTGTCTGTTGCTGGCGGCGTGCGGGCAGGCCGCGCCGTCCCCTCCGCCGCCGCGCGTGATCGAGGAGCGGCCCTTTGCGGGCAGCGCCCCGCGCGGCGAGGCGCGGTTGCGGCGCACGATGCTGACGATGCACAATGCCGCGCGCGCCGAAGTTCGCCAGCCGGGACTGGTGTGGAGCGACGCGCTGGCCGCCGACGCGCTGGGCTATGCGCGCGAACTGGCGCGCACCGGGCGGTTCGAACATGCGGCCCAACCGCGAGGCAACCCCAATCAGGGCGAAAATCTGTGGACCGGAACGCGCGGCGCCTATCGCTACGAGGAAATGGCCAGCCACTGGATCGACGAACGCCGCGTGTTCGTGAATCGCCCGATGCCGAACGCCAGCACCACGGGCGATTACCGCCACGTCGGGCATTACACCCAGATCGTGTGGAGCGGCACGCGCGAAGTCGGCTGCGCGATGGCAAGCAACCGCCGCGACGATTTCCTGGTGTGCCGGTATCTGCCGGCGGGCAATGTGGTCGGGCAGCGGGCCTTGCCGTGATCGCGTCGGGTCAGGCCGCTGGCATCGTCCCCGGCCGCAGCAGCGGGAACATGTGCGCGACATAATCCGCTTTGCCGAGCGCCACGCCGTTCGCACGCAGGATCGCGTAGGCGATCATCAGGTGGAAATAGAATTGGGGCAGCGTCCAGTCGCGCGCATATTGCCCCGCCGTCATGTCGAAAATCATGCCTGCGGGCAATGCGTGCGCGATCGGCGCGCCCGGATCTATATCGAGCGCGGTCGGCGACAGATCGTTCAGCAGGGAAAGCGTCTCATCGATACGCGCCTGGGCGTCGGCAATCGTTCCGGGGGCTTCCGCCGCGCCCCGGCCCTCATCGAGCAATGTCGTGATCGACTGGGGAAACGGTTGTTCTGTGAGGCGGTAGACGGCCTCAAGCGCCTGGACGCACGCAAACCGGACTTGCGTGGCCAGCGGGAACATGTCGGGCGCCAGTCGCGCCGACATCAGCGCATCGGCCGGACCTTCGCCAAGTTGTTCCTGCGCTTTGCCGAGCCATGCCGACAGCGCGCCCAGCATCTGGTGATAGGTCGGCACCAGCAAGGTGGTCAGCGTCATTGCGGCAGCGTTGCCGGTCTGGTCAGTCTGCATCAGAACACCGCGTCCACCAATTGCCGGAATGCGTCCGCGCGGTGGCTGATCGCATGCTTCGCCGCCGGGTCCATCTCGCCGAAGGTCTGCGCGCCATTGAGCGGCAGGAACATCGCGTCGTAGCCGAAGCCGTTCTGCCCGCGCGGGGGCCAGACAAGGGTTCCGTCGACCCGACCTTCGAACGTCTCGGTATGCCCGTCGGGCCAGGCGAGCGAGAGGGCGCAGACGAAATGCGCGTCGCGCGATGCGTCCGGGCCTTTGGCGACCAGATTGTCCTGAACCAGTTGCATCGCCAGGCCGAAATCCCTGGCTTCGCCTGCCCAGCGCGCCGAGAAGATGCCGGGTTCGCCATTCAGCGCGTCGACCGCCAGCCCGCTGTCGTCGGCAAGTGCGGGGAGTCCGGACAGGTCGGCGGCCTGCATCGCCTTCAATTCGGCATTGGCGACAAACGTCGTGCCGGTTTCCTCCGGCTCGGGCAGGTCGAGGTCCGCCGCCGACACTGGCTCGATGCCATAAGGCGCGAGCAGGTCGCGGATTTCGCGGACCTTGCCGGGATTGTGGCTGGCGATGACCAGCTTGCCGGGCTTCAGTTTGCGGATCGCCTGGGGGGCGTCCCCGCCGATTCCTTCGTCGGGGCCGCTCATTTGCCCGCGGCCTTTGCCTGTGCCGCGAAAATGCGGTCGCACCCGATCCGCGCAAGGCGGAGCAGGCGGAGCAATTCCTCCTCGTCATAGCAGGCGCCCTCTGCGGTCGCCTGCAATTCGGCGATCTTGCCGCCTTCGATCAGCACGAAATTGGCGTCGGCGTCGGCTGCCGAATCCTCGGGGTAATCGAGGTCGAGGACCGGCGTGCCGTTATAGATGCCGCACGAGACGGCGGCGACCTTGCCCAAAATCGGATCGGCGGTCAGCTTGCCCTCCGCCATCAACTTGTCGACCGCGAGCCGCAGCGCGACCCAGGCGCCCGAAATCGCCGCGGTGCGCGTGCCGCCATCGGCCTGGATCACGTCGCAGTCGACCGTGATCTGCTGCTCACCCAGCGCCTGCAGGTCGACGACGGCGCGCAGGCTGCGGCCGATCAACCGCTGGATCTCCAGCGTCCGCCCGCCCTGCTTGCCGGACGCCGCCTCGCGGCGCATGCGATCGCCCGTTGCGCGCGGCAACATGCCGTATTCGGCCGTTACCCAGCCCTTGCCGGTGTTGCGCAGCCAGCCGGGCACGCGCTCCTCTAGGCTGGCCGTGCACAGCACATGCGTGTTGCCGAACTTCACCAGGCACGACCCTTCGGCGTGCATGGAGACGCCGCGCTCGAAGGAGACGGCGCGCATTTCGTCGGGCAGGCGCTTGGAGGGACGCATTGGGAGACTCGCATTCTTCGGAATGCCGGCTTGTAGCCGCGACGGAGGAGGGTGGCAAAGGAAAACGGGCCGAGGGGCGTCGACGGGACGTCGAAGCTTGCAGGCCGCGGGAGGCCCGTCCTATATCTCGGGGCAGGTGCCCTGGCCGATGACGAAACCTGTGCTCGACGC
>JAEZZI010000013.1 GCA_023418595.1 Pseudomonadota bacterium
TTCCAACAATCTAAATTTACCGCACCTCCAAACTGCCTCGCATTATTAATCGACACCGCCGGACAAACTTTCTTCCCTGCTGTGTCCGCGCGCCGATCTGGTCGAATGTCCGCAGGAAACCGTCTTATTGTTTAGAGAGTATTGTGCGGACATACCTTCGGAGAAGCCGCCTGCCGGGTGAAGGTCGATGCGGCGCAGCCGGATCGAGCGGAAGCCAAAGGCCGGAGCCGCTGGGCGGCGACGACTGAATGATGGGAATCCATCATGGCATCGGACTTGCGCTGTGCGCGGCGTCCTCGCGTTGGTTCGACAAGTCGCATCTGTCGATGCGCCTCATCTCCCAACAGCTTTTCGAAGCAGATCCGGGTCGAGTATGAAGTTGCCTCTCCCTCGATCCAAAAATGATTTTTGATGCGGGCGCAGCCCGCTGACGAGATCGGTGGACGGACGCTTGGGCAATACGGCCATCGAATCCGGATCTTGCGGCAATGATCCATCAAGGATCCTGCGGCATCATCGGTATCGATGGCGTGGAACCGCACCAGCAAGTGGAAGCGCAAGATGGTTGCCCATCTTCGCCAACGAGACGGCGACAACTGCTGGTTGTGCCACCGTGGCTTGAAGGATGGCGATGAGACCATCGAGCATCTGACCGCCAGATCGGAGGGGGGGAGCGATGATCCCTCGAACCTGGCTCTGTGCCATCACGGCTGTAATCTTCATCTCTCGAACCGTCCGCTCGCACGCAAACTGAAGATGCGAGATCGATGGCTGAAACAGTTTAAGCGATGTCAGAAAGCTGCCTGATCCGCCCCCCCTGTCCCGAGCGGGTAAACCCAAGCGATCCGTCTCACGAGTGCGGGATCCCCGTCTCAACAGCTTTGTCTTGCCAAATATGAGATATGTGAGAGTCGTCTTCTAAGGATCAAATGAGACGGAGAGCATGATGCTGGTCGGATACGCGCGTGTAAGCTCGACATCGCAGTCGCTCGACATCCAGCACCAAGCACTGATCGATGCCGGATGTGAAAAGGTCTTCGCCGAACAGGTCTCGGGACGCTCGACCGCAGGGCGTGATCAACTTGCGCTCGCACTCGACTTTGTGCGCGAAGGCGACACCTTGGTTGTCACACGGCTCGACCGGTTGGCGCGAAGCGTCGGCGACCTTCATCAGATCATCGAGCGGTTAAGCGTCAAGAAGGTCGCGTTCCGCTGCCTCAACCAGTCCGGTGTCGATACCGACACATCAACCGGGCGACTGATGCTCGCCATGTTGGGTGCCGTCGCTGCGTTCGAGAACGACATCCGCCGTGAGCGTCAGATGGAAGGCGTCCGAAAAGCACAGGCCGCAGGCAAGTATCGAGGTCGCCCGGCCAGCATCGATACAGCGCGCGTGAAAGCGCTTAAGCAGGACGGTCTCCGGCCGTCGGAGATCGCCAGGACGATGAACATCGGTCGCGCGTCAGTTTATCGCGCGCTGGCGGCATAGAAGCGACCATGGCTCGCAGGATCATTTTTACGCAGCGTTCCGGCATCCATAATGCGGGGGCACTGTTCATTGATCAGTGGGTGGACATCGACTGGAAGGACAAACTTCTCATCGACGAGTGGACGGGCGACGCTGTGTCACAGCAGGCGTCTTATCAGGTGGGCATCTTCCAGAAGAGCTTCGAAGATGACCGACCTACGCTGCGGGAATACGGGACGATAGCCGGTCCCGAGGATGTTGCGTGGATCAAACAGGCCACTCAATCGACAGCCCGGGTGACGCGGGTAGGAGACATGCCACGAGACCTGATCGCTCGGATCCATCAACTCGAAGTTGAGAAGGACGACAGGAAAGGCTTCACCATCGAAGTGCTCACCGGAGACGATGCCAAGGCGCAGATCCAACGAGGGCGTAACGAGCAGCTCCTCGAGAACTTCAAGGAAATGTGGTGGCTAATACCGATCGCCATAGCGCTGGGGTGGTGGTTGCTCTGAGCCGGTTCAATCGAAAACAAGCCGAGGAAAATGTGATGCCTCTTCCGGGACTCGAACCAACGAGCATTGAAAAGATAGGAGAAAACTCGCCGCTCGGTCAGGGCGCTAGCGATCAGAACCGGCGCTGTCCTCTTCCGGGCACCACACTCGTGAAAAGCGGTCGCACTAAGGACAAAGCTGGGAACGAATGCGTCCGGAGTGGCAGCCGACATGGACGATCGAGGGCGTGCGAGGAAGTTAGCTGAGAAGGATCGCGGTCGATATAAGGGCTCCGCTCACAAGCACAGCGGCAGCGATCAGACGGCTTCCCTTCGCATTGGAATGCGGATCGGGCCTTGATTCTCGCGCCGGGCTTGCGCCAAGACGCTCAACCGCGTTCCGAAGCAGGCGTGGAGCGTCGTCTCCTATCCGCGCCAGTTCGACCCCTAATGCGCGGACGATCGGAACCCAGTGATCCGGCGATAGATGCGTCCAGGCGACTTTGAGCATTGCCCGATGCATCGGCCCGGACAGGTCGAAATCCGGTTGGATCGCGGTCAGCACACCGTCCATCGTCAGCAGTGCCTTGAACATTAGCATCAGGTCGGGGGGCATGGTCAGCCCTTCCTCCCGCATCAGCGTCAAGAAGTCTTTCACCAGCGGTCCGATCACCAGCCGGCCCCCGCTGTGCGCCGCGACCAGCCTGTCGCTCGCGCGTGTCACGGCCTCGCGTGATGCGCCGCCGCCCGTGGACCATGCACCCAGCACATCGGCAAGCAGTGCCGCATCCCCCGTCGTGATGCCCTGGGCGAAAGCGAGAAACTCTTCGCGTCGTCGCGGCGAGACGTGGCCGACCATGCCGAAGTCGAGCAACGCAATCCGATTGCCGGGAAGGCACAGCAGATTGCCGGGGTGCGGATCGCCATGGAAGCGGCCGTTCACCAGCACCATGTCGAGCACCATGTTCGCGCCAAGATCGGCGATCCGTGCAGGATCGATCCCTGCATCGCGCAGCACGGCGGCATCGCGCGGCGCGACGCCGGTCACATAATCCATCACCAGCAGGCACGGCGATGTGAAGTCCCAGTGGATATTCGGTATCACGATGCGCCGCTCGTCGGCGAAATCCGCCTGCATGCGGACTGCGTTGCGACCTTCCTGCGTGAAATCCAGTTCTTCTAGCAATCCGTCCGCAAGCTGCCTCACGAGCGCAGTCGGCTGGAACCGGCGTGCCGCCGTGTTCGCGCGTTCCACCACGCTGGCAAGCTGAGTAAGCAGGCGGACATCGGCTTCCACGCGCGGGCGGATGCCGGGGCGCTGAACCTTGACCACCACTTCGGTGCCGTCCTGCAAAGTTGCGCGGTGCACCTGCGCCATCGAAGCGGCGGCCAGCGGGACGACGTCGAACGACGAAAAGGCCTCTTCCGGCGGCATGCCGAGCGCCGCCTCGACACTTGGTCGCAACTCGGTGAACGGCAATGTCGGTGCGCGGCTCTGCAACTGCTCAAGTTCCGCGACCCATTCGGATGGCAGTAGGTCGACACGTGTGGCAAGAATCTGCCCCAGCTTCACGAAGGTCGGGCCCAACTCTTCCAGCGCAAGCCGCACCCGACGCGGAAGTGACGCGCCATTGCCATCAGTTCGCTCCGCGTTGGCAAACTCCTGCAGGCCGAGTTCGCCGGCTAGCACGCCCAAGCCGAAGCGCGACGCCACCGTCACCATTTCTTTCAGCCTGCCCCGGTCGCGCGCGGCAACCGCCAAGGTTGTAATCATCATGACGCTTCGCCTGACCGTCTACGCAGCAACACGCTGAACGGAAATGTCCGCGCCGGCAACGACAAGCCGGCAGCCGCGCAGTTCATACCCTGTGATAAGCGGGTTCCAGGCAATCGTCGGTGCCTGCGCCAGCTTCACGCCCGGGACGCGCAGCAAACGGTCAAGGAAGATCGCCGTCTCCAGGATGGCGACGCTCGCCCCCGGGCAACGATGCGGACCATCTCCGAACGCAAGGCCCGCACCGCCGACGCGTGTCGCCCGCGAACGATCAGGGTCGAGCGCGTGCGGGCATGCTCCGACGGCGCTGGCGTCCGCATTTGCCTCGCGGATATCTATTGCATAGGTCTGGCCGCTTGCGGCGTCGCGCCGCGACAGCACACCGACCACCGGTTCCAGCCGCAGGATTTCCTCCAGGATCGCGATCCGTCCGGCCTCGTCGGTCTCGAGGAAGCGCGCGCGCAGATCCTCTCGCTCGAACAAGTGCCAGCCCGCCATCGTGATGAACTCACGCGTGGTTACCATGCCGGCCGCCGCATAGGTCGCGCATTCGGTCAGGATCGCGCGATCGGTATAGCCTTCGGCGATGAGGTGAGAGATCACGTCCTCACTCGGCGCGCGCCGACGGGCAAGCACCGCCGGGAAAACGTCACGAACATAAAAGTCGAGCATGAACAACTGCGACTTGGCGAAGCGCGGGAGGTCGAAGATCGACTTTTCTAACGCCCCCTTGCCGGCGCGGAAGAAGCGTTCGAGCCGCCGGGCCATTCCGGTGCGGTTGCTATTGGTGAGGCCGACGATCTCGGATGCGACGGTCACGGCAAGCCGCAGGCTCATTTCGTCCAACGCGGCACGGCCATGACCCTGTATCTCGGCGATTAACGCGTCGGCCTCGCGTTCGATTACCGCGCGGTATCGGGTGTCGACGGTCCGCGGCGCAAAGAAACGTGCGATCGCGGCGCGCTGGCGACGATGACGTTCGCCGCGCTGAAAGATGATTGGTGCGTAGCGCTGGTCCATTAACCTGGCGATCAGGTCGGCGCGAAAGCTGGCCTGTTCCACTTCGTCGTTTCGCAAAATTTCGCGCGCGTCCGCATAGGAATGGACGGGGCAGCCACGTCCCATCGGCTCGACCGGAATGCTCTTTCGGTCGTCTGATACTCCAGCGCGGCTGGACGAACGGGCTTTTACATCCGACAAGGTGATGGTCATGCTCATACTCCTTACGCGGCTATATATGATCTACAATGGCTCATAAAAAGGGGGCGATGAAAGACGATGCTCGCCGCGTCAAGACCCGCATTCGATTGCGTGAGGCAATGCTTGATCTGCTGGCGACAGGGGATTTTGCCGATATTACGGCACAGCGTGTCGTCGCCCACGCAGGGATCGGCTACGCGACCTTCTTCCGTCACTACGCGGGAGTCGACGCGCTGTTGGTCGATCTTGCAGACGATCTGATGACCAAGCTGATTGCGCAGGCCCTGCCCGCTTTGTCAGGTGGCAACATGCGCGAGGTAATATCCGTGGTCGTCCGGTTCGTCGCCGCACACCGTAACGCCGCAACCGCCCTGCTCGTCGGTGGCGGTGACACCGTGCGCCACGAGATTACGCGACGCGCCAACGACTATACCACCCGGTTGCCATTACCGATCGAGCCGCAAATCCCTCGCGAACTCGGCGTCGAGTTCGTGGTCACCGGCGCGATCACGATCTTGCGATGGTGGCTTTCGGTCGGTCAGCGGTATTCCGCGGCACGAGTCGAGGCGCTGATCGCGCGACTTCTGGTCGAGCCCCTCGCCGGATGACCCGATCGTTCATGGTCTGCATAGGGAAATTATCCAATGATCTGAGTGCCCGATTTTGTCTTCCATGGGGCACCATTTTCCTGTTCGCAAATGTGCGTTAACAGTTGAATAGCCCCCGGAAAACTGCGAAAAAGTAGCCACAGGTCGTTCGGGCTTGTTCGCCTGAATTCACCCAAATCGGGGGCCTTACGGGGCTTTCGTGGGGGCCTTTGCGAAAACCCCTTTCCGGAGGCCTCCAGGTGCCCCTCTCCGATCTTGCGATAAGATCTCTCAAGCCCAGCGCCAAAGACGTCAAAGTCACGGACGAGAAGGGCCTTTACCTCCTCCTAACGAAGGGCGGAGGGCGGCTTTGGAAATTCAAATATCGGTTCGAGGGGAAGGAGAAGAAGCTCTCATTCGGGAGCTATCCGGAGATCCCCTTGAAGGAGGCACGGCGTCGGCGCGATGAAGCGCGAAGCCAGGTCGCTCACGGCATCGACCCAGCGGCTGCGAAGCGCGCAGAGGCCGAGGCCAAGCAGGAGCGCGCCCGCAACTCTTTTGGCGTGATTGCCGAAGAGTATTTCGCCCACATGGCGCGGGACAGCCGAGCGGCGACCACGATCAGCAAGTCGCAATGGCTCTGGCCATCATCTATCTGTTTCCCCGCCTGACAAAGGCGGTGCCTTCGCCTCTTATCGCGATTACCGTGCTGACCGGGCTCGTCTGGTATATCGGTACGATGTCCGCACGATCGGCGACATGGGCGAACTGCCTTCATCGCTCCCTGCGTGGCTGATCCCGGACGTGCCTTTCACGCTGGAGACGCTTCAGATCATTCTGCCCTATTCGTTGACGATGGCGGCCGTCGGCCTGCTCGAATCGATGATGACCGCGCAGATCGTGGACGACCTGACCGACACCGGTTCCGACAAGCAGCGCGAGATGAAGGGTCAGGGCATCGCCAATTTCTTCACCGGCTTTCTGGGCGGCATGGGGGGCTGCGCGATGATCGGCCAGTCGGTCATCAACGTGAAATCCGGCGGCCTGACTCGGCTCTCGACGATGGTGTCGGGTGTATTCCTGCTGTTCCTGCTGTTGGTGCTTGGGCCATTGGTCGCGATCATCCCGATGGCGGCGTTGGTGGCAGTTATGATCATGGTGTCGATCGGCACATTTAGCTGGCGATCGATCACTGATGTCCGTCATCATCCGTGGCAGTCGTCTTTGGTGATGCTGGTGACCGTGGTGATCACCGTCTGGACCCATGATCTGGCGCAAGGCGTATTCGCCGGTGTCATACTCTCCGGCCTGTTCTTCGCGAGCAAGGTCAAGCGGATGTTTGTCGTCTCGTCCGAACTGTCGGCAGACGGCGCGACGCGGACCTATGCCATCTCTGGCCAGGTGTTCTTTGCCTCATCCGATCGCTTCGCCGAAGCGTTCGACTTCAAGGAGGTGCTCGACCGCGTGGTGATCGATGTGAGCCAGGCCCATTTCTGTGATATTTCGGCGATCGGCACACTCAACAAGGCGATTCTGAAATTTCGTCGCGAGGGGACCGCGGTCGAGGTGATCGGGCTGAACGAAGCCAGTGCGTCGATGGTCCAGCGGTTTGCGATCCACGACAAGCCGGGTGCGGAAGCGCAACTCGGCGGCCATTGATAGGAGAAGAACCATGCAGAACATCCTCGCCTGCATCAATGCGTCGAGTTACGCCAACAGCGTGTGCGACCTCGCCGCCTAGGCCGCCAAGCGCCTCGATATGCCAGCCGAATTGCTCCACGTCGTCCAGCGTAAGGATGCGGTGGCGGCGCGAGGCGACCTGTCCGGTGCGATCGGTCTGGGTGCCAAGACCGACTTGATGGAAGAGCTTGTCCGGCTGGAAGAGTCGGACGCCCGGCTTCAGGTTGAACGCGGGCGCGCGCTCCTGCAAGCAGGCGAAGCGCGACTGAAGAAATCCGGTGTTGCCGAAGTCCGTATCCTGCACCGTCACGGCGGTATCGTCGAGACGATCCTCGAACAGGAAGCGGACGCGCGAGTCATCGTGATCGGCAAGCGTGGCGCCAGCCATGAGTTCGCAACCGATCATATCGGCTCGAAGATCGAACGCGTCGTGCGGGCGAGCAACAAGCCGATTCTCGTTGCAAGCCGCCATGCCGAAGCACCGCGCACGATCATATTCGCCTATGATGCCAGCCCGGCTGCCGGACGTGCATTGGAACGACTGGTCAATTCGCCGCTATTTTCGGGCTTCCCCGTGCATATCGTCATGGCCGACAGCGACAGCGACGGGCATCGCCGGGCGCTTGAAGATGCGGCGACTCAGCTTCGCGTCGGTCACGACGTCACGATGACCCTGCAACAGGGGAGGCCCGAACAGGTCATCGCCGACATCGTCGCCCAGACCCCCGGCGCGATGTTGATGATGGGGGCATACGGCCATTCGCCGCTTCGCACGCTGATTGTCGGCAGCACCACCACCACCATGATCCGGACAGTCAAGGTCCCCGTCCTGCTGGTGCGGTAGCGAATATGCCCGACCTCGACCATTTCCGCACCCTTTTGCGATCGGCACGCGATGCGTTGATCGCGGAAGATCGGATGGCCGAACAGGACCGCGCGCCGGTAACCCTGGATCAGGAAAGCGTGGGTCGGCTGTCGCGGATCGATGCGATGCAGATGCAGGCGATGGCGCTTGCCCAGGCGCGCCGTCGTCATAGCGAAAGAATGGCGATCGACGCTGCGCTTGCGCGCATCGACGAAGGCGAGTTCGGCTATTGTGTGCGATGCGGTGACGAAATCGCCGAGCCGAGGCTGCTGCGCAACCCGTCGGTCGCAACCTGCATCGGCTGCGCCCGAAACGAGTAGGAGTGCGAGCGGTGCTGGTGGGAGCCGAGCGCTACGTCAACGCCGATCGCGGCTTTTGCTTCATCTCGCCGCGACGACGAACAGCCTAAGGTCAAGCGTCGGTTAGGCAACCAGAAGATCACTGTTTCGCAATACAGATGGCCGAGAAAATGCGTGGGTGCATCGGTTGTAGCGGGTTTGGATGCGGTGCCAGTCCTCCAGGCGACGGAGCATGTTCTCGATCTTGTGGTGCTGGCGGTAGAGGACGGCATTGTGCGGGGTCGCGACCTTGCGGTTGCGCTTCGACGGGATGCGCGGAGCTGTGCCGCGGGCGGCGAGTGCGTTGCGTAGGCAGCCGCCGTCATCGCCCTTGTCACCGATCAACTCCTTGGCAGGCGGCAGGGCCTCGAGCCTCAATGCGGCACCCTTGTAGTCGCTCATCTGGCCTTCGGTGAGCAGCATGACAATCGGGCAGATTTCGCCGTCACTGGCAGCGTGGCTTGGAGTTCAGCCCGCCCCTGGTGCGTTCGATACGTTGGTAAAGAGCCCCCCTTTTTTATAGGTTTGCCGCCGTCCGATGCGATTTCAGTTGCGTGGCGGCGATCATCAGCCGGTCGGGCCTACCGCCTTTGGCCGCAAGATCGGCAAAGATGCGATTAAGGACACCCGCCCGGCACCAGCAGGATGAATCGATTGCGGATCGTCTTGTGCGAACCATAGGCGGACGGAGCATCGCGCCGAGGCGGGCCGTTCCTGATCACGAAAATGATGCCCGACGCGATCCGCCGGTCGTCGACACATGGAATGCTATGCGACAGCGGAAATAGGGTAAAATCCGGCGCATCTGCGCCTCACTTACCAATCACGACTCGGACATCGGCGAGCGCCTCGCCGATGCCGCCACTGAATCAAACCCTTCTGCGACAAGACAACAATTTAACGCGTTCTGAGTCGAAGATTGCCAAGTCTGGCGGTTGGCAAGGCGTCGCTTAGCGCAACCCGCTGCCTATCAGCGGGCGTTTAATTTCCGGCGCTTTAACGTGGCGCGCCGCACGATCCGACCAAAAATCCAACGTTAAATCGCTCGCCCCGAGCGTTAGGGAAGAGCATTGCAGCGGCCTTCTGCATTGCATTGGAGACCATATCCTTAAGCCCGACAACTCTACTTATCGCAATCCATTCACAACAAATCTTGCAAATAGGAACGACTCGCATTAGCAGGCGCGAACCTTAATCATCAGGGGCTTTCGATGTCGCGTTCCGTGTTGTTGTTGGGTGTTTCGTCCCTTGCCGTCGCCTTGCCGGCAGCCGCGCAGCAATCGTCGGGGCAACAGCGTCCGTCGGTCGATTCCGAAGACATCGTCGTGACCGGCGAACTCGCCCGGTTCGGCGCGACCAAATCGGACACGCCGATCCTGGAGACCGCGCGGTCGATCTCGATCGAAACCGAACGCGATTTCCGCGACAAGGGATTCGAGACGCTGGACGACGCGCTGGCCTATACCGCGGGCGTGACGGCGGAGACCTATGGCTTCGACATGCGCGGCGATTTCGTATCG
This sequence comes from Pseudomonadota bacterium, assembly GCA_023418595.1. Classification (GTDB taxonomy): domain Bacteria; phylum Pseudomonadota; class Alphaproteobacteria; order Sphingomonadales; family Sphingomonadaceae; genus Sphingomonas. Next base: position 9,926 of record JAEZZI010000013.1, read on the forward strand.
ATTCGCGGGCTGGGCGTGCCGGAATATCGCGACAACCTTCAATATCTGTTCGGCTATTATAACAATCCCCGGCCCGATCTGTATCTCGCCGAACAGGTGGAGGTGCTCAAAGGCCCGGCATCGGTGCTCTATGGCGCGGGATCGCCCGGCGGCATCGTCAATGTCGTCACCAAGCGGCCGTTTGACGGCAAGCTGTTCGAGGTTCGCGGGCGCGTCGGCAATTTCGATCGCTACGAGGCGATGACCGATTTCAACGCCGCGATCCCGGGCACCGGCGACACCGGATTCTTTCGCTTCACCGGTCTCTATCGCAATACCGGCACCCAGATCGAACAGGTCGACGAGGAAAAGATCGTCATCGCCCCGTCGTTCAGCGCGCAGCCGACGGCGTCGACGACGATCACGCTGCTGACCAACTATACCAGCCAGGAGACAGATACCGGTCACCAGTTCCTGCCGCTGGAAGGCACGTTGCTGCCGCATGTCAGCGGGCGAAAGATCGACCCCCTGGTCTATCTGGGCGAGCCGGGGTTCAACCGGTACGATTCCGAAAGCGTCACCGTCACGCTGATCGCCGAACAGGGATTGGCGGAGGGTCTGAATTTCGAAGCGGTCGGCCGCTATTCGGCATCGACCGCCGATTATAACCAGGCGTGGCCGGATTTTGCTGCGGTCGGGGCGCCACGTCTGGACGCCCAGGGCAACGCCAATCGCGCCTTCTACCTGTCGCAGGCGCGCAGCGAGAGCGCGGCGATCGACGCCCGCCTGCGCTGGGAATTTGCGACCGGCGGGATCGAGCACCAGCTGCTGGGCGGCATCCAGTATCAGGACGTGATGACCGACAATGACAGCGCCTATTTCGTCGGCGCGCCGATCAACGTCTTCGATCCGGTCTATGGCAACGGCCCGAGCGAAGCCGAAATGGAAGCCGCGATCTTCCGCGCGCCCTCCAATTTCGTCGAGACCACCGGCCTGTATCTCAGCGATCAGATCACGGCGGGCGCGTTCATCGTCACCGGCGGCGTGCGGTTCGACCGGGTGAGCAACCGTACCGGCCGCGCGGCGCCGCAAAAGGACAGCGCGACCAGCTTTTCGGGCGGCGTGCTGTATCGCGGGCCGTTCGGGCTATCGCCCTATTTCAGCTATGCCGAAAGCTTTCAGCCGGTGCTGGGGATCGACGGCGACACGCTGGAAGCGTTCGAACCGCAGGAAGGCCGCCAATATGAAGCGGGCCTGAAATGGCAGATTCCCGACACGCGGTCGTTCATCACGCTCGCGGCGTTCGACATCGAACAGACCAACCTCCCCAATCCCCAGGCGCTGCCCGGCGGCGGCGGCCAGCAGCTGGGCCTTGCGAAAATTCGCGGGGTCGAGGTCGAGGGCAATATCGCGGTGGGCGGCCTGCTGATCGACGCCAATTACAGCTTCCTCGATCACGAGGATCCCGATGGTTTCCGCCTGTCGTCGATCCCGCGGCATCAGGCATCGCTGTTCGCCACCTATCGCTTTGCGGGCGCGCTCGACGGGTTCCGCATCGGCGGCGGCGTGCGGTATCAGGGCGAGAATGAAAGCAGCGGATTCACGGCGACCGGCGCGCCGCTGATCGTTGCGGTCGATGGCCACACGGTTGCCGACGCCAGTGTCGGCTATCGCTGGGGCAACTGGGATTTCTCGGTCAATGCGCGCAATGTGACCAACGCGCAGTATTTCACGACCTGTCTGGCGCGCGGCGACTGCTATCCCAACGAACGCCGCACCGTGATCGCGACGATCGGATACCGGCTGTGACGATCACACTCGCGCTGATCGCCGCGGCGCTGGGCGTGCTGTTGATCCGGCTCGGCTGGGGACGCGACGGTGGGGCCACGCGCGTGGGCATGGGCTGGGCGCTGGTCGCGCTCGGCCTTGGCGCGCTGATGTGGCGCGACGGTGCGTGGGGGCTGGCGCTGGGCGGATCGGTGACAATTCTGGCGGCGATGCTTGTGCTGTCGCACGCCGCCATCACTGCGCCGCGCCCGCGAAAAGCGACGCCGGTGCGCGAGCCAACGGCCGCGGTCGCTCTGCACAGTGAGAACTGGGCAGCGCTGGGCCGTCGGATCCTTGTGTTTTTGCTCGCGGTGCCGGGTGCGGCTGCGGCGTCGATGCTGGTGGCGCTTGCCGTGCAGACGCTGGCGCGCGCGGGCGGATGGGGCGAAGCGAACGCAGGCGTTGCTGGTCTCGCGGCGTTTCCAATCGCCTGGGCGATCCTCACGACGCTGGTGATGCTCAAGGATCGGGTGACGCAAATGGCAGGAATTGTTGCGGTCGTCGCGATTCCCGCCGCCGCCCTGTTCTGGGGACTGACATGAAGAACATTCTTTCGCCCGATCTGGTTCGCCGCGCACTGGCGGGACATGCCGCGGTCGGGCTGCTCGCGGGCGCATTGCTCTATATCCTGTGCCTGTCGGGCACGCTGATCGTCGTCCATCAGGAATGGCAGCGCTGGGAACAGCCGGCGATCGCGGAGTCGACCGCGATCTCTCCGCAAGCGGTGCAACGCGCCGCCGAGGAAATGCTTGCGAGCGAACCGCGCGAGACCGAGCATTTCTATGTCACCATGCCCACCGACGGCTTGCCGCGTCCGGTGGCGACCACCGACAACCGTGCCTTCTACCTGAACTGCGATGGCAGCATCGCCGCGCCCGAGGAGCATGCCTGGACCGAATTCCTGATCCATCTCCATTATTATCTGCATCTGCCGATGCTGTGGGGGCTGATCGCGGTCGGCGCGCTGGGGGTGATGATGGTGTCGCTGATCGTCGGCGGCGTGCTGGCGCATCCGCGCATCTTTCGCGACGCATTCCGGCTGCGGGCGCGCGGGCAGAAGCAATTGGCGCTGGCCGACTGGCACAACCGGCTGGGCGTGTGGACGCTGCCTTTTGGTCTCGCGATCGCGATCACCGGCGCGATGCTCGGCCTGTCGATCCTGACGACGCAGATCACGGCCAACACCTGGTATGGCGGCGATGTCGAGGCGGCCTATGCGCCGATCTTCGGTGCGGAAGGCGTGCATGACGACCGCCCCGCGCCGCTCGCCAACATCGCGGGTGCGATGCGCGATTTCGAAACGCGCTTCCCCGACGCGCGACTGAGCTATGTGACGATGCACGACCCCGGCAAGGCGGGGCAGCATCTGCAACTGGTCGGCGATCATCCCCGGCGGCTGATCTTCGGCGAATATTATGTATACGACGTGGACGGCAATTTCGTGCGAACCCAGGGGCTGGCCGATGGCGATATCGGCAAGCAGCTCGCCGCGTCCACCTACAAGCTGCATTTCGGCAATTTCGGCGGGCTGCCGGTCAAGATTGCCTATATCCTGATGGGCGCGGCGCTGACCGTGGTGGCGGGCACCGGCATGTCGATCTGGCTGGTCAAGCGCCGCCAGCGCGGTCGCGCGAGCCCCCGGCTGGAGGGCGCGTGGCAGGCGGTGCTGTGGGCCAGCCCGTTGCTGATTGCGCTGGCGCTGCCGATGCGATGGATGCTGGGACCGGAAGCGCCGATGGTCGCGTTCTTCTGGTTGGGCCTAGCGCTGACCATTGCCGTTGCCGCTTTGTCGAGCGATGCGGCGCGGGTGCGGACCTGGCTGGCGAGCGCGCTCGGCGCGGCGATGGCGGCGGTTGGCGCGGTGCATCTGATCGCGCTGGGCGGCGCATCACAGCCGATCTACGTCGCATTCGACCTGATCCTGCTTGCAGGGGGGGCGGCGCTGCTCTGGTTCTACGCCAGAGCAGCGTTTGTCCGCGGCGATGCCGGACTGGTGCCGACGCCCGCCGAGTAACCGTCAGGCCATTCGCGCACGCACCTGCCTCTGAAGCACGGTCAGCGGCATTGCGCCCTTTTGCAGGATGGCGTGGAAAGCCTTGGGATCCCACTTGCTCCCGGCTTTCCGACGCGCTTCGTTGCGCAGGTCGACCCAGACATTATGGCCGATCTTGTAACTGGTCGCCTGACCCGGCCAGACGGTATAGCGGTCGATCTCGTTCTGTCCGCGCCCGCGGGCGATGCCGGTGGTGGCGAGGAAGTAGTCGGTCGCCTTTTCCCGGCTCCAGCGTTTCGAATGCAGCCCTGAATCGACCACCAGCCGCGTCGCACGGAACAGGATCGACTGGAGATAGCCGACTTCCTCCAGCGGGATCGCCTTGAACATCCCCATTTCGTCGGCCAGCTGTTCGGCGTAGAGCGCCCAGCCTTCCGAATAGGCGGAGAAGCCGCCGCGCCGCCGAATGAGTGGGATCGCATCGGATTCGAGCGCGCTCGATACCTGCAAGTGATGCCCCGGCGACGCTTCGTGATGGGTCAGCGTGCGCAGCCCGAATTTGGGGCGGTCGAACGTGTCGCGCAGATTGATGAAATAGGTGGCCGGGCGCGACCCGTCGAGCGACGCCGACTGATAATAGGCGCCCGCCGACCCCGCCTGGATCGCCTCTGGCACGCGGCGCACCTCGACCGATGCCTTGGGCAGCACCGCGAATTGCTCGCCCAGCCGCGCGTCGATCTCGCGGACCTGCTGGCGGAGCATGTCGAGCAATTCTTCCCGCCCCGCGTCGGTGTTCGGGAACACTTGGTCGGGCCGCTTGTTGAGCGCGATCAGCCGCTCGCCGACGCTGCCCTGGCTCATCCCCTGACGCTTCAGGATCGTGTCGATGCGCGCGTTCAGCTCGGCGACCTGTGCGAGTCCGGTCTTGTGAATCTCGTCGCCCGTCAGGTTGGTGGTGGTCGCGGCACTGGCGGCGGCGGTGTAATAGGCCTCGCCATCGGGAAGCCGCCACACGCCCGCGTCATGCGTGGCCTGGGCACGCAATTGCTCGACCAGTGCGCGCTGGCGGTCGAGCGCGGGATAGACCTTTTCCGCAATCAGCGTCGCTGCCTCTGCGCTGCGATCGGCGAGATTGGCGTCGCGCAGCTTGGCCGCAAAGCTGGTGACGAGGTCGTGCTGGGCGGGAGCGGGCTCGCGCGCGGTCGCAAATTGTTTGAGGGTGGTGTCGAGGATATAGTCGGGTGCGAACACCCCCTTGGCCGCGTCCGCGCGTTGGCGCTCGGTTTCCTGGTCCAGCACGGTGGCGAATGCCTCCAGCCGCGCCAGATAGGCGTCGGCATCGGCGGCGTCACGCACCCGGTGCTGGTTGGCGAGGAAATCGGGCACGTCGCGGTAGGCGCCCGACAGCTGGCTGATCGTATAGGGGACGTAGCGCCCGCCGGTCGCACCATAATCGAACTGTGCGCCCTCGATCCCGCGTTCGAGCTGATATTCGACCACGTCGTAGTCGAGCGCGGAGTCCTCGTTGAGCTTGGTGCGGTCGATGGTCTTGAGTTGCGCGAGTTCCCTCCTGGTGCGGGCGATGTCCCTGGCGCGGCCCGCCGCGGATGCATCCGACAGTTGCGACCGGAGCGGTGCGCGTGCGCCGGTGTCGAGGCCGAGTACGGTTGCGCCTTCGGGATTCTCGTCGATCCGCGCATAGAAGAAACCGTCGAGCATCTCGCGCAACCGGGCGTCCTCGCCCGCAAGCTGAAGCCCGCGCGCGGCGGCGGGGAGGGCGGCCAGCGTCGCGGCGACGCTGGCGGAGGCGAGAAATTGACGACGATGCATGAGGACTCCCGAATACTGGTTTGGCGCGGAGACTAGGGGAGCAAGGTGCGGTCACGCAACCGTTCGCCCTCTGCCGTGCTCCCGCGCAGGCGGGAGCCCAGAGTTTCGCGCGGACCGTGTGCGGCCCTGGACTCCCGCCTGCGCGAGAGCACGTGAGGGCGATGCCATCAGCTTCGAGCCTCAAAACTCTCCGCCAGCATATCCACCGCCTCGGCCAGCTTCTCATCGAGATGCCCGAGCAATTCGGTCCAGCCATCCAACCCCACCAATTCGCCCGGTCCGTCGGAAATGCCGCGCAGTCCGATCATCTCCACCCCGAACCGCTGGCAGGCGCGCCATACCGCGAAGCTTTCCATATCGACCATGTCGGCATCGATCGCCGCATAATGGTCGCCGGTGACGACATTCGCGCCGGTCGACAGGCTGGCGCTGGGCAATTGCGCGATCGGGGTACGCAGCGGCACCACCACCGGATGGTCGGCGAACGGCGTCGTGCCGCGCGCAAAGCCCAGCGGCGACGCGTCGATATCGCGCCAAGCGATCGACGCGACTTGATACACCTCGCCCAACCGGCATTTGCGCGACCCTGCCGAGCCCAGCGAGCAAACCAGATCGGGCGGCGTCCCGGCATCGGCAAGCGCCTGAAGCGCGCGGGTGGTCTCGATCGCCGCCTCGATCGGCCCGACGCCGGTCATCACCGGGCGAATGCGCGACCGCAGCCCAGGGCCATATTCGGGCTCGCACGCCATGACGAACAGGATGCGTCGGTCGGACAGGGAGAGGGTTTCGATCATCACCCTGTCCGATAGCGCCGGATGGCGGGGCCGTCATCGCTCGACCGACATTTTGCGCTGGCGTCGCGCGGCGGCTTGGGGAAGGTTGCAATCCACTGCCGAAAGATATTGGGAGCGGGCATGACGGGCGAGGCGAAGGCGATCTTCATCACCGGCGGCGGATCGGGCATCGGTCGCGCGGTCGCGCAGCATTTCGCCGCGCGCGGCTGGCGGGTCGGTGTCGCCGACGTCAATCAGACGGGAATTGCCGAAACGCGCGCGTTGCTGCCGGAGGGCATGTCGAGCGCGCATGTGATGGACGTGCGCGACCGCGATCAGTGGCGCAAGGAACTTGCCGCATTCGTCGCGACGAGCGGCGGACGGCTTGACGTGCTGTTCAACAATGCCGGGATCGCGGTGGGCGGCGAATTCGCGCAGACTCCGCTCGACGATCTCGACCGGCTGATCGCGATCAACCTGACCGGCGTCGTCAACGGCGCGTATATCGGGCACCCCTACCTAAAGGCATCGCCGGGGGGCGGCTGCCTGCTCAACACCGCATCGGCCGCGGGGATTTACGGCGCGGGCGGCGCGGCGGTCTATTCGGCGACCAAGTTCGCGGTGCGCGGATTGACCGAGGCGCTCGACGGTGAATGGGCGAAGGACGGCATCCGCGTCCGGTCGATCATGCCCAGCTTCATCGACACGCCGTTGCTCGATTCGGGCGTGACCGGATCGAACCAGAATGTCCGCGAACGCGTCCGCGCGGCGGGACTGGAATTCACGCCGCTCAGCGAGGTCGCCGAACTCGCGTGGCAGGCTGTGCACGGCGATGCGATCCACACCGTCATCGGCAAGACCGCGCGCCGCATGAAATTCGCCGCGCGCTGGATGCCGAAGGCGTTGAGGAAGCAGGCCCGCGGCGGACTTTAGACGAACGGCGCGGGGGCTATTCCACCAGCGCGTCGATTTTCTGCGCCATATCGACATCGCGTTCGGACAAGCCGCCTGCGTCGTGGGTCGTCAGCAAAATGTCCACGCGGTTATAGACGTTCGACCATTCGGGATGGTGGTCGGCTTTTTCCGCGAGCAGCGCGACCTGCGTCATGAAGGCAAAGGCTTGCGAGAAATCGTCGAAGGTGAATGTCCGGGTGATCGCGTCGCGGCTTTCGTCCACGTCCCAGTCGGGCAGGCCGTCCAGCGCGTCCGCGCGTTCGGCTTCGCTCAGTTGCTCGACCATCATCCCCTCGCTTGGCAGTTATCGCCGCCCGGCCTATGGCATGGCCCATGTCGACGCAAGCGCCGCGCCTCGCCCCGACCAACGACACGCTGGAAGCACTCGCGCGCGAGGCGCTGGCGCGCATCCCCGAACCGTTCGCCAGCCATCTGAAGGATGTGGTCCTGATCGTAGAGGACTTCGCTGATGAGGAAACGCTGGCGGCGATGGGTATCGAGGATCCGTTCGAGCTGACCGGTCTCTATCACGGTCGCCCGATCGGTGAGAAATCGAGCTTCGACAGCGGCGGACTGCCCGACCGCATCCACCTCTACCGCCGACCCCTGCTCGACGAATGGTGCGATACCGGCGTCGCGCTCGACGACCTGATCACCCATGTCGTGGTGCACGAGGTCGGTCATCATTTCGGCCTGTCGGACGACGACATGCACGCGCTGGAAGATTCGGTCGGCGAGTGAGCACAGGCGCGCTTCGCCTGGAGGCAGTCGCATGCGTTCGCGGCGGGCGGATGCTGTTTGCCGGACTCGATCTTGCGCTCGGCGCGGGCGATGCGGCGCTGGTTTCGGGGCCGAACGGGATCGGAAAATCGAGCCTGTTGCGGCTGGCGGCGGGGTTGCTCAAGCCGTTTTCCGGGCGCGTCGAACGCTCGGGTACGGTCGCGCTGCTTGCCGAGGATCATGCGCTCGACCCCGAACGACCGCTCGCTAAGACGCTCGGCTTCTGGGCGGGGATCGACGGCGGGCGCGATCGGCTGTCGGTGGCGATCGAGCGGGTCGGGCTTGGCGGGCTGGAGCCGGTGCCGGTGCGCTTCCTGTCGACCGGACAGCGCAAGCGCGCCGGGCTGGCGCGGACGATGGCGAGCGGCGCGGGCCTGTGGCTGCTCGACGAACCGGCCAACGGTCTCGACAGCCAGGGGGTGGCGATGCTGGAGGCGCTGATCGCCGAACATCGTGCAGGCGGCGGCGTGGCGCTGGTCGCGAGCCATTTGCCGATCGCACTTGCCGACGCGCAGTCGGTGCGGCTGGAGCGCCCGGCATGAGCGTGTTCGGCCAGCTGATCTTGCGCGACCTGCGCCGCGCATGGACCAGTGGCGGGCTGACGCTGCCGATCGCTTTCTTCCTGCTCGCGGTCGTCCTGTTTCCGTTCGCGATCGGGCCGGATCGCGACATCCTGTCGCGCATCGCGAGTGGCGCGGTGTGGACCGCCGCCTTGCTCGCCGCGCTGTTGCCGGTCGAGCGGCTGATCGTCCCCGATATGGAAAGCGGCGTCATCGATCAGTTGGTCGTGCGCGGCCTGACCGACCCGATGATCGGGGCGGCAAAGATCGTCGCCCACTGGCTGGGCTTCGCGCCCGCGCTGCTGATCGCGACGTTCGCGGCGGCGGCGCTGTTGGGGATGGAGGCGGCGCAGGTGCGAATCACGCTGATCTCACTGGCTATCGGCACGCCGGGGCTGGCCGCGCTCGGCGTCATCACCGCCGCTTTGGTCGCTGGACTGCGCGGTGCGGGGGCGCTGGCGGGGCTCGTGATGCTGCCTTTCGCGCTGCCGCTCCTGATCTTCGGTGCGGGCGCCAGCGATGGGGCAGGCGCGTTGAAGCTGCTCGCCGCGACCAGCCTGTTGCTTGTCGCGGGCGGGCCGTTCGTGGCAGGATCGGCGATGCGGATGGCGCGCGGTTAACCCGCGCGCGACCACCGCGCAAAGATCGCGGTCGGCAGTTCCAGGCCGCGGGCTTCCTCGCGCACCGTCAGTTCGCCCGCCTCGACCGTGCCGGGCAGGTCTGCGAATGCCTGACGCACCAGCTCGCCGATCGCGAGCGCCGACATGCGGACGGCATAGACGGTCAGGAACAGGCAGGCCGATTTGTCGTCGAGCAGCGCGCGGCAGTTGGCGATCAGGTCGGGGAGGCCTTCTTCCAGCTTCCACACTTCGCCATTGGGGCCGCGGCCCCATTTGGGGGGATCGAGCAGGATCGCGTCGTAGCGCCGCCCGCGCCGCACTTCGCGCGCGACGAACTTGCCCGCATCCTCGATCAGCCAGCGGACGGGGAGGTCGTTCATGCCCGACAGCACTGCATTCGCCCGTGCGGCCTCGACCGATTTCTTCGACGCGTCGACATGCACCATCCGCGCGCCTGCGCTGGCCAGGGCCAGAGTCCCTACGCCGGTATAGCCGAACAGGTTGAGTGCGTCGGGGTTATCGACCGGCGCGATCTGCCCGCGCAGCCAGGTCCATACCGGCGCCATGTCAGGGAAGAAGCCCAGATGGCGGAACGGCGTGGTCTGGGCGGTGAATTTCACCCGATCCCATTTGAGCGGCCAGCCATGTTCGGGCACGTTGCGGAAATAGTGCCAGCGCCCGCCGCCATCCTCGTCGGATGCGGGGACGAATTCGGCATCGGCGTCCCAGTCGTCGCTTGCGGGTGCCCACATCGCCTGGGGTTCGGGGCGGATGAAGCGGAACCGGCCATAGCGTTCGAGCTTTCGGCCATGCCCGCAATCGATCAGGCCGTAATCCGCCCAGGGCTCGCCGGTCAGGGTGATGAGGTTCATGGTCCCCCCATGCCAATTCGGGCGCGCGGGGGGAAGGCTCAGCGCGCGGTTGCGCGTTCGGCGATATAGGCGGTCACCGCGTCGAAGGTGCCGGGGAGTTCGGCATAGCGTTCCTCGCGGTCGAACAGGTCGCCCATGCGTGCGGGCAGCGACGGGCGCTGGCCGGTGGCGCGCTCGACCGCATCCGGGAATTTTGCCGGGTGTGCGGTGGCAAGCGTCACAATCGGCACGTCGCCGATATCGGCGCGACGTGCGGCGGCGAGGCCGATTGCGGTGTGGGGATCGAGCAGTTCGCCGGTCGATTCCTGTGCCCAGCGCATCGATTGAGCCATTGAGTCCGCATCGACCGCGTCGCTGAGGAACAGAGCCGCCGCTCCCTGCGCTTGCGCGTTGGTCAATTGCATCGCGCGCGTCGTCTCGAACCCGCGCATCTGTTCGGCCAGCGCCGCGCCGTCGCGTCCGCCGACATCGAACAGCAGGCGTTCGAAATTCGAGCTGACCTGAATGTCCATCGACGGTGCTGCCGTCGGCGTTACCGCCGCCGACGAATAATCCCCTCGCGACAGCGCCCGGTGAAGGATATCGTTGACGTTGGTCGCGACGATCAGCTTTGCGACCGGGAGGCCCATCCGCGCGGCGACATGGCCGGCGAACACATCGCCGAAATTGCCGGTCGGCACCGAAAAGGCGACCGCGCGGTCGGGGGCGCCCAACCGGCTGGCGGCGTAGAAATAATAGACCACCTGCGCCATCAGCCGCGCCCAGTTGATCGAGTTGACCGCGCTCAACCGAAAGCGCCCGGAAAAGCCGGGGTCGTTGAACATCGCCTTCACCATCGCCTGTGCGGTGTCGAAATCGCCCGAGATCGCGATGTTGTGGACGTTGGGGGAAAGCACCGTCGTCATCTGGCGGCGCTGGACATCGGACACGCGGCCAGACGGGTGGAGCATGAAGATGTCGACCCCTTCGCGCCCCGCCACGGCGTCGATCGCCGCCGATCCGGTGTCGCCGCTGGTCGCGCCGACGATGGTCAGCGGGGTTTCGCTGGGGTGAATGAAGCGTTCGAAGAGCAGCCCCAGCAACTGCAACGCCACGTCCTTGAAGGCCAGGGTCGGGCCGTGGAACAGTTCGAGCAGGAAATGCCGATGGTCGAGCTGGACGAGCGGGGTGACGGCGGCATGGGCGAAGCGGCCATAGGCCTGTTCGCACAGGTCGCGCAGTTCCTCGGCAGTAAGCGCGTCGCCGACAAAGGGGCTCATTACGGTGACCGCGACATCGACATAGCGTTGCGTCGCCATCGCGCGGATGGTGTCGGCGTCGATGGTCGGCCAGGCGTCGGGCAGATAGAGCCCGCCATCCGATGCCAATCCGCTGAGCGTCGCGTCCCGGAAATCGAGAGTTGGCGCCGTTCCCCTGGTGCTGACGTACCGCATGGGGCCGTGGCTTAGGATGCGCCGCGAATGGCGGCAAGCATGGCGATCATTGGGGCGGGGCAGGCTGGGGTTTGTTTGGGGAGGCGCTGCCGTTTCCAAATCCCGTTCGTTTCGAGCGAAGTCGAGAAACGCGACACGAGCGTCCAGATCACGTTTCTCGACTTCGCTCGAAACGAACGGGAGAGGGGGGCAACGGATAAGGGGCTACCCCCTGCGCCGGTGCCTCAGCGCGAGGAGGTAGATCAGCACGGCAAACCCCGCAAACGCGAACCATTGGACCGCATAGGAGAGGTGGTTGTTGGGCGCGCTCGACGGATCGGGGGCGCGGCTGGTGCCGAGACCCTGCGGCGCGCGGTCGAGGACCAGCATCAATTCGCGCGGATGGCTCTTGCCCATCGCGCGGCTCAGGATCGACTGGCCGTCGGGCGCCTGGGTCAGCACGCCGCTGATTTCGCCGCCGGTCCAGTCGGGCACGTAATCCGGTTCGGTCGCGACGCCGAGTTCGATCGGAAAACCGGGGCCTTCGACACCGGTGCGGCAGCGGCCGATGACGCGGAATCCCAGCTTGCCGTCGGCGGTGCGCCCGGCTTCGTTTTCCCAGCCGCCTGCGTCGATGCACATGCCGCGGGCACGACGGAACAGGTTTTCGTCGCCGACCGGAAAGCGCGGCAGGGCGATTTCGGGGAGCGCCATATTCTGCGCGTGGCGAGCGATCTGGGCTTCCTTCTCGTCCGCGCGGCCAAGCTGCCAGACGCCGAGCGCGAGCATCGCGGCGACGGCGAGGCCGACGACGATGGTGGGAAGGACGGGGAGTTTCACACTTGGTCCTTACGAGCGATGCGGCCTTCGCGCGCGGCGTTCTTATATTCGAAGAACAGCAATGCCGCCTTGGCGACGCGCAGCGATGCGATCACTGCGATCGTGGTCAGCGGCACCCAGAGGACGACATGCACCCAGAAGGGCGGGGCGACCGTGGCCTCAAGCACCAGCACGCCAATGACCAGCAGCGTCCCGATGATGGTGGTCAGGAACGCCGCCGGACCGTCGCCGACGTTGAAATTTGAAAAATCGAGGCCGCACATACGACAACGGGCCGCGAATTTCAGCGGCCCGTCGAACAGGGTCTTCCCCCCGCAGCGGGGGCATAGCCCAGAAAGCGAAGCGCGCACCGGATCGGGTTTTGGGTCCGTCACCGGCGCGCGTTGCATGCTTAAATGGCCTCGGCGCCCCAACCGCCCCAGACATAGATCGAGACGAACAGGAACAGCCACACCACGTCGACGAAATGCCAATACCAGGCGGCGGCTTCGAACCCGAAATGCTGGCGGGGGGTGAAATGGCCCTTGTAGGCGCGCGCCAGGCAGACGATCAGGAAGATCGTGCCGACGATCACATGGAAGCCGTGGAAGCCGGTCGCCATGTAGAAGGCCGACGAATAATTCGATTCGCCGAACGCGAACGGCGCGTGGCTGTATTCGTAGGCCTGGATGAACGAGAAGACGATGCCGAGCACGATGGTCAGCCACAGGCCCTTCTTCACCACGTCGTTTTCGCCGACTCCGAGCAGGCCCCAGAACCCCTTCATTTTGCCGCCGCGCTGATTGTGGATCAGCCCGTGATGCGCCCAGGTGATGGTGGTGCCCGAAAGCAGCAGGATGAAGGTGTTGAGCAGCGGCAGCTTGAACGCGTCGAGCACGACCAGCCCCTGCGGCGGCCAGACGCCGGCGACGTCGGTCAGCCGTTCGACCATGCCATCGACATAGGCGATCGGTTTGGGGAACAGCGCGAAATCGAAATAGGCCCAGAACCAGCCGACGAAGAACATCACTTCGGATGCGATGAACAACACCATGCCGTATCTGAGGTGAAGCTGGACGACCGGCGTGTGGTCGCCGGCGTGCGCCTCGCGGATCACATCGGCCCACCAGAACCAGAACACCGCCGAAATGGCGAGCAGGCCCAGGATCAGCACGGTGCCGCCCCAGGTGACTTCGTGCATGTACATGATGCCGCCGGTCGCCAGAATCAGCGCGGCGACGGCGCCCAGCAGCGGCCACGGGCTCGCCGGCAGGATATGGTAATCGTGGTTCTTGGCTCCGGCCATGTCGGTCCCTGTCTGGCTAGATTATGCGTGTGTTCCCCAATCCCCTAGCTTGCGGGCTTGGCGGAATCCATGGGGTAAAATGTATAGGACAGCGTGATGTGCTGAATATCGCGCGCTTCGGGGTCGTCGAGGATCGCGGGATCGACATAGTAGATCACCGGCATCCTCACCTGTTGCCCCGGTTGCAGCGTCTGCTGGGTAAAGCAGAAACATTCGATCTTGGTGAAATATTTGCCTGCGCGTTCCGGCGTCACGTTGAATGTGGCGGTGCCGCTGACCGGCAGAGTCGAATCGTTCTTCGCGATGTAGAACGCCATCTGGCGTTCGCCGATATGCACATTCTGGCTGCGCTTTTCGGGCGCGAACTGCCACGGCAGGCCGACATTGACGTTGCTGTCGAACGCGACGGTAACCCGTTCCGATACGCCGCCGGGCGCCTGCGCACCGACCTGGGTTGTGCCGCCAAAGCCGGTGACGCGGCAGAACAGGTCGTAAAGCGGGACCGCGGCGAAGCCGAGGCCGGTCATGCCGACCACGACGCTGCCGGCCATCAGCGCAACTTTGAAGTTGGAGGTCATTGCCACCCCTGCTGAATCTTGACGATGGTGATCGCGAACATGAGCAGCGCGAAGCCGCCGAGCAGCAGTGCCACGACGCGCGCACGCGACCGCTGGCGCGCGCGAATCTCGGTTTCGGTCGGTTCGGTCATGCAAATACCCATCTGTCGACGACCAATGCGCCGAACATCGCGAAGAGATAGAGGATCGACCAGGCGAACAGCCGCTTTTCGGGCTTCATCGAATCGTCGGTTTGGGTGGTGCGAGTCGCCACCTGCACCGCGAGCAGCGCGAAGATGCCGGTCAGCGCAACCGCCGCGAAGCCATAGATCGCGCCGGTCAGCCCCAGCGGCCACGGCGCAATCGCCGCGATGGCCATCGGGATGGTGTAGAGGCCGATCTGCGCGCGCGTCGCCCGCTCGCCCGCGACGACCGGCAGCATCGGCACGCCAGCATTGGCGTAATCGCTCTTCACGAACAGCGCGAGCGCCCAGAAATGCGGCGGCGTCCACAGGAAGATCAGCGCGAACAGCAGGATCGGCAGCAGCGCGACATCGCCGGTCGCCGCCGCCCAGCCGATCAGGGGCGGAAACGCGCCCGCAGCGCCGCCGATGACGATATTCTGCGGCGTCCGGCGCTTCAGCCAAACGGTGTAGATCAGGACGTAGAACAGGATCGACACGGTCAGGATCGCCGCCGCCGCCCAGTTGACCGCCACGCCCATCAGGAGGACGGAAAAGATCGCGAGGCCGACGCCGAAATGGAGCGCCGACTGCCGGTCCATGCGGCCGGCGGGAAGCGGGCGGGCATGGGTGCGCTTCATCTTGGCGTCGAGATCGGCCTCATACCACTGGTTGAGCGCGCCCGCGGCACCTGCGCCAAGCGCGATGCACAGGATCGCGGTGAGGCCCAGGATCGGGTTGATCGCGACCGGCGCCGCCAGCATCCCGCACAGGCCGGTGAAGACGACGAGCGTCATTACCCGTGGCTTGGTCAGCGCCAGGAAATCGCGCCACTCGGCGGGCAGGGTCAGGGTCGGTTCGGCTGTCGTCACGATCGTCATAATAGCATGAACGCGCGCATCGTGGCGCGCGAATGGATGCGGTCGGATCATTCGAACCGCAAGGGAAACGCCCGTATCCGGGCGCTTGCCTTGCGGCCCTCCCGTCGCGGGGACGGGAGGGCGCGTCAGGTGCCTCAGTCGATCTTCGGCAGGGTTTCGAACTGGTGATAGGGCGGCGGGCTGCTGAGCGTCCATTCCAGCGTCGTCGCGCCTTCGCCCCAAGGATTGGCCGGGGCCTTCTTGCCCGCGAACAGCGACCAGAACAGGTTGACGAAGAAGATCGCCATGCCTGCTGCCATGATCATGTAGCCATAGGTCGCGATCTCGTTCCAGTGCGCATAGGCGTCCGGATAGTCGGGATAGCGACGCGGCATGCCCTGAGTGCCCAGGAAATGCATCGGGAAGAACATGACGTTCACGCCGATGAAGAACACCCAGAAGTGCAGCTGGCCGAGGAATTCGTTGTACATCCGCCCGAACATTTTCGGGAACCAGTAGAAGAAGCCCGCGAACAGCGCGAACACCGCACCCAGCGACAGGACGTAGTGGAAGTGGGCGACGACGTAATAGGTGTCGTGCATGTAATCGTCGATGCCGCCATTGGCGAGCACGACGCCCGTGACGCCGCCGACGGTGAACATGAAGATGAACCCGATCGACCACAGCATCGGCGTCTTGAACGACAGCGAACCGCCCCACATCGTCGCGATCCACGAGAAGATCTTGATACCCGTGGGGACGGCGATGACCATCGTCGCCGCGGTGAAGTAGATTTTCAGGTTTGCCGAAAGGCCGGTGGTGAACATGTGGTGCGCCCACACGATGAACCCGACGACGCCGATCGCGACCATTGCATAGGCCATGCCGAGATAACCGAAGACCGGCTTGCGGCTGAAGGTCGCGACGATCTGGCTGACGATGCCGAAGCCCGGCAGGATCATGATGTACACTTCGGGGTGGCCGAAGAACCAGAACAGATGCTGGTAGAGCACCGGGTCGCCGCCACCGGCGGGATCGAAGAAGGTGGTGCCGAAATTGCGATCGGTCAGCAGCATCGTGATCGCCGCGGCAAGCACCGGCAGCGCCAGCAGCAGCAGGAAGGCGGTGACCAGCACCGACCATACGAACAACGGCATCTTGTGCAGGGTCATCCCCGGCGCACGCATGTTGAAGATGGTGGTGATGAAGTTGATCGCGCCCAGGATCGACGATGCGCCCGCGATGTGCAGCGACAGGATCGCCATATCGACCGACATGCCCGGTTCGCCATAGGTCGACAGAGTGGGATAGACCGTCCAGCCGGTGCCCGCGCCGACGCCGACGAAGGGCGAGGCGAGCAGCAGCAGGAAGGCCGGAATCAGCAGCCAGAACGAGATGTTGTTCATCCGCGGGAACGCCATGTCGGGCGCGCCGATCATGATGGGGACGAACCAGTTGCCGAAGCCGCCGATCATCGCGGGCATGACCATGAAGAACACCATGATCAGACCGTGCGCGGTGATCAGCACGTTCCAGAAGTGAAGCGCCTGGTCGAACGTCTGTTCGCCGTGCAGCATCGATGCCCATTGCGGCAGATATTGGATGCCCGGTTCCATCAGCTCGGCACGCATCATGCCGGAAATGCCGCCACCGATGATCCCCGCGATGATCGCGAAAATCAGGTAGAGCGTGCCGATGTCCTTGTGATTGGTGGACAGGAACCAGCGGGCAAAAAAGCCCGGAACATGGTCGGCATGGTCATGATGCGCATGGTCGTCATGCGCCTGAAAAGCCGAAGGGCTGCGTGCAACGTCGGTCATGGCTTAGTTCACCGTTCCGGTGGCGGACTGGTTGGTGGTGACACCCACGGCAGTCGCATCGATGGTTTCGGGGTTGACGCCTGCGGCAGGCGTGGTGGTGTCGTCGATCATCTGGGCAGGCGGCGCCGCATCGGCGTCGCCGGGCATCGTGCCGCCCTTGGCGCGGACCCAGGCTTCGAACTCCTCAGGCGTCACGGCCTGAACCGTGATCGGCATATAGGCATGGCGCGCGCCACACAGCTCCGAGCACTGACCGTAATAGAGGCCGGGCTTTTCGATGGTGAAGCTGGTTTCGTTGATGCGGCCGGGGATTGCGTCGAGCTTGATCCAGAACGCCGGAATCGCCCAGGCGTGGATCACGTCGTTGGCGGTGGTCAGCAGGCGAATCGGCGTGTTGATCGGCAGCACCACGCGGTTGTCGGTCGCCATCAGGCGCGGACCGTCGGCGTCGGTGCGGAAGCGCTGGCCGGGTTCGACCTCATCCTGCTCGCGCAGCATGTTCGACACCAGGCTGAGGCCGCCATGATCGGGATATTCGTAGGACCAGAACCACTGGTTGCCGATTGCCTTCAGCGTGACGGCATTGTCGGGCGCGGGCTTGTACTGATTGGCGAGCAGCGAGAAGCTGGGCAGCGCGATCCCGGCGAGAATCAGCACGGGGATCAGCGTCCACGCCACTTCGAGCATGGTGTTGTGGCTGGTCTTCGACGGCACCGGATTGGCGGCGCGACGATAGCGGATCACGACCCAGATCAGCAGGCCGAGCACGAACAGCGAAATCACCGTGATGACCGGCATCAGGATCGCGTCATGGAAGGTGCGGGCCTGGCGACCGGTGGGCGATACCTGGTCCTGGATGTGGATGCTTTTGGGGATGGGCAGACCGACGCCTTCGACCGGCGCGACGATCGGCGTGCCGTCGGCGTTGCTCAAGGGATCGGCGACCGGGGCCGCCGGAGCGGGCGTGCCGCCTGCGGGAGCCGCGGGCGCACCCGCTGTAATGGTCGGCGCCGTGTCGGTTGCCCCGGTCGCTTCGGTCGCGGCCGGTGCTGTCTGGGGAGCCGCAGCCGGGGCGGCGGTCGCAGCGGTGGCCAGCGTCAGCCCCGCGGCGAGGAGGATCGTCTTCAACCCAAGCATTCGCATCGTATCGTTCTATCCATCTTCCAGATCGCGCTGCGAGGGCCGCTGCACGGGGTGCGGGAAGATACCCGTCGGGCGGCCTATACGCCGCGGTTGCCGATGTCTCAAGCACAAGCGGCGCGTTTTTGGCGAGTGTTGCGGGGCGGCACGCCTGTCCGTAAGGATTGCGCGCCAACCAACGAGGAATTGCCTGCGTGACCGACGACGAGATTCTGGCCGAATTCCGGGCTGCCGAGGCGTTGCTGGAAGGGCATTTCATCCTGTCGTCGGGATTGCGGTCGTCGCGCTATCTGCAATGCGCGCGCGTGTTGATGGACCCGAAACGCGGTGCCCGACTCGCCGATGCGCTGGTAGCGCGGCTGCCGGGCGAGGTGCGGTCGGCGATCGATGTGGTGATCTCTCCCGCGATGGGCGGGGTGATCGCGGGGCACGAAATGGGCCGCGCGCTGGGGGTGCCCGCCATGTTCCTCGAACGCCCCACCGGCACGTTCGAGTTGCGCCGCGGATTTCGGATCGAACCCGGCCAGCGCGTGCTGATGATGGAGGATGTCGTCACCACCGGCCTGTCGTCGCGCGAGGCCATCGCGGCGATCGGAGCGGCAGGCGGCGAGGTGATCGCCGCGGCGTCGCTGGTCGACCGATCGATGGGCAAGGCCGATCTGGGCGTGCCCTTCTATCCGCTGATCCGGCTCGACGTGCCGAGTTATGCGGCGGATGCGTTGCCGCCTGAGTTGGCAGCAATTCCGGCGATCAAGCCGGGAAGCCGGGCCGCGTGAACAGCTATTCGCGCCTGCCCGGCGGGGGGCACCTGCGCCTGGGCGTCAATATCGACCATGTCGCGACCGTTCGGAACGCGCGCGGGTCGGGCTATCCCGATCCGGTGCGCGCCGCCTTGCTGGCGGCGGAAGCGGGGGCGGATGGGATCACCGCGCATCTGCGCGAGGATCGGCGGCACATCACCGACGACGATATCGCGCGACTGGCGAGCGAGTTGACCGTGCCGCTCAACCTAGAAATGGCGGCGACCGACGAAATGCTTGGCATCGCGCTGCGCCATAAACCGCACGCCGCGTGTATCGTCCCCGAAAAGCGCGAGGAACGCACCACCGAAGGTGGGCTGGATGCGCTGGGACAGCATAATCTGCTTAGCCCGATGGTGCGCGAATTGAAGGGCGCGAACATCCGCGTGTCGCTGTTCATCGAACCCGACCCTGCGCAGGTCGAGGCGGCGCTGCGGCTGGGTGCGCCGGTGGTCGAACTCCACACCGGGCGATATTGCGAGTTGGAAGGCGAGGCGCAGACCGCGGAGTTGCGCCGGATTGCGGATGCGGCGGCATTGGCGGCGAAGAACGGGATCGAGGTTCATGCCGGGCATGGTTTGACCTTCGATAACGTAGTGCCGATCGCCGCGATCCCGCAGCTGGCGGAACTGAATATCGGGCATTTTCTGATCGGCGAGGCGATTTTCGATGGGCTGGCGCCAGTGGTGCGGCGGATGCGCGACCTGATGGATGCGGCGCGGTGATTTCGACCCGGATATCTCTTCGCCGGCGTTCCTGGGGTGTCGTGATTCTGGCCGCGCTGGCTGTCGTCGTGGGCGGGGTAGTTGGGACCGTCTGGTTTTTTTCGACCGCTCTTATGGGCCGGGTGGAAAAATCAGATTTGGTGATGGGGGTGTTGTTCGGACTAATGCTTCCGGCTTGGTCCACTGTGCATGCGGCTTGGGCAGTGGCGGTCCGGCGAACCGATCGCACCAAGTCCGAGCGACATTTTTGGCTCGCCGCAATGGTTTTGCCGCTGATCCTGTTTGGCTACGCTATTCTGGCGGGTTGGGTGCCTTGGCCATGATCATCGGCCTCGGTTCCGACCTCTGCAACATTGAGCGGATTCAGAACTCGGTGGACCGCTTCGGCGACCGGTTTCTCAACCGCGTGTTCACCGATGTCGAGCGCGCCAAGGCCGCTCGGCGTCCGCATACGATCGCGGGGACGCTCGCCAAGCGGTTCGCGGCGAAGGAGGCGTTTTCGAAAGCCGTCGGCACCGGGTTCAAGGCGGGCGTGTTCATGAAGGACATCGGCGTGGTCAATGCGCCCTCCGGCGCGCCGACGCTCGAACTCACCGGCGGGGCCAAGGCCAGGCTTGACGCCATGATCCCGGAGGGCCACCTCCCGCGCATTCATCTGACGCTGACCGACGATCATCCCTGGGCGCAGGCTTTCGTCATTATCGAGGCGGTAAAGGCGTGAAGGGTTTGAACAGTTGATGGCAGCGGACGATCTGGCGGCGCACGAACCGGCCGAGCCTGCGCGCAAGGACGACAAGCCGCCGATGGACTGGTGGGCCGAAGCGCGCGGATTGCTGTGGCTGGTGCTCGCGGTGCTCGGCTTTCACAGCTTCATCGCCAAGCCCTTCTACATCCCGTCCGAATCGATGATGCCGGGATTGCTGGTGGGCGATCGGCTGGTGGTGACCAAATATCCGTACGGCTATTCGTTCGTCACGCCGACCTTTCACCTGATGCCCTATGTTCCCGGACGGTTGTTCGGCAGCCTTCCCGAGCGCGGCGACGTGGTGATCGTGACCCCGCCGGGCGAGCGCACCGATTATATCAAGCGCGTCGTCGGCCTGCCGGGCGAGACGATTGAGGTCGAGGGCGGGCAGCTGCTGATCGACGGCGTGCCTGTCGAGCGTCGGGCGATGGGGGTGCGGAGCGTTCCTGTCGATGCCAATACGCAATGTTCGGCGCTGCAATATCCGGGAGCCTATAGCGAAACGCCGCAGGGCGCGGTGTGCCGCCTGCCCATTTTCCGCGAAACTTTGCCCAATGGGCGATCCTATGACACCATCGACCTGGGGTATCGCGGCGAGGCGTCGGGGGATGACTACGGCCCGGTGCTGATCCCCGAAGGCCATGTGTTCCTGATGGGCGACAATCGCGACGCCAGCGCCGACAGCCGTTTTTCGGTCGCCGAGCGGGGTCTGGGCGGGCCGGTGCCGTGGGAGAATATCGGCGGGCGCGCGGAGTTCATCACGTTTTCGCTGGATGGCACGGCGACTCTCAATCCGCTCAGCTGGTTTGCGTCGTTCCGGTCGGGGCGGGCGGGGACGTCGCTGGCGCCCGAGCGGGAAGCGGTCGAATAGGGAGCGAGTTTCCCATCCAAATCCGTTCGTTTCGAGCGAAGTCGAGAAACGCTTACACGCGCCAAGCTCAGGGTTCTCGACTTCGCTCGAAACGAACGGGGGAGTGAGGTGTAAGAGTGCAAGGAGTATCCAGCATGTACACGCTCTATGACTATTACCGCTCTTCCGCAGCGTACCGCGTGCGGATCGGCCTGAACCTGAAGGGCGTGGCATATGACAGCGTGGACGTGTCGCTGCTGAACGGCGACCAGCGTTCGCCCGAGCATCTGGCGCGCAACCCGCAGGGCTTCGTGCCGGTGCTGGATGTCGGGGAGGGCGTGCTGACGCAGAGCTTGGCCATCCTCGACTATCTCGACGCGAAGCATCCCGAGCCGCGCTTCGTGCCCGCCGATCCGCTGGCGCGATCGCGGACGCTGGCAATGGCGCTGACGGTTGCGTGCGACATCCATCCGCTCAACAATCTGAGGGTGCTCAAATATCTCGGGCGTGAGTTGGGCCTTGAGGAAGAGGCGCGGAACGAATGGTATCGGCACTGGGTCGCTCAGGGGTTCGACGCGCTGGAGGCGATGGCGGGCGACGGGCCGCATCTGGGCGGTGACGCGCCCGACATGGCGGATATCTGCCTGGTGCCGCAGATGTATAACGCACGGCGGTTCGAGGTTGATCTGACGCCTTATCCCCGGCTCGTCGCGGCGGATATGGCAGCGCAGGAGATCGAAGCCTTTGCGGCGGCGCATCCCGATCGGGTCAAGCCCGCTTCGTGAGGATCGCGACACTATTGATCGCGGCGGCGTTCGCGCCGGGAGTGGCGGCTGCGCAGGATGCGGGCGAAGGCGCGGAGATCGTCGTGACCGGTAGCGGGCTGGGGCCGGCGCCGGGGAGCGCGACCGATGCGGTGGTGGTGATCGACCGCGAACGGCTGACCAGCGTGGCGAGCGGGCGGATCGAGGATGTGCTGCGCGACGCCGCCGGGTTCGCGCAGTTCCGCCGGTCAGATTCGCGGTCGGCCAATCCGACTAGCCAGGGCGCCAATCTGCGCGGGCTGGGGGGCAATGCCTCGTCGCGGGTGTTGTTGCTGCTCGACGGCGTGCCGCAGACCGATCCGTTCGGCGGCTGGATTGCCTTTCCCGCCTATCAGGCCGAGCGGCTGTCGAGCATCCGGGTGACGCGCGGCGGTGGCAGCGGTTTTTTCGGTCCGGGTGCGCTGTCGGGGACGATCGAGCTGGAAAGCGTGCGGCCGGGCGAGGTCGGGGCGCTGTCGGCATCGCTGCTGGGCGGCAGTCGCGGCAGCCTCGACGGCAGCGTAGTGGGAAGCGTGCGCGCGGGTGACGGCTTCATGCTGTTCGCCGGGCAATATATGGCGGGCGACGGGTTTCAGCCCATCGTCGAGGGTGCTGGCCCGGTCGATCGCGCGGCGCCCTATGAGCAGGCAAGCGCGACCGCGCGATTCGTCACCGATCTCGGAGGGGTCGAGTTGCAGGCCAATCTGGGCGGCTTCGTCGATCGCCGCGACCGGGGCACCGATTTCACCGCGATCCGCAGCGAAGGCGCGGATGCGAGCCTGCGGCTGGTCGGGCGCGGGCGCTGGCAATGGTCGGCGCTCGCCTATCTCCAGACACGCGCGTTCGCGAGCGGCTTTGCGAGCGTCGCGAGCGGGCGCGTGAGCGTCGCGCAGGTGCTCGACCAATATGTCCCCGCCACCGGCAGCGGGGCGCGGGTGGAAATCGGTCCGCCTTTGGGTGACGGCATCGATTTGCGCGTCGGCGCGGATGTGCGGCGGGTAAGCGGGCGCACGCAGGAATTGTATCAGTTCGTGAATGCAGCGCCCACGCGGCGGCGGGTCGCGGGCGGGGCATCGACCACGGCAGGCTTGTTCGCCGATCTGGGCGTCGAGGCGGGCGCATGGGAGTTTTCGGCAGGCGCGCGGATCGATCACTGGCGGATCGACGCCGGGCGGCTCGACGAACGGCTGCTGGCAGGCGGCGTGCTGACCGACACGGTTTTCGCCGCGCGCGACGGATTGGAAGCGACCGGGAGGGTTGGCGCGGCGTTTCGTCCTGCCGAGCCGGTGACGCTGCGCGCGGCCGCCTATCGCGGGTGGCGGCTGCCGACATTGAACGAACTCTATCGGCCGTTCCGCGCGGGCGCGGATGCGACGGCGGCGAATGCGGCGCTGGCGCCCGAGCGGTTGACGGGGGGCGAAGTCGGCGTCGAATGGCGTCCGGCAGACGGCGTTCGCGTCGGCGTCACCGGCTTTGCCAGCCGCTTGAACGACGCCATCGCCAATGTGACGATCGCGCGTGGCCCCGGCACCTTTCCCGGCGTTGGCTTCGTGAGCGCGGCGGGCAGCTATCGTCGGCGCGAGAATCTGGATGCGATCGAAAGCGTCGGGGTGGAAGCCGATATCGCTGTCACGCGCGGCGCATGGTCGCTGGCGGCAGGATATTCGCATGCCGATGCGAGGGTTCGATCCGGCAGCGTTGCGGGATCGCTCGACGGGCTGCGTCCCGCCCAGACTGCCGTCGATCAGCTTTCGGCGACGATCGGCTGGCAACGCGAACGGCTTTGCGTCGCGGTCACGCTGCGTCATGTCGGCGCCCAGTTCGAGGACGACCAGAATGATCGCGCGCTTGGCGCCGCAACCACGTTCGATGCCGTCGCGGAACTGCCCGTGACGCGGCGCTTCGCCCTGATCGCGCGCGCCGAAAATCTGACCGATGCCCGTGTCGAGGCGGCAATCAGCGGGGACGGCGTTGTCGAGCGGGCAACGCCGCGCACGATCTGGGCGGGTGTCCGGCTGACACTGTGATGGCTGGATCGTCCCGGATCATGTGCGCGCCATGCGTCCTGCCGCCATCTGGCGCCGCCCGTCCGATCGGGCTAGGTTCCGGCGATGCGCGGGGTGCCATCAGGAACCGGATCGGATGAGCGGTAAGCTGTCCGGCATCGGCGATACAGGCAGCGATCGGGCGCACGACGCGCAGGATCGCGATCTGGCGGGGCTGGAGCCGTTCCATGGCCTGCGCCGCCGCTGGCCGACGATATTGGGGTCGGTGGTGTCGATCGCGATGGTCGCGGTGCTGGCGTACGAATTGTTCGATGGCGGGCTCGCCGACCTGTCGCGTACCCTGCCCGACAATCCGGCATTTTATCTGACGTTTCTGGCGATGTATGCCGCGCCGGTGTTTTTTGACTGGGTGATTTTCCGGCGGTTGTGGCGAATTCCGACTTCGGGGATCGGTGCGCTGGTCAAGAAGCGGATCGCGAACGACGTGGTGCTGGGCTATTCGGGCGAGGCGTATTTCTATGCCTGGGCGCGGCAGCGGATGCGGATGATCGCCGCGCCGTTCGGGGCGGTGAAGGACGTGTCGATCCTGTCGGCGCAGGCGGGCAACCTGCTGACGCTGATCGCGATGGCGATCGCGCTGCCCTTTGCCTCGGGCGTGCTGACGCCCGACGAGCTGCGCGGGGTCGGCTGGGCGGCGGCAATCACGGTTGCGATCTCGCTGCCGTTCATCCTGTTTTCAAAGCGCGTCTATTCGCTGCCCGGACGCGAGTTGTGGTGGGTGTTCGGGGTGCATTGTCTGCGCATTCTGGCGGGCAGTTTCGCGCTCGCCTGGGCATGGCATTTCGCGATGCCGGGGGTGGCGTTCGCAACCTGGGCATTCCTGGTCGCGATCCGCCTGCTCGTCACGCGGTTGCCGTTCGTTCCCAACAAAGACCTTCTTTTCGCCAACATCGCCATTATCTTAATCGGACAGGGCACCGACATGTCGGAACTGATGGCCCTGACTGCGGCAATGGCATTGCTGCTCCATGTGGCGCTGATCGGCGCCTTCGGATTTCTGGCACTGGCGAGGAAAACAGATGATCGGCAAGACCAGCTTGTTGGGGTTTAGCGCGGCGGCGCTGGCGTTGGCGGTAACGCCTGCCCAGGCGAACCGCGCCATCGGTCCCGACGCGGCGGCCTGCAATTCGAACAGCGGGCCGGCAATTCGCGTCAACGTGTCGGGCCTGAAGGACCGCACCGGGCGGCTGAAGCTCGAATTGTGGAATGCGACCGAGGAAGAGTTTCTGAAGGACGACCGCGACCTCAAGCGCGACGGCCAGTTCTTTCACCGCGTCTGGGCGGACATGCCGTCATCGGGCGCGGTGACGATGTGCATCAAAGCGCCCAAGCCCGGCCGCTATGCATTGCTGTTCACCCACGACCGCGACGGCAAGAACAAGTTCAATTTCTGGCAGGACGGCGCGGGGTTCCCGAGCAACACGCGGCTGGGCCGCAGCCGCCCCAAATTATCCCAGGCGGTGATCAATGTGCCCGCGGGGGTGACGACCACCGATATCAAGGTCCAGTATCTGCGCGGCATTGGCGGTTTCTCTCCCGCGCGGTGATCTGCTAGACGCAAGGCGCCATGCGGATCGTCGACGTCAACGAATATTATTCGCCCACCGGCGGAGGCGTTCGGACCTATCTCGACCGCAAGCTGTCGATCATGGCGGATCTGGGCCACGAGCTGATCGTCATCGCACCGGGGCGCGAGGACCGGCTGGAGGAGCGGCCCGGCGGCGGCAAAATCCATTGGGTGAAGGCGCCGCGGCTGATCTTCGACCGCAATTACGGCATCTTCACGTCTGGTCGTGAAATCCGGCGTCTGCTCGATGAGATCGACCCCGACGTCGTGGAAACCAGTTCGCCCTGGCGACCGGCGTGGATCGTCGGCAACTGGCAGGGGCGCGCGCTCAAGGTGTATTTCGCGCATAACGACAATATCGGCGCCTATCCGCAGCGCTGGTTCGAAGGCTGGGCGTCGCCCGGCCGGATCGAGGAAGCGTTCGGCTGGTACACCCGTTACATGGCGCGGTTCCTCGACCGGTTCGACGCGTTCGTGACCAACGGCCCGGCAATCGCCAAGCGCGAGCGCAGGCGCGGGCTGACCGTCCATGCCGCCGCCCCGCTGGGGATCGAGAAGGCGTATTTCTCGCCCGATTTCCGCGACGAGAAGCTGCGCGCGTCGCTGCTCGAACAATGCGGCCTGCCGGCCGACGGGCATCTGCTGCTGGGCATGGGGCGGCATCACCCCGAAAAACGCTGGCCGATGGTGTTCGATGCGGTGCAGCGCGCCGGGCGGCATCTGCCGGTCGGCATGATCCTGATCGGCACCGGGGTCGATGGCGGCAAGCTGGCGCGGCATATCGAGGGGAGCCCGCATATCCGGCTGTTCCGTCCGGTCTATGACCGCCCGCGCCTGTCGCGGATCATGGCGAGCTGCGACGCGCTCATCCACGGGTCGGACGCCGAGCCGTTCGGGCTGGTGGGGCTGGAGGCGATCGCCAGCGGATTGCCGCTGATCGCGCCCGACGAAGGCGGGTTCGCCGAAATCGCCGATCCGCTGTTCTGTGAAACCTATGCCGCGCGCGATGCCAAGTCCGCTGCGGCGGCAATCCGGCGGCTGTTCGCGCGCGAGCCGGCGATCCTGCGTGCAGCGGCGCGGAAAGCGGCGGGCGAGGTGATGTCCGACGTCGATCACGCGCGCGAACTGGTCGCGCTGTATCAACGGATGATCGACCAGCGCGACGGGCGGCTGCGGGTGGTGGCCTGAAGCGCCCCCTCAGTCGAGGCTTTTCGATACCTGTTCCAGCATGTCCTTCGACAGGCCTGGCACGGCCATGATGCGTTCCAGCTCGGCGCGCATCAGGGCGGCGCGGCCTTCGTCGAAGCGCCGCCAGCGGCCGAGCGGGGGGACGAGCTTGGCGGCGGTCTGGGGGTTGAGCTTGTCGAGCGCGATCAGCTGGTCGGCGACGAAGCGGTAGCCGCGACCGTCTTTGGCATGGAAGGCGCGCTGGTTGACGCTGAACGCACCGATCAGCGCGCGGGCGCGGTTGGGGTTCGACAGGGTGAAGTCGCGGTGGCGGCTGAGTTCCTCGACGACCGCTGCGGTGTCGTCGCGCGACGACAGGGCCTGGGTCTGGAACCATTTGTCGAGCACCAGCGCATTGTCCGAATAGCGATTGTAGAAAATGTCGAGCGCGGCGATGCGCTTGTCCGAGGTGCCGCCGACGAGCGTGGTGAGCGCGCCCTGGCGGTCGGTCATGTTGTCGGCGCCCTCGAACTGGGCGAAGGCGAGCGCGGCGGCATCGGGCGCGCCGGAGGCCGCGATATAGCCGAGTGCTACGGTTTTCAGTCGGCGTGCGCCCTTGGCGGCGGGAGAGTATTCGAACCGGTTGGCGCGGTTGGCGTCATACGCCTCGCGCCACAGTCCTTCCAGCTCGCGTCCCAGGTCGCGGCGCAGCGCTTCCCTTGCGCGGAAGATCGCATCGGGATCGACCACCTGCATCTGGTCGCCAACGAAACTTTCGGACGGCAGCAGCACCGCTTCGGCCACGAAGGCGGCGTCGAGCGCGGGGTCGTCGAGCGTGCGGCGCACGGCATCGATCACCGGCGCGTGGTTGCCGCGCCCTTCGGCGACGCTGGCGACGAGCGTGTCGAGCATCAGTTGCTGCATCGCCTCGTACCGGGCGAAGGGGTCGTCGTCATGCGCCGACAGGAAGGCGAGGTCGGCGGCGGAGCGGTTGGTGTTGACGATGACGGGAGCGGAAAAGCCGCGATTGATCGAAAGCACCGGGCGCTCGCCGGTGACCGCGAACGCCACCTCGGCGCGCGCATCGTCGAGCATCACCAGCTGTTCGCCGGACAGCGGCTTGCCGTCGTCGCCGAACAATTTGAGTTTGAGCGGGATCGCCATCGGCTGCTTGTGCGGCTGGCCGGGCGTGGGGGGCACGTCCTGCGCCAGCGAGACGGTGACATGGGTTTCGTCCGCCTTGATCGCGGCGGTGACGCGCGGGGTGCCGGCTTGCGAATACCAGAGGCGGAATTGCGCGAGGTCGCGGCCCGACGCTTCCTCCATGCAGGCGACGAAGTCCTCGCAGGTCGCCGCCGTCCCGTCGAACCGGTCGAAATACAGATCGGTGGCGGCGCGGAAGTCTTTCTCGCCCAATATCGTCGCCATCATGCGGATCAGCTCGGCGCCCTTGTTGTAGATGGTCGCGGTGTAGAAATTGCTGATCTCGATATAGGATTCGGGCCGCACGGGATGGGCGAGCGGGCCACTGTCTTCGGGGAATTGCGCGGCACGTAACGCCCGCACATCCTCGATCCGCTTGACCGCGGCGGAACCCTGGTCGGCGGAGAATTGCTGGTCGCGGTAGACGGTGAAGCCTTCTTTCAGGGAAAGCTGGAACCAGTCGCGGCAAGTGACGCGGTTGCCCGACCAGTTATGGAAATATTCGTGCGCGACGACGGCGGCGACCGCGTCATAGTCGTAATCGGTGGCGGTGTCGGGATCGGCGAGGATGTAACGGCTGTTGAAGATGTTCAGCCCCTTGTTTTCCATCGCGCCGAAGTTGAAATCGTCGACCGCGACGATGTTGAACACGTCGAGATCATATTCGCGGCCATAAACGCGCTCGTCCCACGCCATCGAGGTCTTGAGCGCGTGCATCGCATGGTCGGTGCGCGGCAGATCGGCCTCGCGCACCCAGATGCCGAGATCGACGACGCGGCCCGACCGGGTGGTGAATGTCGATCGGTTCGCCACCAGATCGCCGGCGACCAGCGCGAACAGATAGCTGGGTTTGGGGAACGGGTCGTGCCATTCGGCCCAATGCCTGCCGCCCTCCAGATCACCTGACGCGATGGGGTCGCCATTGGCGAGCAGCACCGGATAGCGCGCCTTGTCGGCGGTCATCCTCACCCGATAACGCGCGAGCACATCGGGGCGGTCGGGGAAGAAGGTAATCCGCCGGAACCCTTCGGCTTCGCACTGGGTGCAGAGATTGCCGCCCGAGGCGTAGAGGCCCATCAACTGGGTGTTGCGTTCGGGCTGGACCAGCACTTCGGTCTCGACTTGATGCGCGTCGCCGTCGAGGGTCAGGACCAGCGCGCCGTCATCGACCACCCAGTCGGTGCGATTCTGGCCATCGACGCGGACGGCCATCGGGTGCAGCCCGTCGCCATCGAGCCGCAGCGGGCGGTCATGGTCGCCGTTCCGGGTGACCGACAGTGTCGCGCGCACCCGCGTTTCGGCGGCATCGAGGTCGAAATCGAGTGCGATTTCCGGGACCAGCCAGTCGGGTGGGCGGTAATCCTCTCGCCGGATCGCGGGGGGCTGGCTGGGGGCACGCTGGATATCGAACATCTGATCGCCTGATCCGGCGCAATTCACTTGCGCGATTGGGAAAAAATCGTGCGCGTGCGTTGCGATTCAACGCGCGGCTGCTAACCATCCCCTTATGCCCGGTTTCAAGAGGATGCCAATGATCCGTTTTGCCGTACCGTTCGCTGCGCTGCTGCTGTCCACCGCTGCCTATGCCCAAACCGCGCCTGCGCCTGCCCCGGCACCGTCTGCCGCCGCGGTCGATGTCCATGCGCTGAGCAATGACGAGCGCGCGATGCGGTCGCACGTCATGTTCCTGGCATCGGACGCGATGCAGGGGCGCGAGGCGGGAACCGATGCCTATGACGTCGCCGCCGAATATGTCGCCGCGCAATTCTATGCCCAGGGGCTGAAGCCTGCGGGGACAGACGGCAGCTATCTGCAGCAGGTGCCGCTGATCGCGTTCAAGGCGGCGGACAAGGGCAGCTTTGCCGTCACGCGCGGCGGGCAGAACAGCGCGCTCGAATTCGGGGTGGACTATATCCCCGGCGCAACCTCTTCGCGGCCAGAGGTCACCGTCAACGCGCCGGTGGTGTTCGTCGGTCACGGTATCGTCGCGCCCGAGTTCAAGCGCAACGATTATGCGGGCGTCGATGTGAAGGGGAAGGTCGTGGCGTTGTTCTCCGGCGCGCCCGCCAGCTTCAACGGCGAGGTGCGCGCGCATTTCGGCAGCGTGGCGAACAAGGCCGCCTATGCCGCGTCGCGCGGGGCGGTCGGCGTGATCGTGCTGGAAAGCCCGCAAAGCGCGCGGGTCCGCCCATTCGCGCGGCTGGCGGAAACCTACACATCGACTCGGATGAGCTGGATGCGTCCCGATGGGACCGGGTTCGACATTGCGGGCAATGCGCCGGTGCTGGGCACGCTGTCGGCGGCGGGCGCGAACAAATTGTTCGCGGGCGCGCGCACCAACTGGGCCGCGATCAGCAAGCAGGCCGAGGGCGAGGGCGCGACCTTCAAGGCGTTCGAGCTGCCGTCGCGGCTGAACGCGACCATCCGATCGACCAGCGAAAAGGTCGAAAGCCCCAATGTTGCGGGCATGATCGAGGGATCGGACCCCAAGCTCAAGGACGAGGTGATCGTGCTGACCGCGCATCTCGACCATGTCGGCATCGGGCGGCCCGATGCGAGCGGCGACACCATCTATAACGGCGCGATGGACAATGCGGTGGGGATCGCCTCGCTCATTGAAAACGCGCGGCGGTTCAAGGAGCAGGGCGTGAAGCCGAAACGCTCGATCCTGTTCCTGGCGGTGACCGCCGAGGAAAAGGGGCTGGTCGGCGCCGATTATTTCGCGCGCAACCCGACCGTGCGGCGCGAACAGATGGTCGCCAACGTCAATCTCGACATGCCGATCATCACCTATAAATTCGAGGATATGGTCGCCTTCGGCGCCGAGCGTTCGACGCTGGGGCCGATCACCAAGGCGGCGGTCGAGGGGATCGGCGTCACCCTGTCGCCCGACCCGATGCCCGAACAGGGTTTCTTCGTCCGATCCGACCATTACCGCTTCGTCCAGCAGGGTGTGCCGTCCGTCTTCCTGTGGCCGGGCACCAAGGGGCCGGGCAAGGCGGCGTTCGACCATTTCCTGTCGACGCATTATCATCAGCCGTCGGACGAACTCGACCAGCAGCCGAACATCGACTGGGCATCGGGCGTGCGCTTCATCGAGGCGAATTTCGCGATCACCAAGGCGATTGCCGACGCGCCCGAACGCCCACGCTGGAACAAGGGCGATTTCTTCGGAACGCTCTATAACGGTCATGGAGCCAAGTGATGCGTAACCTGATCCTGTCCGCCCTGCTTGCCGGATCGTCGCTGGCGCTGGGGGCGTGCAGCCATGCCGCGCCCGAAAGCGCGTCGGTGGTCGTCGACGGCCAGACGCTGACCGCCGAACAGGCGCGCTGGCGGTCGCATATCGCGATCCTGGCCGACGATGCGATGGAAGGGCGGCTGGCAGGGACGCCGGGTTATGACCGCGCCGCCGATTATGTCGTCCGGCAGTTCGAGCAGATCGGCGCGACGCCGCGTGGCACCGATGGCTGGTTCCAGCCGGTGCCGCTGGTCCGCGCCTCCGCCGCCGGACCGGGAAGCGCGGCGATGGTCGCAGGCGGGCAGGCGACGCCGCTCACCTTCGGCACCGATTACGTGCCGGGGGCGACGATGGGCCACCGCTCGGTCGCGGTCGATGCGCCGCTGATCTTCGTCGGCCAGGGGATCGCCGCGGCAAGCGAAGGGCGCGACGATTATGCGGGCCTGGACCTGAAGGGCAAGATCGCGGTGTTCGCGCCGGGCGCGCCCGACACGCTGCAAGGCGAAATCCGCGCGCACGCCGCGCGGCCCGACAACAAGGCGGCCGAAGCGGCGAAGCGCGGGGCGATCGCGACGATCATGCTTGCTCCGCAACAGATGCCGCTCGCCGAACTCGCCCAAGGCTATCAGGAGCCGCGCAACAGCTGGCGCAAGGCGGACGGCACCGGTTTCTCGATCGCGCCGATCCCGCAACTGGGGGTGCTGAGCAATGCCGCCGCCGCGCGCATCTTTGGCGGCGCGCTCAAACCGGGGGCGGTGAGCAAGGCCAATCTGCGCTTTGCCAGCCAGACCAATTTCGCGCCGTTCGAAAGCAAGAACATTGTCGGGATGATACCCGGCACCGATCCGGCGCTGGCGAACGAATATGTCGTGCTGACCGGGCATCTCGATCATCTGGGCGTGCGCGAGGATGGCGAGGTGTTCAACGGCGCGATGGACAATGCGAGCGGCATCGCGTCGATGATCGAGGCGGGGCGCAAGCTGGTCGCCGAACCCGGTCGCCGCCCGATCCTGCTGGTCGCGCTCACCGCCGAGGAAGGCGGCCTCGTCGGCAGCGATTATTTCGCGCGGCATCCGGTGGTGCCGATTTCGCAGATTGTCGGCAATGTGAACCTCGATATGCCGATCCTGACCTATCCGTTCACCGACATGTTCGCGTTCGGCGCGGATCGCTCGACCTTGGGTCCGATTACAGAAAAGGCGCTGGCCGATATCGGCATCACGCTGACCCCCGATCCCGACCCGCGCGAGGCGCTGTTCACCCGGTCGGATCATTATCGCTTCGTCCAGGCGGGCGTGCCGGTACTGTTCCTGAAAACCGGCTTTGCGGGCGAAGGCCAGGTCGCGACCAGGACCTTCCGATCTGGGCCGTATCACAACGTGAACGACGATCTGACGCTGCCGTTCAACTGGGAATCGGGGGTGAAGTTCGTGGACGCGAACGTCGCGATCGCGCGCGGGATCGCCAATGCGGCGGAACGCCCGCGGTGGAACAAGGGCGATTATTTCGGCACGCTCTATGGCGGATACGGGGCGAAATAGGCCGGTATTTTCCACGCCCTCTCCCCGTTCGTGCCGAGCCTGTCGAAGCACTGTTCTTTCTTGCGTAGCCAAGAAGGACAGCATTTCGACAGGCTCAATGCGAACGGGGAGGGGTTTGATATATCCGCGGGGATTGGGGGATATAATGCGTAGGATCATCGGCCTGATCTCGTTGGCGGCACTTGTCGCCACCCCGCTTTTGGCGCAGACCCCGCCCCAGCAGGAATCGGCGCTGCGTGCTCATGTCGAATTCTTGGCCGACGATGCGATGCTGGGGCGCGACAGCTTCACGCCCGAATACCGGATCGCCGCCAATTACGTCGCGACGCAATTAATGGCGGCAGGCGTGCAGCCGGGCGGAGATGACGGCGGCTACCTTCAGAATGTCGGTTTTCAGGCAACGATCCCTGCCGCGCAGGGCGAAATGGCGATCACTCGTGGCGGCAAGCGCCAGCCGCTCACCTTCGGCGCGGATTTCGTCGGTGCGGTCAATCCGCGCGTCGCCGATTTCCGGCTGTCGGGCGACGTGGTGTTCGCAGGCTATGGCGCGGTCGATCCCGATATCGGTTGGGACGATTATCGCGGGCTGAATGTGCGGGGGCGGATCGTCGCGGTGCTGGCGGGCGGACCTGCCAAACTCGCCAGCGAAAAGCGCGCACATTTTTCCAGCCGCGCGGCCAAGTCGCAGGCGGCGCTAGCGCGCGGGGCGAAGGGCATTTTGCTGATCGACTCGATCGCGGACGATGCGAGCTATTCGGTCGCGGATCGCGCAGCGAATTGGCAGCGCCCCTCGATCAGCTGGGTCGCGCCCGACCGCACGCCCAATCTGGAGGCGGGCGACGCGCCGTCGATCGGCACATTGAGCCGGACGGGGGCGGCCAAGCTGTTTGCCGGATCGCCGGTCGCCTGGGCCGCGGTCGATGCCGCCGAGCGATCGGGCGCTGCGATGCCCACCGGCGCGCTGGGCGCGTCGATCGAGGCACGCCAGCGGACAGAGACCGCGCGGATGGACAGCGACAATGTGATCGGCGTCATCCCCGGCAGCGATCCGATGCTGAAAGACCAGCTGGTCGTGCTGACCGCGCATCTCGACCATATCGGAGTCGAGGATATGGACCCTGCCGATCCCAAGGCCGACCGGATCAACAACGGCGCGATCGACAATGCCATCGGTATCGCGATGATGATCGAGATCGCGCGCGAGTTTCAACGATCGGGCAAGGCGCCGCGCCGGACGATCGTCTTTACCGCAGTGACGGCGGAGGAAGTCGGGCTGCTGGGGTCGGAATATTTTGCCCAGCATCCGAGTGTCAAAGGCACGATGGTCGCCAACATCAACCTCGACATGCCGGTCATGACCTATCCGTTCCGCGACATCATCGCGTACGGGGCGGAGCGCAGCAGCATCGGCGCGACGCTGAAACGTATCCTCGATGCCGAAGACCTGCCGCTGACGCCCGATCCGGTGCCGGAGGAGAATTATTTCGTCCGCTCGGATCACTATAGCTTTGTGAAAGCCGGGGTGCCGTCCATCTATCTCGACGCCGGTCCCGCCGGACCGGGCAAGGCTGCGACCGACGCATTCATGGCCAATCATTATCATCAGGTGTCCGACCAGACCGACCTGCCGATCGATTGGACCGCCGCGCGGCGGTTCATGGCGATCCACTACCGGCTGGCGCGCGACATTGCGGATGCGGATGCGCGGCCGCGCTGGACCAGGGGCGATTTCTTTGGCGTGCTGTCCGGGGGATATGGCGCGAAATAGCGACACCCGTCACCCCGGTCATAGTGTCGGGGTCTACCAAGCCGCTTGAACAACGCAAGATTGATGACTGCGCGCATGCCGCCCGGTGAACCCCGGAACAAGTCCGGGGTGACGGGTTGGCATTTCTTTCTCGGCGTTGCCCGAAACAAGCGCGCGGAGGGGGGGCGAAATTTCGTCCGGACGCCGCGAAAGCGGTGGTTGACGAGAACCGGCGCGCAGCGTGCTTCCTGCACGTGAGCACCGGAAGCGCAGGCAACCATCGCTTGCAGCAAGTCGGGGCGGAATTACGAGTCCCCTCCAAACGCAACCGGGGTGAACAGACGAAGGGTGGGCCCTTCGACTTCGCCGCCCTTTAGCTTGGGGGTGCCTGGACATTGGCGGCGAGCCCCGGTTGCAGCGTCACTGTGCGACGCTTGGGGGACCCGCCGATTGGCGCCGCGAACATGAACGCCAGATTGACGGATCGCTTTCGCAACGTCTTTAACCATTCCCCATGCGACTAGTCGTTTTCGGCATGGGATATTCGGCGCGAAATATCGTCCGGCGGCTTGGCGCGCGCGCGGTGCTGGCGGGGGCGACGACGCGCGACGGGCGGGATGGCACGTTGCGGTTCGATGATCGCGAGGGTGTCGCGCGGGTGCTGGCTGTGGCGAGCCATGTGCTGTCCAGCGTGCCGCCGGAGGGGACAAGCGATCCGGTGCTTGAGCGTTATGGCGAGCTACTCGGTGGCCTGAACCTCGCCTATCTGTCCTCGACCGGGGTTTATGGCGACACCGGCGGGGCGTGGGTGGATGAGAGCGCACCGACCGGCGGCGGCAGGCGCGCGGCGCGGGCGGCGGCGGACGCGGCGTGGCTGGCGATGGGCGCGCGGGTGTTCCGCTTGCCGGGGATTTACGGACCGGGCCGCTCGCCGCTCGACCGCGTGGCGGCGGGGCAGGCGCATCGGGTGGACGTGCCGGGGCAGATTTTCAGCCGCATCCATGTCGATGACCTCGCGGACGGCGTGATCGCAGGGTGGGACGGCCCGGCGGGTGCCTATAACCTGTCCGACGACGAACCCGCGCCGCAATCCGATGTGATCGCCTATGCCGCGCGGCTGATCGGGATCGAGCCGCCGCCGCTGATCCCGCTCGATCATCCCTCGGTATCGCCTGCCGCGCGCGCCTTTTACGCCGAGAACCGGCGGGTGGCGAACGGCAAGGCGAAGCGGGTGCTGGGCTGGCGACCTGCCTATTCCGATTACCGATTGGGCCTGCGTGCCCTCAAGGCGATCACCAGCCCGACCATCGCCAGCGCGCCGCCGCCCAGCGCCAGCGGCGACCAGCGATAACCTTCGAATATGGTCGAGAAGATCATCGCGATCACCGGCACGATCACGCCCGAATAGGCGGCCTTGGCCGGGCCGATCACGCGGATGACGTTGAAATAGAGGAAGAAGGCGACCGCCGACGCCGCGATCCCCAGATAGAGCAGCCCGGCGATATAACCCAGCCGCATCTCGATCACCGGCGCGCCGACCGTCGCCCATGCCCAGCCCCCATTGCCGAGCGCGCCGAGCAACATCGAAATGCCCAGCATCGACGCCATTGGATAGCGTTTCGACGTCTCGGTTCCCTGCATGATGTTGGCGGCAGATGCCGACAGGACGCCGAGCAGGGTGATGCCGATCCCGGTCAGGACGGCAGCGGTGGAGGCGGTGCCTTCGCGGGCTTCGTGGACGAAGAGCAAGGCGATCCCGGCAACGGCGATCACCGATCCGACGAGCAATTGCCTGCCCATGCGCTGGCCGAGGAAGATGCGCGCGAGGATCGCGTTGGGGACCAGCAATATCGCGAACACCACCGCGACCAGGCCAGAGGTGATGTACATCTCCGCGCGATAGACGAAATTGAAGTTGAGGCAGAATTGGGCGACCGCGAGGCCGCAGGCGAACATCCAGCCGCGCGCGTCGAGCCGAAGCGAATCGCGACGGACCAGCGCCCAGGCGAGCATCGCGATCCCGGCGATGGCGAAGCGGTAGGATACCGACCAGGTCGGTGGCACGGTGCCCAATTGGTCGCGGATGACGATCCAGGTCGAACCCCAGATCAGGGTCACGATCGCGAACGGCAGCAGCACCGACAGCCGCGTCGATTGCGGCTTTTCGCCCGGTGCCGTGGGCGTCGTCACAGCGCGGCGATGGCGTCGGCGAGCGGCTTCACCGCCGCTTCGTCCTGATCCCACGAAATGACGAAGCGCGCGAGGTCCGGTCCCCAGTCGTAGAAATCGAACCCGGCATCGCGCAGCGTCTGGGCTTCGTCGGCAGTCAGTTTGACGAACAGTTCGTTGGCCTGAACCGGGTGGAACAACCGGTCGCTCGCCGCGCTCGCCAGCGCCTGGGCGGCGGCATTGGCGCGGCGCGCATTGTCGAGCCACACATCGCCGTCGAGCATCGCCAGAATCTGCGCGGCCAGATAGCGGCCCTTGGACAGCAGATGCCCGCCGCGCTTGCGCCGGACCTTCGCGGCTTCGGCGAGGTCGTTGCGGAAAAACACGATCGCTTCCGCGCTCATCCCGCCATTCTTGACGAAGCCGAAGGACAGTACTTCGACGCCCGCGCGCCATGTCACGTCGCCCGGATCGCAGCCCAATGTCGCGACCGCATTGGCGAAGCGCGCGCCGTCCATGTGCAGGCCGAGGTCGCGGTCATGTGCATAGTCGCCGATCGCGCGCACTTCGTCGGGGGTATAGACGAGGCCGTCCTCGGTCGCGTTGGTGATCGAGATAGCGTGTGGCTGGACGCGGTGAACGTCCTTGCGAATGCCCGACAGCAGCGCGTCGATCCCCTCGACCGTCAGTTTTGCGCCCATGCCCTCGACCGTCATTAATTTGGCGCCATGGGTGTAGAATTCGGGTGCGCCCGCTTCGTCGCATTCGATATGCGCGTCGCGGTGACAGACGATGCCGCCATAGGGGGGGCAGAGCGAGGCAAGCGCGATGGCGTTGGCGGCGGTGCCGGTGGGAATCCACAAAGCCGTGCATTTGGTACCGAACACGCCCGACATCGCGGCGTCGAGCTTCGCGCTCCACGCATCGCCGTCATAGGCGGTGTCGAGGCTGTTGGCGGCGGCGATCGCCTCCATCACCTGGGGACAGACGGGGGCGGCGTTGTCGGAGAAGAAGCGCATGATGCGCCCTTGCGGCGGGGCGCGGGCGGGGTCAAGCGGGGTGCGTGCGAGCAGGCGTATCCTTTTGTCACCCCGGACTTGTTCCGGGGTCCACCAAGCCGCTTGCGCATCCCTCCAGCTTCGGCGTTATGGCTCGCCGCCCGGTGGACCCCGGAACAAGTCCGGGGTGACGGGGTGTTCGCATCGCTAACGCGCTTTAGAACCCGCCCGGTTCGTCCTCGCGCATCCGGGGATCGGGACCGGGCGGCGGTTCCTCGCGCCGCGGTTCGCCGCCGCGCAGCTGGATACCGCCTTCGCGGTCGAGGCGCAGGTTCAGGCCCATGCCGCCGATATCGCCTTCGAATTCGAGCGCCTGGGGCGCTTCGGGCAGGATGCCGTCGAGGATGTTGCTGCCGAGGTTGCCGATATCCTCGTCGATCTCGGCCTCTACCGCTGCCGGACGCGCGGGGGCGCTGGCGTCGGTCGCACCCACCATCACGTCGCGCCAGATGCGCGCGGCGACGCCGCCACCGGCCAGCCCGCTATTGGGCGAATTGTCGTCATTGCCCAGCCACACGCCGACCACCAGATCCTCGGTAAAGCCGACGAACAGCGCGTCGCGGTAATCCTGGGTGGTGCCGGTCTTGCCGAACGCCTCGACATTGAGCGCGGCGGCGCGGCCGGTGCCGCGTTCGATACCGGCGGCGAGCAGCGAGCGCATCCCCTCCACCTCGCGGCGCGACAGGGGGCGGGTGTCGTCGCGCAGTCGGTCGAGCCAGCTCTGTTCGCGAGCATCGTCCAGCCCGCGCGGGCGCACCGGTGCCTCCCCCGCGGCGATCGCGGCATAGGCGGCGGTGAGTTCGAGAAGCGACACCGACGAGGTGCCGAGCGCGATCGAGGCCTCGTTGGGGATGTCGGTCGACAGGCCCAGATCGCGCGCGGCGCGGATGACGGCGGCGGGGCCGACCTGTTGCGTCAGCCGCGCCGCGGCGACGTTCGACGAGGCCGCAAATGCCTGGCGCAGCGTGATTTCGCCGCGATAACGCCCGCCGTCATTCTTGGGCGACCATTCGCCGATGGTGACGGGTTCGTCCTCGATCATCGAGTCGGGCGACATCCCGTCGCGCAGGGCCGCGAGATAGACGAACAGCTTGAAGGTCGATCCCGGCTGGCGGCGGGCCTGGGTCGCGCGGTTGAACGGGCTTTTGGCGTAGTCCTTGCCTCCGACCATGCCGACGACGCGCCCGTCGGGGCGCATCGCGACGATCGCGACCTGCGCCTCGCGCAAGCCAGCACGGCGCGCGGCGGCCTCAGCGGCGCGCTGGACGCGGGTCTCCAGCGTGGTGGTGACGGTCTGTTCGGTTGCGATCTCGCCCGCCCGGTCGCGTGCGGCGGGCATGACCCAGTCGGCGAAATAGCCGCCGGTGGGGAGCCGCGTGCCGCGCGCGCGGACGCGCAGGCGGGCAGGCGAGACCTCGGCGGCCTCTGCTTCGGTAATGACGCCGGTCTCGGCCATCGCCGCGACCACCAGTTCCTGGCGCGCGCGCGCGCCCGACAGGTTGCCGGTGGGCGCCAGGCGGCTGGGCGCTTTCACAAGGCCCGCCAACATCGCTGCCTGGCCGATGGTCAGATCGTCCGGATCGCGGCTGAAATAGTGATTGGCGGCGGCATCAAGGCCGTAGACGTTATCGCCGAAATAGACGTTCGACAGATAGCGCGACAGGATCTCGTCCTTGGTCAGCCACGCCTCCAGCCACAGCGCGATCATCGCCTCGCGCGCTTTCCGCGTGAAGGTCTGATCCGAATCGAGGAAGGCGTTCTTGGCGAGCTGCTGGGTGATCGTGCTGCCGCCCTGACGGCTGTTGTCGGTGAAGCTGTTGTTCCAGAAGGCGCGCAGGATGCCGCGCGGGTCGATGCCCAGATGCTGGCGGAACCGCCGGTCCTCGATCGCGAGGAACGCGCCGGTGACGTGATCGGGAAGCGCGGTCGCGTCGACCGGTTCGCCGATGATCGCGCCCGATTTGGCGATCGGGGTGCCTTCGGCCGACAGCAGGGTAATCGACGGCGGCGCGGGCGGCTTCAGCGATTGCGACAGCGGGGCCGTGATCGCTAGCCAGGCGATCGCGACGATCACCAGCGCGAGGAATGCCGCCAGTCCGCGCACGATCCAGCGGCCCCAGCGGCGGGGCTTGCGCGGCGGTTCGGGCGGGGTGGGGGGCGTGTCGTAGCCGCCCAAATCGCCGACCGGCATTCCGCGATACCGTGCCTCTCGCGGGCTATGCGGATAGGGCAGCGGGTCTGCAGCGATGGGACGGTCGTAATTCATGGTGCTAGCCGCGCTGTATTATCGGGATAGGACAGACGCTGCAACTGTGGCGAATGGTGGGGCGTGATGCGCCTAAAACCGTTTGTGCTGAGCCTTGTCGAAGCACTGTCCTTCTTTCTTCGTGCCAAGAAGGACAGTGCTTCGATACGCGCCTTCGGCGCTAATCAGCACCAACGGTGTGAGGCGCTGTTTGTGCTCCCGCGCAGGCGGGAGCCCAGGGTTGCGGGCGTTGCGCTTCGTTACCCTGGACTCCCGCCTTCGCGGGAGTACGGGTCGTTCGAGGTGAGCGGATTACTCCGTCGTTGGTGCTGCCCCGGCCGCCGCGGCCTTTGGCAGCGCCGCCGCCAGTCCCGGCACATGCTGCGCGCCTTCGAGCACCTGCAGCGACGAGCCTGCAAAGTCGTCGCCGATCGGCTCTGCCTTTCCGCCCAGACAGCCCGACAGGAAACCTTCGGTGATCGCGAAGAAGCTAAGCCGGTTGGCGGGGCGCTGGAAGCCGTGGCCTTCGTCGGGATAGTTGACATAGGTCACCGGCAGATTCTTCGCGCGCATCGCTTCGACGATCTGGTCGCTTTCGGCCTTGACCACGCGCGGATCGTTCGCGCCCTGGCCGATCAGCAGCGGCACTCGGATGGCATCGACGCGGCTGATCGGCGACTGCGCCATCATCCGCTTTACATCCTCAGGCTTATTCGGGTCGCCGATATGCTTGTAGAAGGTGCCTTCCAGGATCGGGCGCCAATAGGCGGGGAAGCTCTCCATCAGCGTCTTCAGATTCGACGGCCCGACGATATCGACCCCGCAAGCGAAGCGATCGGGGGTGAAGGTGACGCCCGATCGGATCGCCCAGTCGACCGCGTCGATCAGGTCCTGATGCATCGCCCCCGACCATTCGCCGATGGCGGAATTGACGAAGTCCTTGCCAAAGCCGGTCGAGCCGCGGAAATTGACGCTGAGCACGGCATAGCCGCGATTGGCGAGCCATTGATGGGTGCCGTTATAGCCGTAATTGTCGCGCGCCCACGGGCCGCCATGCACGTTCAGCACCAGCGGCACGGCTCGGTCGGCCTTTCCGTCGCCATTGGTGTCGGCGCCGGCAGGCAGCGTCAGATAGCTGACGAGCGTCTTGCCGTCGCGGCTTTGGATTTCAACCGGGGTCATCGGTTGCAGCGCGTATTTCGACAGGTCGGGACGCACGTCGAACAGCTTGGTCAGCGTCCTGGCCTGGCGATCATAGAGCCAGGACGTGCCCGGCGCTTCGGCGGCGAAGGAGGCGACGGTCGCCAGCCGCCCGTCATCGGTGATCGAGGTGACCGCAAATTCGCCCGGCAGCTTGCCGCGCAGGAAATCGAGATCGGCCTTTGCCTCGGGCGTCAGCGCGGTCCATTCGTTTTTCAGATAGTTGACCGAATAGGCGATCGGCGCACGGGTGCGCGGATCGGGCAGGATGCCCTGAATGTCGGCGCGGTCGCTTTCGGCGATGATGTCGGTCTTGAGCGTTGCCGGGTCCATCCGCACCAGCGCCGCCTTGTCGCGGCCGCGGCTGTCGACCATGAACAATGTCTTGCCGTCGCGGTCGAAGCCCAGCGGGTTGGTGGTGAAGGCGTCTTCATTCTCGATCCTGAACGCGGTCTTCCAGCTGCCGTCGGCCTCCAGCCGATCGACGACCGAACCGCCGCCGGGCACCTGTTTCATGCCGAAGCGGATCCTGTGCATATTGTCGGCGATCAACCCGCCATAGCCGGGATTTTCCATCACCAGCTTCTTCTCGCCGGTGCGGTAGTTGATCTCATATGGATCGAAGAATTGCGGGTTACGGTCGTTGAGGCCGACCAGCACCACGTCGGGGCGAAGCTCGCTGACGCCCAGCACCTGCGCGCGGACGGTGCCCGCGACCGGGGTCAGGTCGCGCGCGGTGCCGCCCATTGCGGGCACGGCATAGACGTGGAAATTCTCGTTGCCGCCGGCGTCCTGCAAATACAGGACGTGGCTGCCATCGGGTGCCCAGAAATACTGGGCGATGCCGCGGTTCTTGTCGGCGGTGATCGCTTTGCCCTGCGTCGGCGTCGCGATTGGCGCGACCCAGACGTTCATCACGCCGTCCACCGGCGCGAGCCACGATACATGCTTGCCGTCGGGGCTGACCTGCGCGCCCGAGCGGCTGGGGTTGCCGAAAATGAGTTCGCGAGGGATCAATGGATTGGCGCCCGATTGCTGGGCGACGAGCGCGGATGGAACCAGCAACGCCAACGGACTGGCGCACAACAAGGCGGTGCGCGCGAACGATGTGATCGACATGATGAGTGCCCTCCCAAGCGGAAGTCGGGAGGCTATCGCGGACCGGATGAGTCGGAAAGCGAAATAGTTGCCGACAAAGGATTTAACCCAACCCGTTTGTTTCGAGCGAAGTCGAGAAACGCTTGCACCGCCCCTCGATCACGTTTCTCGACTACGCTCGAAACGAACGGAGACTTGGAAAAAGCGGGGAAGCCCCTCACGCTTCCAGTTCGATGTCCCAATAGAGCCAGTCGTGCCAGGTTTCGTGCAGGTGGTTGGGCGGGAAGGACCGGCCATGTTCCTGCAATTGCCAACTGGTCGGGCGAATGGGTGCGATGTGGAGCGGCATGTGCGCTTGTTTGGGCGTGCGGCCGCCTTTGCGCAGGTTGCACGGGGCGCAGGCGGTTGCGACATTTTCCCAGGTGGTGCGGCCACCTTGCGCGCGGGGGATGACATGGTCGAAGGTGAGGTCGCGCGGGGAGCCGCAATATTGGCAGACGAACTTGTCGCGCAGGAACAGGTTGAAGCGGGTAAAGGCGGGATAGGCGGAAGGGCGGACGAATTGTTTGAGCGCGATCACCGAAGGCAGCTTCAGCGTCGCGCTGGGACTTCGCACCTCGCGCTCGTAATGCGCGACGATGTCGACGCGGTCGAGCCACACCGCCTTGATCGCGGTCTGCCACGGCCAGACCGACAGCGGATAATAGCTGAGCGGCGTGTAGTCGGCGTTGAGAACCAGCGCC
Organism: Pseudomonadota bacterium; assembly: GCA_023418595.1. Taxonomy (GTDB): domain Bacteria; phylum Pseudomonadota; class Alphaproteobacteria; order Sphingomonadales; family Sphingomonadaceae; genus Sphingomonas. The sequence goes on from JAEZZI010000013.1 coordinate 53,178, forward strand.
GGGCATCCGTCCGGGTGCCGGATCAGATCGGGATGGTACATGGAAGACTTCCCCCTTTCCCCGCAGTCGTCGATCTGCTCACTGACGCAACCCGATGACGCGCTTATGACAGCACGAGCCATGACTCGCGGTCAAGAGTCGTAAATGACCAAAGGTGTCGTCACCCGCTTTGCGCCCAGCCCGACCGGGCGGCTGCACGCGGGGCATGGATTTTCGGCGCTGATGGCGCATGATTTCGCGCGGGCGCGCGGCGGGCGGTTCCTGCTGCGGGTCGAGGATATTGACCAGGGACGATGCCGGGCGGAGCATGTGCAGGCGATCCTCGATGATCTGCGCTGGCTGGGGATCGCATGGGACGGGCCGGTCGCGTTCCAGTCCGAGCGGATGGCGCTTTATGCAGAGGCGCTCGACCGGCTGAAGGCGCTGGGCGTCGCCTATCCCTGTTTCTGCACCCGCGCCGACATCGCGCGCGAGATCGCGGCCAGCCAGTCGGCGCCGCACGGGCCGGACGGGCCGCTTTATCCGGGCACCTGCCGTGATTTGCCGGAAGCCGAGCGCGCGGCGCGGCTGGCGCGCGAGGATCATGCGTGGCGCATCGACATGGCGCGTGCGGCGGCGCTGGCCGGGCCGCTCGACTGGCATGATGCGACGGCGGGGCGTGTCGTCGCCGATCCGCTGTCGCTGGGCGATGTGGTGCTGGCGCGCAAGGATGCCGGGACCAGCTATCATCTGGCGGTGACGGTCGATGACGCCGAGCAGGACGTGACCGACGTGGTGCGGGGGACGGACCTGTTCCACGCGACGCATGTCCACCGGCTGTTGCAGGCGCTGCTGGGATTGCCGACGCCGCGATATCACCACCATCCGCTGCTGGTCGGGGAGGACGGCAAGCGGCTGGCCAAGCGGGATGGTGCGCCGACGCTGGCGGCGTTGCGCGAGGCAGGGGAGGATGGGCTGGCGGTGGCGGAGCGGTTGAGGAACAGCACTCCCTAATCCGGTCGTGCTGAGCCTGTCGAAGCACTGTCGCGTTCTTCGTGCCGCTGGGCAAAAAGGAAGAAGGAAGGACAGTGCTTCGACAGGCTCAGCACGAACGGAATCTTGAAATCAGGTCGTGGTTGGAACTCGCATTCCGACGCACTATATTCCCCCCATGTCCACCATCCTTCCCCTGCTCATCATCGCGGGCATGATCGCGACCGTGGTTGCGCTCGTGCGCGGTGTCGTCAGCTTTCTCCGCACGACCGAGGCGGAATTGAAGGGGGAGGCGCCGATGACCTCCGCGGTCAAATCGAACAGGATGATGCAGCAGCGCGTGATCTTTCAGGGGGTGACGATCCTGATCGTCTGTCTGGCGCTGCTGGTGCTGGGCGGCGGATTCTAGACCCATCGTCAAGCTCAACAAAATCTACACCCGCACGGGCGACGACGGGACAAGCGGGCTGGTCGACGGATCGCGCCGGGCAAAATCGGACGCGATCTTTGCGGCGATCGGCGACGTGGACGAGGCCAATTCGGCGATCGGCATGGCGCGCGCCGCATTGGGCGGGCTTCACGACGATGTGCTGATGCGGGTTCAGAACGATCTGTTCGACCTGGGCGCGGACATCGCGACCCCCGGCGACGATTTCGCGCCGTCCGACATGACGCTGCGCATCGTGGCCCGCCAGGTCGAATGGCTGGAGGCGACGATCGACCGGGTGAATGCCGGGCTCGATCCGCTGAAAAGCTTCATTCTCCCGGCTGGAACCCCCGGCGCGGCGGCGCTGCATCTGGCGCGCGCGATCGTGCGGCGGGCCGAACGCGCGATGGTCGCCGCCAATGCGCAGACGCCGCTCAACCCCAACGCGCTAACCTATATCAACCGCTTGTCGGATTTGATTTTTATTCTTTGCCGGGACGTGAACAAAAGCGGGGGTGGCGACGTTCTATGGGTGCCGGGCGCGTCGCGCTAGGTCGGCGCGCTTTCTTGCGTCGCATGATTCATCGGGGCGACTGATCCGCAAAGCCGCTCGTGTCCATCGCAAGGGAGAGGGCGATGACCGGCCAAGTCCAATCCGCCGCACGGTTGCACAGATCGGGGCTGGCCGAACGCTTCGCTGCGGTTCGCGCGCTGACCGAGGCGCTCGCCGCGCCGCTGTCCGACGCGGACGCCACCGTCCAGTCGATGGCGGACGCGTCGCCCGCCAAATGGCATCTGGCGCACACCACATGGTTTTTCGAAACCTTTGTGCTGCGCGACCATGTGCCCGCATACCGGCTGTACGACGAACGCTATCCGTTTCTGTTCAACAGCTATTACGAGGCCGAAGGCAAACGCCACGCACGGGCGCGGCGGGGGATGATTACCCGCCCCAGCCTGGCTGAGGTGCTCGGCTATCGCGCGGCGGTGAACGATGCGGTGCTGGCTGCGTTCGACGATTTGCCCGATGCCGCGCGAGAATTGATCGCGCTCGGCTGTCATCATGAGGAGCAGCATCAGGAATTGCTGCTGACCGACATCCTGCATCTGTTTTCCGAAAATCCGTGCGAGCCCGCGATCTGGCCCGGCGAGCGCAAGCAGCCGGTGCCGATGCCCGGTCCGATCGACTGGATCGAGGGGCGCGAGGGGGTGGTCGGGATCGGCCATGACCGCGATGGCTTCGCATTCGATTGCGAAGGCCCGCGCCACCGCGCGTTGCTTCACCCGCACGCGATCGCCGACCGCACCGTGACCAACGGCGAATGGGCGGCGTTCATCGACGATGGCGGCTATCGCGACGCGCGCCACTGGCTGTCCGATGGCTGGGCCTGGGTACAGGCCGAGGCGATCGACTCGCCGCTATACTGGGCGCGCGCCGACGATGGCGCCTGGACTCGGTTCGGGCTGGACGGCAGGCGTCCGATCGATCCCGCCGCGCCGGTGACGCATATCAGCCTGTTCGAGGCGGACGCCTATGCCAGCTGGGCGGGCGCGCGATTGCCGACCGAGTTCGAATGGGAAGCGGCCGCCAGCGCCAGCGATGCGTGCCCCGGCAATTTCCTCGACACAGCAGGCCCGGTCGAACCGCGACCTTCCACCGGCGGCCCGGCCTGGTTCGGTGATGTGTGGGAATGGACCGGCAGCGCGTATCGCCCCTATCCGGGCTTTGCGCCGTGCGAGGGCGCGGTCGGCGAATATAACGGCAAGTTCATGAGCGGGCAGTTCGTGCTGAAGGGCGGATCGTGCGCCACCCCGCGCGGGCATGTCCGAGCGAGTTACCGCAATTTCTTCTATCCGCACCAGCGCTGGCAATTCACCGGCGTCCGGCTGGCCAAGGATCTTTGACGATGCTGAAGCAGGAGGCCGAGGACGGCCATCATTCGCTGGTCGATCCCGAATTTCGCCGCGACGTGGTGGAGGGGCTGACGCGCCGCCCGCGCGCGATCCAGGCGCGCTGGTTCTACGACCGGCGGGGGTCGGAACTGTTCGAGGCGATCACGGATCTCCCCGAATATTATCCGACCCGCACCGAAGCGGCACTGTTGCGCGCGATCGGTCCCGAACTGGCCAATGCGATCGGGCCGGGGCGCGCGGTGGTCGAGTTCGGGTCGGGATCGTCGGCGAAAACGCCCCTGCTGCTGTCGGCGATTGCGCCCGCTGCCTATGTGCCGATCGACATTTCGGGCGATTTTCTGCGTGAATCGGCGCGCGATCTGGCGGAGCGGTTTCCGGCAATCGACGTCTATCCGGTCGAGGCCAATTTCATGTCGCCGGTCAAATTGCCGCGCGACATCGACGATATGCCCAAGCTGGGATTCTTCCCCGGATCGACCATCGGCAATCTGACCCGCTATGCCGCGGTCGATCTTTTGCGGACGATGCGCGGATCGCTGGGCGAAGGCGCACAGTTGCTGATCGGGATCGACCGGGTGAAGTCACCCGACATTCTGGTTCCCGCCTATGACGATGCGCAAAGGGTGACGGCCGCGTTCAATCTGAACCTGCTGGAGCGGATCAACCGCGAGCTGGACGGCGACATTCCGGTCGACGGCTTCGCACATGAAGCCCGCTGGAACGAGGGGGCGTCGCGGATCGAAATGCACCTGATCGCGACGCGCGACATGGCGTTCAGCGTCGATGGCCGCAATTTCCAGATCCGCAAGGGCGAAGGTATCCATACCGAGAACAGCCACAAATACGGCCCCCGCGATGCGCGGATGCTGATGGATGCGGGCGGATGGACGGTGATCGGCGAATGGACCGCGCCCGGTGATGCGTTCGCGTTACTGTTGGGGGAAGCTCAGGCACGACCGCCTGCGCCGTAATGTTCCAGGCCGTCATTACGAGCGCAGCGAAGCAATCCAGGGTGGTTTGAGGGCAGCTGGATTGCTTCGCTGCGTTCGCAGTGACGATGGTTGGTCTATCGTTCGTCAGAGAGGCAAGGGGCCTCTACCGCACTTCCGCCCGCCAGGTCGTCACCAGTCGCGTCGATCCGCGGCACTCGGTCATTTCGCTCTGCTCGGTCAGGCGGAAGCGGGCGCCGTCCCACGCAAAATTCTGCGCCACGCCGCAATCGCCGATGCCGCGCCCCTTGGCGTAGCTGGTCAACAGTCCTTCGCCGAAGCCGGCATTGACCAGTTGGGCCACCGCTCCGGCTTCGGGGTCGATTCCGGTCGGCGCGTCGAAGGTCGCGGGCCGCAACGTCCCGTCGCTGCCGATCACGAACACCGCCGACATGAAATTATACGCCCCCGCGCCGCAGGGGAGCAGGATCAGCGTGGCGCCACCGCCCAGCGCGTGCGCTTCGGGGCGCGTCTGCGCTTCGTCGAGAAACTCGATCTGGCAATCCGCCGCCCGGCGCATTGCGGTGACCTGCCCTGCGGTCGGGCGGGCAGCGCGACCCGCCGGGCGGACGCGGGTGAGGATGGGGAGCGCGGGCGGAGACGCGGTTGGCCGGTCCTTGCCGCGCGCGACCAGCGCAGCGGTCGTGCCCGCAAGCCGCTGATGTTCATCCATATAACGGAACGCCGCCGCAGCGCCGTTCAGCGCCAGCGCGTCTTCGGTTTTGCCCGCGACGATCCGGCCTGTCTTGCCCTGCGTGATCGCCTCGATCAGGCGAACCGCATCGTCGCCGGTGAAGATCACGCCTTCGTCATCCGCGCGTCCGCCTTTGGCCACGGATTTGCCGTCGATGGTGATGCTGGCGGGCGCCGCCACATCGTCGTTCGAATCGACGATTACCCGCGGCAGCGCGCCGCCCGCGGCCTTCGTCACCACCAGGCGAAGCGTCGGGAACTCCGCTCCGTCGGGGCCGAGCGCGACGGCGGTGCATGCCAGACGGTTGTCGCATCCGACCACCCAGTCGCGGAACGTCCGCATCTCTCCCGGAGTCGCCTGCGGTCCGGGGGGCAGGGCCGCAGCGATGATCGGCTCGGCCGGGGCGCCGGGCGCAGGCGTGGAGGGCGGGGCGCCAGGCTGCGCGGGCACGTCCGGCTGCACGGCGACGCGGGCGCGCGCGTCGCTTTCCTGCGGCTGCGGATCGGTGTTGCAGGCGGCGAGGATCAGGGCGGCGAACGGCAGGGCGATTTTCATGGAAAGGGAAGGAATATCGCGCTGCATCGTTCCCGAAAAGTCGCTATCGCGACGCGGAATGGCGAAAAATACATGACGGAGAACGGGATGAAGACGGTGGGCGTGATCGGCGCGGGTCAGATGGGGTCGGGGATCGCACAGGTCGCGGCGACCTCCGGCTACCGGGTGCTGCTGTCCGATATCGGGCTGGAGCAGGCGGAAAAAGGCAAGGCGGGCATCGCCAAATCGCTCGACCGGCTGGTGGCGAAGGAAAAGATCACAGGCGACGCGCGCGACGCGACGCTCGCCAAGATCGAACCCGTCGCGGACGTATCGGCAATGGGCGCGTGCGAACTGGTGATCGAAGCGGCAACCGAGCGCGAGGAGATCAAGCGCAAGATCTTCGAGAATGTCGGCACGGTGCTGTCCGACACCGCAATCCTTGCGTCCAACACCTCGTCGATCCCGATCACGCGACTGGCGCAGGCAAGCCATGATCCGGCGCGGTTCATGGGCGTCCATTTCTTCAATCCGGTGCCGGTCATGGGCCTGATCGAACTGATCCGCGGGCTTGCCACCAGCGACGCGACGGTCGCCGCCGTGGAGAAATTCGGCCAGTCGCTGGGTAAGGAAATCGTCCATGCCAACGACGCGCCCGGCTTCATCGTCAACCGCGTGCTGATGCCGATGCTCAACGAAGCCTGCTTTGCGCTCGGCGAAGGCGTCGCCACCGTCCGCGACATCGATACCGCGTGCCGCCTTGGGCTCAACCACCCGATGGGTCCGCTGACGCTCGCTGATTTCATCGGCCTCGACACCTGTCTGGAGATCACCCGCGTCCTGTTCGAAGGCACCGGCGATCCCAAATTCCGCCCCGCGCCGCTGCTCGTCAAATATGTCGAGGCCGGGTGGTTCGGCCGCAAGGTCGGCAAGGGCTTCTACGATTACTCTGGCGACGAACCCGTGCCGACGCGCTGAGGGCTTTCGGTCGGGGTGGAGAGGTTCAAACCCACCGCCCCGACCGCAATCAGGGCGATACAGCCGATCTGGATCAGCGACAGGCTCTGGCGGAACACGACGACACCCACGACCGCAATGATGGTGATCCCAACCCCCGACCATATCGCATAGGCGACCCCCATCGGAATCTTGGTGAAGGCAAAGCCAAGCAGCCAGAAACACACCGAATAGAGCGCGATCGACGCGACGCCGTACAGCGGACGGGTGAAACCGTGCGATGCCTTCAGCAGGCTGGTCGCCACGACCTCGAACAGAATGGCCGCACCGAGCAAAATCCAGGCGTTCATCGCGTTCCTCCCGATTGCATCATGCGGTGCGTGGCAGCGGCGCGGACGAAATCCCACACTGCCTTGGTGAACCCCGGATCGGCTTCGTGCGACCAGCGGTCCATATCGTCATACATGCGCGACACGCCGGCCAAGACATGTGGCGGCGCACTGTCGGCAAAGGGTTTGAGCAGCGCGAACCATTGGTCGACAAACGCTTGCGAGCGGGGATCGGCGGGGTCGAGGGGAAGTGCCGCCTCGATCCGCTGGCCCAGTTCGCGCCACGCCTCGGCATAGCTGGCGGCGTCGAACCCATCCGGCACCTTGTCCCAGCTGGCCGCGAACGCAGCGCGGGCATCCTCGCCCAGATAGCGCGCGGCGATGGTCGCCATATCGGTTTTGCGCGCATCGCCGCCACGGATCAGCGCGCATAATGTCGCGACATCGATCGCTTCTCCCGCATCGATCCTGGCGCGGACCGACAGCAGCAGCGCGCGGGCCTTGGTGAGTTCTGCGACCTCCGCCTCTACGGCGTCGAGTTGCCCTGCGATCAGCGGGCCGAGATTGATCGAGCGATCGGCGAGCATCGTCGCAATATCCGCCAGCGAGAATCCGGCCCGCTTCAGTGCCACCGCCGCGTTCAGCCGGGCGAGTTCGCCCGGACCATAAACACGCCGCCCGCCTTCGCTACGCAGCGGCCGGACGATGCCGCGCTGTTCGTAGAAGCGCAGCGCGCGAACGCTAAGTCCGGTGCGGCGTGCAACCTCGCTTATGTCGATCCGTTCGTTCATGCTGCGATGATTACCCGCTGACGTTACGTCAGGAGCAAGCGAAAAAGATGAGCATCGACGACACCATCATCGACACCCCCGACGGCCCGATGACCTATGCCGAGTGGAAGAAGAAGAACCCGGTCCAGCTGCCGTCGCGCCGGACCAGGGGGAAGGATCTGCCCAACAAGGTCAAACGGCGGACGGACGAGTGAGCCGGTTTGAACCCTTAAGCGTCAGACACTCGCGCGCTTTCTGGCGAACAGCCCGAACCCGGCGATGATCGCATAGCAGGCGGCTGGCAGGATCAGCGCAAAGGCCAGACTGCCGCTGGCGTCCGCCAGCAGTCCGGTCAACGGCGGAATGACCGCGCCGCCGACGATCGCCACGCAGATGACGCCCGAACCGTCGGCCGCGCGTTTGCCCAGCCCTTCGCTGGCGAGCGAAAAGATTGTCGGAAACATGATCGCGTTCATCAGGCCAATGGCGAGCAGCGAATAGCCCGCAACAGTGCCCGTGGAATTGGCTGAAATCAGGATCAGCGTGATCGCACCCGCCGCGACCGTCGCCAGCACCTTGCCCGGTGCGAAGACGCGCAGCACGCCCGCGCCGATGAACCGCCCGACCAGCGCGCCGCCCCAATAGAGCGTGACCAGCTTGCCGGCGCTTTGTTCGGGAAGCGCCAGCACGTCGCCCTGCATCAGATAGTTTACGATGAGCGATCCGATCGCGACTTCCGCGCCGACATAGAGGAAAATGCACAGCGCGCCGAAGCCGAACCGCTTGCGCTTCAGAAGGTCGAACGCGCCGAACAGCGAGTTGCCGGTGGTTTCGTGGCTCTCCTGCAATCGCTTGCGGCGCGACCAGACGACTACGGCCACCACCAGCAAGGCCGCCGCAAGCCCGAGATAGGTGTTGACGATCACCTGTGCTTCTTCGGCGCGGTAAGCCGCAAGCGCCGGACCGGTCAGCGTCGTCGGATCGATCGTCGCCAGCCCGCCCAGGATGACGATCGCGCCGACATAGGGGAAAATGGTGGTGCCAAGCGAATTGAACGCCTGGGCAAAAGTCAATCGGCTGTGCGCGGTGCGCGGCGGTCCAAGTAGAGAGATCAGCGGATTGGCGACGACCTGAACGATGGTGACGCCGCCTGCCAGGACGAACAGCGCGAACAGGAACATACTGAACGTCGCCGATTGTGCGGCCGGGATGAACAACAGGCACCCCGCCATCATCGTCGCCAGGCCGATCGCCGCGGTCCGCATATAGCCGGCCCGGCGCACGATCGCGGCAGCGGGCAACGATACGAAGAAATAGGCGGCAAAAAACGCCGATTGGGTCAGCATCGCTTCGAAATAGGAGAGCGTGAACAGCTCTTTGAACTTGGGGATCAGAATATCGTTCAGGCTGGTGATGCCGCCAAAGATGAAAAACAGCGCGAACACGAACAGCTGCAGGTCGGGCGCATTGACGTGATCGCCCGATGCGTCTGCGGGAAGCGGATCGGCACTGGATGCAAGCTGAGGATCGATCGACACGGCCATGGGTGAGCGCTCCGCGACTGGAAAAATGAAGTTATGGGCGGATCAGCCCGGCAACAACAACCCCGCCAGCGCCGCCGACATCAGGTTGGCGAGACTTCCCGCGATCAGCGCCTTGATCCCGAGCTTGGCGATCATTGGTCGCTGGTTCGGCGCGAGGCTGCCGGTCACCGCCATCTGGATCGCGATCGACGAGAAATTGGCGAAACCGCACAGCGCAAAGGTGATGATCGCGCGGCTGCGGTCGGAAAGGTCGGTCAGGTTGCCGAGATCGATGAACGCGACGAATTCGTTCAGCACCACCTTGGTCCCGAACAGCCCGCCCGCGATCTGCGCTTCGTCCCACGGGATGTTGAGCAGATACATGATGGGCGCAAAGATCGTGCCGACGATCGCCTGGAAGCTCAGTTCGGGATAGCCGAAGATGCCACCGACCGCGCCCAGCAGCCCGTTGGCGAGCGCGACCAGCGCGACGAACGCCAGCACCATCGCACCCACCGCAACCGCCAGCTTTACGCCGGTCTGTGCGCCCATCGCGGCTGCCATGATGACGTTGGCGGCCTTTTCCTCCTCGACCACCTCGTCCGCGATACGAACGGCTTCGTCGTCGCTGCCGCCTTTGAGCGGGAGTTCACCCGCGGCGGGCGCGGGCATGTCGGGCATCACGATCTTTGCCATCAGCAACCCGCCGGGCGCCGCCATGAACGACGCGGCGAGCAGAAAGGGCAGGTAATCGCTGCCGAGGAAGGTGGCATAGGCCGCCAGGATGGTGCCCGCGACGCCCGCCATGCCGACGGTCATGATCGCGAAGAGCTGAGACGGGGTCAGGCTCGCCAGATACGGTTTGACTACCAAAGGCGATTCGCTCTGTCCGACGAAGATGTTGGCGGCCGAACACAGCGATTCGACCTTGGAAATCCCGGTGACCTTTTCGATCGCGCCGCCGACCCAGCGCACGATTTGTTGCATGATGCCCAGATAGTAGAGGATCGAGATCAGGCTGGCGAAGAACACGATCACGGGCAGCGCCGCGATGGCGAAGCTGTTGCCGCCGATCTCTGGCGAAGCGAGCGGACCGAACAGGAAATCGGTGCCGTTCTTGGCATAGCCGAGCAGCGCCGAGACGCCGTTCGCCGCACCCTGGATCGCTGCGCGACCGGCGGGGACATAGAGGACGAGCGTCGCGATCACGACTTGCAGCGCGAATGCGGCGCCGACGACGCGCAGGCGAATCGCGCGGCGATTGGACGACAGCAGCACCGCTAGCCCCAAAATGACGGCGATGCCGGCAATGCCGATCAGAAATCTTTCCATGAACCTTGCCCGCCCCCGGGTGAACGCGTGATCGCCCGACGCCGGGCACAAGCGCACGACCATAGAGGCTTTTGCGGGCCGCGCCAGATGGTGCGTGGCCGGAACAAGACGAAAGGCTGAGGCATTAATGTAACGAAATCACACGAGAATTGAGGGGTTTTCCAATGTCGCTGACGCTGATGATCGCCGCATCCTTGTCCACACCCGCCGCCGCGCTTGAGCTGCGCGACCCCAACCCGCGCGAGCGCGCCCGCATCGAACAGGTGCTCCGCCAGGCCGGGTTCGTCCGCTGGGACGGTATCGAGTTCGACGACGGCCTGTGGGAAGTCGACGACGCGCGCACCCGCAACGGCGGCGAATATGACCTGAGGATCGATCCGCGTTCGATGCGAATCGTGCGGCGCGACGGCGACCGCCCCGCCAATGCCCGCGAACGCGCGGCGATCGAGCGCACGCTGCGTCAGCAAGGCTATACGCGGTGGGATTCGATCAAGCTCGACAGCGACGGTTATTGGGAAGTCGACGACGCGCGGATGCGGAACGGGCGCGAGCATGATCTGAAGCTCGACCGGCGGACCCTGCGGATCATCGGGCGCGACTGATTTCATCCGAACGGGATTGGGTATTGAGTCCAATCCATCGGGGCTTTTCGCACCCGGCGATTCGCGCTAGCAGCGGGCGATGACAGGATCATCGCCCGCGCCGATCTCGCGCTCGCTCTTCTTCTTCGGCATTTTCTATGGCGGCATGTGCTGTATCGCAGGCGTGCTGGGCAACAAGCAGGTGGCACTGGGGCCGCTGGCGGTTGAAGCGGGAATCTTCGCGTTTCTGCTGCTGGTCGTCGTGGCCAGCGCGGTTGCCGAACTGCACGGGCGTCAGGTGGCGAACCGGCTGGTGCAGATCGGCTTCATCCCGCTGATCGCGTCGCTGCTGCTGTCGCTGATCGTGCTGGCGCTGCCTGCCTCGTCTAAAATGGAGCCTGCCCGGCTGGAGGCGTTCCAGCTGATGATGACCGGCACGCCGCGCATCTGGATCGGCGGGCTGCTCGCCTACGGGATTTCGCAGACGCTGAACGTCACCATTTTCGACGCGCTGCGCCGGGGAGAGGGCAGACTGGTGTGGCTGCGCGCAGGCGTCGCGAGTGTCTTGAGCCAGATCGTCGATACGCTGATCTTCGTGTTCGTCGCATTCTACGGCGTGTTCCCGATCGCCGGCCTGCTCGCGGGGCAGATGCTGGCAAAGGTCGTGCTGTCGATCGTGCTGGTCCCGCCGCTGATCGTCGCCTTCGTGGCGCTGGGGCGGCGGCTCGACCGCGGGGTGGGGACGTTCAAGCGGGCTTGAGGCTCATCCGTTCGTCCCGAGCGCAGTCGAGGGGCATTGCCGAGCGGAGCGAGGCTTCTCGACTGCGCCCGAAAATGTGTCTCGACTTCGCTCGACACGAACGGGAAAGGGAAGGCGACCGATACATGAAGGCCCGACCATGACCGACCACGCACCCGATCCCGCGATGCTTGCCAAGGCGGAAACGCTTGTCGAGGCGCTGCCCTATCTCCAGCGTTATGCGGGCCAGACATTCGTCATCAAATATGGTGGCCATGCGATGGGCGATCCCGAGGCGCAGCGGGACTTTGCCGAGGATGTCGTGCTCTTGAAGGCCGTCGGCATCAACCCGGTGGTCGTGCACGGTGGCGGTCCGCAGATCGGCGCGATGCTCAAGCGGCTGGGGGTCGAATCGCAATTCGTCGGCGGGCTGCGCGTCACCGACGCCGCCACCGCCGAGGTCGCCGAAATGGTGCTGGCGGGCAAGATCAACAAGGAAATCGTCGGCTGGATCGCCGCGCTTGGCGGCCGCGCGGTCGGCATTTCGGGCAAGGACGCGAACCTGGTCACGGCGGAAAAGGTCAAGCGGACCGAGCCCGACCCCAATTCGGGGATCGAGCGGCATGTCGATCTGGGCTTTGTCGGCGAACCGGTGAAGGTCGATGCGACCATCCTCAAGAAGCTGACCGACGATCACTTCATCCCCGTCGTCGCCCCCGTCGCGCTTGGCGCGGACGGTGCGACCTACAACATCAACGCCGACACAATGGCGGGCGCAATCGCGGGCGCGCTGGGGGCCAAGCGCTTCTTCCTGCTGACCGATGTCGCCGGCGTGCTCGACAAGGACAAGGCGCTGCTGACCGATCTCGACCGTGCGGGGATCGAGGCGCTGAAGGCCGACGGCACGATTTCGGGCGGGATGATCCCCAAGGTCGATACCTGCATCGCCGCGGTCGAGGCGGGTGTGGACGCCGCCGTTATCCTCGACGGGCGGGTGCCGCACGCGATGCTGCTCGAAATCTTCACCGCACGCGGGGCGGGAACGCTGGTTCGGGCGTAATGCCTGAAAATCTCCAGAGCCGTTCGTGCTGAGATCGTCGAAGCACTGTCCTTCTTCGTGTCAAGAAAGACAGCATTTCGACAGGCTCAATGCGAACGGTATATTTTACAGATACTTGCAGACCGTTGCGGGTGACAAAGTTACAATTTGCGGGTAACAAGGTTACAAATTGCGACAATAAAAGCGTGGACGCGTAACGAACGAGCCGCCATCCAAAGGGCCATGAATCGCCTCCTCTTCCTTGCGCTGCTCGGCGCCGCGACTGCGCTGTCGGCCTGCACCGTTGGTCCCGAATACCGGCCCGCGACCAGCGAGGCGCTGGGCGTGCCCGACGTCTATTCGGTCGGCGATGCCGCAAACCGCGAAGACCTGACCCAGTGGTGGACGCGGTTTGACGATCCGCTGCTCCAGCAACTGGTGGGCGAAGCGCGCACCACCAATCTCGACGTGGCGCAGGCGATCGCGCGGCTGCGGCAGGCGCGCGAGGGTCTGGTCCAGAGCCGCGCCAACCTGCTCCCCAGCGTGTCGGGCGGCGCGGGATATTCGCGCAGCGAGCCGCTACGCGGCGGCGGCGGCACCACGACGCTTCCCGACGGCACCATCATTTCGACCGGGCAAGGGTCGAGCGACAGTTTCTCGCTCGGCGCTGACGCGAGCTGGCAGGCCGATCTGTTCGGCGGCAACCGTCGCGGGGTCGAGGCATCGCGCGCCGCGCTGGAGGCCGCCGGATATGATTACGCGGCGATCCTGGTCGCGATCCAAGGTGAAGTCGCGCGCAACTATATTCTCGCGCGCGCCAATCAGGCGCAGCTCGACAATGCGCGCGCGACGCTCGCCATCCAGGACGACAATCTGGAGATCGCCGGTTTCCGCGTTCAGGCGGGGCTCGTATCGTCGATCGACGTCGAACAGGCGCGCGTCCAGCGCGCGCAGACCGCGGCGTCAATCCCCAATATCGAAACGGCCTATGCCAGCGCTGTCGCACGGCTGGGCGTGCTCACCGGTCGTGCGCCCGGTGCGCTGCGCACCCAGCTTGCGAGCGTTCGCCCGATCCCGACCGGCCCGGTCAGCGTCGGCGTCGGCATTCCCGCCGACACGCTGCGCCAGCGGCCCGACGTGCGGTCCGCCGAACGCAACCTCGCCGCCGCCGTCGCGCAGATCGGCGTGGCCGAGGCGCAACTCTATCCGCAGCTTTCGCTCGGCGGATCGATCGACACCAGCGCCAATGCCCTGTCCGCGATCGGCGACATCATTACGGGCCGCATCTTTTCGAACATCGCCCAGCTGATCTTCGACGCCGGACGCACGCGTAGCCAGGTGCGGTCGCAACAGGCCGCCGCCGATGCTGCGCTAGCCAACTACCGCCAGACCGCGCTCACCGCGCTCGAGGATGTCGAGAATGCCGTCGTCGCGCTCGACGCCGCACGAGCCCGCGAGCGGGAGTTCGCGATCGCGCTCGATGCCGCGAACAATTCAGCGCTCCTTTCCCGTCTGCAATATCAGTCGGGGCTGACCGATTTCACCACGCTCTTGCAGGTCGAATCCTCACTCTTGTCGGCGCGCAACGGCGTGACGCAGGCGCGCGCCGATCAGGCGACCGCGCTGATCCAGCTTTACACCGCATTGGGCGGCGGCTGGGATGAAACACAGATCACCGATCCGGCGCCCGTCGCCGTGCTCGCAGAAGGTTCGAACTGATGGCCGACGCAACCCAGCCCAATATCGACGAATTTCTGGGCGCGAACGAACGCCCACGCTGGCAGCGTACGATCCGGAAACCCTGGGTCAAATGGCCGCTGATCGCGGTCGGCGTCGTTCTGCTGATCCTGCTTGCGATGCGCTTGTTCGGCGCGGAGGCCCAGACTGGATATGCGACCGAGGACGTGACCAACGGCAATCTGACCGTCACCGTGTCGGCGACCGGCAAGCTCGCCCCGACCGAACAGGTGCAGGTCGGCTCCGAATTGTCGGGCCTGGTCACGCGGGTGCTGGTCGATGTGAACGACCGGGTGACGGCGGGTCAGGCGCTGGCGCTGATCGACCCGTCGCAGCTCGACGACCAGATTCGTCAGGGCCAGGCACAGGTCAACGCCAATCAGGCGCAGGTCGCCCAAGCCCAGGCCACGCTTCAGGAAGCACGCGCGCAGCTTGCCCGGTTCGAGGAAGTCAGCCGGCTGTCGGGCGGGCGCGTACCCGCCGAAACCGAGCTGGAGGCCGCCCGCGCTGCCGTCGCCAGAGCGCAGGCTGCGCTGCGGGTGTCACAAGCCAATGTCGTTGCCGCACAAGCCGCATTGAATTCGAACCAGACCCAGCGGTCGCGCGCGGTCATCCGATCGCCCGTCAACGGCGTCGTGCTGGCGCGTCAGGTCGATGCGGGCCAGACGGTCGCGGCATCGTTCAACACGCCGACCCTGTTCGTGATCGCGCAGGACCTGTCGCAGATGCAGCTGGAAGTCGCGATCGACGAAGCCGATGTCGGCCAGGTCACCGAGGGTCAGCGCGCGACCTTTACCGTCGATGCGTTTCCGGGCCAGACCTTCCCCGCGCAGATCACCCGCGTCGATGTCGGATCGAACCTGTCGGCTCAGGCGGCGAGTTCGTCGTCCTCGACCACCGGCACGGCGACGACCGCCAATCAGGTCGTATCCTATGCCGCCGAATTGTCGGTCGCCAATCCCGAACAGCGACTGCGTCCCGGCATGACCGCGACGGCGGAGATCGTCACGATCGAAAAGCGTGGCGTGCTGCTGATCCCCAACGCGGCGCTGCGCTTCACGCCGCAGGCGCCCGGCACCGAACAGGCCAAGGGAGGCGGTGGCATGGCGGGCGCGCTGATCCCGCGCGGGCGGCGCGGTGGCCGCGGCGGCGCGGAGAAATCGGCGACCGTCGGTCGCGGCGCGCAGCAGACCGTCTATATCCTCGGCGCCGACGGCCAGCCCGAGCCGGTGCAGATCACGACTGGCGAGACCAACGGCATCGTTACCGAGGTCACCGGCGGCAACCTGCGCCCCGGTGCCAAGATCATCACCGGCCAATTCTCGGGCGATGGCGGCAATACCAAGGCGGGAAGCGGGGGCGGGCGTCCGGGCGGCGGAGGCGGCAAGCGTGGTGGATGATCCGATCATCCGTCTGCGCGGCGTCACCAAGACGTATGGCGAAGGCGCGACCGC
The DNA here is from genome assembly GCA_023418595.1 of Pseudomonadota bacterium. GTDB lineage: Bacteria > Pseudomonadota > Alphaproteobacteria > Sphingomonadales > Sphingomonadaceae > Sphingomonas. The sequence continues at coordinate 69,169 of JAEZZI010000013.1, forward strand.
GTTTCAGGCGCTGAAAGGCGTCGATCTCGACATCGCCGAGGGCGATTTCGTCGCCGTCATGGGCCCGTCGGGGTCGGGCAAGTCGACGACGATGAACATGCTCGGCTGCCTCGACGTGCCGACCGGCGGCAGTTTCCTGTTCAGGAATGTCGAAGTCGGGCACCTCGACCGCGATCAGCGCGCGCTCCTACGCCGCAAATATCTCGGCTTCGTGTTTCAGGGGTTCAACCTTCTGAGCCGCACCACCGCACTCGAAAATGTCGAGCTGCCGTTGCTGTATCGCGGCGAGGACAAGAAGACCCGCCACGAACTGGGCATGGCCGCGCTCGACAAGGTCGGCCTCGCCGACTGGTGGGACCATACCCCGGCCGAACTGTCGGGCGGCCAGCAGCAGCGTGTCGCGATCGCCCGCGCGATTGTCACCAGCCCCGCCGTCCTTCTCGCGGATGAGCCCACCGGCAATCTCGACAGCGAACGCTCGGTCGAGATCATGGAGCTGTTGTCGGGCCTGAACCGCGACAGCAACATCACCGTGCTGATGGTCACCCACGAACCCGACATGGCCGCCTTTGCCCGCACCCTCGTCCATTTCAAGGACGGGCTGGTCGAGCGGATCGAGACCAACCAGAACGTGCCGGAACCCGCCTGATGCTCGGCACCACCTTCCTCCTCGCGATCCGGTCGATCCGGCGGCACATGCTGCGGTCGTTCCTGACCATTCTCGGCATCGTCATCGGCGTCGCCGCCGTCGTTTCGATGGTGACGCTGGGCAAGGCGACCACGCAGGCCGCCGCCGATCAGGTCGCGTCGCTGGGCACCAACATCCTGCAAGTCCGCCCCGGACAGGGCTTCGGTCGCGGCGGTGGTGGCCCGCGCCCGCCCGATTTCGACATCGCCGATGTGCAGGCGATACGCGATCAGGTCGCGGGCGTGACCGCCGTCGCCCCCCAGGCGCAATCGACCGCGACCGCCATCTATAACGGCGCGAACTGGTCGACCACGATCAACGGCACCACCAACGCCTTTTTCGAGGTTCAACCCTGGGAGCTGACGTTGGGCCGCACCTTCACCCCCGCCGAGGAAGCGGCGGGGCGCGCGGTGTGCATCATCGGCAATACGGTGCAGCAGAACCTGTTCCGCGGCGGCGACGCGGTCGGCCAGCGCATCCGGCTGAACGACATATCGTGCGACGTGATCGGCACATTGGCGACGCGCGGACAAGCGGGCTTCGGCGGCGATCAGGACGATACCGTCATCATGCCGATCAACACCGTCCAGCGCCGCCTGACCGGCAACCGGGACATTCGGCTGATGCTGGTCGGGTTCGATTCGGCCTATGACCCGGCGGTCGTCCAGTCCTCGCTGACCGACCTGTTGCGCGAACGCCGCCGCATCCAGGCGGGCGCGGAGGATAATTTCAACATCTTCGACACCGCGCAGATTACCCAGACGCTGACCGGGGTCACGACCTTGCTCACCAGCATCGTCACCGCCGTCGCGGCGATCAGCCTGGTCGTCGGCGGGATCGGGATCATGAACATCATGCTGGTGTCGGTGACCGAACGAACCCGCGAAATCGGCATCCGCCTGGCGATCGGCGCCGTCGCGCGCGAAGTGCTGATGCAGTTTCTGGTCGAGGCGATCGTGCTGTCGATGCTCGGCGGGCTGGTCGGACTGCTATTGGCGCAGATCGTGATCGCGGTGCTGACGCCGCTGATGCAGGTGCCGTTTATCTTCGACCTGCAGATCAACGTCATCGCGTTCCTGATTTCGGCGGTGATCGGGGTGGTGTTCGGATTCTTTCCGGCAAGACGGGCGGCGTCGCTCAATCCGATCGATGCGTTGAGGCACGAATAGAGCGACCGTCTTCGTTTCTTCATGCTGCGCGACTAGGGCGGCTGTAGATGGCAGGAGGTGCTTTTTGCGGAAACCAGTTGCACTTGCAGCCCTTGCGACGATGCTGGCGGCGGGCGTCGCATCGTGCGCGCCGATCGACGAGGGCAAGCCGATGGCGAATGGCGAGACGCGCGAGATCATCGTCATCGCCCATCGCGGGGCAAGCGGGGAACGGCCCGAACACACGATTGCCGCCTATGATCTGGCGATCGAGCAAGGCGCTGATTTCATCGAACCCGATCTGGTGCCGACCAAGGACGGCGTGCTGGTCGCGCGGCACGAAAACAACATAACCGACACCACCGACGTTGCCGATCGCCCCGAATTTGCCGTGCGCAAGACGACCAAGACCATCGACGAATCGAAGCAGACCGGCTGGTTTACCGAGGATTTCACGCTGGCCGAACTGAAGACGCTTCGTGCCAGGGAGCGCCTGCCGATGCTGCGCGGCGACAACCGCGCTTATGATGGCCAGTTCGAGGTGCCGACCCTGGCTGAGGTCATCGCGTTCGCCAAGAAGCGATCGGCGGAGACGGGCCGCACCATCGGCATCTACCCGGAAACCAAGCATCCGACCTATTTCGCGTCGATCGGCTTGCCGCTGGAGCCCGCGTTGCTGAACGAACTGCGCAAGGCGGGGTGGGACAGCGCCGACGCGCCGGTCTTCATCCAGTCGTTCGAAGTCAAGAATTTGAAGGCGCTCGCCAAACAGACTCGCGTGCGGCTGATCCAGTTGATGGCAGAGGAGGGGGCACCCGCAGACGGCGCGGCGCCGAGTTATGCGGCGATGGCCACGCCCGACGGATTGCGCGCGATCGCCAGCTATGCGTTCGGCGTCGGTCCGAACAAGGCGTTGGTGACCGACGGCCGCGGCAGACCCACGGCTTTGGTCGCCGACGCGCACGCCGCGGGGCTGAAGGTCCATCCCTGGACGCTGCGCGCCGAGAATTATTTCCTGCCGCTGCGCCACAAATCCGGCATCGATCCCCGCGCACACGGTCGCCTGTCCGACGAGATCGCCGAACTGCTCGCCGCAGGGGTGGATGGATTCTTCACCGATTTCCCGTATGCCGGGGTTCAGGCTAGGGATGCGATGACGCGTCGATCAACCGCCGAGTAAGGGCTGCGTGCCATGCGTAAATCTGCATTGACCTTCGCGCTCTGCCTGCCGCTTCTCGCGGGCGGCTGCATCGCCAAGACCGCGTTCGACGTGGTCACCCTGCCCGTCAAGGCGACCGGCCAAGTGATCGACTGGACCACCACCAGCCAGGAAGAATCCGACCGCAATTATGGTCGCAAGATGCGCAAGCAGGAAGCCGCCGAGGGGCGCGAAATGCGCCGCCGCGACAAAGAAGCGCGCAAAGAAGCCAAGCGGGCTGCGCGCGACGCCGAACGCGACGAGGATTACTGACCGGACTGTCCGCGCACCGACCGATGGCGGGTGACGAGGATTTACCCCCGCTCGGCCAGCTTGCGTTCCCAGGCCAGCGCATCGCGGACGATGCCGTCGAGATCGTCATGCCTGGGTCGCCACGGAAGCGCTGCCAGAATCGCTGCGTTATCAGCGACCAGCGCGTCGGGATCGCCCGCGCGGCGACCCTCCATCCGGCGGTCGATCGTCATGTTGGTCACCCGATCCACTGCGTCGAGCACTTCGAGCACCGAAAAGCCTTTGCCATAGCCGCAATTGAAGGTGTGGCTGTCCGCCGGGTGGTCGTTCAGCAGCTTCAGCGCATCGACATGCGCTGCCGCCAGGTCGGAGACGTGGATATAGTCGCGCACGCCCGTCCCGTCGGCGGTGGCGAAGTCGGTGCCGAACACCGACACGCTGGCGCGCTTGCCGGTCGCTGCCTCGACCGCGACCTTGATCAGGTGCGTGGCGCCGGCGGTCGATTGCCCCGACCGGCCCTGGGGATCGGCGCCGGCCACGTTGAAATAGCGGAGCGCGCAGTAATTGATCGGATGCGCGGCGGCGACGTCGGCGAGCATCGCTTCGGTCATCAGCTTCGACATGCCATAAGGGTTGATCGGTTGCTTGGGCGAATCCTCGCGCACCGGAACCACCTGGGGGATGCCATAAGTGGCCGCGGTCGACGAGAAGATGAAATGCCGCACCCCTTCGACGACTGCGCTTTCGATCAGGCTGCGCGAAGCGGCGGTGTTGTTGCGGTAGTATTTGAGCGGGTTTTCGACCGATTCGGGCACCACCACCGATCCGGCAAAGTGCATCACCGCGAACACCGCATGATCGCGCATGGCCGCCCGCACCGCGTCGTCATCCTCGATATTGGCGACGACCAGCGTCGCGCGCTCGTCCACCGCCCAGTCGAACCCGGTGACCAGATTGTCGACCACCACCACCCGGTATCCCGCGTCCAGCAGCGCAAGCACCGCATGGCTGCCGATATAGCCCGCGCCGCCCGTCACCATCACGCTACCGTTCATGTCGCACTCCTGCATCCGATTGCCCTTGGCCATGCCAATCCTATCTAGGGCGTCAACCGATTTGAGGAGAATGACCGATGGCAAGCGAAGTCGTGACGCTGGCGGGCGGATGTTTCTGGTGCACCGAGGCGGTGTTCAAGGACGTGATCGGCGTGACCGAGGTAACGAGCGTCTATATCGGCGGCCATGTCGAAAATCCGACCTACAAGGCGGTGTGCAGCGGCGACACCGGCCATGCGGAGGCGATCCGGGTGACGTTCGATCCCGAACAGATCGCGCTTGGTGACCTGTTCGATATCTTCTTCGCAACGCACGATCCGACGACGCTCAACCGCCAGGGCGACGATGTCGGGACGCAGTATCGTTCGGCGATCTTCCCGAGTTCGAGCGAACAGGAAGCCGAAGCGCGCGCCGCGATCAAACGCAATGCGAGCGCGTGGCCGGACCCGATCGTCACCACCATCGAACATGCCGACCGCTGGTATCCTGCCGAGGATTATCACCAGGATTATTGGGACGGCGAAGGTCAGCGCAATCCCTATTGCCTGTCGGTGATCCCGCCCAAGCTTCAGAAGCTGCGCAAGAGTTTCGCCGCGCGGGCGAAGAGCGCGACCGCGACTGCCTGAACGGAACCCATCGGGTCGGTCGCCGGTTGAGACGCGACCGCCCCGGCCGATCATGGGCCAGGCTTAACGAATAGGGAGTTCCCAATGCGCAAATTCATCGCGCCCGCTTTGTTGATCCTGGCCGCGGCACCGCTGGCTGCCTGTGGCGGGGACGGCGACGACGCGCTTGCCGAACGCGCCGAAGAACAGGCCGAGGATCAGGCCGATGCGATGCGGGCAAACGGCATGAGCGACGCCGCTGCCGATGCGGTCGAAGAGGCCGGTGAAGATCGCGCCGATGCGATTGACGATTCGGATGTCGATGCCGACGAGCTGACGCAGGGTCAGCGCGATGCGCTGGTCAATGGAACGGCGACGCCTGTTCAATAACCCGTCGTATCCGGGGGCGTGGCGGGAACCGCCGCGCCCCTTGGCTTTGTTGACAATTTCAACAGGCTGTCAGCGCGATGCGGCGCGTGCCAACCGATCGTTGATGGCGGCCCCGATATCGTCATCCGGGATGGGCGCGATCGCGATTGAGGCGGCTCCGCTTGCGTCGGCACGGTGGAGCGCATCAAACAATCGCGCGGCCGCTTCGATCAAATCGCCCCTGTCCGACAGGCTGTCGTCGCCGGCGATCTTTCCAAACCCGATCATCCATTCGCCCGGTTCGCCACGGTTTGCATTCAGACGCAGCGACTTTCTAGGTGCGTAGTGACTGGCCAGTTGGCCCGGTGCGGTGATAGCGTCGCCCGCATTTTCCAGCCCCGACCCCAAGACGGCTTCGATCGCCCGGCTCGGTATCGGCCCGGGCCGAAGGAGCCGAGCGGGGCCGGCCAAGCTGATGATCGTGGATTCAATCCCCGCTTTGCTGGGACCGTCATCGAGGATCGCATCGATCCGCCCATTCAGACTGGCCAGAACATGCGCGGCGCGGGTCGGGCTGATCGCGCCGCTTGCATTGGCGGAGGGCGCGGCAAGCGGCTTGTCGGTCGCTGCCAGCAATGCCTGCATCGCGCGGTGCGCGGGCACTCGGACGGCAATGGTGTCGAGCCCCGCGGTGACCAGGCTGGCGATGCCCGATCCCCTGCGATGCGGCAGCACCAGCGTCAGCGGACCCGGCCAGTAGCGCCCCGCCAGCGCGCGCGCGCGGTCGTCGAAGATCGCAAGCGCCTCTGCTGCGGCAAGATCGGTGACATGGACGATCAGCGGGTTGAAGCTGGGGCGCCCCTTTGCGGCATAGATGCCCGCGACCGCCTGGGGATTGCGCGCGTCGGCGGCGAGTCCGTACACCGTCTCGGTCGGGACCGCGACGCAGCCGCCGCTGGCGATGACGCGCGCGGCCTCCGCCACCCCGGCCTCGCCGTAGGGTAAGGTGCGCGTGGGGCGTGCGGAGTTTGAAACGGCCACGGAAATGGCGCTAGAGCGCAGCGAACCGAACGACAAGAGAGGACCGAGCGATGCCCTTCACTCCCGTCACTGCCGAGCAGCGTTTCGTGCTGGACAGCATCGTCGGGCTGCCCGAACTGGCGGCGAGCGAACGCTTCGCCAACGCCAGCGACGACGTGGTCGATGCGGTGCTCGAAGGCGTTGGGCAATTCGCAGCCGGCGAATGGGCGCCTCTCGACCGGGCGGGCGATACGGTGGGTGCGAAGTGGACCGAGGACGGCGTGGTGATGCCCGACGGCTATGTCGCAGCGTACAAGGCCTATGTCGGGGGGGGCTGGGGTACGATCGGATCGCCCGAAGCATTTGGCGGACAGGGGATGCCGTTCGCGCTGTCGACCGCGGTGCTCGATACGCTGGGGACGGCGAATCTGGGCTTTGCGCTGGCCCCGACGCTGACCGTCGGTGCGATCGAGTCGCTGGTGCATCATGGCAGCGAGGAACAGCAACGGCTGTATCTCCCGAAGCTCGCGACCGGTGAATGGACCGGCACGATGAACCTGACCGAGCCACAAGCCGGGTCGGATGTCGGCGCGCTGAAGACCAAGGCCGATCCGCTTGGCGACGGCAACTGGTCGATCAAGGGCACCAAGATCTTCATCTCGTTCGGCGATCACGACATGGCCGACAACATCGTCCACCTCGTGCTGGCGCGGACGCCGGGGGCGCCGGCGGGCACCAAGGGGCTGAGCCTGTTCCTGGTCCCCAAATACCGGCTGGATGCGGATGGCAATCCGGGCGCGTTCAACGATGTCCGCGTGGTTTCGATCGAACACAAGATGGGGCTACATGCCTCGCCGACCTGTGTCCTGAGCTTCGGTGATCATGATGAATGTATCGGCGAACTGATCGGTGCCGAAGGCGGCGGAATCGCGGCGATGTTCACGATGATGAACAATGCGCGGCTGAACGTGGGCCTTCAGGGCGTGCAGGTGGCCGAGGCGGCAACCCAGCGCGCGGTCGCCTATGCCCGCGAACGGGTGCAGTCGGCGCGTGCCGGATCGTCGAGCCGCGAGCCGGTCGCGATCATCGAGCATCCCGATGTGCGTCGGATGCTGATGCGGATGAAGGCGCAGACCGAGGCCGCGCGCGCGCTGGTCTATTATGCCGCGGGGCAGGTCGATCGCGCGACGCTGGGCGATCAGGAGGCGCGCTGGCGAGTGGATCTCGTCACGCCACTGGCCAAGGCGCACGGCACGGATATCGGCTGCGAAGTGTCGTCGCTCGGCATTCAGGTGCATGGCGGCATGGGCTATATCGAGGAAACGGGCGCCGCCCAGCATTTCCGCGATGCACGGATCACGCCGATTTATGAGGGCACCAACGGTATCCAGGCTGCCGATCTGGTCGGGCGCAAGCTGGGGCTGGACAATGGCGGGGTGTTCGAACGCTTCTTCGCGCAGGTCGCGGCGGACGCCAAGCATCCGGCGCTGGGCGATGTTGCGGGGCGGGTGCTGCGCATCGGGCGCGAGATGATAGGCAAGGACGCCGACGACCGGCTGGCGGCGAGCTATCCGTTCCTGACGATGGCGGCGATCGCGACCTGTGGCTGGCTGATGGAAAAGCAACTGGCGGCGCTGGAAGGCTATGACGGTGATCCGCAATTCGCCGCGACGAAGCGGGCGACGGCGCGCTTCTATCTCGACCAGATCGTGCCCGAGGCGCTGGGGCTGGAGGCGGCGGCGACGGCGTCGGCGGAGGCACTCTACGCCATTCCGGCGGAGGCGTTTGCGGCTTAAGGCACGCCACCCTATTTTTCCGTTCGTGCTTCGACAAGCTCAGCACGAACGGGGATGAGAGATCTGCTTGAAATGGTAGTTGGGGGTGTGGTGTCACCCCTCCGAGGGGCAATCCCCGCTGCGTTCGGTCACGTGTCCATCGACCAGCCACACGGTCGCGGGCGTCGCATCCTCATCGTGGTAGCAGAGTTCGGGGTTCGATCCGTCGGCGGCGACCAGCAGCGTCCAGTTGTGCGGCCCGCAATTATGCTGTTCGCATCCCCAGGACAGGATGCGCCCGTCATCGGCGGTGGCGATCGGCGTCGATGGGCCGGGGCCGTTCAGGATCTGGTCCACCGGGGCGTTGTCGCCACCGGCCTGGGTCAAAGCGGCACGCACCAGCGGATGATCCCGGAACGCCACGCCGGCCACCGCGTCGAAAGGATATTGGCCGACATAGGCGGAAAGGTCGCCCGCCGCGCTGTCGTTGGTCATCAGGTCGTTCTGGACGACGGCATCGTTGCCGACCGTCCCGGTATTGTCCTCGGGCGCACTCGGCCCACAGGCGGCAAGCGCCGCCGCTCCGCCAAGCGCGAGCATCACCGTCGTCGGAAAACGCATGCGACCCATTTGAATACGCGTCAGGCGGCGAGCGGTGCGGGCTGCTTGCCCGTCTTGCCGCGAAACAATCCGCCCCCGAACATCCCGCCTTCGTTCAGCGGCAATGCCGTCGCGCAATAGGCGCATTCGGCAGTCATCCGGCCGAGCAGCCAGTGCGATTTCCCGCAACCGGGGCAATGGTTCACTTCATGCGCGTGGTAAGCGATCCGATATCCCGATCGCCCGACTGCAAATGGTGGCCTGATCGACGCCATCTCATTTCTCCCTTCCGACCCCCAATCAATATCACGACGAGTCGTTCGGTTCCATCGGTGAGTCGAAAAATGCGACGAAACGAATCAGAAACGAAGTTAAGGGTCAGCGGTGGTCGTATCGGGAACGCGCGGCGGCGGGGTTGCGGAAACGCAACGGTGCGCGTGGACGATTGCGATTGTCGGTGCTCACGCCGGACGTGGCGGTTTCAGCTTGGCCAGGCCAGTTTCGGTTGGAGCGCGGCGCCGGGCAACCGCTGCGCGCGCTTCAGGCGGTCTCGCGGTCGAGCAGCGATTGTGCGTCGAGGTCGAGCAGGTCGATCTGGGCGCGGATGCGCGGCCATTGCTGGCTCAGAAAGCGTTCGCGCTCGGCAACGCGCAATCGTTCGACCGCGCCGTCGAGCACGAACATGCCGACGCCGCGGCGCACCTCGACATAGCCGTCGTCCTGGAAACTTTGATAGGCTTTGGCCACCGTCAGCGGGTTGGCGCCATGTTCGGCGGCAAGTGCGCGCACCGACGGCAACTGGTCGCCCGCGCGAAACTCGCCGCGCAGGATCGCTGCGGCAATCGTGCCGCGCAGCTTCAGATAGACGGGGCTATCGCCGTGATCCAGGCCTGTCATGCTGCTTTAATACACCAACGGGCGTATGGGTCCATAGCGGAATCGAAACAGGCGCGCGTCTAGCCTCGCCATTCGCTGAGAATCGCGTCCAGATCGGGGCGCGGTCGTTCTTCCAGGTCGCGCGACGGCGTGCCGATGAACACAAAGCCTGCAATCCGGTCGCCTTCGCGGCCGCCCAGCGCGGCGCGGATTTGCTCGTTATAGGCGGCCCAGCCGGTCAGCCATCCGGCGACGAACCCGCAAGCGTGCGCGGCATGTTCGAGGTTCATGCACGCCGCCCCTGCGGACAATTCCTGTTCCCATAGCGGAATGTGGCTGTCGCGATTGGGGGTCGAGAGTATGACGACCAGCGTGGGCGCCTGGCGCGCGAACTGTTCCATCGCCTCGATCTCCAGCCGTCCGGCGCTGGGCTTTTCGGCGCGATAGGCATCGACCAGCAGCTCCGCGAACGCTTCGCGCGCGTCGAGGGGGATCGACACGAAGCGCCACGGCGCCAGCTTGCCGTGATCGGGCGTGCGTGCCGCGATCGCGACGATTTCGCGCAACGTCGCGGCATCCGGACCGGGGGCGACCATGTCGCGCGGTCGGCCCGAACGGCGGGTCTGGAGATAGCTGAGCGGGGTGGAGCGGTCGTTGAAGTCCATGCCCCCGCGACTAACCGTGCAACGAAGTTGAAACAATCCGCTTCACAGCGCGCGATTCGTCGCTAGGGTGCCGCGCAATAAACGAACATGGGCGGGGTCCATATGTCATTCGAGTTGATTGTATTCTGGGGAGCGGTGGTCGTACTCGCCGCCTTCCTGCTGGGCGGCAGCTATGTCGTCACGCGGCCGCAGCCCGAATTCGCGGGCCATCCCAAGGGGCTGTTCCTGCTGTTCCTCGCTGAAATGTGGGAGCGTTTCTCTTATTACGGCATGCGGGCGCTGCTGATCTTCTACCTCGTCCAGCACTGGATGTTCTCGGACAGCGAGGCATCGGTGATCTACGGCGCCTATACCGCGCTCGTCTATATCACGCCGGTCGTCGGCGGCTATCTGGCCGACCGCTATCTCGGCCAGCGCAAGGCGGTGCTGTTCGGCGCGATCCTGCTGACTTTCGGCCATTTCTTCATGGCGTTCGAAGGCGACGGGGCGGCGGGCCAGGCCAATCCGATGATCAACGTCTTCTGGCTGGCGCTCGCGCTCATCATCGTCGGATCGGGCTTCCTGAAGGCCAACATCTCGGTGATCGTCGGCCAGCTCTATGCGCGGACCGACGTGCGTCGCGACGGCGCCTATACGATCTTCTACATGGGCATCAACGTCGGTGCGGCGACCGCATCGCTGATCTGCGGCTATCTCGGCCAGACCTATGGCTGGGCGTACGGCTTCGGTCTGGCGGGCCTCGGCATGCTCGTCGGCCTGATCTTCTTCGTCCTCGGCAAGCCGCTGCTGATGGGACAGGGCGAGCCGAAGAATCCCGAATATCTGCGCCAGCGCATGGGCGGCATCAAACGCGAGTTCCTGTTCTACGCCATCGGCCTCGCGATGGTCGCCTTGTGCTGGTTCATGGTTCAGAACCAGAGCCTGGTCGGCATCCTGCTGGGCACGTTCGGCGCGATCCTCGTCACCTATGTACTGTTCGTAGCGACGTTCGGGCTTCCCTATGGCGGCTATAGCCAGTCGCCAGCCGGACCTGCCAATGCCTTTATCGGCGCGGGCGCGGTGTTGACGCTAGGCATGTTCCTGATCGCGCTCGGCAACATGACCGCGCAGTGGATCGCGCTGGCAGGGGGCGTCGCGCTGATTGCGATCATTATCCAGCAGTGCATCGCCCGTGCCGACGAAGCACGCGATCGTATTCTGGCGGCGATGTTCATGATCATCGTGTCGATCATCTTCTGGGCGTTGTTCGAACAGGCGGGATCGTCGCTCAATCTGTTCACCGATCGCCATGTCGATCGCGCGGGCGTGCCTGCGTCGATGTTCCAGTCGATCAACGCGATCTACATCATCCTGCTCGCGCCGCTGTTCGCCAGCATCTGGACCGGGCTCGGTCGGCGCGGGGCGGAACCCTCGACGCCGTTCAAATTCGGTCTGGGCGTGGTGCAGGTTGGCCTCGGCTTCCTCGTGCTCGTCTGGGGCGCGCGGTCGGTCGGGATCGACGTGCCGACGCCGGTGATCTTCATCTTCCTGATCTATCTGCTCCACACCACCGGCGAGCTTTGCCTGTCGCCGGTCGGCCTCAGCGCCATGAACCGCCTGGCTCCGCGTCAGATGGCCAGCCTGATCATGGGCGTATGGTTCTTTGCCTCGGCCACCGGCAATTTCGCGGCCGGACTGATCGCGTCGGCGACGGGTGCCGAAGGCGTCGGCGAGGAAGCGGGCAAGGAAGTGGTGCTGGGCGTCTATTCGATGGTCGGTTGGGTGGCGGTCGGCGTCGGGATCGCGGTGCTGGTGATCTCGCCGCTCATCAAGCGGATGATGCATCTCGATACGCTCAAGGACGATGTCGACCATGCGATGGCCGGTCAGGAATCGATCGGCGAACCGCAGGCTGCGGGCGTGAACACCAGCAGGGAGACCCGCTGAGGTTCGTAGCCACCCGATAAAGGGGAGGGGGAAATGACCGAATTGTTCGTCGCCTGTGTCGCGTTCGTCGGAAGCCATTTCCTCCTTTCCCATCCCTTGCGCTCGCCGGTCGTGTCCCGACTTGGCGAACGCGGTTTTCTGGGGGTCTATTCGCTTGTCGCCTTTGCCACCCTGGGGTGGATGGTCTCCGCCTATCTGAGGCTGCCCGAACAGCCGCCGCTATGGCCGGTCGGCGACGCGCTCTGGGCAGTCGGCACCTTCATGATGTGGCTGGGGTCGGTGCTGTTCGTCGGATCGTTGTTCGGCAATCCTGCGATGCCGGAAGCCAGGACCGCCACCGTCCCCACCCCGCGCGGCGTGTTCGCGATCACCCGGCACCCGATGATGTGGGGCTTCGCCCTGTGGGCGCTGACCCATATCCTGGTCTGTCCCGATCCAGCGCAGATCGTGCTCGCCACCTCAATCGGTTTCCTAGCACTGGTCGGCGCGCACATGCAGGACCGCAAGAAAGCGGCGCTCCAGCCAGATTTCTGGCCCGAATGGGCAGCGCGGACCAGCTATCTGCCGCTCGCGCGCGGGTTCGCCAATCCCGGCACGGTCGCGCTTGTCGGCGGGACCGCATTGTGGGTTGTCGCCAGTTGGGCGCATCTGCCGTTGGCCGGATGGGACGCGGGCATGTGGCGCTGGCTATTTTGACCCCGATAATTGATGGCATCAATGGCGACGTTGCATGTCATCCGGAATTGTCGAATAATTGCATGATATTGGTGACGATCGGGAGATGTCGATGCGTATCGTAACATTGCTGGTGGCGACAGCCGCGATCGGCTTTAGTCCAACTGCGTTGGCGCAAAGTTCGCAAAAAGCAGCCAAGCCGGAGCGTGAAAAGCGGATATGCAAATCTGTCCCGGCGACGACCGGGAGCCGCCTCGGTCGGGCATCCGTGTGCCGGACAGCCCGACAATGGGAAGCGATCGAATCGCGTCAGTTCGATATCGAGGATCCGCGCGGTCGTTCCGAGGATCCGTATGTCAGTGATTTGAAACCGGGCTGAGCATATCTTGACTCCGCGCGCGGCCCCGCCTAACGCGCGCCCTTCGCAATCAGGCTCCGCACTCCCGGTGAAGCGGTAGCCACGGTCCATCCGGGTCGGGCGATGACCGGGACATGCGATCATGGTCCTTCGAGGATCAGGGTCAACGTTACACGCTATTGCCAAGGAATATCACATGTCGAAGCGCTCCAGCGCCAAGTACAAGCTCGACCGCCGGATGGGCGAAAACATCTGGGGTCGTCCCAAATCGCCCGTCAACAAGCGCGAATATGGCCCCGGTCAGCACGGTCAGCGCCGCAAGGGCAAGATGTCGGATTTCGGCATCCAGCTGCGCGCGAAGCAGAAGCTGAAGGGCTATTACGGCGACATCACCGAAAAGCAGTTCAAGCGCACCTATGAAGAAGCGTCGCGCATGAAGGGCGACACCGGCCAGAATCTGGTCGGCCTGCTCGAACAGCGCCTCGACATGATCGTGTACCGCGCCAAGTTCGCACCGACGATCTTCGCCGCGCGCCAGCTCGTGTCGCACGGTCACGTTCGCGTCAACGGCGTGAAGTGCAACATCGCGTCGCGCCGCTGCTATGTCGGCGACGAAATCTCGCTCGGTTCGAAGGCGCAGGAAATGGTGCTGGTGATCGAAGCGCAGAGCCTGGCCGAGCGCGACATCCCCGAATATGTCGTCACCGACGGCGCATCGAAGGTGACGTTCAACCGCGTGCCCACGCTGGACGAAATCCCCTATCCGGTGAAGATGGAACCGAATCTGGTGGTCGAATTCTACTCGCGCTGATGCGCCGGATTTAGCGAAGCTAAATCCAGCACATCCCTCAGCGCGAGCGGCCGGCGGCGCTACAGCGCCGACCGACGACGCGGGCTTTGCCCGCGGCGCTCCGAGACAGAAAAAGGGCGGTTTCCGAAAGGAAGCCGCCTTTTTTCGTGCGTGAGTTTGACGCTGCCCCAAACCTGACGCGGACGGAAACTTTCCTGAACAAGTTGACAAGGTTGACACGATCGCACTGTTTCGCGGGAGGCGGTGCGAACGGCTTACGCGTGATTGCACGATCCGTTTATGGGGCGGACGTGGACGAGCAGAGAATCGTTTAAGGATGGATGCGGATGGGAACTGCATCGGCCAGTTTCGAGCAGAAATTCGTGATGTAGGACAGCAAGTGATCCAAAACTAACCGTTGCCGCGGATAACTCGCCATTTCGGTAATGCCGCCTGCGGATTGCCAGACCCGAATGCGGGCCCTTGACTTTGCTAGCTCAGCAAACTATTTACTAATCCAGCAAACATTCGGGGGTTCTGACAACCAGGTGTTTGCGGGGGTTAGCGCACGAGGAGGCCATCGTGAACCAGTTTGGGAAAATGTTGCGACAGGAGAGGAAGGAGCGTTCGATGACGCTCGGCGAACTCGCGACACGCTTGGGGATAAGCGTTCCATACCTGAGTCAGATCGAAACCGGAAATAAGCCACTCCAAGATGGTTTTGTCGATCAAGTTATTCGAACGCTCGGTCTGATTGGCGATGACGTGAATAAATTGAGACGGGCCGCAGCCGTTTCGAAAAGTGAATATGCGATTAAGCTTAAAAACGGAGCGTCTAACGACGACCGACTGCTTGCTTCTATGCTGGCAACCGGTTTCGCACGACTTTCGCCTGAAAAGAAAGACGAAATCCGCCGGATAATCAAGGAGGATACTCGTGGTTGACGCAAGGATCGTTCAGTCGAGAACAGCGCGCGAAGTAGAGGAGCTTGCGGATAACGCGAGAGGCATCCTGGGACTGGCTCCTGGCGATCGTGTTTCTATGACCCCGCTTCTCGAACAGGTGCTTTACGATCTGATCGACGACTACGAGTTCATCGTAGAAGAAGATCGTGTAATGGGTCGACTGGACGGGCTAACCGACTGCCAGCTACCGATAATTCGGTTGAGGGCCGGTGTGTATCATGCCCTTCAACGTTCCGATCCGCGGGCGCGCATGACTGCAGCGCATGAATTCGGACATCTCCTCATGCACTGTGGGCTCCCAAGCTACCGCGCTAAGACCGATGTCTATCAACCGCTTTTCGATCCTGAACGCCAAGCGAATATCTTCGCGGCTGCATTCCTCATGCCGCGAGAAGCGTTTTTGCGTTGTCGGACGATTCGGGAGGCGCAGCGAAAGTTTGGAGTTAGCATGGATGCCGTAATGTGCCGTGCTCGAAAACTCCGCCATCGCTTCGAACCGGATCGCCCGGTGCTTTCAATATCAAAGAAAAAGGGGCACGACATGCGCCGCGCCCCTTAGGAAAGGCCCTGATCAGAACGCGGCCCCTGAAAAGGGTGAGCGATCCTGAACCGACCACAGTCAATTGCGCACATAAGCGCAAACGGTAAAGGAAGCAAGAACACCGGGCCGCACCGTTGGAGAATCCAAATGGGTTCCAACACGCCCCCGCCTGGTAAGAAGGCGGTGTTCGTGAAGTGGATCACCCGGAACGGTCGCCGTATCTATGCCAGCTCGTATGGCTTGAAAGCGTTCCGTATCTGGGTGGACGCTTAACGCTCACCCCGACTTCCGTCGGACTTCCAAACGGGTCGCGTCGCTTCGGCGACGCGGCCCGTGGCTTATGTCGGATCGTCCCGGTGATTTCCGCAGGTGATAACACGCCCAACTCTTTAGCCGCTCATAAGCTTCAAGCGTGCTTCCTGCTCGAGTCTTGTAGTTTGGGCACCCTCGCCACTAATCGACACCTAGCGCACAACCCCACTATAGTCTCGTCACATCCCACCCACCGGAGACCCTGCCCCCATGCGTTTCGCTCTGTCGCTTTCGGCCTTCCTCCTCGTCACCACGCCCGCGCTCGCGCTCGCGCAGACGGCACAACCCCAGATCAACGAAACCACGCTCAAGACCCTCACCGAGCGCCTGTCCTCCGACGAATTCGAGGGGCGCGCACCCGGCACAGTGGGTGAGGAAAAGACCGTCGCGCTGCTGGCGCAGGCGTTTGAGAAGGCGGGGTTGAAGCCCGGCAACAACGGAAGCTGGTTCCAGGATGTGCCGCTGGTCGAGATTACCGCAAGCGACGTGCAGCCGTTGGTGTTCACCGGGGGCAAAACGCCGCTGTCGTTCGATTATCGCACCGACATGGTGGTGGGGAGCTATCGGCTCGATCCCACCATCAACCTCACGAACAGCGAGGTCGTGTTCGTCGGATACGGGGTCAACGCGCCCGAGCGGGGGTGGAACGACTATGCGGGCGTCGATGTGAAGGGGAGGACGGTCGTCATCCTGGTCAACGATCCCGACTGGCAGGCCGAGGGTCTGGAGGGGACGTTCGGCGGCAAGGCGATGACCTATTACGGGCGCTGGACCTACAAATATGAGGAGGCCGCGCGTCAGGGGGCGGCGGCCGCGATCATCGTTCACCAGAGCGAGCCCGCTTCCTACGGCTGGAACGTCGTCCAGTCGTCATGGACAGGGCCGCAATGGCAGATGGAGGGCGCGGAGCAGGGCGCTTCGCAGGCGATCGGCTGGTTGCAGCTTGAGGCGACGAGGAAGCTGTTCGCCAGCGCGGGTCAGGATTTCGATGCCCTGTCCGCCGCCGCTGCACGGCCCGGTTTCAAGGCTGTGCCGCTCGGGCTGAAGGCATCGACCAGTTTCAACAGCAATGTGCGGCGTCAGGCGTCGAAGAACGTCATCGCGATCCTTCCCGGCACCGAGCGGCCCGACGAGGTGGTGATGCACACCGCGCATTGGGACCATCTGGGGCGCTGCGACGCGGTGGACGGCGACGATATCTGCAATGGCGCGATCGACAATGCGACCGGCACCGCGGCGATGGTCGCGCTGGCCGAGGCGCATGCCAAGGCGGGACCGGCGAAGCGCACGCTCGCCTTCATGGCGGTGACCGCGGAGGAATCGGGGCTGCTGGGAGCGAAATATTATGCCGCCAACCCGGTGTTTCCGCTCAACAAGACGGTCGGCGGGGTGAATGTCGATTCGCTGCCGATGGCGGGGGCGACGCGGAATTACGGGATCGTCGGGCCGGGCAAGTCGGAGCTTGAGGGGATGCTGCGCCCGATCATCGCCGCGCAGGACCGCGTGCTGGAACCGGCGGGCAACCCGGCGGCGGGCGGATATTATCGCAGCGACCATTTCGCCTTCGCGCAGAAGGGCGTGCCGATGCTCTATGGCGGCGCGGGGTCGAACCTGGTCGAGGGCGGCGTCGAAGCGCACAAGGCCTATGCCGCGGCGCGCGCCAAAATCTATCACGCGCCGGGCGACGAATATGATCCCGACTGGGACTGGGGCGGGGCGATGCAGGATTTGCGCGCTTACTACACGCTGTCGCGGCAACTGGCCGAGGGCGACATGTGGCCGAACTGGACGCCGGGAGACGAGTTTCGCGCGGTTCGCGATGCCAGCCGGGCTGAGATCAGCCGGTAACCCAATCGTCACCCCGGCCATTGTGCCGGGGTCCACTAAGCCGCTTGCGCTTTGTTTGATCTCTCGCGGTGCGCGCGCCGCGCCGTGGACCCCGGCACTGTGGCCGGGGTGACGGGGAGTGCTGAATACGCGTCACCCCTTTTCCAATTCCCCCCGACCCCCTAAATCCTCGCGCCATGGACACCCCGCCGCCTCCGCCCGAATGGGCGCCGCACGACGCCGTCTGGATCGGCTTTCCCAGCCATCCCGAATTGTGGCTCGACGACCTCGATCCCGCCCGCGCCGAAGTCGTCGCGTTCGCCCGCGCGGTTCATGCCGATGGGCGCGGCGAGCGGGTGATCCTAGTCGCCGCCGATAACGAAGCGGCGGATGCGGCACGCGAAATGGCGGGTGATTTTGCCGAGGTGGTCACCGAGCCGTTCGGCGACATCTGGCTGCGCGATACCGCGCCGATCGTCGGCAGCGACGGGCGTGCGCATAATTTCGGCTTCAACGGCTGGGGCGGCAAATACGACCTGCCGGGCGACGACGATATCGGTGCGCGGCTGGCGGCGTCTCGGCGGATGACGCTCGCGTCGCACGACTGGGTGCTGGAGGGCGGCGCGATCGATGGCGACGGCACGGGCCTCGTGGTCACCACCGAGCAATGCCTGCTCAACCGCAACCGCAACCCCGACCTGACGCAAGATCAGGTCGAGGCGAAGCTGGCGCGCGACCTGGGCTATGGCCGCGTGCTGTGGCTGGGCGACGGCCTCTACAACGATCATACCGACGGGCATGTCGACAATCTGGCGCGGTTCGTGGGTGCGAACCGGCTGGCGATGCCGGAGGCAGCGGAGAACGACCCGAACTGGCGCGTCTATCAGGACGCCGCGACCCGTGCCGAGGCATTCGGGGTGGAAGTGGTCCGCGTTCCCTCGCCGGGGCGCATCCTCAACGACGAGGAAGAGGTGATTCCGGCGAGCTACATGAATTTCTACATCGGCAATGCCGCCGTCGTGGTGCCGCTCTATGGTGCCGAGAATGACGATGCGGCGGTCGCGGCGATCCAGGCGATCTTTCCCGACCGCCAAGTGGTGGGCCAGCGCGCCGACCATATCCTGACCGGCGGCGGCAGCTTCCACTGCATCAGCCAGCAGATTCCCGCGCGGTAATTGACGTCATTCCAGCGAAAGCTGGAATCTCGGGCCGCATTTTCCCTCTCACGAGATTCCAGCTTTCGCTGGAATGACGTTATGGACCGGACATGACCCAGATTACCGTCGCCGCGCTGCAACTCGGCTTTTCGAACGATATCGACGCGAACATCGCCAATGTCTCGCGATTGGTGCGCGAGGCCGCCGCGCGCGGGGCGCAGGTGATCCTGCCGCCCGAATTGTTCGAGGGCGAATATTTCTGCCGGGTCGAGGACGAAGGGCTATTCGCGAACGCCAGGCCCACTGCCGAGCATCAGGCGGTGCTGGCGATGCAGGCGCTGGCCGCCGAACTGCGCGTCCACATCCCGACCAGTTTCTTCGAAGCCGATGGGCCGCATCATTACAACAGCCTGGCGATGATCGGCCCCGATGGGCGCGTCGCGGGCGTGTATCGCAAGAGCCACATCCCCGACGGGCCGGGCTATGAGGAAAAATTCTATTTCCGCCCCGGCAATACCGGGTTCAAGGTGTGGGACGGACCTGACCGGGCGACGATCGGCGTCGGCATCTGCTGGGACCAATGGTATCCCGAGACCGCGCGCGCGATGATGCTGATGGGCGCAGAGCTGCTGTTTTACCCGACCGCGATCGGCAGCGAGCCGCATGACGACAGCCTGGATACCGCGCGGCTGTGGCGCCGGGCAATGGTCGGGCATGCGGTGTCGAACGTGGTGCCGGTGATCGCCGCCAACCGGGTGGGGGTGGAGCATGGCCAGACATTCTACGGCACGTCGTTCATTACCGACGAGCGCGGCGACATCCTCGCCGAACTGGACCGCGAGGAAGAGGGCGTCATCACCGCGACGCTCGACCTCGACCGGGTAAAGCGCCACCGTGCGGCCTTCGGTTTCTTCCGCGACCGGCGGCCGGAACTGTACGGGCGGCTGGTGCAGGATATCTGACGCCCGCTGCTCCCGCGCAGGCGGGAGGGGCGAGCATGGGCGGTGCTTCGGGCGCGAGAACGCGACCTCCCCCTCTCGTCATTCCCGCGAAGGCGGGAATCCATCTCCCGTCCTCGCAACGTGCGCGGCCGTGGAGATGTTCGGAGATGGATTCCCGCCTTCGCGGGAATGACGGGCTTTGGGCGTTTCGGCTCACGCCGTTTCATCGCGCAGTGGCGTAAGAGCAAGTCCAAAGGGACGCAACCAACCGCCACGCGCTCCGTTACACCCTCGAAACTAGGGGGTTAGCAGGATGGGTCAGGGGAACATCGCCGATTTCACGCGCCGCGTGCTGGTGCTGCTGGCGGTGGTCGCGCTGGCGGCGTTGGTGCTCAAGCTCGGCTATCTGTTGCTTCTGCTGTTCGGATCGGTGGTCGTGGCGGTCGTCATCCGCCTGCTCGCGCAGCCGTTCGAGCGGCTGGGGCTGGGCCGGGGTATTGCGACCAGCTTCGCGGTGTTGCTGCTGATCGGCTTCCTTGTCGGATTCGGCGTCGTGTTCGGCGGACTGATCTCCGGCCAGTTTGCGATGCTGAGCGAGCAATTTCCCGGTGCGGTCGAACGCGTCCAGCGCCAGTTGGAGGCGTGGAATATCGATTACGACCTCGAAGCGGCGGCGCAGTCGCTGCTCGGTCAGGCATCGACGATCTTCCAGCGGGCAGGCGGCTTCATGCTGTCGGCGGGCAGCATCATCGCCGATATCGTGCTGGTGCTGGCGGGCGCGGTGTTCCTGGCGGCAAACCCCGAATTCTATCGGAAGGGGCTGATGCGGCTGTTGCCCCAATCGTCGGAAGCGCTCGCCACGCGCACGCTGTCCGATTGCGGCAAGGGGCTGAAACTGTGGCTGGCGGGGCAGGCGGTGGCCAGCCTGTTCGTCGGCGTCATGGTCTATATCGGCCTGTCGATCGCGGGCGTGCCCAATGCGTTCGCGCTGGCGATTATCGCCGCGGCGTTCGAACTCATCCCCTATGTCGGGCCGATCCTGGCGGCGATTCCGGGCGTGGTGCTGGGACTGTCGGTCGATCCGACGACGGGGCTGTGGACGGCGATCGTCTATCTGATCATCCAGCAGATGGAGGGCAATGTCCTCAACCCGCTGATCCAGAAGCGCGCGGTCGAATTGCCGCCACTGGTGCTGCTCTTCTCGATCTTTGCCGCGGGCGTGATCTTCGGCGCACCGGGGATCGTGCTGGCAGCGCCGCTGACCGTGGTGATCTATGTGCTCGTCCAGCATCTCTATATCGGCCATGTGCTGGGCCGGAAGCCCAAGCGGCCGGGACGTGACGAGGAGAATGCGGCGATTTGAGTGCCACCGTCATTGCGAGCGCAGCGAAGCAATCCAGAGGGTGACGCGAGACGCTGGATCGCTTCGCTGCGCTCGCAATGACGAGTGGGCCTATACGAACTCGCGCACCATGTAGCGCGCGTCGTCGCCATAGGTGGCGAGTTTCGCGCGCAGCTCTGGGCTGTCGACCGCCGCGAACCCCTGCCGCGCCCAGAACGGCGCAGCGTCGTTGACCGCGACCAGCGCGATGCGCGGCCAGCCTGCCTCACGCGCATGATCGACCAGCCACGCGACGAAGCCGCTCGCCGCGCCGGAGCCCCGCGCAACGGGCGACAGCGCAAGGTCGTGGAGATAGATCAACGCCGCCTCATCCGGCAGCGCCCCGATCCGCGCATTCAGCGGCGGCATCGAATCCGCGACCCACGGATAGGCGATGCCATAGCCGACCACGCGATCCCGATCTTCCGCCAGCACCCGGCATCCGCGCGGATAAAGCGCCAGCCGTTCGGCGAAACAGTCGCGATCCTCGAAATGATCGGAAAACGCGACCCGCGCGACCGCGACAACGCCATCGAGGTCGCGTTCGGTCATCTGGCGCCAGCCGTTCACAGCGCCGCCTTCACCGCCAGCGCGCGTTCGAACACCGCCTCGAACATCTCCGCCGTCAGCCGCCCGGTGTTGGTGTTGTAGCGCGAGCAGTGATAGCTATCGATCAGGATTTGCCCGCCCGGCATCCGGTGTTCGGCGAGGTGCCCGAACTTGGCCTTGGGCAGTCGCCCGCCCAAGATTTTCACCGCCGATTGATGCGCGATCTGGCCAAGGGCCACGAATATGCGCGCGTTGGGCAGGTCGTTCGCCTGTGCGTCGAGGAACGGGCGGCAGGTGCGGATTTCCTCCGGCGTCGGCTTATTCTGCGGGGGCAGGCATTTGACCGCGTTGATGATGATCGCGCCCTTCAGCAGCAATCCGTCGTCGGGCCGCGCGTCGTAGGTTCCCTCGGTAAATCCGAACTTGCCCAATGTTGCGAACAGCAGGTCGCCGGCATAGTCGCCGGTAAAGGGGCGCCCGGTGCGGTTGGCGCCGTGCTTGCCGGGGGCCAGGCCAACGATCGCCAGCCAGGCTTGCGGATCGCCGAACGCGTTGACCGGTGCGTTCCACCAGTCGGGATGCTGGGCGCGCAGGTCGTCGCGGAACGCGACCAGGCGCGGGCAGCGCGGGCAATCGCGCGGAGGCTCGGTGGCGGGCAGGGGGCTGGGCACGAACATGGATCGGCGATAGGCGGCTTTGGGTGGAAAGCTCAACCTATCTGATCGCGCTGGGATCGAACCGCCGCGGGCGGCATGGCGACCCGCGCGACGAGGTGCGGGCCGCGATCGCCGCGCTGGGGGCGGTGCAGGCGGCGTCGCCGATCGTCGAAACGCCGCCGGTCGGCCCGTCGATCCGCCGCTTCGCCAATGCCGCGTGCGTGATCGAAAGCGACGAGACCCCGCCCGACCTGCTTGTTCGGCTGAAAGCCATCGAGCGCGATTTCGGCAGGCGGCGCGGCCAGCGCTGGGGCGCGCGCGTCGTCGATCTCGACATCATCCTGTGGTCGGGCGGGTGCTGGGCATCGCCTGGGCTGGTGATCCCGCACATCGCGTTCCGCCAGCGCGACTTCGTGCTCGGTCCAGCCGCGGCGGTCGCGCCCGACTGGCACGACCCCATCACGAAATTGACGCTGAACCAGCTTCGCAACCGGTTGACCCGGAGGGTCCCCACGCCTAGGTGACCGCTCGGTGTGGGCTCGTAGCTCAGTTGGTAGAGCAACGGACTTTTAATCTGTAGGTCTCGGGTTCGAGCCCCGACGAGCCCACCATTTCTTTGCATCCCCCGCCCGCGCGAATAATCTGAACCTGGCTCACGACGCAGGAAGAACGTCCCCAGCCGGTTCTTACCCCTGGCTGCCGAGCGACCCATCGGTTCAGAACAGGGCGGCTATCAGATGGGCGCGCGACATCCGCCTTGAGTCTTCCCTGCGCGTCGATGTGATGGCGTCGAACACGAAGTCGTTAGCCCGGTCATTGGATGCTAGCCTGCCGTAGGGGGCTAACGCGGCCCCAATTTTTGAGGCGATCAGAGTCGTCCGCTGAGGTTGCGGGCGCGATGGGCATCAGTGTCGGGGACAGAGCGTTGTCGGCTGCGGATCGGTGAGATGACGTCCTGCTAAGCGATGACGTGGCTGTCCTGGACGTGAAGCGCAGTTGCTGATGACCGCGTATTGACCCACGCCCCAAACCCGTTACACGCGCAGCTTCCGGGCATCCGGGCGATTAGCTCAGTTGGTAGAGCATCTCGTTTACACCGAGAGGGTCGGCGGTTCGAGCCCGTCATCGCCCACCATTTCCTGGCTTTCCCCTACAGACGGCGCACCAGGCGCACGGCTTCCGCGATCCAGGCGGGGTCGGTGACGACTTGCTGGCGCTGGCCGCTGCCCAGGGGGAGCAAGTGGAGCTTGCCGGGGGTGTCGCCAGCGGGGGCTTCGCGACCGATCAGTCGACCGAACAGGTATCGGCCTGCGGGGCGGGGGACGAGGATGTCGCGGTTGAGCGCGTTGATGAAAAATTCGGGCTCCAGGCGTTCGCACCAGATGTCGTCGCCGCTGCGATAGTCGCCGATCCCGGCATGGACGGTGACGGCGACGAGGCGCGGGGTTGCCTTCGGCGGGGTGACGCGCGATTTGTGGCGTGGGGCGCTGGCACCGTCGGCGTCGAGCATCGCGGCGACCGGGATGTCGGGGCGGTCGGGCATCGCCACCAGATCCGACGCATCGACCCCGAGCGCGTCGGCGATGCGGTTGAGCCAGCCGACCGAAACCGTGCGGGTGCCGGTTTCCAGCCGTCCGATCGTTTGCGCAGTGGTGGGCGGATTGCAGCGCTGGGCGACCTGATCGAGGGTCAAACCCTGAGCGCGGCGGACTTCGCGGATGGCGGTGATCATCGCTAGGGGCTCCCATTAACCGATCTGGTTTTTCTTCTTTCCTACAACGTGCCGTTGATGGCAAGTGACATTCAATGGTGGATGGAGGCGAGCAGATGCGCGAATTGGTGGAGCGGCGGTTGGACGGACGCACGGTGGCTGGCCGCGGGCGCAGTGTGACGGTCAATCTAGGGGAATCGGCGCTGAGCTGGCTGGGCGCGCGCAAGATGATTGATGCGCGGCAGATCGAGGCGGGCGAGCGGCTGCGCGGCGATTACGAGCGCGCGTCGATCGCGCCGAGCGTGACGATGCGGTGGGATGCCTCCGCTCGCGGCGGGTCGGGCGAGGCGCTGGACCCGACTACCGCGCAGATCGCGGCGAAGCGGCGGTTCGATGCGGCAATCGCGGGCGTCGGACCGGGTCTGAACGACGTGCTGTGGCGGGTGGTGTGCGCCGATGAGCGGCTGGCGGATGCCGAGCGGGCGCTGGGCTGGCCCCAGCGCGCGGGCAAGCTGGTGCTGGGGTTGGCGCTGGACCGGCTGGCCGAGCATTATGGGCTCAGGCGGTAGGCGTGGGTTTGGGGCGGCGGAGGAAGCGGCCATAGAGCGCGCCGATGCCGATCAATACGAGGCCGAGGCCGAGGAAGGACAGGACCCGGAGCACGCCGTCGAGCCTTGCGGCGTCGAGGAGAAACACCTTGAAGGTGACGGCGGTGAGGAGCGCGATGCCGAGTGTGCGCAGGTCGCGCTTTTCGGTCGAGATGCCGCGCCAGAGCCAGAACAGGCCGATGCCCAAGGGGACGGCGGAATAGCCCCAGTTTTCGGTGACGCCGATGCCGCCGGTGAGGATGTCGCCCTGCGCGAGCTGGCGGACGAGGGCAACACCCGCGATCAGCGTCGTTGCGGTAGCCGACATGCGAAGCCAGCGTTGTGGAGGCATGGTCCAGAGCCAGAAGGCGGCGAGTCCTGCATGGGCGACCGCGAAATTGGCGACCGGGACCGCGCCGACCGACTGGGCGATGAAGGCGGGGTTGAAGACGATGAGGTCGAACCAGACGATGCGGAACAGCGCGAGCGCGGTGAGCGCGGCGGCCAATCTGGTCGCACGGTCGCTGCGGCGGAGCTGCCAGGCGGTGGCGAGCAGCGCCTGGGTGATGAGCGCGCGCTCTAGGAAGCCGTTGGCGACGAACGCCGATTGGGTGGTGATCGCGAAGACTTGTTTGGCGAGGATGTGGAGCGCGATCAGCGCGAGGGCGGTGGCGATCAGCGCCACCTGGGGGCGGTGGGTGGCGAAGGTGATGGAGCGCCATTTCAAAAGCGCGAAGGCGACAATGGCGGGCAGCGCGAAGCTGCGCAGTGCGGTCAGCGGATCGGGGAGGCTGGCGAAGATCAACGCGTTGCCGGTGAGCGCTTGCGATGCGGCGCCGAGCCATTCGGTCAGCGGTTGCGCGGCGGCGAGGATGGCGGCGGCGATTGCTAGGGTTGGCAGGCGTGCGAGGTCGCGATCCGGCGTCTGGTCGGCCCACCAGGCGAGCGCTGCCATTGCGACAACGATCGGCAGCGCGACCCAGGCGACCGGCACGAAGCGATCGAGCGCGACGACGAACAGGATCGCGGCGAAGGCGCTGCCGAGGATCAGGCCGGGGTCGCGCGTGTCGGTGACGGCGCGGCGACGCCATGCGAGGCTGGCGCAGGCGGCGGCCAAGGCGAGGCCGGTTGCTGCCCAGAGCGCATCTGCGATCAGCGGGGCGACGGTGCCGAGCGCGATCAGCCACGGGCCTGCGGTCCCTGCGATGGCGACGAGGGGCCAGCCGCGATCCCGCGCCGCCAGCGCATGGCCTGTGCCGCCGAACAGCAGCGTTGCGGCGATGGCGATCATGGGCGCGGTGCCCGGATTGGACCGGAACAGCGCGGTCGCGAGCAGGATGAGCAACAGCATCGCGGCAGCGATGGCGGCGATCACCAGCTTCGGGTCGCGCCACGCCAGGATCAGGGCGGCAGCGGACAGGGTGAGGTAGAAGCCCCAAGCAAGCGGCGAGAAATCGAGCGCGGGGGCCAGCAGCAGAAGCTGGACCAGACCGGCGGCGAGCGGAAGCAGGCGGATCCAGCGGGAGCCTGTTTCGGTTGCCGGGAGCGCCAGCGTCGCGCCGACCGCGAGCAGCACGACGAACAGGCCGAGCGCGGGCAGGTCGTTCGGGTTGAGGAGAAACAGCAGCAGGTTGATCCACGCAAAGCCGCTGGCGGTGGCGGCGAGCGCCAGCCATGCCCAGCCGCGATGGATGGCGAGCCCCAACAAGGCCGCCACGAACAGGCCGAGATAGACGAGCAACGCTCCGACGCCCGCGACATCGAACCCGGCGATCAGCGGTGCTGCGAAGCCGCCGACCAGCGCCATCACTGCGGTCGGCGGGCCGTGGCGAAGGGCGAGGACAAGGCCGGCCGCGGTGACGCCGATCATCAGGACGAAGGCGGGGAGCGCGGCGATGAGGTCGTAAAGCGCGGCGGCCATGTAGAGCGTGCCATAGGCCGAGGCGATGCCCGCGCCCGCCAGCACTTGGCCGATACGCGGATCGTCGGCGGTGGTGGGAATACGACGCGCGGCTTCGCTCGCGACGATGAGCGCGACGGCGAACAGCGCGGCGAGGACGACACGGACGGCGGGGCTGAGCAGGCCGGATTCGATGGACCAGCGGACGAGAAAGAAGCCCGCCAGAACGAGCGCGGCGCCGCCGATCCAGATGGGCAGGCGACCGGCGATCATCGATTCGAAATCGACCGGGGGCTTGGTCGGGGGTGGCGGGATTGAGGGCGCGGAGTTCTTCGGTTCGGCGCCGGGAAAGCGCCACGGCGCGGCGCGTGTGGCCTCTGCGACCGGAGACGGGCGGAGCGCGTCGGTCGACTGCGACGGTCCGAGCAGATCGACCAGCGATTCGAGACGGTCGGCGCGGCGTTCGACCGCGGCCAAGCGGCGATGAAGATGCACTGCCACCCCGCCCAGGATCAGCACCGCCAACAGAAGCAGCCCGGTCACTCGCAGGTTCCGTCACACATCGCACGGGCTTGTCGCACATGGCGGACGGATTGTCGCCGCCTTTGCGCATCGCCTGCCCTCTTCGCCTCCGCATATGCGCCCGGTGCCCCTCGTCAGCAGCAAGGACAGTGTGTATCCGAACGACCATGCGGATTGAGTTCATCAAATGTCATGGGTCGGGGAATGATTTTCCGTTGATCGACGGGCGGGGTCTGGATTGGAGCGATGCCGCGTGGGCGAGTCTGGCGCGGGCGGTGGCGGATCGCAAAGGGCCGGTGGGGGGCGACGGGTTGCTGGTGCTGGTCGAGGGCGACGAACATCATGCGTTCGGGATGCGGATGTTCAACAGCGACGGGTCGGAGGCGGAGACGTGCCTGAACGGGTTGCGCTGCACCGCGCGGCTGGGGTTCGAGTTGCTGGGGATCGACGCGGCGCGGGTCAAGCTGAAGACCAGCAGCGCTGATGTCGCGCGGGCCGAGCCGATTGCGCCAGGGGTCGAGACCATCCTGACGCGGGTGGGGCCGGTTTCGACGGCGACGCGCGATGTGGGGTTGCGGATTGCGGCGGCGGAGCTGATCGACACGCCGGTTCCGGAATTGCCGAGCGAGCGCGCCTTTACCGCGGTGGCGATGCCCAATCCGCATCTGGTGGCGTTCGTCGATGCGGTGGACGAGGACGAGTTGGTTGCGCTGGGCGAATGGTGCGAGGCCTCGCCGCCGGTGCTGCCGGCGCGGGGAAACGTTAGCTTCGTGGTGGCGCAGGATGCCGCGACGCTGTTCGTTCGCACGTTCGAGCGCGGGGTCGGGCTGACCGATAGCTGCGGGAGCGCGATGGCGGCATCGACGCTGGCGGCGGTGCTGGCCGGGCGAGTGCGCGACGCGGCGTGGATCACGGTGCGCAATCGCGGCGGGCTGGTCCGCGCGCTGGTCGAGCTGGGCGAGGATGGCCCGGTGGTAACGATCGCGGGCAACGCAACATTCGAGGCGGAGCGCGCGGTGGATTACGATCCGGAGACGGGGACGCTGGGCGCGGTCGAGACGCTGCACGTGCGGACCGACGAGGTAGAGGCATGGGCAGCGGTGACCGCAGGCTGAGGGGGCGAGCCGGCGCCCGTTCGCGGCGCAGCGCGAGCGCGCCCGATTCCTCGACCAGCAGGGCGAGGCCATTCGGGTTCTGGCTCCATTCGAGGCGACCGTCGCCCATCATCCGCTTCACGGTCGCGGTGTTGGTGCCGATGCGCTTTGCGGCGCGGCCGATCGGCATCCAGCGTTTGCCGTCGAAGCTATAGACGGGCTTAAGCGCCATTGCGCGCGCTTCGTTCGGGGATAGGAGACGCGCGGCAGCGCCCGGCCCATAACCGGGATACCGTGCCCCTGTGCCAGCGGGGGCAGGATGCGGGGGAGCGAGGGCTGCCGTACCCCGCATCCGGCCCGGCCCGTCATTCGGGCGCGTCCCAGCCGGTGCGGTCGAGCGCGGCCATTTCGTTGGTGATGGCGACGGTATCGACGCTGACGCGGACGACCCTGGCGAGCAGCAGAATCATCGATTCCTTGTAATCGGCGAAGCGATAGGTGTTGAATTTCTCACGGATGGTGGGGTCGCGCGGGGTCTTTTCCTTGTGCTGGTCAAGCACCCAGTCGATCGCGCTGCGATTGCCGAGGCGATAGGCCCATGCATCGGGCGGCACGCCGGTGATCTGCGTATCCTCGTCCACCCGCACGATTCCCTGTTCGGGCAGCGATTTGAGCGCCGGTTTGGGATGGGTGCCCTCCGCGCGTCTGGGGTTGGGCGTGTCGGTGCGCGTCACTGGCCACGGCTCCACATCCTCATAGCCAATATGCATCGCCATGAGGGTTTCGCCCCATGCCGCCCAGCGCGCGAAATCGGGATAGAAGGGGATGCGCGGAAATTCGCGCTTGAGGTTCAGCGCGTATTTCTCGCGATAGACGGGATCGTGAAGGACGGCATAGACATAGGCAAAGATCGCATCCTTGGTGACGCCGCGCTTGCCATAGTGTTTGACGAACTTGTTGAGCGCCCAGTCGGTGATGTTGTCGATCCGTTCGCCGGATTTGGTGTAGCGGTAGCGTGGAACCTGTTGGAACGCGTCTAGCGAGGCTCCGAAATGGTAATCAGGCACCGCGTTGACCGCTTGAACGCAAAATTCCGCCCGATGTGATGTGTCACTGAAACATAGAGAGATGTTTGAACGAGAGCCTTCGGGATAAAGGCGCTCGTTCAGGTAAATCATCTCGTTCAACTGAGATGAAAACGCCAAAAAACGACGCGTGAAAGGACGGTAGGCTGCAGGTCTCACATCAGGGGCATCCAATGATAAGCGCCTGCGGGCCCGATACTTTAGTGACCGAGTCCACTTGAGACCGTTTTGAAAGCGAGGCTCAGATGAATCTTTTTCATCCCATGGGCTTGGGTCGTCAATTGCCGTTTGAAACGCAGATATTTGATGAGCGACCTTGTCAAGAAGTGAGGACGGATCACGATCATAGACCCAATCGTCGCGGGCAGTAACGATACCCAAGCTATACGTTTTAAACAGGGATCGATCTCGCGATGTCCCTTCATAATTTTTAGTAACAGCATCTGCGAGGGGTATTAAGTCAGCCGTGCTGCTCTCCGGAAGGTCAATCCAGTCAATCGACTTGCCGGTAGAGATGCCTTGCCATTCCGGCGTTCCAAGCGATTGGGACTCAAGCCAGCCAAGTTTTTCGTCACCGCTGACTGAAGGACAGGCTAGATAATTCAGACGACACCGCCCGTCGTGATTGCGGCGCTTGACCCAAAAAGCGATAGCTACTCCGGTAGCAATGTTGAACACATTGCCCGATCCGGTAGACCCTGGCCTTTTGAAATCGCCGCCCAGATCAACTATCCAGCCTTCCGAAAATTCCTTCTCGACCAGTTTCCGGAATCCATCAAATGTCCGGCTGTCTATAAAACTTCGATTCGTAACGAAGGCAACAATCCCCTCGTCGCCTAACCGATCGCTCGCCCAACGATAGAAGCGCGCATACATATCATACAGCTTGGTCTTCTGCGCCGTGCTCGCCTTGATATAGGTATTCTTGATGCGTGCATCGATGTGGGCGTAGGCGCGGTTCTTGTTGTTGTCGTTTTCGTTCTGCTGGTTGGCGTTATAGGGCGGGTTGCCGATGACGACGCTGATCTTGCGGCGGTTCTGACGTTTCACCCGCTCCATATTTTCGTCGGCGAGGCTGCCCAGTAGACTGTATTGGTGGCCGGAATGGATGCCGAGCGCGTCGACATTGTCGAGCGTGTCGACGAAGCAGAGATTTTCGAATTCGGCGAACTGGCCGGTAATCGCCTGATACGTCGCCTCTATATTCAGATTGGCGACGTAATAGGGGAGGATCGCCACTTCGTTGGCGTGGAGTTCCTCCTTGTATTTGTGCCGCAGCTTTTCGTGGTTGCCGCGAAAATGTTCGAGCAGTTCGACGATGAAGGTGCCGGTGCCGGTGGCAGGATCGAGGATTTCGACGCCGCGATCGATGAGGTTCTTGCCGAAATGCCGTTCGCACAGCCAGTCGGCGCTGCGGATCATGAAGCGGACGATTTCGCCGGGGGTATAGACGACGCCGAGCCGGTCGGCGGCCTTCTTGTTATACGCCTTGTAGAAGTCCTCGTAGAGCGCCTTGAGGAAGCCCTGTTTCTCGCTGTGGCTCTGGATCAGCGCGGCGGTGCTGGCGATGCCGGAATAATAGGGGGCCAGCGCGCGCAGAAGCTGCTGCTTTTCGCCGCGCCCGAACAGCGCATCCTCAAGCCGTTTGAGTTCGGCGGCGATATTGTTGTGCTGGTGGAAATCGGGATTGTCGAAGACCTTGGCAAAAATATCCTCGGTCAGGACGTGCTGGATCAGCATTTCCTGAACATCGTCCTCGGTCACCGCCGGGTTGATGGCGTCGCGGGCGTGTTTGAGGAAGGCGGCTTCGGCGGCGGCAAAATCGCTGGAGGCGGCGCGCTTTTCGGCGATGCGTTCGCGTAGCGCCGTGAGGATTGCGGGAAGGTCGGTGGCGAACTGTTTCACCGCCTTGTTGAAATCGGCGATTTCCTGGCGTTCGTGGGCGAAGAAGCGGGTGAGGAGGCGGAGCAGGCTGTCGTCGTCGCCCTGCATGGCGGCGCGCATGACTTCGCCGCCGTCCTGATAGAGCACCGCCGTCGCATCGTCGGTGAAGATGATGTTGTCGCGCGGATAGCCCTTGCGAAACTTTGCCTCGATCTCCCGCTCGAGGTCGTCGCTTTCGTCCTTTGCCTCCCAATAGCCGAAGGGAACGCGCAGGCCGTGGAGGAGCGCGCCGTCGAGATAGATGCGGTTCATCGCCCGCGTCACGATGTCGTGTTCGGCGATGAATTGCAGATCGTGCGATTTGCCCCAGCGTTTGAGCAGATCCTTGAACGCTTCGCGCAGCACGCTTTCGCGGCGGCTTCCCGAGACGGCGCGCAGCCGGTCGAGTTCGGCGCGATATTCGTTGATCAGGTGTTGGCTCATGCGGTGCTTTGGCTCCCCGATGCGCACCGTGGCGGGAAGTGCGTGCGGGTTCAAGATGTTGGCGGCGAGCGAGGCGGGAATTGCGGGAGTGGGAAGCAGGGTCGCTTGCCCCCACACTAGGCCGGGATCGTCATGACGACTATCGGCATATAACCAAATAGGCACAAAATACTTGACATCGTCACGCTGATATGGCACATATCGGGAACGATGGGGAATTGCGGGTCGGGGCAGGGATGCCGCGGCCCGTTTTCGTGTGGGGGCGCGATGATGAGCGAGCGGATCGGCGGGCAGGCCAGGCGCGTGCTGCAAAAGGGGCGGGTCCGCAAGGATGGCTGGACCATCACGCGGCGGCGGCGGTTCCTGAATATGCTGGCGGAGACGTGCAACGTGCGCCATTCGTGCGAGGTCGCCGGCATGTCGCCCTACAGCGCCTATGACCTGCGGCGGCGCGACCCGGCATTCGCTGCATTATGGGAAGAGGCGCTGGCGCGCGGATATGAGGTGCTGGAGCAAGCGTTGCTGTCCCACGCACTGGCGGGGGTAAACGCCATTGCGATCGGCGAGCCGATTGACGGCGATGAGGCGATCGACCCGAAGAAAATGCGTCCCGGCACCGGATTCGACCGGCAATCGTTCAACCCGGCCAGCGTGCAACTGGCGCTGGCATTGTTGAACCGGCATCGACAGTCGATCGACCGCAAGCCGCATCGGGGCAAGCGGGCGACGCCGGAGGAAACCAACGCGGCGTTGAAGAAGCAGCTCGATACGCTGGCGAAGAAGCTGAACGGGGGCAAGGCCGAGGACGCGGCATGAGCCGCAAGCCGAACGCAGGGGACGGTGGCGACCCGGACGATGGGGGTGCAAGGCCACCGGATACCGATGCACAGGGTGCCGCGCTGATCGAGACGCTGGCCCGGCTGAGCCCGGCGCAGCGGATGATCGTGCTGAACGGCCTGACCGTCGGGCAGACGACCGAATTGCAGGAACGCTGGTATGGCTGGGCGCACGCCGGGCAGATCGCGCCGCCGGGGGACTGGCGGGTGTGGCTGATCCGCGCGGGGCGCGGGTTCGGCAAGACGCGCGCGGGGGCGGAATGGGTGAGCGAATGGGCGCGGTCGGACAAGAACGCCCGGATCGCGCTGGTCGGGGCGACGGCGGACGATGTGGTCAAGGTGATGATCGAGGGGCCAAGCGGGGTGATCGCGGTGGCGCGCAGCGGCGAGACGGTGACGTGGCGGCCGAGCGCGGGCGAAGTGACGTTCGCGTCGGGGGCCAAGGGCTTCGTCTATTCGGCGGAGGCGCCCGACAAACTGCGCGGGCCGGAACATCACGCGGCGTGGTGCGACGAACTGGCCAAATGGCGGCGGGGGGATGCGGCCTGGGACAATCTGACGATGGGGATGCGGCTGGGCGAGCGCCCGCGCATCGTGGTGACGACGACGCCGCGCCCGGTGAAGCTGATGAAGCGGGTGATGGGCTTGGCCGATTGCGTCGAGACATTGGGGCGGACGCGCGACAACCCGCATCTGCCCGACAGTTTCGTGAGTGCGATGATCAGCGAATATGGCGCGAGCCTGCTGGGGCGGCAGGAGCTGGACGGCGAGCTGATCGAGGATGTCGCGGGGGCGTTGTGGACGCGGGGGCTGATCGAGCGGGCGCGGGTGAAGGTGGCGCCCGAGGCGACGCGCGTGATGATCGGAGTCGATCCGCCGGCTGGGATCGGCGGCGATGCGTGCGGGATCGTCGCGGTGGCGCTGGGGGCGGACGGGCATGGCTATGTCCTCGACGATGCAAGCGTGGTGGGGGCGTCGCCGCGCGGCTGGGCGGATGCGGTGGCGCGCTGTGCGGCGCGGTGGCAGGCGGACAAGGTGGTGGCGGAGGCCAATCAGGGCGGCGAGATGGTGCGCGCCACGCTTCACGCCGCCGATGTGGCGATGGCGGTGACGCTGGTTCATGCACGCCGGGGGAAGGTCGCGCGGGCCGAGCCGGTGGCGGCCTTGTATGAGCGGGGCCGCGTGTTTCACGTCGGGGACTTCGCCGCGCTGGAGGACGAGATGTGCGGACTGGTGACCGGCGGCGGTTACGAGGGGCCGGGGCGGTCGCCCGACCGGGCCGATGCGCTGGTATGGGCGCTCCACGCGCTGATGCTGGGGGGCGGGGGCGAGCCGGGGGTGCGGGGGCTTTAGGCCGAAGGTCGGGAGAAACACATGAAATGGTTCGGCAGGAAGGCTGCCGGGCGCGATTCGTCGCGTCCGGCGTTGGCGCGTTCGGCAAGCGGGGTGCCGCTGATCGGGGAATGGCCGCGCGGATATGAGGCGCAGGTGCGCGAGGGCTATGCGGGCAATCCGGTGGCGCAGCGCGCGGTGCGGCTGGTGGTCGAAGGCGTGGGCGAGGCGCCTTTGGCGGCGTCCGATCCGGCCGTCGAGGCGCTGGTGCGGGCGCGATCGGGCGGGCAGCAGCTGGTCGAGACGGTGGCGGCGCAGCTGCTGCTCCACGGCAATGCCTATGTCCAGATTCTCTGCGGATGCGATGGCGGGGCCGCGGAGCTTTATGCGCTGAGGCCCGAGCGGGTGGCGATCGAGGCGGACGCGAGCGGATGGCCGTTGGCGTATCGATACCGGGTGGGCGAGCGGGTGACGCGGATCGCTGCGGAGGATGAAGCGGGGCGTCCGGCGATCGTGCACATCAGGGGATTTCATCCGCTCGACGATCATTACGGGCTGGGGTGCCTGGGCGCGGCGGCGGGGGCGGTGGCGATCCACAATGCGGCGACCAAGTGGAACAAGGCGCTGCTCGACAATGCGGCGCGGCCCTCAGGCGCGCTGGTGTATGAGACGCGCGACGGGGCGGCGCTGTCGGCTTCGCAGTTCGAGCGGTTGCAGGAAGAGATGCGCGCGGCGTTCCAGGGGGCGGCGAATGCGGGGCGGCCGATGCTGCTCGACGGCGGGTTGCGCTGGCAGGCGATGAGCCTGTCGCCCGCCGACATGGATTTCGTCGCGCTGAAGGCGGCGGCGGCGCGCGAGATCGCGCTCGCCTTCGGGGTGCCGCCGATGCTGATCGGGCTGCCCGGCGACAACAGCTATGCCAATTACCGCGAGGCCAACAAGGCACTGTGGCGGCTGGCGATCCTGCCGCTGGCGGACAAGATTTACGGGGCGCTGGGACAGGCGCTGGCGAGCTGGTTTCCGGGGGCTTCGGTGGCGATCGATTTGAACCGGTTGCCGGCGCTGGCGGAGGACCGCGCGGCGCTGTGGCGTCAGGTGACGGGCGCCGATTTCCTGGACGCGGAGGAGAAACGCAAGATCCTGGGACTGGCATAGCGGGAGGCGGCGATGAGCGACGGGGCGGTGTTGGCGCAGCTGATCGGGCAGGCCGAGGGGCGCGGGGCGGATCTGGCGACCTTGCGCGCGATTGCGGAAGAAGCGGGCGAGCTGGGCGCGGCGCGGGCGCTGAAGCGGCTGGGGCTGGACGATCCGGCGGCGGCGAAGGACATGGCGGAGTTGCGCGAGCTGCTGGGGGCGTGGCGCGATGCCAAAAGGTCGGCGTTGCGCGCGGCGATCGGGTGGGTGGCGCGGCTGGGGCTGGCGCTGGTGCTGGTCGGGCTGGCGGTGCGGTTGGGGTTCGACGGGTGGGTGAAGTGAGCGTGCGGTTCGCGGGCTATGCGGCGGTGTTCGATGCGGTGGATCGCGGGGGCGACGTGGTGCGGCGCGGCGCGTTTGCGGAGGCTCCGACGACGGTGCCTTTGCTGTGGCAGCATGGCGGGCGCGCGGTGGGCGAGGTCCGGGTGCTGGGCGAGGACGAACGCGGGCTGCGGGTGATCGGGTCGGTTGCCGATCCCCGGCTGGCGGTGCTGGTCGCGAAGGGCGCGGTGACGGGGTTGAGTTTCGGATACCGGGCGCGCGGCGTGCGGCGCGGGGCGGTGCGGGAATTGACCGCGGTCGATCTGGTCGAGGTGAGCCTGGTGGCGCAGCCGATGCAGCGGCTGGCGCGGGTTCATGCGGTCGAGGCGGGCGGATAGGCGCTGTCTACTGTCCAGTAAGAAGGACAGTGCCCTTCGACTGCCTGCCAGGGCAGGCGCTCAGGAGGGCCTTCGACAAGCCCAGCACGAACGGAAATGAAGGAATGACGGGTGGGCGTGGCCGCATTGGCCGCGCCCTTTTTCATGTGTGGAGATGGCGAATGAGCGATGCGATGACGGACGTGCTGGGCGAGAGCTTTGCAGGAGTGGAGACGCGCGGCGTGGTGGCGCGGCCGATGCTGGCGGGCGGCGATGCGCGCGTCGGCGGCGGGGCGTTCGACGGGTTCCTGCGATCGGGCGGCGGCGTGCTGGAATTGAAGGCGATGTCGGGGGCGAGCGGGGCCGAGGGCGGCTATGCGGTGCCGCGCGAGATCGATGCGATGATCGATGCGACGCTGAGCGCGGTGTCGCCGATCCGTGCCATCGCCAATGTCGTGCAGGTGGGATCG
Source organism: Pseudomonadota bacterium (assembly GCA_023418595.1). Lineage (GTDB taxonomy): Bacteria > Pseudomonadota > Alphaproteobacteria > Sphingomonadales > Sphingomonadaceae > Sphingomonas. The sequence continues at coordinate 105,235 of JAEZZI010000013.1, forward strand.
GCGGGCTATCGCAAGCTGGTCGCATCGGGCGGCACGCCGTCGGGCTGGGCGGCGGAAACGGAGGCACGTCCCGGCACCGATACGCCGGTGTTCAACGAGATCGCGCCGCCGATGGGCGATCTGTTCGCCAATCCGGCGGCGAGCCAGGCGATGCTGGACGATGCCGGGTTCGACGTCGAAACCTGGCTGGCCGAGGAAGTGGCGCGTGAGTTTGCGCGCGCGGAGGGCACTGCGTTCGTCAGCGGTTCGGGGGTCAATCGCCCGCGCGGGTTCCTGACCGCGCCGACCGCGACGACGGCGGACGGGACGCGCGCGTTCGGGACGCTACAGCATATCGTGTCGGGGGCGGCGGGGGGCTTTGCGGCCAACCCGGAAGAGAAGCTGATCGACCTGATGCAGTCGCTGCGCTCGCCCTATCGCCAGGGGGCGGTGTGGGTGATGAATTCGGCGACGCTGGCACGCATCAGGAAGTTCAAGACGAGCGACGGCGCGTTTCTGTGGCAGCCGGGACTGACCGAAGGCCAGCCCGCGACGTTGCTGGGCCATGCAGTGGTCGAGGCCGAGGACATGCCCGACATCGCGGCGGGTTCGCTTTCGATCGCGTTCGGCAATTTCAAGGCGGGCTATCTGATCGCCGAGCGGACCGAGACGCAGGTGCTGCGCGATCCCTATTCGAACAAGCCGTTCGTGCATTTCTACGCGACCAAGCGCGTCGGCGGGTGCGTGAGCAATTCGGAGGCGATCAAGCTGATGAAGTTCGCCGCGAGCTGACGAGCGGCGACGGGGCCGCGCGCGGGCGGGGCGCGCGGCCCCCAATGCATCGAGACAAGGCAATCGGGTTCTAGGGGAGATAAGGATGGAGCGGGATCCGATTCCGCAGGCGGTCGTGGCGGCCGCCGCGGACGCCGTGCGCGCGTATCTGCGCGGCGGGGCAAGCGAGGCGGACGGGCTGGTCGAGCGGATGGCGGCGAGCGCGATCGCGCTGTTCGAGGCCTTTGCCGGGCGCGTGCTGATCGTGCGCGAATGTCGCGAGACGCTGCCGAGCGACGCGCGCTGGCGGCGGCTGGAGGCAACGCCGGTGGTAGCGATTTCGGCGGTGGAAGGTTTGCCCGCGGAAGGCGCAGCATTTGCGATGCCGGTGGGTGGCTATGCCGTCGATCTGGATGCGGGCGGCGACGGCTGGGTGCGGGTGACGCTGGCGGGTGTGGCAGGGCGGGTGCGCGTGACGCTGACCGCCGGCGACTGTGCGGCGTGGGACGATGTGCCGGGGCCGATCGCGCAGGGGATCGTGCTGCTGGTGGCGCATCTGATCGAGGGGCGCAGCGCCGAAGACGCGCCGCCCGCGGCGGTGAGCGCGCTGTGGCGACCCTATCGGCGGATGCGATTGGCGGGAGGCGTGCGGTGACGCCGGGCGAGCGGCTGGTCGCGGCGATCGTGGTCGCGCTGGAGGCGGCGGAGGGGATTGCGGGCAAGGTGCCGGTATTCGACGCCCCGCCCGCGCGCGGGAGCCGCCCGCACTTGGTGATCGACGAGCCGGTGCAGGGCGACTGGGGCGCGAAAGGGGTCGAGGCGCGCGAGTATCGGGTGACGGTGCGCGGGGCTGACAGTGGCGAGCGGCCCGTCCGGCTGCGCGGCATCGGCGAGGCGGTGGACGGCGCGATGCGCGGGCTGCAGCGCGACCTGGGCGAAGGCTGGAGGTTGGCGAGCGTGGCTTTGGTCCGGGCGAGGATGTTGCGCGAGGGTGGCGACCGCTGGGTGCTGGCGAGCGAGTGGCGGGTGCGGATGGTTCGGCCTGCGGGGTGATCGGCCAGGACCGATCGACATCAAGTTCGGGCCGCCTGAGCCGCCCGTCACCCCGGTCGAAGTGCCGGGGCCCACCAAGCCGCTTGCGTGCGCTTGAACCTTTCTCGGTTTGCTTGCTGCCCGGTGGACCCCGGCACTTCGGCCGGGGTGACGGATGTCGAGGGGCGACAGGTCTGGATCGCGGGTGGCGTTTCGCGGCGGCACTGATGGTGATGGGCAAGCATTTTTTCTGGGGAGAGAGTTGATGGCGGCGGAGAAGGGGAGCGCGTTCTTGCTGAAGGTGGGCGACGGGGGATCGCCGGTCAGCTTCGCGACGGTGGCGGGGCTGCGGACGACGCAATTGTCGATCAATGGCGAGATGGTGGCGATCACGTCGAAGGATTCAGGCGGCTGGCGCGAATTGCTGTCGGGCGCGGGGGTGCGGGCGGTCAGCGTGTCGGGGGCGGGGATCTTTACCGGGTCGGCGGCGGAGACGCGGTTGAAGGGCAACGCCCTGTCGGGGACGATCGACGATTATCGGCTGAGCTTCGAGGGGGGCGAGACGCTGACGGGTCGGTTCCTGGTGACGCGGCTGGATTATGCCGGGGATTATAATGGCGAGCGGAATTACACGCTGAGCCTGGAGAGTTCGGGCGTGGTGGTGTCGGCGTGACGGTTGCGAATCCGGTGCGGGGGGAGGCTTCGTTGCGCGTGGCGGGGGAGACGGTCGTGCTGCGGCCGAGCTTTGCGGCGCTGGTGGCGGCGGAAGGCGAAGTCGGGCCGCTGTTCGCGCTGGTCGAGCGGGCGGCGGAGGGGCGGTTGTCGCTGGGCGAGCTGGTGGCGCTGTTCTGGCATTGTCGGTTCGAGGCGCCTGAAGGGCTGACGCGCGAGCGGCTGGGCGAGGCGGTGGTGGCTGCGGGACTGGCGCAGGTGACGCCGGTTTTGCGGGTGTTGTTGCAGCAGATTCTGGCGGGGCGGTGAGGGGGCGACTTCAGGAAGGCCCCTCCACCATTCCCTGCGGGAATGGTCCCCCTCCCCGAGACGAGCTCGGGGAGGATTTTGGGGGGGCTGCTCGGCGGCTGGCGGGGCTGGCGGGGTTGGCGTTCGGGTGGGCGCCGGAGGTGTTCTGGCGGGCGACGCCTGCGGAACTCATGGCGCTGGTCGAAGCGGCCTGTGGGGGTGGCGAGGCGGTCGCGCCGCCGGACCGGGGGCTGGTGGCGCGGTTGATGGAGGCATTTCCCGATGGATGAACTGGACACGATGGTCGTGTCGGTGCGGGCCGATACGCAAGGCTTTGCGCGCGACGTGGCGGAGATGCGCGGGGCGCTGGACGGGCCGCTGGTGGCGGGCGCCGACCGGGCGGGGCGGGCGATCGAGACGACGCTGTTGCGCGCGGTGCGGACCGGCAAGCTGGGGTTCGAGGATCTGCGGCGGGTGGCGCTGGGGGTGATGGGCGAGATCGCGCAGGCGGCGATCGGTGGCGGGGTCGCTTCGCTGCTGGGCGGGGCCAGGACATCGCGCGGGAGCGCGGGCGGGTTGCTGTCGGGGTTGCTGGCGGCGGTCGTCGGCGCGCCGGGGCGGGCGACGGGCGGGCCGGTATCGCCGGGGCGGGCGTATCGTGTGGGTGAAAATGGGCCGGAGTTGTTCGTGCCGACCTCTGCGGGGCGAGTGGAGACGGGGGTGCCGTCGTCTGGCGCTCGCGAGGTGCGGGTGGCGATCACCGTCAATGCGCAGGCCGGGGAATATCCGGCGGCGTTGCAGCGATCGAGCCGACAGGTGGTGCGGGCGGTCAAGGCGGCGTTGGTCGGGCTGGAGTGAGGGGGTTTGGGGGGCGCCTGGGGCGATCCCCCTCCACCGTCCTGCGGACGGTCCCCCTCCCCGTGCCGGGGAGGATTTTATGGGGTATTGGCTCGCGAGCGAGCGGACCGGGCAGCGGGGGAGTGTGATCGCCCGCTTCGATCCGGTTTACTGGACGATGAATTTTCCGCGGCCGATGATGGCGAGCGTGGTGACGACGGCGGCGGACGCGCTGCGGGTCGATTGCGTCTTTTATCGCAAGGACGATCTGGCGGGGCTGATCTGGGCGGCGGAAGATACGCACGACCATCCGCTGCTGCGATACGAGACGCGGCGCGATTTCCGGCGGTGTCGGCTGTCGTTCCGGTGGCGATCGGGAGGCGTGCGGGCGCTGGATGCGGTCAACGGCCCGGTTCTGACCATCGAGGGGCGCGATGCGAGCGGGGCGACGCGCGCCTGGTATGTGCGGCTGTGGAATTATGCGAGCGGGTCGCCCGAGGATGCGGTCGTCACGCTCGATTTCGATGCGCTGGTCGGCGGGTATCTGCTCCCTGACGAAGGCGTTCCGGTATTTGCGGGCGATGTCGACCGGATGTTCGTGTCGCTGGTTGCGCCCGATTACGACGAGACGGCGGAGCCGCTCGCCGCGCCGGTCGAGGGCTGGGTCGAATTGTCGGCGATCCGGTGCGAGGGATCGGGGTCGGTGCTGGCGATCGGCGATGTGGTGGTGCCCGAACACGGGCTGAGCATCGCCAGCGGATATGACGACAGCTATCACATGACGCCCGAGCGGTTGCTGCGCAATGCGCTGCATCTGGGGTATCGCGGGTCGATCGTCCATTATGTGGGGATGAGCCACTATTTCCGGCTCGAGCCGCTGGGGGGTGGTTTCTACGTCAGTCTGGCGGGGAGTGCGTTGTGCGTGCCGTGCACGGCGTGGCACCGGGATTTCGCGGCGCGGGCGAAGGCGCTGGGATACAACATCATCTGGTCGCTGAGTTACGAGCTGTTCGACGCGCATTGCTGGGGTGACTGGAAGCAGCGGGCGTGGGACGGTTCGCCGGCGCTGACCGGGTGGGAGCCGCCATCGACCTTGCTGTCGCCCGCGCATGCCGGGGCGATGGGCTATCTGAAGGCGGTGGCGCGGGCGTTTGCGGCGATCGGGCGCGATGCGGGGCTGAGCGTGCGGTTTCAGGTCGGCGAGCCGTGGTGGTGGGTTCAGCCCCAGACCCAGGCGCCGTGCCTGTATGACGATGCGGCGCGGGCCGCGTTCGGGGGCGATCCGCCGGTGATCGCCGATGCGCGACTGCCGATGTATGCGGGGCAGAAGGCGCTGCTCGACCAGGCGGGCGCGATGCTGGCGGCGTCGACCGCGGCGCTGATCGCGGCGGTGCGCGAGGAAGTGCCGGGGGCGGAATCGCTGCTGCTCGCCTATCTGCCGACGATCCTCGACCGGAAGACGCCCGAGATGCGGCGGGCGAATTTGCCGGTCGGCTGGGCAAGCTCGGCGTTCGATGTGCTGCAGCTGGAGGATTACGACTGGGCGGCGGAAGGGCTGACCAGCGCGACCGCGCGCGGTGTCGCGGCGGCGACCGAGCAGCTGGGATATCCGGTCGAGCGGCAGCATTATTTTTCCGGTTTCGTGTTGCGGCCCGACCAGCGCGCACAGTGGCGACCCATCGATGCGGCGGCGGAAGGCGCGCGCGAGCGAGGGGTGGCCGAGACCTATATCTGGGCGCTGCCGCAGGTGATGCGCGACGGATATGTTCATTTCGACGAGGAGAAGGCGGTGCAGGCGTTCGACGACGTGGCATTTCCGCTGGCGCTGGGGCGCGAGGTGGAAGTCTCCCCCGAATGGTCGACCGCGGTGGTCGCGAGTGCCGGGGGGCATGAGAAGCGCAATGCCGAATGGGCCGAGGCGCGCACCCGCTACGATGTCGGACCCGGATTGCGCAGCGAAGCCGATATTGCCGACCTGCTGGCGTTCTTTCGCGCGCGGATGGGACCGGCGCGGGGGTTCCGCCTGCGCGATCCGTTCGATGCAACGTCGGGCGAAGGCGCGGTGTCGGCAACCGACCAGGTAATCGGGATCGGCGACGGCAACCATGCGGTGTTCGATCTGGTCAAGACTTATGGCGAGCAGCGGCGGCGGATCACGCGGCCGGTGGCAGGCAGCGTGCGGGTGGCGATCGATGGGGTCGAGACGCAGGGCTTTGCGGTCGAGCCGGGCGGGCGCGTCGTGCTGGACGAACCGCCCGAGGACGGCGCGATCGTCACCGCGGGGTTCGTGTTCGACGTGCCGGTGCGCTTCGCTGAGGACCGGCTGAGCGTCAACCGCGCGACGTTCCTTGCCGGAGAAGCGGTGTCGGTGCCGCTGATCGAGGTGCGCGAGGCATGAAGGTGCCCGAATGGATGAAAGGCGACCTGACCAGCGTCGCATTTTGCTGGCGGATCGAGCGGCGCGACGGGATCGCGATCGGGCTGACCTCGCACGACCGCGATCTGGTGATCGAGGATTTCCGCTATCGTGCGGCGCCGGGAATGGTGCCGTCGGCGATCACGCGGGGGGACGCGGCGGGCGAGGGCGGAATGGAGGTGTCGGGCGCGCTGGGCGGCGATGCGATCGCCGAGATCGACCTGATCGCCGGGCGTTGGGACGGGGCCGAGGTGCGGGTGTTCGCGACCGACTGGGCAAGCGGCGAGACGCTGTCGCTGGGTGGCGGAACGTTCGGGGCAGTCGAATTGAGCGCGGACGGATTCAGCGCGGAACTGCGCGGGGCGCTGGCGGCGCTCGACGCGCCGGTGAGCGAGCGGACTTCGCCCGACTGCCGTGCCGAACTGGGCGACGCGCGCTGCCGCGTGGCGATGGCGGGGCGGCGGCGGTTCGCGCGCGTACTGGCGGTCGAGGGACGCGTGCTGACGGTCGATGCGGTCGAGCCGGTGGCCAATGCCTATGGCGAGGGGCGGCTGGTCTGGTTCGGCGGACGCAATTCGGGCCTGGAGGATGCGGTGCTGTCGTCGGAAGGCGCGACGCTGACCCTGCGGCGCGAGCCGCGGTTCGACGGCGTGGGCGCGCTGGTGCGGATCGACGAGGGGTGCGACAAGATGCTCGCGACCTGTGCGGCGCGGTTCGGCAATGCGGTGAATTTTCAGGGCGAGCCTTATCTGCCCGGCATCGACCTGCTGACGCGCTATCCGGGCGGATGAGCGCGGCGGCGGGCGTCGTCCTGGCGGCGGCGCGCGCGCTGGTTGGCACGACGTTTCGGCTGCACGGGCGCGATCCGGCGCATGGGCTGGATTGCGTCGGGCTGATCTGCGTGGCGTTCGCGGCTGCCGGGGTGCGGATCGTGGCGCCGGGCGGATACCGGCTGGCGAGCGGGCGGCTGGATGCGTTCGAAGCGGCGGCGTCGGGCGCAGGGTTGTGCGTCGTTGCCGAGACAAGGGCGGGCGATGCGGTGCTGTGCCGGGTCGATTCGCGGCAATGGCATCTGGGCATCGCAAGCGGCGACGGGCTGATCCATGCCGATGCGGGGCTGGGGCGCGTGGTCGAGCGACCGGGCGCGATCCCGTGGCCGGTGGTCCGGTGCTGGCGGGTTGAATTGGGGGGAGAAGCGGATGGCAACGCTGGCGCTGACGGTGGTGGGCGGCGCGATCGGGGGACCGGTCGGCGCGATGCTGGGGGCGGTGATCGGGCAGCAGGCGGATGCCGCGATCTTTGCGCCCAAGGGCAGGGAGGGGCCGCGACTGACCGATCTGTCGGTGCAGACGTCGAGTTACGGCAGCCACGTCCCGCATCTGTTCGGGACGATGCGCGTCGCGGGCACGGTGATCTGGGCGACCGAGCTGAAGGAAAGCCGATCGACGAGCGGCGGCGGCAAGGGGCGGGCCTCGACGACGCGTTACAGCTATAGCGCGTCGTTCGCGGTGCTGTTGTCGGCGCGCGCGGTGCGGCGCGTGCTCCGCATCTGGGCCGATGGTAAATTGCTGCGCGGGGCGGCGGGCGACTGGAAGGTGCCGACCGGGTTCCGCCTGCATGTCGGCGATCCCGACCAGCCGGTCGATCCGCTGATCGCGTCGGCGGAAGGGATTAGCGCGACGCCCGCGCATCGCGGCCATGCCTATGCCGTGTTCGAGGATCTGGCGCTGGAAGCGTTCGGCAATCGCATCCCGTCGCTGACCTTCGAGGTGGAGGCCGATGTCGGTGCTGTCAGTGCGGGGGCGATCGTCGGAGCGGTGGCGCCTGGCGTCGTGGTGGAATCGGGGGGTACGGGCTTTGGCGGTTTTGCAGCGGTCGGCGAGCGCCGGCGTTCGATCGTCGAGCTGATGTCCGAAGTGGAGGGCGGGTGGATCGAGGCGGGCGAGGCGCTTCGCTGGCGGGCCGGGGCGGGCGATGCGATCGAGCTGAACTTTGACGACATGGCTTCGGGCGGCGGCATCGGGACGCAGCGGGCCATCAGCACCGCGGATCGCGCGCCGACTTCGCTGGTGCTGCGGCATCACGATCCGGTGCGCGATTACCAGATCGGCAGCCAGCGGGTGCGGCGTCCGGGAAGCGGCGCGCAGGAAGCGATGATCGACGCGCCGATGGCGATGAGCGCGGAGGTTGCGCGCGGGCTGGCGCTGGCCGCGATCGAGCGGCGCGATGCGGAGCGCGAGACGCGAAGGGTTACGCTTGACTGGCGGTGGATGGGGGCGGTTCCCGGCATCGTGGTGCGATTGGCGGATGACGCGGGCCTGTGGCGGGTGCGCGAGGTGACGGTCGAGGCGATGACCGTGCGGTTCGATCTGGTGCGGGTCGGTTTTGGAGCGGTCGCGCTCTCGGCGGCATCCGGGCGGGCGCTGCTGGCGCCGGACCTGAATGCCGGGGAAACCCGCGTCGAACTGATCGAGCTGCCGCCCATCGATGGCGTGGCGGACGCGCCGCAACTGTTCGTCGCGGCGTGCGGCACCGGCGCGGGGTGGCGGGCGGCTGCGCTGTCGACCAGCATCGATGCCGGCGCGAGCTGGCAGGCGGCGGGGCGCACGTCGGGCGTCGCGATCATGGGGGTGCTGACGGCAGCGCCCGCGGCGGCCCCCGCCACGCTGATCGACCGGGCGAATGCGATCGAGGTCGAGTTGCATATGCCCGGCGCGCTGCTCAACGATGCCGATGACCGGGCAATGGACGCGGGCGGCAATCTGGCAATGGTCGGCGACGAACTGATCCAGTTCGGCCGCGCGGCGCCGATCGGCGGCAATCGATGGCGGCTGTCGGAATTGTGGCGCGGGCGGCGCGGGACCGAATTCGCCGCGGGGGCGCAACTGATCGGCGACCGCTTCGTCCTGATCGAGGCTGAGGCGATGCTGCCGGTCGGATCGCTGGGCAGTGCGCCGGGACGCGATGTGCATGTGCTGGCAAACGGCATCGGTGATTCGGGCGGCGGGGTCGAGTGCGTGCGCCGTGTCACCGGCTGGTCGGTGCGACCGCCCGCTCCGGTGCACGGCGTGATCGAGCATGGCGGTGACGAGGCGCGATCGCTGCGCTGGGTACGACGCAGCCGCCATGGATGGGGCTGGCACGATCTGGTCGATGTGCCGATCGGCGAAGAGCGCGAACGCTATCGCTGCGAATGGGGCGGGGGGAGTGCCGAGGTGACGGTTCCGGCGTTCGCGCTGCCGCCGGGAATCGAGAGCGCGACGGTGCGACAGCAGGGCACGGTGGCGGCGTCGCTGCCGCTGGTCATCAGTCAGTCGGTTTGACGTCAACCGGGAGTGGAACATGGATTTGTCGAACACGCATCGGCTAGGGTTGCCGTTGCTGCATGCGGGGCAGGCGCAGAAGGAGATCTGGCATAACGAGGCGCTCGCGCTGCTCGACCTGATGGTGCAGCCGGTGGTCCGGTCGATCGGAGACGCCGCGCCGCCGGAGGCGCCCGAGCCGGGTCAGTGCCATGTCGTTGGGACGGACGCGCAGGCCGAATGGGCGGGGCATGAGCATGCGATCGCCGGCTGGACCGCAGCCGGATGGCGATTCGTCGAACCGGTCGAGGGCATGCACGTCGTGATGGCGGAAACGATGGTTCCTGCAAGCTTTGTCGAAGGCGCCTGGCGCGTCGGGATCGTGCCGGCATCCGAACTGCGGATAAACGGGCACAAGGTGGTGGGTCAGCGAGGGGCTGCGGTCGCGGTTCCGTCAGGCGGAACCGTGATCGACGGGGAGGCGAGAACGGCGATTTCATCGATCATAGAAGCCCTGACCGAGCATGGGTTGATCGCCGCCCCGACGGCCTGATCTGTGTTGTTCATGCAACACCATCCGATTTTTGTTCGCTTGCGCGGAAACCAACCATTGAGTAGGGAGTTTGCGCTGTCCGTATGGACAACCAAGAAAGGGGATTTATGATGCGGAAGCTTGCCCTCACAGTGGCACTCGCGACCACCGCACTCGCCACTCCCGCCCTTGCCCGCGACAACGCGTGGTATGTTGGCGTCGAAGGCGGTGCGATGATCGTGGAAGATATCGATTTCACGCTTGAAAGCACTGGCGCTCAGATCAACAGCACCGATTCCGACTATGGTTGGGACGTCGGTGGAACGGTTGGCTACGACTTTGGCGGGTTCCGTCTGGAAGCCGAAGTCAGCTACCGCGAAGCGAATGTCGAATCGCACACCACCAGCGTTGCTTTCCCGGGCATCCCTGTCGGCGTTTATGAAAATCGCGCCTATGGCGATGCGTCGGCACTGAGCTTCATGGTCAACGCGCTGCTCGACTTCGGTCCCGATGACGGCCTTCAGGGCTTTGTCGGCGGCGGCGCCGGTGTCGCTCGCGTGAAGTACAACGAATATGGCATCCTGCCGACGACTCTGATCGACGACAGCGACACCGTGTTCGCATGGCAGGCGATCGCTGGTGTGCGTGCGCCGCTCAGCGACAATGTCGACGTGACCTTCAAGTATCGCTTCTTCAACGCCGACGACGTCAACACCGTTGCGGCAACGGGTGCGGAACTCGAATCGCGCTTCCGTTCGCACAGCCTGCTCGGTGGCCTGACGTTCAACTTCGGCGCGCCGCCGCCGCCCCCGCCGCCCGCTCCGGAGCCTGCTCCGCTGCCGCCGCCCGCACCTGCGCCCGCTCCGGCGCCGGAACCGGTCGTCTGCACGCCTGGCCCGTACATCGTGTTCTTCGAGTGGGATCGCTCGGACATCACGCCGGAAGCCGGTGGCATCCTCGACAACGCCGTGTCGGCCTATCAGAGCTGCGGTAACGCGCAGGTCATGCTGGCAGGTCACGCCGACCGTTCGGGTGCAGCAAGCTACAACGTCGGTCTTTCGCAGCGTCGTGCGGACGCAGTGCGCGCCTATCTCGGCTCGCGCGGCATCCCCGATGGCGTGATGACCACCGAAGCGTTCGGCGAAAGCCGTCCGCGCGTCGACACCGCAGACGGTGTTCGCGAACTCCAGAACCGTCGTGTGGAAATCACCTACGGTCCGGGTTCGGGCATGTAAGCCACGCTTCCTTCGGGAACGAGAACGGGGAGGTCGGAGCAATCCGGCCTCCCTTTTTCTTTGCTCGGGAAATCCGAACGCTCTCGCGGGCTGCGCGCGCGATCCGAGCGGTTTCCGCGCGCTAGTTCGCGGGGGCGTCGAGTGCCTGCTGCATCCAGCCTGGCACCAGCGCGTCACCCAGCGCTTCGGTTCGACGCAGCGCGATCATCCTGCCCAGTTCGGGATAGGCAATCCGCATCTTCGCTTCGCCGTCGCTGATGGGTGCAACAACGAGCCGCCGGTTGACCTTGCCGCGATAATGCATCCGCGCGGTATTTTCCTGGCCGATAAAGCAGCCCTTGTCGAACGCGGTGCCGTTCAGTTCGCGCGCATTTGCCTCCAGCCACAAGGTCTGGTCCTGGCCGAGTTCGTCGGCGCCTTCGGTCACGCCAAGCGAGAGGCGATGCGCGCGCCATCCTTGCGCCGGTTCGCCCGGTTCTCCCAGCCAGCGATTGCCGAGTGCTGCCAGACGCGGATCGCGAACGCCCTGGCCATCCGACGGCGACCAGTGCACGCCGCCCTCTGCGGCGGCGATCTCGATCGGTCGGCGCAGGCGATACAGGCCCAAACGCCGGGCCAGCGCATCGCGCTGGGCTGCTTCGCAATCGATCAGGATCGCGTCGCCATCATCCCACAGCAGAAAATCGAACAGCGCCTTGCCTTGTGCGGTCAGCAGCCCGCTCCATTGCGGCGCGCCGGGCGCGACGCGGCGCATGTCCTGCGTCACCAATCCTTGCAGGAAGCCACGCACATCTTCGCCGGACAGGCGGAGCAGCGCACGATCGGCAAGCCAGGTGCCGGGGGTGGTATCGGTCATGGCCAAGAGTTAGGGTCTCGCCTGCACGGGTTACAAGCCCGAACGACGAGGAAAGCGCCGACCATGCCCAGCTATGACCTGATCCTGACCAATGGTACCGTCCATACGCCCAGCGGCCCGGTGCAGGCCGATATTGGCGTGCGCGCGGGCAAGATCGCAGGGGTCGGCGTCGGCGGCGATGCGGGCGAGACGATCGACTGCACCGGGCTCGACATCCTGCCCGGCGTGATCGACACGCAGGTCCATTTCCGCGAACCGGGTCTGGAGCATAAGGAAGATCTGGAAAGCGGCAGCCGCGCGGCGGTGCTGGGCGGCGTGACCGCGGTGTTCGAAATGCCCAACACCAACCCCAACACCGACACCGCCGAGGCGGTCGCCGACAAGCTGGCGCGCGCGCGCGACCGGATGTGGTGCGACCATGCCTTCTATGTCGGCGCGACATCGGCCAATGCCGAGCATCTGGCGGAGCTGGAGCGGCTTCCGGGCACGGCGGGGGTCAAGATCTTCATGGGCGCATCGACCGGCAGCCTGCTGGTGGCCGAGGATGCCGAACTGGCGCGCGTGCTGGCATCGGGCCAGCGTCGCGTGGCAATCCACGCCGAGGACGAGGCGCGGATGAACGCGCGCGCGGATTTGCGGGTGGAGGGCGATCCGTCATCGCATCCCGTCTGGCGCGACGACGAAAGCGCGATGCTTGCCACAAGGCGCATCCTGAACCTTGCGCGCGAAACCCGGCGGCGCATCCATGTGCTGCATGTGACGACGCCTGCCGAGCTGGAACTGCTGGGCGCCAACAAGGACATCGCCAGTTGCGAAGTCACGCCCCAGCATCTGACGCTGGCCGGGGAAGAGGCCTATCCCGAACTCGGCAGTCATGCCCAGATGAACCCGCCGATCCGCTCGCGCGCGCACCGCGATGGGTTGTGGCACTGGGTGACGCAAGGCGTGCCCGACGTGATCGGATCGGACCATGCGCCGCATACGATCGAGGAAAAGGCCAAGCCCTATCCGTCCAGCCCCAGCGGGATGCCGGGGGTGCAGACGCTGCTGCCGCTGCTGCTCGATCATGTGGCGAACGGGCGGCTGACGCTGGCGCGGCTGATCGACCTGACCAGCGCCGGCGCGCAGCGTATTTTCGGGATCGCCGGCAAAGGCCGGATCGCGGTCGGTTATGATGCCGATTTTACCGTCGTCGATCTGAAGAAACGCTGGACGATCGACGAGGCATGGCTGGCGTCGCGCTGCGGCTGGTCGCCCTTCACCGGCCGCAACCTGACCGGAAAGCCGATGGGCACGATCGTGCGTGGACGTCGCGTCATGTGGGACAGCGAACTGGCCGAGGCCGCCACCGGCCGCCCCGTCAGGTTCGAAGCGACCGAGTTTTCCGGTTAGATCAGAAGGGCAGCCAGCGCGATTTCTCGGTAAAGTTCATGTAACCGGCGTTGACGCCCAGCCGCCAGCCGACACCCAACCGCACCGGGATCAGCACGACGTCGCCGCGCCGCATGTAGCTCGCGGAAAATCCGCCGACGAAATACACGCGGCCCTCGCCCGCCGGGAAGCGTTTGTAGAGTTCCTGCGAATCGTAGAGGTTATAGACCAGTACGAACACGTTGGCCGCGTCGCCGCCGACATCGAAGCCGACCGAGGGGCCGGTCCAGTAAACCGGGCGCTGACCCTCGATCGCGTGATGCATGATTCCCGAACCATAACGCAGACCGACGATGAACGCGCCGGACGCCTCGCGCCCGGCGATGTAAGCGTTGGGCTCGCCCTGTTCGCGCAGGATGTCCTCGATAATGCCGGCAAGCCCGGCGGCGCCCTTGCCGAACACACCTTCGGCTGCGCCGATCAGGTCGTCGCGACGATAGGTTGAGGCGGCGACGCGGGCCTGTTCCGCGGCGCCGGGCATGGCACTGGGCGGGGCGATGTCGAGCTGATCGGCGACGCGCGGTTCGCCCTGTTGTTGCTGGGCCGGATATGCGGGGGCCGGATCGACCAGCACGGGTTGATCCTGATAGGTCGGCTCGACGGGCTCGACCGAGGACTGCGGCTGATAATCCTGCTGATAACCGGGCTGGAGATCGCGATCGATCGCATTATTGGGATCGACCGTCTGCATCTGCGCCATCGCGGGCGTCGTCGCCACGAACAGAGCGGCCATCGCCGCAACCCAAAGCCTACGCATCTTCTTTACCCCACCCAAGGCGCATCGCCGACCTGACTATGCGAAAGCATCGACAAAGCGCAATGAACGGGCGATGACCCGAGTCGATTTCGCGCCGAACCTGCGGGAAAACGGGTGTTGATCGACGTCCGCCCGCTCGCTATAGCCCGCGCTCGGCACCGGCCTGGAGACGTGGGTGAGTGGCTGAAACCAACGCTTTGCTAAAGCGTCGTACCTCTTAAAGGGTACCGAGGGTTCGAATCCCTCCGTCTCCGCCAGCCTTGTTCGTCGATGGCACGCTGTTCGGCTGTGCCTCTTCGCGGCGACCAATCAGATCATATTCGCCGACGACTTGTGCGAGAATCGATAGCGCCAACGTTGCCGGATCGCGGGTCGACGGGATCAGGCCGACGGGGGAGCGGATCCGGCCCGTGGCGGATTCGGGGAGGCCGCGCGCTTTCAGCCGCTCCATCCGGCCCTCGCGCGTGCGCCGGCCGCCGATCGCGCCGATGTGGAAGGCCGGGGTCGCGATTGCCCATTCGAGCAGCGCCTGTTCCCATTCGTGATCGTGGAACAGCAGCAGGATCGCGCTCCAGCGATCGATAGCGATGCCGCTCGGCGTCTGGCCCAGGGTGAGGCCTGGATGGTCCGCGTCGGCGGGAAGATGCACCTCGCAGTCGATATCCATCGCCGCTGCCAGTCGCGCGACCGCGCTGACTTCCGGACCGACACCCATTGCCACGATGCGCAGCGGCGGCGCGTAGCGAACGATCAGGGGGCCGATCTCGACCGTTGCGGGGCGTCTGGCATCCAGTTCGGACACGATGTGCGCGATGCGCGACCGATCGGGCGCAGGGTCGATTTGAATGTCGATGCCGCTGCCGCAGGGCAGGCGAAAATCGACCACGGGGGAGCCGCGACCGAAGCGGACGATCCGGGCGGACTTGCCTCGCAAAGCCGCCGCATGGGTGGCGAGCTCGGCTTCCAGACAGCCATCGGCGAGCGACCCCGCCATGCGCCCGTCCCAGCCGATCGCCAGATGGCTGCCGATCGCGCGCGAATAGCTGCCCTCAATCCCGACGATGGTGCAGAGCGCGCCGTCGCCATCCGCCAGCAGCCGGAGCGCCGACAGATCGGAAGCGTTCATGCGATTGCCGGCAGCCGCTCGAGATATTTGTCGAGCGTGATCGGATAATCGCGCACGCGGACGCCGGTGGCGTTGTAGACCGCATTGGCGACCGCCGCGCCGACGCCGCACAGGCCCAACTCGCCTACGCCCTTGGCCTTCATCGGCGACACCTTGTCGTCCGCCTCGTCGAGGAAGATGACCTCCTGATGCGGAATATCGGCATGGACCGGCACTTCGTAGCTGGCGAGGTCGTGATTGACGAACAGGCCGAAGCGCGTGTCGACCGCCAGTTCTTCCATCAACGCGCCGCCGACCCCCATCGTCATCGCCCCGATCACCTGGCTGCGCGCCGATTTGGGATTGAGGATGCGCCCCGCCGCGCAGACCGCGAGCATCCGTCGGATACGGGTTTCGCCGGTATAGGCATCGACCGCCGCCTCGACGAAATGCGCGCCGAAGGTCGATTGCTGGAATTTCTTGTCGAGATCGCCGAATTCGATCTTGTCCTCGGCGACCAGATCGCCGTCACGGGTCGCGTCGGTCAGGACCATGCTGCGATTGCCGACGATCACCCGGCCATCGGTAAATTCGGCACTGCTGGGGTCGAGGCCGAGCTTGGTTGCCACCGCCTCGCGCAGTTTGACGCAGGCTGCGTAGAGCCCGGCAGTCGAACTGTTCGCCCCCCATTGGCCGCCCGATCCGGCCGATACCGGAAAGCTCGAATCGCCCAGCACGACGCGGACGCGGTCCACCGGCACACCCAGCATTTCCGCAGCGGTCTGTGCCAGGATCGTATAGCTGCCGGTGCCGATATCGGTCATGTCGGTTTCGACCGCGACGATCCCGTCGCGACCCAGCCGCACGCGCGCGCCCGAGGTCATGTTGAGGTTGTTGCGGAACGCCGACGCCACGCCCATGCCGATCAGCCATTTCCCGTCGCGGCGCTGCGCGGGCTTGGCATTGCGCTTGGCCCAGCCGAAGCGGTCCGCCCCGATGCGCAGGCATTCGACGAACTGGCGCTGCGAAAAGGGACGATCGGGCGATTCGGGATCGACCTGAGTGTCGTTCAGAATGCGGAACTGCACCGGATCGAGGCCAAGTTTTTCCGCCATCTCGTCGATCGCGATTTCCAGCGCCATCATCCCCGGCGCTTCGCCCGGCGCGCGCATCGCATTCGCCTCCGGCAGGTCGAGCACCGCCAACCGCATCGCGGTCAGGCGGTTTGCACCTGCGTAGAGCAGCCGCGTCTGCTGGGTGGCAACCTCGGGACCGCCGCCGGGCAGGTCGCCCGACCAGCTTTCATGGCCGATCGCGGTGATCTTGCCGTCCCTGGTGGCACCGATACGGATGCGTTGAATGGTCTTGGGCCGGTGCGTCGCGTTGTTGATCGACAACGGCCGTGTCATCGCGACCTTGACCGGACGCTTGGCGGCGCGCGCGCCCAGTGCAGCCAGAATGGCGTCGCTGCGGACGAACAGCTTAGCGCCGAACCCGCCGCCGATATAGGGAGAGATCAGGCGGACCTTGTCTTTCGGGATGCCCAGCGTCCGGGCGACATCGCCGCGACCCCAGGCGACCATCTGGTTGGCGGTCCACACGGTCAGTTGGTCACCGTCCCACTGCGCGGTCGATGCGAATGGCTCCATCATCGCATGGCTCTGGTCGGGCGTGGTGTAGCGACCGTCGAACTGGACGGGGGCAGCCGCGAACGCGCCTTCGAAGTCGCCGGTCCGGGTGTCGGCATTGTCGTCGCCCTTTGGCTCGACGGCAGATTCCATCGCCTTTTCGAGATCGTAGCGACCATCGGCGCGTGCGTAATCTACGCGGAGCAACCCGGCCGCGGCGCGCGCCTGTTCGAAACTTTCGGCGACGACCACCGCGATTGCCTGGTGATAATGGTCGATCTCAGGCCCGCCGAGCAGTTTGGCGGTGTTGAAATTGCCCTTGGTCAGCTTGCCTGCATTGGCCGCGGTGACGACGGCGAGCACGCCGGGCGCGGCTTCGGCGTCGCGGGTGTCCATGCTGGCGATCCGGCCCTTGGCGATCGCGGCGCCGACAATGTGGCCATAGGCCGGATCGGGCACCGCGTCGTGGCGTTCATAGGCATAGGGCGCGCGGCCCGTCGTCTTGAGCGCGCCGTCGATGCGATCGACCGGCTTCCCGACCACCGTCATCCGGTCGATCGGGTTCGGGCCTGCGGGGGTATCGAACCTCATGCGGTCCTCGCTTCGTTCAGCACTGCGGCAAGCGTGCGCTCGACCAACGGCACCTTGAACGCGTTGTGATGGGTGGGGGTGGCGCCGCCGAGCAGTTGCGCGATGACGGGTCTGGCGCCGCTGCGAAGCGCGCCCTCTGCCTCTTCGCTGCGCCAAGGTTTGGGCGCGACGCCGCCGACCGCGACCCGGCCCGATCCGTTGCGCTGGACCACGGCAGCGACCGACACCAGCGCAAAGGCATAGGAAGCGCGGTCGCGAACCTTGTGATAGAAATGCTCGCCACCCAGCGGCCGGGGCAGGGTGACCGCGGTGATCAACTCGCCTTGGTCGAGCGCGGTTTCCAAATGCGGCGTGCTGCCGGGGAGCCGGTGGAAATCGGCGATCGGGATCGACCGCGTGGAGCCGTCGGCCCGCACCGTCTCCACCGACGCATCGAGCAGCCGCAGCGCGACGTTCATGTCGCTGGGATTGGTGGCGATGCACGCGTCGCTGGTGCCGATCACGCCCAACTGGCGGCTATACCCACCGATCGCGGCACAGCCCGATCCGGGCTTGCGTTTGTTGCACGGCAGATTGGTGTCGTAGAAATAGGGGCAGCGCGTCCGCTGGAGCAGATTGCCCGCGGTCGTCGCCTTGTTGCGCAACTGGCCAGATGCGCCCGCCAGCAGCGCGCGCGACAAAACCCCGTAATCGCGCCGCACCCTTTCGTTCGCCGCCAGATCGGTGTTGCGCACCAGCGCGCCGATGCGCAGCCCGCCGCCGTCGACCTGCTCGATCCGGTCGAGACCCAGCCCGTTGACGTCGATCAGGTGGACCGGCGTCTCGATCTCCAGCTTCATCAGGTCGAGCAGGTTGGTCCCCCCGGCGATGAATTTCGCGCCCTGGGTGCGGGCGGCGGCGGCAGCGGCATCGGCGGCGCTGGTCGCGCGTTCGTAGGTGAACGGCCTCATGCGTCCGCTCCCGCGACTTCGGTCATCGCGTCCAATATGTTCGAATAGGCGCCGCAGCGACAGATATTGCCGCTCATCCGTTCGCGCATTTCGTCGCCGGTGATGCGGGGGCGGCGGGTGATGTCGCCGCTGACATGGCTGGGGATGCCTGCCTTGATTTCCTCGATCACTGCGACGGCCGAACAGATCTGGCCCGGCGTGCAATAGCCGCATTGATAGCCGTCATGTCTGATAAAGGCGGCCTGCATCGGGTGCAGCCGCTCGGGGCTGCCCAGTCCCTCGATCGTCGTGATCTCGTCGCCGTCATGCATCACCGCCAGCGACAGGCAGGCGTTGATCCGCTTGCCGTCGACCAGCACGGTGCACGCGCCGCACTGGCCATGATCGCATCCTTTCTTGGAGCCGGTCAGGTTCAGATGCTCGCGCAGCGCGTCAAGCAGCGTGGTGCGATTGTCGAGCGTCAGGCTGTGGTCCGCGCCGTTGACGCGCAGCTTTATCTCGGACGTGCTGGGTGGAGCGGCGCCTTGTATCGGCGGCGCCGCCGCTGCGGCGACGGCCGGCATCTGGGTGGCCGCAGCGGTCGCCGCGCTGCCGATCAAAACCCCACGTCGTGACATGCCCACCTCATCGTTCCGCATCGCCTGCGCTCCCGCCATCCGCACGTCCGCTCGTTATCGGAAACGTTCGCCCGCCGCCGCTCAACGCACGCCGGGCCAGGTCGTTCACAAACTTCTCGCGACCAGCAATTTCATGATCTCGGTCGACCCGCCATAGATGCGCGACACGCGTGCATTACGGAAAATCCGGGCGATCGGATATTCGTTGATATAGCCGTATCCGCCGTGGAGTTGCAGGCAGGCATCGACAATTTCCCATTCGGTCTCCGACGCCCACATCTTGGCCATCGCCGAGGTCGTGCCATCGAGTTCTCCGCGCACCGCCTTGTCCACGCATTCGTTGATGAAGCTGCGCCCGACTCGCGCCTTGGCCTTCATTTCGGCCAGTTTGAACTGGGTATTCTGGAAACAGATGAGCGGCTGGCCGAATGCCTTGCGCTCGCGGGTGTATTCGATCGTGACCTCGATCGCGCGCTCCATCGAATTCTGGCTGCCGAGCGCGATGATCATCCGTTCGCGCGGCAATTCGGCCATCAGTTGCGCGAAGCCGCGCCCTTCGGTGCCGCCCAGCAGATTGTCTGCGGGGACGCGGACATCGTCGAAGAACAGCTCGGACGTGTCCTGCGCGTCGAGCCCGATCTTGTCGAGCTTGCGGCCCCGCCGGAATCCCGTGACCTTGTCGGCTTCGACCACCAGCAGCGAAATGCCCTTCGCGCCCTCGGCCGGATCGGTCTTGGCGACGACGACGATCAGGTCGGCGAGCTGGCCGTTGGAGATAAAGGTCTTCGACCCGTTGATGACGTATTCGTCGCCGTCGCGGATTGCGGTCGTGCGGATCGACTGGAGATCGGACCCCGCGCCGGGTTCGCTCATCGCGATCGCCGACACCAGATCGCCGTTCGACAGGCCGGGGAGCCAGCGGCGTTTCTGCTCCTCGGTGCCGTGAAGCTGGATATAGGGGACGACGATCACATTGTGCAGCGACAGCGCAAAGCCATCGAGGCCAGCGCGCTGGACTTCGTTGACCAGCACCACGTCATGCCGGAAATCGCCGCCCTGGCCGCCATATTCGGCGGGGACGCTGACGCCGAGGAAACCCTGAGCGCCCGCTTCGCGCCAGAAATCGCGGTCGACCTGGCCTGCCTCTCGCCATGCCTCGACGCGTTCGGGCGGGGCGGCGCGTTCGAAGAAGCGGCGCGCGGAGTCGGCCAGCATTTGCAGCTCTTCGTCGGCCATGAAGCTGGCTTGCGGAAAATCGAGCGCCATCGGGCATCCCCTCCATCTCTGTTTTGGGGACATGGTGCATGGGGGCAGGGTTGGTTGCAAATGGAAACCGACTTTCAGCCCCCGTCCTCCCAGCTTTGGCCGGGATGGCGGATTTTACAGAGCCGTCGGTCCGCGCTCCGTCAGCACATGGCCGCACGCCTGCGCCTCGGCGCTGTCGCCATCCGCCAGCGCCGCCACCGTCACCCAGCCTTCGCCGCGCAACCGCGCGACAACCTCCGGATCGCTCCCCCGCGGCACGAACAGACGCCGCCGGCCGGTGTCGACGATTCCTGCCTCCAGTACCGCATCGACATAGAGCGAGAAGCCGACTGCCGCTTCCTCGCGACCGTCGGCGACGATGGCATAGGTTCCGCCGCGCCCGATTTCCTCGCGCGCGCCATCGGCGAAGATCGAAAAGCCGAACCAGCTCTGATATTCGAACCCGTGCCGCTCGGTCGGGTCGAGCGTCAGCGTTGCGCGGTCGCCGATCCCCCTGGCGATCGCGATCAGCGCGTCGATGCGGGTGGCGAGCGCGCCGCCGGTGTCGAGCGTACGCAGGCGTTCGATCGCCTGGTCGAATGGTCCCGCCGCGTCGATCAGCGGCAGGAAACCCGCGTCGATCTCCGCAACCCCGCCCGCGTCCTTGGCATCTAGCCGGTCGCGCAGCGCCTCGATGGTGGCCGCATCGCGGCCCTTGGCCAGCGTGTCCACCAGGTCGGGCAACGTCAGGTCGATGGTCAGCGCGGTGCAGCCCGCGGCGTGCAAGGCCTCGACCGCGACGCCGACGATTTCGCGCACCGCGTCGACCGAATCGAGGCCGATCAGTTCGCATCCCAATTGCCTGCGCGCGCGCGCGGGGCGCAGTTCGCTGCCCGCGAGTAACAATACCGGCCCGGCATAGCTCAACCGCACCGGGCGCGGGTGATGCGCCATACGGGTCGCGGCGATGCGGCCGATCTGGCTGGTGATGTCGGGGCGGATCGCGAGCATCTGGCCAGAAACCGGATCGACGAACCGCACCGCCTGCGCCGAACCGTGCGATTTCAGGCGACCGGAGAGCGTCTCCTCGAACTCGGCGAGCGGCGGGTCGGCGCGTTCGTAACCATGTGCGAATGCCGCGCCCAGCACCGCCTCCTCGAACCGCGCGGCGGCGTCGGCGAGCGGGGGGAGGAGGTCGTGAAAGCCCTTGGGGAGAAGTCCGGTCATGCGTGCCCCTTTGAACCAAGCGCCATCCCGGCGAAAGCCGGGATATCATGCAGAGGCGGCGCGCCTGCCGCCTGATATCCCAGCTTTCGCTGGGATGACGCGTTTTATCAGAACCGCAGTGCCATCGCCGTGCGCACGCCGGGAAGCGCGCGGACCTTGGCGACCAGCTCGTTCGACACCGGATCGTCGACCGACAGCAGCAGCACCGCCTCGCCGCCCGCGTCGCGACGCCCGAGATGGAAGGTGCCGATATTGACGCCTTCCTCGCCCAGCAGCGAGCCGATGCGACCGATGAAACCGGGCGCGTCCTCGTTGACGACATAGAGCATATGGCCGGCCAGGTCGGCCTCGACCTTGATGCCGAACAATTCGACCAGCCGCGGCGCTTCGTTGCCGAACAGGGTGCCCGCGACCGAGCGATCTCCGGCCTCGGTCTTGACCGTGACGCGGACCAGCGTGTGGTAATCGCCCTCGCGCTCGTGCCGGACTTCGCGCACGTCGAGGCCGCGTTCCTTGGCCAGATACGGCGCGTTGACCATGTTCACCGTGTCCGAATGAACGCGCATCAGGCCCGCGAGCACCGCGCCGGTGATCGGCTTCTGGTTAAGCTCGGCCGCCGCGCCCTCGACCTCGATCGCGATCGATTTGAGCGCGCCGTGCGCGAGCTGGCCGACCAGCGAACCGAGCTTTTCGGCCAAGGCCATATAGGGCTTCAGCCGCGGCGCTTCTTCCGCCGACAGGCTGGGCATGTTGAGCGCGTTGGTGACGCCGCCATTGACCAGATAATCCGCCATCTGTTCGGCGACCTGGATCGCGACATTGACCTGCGCCTCGCTGGTCGATGCGCCCAGATGCGGGGTCGAGACGAAGTTCGGCGTACCGAACAAGGGCGATTCCTTGGCCGGTTCGGTGACGAACACGTCGAGCGCCGCGCCCGCGACATGGCCGCTGTCGAGCGCGTCCTTCAGTGCCGCCTCGTCGATCAGTCCGCCGCGCGCGCAGTTGATGATCCGCACGCCCTTCTTGGTCTTGGCGAGGTTTTCTCGGCTCAGGATGTTGCGGGTGCTGTCCGTCAGCGGGGTGTGCAGGGTGATGAAGTCCGCACGCGCGAGCAACTGGTCCAGCTCGACCTTTTCCACGCCCATCTCGATTGCGCGTTCGGGGGTCAGGAAGGGGTCGAAGGCGATCACCTTCATGCGAAGCCCGCGCGCGCGGTCGGCGACAATCGAGCCGATATTGCCCGCGCCGATCAGGCCCAGCGTCTTCGACGTCAGCTCGACGCCCATGAAGCGGTTCTTTTCCCACTTGCCCGCCTGGGTCGATGCATCGGCTTCGGGCAATTGGCGGGCGAGCGCGAACATGAGGGCAATAGCGTGCTCGGCGGTGGTGATCGAATTGCCGAAGGGCGTGTTCATGACGACCACGCCCTTGGCCGAAGCCGCCGGAATATCCACATTATCGACGCCGATCCCGGCGCGCCCGACGACTTTCAGGTTGGTCGCGGCGTCGAGGATCGCCTTGGTCACCTTGGTCGAGGAACGGATGGCGAGGCCGTCATACTCGCCGATGATGGCCGCGAGTTCCTCGGGCGTCTTGCCGGTGATCTCATCCACCTCGACCCCGCGTTCGCGGAAGATCTGGGCGGCCTTGGGGTCCATCTTGTCGCTGATGAGCACTTTGGGCATGGGATTGCCTTTCAAGTTTCGAATGTCGTGCTCCCGCGCAGGCGGGAGCCTAAAGTGATGGAGCGAAGCGTTTGTGGCTCTGGACTCCCGCCTTCGCGGGAGCACGGGGGGCTATGCGGCTTTGGCCGTCGCAAAGGCCCAGTCGAGCCACGGGCCGAGCGCCTCGACATCGGCGGTATCCACCGTCGCGCCGCACCAGATGCGCAGGCCCGGCGGGGCGTCGCGATAGCCGGCCACGTCATAGGCGGCGTGTTCGGCCTCCAAAAGCGACGCCATCTTCTTGATGAGCGCTTCGTCGGCGCCTTCGACCGTCAGGCAGACGCTGGTCTTCGACCGCGATGCCGGATCGGCGGCGAGATGGCCGAGCCAGTCGCGCTCCGCCACGATCCGATCGAGCGCCGCTGCATTGGCGTCAGAGCGCGCGATCAGCCCGTCCAGGCTACCCAACGACTTCGCCCATTCGAGCGCGAAGATTGCATCCTCGACCGCGAGCATCGACGGCGTGTTGATCGTCTCGCCCCTGAACACGCCCTCGGCCAGCTTGCCCTTGGCCATGAGACGGAACACCTTGGGCAGCGGCCAGACAGGGGTGTAGCCTTCCAACCGCTCGACTGCACGCGGGCCGAGAATCAGGACGCCGTGCCCGCCTTCACCGCCCAGCACCTTCTGCCAGCTGAACGTGGCGACATCGACCCTGTCCCACGGAATGTCATAGGCGAACACCGCGCTGGTCGCGTCGGCGAACGACAGCCCTTCGCGGTCGTCGGCGATCCAGTCGCCGTTCGGAACCCGCACGCCGCTGGTCGTGCCATTCCAGGTGAACAGCACGTCGTTCGACCAGTCGACCGCGTTCAGATCGGGCAGCTGTCCGTAATCGGCGCGCATGACGGTGGGATCGAGCTTCAACTGCTTGACCGCATCGGTCACCCAGCCTTCGCCGAAGCTTTCCCACGCCAGCGTGGTGACGGGACGCGCGCCGAGCATCGTCCACATTGCCATTTCGAACGCGCCCGTGTCGGAGCCGGGGACGATGCCGATGCGGTGCGTATCGGGCAGGTGCAGCATCTCGCGCATCAAGTCGATGGCGTATTGCAGCCGCGTCTTGCCCAGCTTCGAGCGGTGCGAGCGGCCCATCACGGCAATGTCGAGCTTTTCGGGAGTCCAGCCCGGAGGCTTGGCGCAGGGTCCGGAAGAAAAATGCGGACGCGTCGGCCTCAAAGCCGGCTTCGGCGGTAGATCAGTCATGTAATCTCTCCTTACAGAGAGCGCGCGCTGCGTTGGGACAGCGTGGCCCGCCGACGGCCCTAACGATGTGGGGGGGCGAGTCAACCGTGCCGCGACGAACGCGCTTTGTGCTCTGGCGCAATGCGGGCCGCAAAGGGTGGGCAAGCGCGAGTCGCCCCGTCTATAGTTACGCTCGATGCGTATCGGTCGGTTGTCCGTGGCGGCGATGTTGCCCCTGTTGCTCGCTGCCTGTTTCGGCGGGGGCGAGCGGGCGCGCGACGTGCCGCCCAAGCGGATTGCCGAACGGCCATCGGGGCCGCGCACCCTGCCCAGCCGACCGAGCGCGGAAACGCAGCAATGCTTCACCGACCTGTCGCGCGCCAATGTCCGCTATTCGCCGCTGCCCGATCGCGACTTCGGCGGCGGGTGTCTGGTGATCGGCGCGGTGCAGTTGCTCGACATCGGCGTGCCGGTGACCGGCATCACCTCAATCCGCTGTCCGCTCGCGCGCAATTTCGCCGCCTGGGTCGAGCACGCCGTGCGCCCCGCCGCGCGCCAGATGCTGGGGAGCGAAGTCGTGCGGGTGGAGACGATGGGCACCTATAGCTGTCGCGGGATCGTCGGAGGCGGCACGGCGGCATCGGGACGGCTGTCCGAACACGCACTGGCCAACGCGATCGACGTGTCGGGATTCGTGCTGGCGGACGGGCGCCGGATTACCATTCGTGGCGACTGGCGGACCAGCGACCCTGCGACCAAGCAGTTCCTGACCGTCATTCACCAGTCGGCGTGCAAGCGATTCAGGACCGTGCTCAGCCCCGAATACAACGCCGCGCACCACGACCATTTCCATTTCGACATGGGCCGCGGGCCGTTCTGCCGGTGAGTGTTTTTGAAAATTCGCGAAAGCGCGAATTTATAGCGGCACCGGCCCACTCCCCCACCCGACCACCCACGGACTATCCTTGATGGGTGGCCGGGTGGGGGAGTGGGCCGGTGCCGCCGGAATGCGATTTTTTTTTATCGCATTCCCAAACGGACTCCAATCTATCGCAGCCTCCGAAAACCCGCTAACGCCGACGAAATGACCGAAACCAAAGTACCGAGCCGCGTCTTCGCCCGAGCGCAGGAAGACGCCGAAACCGCCCGCGCCCAGTCGCACACTCCGCAGACCGAACATCCCGCCTACAGGTTGGCGTTCCAGGACATGGATTTCCTGCTGCGCGAGGATCTGCGCCCCGTCCGCTTCCAGCTCGAACTGCTCAAACCGCAACTGCTGCTCGACGAGGCGAACATCGCATCGACGCTGGTGATGTACGGATCGGCGCGCATTCCCGAGCCGGAAAAGGCGGCCGCCTTGCTCGAACTCGCCGAGGACGAACAATCGCGCCGGATCGCCGAGCGGCTGGTCGCCAAGTCCAAATATTACGATGTCGCGCGCGAACTCGCGCGGATTTCGAGCAGGTTTCCGGTCGACGAGGACGGCAAGCGCCATTTCGTCGTCTGTTCGGGCGGCGGGCCGTCGATCATGGAAGCCGCCAATCGCGGCGCGCAGGATGTCGGCGCCGATTCGATCGGGCTGAATATCGTCCTGCCGCACGAACAGGCGCCCAATCCGTACGTCACGCCGTCGCTGTCGATGCAGTTCCACTATTTCGCGCTCAGGAAGATGCATTTCCTGCTCCACGCGCGCGCGGTGGCGGTGTTTCCCGGCGGATTCGGCACGTTTGACGAGAGTTTCGAGCTGTTGACGCTGATCCAGACCGGCAAGATTGCGCGTATCCCGGTGCTGTTCTATGGCCGCGAATTCTGGGACCGCGTGGTGAGTTTCGAGGCATTGTGCGAGGAAGGCGTGATCTCACCCCGCGACCTCGACCTCATCACCTATTGCGAGACCGCCGAAGAGGGCTGGGACGCGATCAAGCGGTTCTACAGCGACGAGTTTTAGATCCTCCCCAGCATGGGGAGGTGGCAGTCGCGTCAGCGACTGACGGAGGGGGCGTGCCTCGCAATGCAACGCCTGCGGCCCGCCCCCTCCACCGCTTCGCGGTCCCCCTCCCCGTGCCGGGGAGGAACTGGAAAAAAAGCCCCGGCAGTCCGCACCGCCGGGGCTTTTTCCATCTCGAACCGAATTGTGCTTATTCGGCGGCGGTCGCGTTCTCCGCTGCCGCATCCGTGGCATTCGCGTCGGCGTCGGTCGCGTTGGCGGTGGCATCCGCTTCGCCTTCCGCGCCCTCGGCGGCGGCTTCCTCGCCCGGCGCGGGTGCGGCGGGGAGCGGCAGGTTCGACCCTTGCGTATTCATCCACGCGATCAGGTTCGCGCGCTCCTGCGGGTTCGACAGCCCGGCAAAGGTCATCTTGGTCCCCGGCGCATAGCGGCGCGGGCTGGCCAGCCAGTCGGACATGCTCTGGAAATCCCAGTTGCCCGGAATGCTCTTCAGGGCATCCGAATAGGCGAACCCGGCGACATGGCCGTGCGGCTGGCCCAGCGATGCCCACAGGTTCGGGCCGATCCCGTTCGCACCGCCCTGATTGATGGTGTGGCACGCCGCGCACTTGGCGAACGACGCTTCGCCGGCGGCCAGATCGGCGCTGGCGAGCAGGGTCGCGATCGGCACTTCTTCGGCACCGCCGCCGGCTTCCTCGACGCCCTCGATCGGATAGCCCATGGTTTCGGGGCGTTCCGAATGGAAATACATGCCGCTGATGATCGAAAGTCCAAGTGCCGCGGTGCACCCGGCCAATGCCCAGCCCGCGATCGTGTTCGTCCGATTGTCCATGTGCGTCAGCAGCCCGCCGTGTTGCGAATAAAAGTCGTGCCCCTTTAGATGGGCATATCGCCTATCGCAAGCCACGCTTGATCGCTTGTTCGCCCGCGACTAGGCCCGCGACCACGATGCAGAGCTTCGCCGAACCCGCCCGTCCGATCGTCGCGCGCATGACCGCCGCCGCCGCCGCCGAACCGGGCCGCGCGGTATCGTTTCAGGGCGCGCCCGGCGCGAACAGCCATGTCGCCGCGGTCGAGGCGTTTCCCGATTGCCTGCCGCTGCCGTGTTTTTCCTTCACCGACGCGATCGATGCGGTACGCGACGGGCGGGCGGACTGCGCGATCATCCCGATCGAAAATTCGCTCCACGGGCGCGTCGCCGACATTCATTTCCTGCTCCCCGAATCGGGGCTGGTCATCACCGGCGAACATTTCCTCGGCATCCGCCATGCGCTGATGGGGGTGGGCCCGCGCGAGCAGATCACCTCGGCGATGAGCCACGAACAGGCACTCGGCCAGTGTCGCCACTGGCTGCGCGACCACGGCATCGCGCCGGTCGTCTATCCCGACACCGCGGGCGCGGCGGCGGTGGTCGCGGAGCTTGCCGACCCGGCGGTCGCAGCACTCGCGCCCCCGGCGGCGGCTTCGCTCTACGGGCTGAACCTGATCGAGGCGGACATTGCCGACGCCGACCACAACACCACGCGCTTCGTCGTGCTGGCGCGCGAGGCGCCGCCGGTTGCGGGCGAGGGGCCGTGGATGACGACCTTCGTGTTCGAGGTGAAGAACATCCCCGCCGCGCTCTACAAGGCACTGGGCGGTTTCGCGACCAACGGCGTCAACATGACCAAGCTGGAAAGCTATCAGCAGGGCGGCAGCTTCGCCGCGACCCAATTCTATTGCGATATCGAGGGGCGCCCCGGCGACGCGACCGTCGATCGCGCGCTGGCCGAACTGGCGTTTCACACCAAATGGGTGCGATTGCTGGGAACGTACCGTCAGGCAAGGGCGCGGGGCTAACCACACGCCTTCCGTCACCCCGGCCGAAGTGCCGGGGTCCACTTAGCCGCTCGCGCTTTGCTCGATCCTCTTTCGGTATCATCTGCCGCCCGGTGGACCCCGGAACGAGTCCGGGGTGACGGGTAACTCAATCCTCCCCCACCCACGCCGTCAGCAGCGTATGTGCAATGGCATAGGGCGGCGGCGCCAGGAACGGCGCACCTGCATCCCCGGCCAGCGCGGCCGCGCAATCGTCGCGGCTGACCCAGATCGCGTCCTCCAGCTCGTTGCGGTCGATCGTCAGCGCATCGCCTTGCGCCTCCGCGACGCACGCGATCATCAGCGACGATGCGAACGGCCAGGGCTGGCTGGCGACATAATCGACCTCGCCCACGCGCACGCCGGTTTCCTCCCAGATTTCGCGCGCGACCGCTTCCTCCACCGATTCGCCGACCTCGACGAATCCCGCCAGCGCCGAATAGCGGCCCGGCGGCCAGCCCGGACCGCGACCCAGCAGCGCGCGGCCGTCATGTTCGGCGATCATGATGACGACGGGGTCGGTGCGCGGAAAATGCTCGGCGCCGCAATTGTCGCAGGCGCGCGCCCAGCCTGCGCGGATCATGCGCGTCGGGCTGCCGCATTCGGCGCAGAAGCGGTGGCGGACATGCCAGTCGACCACGCTCCGCGCCTGCGCATAGCGCGCGGCGTCGCCTTCGCGCAGCAGCCCAAGCATCTGCATGATCCTGGGCGAGCGCCCGCGGACGGGCCGCATTTCGGGGGTGACGCAGGTGAAATAGGGCCGCTCGCCCTCCAGCCCCAGCAGGATCGGCTCGGCGTTTTCAGGCAGGTCGGCGAGCGTCGTCCAGATCAGCCCGCCTGAATCGTCGAGCGACGGATCGAGCGCGTCGAGCATCAGCAACCGTCCGCGCCAGTCGCCCAGCATGGTCTGAATCGCGGCCGCATCGTTCCTGAACCGGTCGGCGCGGTCGAGGCCGCCGCCGGTAAAGCCGGGTCGCACCCTCACCGCGAATAGACCGCCTTCATCAGATCGGCGCGCAGCGGCCATTTCTCCGCCGGGAAATAGTTCACATAGGCCGACGCGCGCAGGCCGTTCTTGGGATCGACCCAGGCGATCGTCCCCGCCGCACCGCCCCAACCATAGGTGCCCGCGCCCGGCCCGGCGGGCACATCGGCCAGCGTCACGAACCCGCCCGCGCCATAGCCGCCCGCATTGTTCTGCGCGCCGGTGCCGGGAATGCCGGTAAAGGTCACGCCCGATGGCAACAGGTTCGACATGGCGGTCCGCACCGTCTCCGCCTTCATCACCCGGCGGCCGTCCAGTTCGCCGCCGTTCAGCAGCATGGCGAGGAAGCGGTCGTAATCGCGCGCCGACATCACCAGCCCCGCGCCGCCATAGGGAAAGCTGGGCGCGCGCGCGAACACCGACGCGCTGCCGCCGGGATCGAGCGGCACGCGATTGTCGCCCACCCAGACATAATTGGGGCCGAGCCGCGCGGCTTCGCTTGCGGGCACCGCCCAATAGGTCGATGTCATGCCGAGGGGTGCGAACATCCGGGTTTGCAGGAATTGTTCGAACGACATGCCGCTCGCGACTTCGATGACGCGCGGCATCAGGTCGAGGCCGATCGAATAGCTCCATTCGGTCCCCGGATCGGCGATCAGCGGCAGCGTGGCGAGGCGGTTGGCAAATTCCTCCAGGCTTTTGGGGCGGACGGTGACCGCCTGCGCCTCGGTCCTGGGTTCGACCGCGCCGGGAAGGATGCCCAGCCGCTCATATTCGGCCTTGAGCGGCCCGGTGGTGACGATGGAGTAACCGAGCCCCGCTGTATGCGTCAGCAGATGCCGGACGGTGATCGGCCGCGCGGCGGGGCGGCTGTTCAGGCTGTTTTCGGGATCGGTCAGCACGCGCATGTTTCGAAACGCCGGGATCAGTTCGTGGATCGGCTGGTCGAGCGTCAGCATGCCGTCCTCGACCAGCATCATCGCTGCCATCGCGGTGATCGGCTTGGTCATCGAATAGACGCGCCACAGGCTGTCGGCGTCGGCGGCCTCTGCGTTCGCCGCATCGTCGATCCGGCCCGCCTGGGCGAATTGCGCGGGCGCGCCGCGCGTCCCCACCGCCAGCACGATCCCCGGCGCGCGGTTCTGCGCGACATAGTTTTTGGCAAGCGCATCGATATTCGCGTTGCGCGGCGCAGGCGCGGGTCGCGCGACCTGCGCTTCGAGCATGGGCGCACAAGCGATGCCGGAAATCGCGCTTCCCGCAACCAGCCCCGCGATCACGATGCGCTTCACGTCGATCATCCGCCATTTCCTTCCAGACTTCCGCACGCCTTGGCGAACAGGGTCGGCAATCCCGCCGACTCGATATCGGCGACCGGCCCCCATTCGCCTTCGCGCAAGGATTGCCCGGACCATTCGGCGCGCACAAGCGCGCATCGCAGCGCAAAATGAGTAAAGACATGCGCGACCTCTCCCTCTACCGGCTGCCAGTCGGCGGCGACCGGCGCGCCGTCCAGACCAGGCGGCGCATCGCGCCACGGGCCGGTCGGAAAGGCGCGCATTCCGCCCAGCAATCCCCGGCCCGGACGGCGCACCAGCCACACCAGATCGCCTTTCGTCAGCAGGAAGATCGTCCCGAACCGCTGCGGCTTGGCCTTTTTGGGCAGGCGTCGCGGATAGCGGGCGGGATCGCCCTGCGCGTGCGCGGCGCATCCTTGTGCCAGCGGACAGATCAGGCATTTGGGACTGCGCGGCATGCAGATGCCCGACCCCAGATCCATCATGGCTTGTGCGAAATCGCCCGCGCGTGCCTCCGGAGTGATCGTATCGGTCAGGCGCTTGAGTTCGGGCTTTGCGGCGGGGAGCGGGGTTTCGACCGCGAACAGTCGCGACACCACCCGCTCGACATTGCCGTCCACCACCACCGCGCGCTGGCCGAAGGCGATGCTGGCGATCGCTGCGGCGGTATAGGCGCCAATCCCCGGCAGCTTGAGCAATTCGGCCTCGCGCTCGGGCAACCGCCCGCCATGTTCGCTTGCCACCGCCCGCGCGCAGGCAAGCAGGTTGCGCGCGCGAGCGTAATAGCCAAGCCCCGCCCACGCGCTCATCACCTCGGCATCGTCGGCGGCAGCAAAGGCGTCGAAATCCGGCCAGCGGGTCGTGAACTTCTCGAAATAGGGAATCACGCTCGCGACCTGAGTCTGCTGGAGCATGATTTCGGACAGCCAGACGCGGTACGGATCGGCGGCATTCGCCCCCGGCGGCGCGCGCCACGGCAGGTCGCGGGCATTCGCGGCGTACCAGTCGAGCAGCATGCCCGCGATCCCGCCCGGATCAGTTCGCAGATTGTCTAGCACGGCTCGCCTATGGCATGGGTGGCGGCGATATTCGAATGGCGAGCGAACCTCCTCCGAAGAAACCGCGCAAATCGCGTGCGAAACCCGCCCCCGCCGAGCGGCCGCGAGGCGGCGTGCGCGCGGTGTCCGACCTGCTGCCCGACATCGGCGCAGCGGCATTCCGGCGCTTCGGCTTCGTGCAAAGCTCGATCGTCAGCCGCTGGGCCGAAATCGTCGGCGATCGCTATGCCCGCGTCTCCACCCCCGAATCGATCCGCTTCCCGCATGGCCAGCGCGCCGACGGCGTGCTGACGCTGACGGTGGAGGGCGCGCACGGCACGATGATGCAGCATATCGCGCCCGAGATCGTCGACCGGGTCAACCGCTTCTTCGGCTATACCGCCGTCGCCAAGGTCGCATTCCGCGCAGGCGAGGTCCGCCGCGATGCGCCGCGTCCGAAAAAGGCCGCGGAGCCCGCGCCCGTTCCCGCCGAACTCGGCGATTCGCTGCGCGCGATCGTCGATCCCGAACTGAAGGCGGTGCTCGAGGCGCTGGCGATCGGCGTCGCGCAACCCCGTCCCATTCCCAAGATCGGAAAGATCAACTGATGTCGCGTATCCTCGGCCTTGTCGGCGTCCTGCTCGCCCTGCTGATCGCCGCACCCGCCGCCCAGGCGCAGCGGGACTGGCGGACCAATGTCACCCGGACACAGGCAGGCGATTACATCATCGGCAATCCGGGCGCAAAGGTCGCGCTCACCGAATATATCAGCTTCACCTGCCCGGCCTGCCGCCTGTTCGTCGAACAATCGAGCCCCGCGCTGCGCGGCGATCTGGTCCGGCGCGGGGTGGTGCGGGTCGAAATCCGCAACATGACGCTGAACGGTCTCGACATGGCCGCCGCGATGCTCGCGCGCTGTGCGGGGCCGGGTGGCTTCGTGCCGCTCCACGACCTGATCTATGCCAACCAGTCGACGCTGATCGACCGGGCGCAGCGTATCCGTCCGGCGTTCCTCGCCGGGTCGCCGACCGATCAGGCAAAGGCCTTCGCCGCGCAAAGCGGCCTCGCCGATCTCGCCAAATCGCGCGGGATGACCGATGCGGGAATCGAACGATGCCTGTCGAACCAGGCCGAACTCGACCGCCTGTCGGCGGCGACGCAGGCGGCATTGCCCCGCATCCACGGCACGCCGGGGTTCGAAATCAACGGCAAGGTCGCGCATGACGTCCATAACTGGGCCGCGCTCCAGCCGCTGCTCGCCGCCGCGGGCGCCAGATAATCCATTTTTTTCGGGAGAATATTCGATGCGTACCCTGCTCATCACGGTTTCGGCGCTGGCGCTGGCTGCATGCGGCAGCGACGACGGCGGCAACGTCGTCACCGCGCCTGCCGGTTCGGTCGAGAATGTCGCCGCGCCCTCGGGCCAGAACTGGACCGAGGTGGTTGAGCGCACCCCCGAAGGCGGCTTCCGCATGGGCAACCCCGACGCGCCGCTGAAGCTCGTCGAATATGGCTCGCGCACCTGCCCGGCCTGCGCGAACTTCTCCGAAACCGCGTCCGAGCCGCTCAAGCAGCAATATGTCGCGAGCGGCAAGGTGAGCTTCGAATATCGCGACTTCATCCGCTCGCCGCTCGACATCGCGGCGTCGCTGGTGGGCCAGTGCGGCGGCACCGCGGCGTTCTTCCCGATGCTCGAAGGCATGATGGCCGATCAGGCGGCGGTGTTCGAACGGCTCGAAGCACAGGGAGAGGGGTTGCAGACGCGGCTTCAGGGCATGCCCCCCGCGCAACAGGCGGCGGCGCTGGCCGATGCGCTCGGCTATGTCGAGTTCGCAAAGGCGCGCGGCGTGCCCGAGCCGCAGATACGCCAGTGCCTGGCCGATACCAACGCCGCCCAGGCGCTGGCCGACGGCACCCAGAGCGCGGCGCAGGAATATAATCTGCCCGGCACGCCGACATTCCTGCTCAACGGGAAGGTCGTTCCCAACGCGGTCGCATGGCCGCAGGTCGAGCAGGCGCTCAAGGCGGCAGGCGCCTAAAGGAAGCCGGGGGGCGGGGCGATGAAGATCAGGCGATTGAGGCTTTCGGGCTTCAAGAGCTTCGTCGATCGCGCCGACCTTCGGATCGAACCGGGGCTGACCGGCGTGGTCGGCCCCAATGGCTGCGGCAAGTCCAATCTGCTTGAAGCATTGCGCTGGGCGATGGGCGAGAATTCGGCCAAATCCATGCGCGGTTCGGGCATGGAGGACGTGATCTTCGCCGGAACCGCGACGCGGCCGCAGCGTGAGTTCGCCGAAGTTTCGATCCTTGCGGATGGCGATGACGGCGACGAACTCGAAATCGTCCGCCGCATCGAACGCGGGGCGGGTTCCGCCTATCGGATCAACGGTCGCGACGTGCGCGCCAAGGATGTCGGACTGGTTTTCGCCGATGCCGCCACCGGCGCGCATTCGCCTGCGCTGGTCAGCCAGGGCAAGATCGGCGCGGTGATCGCCGCCAAGCCCGCCGAACGCCGGGCCATGCTCGAGGAAGCGGCGGGAATCGCGGGCCTTCACGTCCGGCGCAAGGATGCCGAACAACGCCTGCGCGCGACCGAGGCGAACCTGACGCGGCTGGGCGAGATCATCGCCGATCAGGAAGCGCGCGCATCGCAATTGAAGCGCCAGGCACGGCAGGCCGAACGCTACCGCCAGCTATCCGACCGCATCCGCGTGGCGGAGGCGCGAATGATCTACGCTCGCTGGCGCGACGCGGCGGCAGCGGCGGATGCGGCCAAGCGCGAGGCCGAGGCGGCGGAGGCGCTGGTCGCGACCCGCGCCGAGGCGCAGCGTGCGGCTGCGGCGCACAGCCATGATGCGACGCAGAAGCTGGCGAGCGCGCGCGCCGCTGCGCTTGCGGCGCGCGACGCTGCGGGCGAGAGCTTGCGGAAGCGCGAAGCGCTAGAGGCCGAACAGGCGAGCACGGAGCGCCGCATCGCCGAGGTCGCAAATGCGTGCCAGCGGCTGGACGCCGACCGCGCGCGCGAAGGCGATCTGGCGAACGACGCTGCCGATGCGCTCAAGCGGCTGGCGGACGAAATCAAGACGCTGGAGGCGCGGATCGCCGAGGCGATGAAGCGCGTGCCCGCTGCCGACGCAGCGCTTGCCGAGACCGAACGCGCCGCGCGCGATGCCGAGGTGGCGTTGGCGCAGGCGCTTGCCGATCAGGCGCGCGAAGCGGCAGACGCGCGCGTCGCGCAGGCGGCGGTCGCGGCGGCGCGGCAGCGGCTGGAACGCGCGACCCGCGACGTCGCGCGGATCGACGCCGAACGCGCCGCGCTGTGGGACGCCGCACCGCTGGAGGCCGCGCGCGATGCGGCGCGCAAGGATCGCGCGCGCGCCGAGCGCCAGATCGAATCAGCGCGCGCCGGGCTTTCCCGCGCCGATGCGCAGGAGCGCAGCGCGATCGACGCGCAGGGGCGCGCGCAGAGCGCCCGCGCTGCCGCGCATGCCGAACTTGCCGCGCTCGACAGCGAAACGGCGGCGCTGTCAAAGGCGATTCGCCCGTCCGGCCGCGACCGCCTGCTCGACCGGCTGCGCGCCGAACCGGGGTACGAACGCGCGCTCGCATCGGCGCTTGGCGACGATCTGGAAGCCGGGCTAGACCCCAAGGACGAGCACCACTGGGCGGGCGCGTCGCCGCTCGCCGCCGATCCTCCCGCGCCGCGCGGCACCACGCCGCTTGCCCGCATGGTCGATGCGCCCGAGGCGCTGGCACGGCGGCTGGCGCAGATTTTCGTGGCCGAAACCGATGACGGCCAGCCGCTGGCGGTCGGCCAGCGCCTTGTCACGCTGTCGGGGGTGTTGCGACGCTGGGACGGTTATGTCGCGCTGAGCGGCGGCGCGGCGGCTGCCGAGCGGCTGGAGCGGGTCAACCGGCTCCGCGCGCTGGAAAAGGCGCGCCCGGCGCTGATCCGTGCGGTCGACGCCGCCGATAATGATCTCGCGCGTGTCGATGGCGACATATCGGAGGCGCGCCGCGCCGCTGCGGATTGCAGGCGGTTGCTGGACGCGAGCGAATCGCTGTCGCGCGACGCCGCTCGCGCCGAGGACCGTGCCGCCGCCGCGCTCGAACGGCTCGACGCGCAGGTGCAGGATCTCGCGCAGCGCGCGACTCGCGCCGCGGTCGATCAAGACGATGCGGCGGCGGAAGTCGCGCGCGCCGATGCCGCGCTTGCCGCACTCCCCGACGGCAGCGCCACGCGCGAACGGGTCGCGCAACTGACAAGCGGCGCGGAAGCCGAGCGCGGCGCGGTCGCCGCCGCACGCGCCGAACGCGCAGGCATCGACCAGGCGCTGGCGGTGAATCGCGAACGTCAGGCGAGCGCCACCGCCGACATCCGCAACTGGAAAGCGCGCGCGGGCGATGCCGCCAAACGGATCGCCGACATGGACAAGCGCGCCGTCGCGCTCGCCGAGGAAGCGGCGGTGCTGGCGGCAAAGCCTGACTACATTGCGCGCGCGCTCGAGGCCGCGCGCGCCGAGGCGGAGCAAGCGCGCACCGCGTCCGAAGTGGGGGTGACTGCCGAACGCGAGGCAGAGGCGGCGTTGCGCGCGCTGGAGGCAAAGGCCGCCGCCGCTGCCGAATCGCTCGCCGAAGCGCGCGAGCAGCGCGCCGGAGCATTGGCGCGCGCCGAGAACCAGGAACTGCGACGGGTAGAGATGGGGCGGCTTTCGGGCGAGCGCTTCGAATGCCCGCCGCCACTCTTGCCGGAACGCTTAGTGTTCGACGCCGACAGCGTGCGCGAACCGGGCGCGGAATCCGCCGAGCATGAACGGCTGAACGTCGAACGCGAGCGGATCGGGCCGGTCAATCTGGTGGCCGAGGCCGAGCTTGCCGAACTGGAAACCGGGGCGGCGACCAACATCCGCGAGCGCGACGAACTCGAAACCGCGATCCACCGGCTGCGCGGGTCGATCGGGACGCTGAACCGCGAGGGGCGGCAACGCCTGCTCGCCGCGTTCGAAGCGGTGGACAGGCATTTCCAGCGGCTGTTCTCGACCCTGTTCGGCGGCGGTCAGGCGCATCTCGCGCTGGTCGATTCGGACGATCCGCTGGAGGCGGGGCTGGAGATCATGGCCCAGCCGCCGGGCAAGCGGCTCCAGTCGCTGACCTTGCTGTCCGGCGGCGAACAGGCGCTGACCGCGGTCGCGCTGATCTTCGGCCTGTTCCTGACCAACCCTGCGCCGATCTGTGTGCTGGACGAAGTCGACGCGCCGCTCGACGATGCCAATGTCGAACGCTTCTGCGACCTGCTCGACGCGATGACGCGCGAGACCGAAACACGCTACCTGATCGTCACCCACAACGCCGCGACGATGGCGCGGATGCACCGGCTGTTCGGCGTGACGATGGTCGAGCAGGGGGTCAGCCGGTTGGTGTCCGTCGATCTGGGCGGCGCGGAAGGGTTGTTGGCGGCGGAGTAAGCCAAGCGTAAGAAAGTCTTGTTAGGACTACATACCGCCCATCAAGAATCCTGTCATCGCTACCGTAACGTAAGCAATGACCGGCAGCGCGAGCATCATGAAGCACCGGCGGCCCCAACCCTGATTCAACGCCAGCGCAAATCCTATGGGTAGCAGGAACATCCACACCAAGTTCCAACCGTTCCGAAAATTCAGCATTGATGTAGTATAAGTAAGCGCCGCCGTCACAAATACGACGAGTGCAACCTGCATTAGATAGCGATGCCCTTTAAGAAAACGCGCAGCAGCTTTCATATGCGTAGGTTCACGGAGTTTGCGTACGTTAGCAAGTTGTGTGACGTTTTCAGACTATTCCCCGCGCGCCTGCTGGTGATGGCGGATCACTTCGTCAATGATGAAGCGCAGGAATTTCTCCGAAAACTCCGGGTCCAGGTTCGCATCCCTCGCCAATGCCCGCAGCCGCTCGATCTGGCGTTCCTCGCGCCCCGGATCGGCGGGGGGCAGGCCGGTTTCCGCCTTGTAGCGCCCGACCGCCTGCGTCACCTTGAACCGTTCCGCCAGCATGAAGACGAGCGCGGCATCGATATTGTCGATGCTCTGGCGGTAATGCTCCAGCCGGTCGTCGGTCATGCGCGTCCCCTATGCGTCCAGGTCGAAGGATTGCGTGCTTTGTCGCCTTCCCTTTCCCCCGCGGCAACCCTGGTTTTCTTCGACCCGCCCTTGCCTTTGCTTGGCCCCTCCGCCACATCGCGCAGCGACATGACAGCCACGGTCCACCGTCTGGGCGCCTCCTCCGCCCCATCGCTCGATCCGCTCGTCGGGCTGGTCGCGCACGACCTGAACCTCGTGAACAGCGTTATCCTCGACCGGATGCAGTCGGACATTCCGCTGATCCCGACGCTGGCCGGGCATTTGATCGCCGGCGGCGGCAAGCGCCTGCGCCCGATGCTGACGCTGGTAAGCGCCAAATTGCTCGATTATGCGGGCACGCGACACCACCGGCTGGCCGCAACAGTCGAATTCATCCACACCGCGACGCTGCTCCACGACGATGTCGTCGATGGGTCCGACCTGCGCCGCGGAAAGCGCACCGCGAACGTCATCTGGGGCAACCCGGCAAGCGTGCTGGTCGGCGATTTCCTGTTCAGCCGCAGCTTCGAACTGATGGTCGAGGATGGCAGCCTGAAGGTGCTGAAAATCCTCTCCAACGCGTCAGCCGTGATCGCGGAAGGCGAGGTCAACCAATTGACCGCCGCGCGCCGCACCGACACGTCGGAGGAACGCTATCTCGACATCATCGGCGCCAAGACTGCTGCCTTGTTCGCCGCTGCGTGCCGCATCGCCGCAGTGGTCGCCGAGCGGCCCGAGGCGGAGGAAGCTGCGCTCGACGCTTATGGCCGCAATCTGGGCATCGCGTTCCAGCTCGTCGATGACGCGATCGATTATGTGTCGGACGCGGGCACGATGGGCAAGGACGCGGGCGACGATTTCCGCGAGGGCAAGATGACCCTGCCCGTAATTCTCGCCTATGCCCGCGGCGATGCCGAGGCGCGCGCATTCTGGAAGGACGCGATCGAGGGACGGCGTTCGTCCGACGACGATCTGGCCGAAGCGACGCGCCGCGTTCAGGAAACCAACGCCGTCGCCGATACGCTGGCGCGTGCGCGGCATTACGGCCAGCGCGCGATCGACGCGCTGGGCATCTTCCCCGATTCCGCCGCCAAACGCGCGATGGTCGAGGCCGTCGAGTTCGCAATCCACAGGGCCTATTGATGCGTAACAACCCACGCGTGACCGCCGATGGCTATGACCGGATCGGCCCGTTTCACCCGAAATTGGTGTGGGCGGCGATCCTGCTGGTCGAACTGATCGTGGTCATCAGCCTGCTGACCGGTTTCGTCTGGGTGGGCGACAAGGTCGAGGACCAGATCACGCCCGGCGGCACTGAATGGATCGATTTCTGACATGCTCGCATCGCTGATCGCCATCGCCGCGCTGGCGCAAAGCGTTGGCGAGCGCCCGACGCTCGATCAGGCGCAGCGTTGTTCGGCGCTGGTCCATGTCGCGAGCCTGGCCGATACCGAGAATGACGACCTGTTCGACGCCGGGCTTTACTGGTCGCTCGCCGCCACCGAGATCGCGCGCGACGCCGACGTCACCGATCGCGATTTCGCCGCCGCGCAGGACCGCGCCCGCGCTGCGGCAGCCAGCGGCGACAAGGCGGCGCTCGACGCGTGCCTGCGCGCCGTGCCCAGCCTGAATGGCCGGGGCTGACCCGACCGCCGGACTGCCGATCGCGGCGGTCCTTCCCGACATTCTTACAGCGCTTCAGGGTGCGCCGAACCTTGTGCTCGTCGCCCCGCCCGGCGCGGGCAAGACCACGGCGGTCGCGCCCGCGCTGCTGGACGAGTCGTGGTGCGGCGGCGAAATCCTGCTGCTGTCGCCCCGTCGCCTGGCCGCACGCGCCGCTGCCGAACGCATGGCCGAACTGGCGGGGGAGGCGGTCGGCGCGACCTATGGTTACGCCACGCGTATGGACAGCAAGCGGTCGGCAGCGACGCGCGTTACCGTCCTGACCGAAGGCATTTTCGTCAACCGTATCCAGGCCGATCCCGAACTGGCGGGGGTATCGGCGGTGCTGTTCGACGAGGTGCATGAACGCAGCCTCGATAGCGATTTCGCACTGGCGCTGGCGCTCGACGCGCAAGCCGGATTGCGGCCCGACCTGCGACTGGTGGCGATGTCGGCGACGCTGGACGGCGCGCGCTTTTCGACGCTGATGGACGCCCCCGTCGTGGAGAGCGAAGGCCGCAGCCACAGCCTCGACCTGCGCCATGTCGGACGCAGCAGCGAAGCGCGGATCGAGGATGACATGGCGCGCGCGATCCGCCGCGCGCTGGCCGAGGACGATGGCGGCATCCTCGCCTTTCTGCCCGGCGTGGCGGAGATCAACCGCACGGCGGCGCGGCTGGAGGAGCTGGGCGACGGCATCGCGCTGCACCTGCTCCATGGCGGCGCGGACCCCGTCGAACAGCGCCGCGCGATCCGTCCCGACCCGGAGCGGCGGCGCAAGGTCGTGCTCGCCACCTCGATCGCCGAAAGCGCGCTGACCCTGGACGGCATCCGCATCGTCATCGATTCGGGCCTGGCGCGCCGCCCGCGCTACGACCGCGCGGCGGGGATGACGCGGCTGATGACCGAGCGCGTCAGCCGGGCATCGGCCACCCAGCGCAGCGGTCGAGCGGCGCGTCAGGCGCCGGGTATCGCCTATCGGCTGTGGGAAGAAGCGGCGACCGCGGGCTTGCCGCCGTTCGATCCGCCCGAGATGGCAGAGGCCGATCTGTCGGCGCTGGTGCTGGCGACCGCGATCTGGGGCGTGGCCGATCCGCGCGATCTGCACTGGCTCGATCCGCCAAGCGACGCTGCGGTGAGCGAAGCGCGACAGCGGCTGCAATCGATCGAGGCACTTGACGCCGACCACCGCCCGACGCCGCACGGACGCCGGATCGCGACGCTGCCGATGCCGCCCCGCCTCGCGCATATGCTGAT
Organism: Pseudomonadota bacterium; assembly: GCA_023418595.1. Classification (GTDB taxonomy): domain Bacteria; phylum Pseudomonadota; class Alphaproteobacteria; order Sphingomonadales; family Sphingomonadaceae; genus Sphingomonas. The sequence continues at coordinate 145,754 of JAEZZI010000013.1, forward strand.
CCGCGCGGGTGAACTGGGCATCGCCGATAGCGCTGCAGAGGTCGCGGTGCTGCTCGGCGAACGCGGACTGGGCGGCAACGATCCCGATCTGGAGGCCCGCGCACGACGCTGGCGCGGCGAACGCGGCAAGCGCGCCGATGCGGGGTGGGCGCTCTCGCGGCGCTGGGCGAAGCTCGCATCCGCGCCGTCCGGCGCGCCCCCTTGGCTGAGCGCGTCGCCGGTCGCCGTGGCGCTGGCGCTCGCCTTCCCCGACCGGATCGCGCGGCGGCGCGATGCATCGGGCGAGCAATGGGCATCCGTCGGCGGGCGCGGCTATCGGCTCGATCCGCTGTCGAGTCTCGCGCGCGAGGAATGGCTGGCGGTCGGCGAGGCACAGGGCGCGGCATCGGGCGCGCGCATCCTGTCGGCGGCGGCGATCGACCTGGCGACGATCGAGGCGCTGTTCGGCGACCGCATCGAACGCCGCATGCATCTCGCCTTCGACCCCGCGACCGGCACGGTGACGGCGACCAGCGAGCGGCGGCTGGGCGCATTGAAGCTCGGCGGTGGGCAGGATGCCTCGGCGTCGAAGGAGGGAATCGCGGGGGCGCTGGTCGAGGGAGTTCGCGCGCACGGCCTGTCGCTGCTCCCCTGGGACGAGGCGGCGCTGGCGCTTCGGGCGCGAGCGTCCTTCGCGGCGGCGCATCGCGCAGACATTCCGGCGACGGATGATGCCGCGCTGATCGACCGGCTCGACGAATGGCTGCCGTCCTTGGTCGAGGGGAAGCGGCGGCTCGACGCCCTGTCGCCCGCTGCCCTCACCCAGGCGATCGAAGGACTGATCGGATGGGAGGGGATGCGGACGCTCGATGCCATTGCGCCCGCGCGGCTCTCCACCCCCGCAGGATCGAGCCACGCAATCGACTATGCCGCAGAAGGCGGACCGACCGTCGAATGCCGCCCGCAAGCGTTGTTCGGACTGGCCGCCCACCCGATGGTGGCGCGCGGACGCGTGCCCATCGTGCTCAGCCTGACCTCGCCCGCCGGACGGCCGATCCAGACGACGCGCGACCTGCCGGGTTTCTGGGCCGGGAGCTGGGCGGCGGTGGCCAAGGAAATGCGCGGCCGCTATCCACGCCATCCCTGGCCCGACGATCCGGCAAACGCGACGCCGACGCTGCGCACCAAAAATGCGGATGCACGCGCGCGCGGTTCGCGCTAATCGGGCAACAGAGTCGAAACCGGAGTTTGCCGCCGTGCCCACCGCCCGTATCTATCAGCGCCCCAAGAACGCGATGCAGTCGGGCCGCGCGCGCACTGCCGAATGGGTGCTGGAGTTCGAACCGGCAGAGGCGAAGAAGCCCGATCCGCTGACCGGCTGGGCCGGTTCGGGCGACACGCGCGAACAGGTGCGGTTGAGCTTTCCGACCTGCGATGCGGCGGTGGACTATGCGACCCGCGAAGGGATTGCGTACCACATTGTCGCGGCCCCCGAGCGCAAGCTGAAGCTCCAAGCCTATGCGGATAATTTCCGGTAAATAGTTCCTCCCCGCTCGCGGGGAGGTGGCAGCGTGACAGCGCTGACGGAGGGGGCGCTCATCGAAGCGCAGCGTTCGCCGCACGCCCCCTCCACCATGCTACGCATGGTCCCCCTCCCCTTTCAGGGGAGGATTTTGGCAGCCAGCATCAGCAACAACTTGACGTCCACCGCGTAACCCTTCGCACGCATCTCGGCGACAAAACCCGACACCGCCGTCAGCGCCACTCGATGGACCACGATCCCTTCGTCATCCACCCCGCCGCCATCGCCGACCCGCGTCAGGTCATGCGCGCGCATCAGGTGAAAGCTTTCCGACACCATGCCGGGGGACGAGTAAAACTCGCCCAGATCCTCGACCCGGCCAGCGCGGTAGCCGGTTTCCTCCTCCAGTTCACGTGCCGCCGCGACTTCCGGCGCCTCTCCCGCGCTGTCGTCGCCGATCAGTCCGGCGGGCAGTTCCAGGCAGCGCCGCCCCAGCGGCACGCGATACTGATCGACCAGCAGCACATGGCCGTCGTCCACCGCCAGGATCACCGCCGCGCGGATGCCACAGGCGCGAGAGACATATTCCCAGCGGCCCTGCTTCTTCGCGGTAATGAACCGCCCGGCCCACATCGTCTCGGCAGGCGCGTCGTGATCGGGGGACAGGCTCAAAGCTCGATCAGCCGGTCGGGCAGTTCGTTGGGATTTTCCGCTGATGCGGGCACATGCGCGTGGAGAATGGCGCCGATCGCGTCGACCGCGGCGACCATGCCGCCCGCCGGATCGCCGTCGCGCACGCGATCGACCAGCGCCGCCATCGCATCGCCCCAGCGTTCGGGCGGGACCGCGTGGTGGATCGCTTCATCGGCGACGATCTCAGCGACATGCTCGTCGAGGCTGAGGTAGAGGAGGATGCCGACGCGAGTCGCGGTGCGTTTTTCGGCGCTGGCGCGAAAGAACTGCACCGCGCGTCGCCGCACCCGCCGCGATTTGACCGCGCGCGGGGTCAGCGCGAACCGCAGCCGGTCCCACGACAGCGCGTAGCGGACGACCAGATAGACGACCAGCTCCGCCGCCAGCACGACCAGCAACAGCCGCTGCGCCTCTGCATCGCCCTCGGCCCGCCAGCCGCCCGAAATCCAGTCGAGCTTCGCCTCGATCACGCCGGGAAACAGCGCGACCGCGCCCAGCGTGAACAGCATCGCCGCGACCGCCCAGATGAACGCGACATCGCGGTAATCGTCCGAATGGCCGGTGACGATCGTCACGATCTCGCCATCGGTGCCCTGTTCGGCGCGTGCCACGGCCTGGGTAACCCGCGCATGATCGGCCTCTGATAGTCGGATTGTCGCCATCACCAGCCCCCCGATGCGCCGCCGCCGCCGAACGACCCGCCGCCGCCGGAGAAACCGCCGCCGCCGAACCCGCCGCCACCGCCGCCAAAGCCGCCACCACCCGATCCGGTCCAGGTCGGACCCCAGATGACGACCGGCGCGCGACCGCGGCGATATTTCTTGCCGCCTGCCGCACCGATCACGATCGGAATCAGGATGAATAGCAGCACCGCGATCCAGAAGATGAGCGCGATCCAGTTCATGCCGCCGCCGTCTCCCGACCCGCGCGACGCCTTCGCCGCCTCCAGCGCGCGCGCTTCGGCAGCTTCCAGCGGCAGGCGAAGCTGCTCGGCGATTTCGATGGCACCTGCGACGATCCCGCCGCCCATGTCGCCGTCGCGAAATGCGGGCAGGATCGTGCCGTTGATGACCTGGCTGGCATAGCCGTCGGGGATTACCGGCTCCAGGCCGTAGCCGACCTCGATCCGCACGCGGCGTTCGTTGGGCGCGACCAGCAGGATGACGCCGTTATTCGCCTCCGACTGTCCGATCTGCCATTCGCGCCCCAGCCGATACCCGAAATCCTCGATCGGATAGCCTTGCAGGTCGGGGACGGTTGCCACCACGAATTGTCGCGACGAGGCCTGCTCGATCTCCGCCGACAGCGCGGTGAGCTGTGCTTCCTGCTCGGGCGACAGCAATTCCGCCGAATCAACGACGCGGCCCGTCAGCTCGGGAAATGTCTGCGCCGCCGCCGGGCTGGCGACGAATACAAGTGCCAGCAGCAGCCAGTGAAGCGGGCGGATCACCGTCAGTTGCTGTTGCCGAAATCGACGGTGGGCGCCCGGTCCGCGCCCGCCTGCGCCTCGAACGGCACCATCGGTTCGGCGCCATGGATCACCCGCGCGCCGATCGCATCGGGGAAGGTGCGGATGGTGGTGTTATAGCTGCGGACCGCTTCATTATAGTCGCGGATCGCGATGTTGATGCGGTTCTCGGTCCCCTCGATCTGGCTCATGAAGGTCTGGAACCCCTGCTGGCTTTGCAGCTGGGGATAAGCCTCCACCGTTGCCAGCAATCGCGAAAGGCTGGTGCCGAGCTGCTGTTGCGCCGCCTGGAACTGCTGGACACGCGCCGGATCGGTCAGATCGTCGCCGGTGATCTGGATCGCGGTCGCGCGGGCACGCGCGTCGATGACTTCGGTCAGGATCTGGCGCTCGCTTCCCGCCGCTCCCTGCACCGTTGCCTGAAGGTTGGGAATCAGGTCGGCGCGGCGCTGATAGGCGGCCTGGACATCGGCCCATTTCGCCTTGGCATTTTCCTCTGCGGTGGGCACGCTGTTGATGCCGCAGGCCGAGAGGCTGAACGCCATGACGCCGATAAATGCGAGACGAATTGACATGCGGTGGCCTTTCATCGCCTAAGTGTTACCCGTTGATACGACACCGGATGGGTGGCGTAAAAGCGAAATCGGACACCTTGGGAAAGGGAGACCGGATATGCTGAACGAATTCAAGACCTTCATCGCGCGCGGCAACGTCATCGACCTGGCGGTCGGCGTCATCATCGGCGGCGCGTTCGCGACGATCACCAAATCGCTGACCGACGACCTGATCATGCCGGTGGTCGGCTGGCTGTTCGGCGGGTTCGATTTTTCGAGCTTCTTCGTGATCCTGGGCGACGTGCCCGAAAGCTATACCGGATCGCTCGCCAACTATGCCGCGCTCAAGGAAGCCGGCGTGCCGCTGTTCGGATACGGCCAGTTCGTGACCGTCGCGATCAATTTCCTGATCCTGGCGTTCATCATCTTCCTGTTCGTGAAAGGCGTGAACCGGATGGTCGCGGCGATGGAACGCGAAAAGGCCGAAGGCACCGCGCCGCCCGCGGCGGACCCCGCCGACGTCGTGTTGCTTCGCGAAATCCGCGACGAGTTGCGCGCGCGCAAGGGAGGTTGACCGGCACGGGCCACAGCACAGGCCGGATCGCGCCGAAGGGCGCGGGACGCGCTCAATTTCCCGAAATCGAGGGATTCCACCCCCATTCGCAAAAAAAAGGGCCCGTGGTCGGCCACGGGCCCTTTCGCGCGGTGATGTCGCTCAGCCGAACGTCGTCTCAAGCGTGATTTCGGCATTCAGGACCTTGGATACCGGGCATCCTGCCTTCGCCTCGTCGGCGAGGCGGCGAAACTCGGCTTCCTCGATTCCCTCGACCTTGCCCGTGAGTGTCAGGTCGGACCGGGTGATGGCAAACCCGTCACCATCCTTGTCCAGCGTGACCTTGGCGCTGGTTTCCAGCGTGCCCGTGGAGTGTCCGGCCTTTGCCAGGGCAAAGGACAGCGCCATCGTGAAGCAACTGGCATGGGCCGCCGCGATCAGTTCTTCCGGGTTGGTGCCGGGTTCGTTTTCGAACCGTGTGTTGAAGCCATAGGGCTGGTCGGAGAGCACGCCCGACTGTGTCGAGACGTGCCCTTTACCGTCCTTGCCCAGGCCTTCGTAGCGAGCGGAGCCGCTGCGGGTGGTCATGGCAATTTCCTTTTGCTTAGCGGCAGCGGACTTCGCCCTTTTCGACCGATTCACCGATTGCGGCGCCGGCGGCCCCGCCGATTAGTGCGCCGAGCAGCGACGATCCGCCGGGTGCGATCACCGCACCCAGGGTGCCACCGGCTGCAGCGCCGATCACCAGGCCCGACGTGCCGTCGGGACGGCGGCAATAATAACGCCCGTCCGACCCGCGGTAGATGCGATCGTTCCGGGTGAGGCGGCGCTCGGTGTAATTGGGACCGTCGCGATAGTAACGCGGCGCATCCCAGTTGTCGCCGTAGTAGCCGGGGCGGTCATAGCCGCTGCCATACTGGCTGCACGCACCCAGCGTCATGGCAGTGGCCGCGGCGCTGGCCGCGATCATCAGTTTCTTCATCGTCACTCTCCCTCTGTTGAATAGTGGATATCGAAAAAGGGGCGCCCCGGCCGGGGCGCCCCTGATGGCTTCGATCAGCGGCGACGCTGGGCGCGGCATTCGCGCTTCTGGCCGCTGCGTTCGACTTCGCGGCCGACCAGCGCACCTGCGCCTGCCCCGAGCACGGTGCCGAGCGTGCGGTCGCCGCGGGTGTCGATCGTGCGACCGACCAGCGCGCCCGCCACGCCGCCGACCAGCAGGCCGGTCGTGCCGTCGGGACGGGTGCAGTAATAGCGGCCGTCGCGGCCACGCCATTCGCGATAGCGCCGGTTCTGGTCGAACGAAGCCGCAGTGGCAGTCGCCGTTTTGATTTCGACGCGGTTGCTGTCCGAAACGCTGAACCCAGCCGGGACGGCAACGGCAGCGGCGATGGCTGCGATCATGAGCTTGTTCACTGGAAAACTCCCTTCCGTACTTTGGAATATGTGCCCCCAATGCATCGACGCGCGGGTAAGTTTCATGAACGGAATGACAGGGAAACCGGCCATTCCGCGCTCGCCTCGATTGATTCCGAGCAAGCGGGGCCGAAATGAACGATGCGATATGAACCCCCGCTGCGAGCACGGGCGCCGGACGACAGGGCGGTTCGATCGTGCGACGAGGCGTTCGGGCGGTCGTGCCAGACCCCTTTCGCGGATACGGTTTCGGATGTCCCCATTATCCACGTTATCCACAGGGACGAGAGCGTCGATTAAGCCTTTGTGCGACTCGCAAAGGGTGACACCATTCATTTGCAAGCGAACGACGGAACGAGGAGAAATCCTGGGAAAGTCAAATGCTTGTGGCTCATCCGGCATGAGCTGGTGCCTTCGGGAAACCGCATATGCCGGATTGGGTCGGTCGATCGCAGCGACCGGATAGGAATGGTAATCGACGTGCAATGACGCTTGCGTCGTTGAGCGCAGAAGACCGGACCCAGCCGGACCCGCGAAGGACGACCACAGGCCGAACGAGCGGTTCGCCGCGCGGGAGGCTGGCCACGGATACACGAACGCGGCTTGCTCGGGTGGCAACATCAGAGGAATTTGCGATCGACGAAATGGCCGAAGCAACGTGGAATTTGCCTTAGGGCAGAGGAAGCGGAGCTGGCCGCCGAGGCCGGAAACGCGGGATGCATCGACCTTCGGGTCGGCGCGGACAGACGACCGGCCCCGGTGACCGACCTCATGATCGCGAAGGCTCGCCGCCCTTGCCGGTGCGAGGCAGAGCGATCGTGAAGCCGCCGAGCAAAGGCGGCGACGCGCCCGATGAGGGAGCAACCGCCGCCGGATACGGCGACACGGGGGAGCTGACAGCGATGTCGGCTCCCTTTTGTCGTTCTGCGGCTGGCCGCTGTCCGACGCCTTCAGGCAATGTCGAAATCCGCACGCCAGCCTCGACCGTCATTTGCGAACGGGCGATGATCGGCTGACGCGGTCAGTCCCGGTTTGGGGTTCCATCGGGGCGGCCTCTTCCGCTAGCGTCGGCGCGAGCGGTGGAACAGGGGCGCATTCGAAGATGATCGATCTGGCTGGGACAAGGCGCGTGCCGCGGATTCGCGACGCGGCGGTGCTGATTGCGGGGGCGCTTGCGATGTCCGCATGCGCGCCAGTAACCGCGCCGCGGCCGACGGATGGTGCGGCTGCTGCGCCCGATGTGGTATCGGGTCAGGCATTCGTCGCCGCCGCGCATCCTTTGGCGGTCGAGGCGGGGCTGAACGTGCTGAAGGGCGGCGGCAGCGCAGTCGATGCGGCGGTCGCGATCCAGGCTATGCTGAGCCTGGTCGAGCCGCAGAGTTCCGGTCTGGGCGGCGGTGCCTTCATGGTGCGCTATGATGCCAGGACGCGCGCGGTCACCGTTTACGATGGCCGCGAAACTGCGCCTGCGGGGGTGCGGCCGGATGTGTTCATGGGCGCCGACGGCGCACCGATCGGGTATCGCGCCGCCGTACTGTCGGGCAGCGCGACGGGCGTGCCGGGGGTCGTGCGGATGCTGGCGATGGCGCATGAACGCCATGGCAAGCTGGCCTGGCGCGAGCTGTTCGGCGATGTCGCGCGAACCGCGGATGAGGGCTTCGTGGTTGGCGCAAGACTGGAGCGCTTCGTCCATGGCAGCGCGCCACAGGCAGGCGCGCCCGATGTCGTCGCCTATTTCCGCAACGAAGCGGGCGAGAAGATTCGCGCGGGCGACCGGCTGCGCAACCCGGCCTATGCGGCGTTCGTGAGAAGGCTGGCCGAGGATGGGCCGGACGCGATGTACGGTGGCGAAACCGCCAGGCGGATCGTCGCGCGGGTGCGTCAGGGCGATCTGGCGTCGAGCATGACCGAGCGAGATCTGGCGTCCTATCGCCCCGTGGTGCGCGAGGGCCTGTGCAATCCCTACCGCATCTATATCCTGTGCGCGCCGCCGCCGCCGTCGAGCGGGGTCGGGCTGCTGCAACTGATGGCGCTGGTCGAGCGCACCGATATCGCCGCGCGCGGACCGACCGATCCGGTCGCCTGGGTCAAATATGCCGAGGCGAGCCGGTTGATGTATGCCGATCGCGACGCCTATGTCGGCGATACGCCCGACGTGCCGGTAAAGGGGATGCTCGATCCGGCCTATGTCGCGTCACGTGCGGCGCTGGTCGGCGACCGTGCCGGGGCCGCGCCCAAGCCGGGGACGCCACCGGGCGCGCGTACCGCCTCGGTCGACGCGACCCATGAGGTCGCCGGGACCTCGCATTTCGTCGTCGTCGATGGCGAGGGCAATGCGGTTTCGATGACCACCACGGTCGAAAGTCTGTTCGGGTCGGGCCGGATGGTCGACGGGTTTTTCCTCAATAACCAGATGACCGATTTCTCGTTCGTGCCGAGCGGCCCCAACGCCATCGCACCGGGCAAGCGCCCGCGGTCGTCGATGGTGCCGACCGTCATTCTGGACCGCGACCGCCGGCTGGTCGGCGCGATCGGGTCGCCGGGCGGTAACGCCATTCTGGGTTATGTATCGAAGGCGCTGATCGGGGTCATCGACTGGGACCTGCCGATGGCAGACGCGATCGCGTTGCCCAATCTGATCGCGCGCGGATCGAACTTCAACGGAGAGACCAGCCGCTTCACTCCCGAAATGCTGGGCGCGATGGCCGAACGGGGCATAACGGTGCGCGCCGGATCGGGCGAGGATTCGGGGCTGCACGGCGTCATCATGCGCGACGGTCGCTTTGACGGCGCGGCCGATCCGCGCCGCGACGGGGTGGCGCGCAGCATCACGCTCGCGCCGCGCGGGCAGGGCGCGCAATGAGCACGCTGACCCCGTTCCACATCGCCTTTCCGGTCGATGACCTGGACGCTGCGCGGCATTTCTATGGCACGGTGATGGGGTGCCCCGAAGGGCGCAGCGATGCCGACTGGATCGATTTCGACCTTTACGGCCATCAGATCGTGGCGCACCGCGTCGCCGGTCATTGCGCTGCGCCCGCGCACAATCCGGTCGACGGCCATGCAGTGCCGGTGCCGCATTTCGGCGTCGTCCTGACGCCTGCCGAATGGCGCGCGCTGGCCGATCGGCTGACCGCTCACGGTGTCGCCTTCGTGATCGAACCGCAGACGCGCTTCGCCGGTCAGCCCGGCGAGCAATCGACGATGTTCTTCCTCGACCCCGCGGGCAATGCGCTCGAGTTCAAGGCGTTTGCCGATATGGGCAATCTGTTCGCGAAATAGCGGAGCTCGGCAGGTCTAAAGTCGGCGGCACACCCCTTTCCCGACCCCGCCGTGCTTGCTATGGCGCGCGCAAACCACCGCATTCAGCGTCTCAAGGCGCGCTCGCGCGGCTCCCGGCCGCCTCCCCGTGAGCGCCACGACGAAACAGGGAAGGAATCAGACGCACATGACAGCCATCGGCCAGGATACGCTCGGCACTCGCGACACGCTCGATGTCGGCGGCAAGCAATACAGCTATTATTCGCTGCCCAAGGCCGCCGAGAAGCTGGGCGACATCTCGCGCCTGCCCTTTTCGATGAAGGTGCTGCTCGAAAACATGCTCCGCTTCGAAGACGGCGTGACGGTCACCCCCGAAGATGCGCAGGCACTGGTCGACTGGCAGAAGGACGCACGCTCGGACCGCGAAATCCAGTATCGCCCCGCGCGCGTGCTGATGCAGGATTTCACCGGCGTGCCCTGCGTCGTGGACCTCGCGGCGATGCGCGATGCGATCACCAAGCTGGGCGGCGATGCGGCCAAGATCAATCCGCAGGTGCCCGTCCACCTCGTCATCGACCACTCGGTCATGGTCGACGAATTCGGCACGCCCAAGGCGTTCGAGCAGAACGTCGAACTGGAATATGAGCGCAACGGCGAGCGTTACGAATTCCTGAAATGGGGATCGAAGGCGCTCGACAATTTCAAGGTCGTGCCGCCGGGCACCGGCATCTGTCACCAGGTGAATCTGGAATATATCGGCGACGCGGTATGGAATTCGACAGCACCCGACGGCACGACGGTCGCCTATCCCGACACGCTGGTCGGCACCGACAGCCACACGACGATGATCAACGGGCTGGGCGTGCTCGGCTGGGGCGTCGGCGGGATCGAGGCGGAAGCCGCGATGCTGGGCCAGCCGGTATCGATGCTGATTCCCGAGGTCGTCGGCTTCAAACTGACCGGCAAATTGAAGGAAGGCATCACCGCCACCGATCTGGTGCTGACGGTGACGCAGATGCTGCGCGCCAAGGGCGTGGTCGGCCGCTTCGTCGAATTCTATGGCCCCGGCCTGGCGACGATGAGCCTGGCCGATCGCGCGACCATCGCCAACATGGCGCCCGAATATGGCGCGACCTGCGGCTTCTTCCCCATCGACGACAAGACGCTCGATTACATGCGCCTGACCGGGCGCGATGCGGAGACCGTCGCGCTGGTCGAAGCCTATTGCAAGGCGCAGGGCATGTGGCGCGAGGATGACGCCGCCGATCCGATCTTCACCGATACGCTCGAACTCGACATGGGTTCGGTCGTCGCCAGCCTGGCCGGACCCAAGCGCCCGCAGGACCGCGTGACGCTCGGCAAGGTGGACGAGGTGTTCAACAGCGACCTGTTCAAGGTCTATGGCAAGGAAAACGGCCACCGCGTCGGCGTCGAGGGCAAGGACCACGATATCGGCGATGGCGACGTTGTGATCGCGGCGATCACCAGCTGCACCAACACGTCGAACCCGTCGGTGCTGGTCGCCGCGGGTCTGGTCGCGCGCAAAGCGAACGAACTGGGCCTGAAGCCCAAGCCATGGGTCAAGACCTCGCTCGCGCCGGGTTCGCAGGTCGTCACCGATTATCTGACCAAGGCGGGGCTGACTGCCGATCTCGACGCGATCGGGTTCAACCTCGTCGGCTATGGCTGCACCACCTGCATCGGCAATTCCGGGCCGCTGGCCGAGCCGATTTCGAAGGCGATCAACGGCAATGACATCGTCGCCGCGTCGGTCCTGTCGGGCAACCGCAACTTCGAAGGTCGCGTGTCGGCGGACGTGCGTGCAAACTTCCTCGCCTCGCCGCCTTTGGTCGTCGCCTATGCGCTGAAGGGCACCGTGACCGAGGACATCACCGAAACCCCGATCGGCAAGGGCAAGGACGGACAGGACGTGTTCCTGAAGGACATCTGGCCGACCAACGAGGAAGTCGCCGCGACCGTCGCCGCGAACATCGACGACGGCATGTTCCGCGCGCGCTACGACAATGTCTATCTGGGCGACGAACATTGGCAGAAGATCGAGGTCGAGGGTTCGGACACCTATCGCTGGCCTGCCGCCTCGACCTATGTCGCCAACCCGCCCTATTTCGACGGGATGACGATGACGCCCGCGCCGGTGACCGACATCATCGACGCCAAGCCGCTGGCGATCCTGGGCGATTCGATCACCACCGATCACATCTCTCCCGCCGGTTCGATCAAGGCGGATTCGCCCGCCGGTTCGTATCTGCAAGAGCATCAGGTCGCGCGCGCCGACTTCAACAGCTATGGCGCGCGGCGCGGCAACCATGAGGTGATGATGCGCGGCACCTTCGCCAATATCCGCATCCGCAACGAAATGGTCCCCGGCGTCGAGGGCGGCATGTCGTCCTACAAGGGTGAAACCATGCCGATCTATGACGCCGCGATGCGCCACAAGGCCGACGGCACACCGCTCGTCGTCGTCGCGGGCAAGGAATATGGCACGGGTTCGTCACGCGACTGGGCGGCGAAGGGCACCAATCTGCTCGGCGTCCGCGCGGTCATCACCGAAAGCTTCGAACGGATCCACCGTTCGAACCTCGTCGGCATGGGCGTGCTGCCGTTGCAATTCGCAGACGGTGTGACCCGCCAGACGCTGAAGCTCGACGGCAGCGAGACCTTCACCATCCGCGACGTCGCCAACATTCGCCCGCGCCAGGACGTAACCGTCGAACTGACCCGCGCCGATGGCTCGACCGAGACGTTCCAGACCAGGTGCCGGATCGATACCGTCAACGAGCTGGAATATTTCCTCAACGGCGGGATTCTGCACTACGTGCTGCGCAAGCTGGCGGCGTAAGACCGGGTCAGCGCTGGAATGAAGAGGGCGGCTCCCGAGGGGGCCGCCCTTTTCGTCGCTACCCTTGGGTCCTAACCCAGTTCGACCTGCAACCCACCCACCACCGTTCGTCCTGAGTAGCGAGTCACCCGGTCTCTACTCAGCACAAGCGGAGTGGGGAGAGGTTGAGCGACCCGTGGGCACGGGTCGGGTTCGATCGCCACTGCTGGCGCGACGCCGCCCGGTGGACCCCGGAACACGTCCGGGGTGACAGGTGGGTGGGAATAAGGTCGTCAAGGATAACTGACCGTCTTGGGCACCTCGGGGATCGGAATCCACTCCTTTTCATCCCCCGGCACCTTCGGGAATTCACCCGCCATCCATGCCCGTTTCGCTTCGTCGATCCGCTCGCGCGAGGAACTGACGAAATTCCACCAGACGTGGCGCGGCGTCGCGAAGGCCTCGCCGCCCGCCAGCATCACGCGGCCCCCGTTCGTTGACCGCAGCGTCGCGGCGATGCCGGGTTTCAGCACGTAAAGCTTTTGCGGCTCCAGCGTCATCCCCTCCAGCTCGGCCTCGCCCATCGCCAGATAGACGCAGCGTTCGTCGGCGCTGTCGTCGATCGGCACCGATCCGCCGGGCTCCAGCACGATGTCGGCGTAGATCGTCTCGGCGTGCGTGGTCGTCGGCGCGGTGGAGCCCCAGAGTCTGCCCATGATCACGCGCGCGGTTGCGCCCTTGCTTTGGATGACGGGCAGCGCGTCTGCCTCGACATGCTCGAAATCGGGGTCCGTCTCTTCATGGCGTTCGGGCAGCGCGAGCCACGTCTGGATGCCCGACAGGGCCGGGCCGCGCTGGCGCTCGCCGCCGGGCGAACGTTCCGAATGGACGATGCCGTGGCCTGCGGTCATCAGGTTCACCGCGCCCGGCTCGATCGTCGCGAACGTCCCCAGCGAATCGCGGTGGTCGATCGCGCCGTCGAACAGATAGGTGACCGTCGACAGGTTGATGTGCGGATGCGGGCGCACGTCGATGCCGTCGCCTTCGGGCAAATGTGCCGGTCCCATCTGGTCGAAGAAGATGAACGGCCCGACCATCGTCCGTGGGCGGCTGGGGAGGGTGCGGTGCACCTTGAACCCACCCAGATCGTGGGTGGTCGGCTGAATCGTCTGCAGGATCATGTCGTCATTCGTCATGAGGTTCAGCCTATGCCGTGCGACGCTCCCGGTAAAGCGCCCGAGATTTCCGCGCTGTCTGGCGGGCGTTCGATCAGGTCGCGCGCGCGATCGAGTGTTTCGGGCGTGTCGATGTCCACAAGCTGAGCGGCGGGCCAGTCGACCAATTCCATGTCCTCGCCCGCCAGCGCCGATCGCGCACCGCGCTCGCCAGTCAGTCCATTTAGCCGAGGCAGCAGCCGAGCGGGGATCCAGGCGGGAGGACCGCCCATATCGCCGCTATGGCGCGCGAACGTCGCGTGATCGGGGTGGATCAGCGTTGCCAGAGCGGGGCCATCGACGAAAGGCATGTCGGCCAAGAGGACGATCAATCCCGCATGGCCGCCCGTCATGGCCGCGCGCGCGGCGCAGGCGACCGATGTGCCCATGCCCTGCGCAGCGTGAGGGTTGTCGATCAGACGAATGCCGGAGCGCGCCTGCGCTTCAAGTGCAAAGGGCGGCGGCGACGATCCGACCACCACCGCGATCTCGAACCCGCTTTCCGCCGCGTTGGCCAGCGCCCATGCGCCCAGCGCCCGCCCGCCAAGCGGCGCGTCGAGCTTGCCCCCGCCGAAGCGGCGCGCCGATCCGGCGGCAAGGATCGCCACCAACGGGCCGTGCGAGGATCGAGAGTCGCTGGTCATGGTCGTGCGTTAGCACGAGGCGTGAGCCACGAAGAAACGGGGCCGCTCGTCGGAGCGGCCCCGCCAGAACGTCAGCGCGTTTCCATCCGGATGCCGATGCGGAACTGACGTCCGAGCAGGTCCGAATAAGTGCTGTTCGCGGCCAGCCCGGTTTCGGGCAGGATCAGCGCATCGCGGTTGAACAGGTTGGTGACGTTGACGAAGAACTGAGCCTCCGACGACGATCCGAAGCGGATTTTCTGCGTCACGTTCAGATCGGCGTAGAACAGCCCGCTGACCCGGTTCGATTCATAGGTCGGGAACTGCGTGGTCGATACCGGGCAGTTCGTCTGGCATTCGATGCCGTTGGCGACATATTTGCCCGCGCTGATGCCGCGACCGACTGCCGTGATCGAGAAATCCTCGGTGTCGTAGCTGGCGTTGACGCGGTACATCCAGGTCGGCGTACCGCCTTGTCCGCCATTTACGCCCACGGTGTTGAGCACCACCGATTGCGGCACGCCGCTGTCGAAGCGGTTTTCGATGTAACGGGTGGCGACGCCGCGGATGGTGAACATGCCGTCCGTTTCCGCGAACAGCCGGTCGAGCGGCAGGCGATAGGACGCATCGATATCCACGCCGCGAACCTGCTGGCTCGCCGCGTTGAACGGCTGGCTGCGGATGATCAGATAGGGCTGGGCCGGGTTCTGCGTCCGCGCCGGATCGGTACTGATCGCGTCGCAGAACGCCGCATTGCCCAGATAGCAGAGATTGACGATCTGCTGCGCGCTGAACGTGCTGATGCTCTGGTCGACATTGATGTCGAAATAATCGACCGACAGGTTGAAGCCCGGCAGGAAGGTCGGCGACAGGACCACGCCGACATTCCATTGATCGGCCTTTTCCGGTTCCAGGTTCGGGTTGCCGGTGGCGAAACCCGAATAGCTGTAGCCGGCCTGTGGCGGCTGGCCCGCGGGCACGAAGGGCGGGCTTTCGCCGTTGACGAAGCCGGGGTTGCCGACCGAGTCGCTGTTTGCCGATCCGGCCTGGAACAGATCATTCAGATTGGGCGCGCGAATGTCGCGCGACCGCGTGACGCGGAACCGGATGTCGTCGATCGGCTGCCATGTCGCACCCGCCTTCCAGGTGGTGACATAGCCCGCGGTCGAATAATCGGTCGCACGCACCGCGCCGTTGAATTCGAGGCCCAGGCCAAGCGGCACGACCGTTTCCAGATAGGCTTCCCGCACGTCATAGCGCCCGACGCTGGCCAGATAGTTGCCGACCGACCAGCGGTTCGACGCGCCGGTCACGTTGCCGTTGGCGTCGCGGATCGGCACGGGCTGGAATTCGTCGGGGACGAAGCCGTTGATCTTTTCCTCGCGATATTCGGCGCCGATGGCGATGCTGACATCGCCCGCCCAAGTCGCGAACGGCGTGGTCGAAAGGTTTACGCCGGCTGCAATCTGTTCCAGCGTCTGTTCACGGTAGGGATCGCCGAGCACATAGGGGATGGCTGCCGGATTGGCGACGCCCAGGCCCAGCCGATTCAGCGGAATACAGTTGCGGTCGTCATTGGCCGGATTGGTGTCGAGATTGATCGTGCACTGGATCGACCCGACCGCGAACCCGCCGGGGTTTCCGGCCTGCGCGAAGGCGACGTTGGTCGCGTCGCGCAGGCGGGCGATATTCTGGATGTTACGCAACTGCTCGCGCGTGTCGACACGGCCATATTGGCCATAGATATTCCACGGCGCGGCCTTGCCGAACAGGCCCAGATCGCCCTCGGCACCGATGGTGTAGCGCTGCGCCTCGCGCTTGTTGTCCACCGCGCGGAACGGCAGGTCGGCAAAGGTGGTGGCGACGGTCACGCTGGTAATGCCCTGCAGCCGAGCAGGGCCGAGCGTATTGTAGAGGAACGCGTTGCAGGTGATGGGGGCGGCGGCGGGCGTCGCTGCGGTGCCGCACCCGGTTGCGGTGAGGACGGCGCCGGTTGCGAGGTTCGGCCCGGCGTTGAAGAACACTTCCTGCCGGTTGTAGGCGCCTTCGGCAAACAGCGTTACGCCGTCGGCGACCTCATAGCTCAGACGACCGAACACGCCGTAACGGTCGTCTTCGGGATCGAGACCGATCCGACGGCCGGAATCGTTGACCTGCCAGCTGCCACCCTGCGTCCTGAGCGGCACGGCGGTTCCCGTCGGCGACGGAAAGGTCAGCGCGCCATATTGATATTGCAGCACTTCGCCATTCGAACCGAAATAGATGCCGCGCAGCCGATTGGCCACGCCTCCTGCGGAGTTGGTAATCAACCCGCCCGGCGTGGAATTGGCCGCTCCGGCGCCGCGCACGAAGATGTAGAAGGGCACGCTCGAATTCGTCGCCGCATTGTAGGCCGGGTTTTCGAACCGCAGGAAACCCTGCTGGTTCCAGTCGCGACCGATGGTGGAAAATATTCCGTCGCGGTGCGCCAGCTCGCCGCTGATGAGGACATGCCCGCGCCCGCCCGCAAACGACAGGCCGCCGGCAACCCCGAACGAATAGTTGAAGCCGTCGCCTTCCTCAGTAATCCCGCTGTCGACGCTGACCTTCAGCCCTTCATAATCCTTGTCGAGCACGAAGTTGACCACGCCCGCGACCGCATCGGACCCGTAAGCGGCGGATGCGCCGCCGGTGACGACCTCGACCCGCTCGATCAGCGCCTGGGGCAATGTGTTGACGTCGACCAGTCCGTTGATCGTCGATGGCACCGCACGCCTGCCGTCGAGCAGGACCAGCGTACGTTCCGAACCCAGATTGCGCAGGTTGAGCGCGTTGATCCCCGCCTGGCCGCTCGACAGGTTGAGGCGCGAGTTGGCGGGTTTGGTCGAACCCGCCATCGACGGCAGCTGGTTGACGAAATCGGCGATGTTGTTCGACGGCGAGCTGTTCTGGATATCCTCCAGCGTCAGCACGGTCAGCGGCGTCGGGGACTGGAAACCGTCGCGGGCGACGCGCGTGCCGGTAACCGTCACATTGCCCTCTGCGGCCTGTTCTTCGGGCGTCTGCGGCGCGTCCTGCGATACGGTCGCCGTGGCGGCGGTGCCGAGGGCCGTCGTTTCCTGCGCGGATGCCGGCGCAGCGAGCGCCACGAGCATCGACGCGGCGCTGGCCGACATCGACAGGCGGATCATGCGTTGGGTGGATTTGGCGCGATAATTCATGGAAGCCCCCGCTACCGATGATGACGGAACCGACCGTCATCCTGTTGCAACGATATTGCCCTAGGACGCTGTGGCGCCGTTCGGGCATTCGATTGCCGCTTCCCCGTTCGTGCCGTTCCCCTGTGCGGGATCGTGTAGGCCCGAACTGCTGAAATTGGCTCCCTGCCAGCCGCCGGTCGCCCGCCCGAAAGGGTCGTGATCGATCGGTCAGCCAGGGGCAAATCGTGCCGGGCGGGCGCGAACATCGTCAAGGCTTCGGGCACTTCTATGCCTTTGCTGGTCCATAGCCAAAGGGCATGATCCTTTATATCCATAGCCTTGCCCTATGATGGTGGCAGTCCTTGCCATGGGACGCCGGGCGCTCGCGGCCTAGACTGGCGGCACCACCCACGCGGATCATGCCATGCCGACGCAGGAGGAAGAAATTGCTCGACCGCCGCTCCTTCCTGATGGGTTCAACGGCGCTTCTGGCGCTTGCCCCTGACATGGTCCGCGCGACCCAGACGGCGCGGCGCGCGAGCGTGAAGGGGGCATCCGCCCCGATCGAGATCATCGACGACGCGATGGGCGTGCCGCATATCCGCGCGCAATCGAAGCGCGATGCGTTTTTCGGCCAGGGCTATGTCGTCGCCCGCGACCGGCTGTTCCAGATCGACCTGGGCCGCCGGGGAGAGATGGGGCGGATGGCGGAGGCATTCGGACCCGGCTTCTCAGAGGCCGACCGGCGGGCACGGCTGTTCCACTATCGCGGCGACATCGACGCCGAACTGGCGGGGATCCCGGCGGAGGTGCTGGAGTGCGCGCAGGGCTATGTCGATGGCGTCAACGCGCGCATGGCGGAGGTCGAGGCGAACCCCGCGCTGCTTCCGGCGGAATACCGCATCCTCAACCTGAAACCGATGCGCTGGCACATCACCGACATGGTGATCGCGCGCGGCGCATCGAGCGGCAACATGACCGACGAGGTGCGCCGCGCGCGGCTGCACGCGCTGGGCCTTGCGCATCTCGACGCGCTGATCGCGCCGCTGCGCCCGGCCTGGACGCTGACGGTGCCGGAAGGGCTGGATACAGCCGCGGTGTCCGAGGCCGATCTGGGCGTGCTGCTGGCGACGCGCGGCGGGCTGCCGTTCAGCACCTCGACTCCCGCCGCCAATCCCGACGATCCCGACCAGGGACCGGACGACGACGCGATCGAGCGCGGCAATGCGGGCAGCAACGCCTGGACGGTGGACGGCAGCCGCACCGCGACCGGGCGCCCGATCCTGGCCAATGATCCGCATCTGGGCATCGGCGGGTTCGGGCCGCGCCACGTATCGCATCTGACGGCGCCCGGCCTCGACGTGATCGGCGGCGGCGCGCCGGGACTGCCCGGCATCATGCAGGGCCACACCGATCGTTTCGCGTTCGGGCGCACCAATTTCCATATCGATGGCGAGGATCTGTTCATCCTCGAAACCCATCCCGACGATCCGATGCGCTACCGCCATGACGGCGGATGGAAGCGCTTCACCGTCCACCGCGACACGATCAAGGTGGCGGGCGAGGCCGACCGGGTGGTCGAGCAACATTATTCGGTCCACGGCCCCGTCGTCGCGCGCGACCCCGCGCGGCGACGGGCGAGCGCGGTCGCGGCGATCGACATGCAGCCCGGCGGCTGCGGCTGGTTCGCGATGATCGCGATCAACCTGTCGCGCGACTGGGAAAGCCTGAAATCGGCGTTCCGCCTTCACCCGTCACCGACCAATTTCCATTATGCCGATATCGACGGCAATACCGGCTGGCAGGTGATCGGCCATGCGCCCGTCAGGAAGCGCGGCGACGGGTTGATGCCGGTGCCGGGCGACGGACGCTATGACTGGACCGGGCGGATCATGTATGACCAGCTGCCGTCGAGCTATAATCCCGAACCCGGCTGGTTTGCATCCGCCAACCAGAACAACATTCCGGCGGACTATCCGTTCAAGACCAATCCGCTCGCCTTCTCGTTCCGCGATCCCTATCGCTACGAGCGGATCAAATCGGTGCTGGAGAGGCAGGACAAGCACAGCATCGCCGACAGCGTGACCTTGCTTCACGACACCTATTCGACGCCCGCCCGCCAGCTTCAGGCGCTGTTGCCCAAGGCGGCAGACGGCGATGCGGGGCTGGCGCTGGCCATGTTACGCGATTGGGACGGGCGGATCGAGGGGGATAGCGGCGCGGCGGCGCTCTACCAGATTCTCTGGCGCGAAATCGGCAACCGGTTGCGCGGCCTGATTATCCCCGAACGCGCCCGCGAACTGGTGGATTCCCTGTCGCCCTCGGTCGTGCTCGGCCTGATCGCACATCCCGATGCGCGGCTGGGTGCCGATCCGGTGAAAGCGCGCGATACGCTGCTGCTCACCGCGCTCGCCACCGCCTGGGTCAGCGCCAAGCGGCTGATGGGCGATGATCCTGGCGCGTGGCGCTGGGCGACGCTGCACCGCGTCCGTATCGTTCATCCGCTCTCCAGCATCCCCGCCATTGCCAAGGCGTTTCCGCCGATCGAAGGTGAAGGGACCGGCGGCGATTCCTATACCCCGATGGCGCGCTGGATTCCGTCGTCGAGTTGGCGGGTATCGGGCGGCGCAAGCTATCTGATGGTGTGCGACGTCGGCGCGTGGGACAATAGCGTGTTCCTGATGCTGCCGGGCCAGTCGAACGATCCCAACTCACCGCATTACCGCGATTTCTATCGCCCCTGGGTCGATGAGCAGATGCAGCCCCTGCTGTTCAGCCGAGCGCGGGTCGATGCCGCGGCAAGGTCGCGCACGACGCTGGCGCCTGCGCCATGATGAGGCGGGTCGCGCTGGCCGGAATGGCGCTGCTGACCATCGGCGCGGCGCGCGCACAGGAGCGCGCCGATGTCGTCATCCGCGGCGGCACCATCTACACCGGCGCCGATGCCCCGCCGATCATCGGCGATGTCGAGATTGCGGGCGACCGCATCGTCTATGTCGGGCGCACGCGCCGCACCGCCGCTGCCCGGACCGTCGATGCGCGCGGCAAGATCGTCGCACCCGGCTTCATCGACCCGCATACCCATCCCGACAGCTATATCCGGTCGCCCGATGCGCAAGCCCGGCTCAACCTGCCCTGGCTCGCGCAGGGGGTCTCGACCATCATCATCGGCGTCGATGGCGGCGGCACCCCCGATGTGGCGGCGGATGCGGCGAAGCTCCAGGCAAGCGGACTCGGCACCAATGTCGCGCATATGGTCGGCTTCGGCGCGATCCGCAGCCGCGTGCTGGGGCAGGACGATCGCGCGCCGACGCCCGAGGAACTAACGCGGATGCGCGGCCTTGCCGCCAAGGCGATGTGCGAAGGCGCGATGGGGCTGTCCACCGGGCTGTTCTACGCCCCGCAGAGCTTCGCCAAGACCGACGAAGTGATCGCGGTCGCGCGCGAAGTCGGGTCGCGCGGCGGCCTTTACGACACCCATCAGCGCGACGAGTCCACCTATTCGATCGGCCTCATCGCCTCTACGCAAGAAGCGCTGAGGATCGGGCGCGAGGCCAACATGCCAGTGCATTTCGCGCATCTGAAGGCGCTGGGCGTCGATCTCCACGGCCAGGCGCCCAAGCTGATCGCGACGATCGAGGCGGCGCGAAAGGCTGGGCAGCAGGTGACTGCCGACCACTATCCCTGGCTCGCATCGGGCACCAGTCTCGACGCCGCGCTCGTCCCGCGCTGGGCGGTGGACGGCGGATACAAGGCGATGATCGCGCGGTTCGACGAACCCGCGACATTGGCGCGCATCCGCACCGAAATGGCGGAAAATCTGCGCCGTCGCGGTGGCGCGGAATCGATCCTGCTCACCGCCCAGGGTCAGCCCTGGACCGGACACACGCTGGCGCAGATGGGCGCGATGTGGAAGCTCGACCCCGTCGACGCCGCGATCCGCATCCTGCGCACGCCGAATGCCGCGGGCACCGGCGCGCGCGGCGTCGGCGTCGCGTCGTTCAACATGGCGCAGCGCGATGTCGACCTGATCATGCAGCAGCCCTGGGTGCTGACCGCCTCCGACGGGTCGGACGGCCATCCGCGCCAATACGCGACCTTTCCCGAGAAATATCAGCGTTATGTCCGGACGCGGAAGGTTATCGACATGGCGGCGTTCATCCGCCGTTCGACCGGCCTGACCGCCGACATCTACAAGATCGCAGAACGCGGCTATCTGAAACCCGGTCATTATGCCGATGTCGTGGTGTTCGATCCGGTGAACTTCGCGCCGCGCGCCGATTATGTGAACGCGCGCGTGCCCAGCGTCGGGGTGGAGGCACTGTTCGTCAACGGACGGCTTGCGCTCGACAAGGGCAAGGCGACCGGCATCGCCGCGGGCCGCGCGCTGCTGCGTCCGCGCCCCGCCAATTGCCCGGCATCATAGCCCCGCGTTATAGGAGGCGCGCGCACCGCGATTGTTCGTGCGCTGGCGTTCGCGCTTACTCCTCAATCTCCACCTGATCGAGATCCGCGATGATCGCTGCGCCCTATCTTCTCTATCTCGGCCATTCCGACGATCCGGTCGGGATTAAGACCTCGCGCGGGCTTGCCGCGTTTCGCCCGAACGATTGCGTCGGCGAGTTCCGCCATGACGATTGCCCGCTGACCCTGGGCCTGAAGCGCATGACGATCGACGAAGCGCGGGCTGCGGGTGCGCGAACACTGGTGCTGGGCATCGCCAATGCAGGCGGGACGCTTGGCCAGTCGCTGATCGACGATGCGCTGGCGGCGATCGCGGCGGGGATGGATGTGGCCTCGGGTCTGCATCAGCGGCTGCGCGACAATCCCCGGCTGGTGGCGGCGGCGGAGACTGCCGGTGTGCGGCTGATCGATGTGCGCGATCCGCCCGCCGATCTGAAGGTCGGCACCGGCAAGCGCCGCGCGGGCAACCGGTTGCTGACGGTCGGCACCGATTGTTCGGTGGGCAAGATGTACGCGACGCTCAAGCTTCGCGACGCTTTCGTCGCGCGCGGAGTCATGGCGGATTTCCGCGCGACCGGCCAAACCGGAATTTTGATTGCAGGTGACGGCGTGCCGCTGGATGCCGTCGTCGCCGATTTCATCTCGGGTGCGATCGAGGCTCTGGCGCCCGCGCGCGACGATGACGGCTGGGACCTGATCGAGGGGCAGGGGTCGCTGTTCCATGCTTCGTTCGCGGGTGTCTCGACCGGGCTGCTCCACGGCGCGCAGGCCAGGGCACTGGTGATATGTCACGACCCGGCGCGCGAGCATATGCGCGGCCTGCCGCATTTCGCTGTGCCCGATCTGGCCGAATGCTTGGAAGCGAACCTGAACGTCGCACGGCTGACCAGCCCGGATGTGCAGGCGGTCGGTGTCGCGCTCAATACCGTGTCGCTGGAAGAGGACGCGGCGCGGCGGCTGTGCGACGAAACCGCCGCGCGGCTGGGCCTGCCGACCACCGACCCGTATCGCTTCGGCGCCGACCCCATCGTCGACTGGATCCTGGAATGCTTCGCACCCTCGACGCACGGCACGACCGCTACCGGCTGAAGGCCCCGTTCCGCATTTCGCGGGGGGTGAAGACCGAAGCCGCTGTCGTCACCGTGACGATTGCCCAGGGCGCGCATGTCGGGCGCGGCGAAGGCGTGCCCTATGCCCGATACGGCGAAAGCATCGACAGCACGCTGGCCGCGATCGAGCGCATCCGCGACCTGATCGAGAAGGGTGGCGATCGCACGGCGCTGGCCGCCGCGATGCCCGCGGGTGCTGCGCGCAATGCCGTCGACAATGCGCTGTGGGATCTGGAGGCGAAGCAGACCGGCCGCAGCGTCGCGGAGCGTGCGGGTCTGCCCGAACCGCTCGCCATTCCCTCGGCGATCACCATCGGTCTTGACGACCCGCAAGCGATGGCGGCGGCAGCGGCCAGGGTCGCCGATGTGCCGCTGCTCAAGGTCAAGGTCGATGCCGGCGACCCACGCGCGCAGATCGCCGCCGTCCGCGAGGTCGCACCCGATCCGCGCCTGATCGTCGATCCCAACGAAAGCTGGACGATCGATACCATCGCCGAACTCCACGATTTCCTGATCGCATCGCGCGTCGATCTGCTCGAACAGCCACTGCCCGCGGGCGCGGATGCCGCACTCGTCGATTTCGCCACGCCCTTGTCGATCTGCGCCGACGAATCGCTCCACACCGCGCGCGATCTGGAATGCCTGGTCGGGCGCTACAGCCATGTGAACGTGAAGCTCGACAAGACCGGCGGACTGACCGAGGCGCTGGTGCTGGCGCGCGCGGCCAGGGCGCGCGGGTTCGGTCTGATGGTCGGCTGCATGGTCGCGTCGTCGCTGGGGATCGCGCCTGCAATGGCGCTGGCCGGGGAGGCGGAGTTCGTCGATCTCGACGGGCCGCTCTGGCTGGCGGAGGATCACGAAGGCGGCGTGACCGACATTGCAGGGATGCTGCACCCGCCCGCCAGGGGCTTCTGGGGCGATGGGGCTTAGCGGATGACAATGGCGCGCGCGTGGTTTGCGATACCGCTGTGGAAGCGCGTGGTCGGCGCGCTGGTCCTGGGCATCCTCCTCGGCGCGCTGACCCCGGCATGGGCGCCCGCAGTGCAAATCCTGGGCGATATCTTCGTCCGGCTGATCAAGATGCTGGTGGTGCCCGTCGCGCTGGTCACCATCGCGGCGGGGATCGCGACGATCGGCGATCCGCGGCGGCTGGGTCCGATCGGCGGGCGCACCGTCGGCCTGTTTGCAATGACCACGCTGATCGCGGTGACGGTCGGCATGACGTTGGGACTGGTGATCCGGCCGGGCGAAGGTATCATGCTGGGCGGCGTCACCGCGCACGTGCTGGGTGCGCCCGTCACCCCCTATGACCAGTTGCTCGGAATCATCCCCGCCAACATCATCGACGCATTGGCGCGGGGCGACATGCTCGCGATCATCTTCGTCGCGGTGCTGCTGGGCATCGGCAGCGTCGTCGCGGGGGAAGCAGGGAAGCCGGTCGTTGCCCTGCTCCAGTCGCTGTCGAACGTGCTGCTCCACATCGTCCGCATCGTCATGGAATTCACCCCCTTCGGCGTGTTCGCGCTGATCGCGAACGCCATCGCCACCAACGGCGCGGCATTGTTCGTCAATGTCGGCTGGCTGGCGCTGTGCGTCATTCTCGGTTCGCTGATCCAGATGGCGATCCACAGCGGCCTGCTCGCCAGCACCGCGCGGCTGTCGGTCGCGCGCTTCTATCGCGGGATCACCGATGCGCTGGCGGTCGCATTTTCCACCGCCTCCTCTTCCGCGACGCTGCCGGTCGCGATGCGCGTGGCAAGCGACAATCTGGGCGTCGCGAAACCGATCGCCTTCACCGTGCTGCCGCTGGGCGCGAGCATCGGCAAGGACGGCACCGCACTCTATGTCGGGCTGATGGGCCAGTTCGCGCTACAGGCGCTTGGCATCACCCCGGACTGGATGATGCTGGCGATCATGCTCGCGACCGGCGCACTGGCCGCATTCGGCACCGCGCCGGTGCCATCGGCATCGCTGTTCATGCTGGCCGCGATGCTTTCGTCGGTCGGGGTGAGCGCGGAACAGACCGCGCTGGTGGTCGGGCTGGTGCTGCCGTTCGACCGTCTGCTTGACATGACCCGCACCGTGCCCAGCGCATCGGCCAACCTGACCGTCACCACGCTCGTCGCCCATGCCGAAGGCGCGATCGACCGCGACCGGTTCAGCGGTCAGGCAACGGCGTGACGGACGCGACCCGTAAAGCTATGCTCGCCCCCGCATGAACCTTCGCCACATCGAAATCTTCCACGCCGTCTATGTGAACGGATCGGTCAGCGCGGCGGCGCGGGCGCTCAACATCTCGCAGCCTTCGGTATCGAAGACGCTGCGCCATGCCGAGTCATTGCTGGGGTTCGAGCTGTTCCGGCGCGCCGCCGGACGGCTGATCCCGACCGACGACGCGCACGCGCTGTTTTCCGAAGTCAGCGAAATCCAGGACCGGGTCCATGCCCTGCGCGAGGCGGGCCGCAACCTGCGCCGCGGCGAGGGCGGGATGTTGCGCATATCGGCGCTGCCGTCGCTTGCACTGGACGCGTTGCCGGCCGCAGTGTCGCATTTCCTGACCGCGCATCCCAAGGTCCGTTTCGACCTCCAGACCGTCCATCACGACGACCTGTTGCGGAAATTGCACGAGCGCGAGACCGACGTGGCCATCGCCTATGAAGTGCCCCAGGCCGCCCCGATCGGCCACAAATGGCTGGGCGAAGGCGAACTGGTCGTGCTTTACCGCGAGGAGGACATGCCCGACGCGCCGCCGCGACTGGAGTTGGAGGCGCTGCGCGGCCGCCCGTTCATCAGCCTGGCGGCGAGCGGCCCGATCGGGTTGTTGTTCAGCGCCGAACTCGATCGCCAGGGCGTGGTGCTCGACGAGGTGGTGTCGGCACGCACCTTCTATATCGCGACCGCGCTGGTGCGCGCGGGCGTCGGGCTGACCGTGGTGGACAGCTTCACCGCGGAGGCGGCGATGGGGCCGGGGCTGGCGATGCGCGGGCTCAAACCGTCGATCACCTTCGACGTCCATGCGATGTTTCTACTCAATCGTCCGCCGACCGCGCTGGCGCTCGATTTTCTCAAGACGATGGGTCGTGTCGTCGAGGGCGAATGACGCGCGGTTATGACCGCCCGACCATTGCGAATGCGCGTGCCCCTTGCGAAGCCGCGCCCGTCCGATAGCCTGAGCGCCATGATCCGCGCGTCCATCGCAGCCTTGCTGCTCCTCGCCCTGCCTCAGCCCGCCGCCGCGAGCGATCCGATCGAGGATGCCGTCCGCGCCAAACTGGCGGAGGCGGGACCGGGCACGCGCTTTGGCCTTGTCGTGGTGGACGATCAGGGGCGCGAGATCGTGGCGATCGCTCCCGACGACCGTTTCGTCCCCGCCTCCAACACGAAGCTGTACTCGACGGCACTCGCATACGAAACGCTGAGCGTCGATGGCCCCGATGCGGCGGGCGGGACGCAGGTTCGGTTGGGCGAAGGACCGCGGCCCGACGTGATCTTGATTGGCCGCGGCGATCCCCGACTGTCGGGCGCGGCGGATTGCACGGTCGATTGCCTGTCGACGCTGGCCGATGCGGTCGCGGCGCGGACGCGCGTGGTGGGCGATGTGATCGGCGATGATAGCTTCTTCCCCGACGAGCGCTGGCCGTCGGGGATGAGCTGGAACAACATGACGAGCCGCTACGGCACCGCAATCTCCGCGCTGTCGATCGACGATAATGAATGGCGCGTCACGGTGACGCCCGGCGCGGTCGGAGATGCCGCCCGTATCGACGGCGATGGGTATGAGTCGATCGACAACCACGTCACCACCGGCCTTGAGACCGATCTGGCGACCATGCGGATGCCCGGCAGCGGGCGGCTGCGCGTGTGGGGGACGATCGCTCAGGGAGCCGCGCCGGAAACCGTGCGCGTCGGGATAGAGGATCCCGCCCACCGCGCCGCCTGGCTGATGCGGCGGATGCTGGAGTCGCGGGGCGTCCGCGTGACCGGCGATGTCGGCACGAGGCACCGCGCGATTTCGCCGTCCGACGATCCCGCGCGCGGTGGGCCTGCGCCGCGCGTTCCAGAACAGCCATCGCTTGCGACGCTGTCCCCGCCGCCGCTTTCGGATACGCTGACGATCACCAACAAGGTCAGCCAGAATCTCTACGCCGACCTGCTGCTGCGCCGCGCATCGGCGGTCACCGGCAGCGGATCGGTCGCCGATGGACAGGCGGCGGTCCAGGCGATGCTGACCCGCGCCGGCGTTGCGCGGCATCAGTACGATTTTTCCGACGGCTCCGGGATGTCCACCTATAACCGGCTGTCGCCGCGCGGCACCGTCACCTTCCTCCGCTGGACGCAGACCCGCCCCTGGGGCGCTGCGTTTCGCGAGACACTGCCCATCGCGGGGAAGGACGGCACGCTGTCGCGGCGCTTCATTGGCACGCCGCTTGAGGGGCGCCTGTTCGCCAAGACCGGCAGCCTCAATGCGTCAAATACGCTGGCCGGTTTTATCTCGGCAAAGAGCGGCCGGACACTGACCTTTGCGAGCTTTGCCAACGACATGCCGCAGGATAAATCGGTGCGTGATACGGTGGACGCCGCGCTAATCCTGATCGCCGAGGCCTATTGAGCGGTCCCATTCGGCAATCAGCGCATCGCCGGTTTCGCGACGCAACCGGACGATGCCGCTGTCCGAATGACGGCTGGGATGTACGCGGTTGGTGAGCAAGGTCCACGCCAGCCCGCGCCCGAAATCGACCCACAGTCCGGTCCCGGTGAAGCCCGTATGGCCGATCGTCGCGTCCGAGCAGGCATCGCCGCCGGGCCAGCCTTCGGCGCGCGCTTCCCAGCCATGGGTGCGGTTGGCGTGGACCCGCGCGCGGATCGCCTCGATCTCGAACGCCGACGCGCTGCCGTCGAGCAGGCCGCCTGCGAAATCGAGCACTCCCGCAACCGTGCCGAACAGCCCGGCATGGCCGGTCCGCCCGCCCATCGCGAAGCAATTCTCGTCATGCACCGCGCCCCTCATCACTTGCCCGCGCCACGAACAACGCTCGGTCGCGACCGCCGGGCCGGGCGGCAGTCCCCAGGACAGGCCGTCGCCCAGCGGCAGCGCATCGAGCGATCCGCCCGTCAGCCGCTCGACCGCAATCCCGAGCAGGATGAAATTGATGTCGGAATAGACTGGCGGGCCATGCCGCCATTCGCGCTGGAGCACGAACGCGCGCAACCGATCGGGATCGTCGCCATAGGTATAGATCGGCTCGACCGCAGGCAGGAAAGTGCGATGCGCCAGGCAGTCGCGAAAGGTCAGCCGCCGCTCCGCCGCTCCGCCCACGTCATACTGACGCAGGTCGGGGATCGCATCGGTCAGCGGCCGGTCGAGGTCGATCCGCCCTTCCTCCGCCAGCCGTAGCACGAAGCGCGTCGTCGCGATTACCTTGGTCAGCGAGGCGAGGTCGAACCAGTGATCCGCCGTCAGTGCTTCCGCCTCCGGCTCGACCTGCGCCATCCCGGCAACACAGGTCGCGCGGCGGCCATCGGCGGCGACCATCCCCAGGATCGCACCCGGAATGCGCCCACTCGCCACGCTGACGGCGGCGGGCCGGAATGCGCGGGTGGCGATGTCGGTCAGCGATGGCATGGACGGGCGCGGCTCCTCATGGCGTGATCCGGCTGCTTGTCGATTTCCCGCGCCATTTGGTCAAGGACGCCGCCCGTCAGCGACCGTGAATGCGTCGCCCGGTCGCTGACGGTGCGCCGGATCGTGTGTTGGCTGCGGCGTGGCGGTGTCCGCGTGCCCATTGCGGTGAGAGCGTCAACCGGCTGGTCACCTTCGCGGCGCTAGGTGTTTAGTCCCGGCATCTGGTGGATCGGGTCGACGATGAACCGGCCTGGCTCTGACGTCCAGATCTTGGCGATGTATTCGTAGGGTGTGAGGCCGCTGAGCGTCTTGAGCCGGCGGGCAA
>JAEZZI010000033.1 GCA_023418595.1 Pseudomonadota bacterium
GAGAAGATGTCGTTGTCCTGCAACCGCGCGACAATCTGCTCCGACGTCAATCCTTCCGGAATCGTCACCGCGTGCTGCACCACCTTGCCTTCGACGATCGTGCCGATCACCTCGCGCAGGCTGGCATGTTTGCTGAACGAGTATTCGCCAGGCTTGAGATCGGACCGCGCCTTCATGGCGAACACGCTGCCGATGAAGGCCCAGCGGTTATCGTCGATCACGCCCTCGCGCTGCAGAATGTCGGCGATATCCGTCATGCCCGACCGCGCCGGAATGTTGACGACCTTGTCCTCCTGCAGCGGGCCCGGCGCTTCCAGCTTCTGCTTCCCGTAGACGTAGACGGCGCCGATGCCGACCATCGCGACAAGCAACAGCGTGATGATGGCGTTGCCGACCACCACGAAGGGATTGCGCGCGCGATCCGAGCGCTTGGGCGGGGGCGGCAATTGCTCCGGTTCGAGCGCGGCGCGCGGGCTTCTGGGAGAAATGGGCGGTCTCTCGCTCATGAAAAACTGCAATCCTGTCGTTCGGTCCGAATGCGGTCAGCCACATTCGTTGTTGGGGTCGCCCACCCATCCCGGCGCGACATTGACTTTCGCTTGCGGCGTTCTTGCGGCCAACGCCAATCTGCCCTCAAGCTCATTGCATTAACAGATTTCGGCAGCGAATGCGGCGAAACGGTGAAGCCTTCGGCCGAGCCGACCAATAACGCGATTCCGATGCCCGCGTCGATGCAGGCCGAGGCTATCGGTTCGCCTAACCCGCGACCCGTCGCATGATGACGGACGCATTGGTGCCGCCAAAGCCGAACGAATTCGACAAGGCGACATCTACCTGGCGCTGCCGCGGTTTCCACGGCACCAGGTCGATCGCGGTTTCGACCGACGGGGCATCCAGATTGATGGTCGGCGGCACCACGTTGTCGCGGATCGCGAGGATCGAGAAGATCGCTTCGATCGCACCGGCCGCACCCAGCAGGTGTCCGGTCGAGGATTTGGTGGACGACATCGCCACCTTCGAAGCCGCGTTGCCAAGCAGACGCTGCGCCGCACCAAGCTCGATCTCATCGCCGAGCGGCGTCGAGGTGCCGTGCGCGTTGATGTAGTCGATGTCCGCCGCGCCGATGCCCGCACGCTTCATCGCCATCGCCATGCAGCGATAGGCGCCGTCGCCGTCCGGTGACGGCGCGGTGATGTGGTTGGCATCGCCCGACAGCCCATAGCCGATGATCTCGGCGTAAATCTTCGCGCCGCGCCGCTTGGCGTGCTCGTACTCCTCGAGCACGACAACGCCCGCACCTTCGCCCATGACGAAGCCGTCGCGATCCTTGTCGTAGGGCCGCGACGCCTTCTCGGGTGTGTCGTTGAAGCCGGTGGACAGCGCGCGCAAGGCGCAGAACCCGGCCATGCCGAGCCGGCTGATCGGCGACTCGGTGCCGCCGGCGACCATCACATCGGCATCGCCAAGGCCGATCAGGCGGCTGGCATCACCGATCGCGTGCGCGCCGGTCGAGCACGCGGTGACGACGGAATGGTTCGGTCCCTTCAGCCCGTGTTCGATCGACACGTAGCCCGAAGCGAGATTGATGAGACGTCCGGGAATGAAGAACGGCGATAGCTTGCGCGGACCGCGCTCCTTCACCAGCACGGCGGCATCGGCGATGCCGGTCAATCCGCCGATGCCGGAGCCGATCATGGTGCCGGTCGCGCAGCGCTCGTCCTCGGAGGACGGATGCCAGTTGGCGTCGTCGAGCGCCTGGCGCGCGGCGCACATCGCGAAGACGATGAAGTCGTCGACCTTGCGCTGGTCCTTGGGATCCATCCACTGGTCGGGATTGAACGTGCCGTCGCTGCCGTCGCCGCGCGGCACCATGCAGGCGATGCGGCTGGGCAGGTCGGAGACATCGAAGGTGTCGATGACCCGGGCGCCGCTCTTGCCGTCGAGAATGCGCCGCCATGTCGTCTCGACGCCGCAGCCGAGCGGCGTGACCATGCCAAGGCCCGTGACGACAACACGCCTCATGTTCG
This sequence comes from Pseudomonadota bacterium, assembly GCA_023418595.1. Taxonomy (GTDB): domain Bacteria; phylum Pseudomonadota; class Alphaproteobacteria; order Sphingomonadales; family Sphingomonadaceae; genus Sphingomonas. Next base: position 2,028 of record JAEZZI010000033.1, read on the forward strand.
CTCCTCCGGCATTCGCCCCTGTGATCCACAACAAGAAGCCGGAGGACCGCTATCGTCGCAGCCCCGCCGGCTCTGGTCAGGATAAGGTCAGGACGTCAGCTTTTCGCGTTCTTCTCGAGAAACTTGGTGGCGTCGCCGACGGTGAGAATCGTCTCCGCGGCGTCGTCCGGAATCTCGCAGCCGAATTCTTCTTCGAATGCCATCACGAGTTCGACCGTATCAAGGCTGTCAGCGCCGAGGTCATCGATGAAGCTGGCGCTGTCGACCACCTTCTCAGGCTCGACGCCAAGATGCTCCACCACGATCTTCTTAACCCGCTCGCCAATCTCGCTCATCATTCAACCTCGTGCTTGTTCAATTCGGACTCGACCGCAAGATGATACGAGCCGTCGTGATGCGTAACCTGTTATGTCCTGTCGCAGTTCCCGCTTGGTCGCCCCCGTCGCAGCGCACGAGGATCCGACGTAACGACGTCAGGCTTGGCAACGCCAATATACAGGGATTCAGAATCCTGCAATGGCGTTCTTTGTCTGCCAAACCGGGGTTCGGTTAGCACACTTCCCCGGCCTTGACCACAAAGCCTGCCCGCCCCGCACAGCCTTTTTCGAGCTTCGAGAGGGGTGAGGCAAGGCGTTCAAATCATTGCCATTCCACCATTCACATGGATGGTCTGTCCGGTGACGTAGGACGCTTCGTTGGATGCAAGATAAACCGCCGCCGCGGCAATATCCTCAGGCGTCCCCAGCCGTGCCGCCGGAACCTTCTCCAGAATCGTCGCGCGCTGCTTCTCGTTGAGCGCGTCGGTCATCGCCGTGGCGATAAATCCCGGCGCGATGCAATTGGCGGTGACGCCGCGCTTGGCATATTCGGCGCCGAGCGTCTTCATCATACCGATCAGTCCGGCCTTCGACGCGGTGTAGTTGCCCTGCCCCGGATTGCCGGTGACGCCGACTACCGAGGTGATCGCGATGATGCGGCCGAAGCGCTTGCGCATCATCAGCTTGGTGGCGGCACGGGCAAGGCGGAAGGTCGCGGTGAGATTGATCTTGATGACGTCGTCCCAGTCCTCGTCGCGCAATTGCACGAAAAGATTGTCGCGGGTGATGCCGGCATTGGCGACAAGGATATCGACCTGGCCCATCGCCTTCTCGGCGGCGGGGACCAGCGCCTCGACCTCGTCGCTGTTCGACAGATTGCACGGCAGAACGTGAACCCGATCGCCGAGCGTCGCGGCCAGGCCATCCAGCGATTCGCGGCGGGTGCCGGAGATCGCCACCGTCGCGCCTTGCGCATGCAGCGCCTTGGCGATCGCCCCGCCGATGCCGCCGCTCGCGCCGGTGACGAGCGCCGTCTTTCCAGTCAGATCAAACATCGAAAGCTCCCGAAAATTGGTGCTTGGCCGGCCGCCATATCCATATGAAGCGGGTCCATATTGAGCGCCCGGCTCAAGCCGAACCAGCCGCGGCAATCGCCTCCTTGGCGGTCGCGATGTCGTTCGGACCGCCGACGGAAACGCCGACCGCGCCATCCGCGATGCGCTTGACCAGCCCGGTCAGCACCTTGCCGGCGCCGATCTCGAGGAAACGGGTGACGCCCTGCCCCGCCATCCACGCAACCGACTCGCGCCAGCGCACCGTGCCGGTCACCTGCTCG
>JAEZZI010000007.1 GCA_023418595.1 Pseudomonadota bacterium
AGTCCACGGCCTCCTGGAGCATCCGCTTCTCGTTGTTGACGATGATCTCCGGCGCGCCCAGGTCCAGGAGCCGCTTGAGGCGGTTGTTCCGGTTGATGACGCGGCGGTACAGGTCGTTCAGGTCCGACGTGGCGAACCGGCCGCCGTCGAGCTGCACCATCGGGCGCAGGTCCGGCGGGATGACCGGGACGGCGTCCAGCACCATGCCGGTCGGCGAGTTCGTCGTGGTGAGGAACGCGTTGACGACCTTGAGGCGCTTCAGGGCGCGGGTCTTGCGCTGGCCCTTGCCGCTGCGGATGATCTCGCGCAGGTTCTCGGCCTCGGCCTCCAGGTCGAACGCCTCGAGCCGCTTCTGGATCGCCGAGGCGCCCATCGAGCCCTCGAAGTAGTTGCCGTAGCGGTCCTGCAGCTGGCGGTACAGCAGCTCGTCGCCCTCGAGGTCCGCGACCTTGAGGTTCTTGAACTTGTCCCAGATGGTGTCGAGCCGCTCGATCTCGGCGTCCGCGCGCTTGCGGATCTGCGCCATCTCGCGGTCGGCCGAGTCGCGGACCTTGCGGCGCGCGTCGGCCTTCGCACCCTCGGCCTCGAGCTCGGCCAGGTCGGCCTCGAGCTTCTGGGCGCGGGTGTTGATGTCGTTGTCGCGGCGGTCCGCGATCTCCTTCTTCTCCAGGTCGATCTCGTTCTGGAGGTTCGGGAGGTCCTCGTGCCGGCCCTCCTCGTCGACCCACGTGATCATGTAGGCCGCGAAGTAGATGACCTTCTCCAGGTCCTTCGGCGCCAGGTCCAGCAGGTAGCCGAGGCGCGAGGGCACGCCCTTGAAGAACCAGATGTGCGTGACGGGCGCGGCGAGCTCGATGTGGCCCATGCGCTCACGGCGGACCTTCGAGCGGGTCACCTCGACGCCGCAGCGCTCGCAGATGATGCCCTTGAAGCGCACGCGCTTGTACTTGCCGCAGTAGCACTCCCAGTCCCGGGTGGGGCCGAAGATCTTCTCGCAGAAGAGCCCGTCCTTCTCCGGCTTCAGGGTGCGGTAGTTGATGGTCTCGGGCTTCTTCACCTCGCCGTGCGACCAGGCACGGATGTCGTCGGCCGTGGCCAGGCCGATACGCAGCTCGTCGAAGACGTTGACGTCGAGCAAGGGGTCCTACTTCCTTCGCTTGCCGGTCCCCGCGGTGTCGCGGCCCGGCGGACGGAATGGTGCAAGGGGGTGCGGGCGGCCCGCCGGCCCCGGGGGGCCGGCGGACGCTCGGCGTCAGATCTCGTCGATGGAGCTCGCGGCGTTCGGGCGCCGGGACAGGTCGATGCCCAGCTCCTCCGCGGCGCGGTACACCTCGTCGTCGTTCTCGCGCATGTCGATCGAGACGCCGTCGGACGACAGCACCTCGACGTTCAGGCAGAGCGACTGCATCTCCTTGAGGAGCACCTTGAAGGACTCCGGGATGCCCGAGTCGGGGATGTTCTCCCCCTTGACGATGGCCTCGTACACCTTCACGCGGCCCGGGATGTCGTCCGACTTGATGGTCAGGAGCTCCTGCAGCGTGTAGGCCGCGCCGTACGCCTCGAGGGCCCACACCTCCATCTCGCCGAAGCGCTGGCCGCCGAACTGCGCCTTACCACCCAGCGGCTGCTGCGTGATCATCGAGTACGGGCCGGTCGACCGGGCGTGGATCTTGTCGTCCACGAGGTGGTGCAGCTTGAGGATGTACATGTAGCCGACGGCCACCGGGTCCGGGAACGGCTCGCCGGAGCGGCCGTCGAACAGGCGCGCCTTGCCGTCCGTGCCGACCATCCGCTCGCCGTCGCGGTTCGGCAGCGTCGCGCCGAGCAGACCGGTGAGGGTCTCCTCCGGCACGCCGTCGAACACCGGCGTCGCGACCGGCATGCCCGGCGTCGACGACTTCGCGACGTCCGGCACCTCGTCGATCCACGACAGGTCGCCCTCGGCCAGCTGCACGTCCCAGCCCTGCTTGGCGATCCACCCGAGGTGGACCTCCAGCACCTGGCCGACGTTCATGCGGCCCGGGACGCCCATCGGGTTGAGGACGATGTCCACCGGGGTGCCGTCCGGGAGGAACGGCATGTCCTCGACGGGCAGGATCTTCGAGATGACGCCCTTGTTGCCGTGGCGGCCGGCGAGCTTGTCGCCGTCCGTGATCTTGCGGCGCTGGGCGATGTACACCCGGACCAGCTCGTTCACGCCGGCGGGCAGCTCGTCGCCGTCCTCGCGGTTGAACGTGCGCACCTCGATGACCGTGCCGGACTCGCCGTGCGGGACCTTGAGCGACGTGTCGCGGACCTCGCGGGCCTTCTCGCCGAAGATCGCGCGCAGCAGGCGCTCCTCCGGGGTCAGCTCGGTCTCGCCCTTCGGGGTGACCTTGCCGACCAGCACGTCGCCCGCGGAGACCTCGGCGCCGATGCGGATGATGCCGCGCTCGTCCAGGTCCGCCAGCACGTCCTCGGAGACGTTCGGGATGTCCCGCGTGATCTCCTCCGGGCCGAGCTTCGTGTCGCGGGCGTCGACCTCGTGCTCCTCGATGTGGATCGAGGACAGGACGTCGTCCTGCACGAGGCGCTGCGAGAGGATGATCGCGTCCTCGTAGTTGTGGCCCTCCCACGACATGAACGCGACGAGCAGGTTGCGGCCGAGCGCGAGCTCGCCCTCGTCCGTCGCCGGGCCGTCCGCGAGCACCGAGCCGACCTCGACCCGCTGGCCCTGGTCGACCAGGACGCGCTGGTTGTAGGACGTGCCCTGGTTCGAGCGGCGGAACTTCGCCACGCGGTAGGTCGTCGTGGTGGCGTCGTCGTTCGCGACGGTGATGAGGTCCGCCGACACCTCGGTGACCACACCGGCCTTCGAGGCCACGATGACGTCGCCGGCGTCGACCGCCGCGCGCCACTCCATGCCGGTGCCGACCAGCGGCGCCTCGGAGCGGACCAGCGGCACGGCCTGGCGCTGCATGTTCGCGCCCATGAGCGCGCGGTTCGCGTCGTCGTGCTCCAGGAACGGGATCAGCGCGGTACCGACCGACACCATCTGGCGCGGCGAGACGTCGACGTAGTCGACCATCTCGGCCGGGACGTCCTCGGTGTCGCCGCCCTTGACGCGGACCAGGACGGTGTCCTCCGCGAAGCGGCCGTCCTCGCGCACGGCCGCGTTGGCCTGCGCGATGACGTAGCGGTCCTCGTCGTCGGCGGTGAGGTAGTGCACCTCGTCCGTGACGCGGCCGTTCTCGACCTTGCGGTACGGCGTCTCGACGAAGCCGAACGGGTTGATCCGCCCGAACGTCGCGAGCGAGCCGATCAGGCCGATGTTCGGGCCCTCAGGGGTCTCGATCGGGCACATGCGGCCGTAGTGCGACGGGTGGACGTCACGGACCTCCATGCCGGCGCGGTCGCGGGACAGACCACCCGGGCCCAGGGCCGACAGACGCCGCTTGTGCGTCAGGCCCG
>JAEZZI010000026.1 GCA_023418595.1 Pseudomonadota bacterium
CCCGTGATCCTCGACGATCGCGATCAGGAAATGGAGTTGCAGGTCGGGCGCGGGCAGCCCCGGCCGCGACGACAGGAATGCCCCCGCAAGTTCGCTCGGGACGAACGGAAATTGGGGTTACAACAAGGCCAGCGCGTTCAGCTTTCCCACCAGCGCCAGCGGCATCGCCGCCACGCCTTCGCCATCGCCGCCAATATCGGCAGGCGCATCCACACCCTCCAGATAACGCCACCCCTGATGCGCGCGCTTGGGGCGGGGATTGACCAGCACCAGCCGGGGTTCGAGGTGGATCGCCACCCTGCCCCCCTCGGCCTCGCCGAAGCGCAGGATCGGCGAGCGAGCGACCAACTGGTGCTTGATGATCCAGTAGAGCGACCCGCCGTCGATCTCGGCCACGCGCTTGGGAAGATAGCGCGTGGTCAGCACCAGACCGCCCTCGGCCTCGCGCAAGCCGATGCGGTCGCGCAGATGCTCCAGGCTGTCATGGCCATAAGCGACTTTGGTGAGGTGAAGCGGCACGAGCACGATTTGGGCAGCGACAAGACCGCGATCAAGTCAGTTGGCGACCAGCCCGCTTGCGACCGCCAGCCCCAGAAACGCCAGAAAACCGATCGAATCGGTAATCATCGTCACGAATACCGACGATGCGACCGCCGGGTCCTGATTCATCCGCTCGAGCGCGACCGGCACCAGCACCCCGGCAAGCCCCGCGACCAGCACGTTGATGACCATCGCCGCGGCGATCACCGCGCCCAGCATCGGATCACCGAACACCAGCCCCGCGCCGATCCCGATCAGCACCGCGATCGTCGCGCCGTTCAGAAGCGCGAGCAGAATTTCGCGGCGGATCGTCCGCATCGTGTTCGACTGGGTCAGCTGGTTGGTGGCAAGCGCGCGCACCGCGACGGCCATCGTCTGCGTACCCGCATTGCCGCCGATCGAGGCCACGATCGGCATCAGCACGGCAAGCGCCACCATCTGTTCGATCGCCGCGCCGAAGGCGGCGATGATCCCCGATGCGACCAGCGCGGTGAACAGGTTGGCGACCAGCCAGCGAACGCGCGCGGTATAGCTGTCGCGGATCGGTTCGTTGATGTCGCCTTCGCCCGCGCCCGACATCAGCAGCGCGTCTTCACCCGCTTCCTCGGAAATGATGTGAACGACGTCGTCGACGGTAATCATGCCGACCAGCCGACCGCTGGCATCGGTGACGGCAGCCGAGATCAGGCCGTATTTCTGGAATCGCAGCGCCACCTCTTCCTGATCCATATCGACCGGAATCAGCGTCTGTTCGCGCTTCATCACGTCCGAAATGGCGACCGAACGCGGGGTGCGCAGGATCCAGGACAGGTTGCAGGTGCCGACCGGGTGATGCGCGGGATCGACGACGAAGATTTCCCAGAAATCGGTGGTCAGATGGTCGTCGGCGCGCAGGAAATCGATCGCGTCGCCGACCGTCCAGTGTTCGGGCACCGCGATCAACTCGCGCTGCATCAGGCGGCCGGCGGATTCCTCGGGGTAGCTCAGCGCCTCCTCGATCGCGGCGCGATCGTCGGGGTCGAGCGCGCGCAGCACTTCGCGCTGGTCGTCGGCGTCGAGATCCTCGATGATCGCGACCGCATCGTCGGTGTCGAGATCGGCCGCCAGATGCGCGACCTGATGCGGCTCCAGCGCGTCGATCAGGTCCTCGCGGACCCAGTCGTTCATTTCGGCCAGCACGTCGCCGTCGATCAGGTCGGCAATCGCCGCGGCCAGCGCCGGCCGCTGGTCGCCGGGCGTCAGTTCGATCAGGTCGGCGATGTCGGCGGGGTGCAGCGGTTCGACACGTTCGCGCGCCGCCTCGGCATCGCCCGCCTCGACCGCGGCGAGCACCGCGCGGACGAATTCGGGTTTCAGCCGGTCGTCCTCGTCGAGTTCGCTGACCGGGGTCTCGACGTCCTCGCGGGAAAATTCGGTCTCGCTCATCGTTCGACCTCCACGCGGGGTTTCAAAGGGGTTGGGCTGGCGGCTTCTCTAGCGCGGCGGAACCGGCCTGCCAATGGACCGCTTTACCTGGGACCCCGCGCGGCGTAGTCGCGTCTCAACCTTTCCTCCGATGGAGATTTCCACATGGCCGAAACCCTGACCCTGACGCTCGACACCGGCGACGTCACCATCCGCCTTCGTCCCGATCTGGCGCCCAAGCATGTCGAGCGGATCACCGAACTGGCGAGCGAAGGCTTCTATGACGGCGTGGTGTTCCACCGCGTGATCGACGGCTTCATGGCGCAGGGCGGCGATCCCACCGGCACCGGCACCAGCGGGTCGGACAAGCCCGACCTGCCCCAGGAATTCAGTCGCGAGCCGCACAAGCGCGGCGTATGTTCGATGGCGCGGACGATGGATCCGAATTCGGCGAACAGCCAGTTCTTCATCTGCCTCGACGACGCGACCTTCCTCGACGGGCAATATACCGTGTGGGGCGAAGTGACCGACGGCATGGAGCATGTCGACAAGCTGCCCAAGGGCGAACCGCCCCGCAACCCGGGCAAGATCGTCAAGGCAAGCGTGGCGTAACGATCGAAAAACACCCGTCGACAGGCTCAGGGTAAGTGCGGTGGCAAGGTCTGTCCGCGCTCAGGCTGAGCTTGTCGAAGCGTGTCGACCAGCCCCGAACGCCTCGACCAGCCAGTCGTGGAACAGCTTGACCGGACGCTGCGACAGCGCGCGCGGTCGGCAGACAAACCAGTAGCTGTATCCCGAATCGACGGCGCGACCGAACAGGTTGACGATGCGCGGATCGCGCGCCGCCTCGAAATGCGATTCCAGCATGAAGGCGATGCCCAGCCCCTGCGCCGCGGCCTCCAGCATCAGATTGCCCGAATCGAAATGGTCGATCGCGGCGGGCTCCAGATGCGGGTAGCCCATCGCCTCGCGCCAGATTTCGAAGGTGGTCGGCATGTCGCGGTGGATCAGGATCGTGTGCCTGGCCAGATCGCGTGGATCGGCCAGCGGCTGATCCCCCTCGACCAGCGCGCGCCCGGCAATCGCGAACACGCGGTTGCGGTCGAGCCGGACCGAATAATAGGCCGGATCGACGCTTTCGCTCAGGATGATCGCCGCGTCGATCCCCTCCCCCAGCCGCGACGCGCCGTGCGCCGCAGTATCGACGTCGAGGTGGAGTTCCGGGTGGCGGCGGCGCAGATCGGGCAATTTGGGCAGCAATTGCTGCGAAGCGAACAGCGAAAGCACCGAAAGGCGCAATCGCATGACGCCGACGCCGCTGGTCGTCGCCTCGATCGCGTCGGACATCGCGTCTAGCGCGGGCGCGAGCTGGGCGATCAGCCGCTCGCCATCGGCATTCAGCACCATCGCCTGGCGCCGCCGGTCGAACAGGCTGCGGCCCATGAAGCGTTCCAGCGTCTGGATCCGGCGGCTGAGCGCGGGCGAGGACAAAGCCAGTTCCTCCGCCGCCGCCTTGATCGACCCAGCCCGCGCGACATGGACGAATGCTTCGATCGCGGACAAGGGCGGCAGTCTGCGCATGCAAGAATTGTGCGTCGCGACATTGCATTTTGCAACCCAAACCACGGCCAACTGTGCGAAGTTACCGGCATCAGTTGCAAAAGACGCAACTCATGCTGTTTATTTCGCACTTGCACAAAATGCCGCATCGCCGCAAAAAGGACGGGCCTTTCAGGCATCCTCTCCTAAACCTTTCATGGCCGGTCCCCAGGGATCGGCCTTTTTTTTGGTTTTTTTTGGCGCGCTCGCGCGCGTGCAGTTCCGGCCCGCTCCCCCACCCCACCCCCCAAGACATTATGCTGACTGGGCGATGGGGTGGGGGAGCGGGCCGGAACCGCACTTCTCGCCGAGAGGCGATCGAACAACGACTCTCAAACAATGGCACTCCACGGACCCCCACCCTATCTCCGGCGTTCGACATCGAAACGATTGCGGGAGACGGGCGCGTGGCCGATCAGGAAGGCGATACGATCAAGCTTCAGGTGGCGAATTCGCGACCCGACGATTCGGGGCGCGGGCTCGCGCGGTTGCCGCGGACCATTATGGCGCAACTGGGCGTGACCGAAGGCGATGTCGTGGAACTGATCGGCAAACGCGTCACGCCTGCCCGCGTCGTCTTCCCCTATCCCGAAGACGAGACCATTCAGGTGGTCCGCATTGATGGGCTTCAGCGCGCCAATGCGGGTGTCGGGTCGGGCGATTTCGTCAAGATCCGCAAAAGCGATCCCAAACCCGCGACGCGCGTCGTGCTCGCCCCCGCTCAGAAGAATCTCCGCCTCGAAGGATCGTCGCCGGCGCTCCAGCGCACCTTTGCCGGACGTCCGATGTGCCAGGGCGATACCGTCGCCACGGTCGGCCAGCAGCGGGTGGGCGACATTCCGCCGCATGTCGCGCAATATCTGCGCGCGCCTGCCTATGCGCTTCAGGAAATCCGGCTGACCGTGGTGCAGACCGTGCCCAAGGGCGTGGTCCAGATCGACGAGAATACCGAAATCGAACTGCGCGCCGATTATCAGGAAGCCCAGGACAGCCGCCGCGCCGATGTCACCTATGACGATATCGGCGGCATGGCCGCGACGATCGACCAGCTGCGCGAGATGGTCGAGCTGCCGCTTCGCTACCCCGAACTGTTCGAGCGGCTGGGGGTCGAGCCGCCCAAGGGCGTGCTGCTCCACGGCCCGCCCGGCACCGGCAAGACCCGGCTGGCGCGCGCGGTCGCCAATGAATCGGACGCCGAGTTTTTCCTCATCAACGGCCCCGAGATCATGGGGTCGGCCTATGGCGAATCGGAAAAGCGGCTTCGCGAGGTGTTCGAGGAAGCGGCCAAGTCCGCGCCCTCGATCGTCTTCATCGACGAAATCGATTCGATCGCGCCCAAACGCGGCCAGGTGTCGGGCGAGGCGGAAAAGCGCCTCGTCGCGCAATTGCTGACGCTGATGGACGGGCTGGAGGCGCGCGCGAACCTGGTTGTCATCGCCGCCACCAACCGGCCCGAGGCGATCGACGAGGCGCTGCGCCGTCCCGGCCGGTTCGACCGCGAAATCGTTGTCGGCGTCCCCGACGAGCGCGGACGGCGCGAAATCCTGGGCATCCACACCCGCGGCATGCCGCTGGGCGAGCGAGTCGATCTGGAGGAACTGGCGCGCACGACATTCGGCTTCGTCGGCGCGGATCTCTCCGCGCTCACCCGCGAAGCCGCGATCGAGGCGGTGCGGCGGATCATGCCGCAGCTGAACCTGTCCGAGCGGACCATCCCGCCCGAGGTGCTCGACAATCTGTCGGTGACCCGCGAGGATTTTCTGGAAGCGTTGAAACGCGTCCAGCCGTCCGCCATGCGCGAGGTCATGGTCCAGAAGCCCGATATCCGCTGGCAGGATATCGGCGGACTCGACGACGCGCAGGCGCGGCTGAAGGAAGGCGTCGAGCTGCCGCTCAAGGATCCCGACGCGTTCCTGCGCCTCGGCATTCGCCCGGCCAAAGGCTTCCTGCTCTATGGCCCCCCCGGCACCGGCAAGACCTTGCTCGCCAAGGCGGTCGCGCGCGAAGCGGAGGCCAATTTCATCGCCACCAAATCGTCCGACCTGCTGAGCAAATGGTATGGCGAGAGCGAGCAGCAGATCGCCAAGCTGTTCGCCCGCGCGCGCCAGGTCGCGCCCTGCGTCGTGTTCATCGACGAACTCGATTCGCTGGTTCCCGCACGCGGCGGCGGGCTGGGCGAGCCGCAGGTGACCGAGCGGGTGGTCAACACCATCCTCGCCGAGATGGACGGGCTGGAGGAGTTGCAGTCGATCGTCGTCATCGGCGCGACCAACCGCCCGAACATGATCGACCCCGCGCTGATGCGCCCCGGTCGGTTCGACGAAATGGTCTATGTCGGCGTGCCCGACCAGGCCGGGCGTCGGCACATATTGTCGATCCAGACCGCGAAGATGCCACTCGCGAGCGATGTCGATCTCGACGGGATCGCGGCGCGCACCGAACGCTTCACCGGCGCCGATCTGGAGGATGTGGTGCGGCGTGCGGGCATGTTCGCGCTGCGCGAATCGCTGTCCACCCGCGAAGTCGCGATGCCGCATTTCGAAAAGGCGCTGGGCGAATCGCGCGCGTCGGTCACGCCCGAGATGGAGGAGGAATATCGCCGCATGTCGGCGCAGCTGAAGCAGGAGGCGATGACGCCGCTCGGCTTCATCGCGCCGGGTCAGCTGAAGGCGCGGCCCCCTTCCGAAGCATGACCAGCGCATAGACGAACAGCAATATGAGGAGCGCGCCCGCGGTCAGATAAGGCAGCGGGCGCCACACTTCGTACATGCCGACGCCGATCGACGGTCCGAGCACGAACGCCGCGCCGTTGACCGACGTTACCTTGCCCGCGACCGACCCCTGCCCGCCCGGCCCCACCGCCAGCGACGCTCCGGCGGTGAAGCCGGGGCGCAGGAATCCGAAGCCGAGCGACGCCAGCGCGAATCCGGTGGCGATGCCGTAGAGCGACTGCGCCGTGCCGGTGGCGACGCACCCCGCCGCCCCCAGCGCCATGCCCCACAAGACCAGCTGGCGTGGTTTGAGGTTGAGGATCGGGATGATTCCCCATTGCGCGAGCAGCGCCGCGCCCGCCCCCATCATCAGTACGATGCCGGTGGGTTGCAGCGCCTCCATCGGCGGCACCGCGAGCCGGTCGATGATGAGAAACCCGACCGCCTGGCCGGTCATCGCCTGGGCATGGCCCATCACCAGCCCGACAATCATCCACAGCCGGACGCGGGGATCGAAGAACCCCACGCGCTCGCTGCGTTCGGCGGTGGCCACGGTAATGCTTGCCCCCGACGACTGGCCGCCGATCGAGGGATAAGCCGATGCCGCGCCCCGCGATTCGGCCGACGGCAGCGATTCACCCAGCATCCGCGTCGTGGCGACCGCGATGCCGATCCCGACAAGGGCGAAAATGAACGCCGGACCCGCCAGCCCCACCTCGAGTCCGCCAAGGCTGCCGAGCACCAGATAGGGCGCAAAAGCGGGGCCGAGGATCGTCCCCAGCCCGAATGCCGATCCCAGCAAGGTCAGCGCGCGGGTGCGTTCCTCGCGCGTGGTCGCCGCCGCGACCATCGCCTGCACCGCCGGGGGTGCTGCGGCACCGAACGTGCCATAGATCAGTCGGGCGCCGATGAAGAGCAGGAACGCGGTGACCGGCGCGACCCAGCCGTTGATCCCCATCATCAGGAACAGCCCGCACAGGAACAGCGAAACGGTGAAGCCCCAGATGCCGAGCAGCACCATCGTTCGCCGCCCGCTGCGATCCGACCGGTTGGCCCAGAAGGGCGCGGCAAGCACCCACAACAATGCCGACACCGAAAACGCCGCAGCCACCGCGCTGTCGGGCACGCCCAGCAACCGCCCGAGCGCGGGCAGCACCGATTGCAGCGCGGTATTGCCCGCCGCGATCACCAGCATGATGAGGAACAGGAGAATGAACGTGCGGTCGCGCGTCATCCGCCGCGCCGCCAGTCGTAGCTGCGGGTGACGTTGCTGACGGTCACCTGATAGCTGTCATACCAGACCGCGCGGCCCCTATTGCGGATCGCGATATGGTCGGGATGGTCGCGCCAGGCGATCGCCGCCGCTTCGTCCGCCCAGTGGCTGACGGTAATGCCGAACCCGTCGGCCCCGCGGCTCGACACGATCCCGCGATAACCCGGCTGCACGCGCGCCAGCGCCTCCATCGCCTCGGCCGCCGCCCGATAGCCCGCATCGTCCGCGCCGTTCCGCTGAGAGGCGAAGATGACGGCGATCTCTCCGGGTTCGGGCATGGGCCGGGGATACGCGATTGGTTGCGAACCGCAACCCTTCCTCCCTTTCGTCATCCCGGCGACCGTCCCGCAACCACCCCCGGCGCCGCACGTTACATCTTTGCGACGCCTTCGGGCTTCGCTATGTGCATCAACCGGCCAGGCCATTTTCCAGGAACCTCGAGTGAATACATCCACGACGCGCGACGATGCCACGCGGACCCGCCGGGCTACGGTTCCCACGCCCTGGGGCATGTTCTTTCGCGGTTTTCTGAAACATCCGGTGATGGTGGGTTCGATCATCCCCTCGTCGGACCGGCTGATCGAAAAGATGCTCGCGCCCGTCGATTGGGCGAAGTGCAAGGTGTTCGTCGAATATGGTCCCGGCGTCGGGACCTTCTGCCGCCCGATCCTCGAAAAAATGGCGCCCGACGCGCGGCTGATCGCGATCGACACCAATCCCGATTTCATCGCCTATCTCGACGCGACGATCCTCGATTCTCGCTTCACCGCGGTAGAGGGATCGGCGGCGGACGTGGCGACGATACTGAGCGAGCTGGGGCTGGATGGCGCAGATTACGTCCTGTCGGGCCTGCCCTTCTCGACGCTTCCGGCGGGCGTCGGCGAAAAGATCGGCGCGGCGACCGCACAGGTGATTCAGCCCGGCGGTGCGTTTCTCGTCTATCAGTTCTCGCCCAAGGTGCGCGATTTCATCGCCCCGCATTTCACCCGCATCGACCACGGAATGGAATGGTGGAACGTGCCCCCCGCCCAGCTTTACTGGGCCTGGAGCGACAAGCCCGCCTGAGTCCCGTGCAGCTACGTAGTCGCCGGGAATTGACGCCGCCGCATCGCGACCACACATTCCTCACATGAACCAGATGAATCTGTCCGAGGCGGAGTGGCGCAAGAAGCTGTCTCCGGAGGCCTATCACGTGCTGCGCGAGGCCGGCACCGAACGCGCATTCGCCGGGCATTTCACCGACAACAAGGCTGACGGCATCTATCGCTGCGCAGGCTGTGCGAACCCGCTGTTCGATTCGGTCGACAAATATGATTCGGGTTCGGGCTGGCCGAGCTTCACCCAGCCGATCGCCGAAGACGCACTCACTCATCACGAGGATGTCAGCCACGGGATGCGCCGGGTCGAAGTGCGCTGCGCGGTGTGCGATGGCCATCAGGGTCATGTCTTCCCCGATGGCCCGCCGCCGACGGGCATGCGGTACTGCATCAATTCGGTGGCGCTCGATTTCCGTCCGCGCGATGCGGCCGAGGGGAGTGCGGCGGCCTAGCAGGTTATTCTCCCCTTCGCCCCATCCCCCGTTCGTTTCGAGCGCAGTTGAGAAACACACCAAAAGCGCCTTAGCTCACGTTTCTCGACTGCGCTCGAAACGAACGGGTTTCCCAACCATATGTCTTGCGAGAACCGCTTGTGACAGCGTGCGTTAACGCTTAATCACGCAAGCCACGCTCATGGCCTCCCGATCCTCCAAGAAGAAACCGCGCAACTGGCGTCGCGTCGCCGCCTGGACCGTTGGCATTGCCGCCGCGATCGGGCTGGCGTCGCTGATCGCGCTGGTCGTCGCAGTCTATAGCGCGCGCGCCTCGCTTCCCAGTTACGAGGCTCTCAAATCGTCGCCCAACGGCCAGATGATCCGCGTCCGCGCCGCCGATGGCACCGTCATCGTGTCGCTCGGCCCCAGCTATGGCGAGTGGATTCCCCACGACGAAATCCCGGCGGTGATGCGCGACGCGATGGTGGCGGTCGAGGATCGCCGTTTCGAATCGCACTGGGGCGTCGATCCGATCGCGCTCGGTCGTATCGTCAAGTTCGCCTGGGACAACTACGGCACCGACCGGCGCTTGCAGGGCGCGTCGACGATCACGCAACAGGTCGCGCGCACCATCTTCCTGTCGAACAAATATGATGTCGGCCGCAAATTCCGCGAAATGATCCTGGCGCTGGCGATGGAGCGCAAATTTTCGAAGGAACAGATCCTAGAGCTGTATCTGAACAAGGTCTATTTTGGCGGCGGCGCCTACGGGATCGACGCCGCGTCGCGCAAATTCTTCAACCATGACGCCAAAACGCTGAGCCTGTCCGAAGCCGCCGTCATCGCCGGGCTGGTCAAGGCGCCGTCGCGCTATTCGCCGACCGCCGATGCCGAAGCCGCCGTGGGCCGCGCTGGCGTGGTGCTCGACCTGATGCGCCAGCAGGGCCGGATCACCGCTGCCGAGGCCGCCGCCGCAGATCCCGACACCGTCGAACTCGCCCCCGCGCCCCGCCAGAACAGCGTGCGATATTTCACCGACTGGGCGCTGCCGCAACTCGAGGTGCTGATCGACGAGACCCAGGCCCCGCTCGACGTGTGGACGACGATCGACTTGGGCATGCAGAATGCGGCGACGCAGGCGATTCAGGCAAATGCGCCGTCGGGCGCGCAAGGGGCTCTGGTCGCGCTCGACCGCGACGGCGCGGTGCGCGCGCTGGTCGGCGGCAAGGATTATGTGTCGTCGATCTACAATCGCGCGACCCAGGCGACGCGCCAGCCGGGTTCGGCGTGGAAGCTGTTCGTCTATCTCGCCGCGCTGGAGGCCGGGATCAAACCCGACGATCAGGTTGTTGATCGCCCCATCACCATCAACGGATGGAGCCCGCGCAATTCGTCGGGACGGTTCAGCGGCTCGATGACGCTGCGCAATGCCTTTGCCTATTCGATCAACACCGTCGCCGCGCAACTGGGTCAGGAAGTCGGCACCGGCACCATCGCCGACATGGCGCGCCGGTTCGGCGTGACGACGCCGATCAACACCCAGCCCTCGTCGGTGCTGGGCACGTCGGACGTGCGGCTGATCGACATGACGCGCGCCTTTGCGACCGTCGCCAACAAGGGCGTGGCGGTGGTCCCTTACGGCATCACCCGCGTCACCGCCAACGGGTCGGTGATCTATGAGCATGAGGTCAATCGCTCGCTCGTCCTGATCGCCCCCTATGTCGCGGCCGAGATGACCGACATGCTCCAGACCGCGGTCAACACCGGCACCGGCCGCGCCGCGCAGATCGGGCGTCCGGTCGCGGGCAAGACCGGCACGACGAGCTCGAACAAGGACGGCTGGTTCCTCGGTTTCTCCAGCGGGATCACCACCGGCGTATGGATGGGCCGCGACGATGCCCGTGCGGTCGGCGGCCTGCAGGGCGGGACCGCGCCTGCGCGTGCCTTTGCCAATTTCATGCAAAAAGCCGTCGCCAACCGCCCGGTCGAGCAATTCGACACCCAGGTCACGCTCCCCGAATGGCAGCTCGAACCCGATGAGGAGAGCTATTATGGCGAAGCGGACAACGGCCTGTTCGTCGATGAAGACGGCAACCCGGTCCAGCCTTATGGCGACCTGCCGATGCCCGAATCGCTGGCGCCGGACAGCGGCACCGAACCCGCGGCACCGCCCGAACGGCTCGACCAGCAATGGATCGACCGCGCCATCGGCCGCGGCCCGCGCGACGACGCGCCCCCGCCCCGCCGCCGTCCGAACGACGCCGCCCCACCGCCACCGCGCGAAGACG
This sequence comes from Pseudomonadota bacterium, assembly GCA_023418595.1. Taxonomy (GTDB): domain Bacteria; phylum Pseudomonadota; class Alphaproteobacteria; order Sphingomonadales; family Sphingomonadaceae; genus Sphingomonas. The sequence goes on from JAEZZI010000026.1 coordinate 11,347, forward strand.
CGTTGCAGGGGGTTTATTGAAATCCGTCACCCCAGCGAAAGCTGGGGTATCGCGCCGCGCGAGCAGCGCCGGATTGCATGAGATGCCAGCCTGCGCCGGCATGACGCTCCCGGCCTATTCCCGCCCCACCCAGTGCAGCGCGACGCCGTTGCCGCGTAGCCATGCGCGTGCCAGCACCGCCTTGCCGTCCGACAATTCGGCCTCCAGCGCGCGAAACTCGCGCCCGTGGTTCATATGCACCCGGTGCGCGACTTCGTGCGCGACGATCGCCCGGCGGACCCAGGCGGGGCTGAGCACCAGCCGCCACGAATAGCGGATCGCCCCCGACGACGAACAACTGCCCCAGCGCCCGCGCGGATCGCCGACCGAAACGCCGCTGACGCTCACCCCGGCGCGGCGGGCGAACTCGGCGGTGTCGGCGCTCAGCAACCGCAGCGCCTCGCGTCGCAGCCAGCGCAGGATGCGGGTCTGGAACAGGTCGGCAGGACCGGCACAGATCAGCGTGCCGCCCTCGATCAGAGGGGTTCGCGGCCCACCATCAATCATCCGCGCGGTCAGCGGCACGCTGTCCACCGTCAGCAGGCTGCCGTCGCGGATCGGCTGGGCTACCGGCAGCTTCGACCGCTGCGCCGCGATCCATTCGCGCTGCCCTTGCGCCCAGGCGAGCGCCGACCGCGCCGATGCGCGCGGCGGCAGGGTCAGGCGGATCTCGCCCGTCACCCGATCGACCGACAGCTTGGCCCCGCGCGACCGCGGGTTGCGAACCACGGTGATGTCGGCGGTCTCGCTCACAATTCGCGGTCGGTCAGATGATGGTCGAGATCGCCCGCATCGACTTCCGACACCGTCCAGCCGCGCGTCGAAATCCCGGCGGTGTGGACCGTTTCACGGTCGCCGGAGATCAGATGATGCCAGGGCCTCAGCTTCTGTCCCTCGGCCAGCAGCCGGTACGCACAGGTCGACGGCAGCCAGGCGATCGTCCTGAGCGAGCGCGGAGTCAGGCGCACGCATTCGGGCACATGCGCGCGGCGATGGCGGTAATCCTTGCACTGGGCCGTGTGGCTGTCGAGCAGCCGGCACGCGACATTGGTCGCGTGCACGTCGCCCGTCGCCTCGTCCTCCAGCTTGTGGAGGCAGCATTTCCCGCAGCCGTCGCACAAGGCTTCCCACTGCGCGCGGTCCATCTTGTCGAGCGGTGTGGTTTCCCAGAACGGCTTGTCCGTCACGTCACCCAGCGTTTGATCTCGGTCGCGATCGCCTCGGGGCTTTGCTCGACCGGCAGCAGCGCGATCGGCTCTCCGTTCGGCCCCATCAGATAGGACAGCTGCTGGTGATCGACCAGATAGCCGCCGCCTTCGCTGGCGGGCTGCGCCGCATAATAGATCGCGAATTGCTTGGCGACCGCGGCGATTTCCTCGGGGCTGCCGGTCAGCCCGATCATCCGCGGATGGAAATTCGACACGAACGCCTTCACTTCCTCCGGCCCGTCGCGCTGGGGATCGACGGTGACGAAGATCGGCACGATCTTGTCCGCGATCGCCGGATCCGTCTTCTCCAGCTGGCGGATGGCGGCGCCGATGCGCTGGGCATCGACCGGACAGATGTCGGGGCAATAGGTATAGCCGAAATACATCACGCGATACTTGCCCGCAAACTGGGTGTCGCTGACCCGCTCGCCATCCTGGTTGGTCAGGGTGAACGGCCCGCCGATCGTCGCCCCGGCAAGCGGCGCTTCGGCACTGGCGTTTCCGGTCGGGGGCGCTTCGCCACATGCCGAAAGAGTGAGGAGCGCGGCAGCGATCATGCTGCGAAAAACAATCTGGTTCATGGCAGAATCAGCCATGATCTGTTACGTGCCCGAGCGCAAGTTCGAGTCAGAGTATCGGGAACCCATCGCTCATGTATCTCCGTCTGTCGATCGCCGCCGCCGCGCTGGCGCTGACCCCCGGCATTGCCGCCGCGCAGAATTATTCGCCCGGCTATCAGTTTCTGGAATCGGTCCGCAAGGCGGAGGGCGAAAAGGTCACCGCTGCGCTCAACCAGCCGGGATCGACGATCGTCAACGCGCGCGGCGCCGACGGGGCGGGCGCGCTCCACATCGTCGCGCGGCGCAGCGATGCGACCTATCTGCGCTTCCTGCTGCAAAAGGGGGCGAACCCCAATATGCAGGATTCGAACGGCAACACGGCGGCGATGCTCGCGATCGAAAACGGCTTCATCGACGCGATCCCGATCCTCAAAACCTATAAAGCGAATATGAACGTCGCCAATTCGCGCGGCGAAACTCCGCTGATTCGCGCGGTCCAGAACCGCAACCTCGCCGCCGTCCGCGTCCTGCTCGAAGCGGGCGCGGATCCCGACCAGGCAGATGTGATGGCCGGCATGTCGGCCCGCGACTATGCGACGCGCGACGGACGCTCGCAACCGATCCTGAAACTGATCGAGGACGCGCCCAAGGCCAAGGCAACGATCGACATCAGCGGGCCGCGCGTCCGCTGAACCGAAGCGGCGTTCGCGGGGATTGCATCGATCGTCATTGCGAGCATCGCGAAGCAATCCAGCTTCCCGCGTGCCGCTCGGGATTGCTTCGCTACGCTCGCAATGACGGCGTTATCTGCGTCCATCCCGCCTAACCACGGGAGTCCCGACTCCCGGTTCGAACCACAATGAACCCCGGCGATCACATCGACAGTTCGGCATCGGGGTCGGTCAGCCCCAGCAACCGCCGTCCCGCTCGTCTCGCGAACGCCAACGTGCACGCCTTTCGCACATGCGCGGGCATCGCCACCGTCGCCGCCTCGCGCAGGATTGCCGCGTCGTAACGGTCGGCGACGATCACGCCCGATCGCTCCGGCTGGAACAGCACATTGTCCAGCGGCGACGCGTCGAATCCACCGGGCACCGCCCAGAAGAACCGGTCGCAATGGTCGAGATAATCGGTCCATTTGCCGTCGCCGAGCAGGTCGGCGCGCGACACCTTGATCTCGACGATGACGATCCGGCCCTTGCCGTCGATCGCCATCAGATCGGCGCGGCGGCCACCCGCCAGCGGCACCTCAGCCATCGCCACGAAATCGTGCCGCAGCAACATCCGGCTAACGCCGCGCGCCACATCCAGCGCCACGAGGGGGGGAGGGGGGCTGGACGTGAGCGCGGGCGACGGCATGATCATGCCGCAACTCTAGAACAGGTGGGGAACATTGGAAAGGGCGCGACCACCCTTTGCGGTCGGCTCACCGATAGAAAATATGGTTCCCGACCGATCCGACCTTCGACAACCGCCAGCGCGGCGACACATAGCGCGCGTGGAAGAACAGCGCGCCGTCGGTGGGGCTTTCCCAGGCTTCGGCCCGGGCGACGCGAGCGACGGCAACCGCGGTCTTCCAAGCCTTGCTGCCCGGATTGACCGAGGGCAGCTTGCCGCCGCGCACGAACGAGAACTGACCGCGCTGGGTCAGCACCGAACAGACCGACCCGGGGAAACGCCCCGATTGCGAGCGGTTGAGAATCACGTCGGCGACCGCAAGTTGGCCTGCCAGCGGTTCGCCCTTCGATTCGAAATAGACGCCGGTGGCGAGGCAGCGAAGCTCTTCGTCGATGTCGTCGGTGCCGTGATGGGCATCGACCGCGGCGGCAAGCGATGCGAATTCGGCTCGCGCCGCGTCGGTCGCGTCTTCTTCCGTCTCGGCAGGGATGGGCTGAACGATTTCCCCGGGCACCCACACGGTGGGGACGGCCTGCGGGGCGGGGGTGGGAACCGAAACATCGGCTCGACCATTTACATCCTGTGCGATCGCGACGGAGGACTGCTCCTGGGCGATCGTGGGGGTCGTCGCGGCAAGCGTCCCGGCAGCAGCAACGACAATCGCCGCGAAGGACGCGGCGCGAAACGGGAACTTCATTTACAATCGTTCGAATGCGGTTGATCCGCGGAACGCCGGGCACAAGGATCGCTATCGATCGCCGACGTCCGGGTGATCCCCCGACTGCGTAACCGCCCGACAAGATGTCGTAAAAACGGCACAACGCGCAAAACAGACGCGCCGTATCTTTTCGCAGTGCAGCAAAGTCAACCCTTGAGGATCGTTTCAGCGACGAATCGTTCCGCCTCTGCGACATCGACCTCGATCACCCATAAATCGGGGTCGTTGCGGCACCGTCTCTGCCAATAATCGGTCTGCACCAGCGAATCGGCGGCGTCGTCCGGCCCGGTACGGATGATCGAAAGCGTCCCGTTTCGATCCATGCCGCGCTCCAGAAACCGCGCATTTCCTCCGCGTTCGAGCGCCAGGATCAGAACGCCTCCCGCATCCGAATCGCCCTTGTTCAGCACCATCGCCGACCCGCCCGCAGCACCGACCCTGCGGATGAGCGCGCTGGTCCGCAGATGCGTCGGCAACCGGTCGTTCATGCTGGTTGGCGATAGCCCGGCAGGTCGGCAAGCGCGATTCGCGACCGCATGAAGGTGCCGGTGCCGCGCGCCGCTTCCTCGCCGTCCGGTCCGATCAGTCGCGCATCGGCGACGAACACCCGGCGCTGCCCCGATATCCAGCGCCCCTCGGCGATCACCGGCCCGACCGACAGGGGCCGGGTGAACAGCAGGTTGAACTGGGTCGTCAGCAGGAACCGGTCGCTGACCAGGCTGTTCGCGGCGTAAAAGGCCGCATCGTCGAGCATCTTGAAATAGCTCGTCCCGTGCGCCGCGCCGCCCGCATGGAAATGGCGTTCGTCGATGGTGAAATGGATGCGCGACACGCCGCCCTCGACGATCTCCAGCCGCGATTCGAAGAAGCGGTTGATCGGCGCGGCAGCATACAGCGATTCAAGCGCGCTATAATGGCGGTGCGCGCCATCACGCGCGTCGCTGCCCGCGTCAGGCGGCGTCACGCGCTTCCACCCCGGCCAGCAGCGCATAGAGCGCGTCGCCGTTCGCCGCACCCCGCAGCTTTTCGGCAAAGGCCCGGTCGCGCATCGCGCGCGATACGCGCGCCAGCGCCTTCAGATGCTCCGCGCCCGCATCCGCCGGCGACAGCAGCATGAACACCAGATCGACCGGTGCGTCGTCGATCGCGTCGAAATCGACCGGCTGCGCCAATCGCACGAACAGCCCGCGTACGCGGTCGATCCCGTCGATCCGCCCATGCGGGATGGCAATGCCCGATCCGAACCCGGTGGTGCCCAGCCGCTCGCGCTCGGCGATGCTGTCGGCGACCTGACGCGCGTCTAGGCCCCAGGCACGGTGTGCTGCCTGGCCCACTTGCGCGAACAGCTTTTTCTTCCCCGCCACCGGCATATCGGCCAGCACGGCATCGGGATTGAGCAGATCGGTCAGATCGGTCATCACAACATACCGGATGCGCGCGCCGAACGCCGCGCGCGCATCCGTCCTTCATATTTGCAGGTCGATCGTCAGCCGCGATTGGGCTCGACCCAGCCTATGGTTCCGTCGTGGCGCCGATAGACCATATTGAACGCGCCCGTCCCGCTATTTTTGAACAACAGCGCATTGGTGTTGCGCAGATCGAGCATCATCACCGCGTCGGACACGCTGGCATCGGGCACGTCGACGCGGGTTTCCGCGATGATCAGCGGCGCGTCATCGGCCTCTTCCTCTTCTGCGCCGCCACCGAAAACGGTGTATCCGGCGTTGTCGAGCCCCTCGAGTTCGATCGGCGCCTGCGCGCTCGATTTGCGATCCTTCAGGCGGCGCATATAACGACGGAGTTGCTTTTCGATCTTGTCGGCGGCGCCGTCGAACGCCGCATGCGCGTTCTGCGCGCTGTCCGACGCCTTCAGCACCAGCCCCTGCATCACATGCGCGACGATGTCGCAGGTGAAGCTGTCATGCGGGCCTTTCCCGAAAATCGCGTGCGCCGAGATCGCACGCGAGAAATATTTGTCGGCAATCCCCTGGAGGCGGTCCTGGACGTGAGTCTTGAGCGCTTCGCCCGTATCGACCTGATGTCCCGAGACGCGGATTTCCATGTTTTTACCTCCTAATGTGAACGTCGCGATGCGGTCCCTTGGGGACGAACATCGAACGTCCAACGCATCAACCGGATGCGGCGGTCCCCCACAACGAATCTTTCAGTCCCGCGACGAAGGCGGCGTGGCGCGCCAGTTCGGCCTCGCTGACCGCGAACACGCGCGGCGGCCGCACCGCGCGCTGGACGGTGACGGTCGATGCGGCGATTTCCTCGACCACCGCCTCGGCCAGCCCCAGCCCGATCTGGCGCCCGCCCATCAGCTCGACATAGACCTGCGCCAGCAGCTGCGCGTCGAGCAGCGCGCCGTGGAGCACGCGGTGGCTGCGGTCGATGCCATAGCGGTTGCACAGCGCGTCCAGCGTGTGCTTGGCGCCCGGATGGCGGCTGCGCGCGATCAGCAGCGTATCGACCATCCGGTCCATCGCGACGACCGGACGGCCGCACAGTTTCAGCTCGCCGTTCAGAAATCCCATGTCGAAACTGGCATTGTGCGCGATCAGCGGACAATCGCCCAGAAATTCGAGCAGCGCATCGCAGATGTCGGCAAACAGCGGCTTGTCCGACAGGAACGCCTCCGACAGCCCGTGCACCGCCTGCGCCTCGGGCGGCATCGACCGCTCGGGGTTCACATAGGCGTGGAAGGTGCGTCCGGTCTCGACCCGGTTGATCAACTCGATACAGCCGATCTCGACCAGCCGGTCGCCCCCCGAGAAGCTCAATCCCGTGGTTTCGGTGTCGAAGATGATTTCGCGCATGGGTGGGATTATCGGCCTGCTTCGCTCAACAGGCAAGCGATCAGCGCACGAACCTGCTCGCGCGTCTGCGCCAGGTCGGTGCCGGTGTCGATGATGTGATCGGCGCGCGCGCGCTTGTCCGCATCGGGGGTCTGTTTGTCGAGGATCGTCAGGAACTTGGGCAGGGTCATCCCCGGCCGCGCGAGCACCCGGTCGCGCTGGGTCTGCTCGTCGGCCGACACGACGACGATACGATCGACATGCGCCGCACCCCCGGTTTCGAACAATAAGGGGATGTCGAGCACCACGATCGGCGCTGTTCCGTGCGAATCGATGAAGCGCCGCCGCGCCTCTCCCACAGCGGGATGGACGATCGCCTCCAGCTTCCTCATCGCCGCATCGTCGCCGAACACCCGCGCGCCCAGCGCCTGGCGATCGACGCCGCGCGGCCCCGTGGTGCCGGGAAAATGCCGCTCGATCTCCGCGACCACCGCGCCGCCCGGACCCTGCAATTCGTGCACCGCGTCGTCGGCGTCGAACACGGGCACGCCTTCGTCGCGGAACATCTGCGCGACGGTCGATTTGCCCATGCCGATGGAGCCGGTGAGGCCGATGGTAATCATGACGTCAGCCTCCGCCGCAATTCGCGTTCATCGGCGTCGCCGCGCGGCGGCGCTTGCCCGAAAAACAGCTCGAACGCCGCCGCCGCCTGACCGATCAGCATTTCCAGCCCGTCGATCGTGGCGAGTTCGCGCGCGCGTGCGGCGGCAAGCAACGGCGTCTCCAGCGGCGAATAGACGATGTCATACACCACCGCATCCTCGGGCAGCGACGACAGGTCGGGCGACAGCGCAGGCTGCCCCGCCATGCCGAGCGCGCTGGCGTTCACCACCAATGCGACCGGGGGCAGGGGGGCATCGACCGACACCACATCGCCCTTCAGCCCGAAGGTCGCGAGCAGCCCCGCCGCCTTTAGCGGATTGCGCGCGAACATCGTCACCGCGCCGACCCGCATCTGTTTGAGCGCGAACAGCACCGCGCGCGCCGCACCGCCCGATCCGTAAAGCGCGACCGGCGCGCCTTCGAGGTCGAAATCGCCAAGCGGGGCATAGAATCCGGCCGCATCGGTATTGGTCCCGATGAGCGACCCGTCGCGCTGACGCAGAATCGTGTTCATCGCCCCGATCGATCCGCGCACATCGCCCGGATCGTCGACCAGATCCATCACCGCCAGCTTGTGCGGCATGGTCACGCTGCACCCGCGCCAGTCGGCATCGTCGCGGCGGCGGGCGATATAGTCGGCCAGCCCTTCCGCGGTGACATGCGTCGCGCGATACTCCGCCTTCAGCCCCAGCCGCTCGATCCAGTATCCGTGGATCAGCGGCGATTTGGACTGGGCGATCGGATCGCCGATCACTTCTGCAAAGGGCTTCGTCATGACGCCAATATGCCCCGAACGCGCAGAAAATCGAGCACCGGGAACAGCGGCATCCCCAATATCGTGAAATGGCTTCCCTCGGTCCGCGCGAACAGCTGCACTCCCGGTCCTTCGATGCGGAAACATCCGACGCAGCCCGCAATCGCAGGCCATTCGGCGTCGAGATAAGTCTGGATGAAGCCGTCCGACAGCGCGCGGACGTGCAGTTTGGCGATATCGACGTGCCGCCACACCGGCCGCCCGCCCTCGGCAATCACCGCGGCGGAAATCAGGCGATGGGTCTTGCCCGACATCGCCTTCAGATGCCGCTCGGCATCCTCGCGCGTCTCCGGCTTGTCGAGCAACGTCCCATCGTCCAGCACCACGATCGAATCGCTGCCCAGCACCAGATCGGATGGATGGCGCATCGATACTTTCATTGCCTTCAGTTCGGCCAGCGCATCGGCGGTGTCGCGGGGACTGGTTCCCACCTCCGCCAGCGCCGCCTTCGCTGCCTCTTCGTCCGCCCCGCTCGCCTCGGCGACGAAGGGCACCCCCGCATCGCCGAGCATCGCCTTTCGCGACGCGCTGTTCGATGCCAGGATCAACCTCATGCGCTTGCCGCCTTGCGCTCGCCGCACAGGGTGATGATCGCCGCCGCCGTCTCCTCGATCGAGCGCCGCGTCACGTCGATCACCGGCCAGTCATTGTCGGCGAACATCCGCCGCGCATAGGCGACCTCGGCCTTGACCGCGTCCTGATCGACATAGCTGGTCTCGGTTTCCTCGTTCAACGACAGCAACCGGTTGCGGCGCACCTGGATCAGCCGGTCGGCGCTGGTGGTCAGCCCCACGACCAGCGGTTTTTTCAGCTCATAGAGCTTGGCCGGCGGCGGGCTTTCCACCACGATCGGAATGTTCGCGGTCTTGAACCCCCGATTGGCGAGATAGATCGAGGTCGGCGTCTTCGACGTGCGCGACACCCCCGCCAGCACGATATCGGCTTCCTCCCAATTCTCCCAATTGACGCCGTCGTCATGCGCGATGGTGAACTGGATCGCATCGACCCGTGCGAAATAGGCGGCGTCGAGGACGTGCTGGCGACCGGGCCGCGCCTTGGCTTCCTGGCCCAGCAGCATCGACAGCGCATTTGACACGCTGTCGAGCGGCGCGATCGCGGGCAGGCCCATCGCCGCGCACCGGCCCTCAAGCATCTCGCGGATCTGGCTGTTGACCAACGTGAACACCACCAGGCCCGGATTCTGGCCGATTTCCTGCAAGATCCGCTCGAGATGCGTTTCCGATCGCACCATCGGCCAGAAATGACGCACCGTCTCCACATCGTCGAACTGGGCGAGCGCCGCCTTGGCGATATTCTCCAGCGTCTCGCCGGTCGAATCCGACAACAAATGCAGGTGCAGCTTCACATCATCGCCCTTTTTTAAGGGATCGGGACAGGTCTGTGGAAAAGTCCGGGACAGCAGCTAGCGCAACCCCGTCGCCGCGCCAAGCCGGAGGGTGATCGTGGAAAAGCCCGCAATCCGTCCACAGCGCCGCGCACAGCCACGCGGTTCCTCCACAGCCTGTGGAAAACGGGGACGATGGTTTCGAATCGCAATCGGTATCGAACGCTGCCGGGGTCAAGCTGTTGGCATTTCGGGCATGAACGCATAAGCCCCGGCATCCACGCGCCAACAACCACCACATCCTTCTTTTATAGAATCTTCTATTGAAGAAGGGGGGAGCCGATCCGCTGACCGACCGTCCCGACACGTCTGTTTCACCCAAGCCCCTGTTCGCCACCTTGAGGGGTGAGCGGCAGGCGACGCCGCCCCTTTGGCTGATGCGCCAGGCGGGACGCTATCTCCCCGAATATCGCGCGCTCCGGGCGGAGAAGGGCGGGTTCCTCGCGCTGGTCGAGGACAGCGACGCCGCGGCCGAGGTCACGCTTCAGCCGATCCGCCGCTTCGGCTTCGACGGGTCTATCCTGTTTTCCGACATATTGATGATCCCGCGCGGACTGGGTCAGGATCTGTGGTTCGAAACCGGCGAAGGCCCGCGCCTCGCGCCGCTGATGGACAATGCCGCTGCGGTCGATGGCCTTGCCTATCGCCCCGACGCGCTGGAGCCGGTCTATGGCACCGTTCGCCGGGTTGCCGCTGCCCTGCCGCCCGCGGTGACGTTTCTGGGCTTTGCAGGCTCTCCTTGGACGGTTGCGACCTATATGATCGCCGGGCAGGGGAGCCGCGAACAGGCCGCCGCGCGCCGCCTCGCCTATGCCGATCCCGGTCTGATGCAGGCGCTGATCGACAAGATCGTCGCCTCGACCGTCGATTATCTCGCGAAACAGGTCGAGGCCGGGGTGGAAGCGGTCCAACTGTTTGACAGCTGGGCCGGGAGTCTCTCGCCCGCGCAGTTCGAACGCTGGGTGATCGCGCCCAATGCGGCGATCGTGAGCCAATTGCGCGAACGCTGTCCGAACACCCCGATCATCGGTTTCCCGAAAGGCGCTGGCGGCAAGCTGGCGGCCTATGCCCGCGAAACCCGTGTCGATGCGATCGCACTCGACGAAAGCGTTGATCCCGTCTGGGCGGACGCGAACCTGCCGCCCGAACTGCCGGTACAGGGCAATCTCGACCCGCTCGCACTAATTGCGGGCGGCGAGACGCTGAACAGCGCGGTCGACCGCATCCTTGCCGCGTTTCCCACCCGCCCGCATGTATTCAACCTGGGCCACGGCATCCAGCAGGACACCCCCATCGCCCATGTCGAAGCGTTGATCGCGCGGGTTCGGGGGATTACACCCGCGACAAGCTGAACCCGAACTCTCCCCGTTCGTGCTGAGCAGCGCCGCAGGCGCGTATCGAAGCACTGCCCTTCTTGGCACGAGAAAGAAGGACCGTGCTTCGACAAGCTCAGCACGAACGGGATAGGGACTAGATTGACGAAGGCGTACGATGACCGGATTTCTGGGCAATGCCTATCTGTGGGTGAAGGCCGCCCATCTCATTTTCGTCATCTTCTGGATGGCGGGGCTGTTCCTGTTCCCGCGCTATCTGGTCCATCATCAGGAAGGGCTCGCCGACCCCGCCGAGCCGCCGCGCTGGCTGGCGCGCGAGAAAAAGATGCGCGCCGTCATCCTGACTCCGTCGCTGGTGATGGTCTGGGTGCTGGGCCTTGCGCTCTCCGCCAATCTCGGGCTGTTCGACGGGCAAGCGGGGCTGGGCTGGCTGCACGCCAAGCTGCTGCTGGTGATCCTGCTGTCGGGCTATCACGGTTGGATGATCGGCTATGCAAGGAAGCTGGAGTCCGGCGAGCCGACGCTGCAACCGCGCCAGCTCCGCATGCTCAACGAAATCCCCGCGATCGGCGTGTCGCTGATCGTGGTCCTCGCGGTGGTCCGTCCCTTCTGAAACATTGAACCAACGGAAGCCAGGCCGGTGCCCCGCAAACCTCCCGGCTTGACTTGAGCCCGCGCGAATCCTAACTCGCGGACCAACGCCGCGCGGATCCGCATCCGGGCGGTTCCCTCCTTCCAGCCTCGTTCGCGTGTTTCCCGACACCCGCAAACCGACGCCACCCTCCCCATAGCGCCGACCGGCGCCAATCGGACCGACCGATATGCATCTCAAAGACCTCAAGAAAAAAGCGCCCGCCGAACTCGTCGAAATGGCCGAAGGGCTGGGCATCGAAGGCGCGTCGACGATGCGCAAGCAGGACATTTTGTTCGCGATCCTGAAGGCGCAGGCCGAACAGGGCGACCAGATCATCGGTGAAGGCACGATCGAGGTGCTGTCGGACGGCTTCGGCTTCCTGCGCTCGCCAGAGGCGAACTATCTCGCCGGTCCCGACGATATCTATGTATCGCCCAATCAGGTCCGCAAATTCGGCCTGCGCACTGGCGACACGGTCGAAGGCGAAATCCGCGCGCCCAAGGATGGCGAGCGCTATTTCGCGCTGACCAAGCTGGTAAAGGTCAATTTCGACGATCCCGACGCCGTGCGTCACCGGGTCAATTTCGACAATCTGACGCCGCTCTATCCCGAACAGAAGCTGACGCTCGATCCGCAGGACCCGACCCAGAAGGACAAGTCCGCGCGCGTCATCGACATCGTGTCGCCCCAGGGCAAGGGCCAGCGCACGCTGATCGTCGCACCCCCGCGCGTCGGCAAGACGGTGATGCTCCAGAACATCGCCAAGGCGATCACCGACAATCACCCGGAAGTGTTCCTGCTCGTCCTGCTGATCGACGAACGCCCCGAAGAAGTCACCGACATGCAGCGTTCGGTGAAGGGCGAGGTCGTCTCCTCGACCTTCGACGAACCCGCGACGCGCCACGTCCAGGTCGCCGAGATGGTGATCGAAAAGGCCAAGCGGCTGGTCGAGCACAAGAAGGATGTCGTCATCCTGCTCGATTCGATCACGCGTTTGGGTCGTGCCTACAACACCGTCGTTCCCTCCTCGGGCAAGGTGCTGACCGGCGGCGTCGACGCCAATGCGCTTCAGCGTCCCAAACGCTTCTTCGGCGCCGCGCGCAACATCGAGGAAGGCGGATCGCTGTCGATCATCGCCACCGCGCTGATCGACACCGGCAGCCGCATGGACGAAGTGATCTTTGAAGAGTTCAAGGGCACCGGAAACTCCGAAATCGTCCTCGACCGCAAGGTCGCCGACAAGCGCATCTTCCCCGCGCTCGATGTCGGCAAGTCGGGCACCCGCAAGGAAGAACTGCTCGTCGACAAGGACAAGCTCAGCAAGCAATGGGTGCTGCGCCGCATCCTGATGCAGATGGGCACCGTCGACGCGATGGAATTCCTGCTCGACAAGATGAAGAATTCGAAGACCAACGAGGATTTCTTCGACAGCATGAATCAGTAACCGGTTTCAGCGCGGCGACGCCCGCGTGCCCGAAACCGGTTCGGCCGGCGGGGTGGGCAAGGCCCCACCCCGACCGACGGCGCAGGCGAAGGCCTGTGCCGATCGTCCAAAGCAATCCCACCCCGTATAAATCCCGAAAATCAAAGCCCCTCTTGACCCGGGCAACAGTTCGGGCATTGGCGAAACGATCGTCTGCAACAGGGAACCACCATGCAGGAAATCTGGAATCACATCGTCAGCGACATGGCGACGCTGTTCGGCGGCGGCGGCGGCGACATCGGCGCCGCCTGGTTCGCCTTCGGTCAGGTGCTGCTGATCGACATCGTGCTGGCAGGCGACAACGCCATCGTTATCGGCGCGCTGGCTGCGGGTTTGCCTGCCGATCAGCGTAAAAAAGTCATTCTGATCGGCATCGTTGCCGCGCTGGTGCTGCGCATCGGCTTTGCACTGGTCGTCACCCAGTTGATGCAGATCGTCGGTCTGATTTTTGCCGGGGGTATCTTGCTTGTGTGGGTGGCGTGGAAAATGTTCCGCGAACTGCGCCCCGCAGCTGGAACTAGTCATGGTTCGCCGGAGATTGTCGGTGACGAACATGCTGGCGTAAAGCCCGCCAAGAGCTTCGCCGCCGCTGCCTGGGCCGTCGCGGTAGCCGATGTGTCGATGAGCCTGGACAATGTGCTGGCGGTCGCCGGTGCTGCGCGCGACCATCCGGGCATCCTCATTGTCGGTCTTATCATCGCGGTCGCACTGATGGGCGTCGCGGCGAACATCATCGCCAAATATATCGAACGCTATCGCTGGATCGCGTGGATCGGCCTTTTGGTGATCCTCTATGTTGCCGGATCGATGATCTACACCGGCATCACCGATCAGGAAGTGGGCTTGATGACCCTCATCCCCTGATCGGGAAAGAGCGGGAGAAAAAATCAGGGGCGGTTCCCGTGCGGGAGCCGCCCCTTTTTTGCTCAGCCCAGATGCTCGGCGAAAAACGCTTTTGTGCGCTCGTCCGCCAGCTTGGCCGCCGCTTCCGATCGCCGCTCGCCCGTCTCGGTCGCAAAGCCGTGATCCTCGCCCGGATAATCGTACAGCGTGACCCTGGGATGGTCGTCCAGCCCCTCGTGCATCTTCGCCTGGACCTCCGCCGGCACGAATCCGTCATCGCCCGCGATATGCAGCATCAAAGAACGCGCGATGGCGTTCTTCTCGCCCAGCAGTCCGTCGATGCCGACCGCATAATAGCCGACCGTCGCGTCCACATCGGTCCGCGCGGCGGTCATATAGGCCAGCCGCCCGCCCAGACAGTATCCGACCGCGCCGACCTTGCCGCCGCCGATCTGCGCGCGCGCCGCGCGAATCGTCGCTTCGATATCGGCGACGCCCTTGTCCTGGTCGAACTTGCCCATCAGCGTGAGCGCGGCGTCGAACTGAACTTTCACGTCGGGATCGAGCTGGACCCCCGGCTCCAGCCGCCAGAACAGGTCGGGCGCGATCGCCAGATACCCTTGTGCTGCCAGCCGGTCGCATTTCTGCCGGATGCCCGCATTGACCCCGAAAATCTCCTGGATGACGACGATCGCGGCTTTTGGTGCGGCATCCGGCCGCGCGACATAGGCGTCGAAACTCCCACTGCCGTCAATAGCGTCGATGCGGATGGTGTCGCTCATGATATCTCCTGTGGGTTGCGGATCGAACGAAGTTGCCATGCAAACGCGCTCGCGTGCATAGAGTCCCATCAAGGCTAGCAGCGGGCACGCACCGCGCTCAAGCGGGAGACGAAGCCCATGAAGATCAACGTCGAAGTCGATTGCACGCCCGAAGAAGCGCGGCGCGCGATGGGCCTGCCCGACTTCACCCCCGTCCACGACCATTATATCGGTATGTTATTGGAATCATTGGAGAAAGGGGCTAGCCCCGAGTTACTCGACCAGATGATGAAGAGCTGGGCGCCGATGGGCGAGGCGGGGCTAGGCATGTGGCGCCAACTGTTCGATCTGGCGGGCACGTCGTCGAAAAAAGGCTGACGCGCGCGTGACCGCCACCATCTATGCGGTGTCGAGTGGCGCGCCCCCGGCGGCGATCGCGGTCGTCCGGATCAGTGGGCCCAGGGCGATCGACGCCGCCGAAAGGCTAATGACACACATTCCCGACCCGCGCGTTCCCGCGTTGCGGCGACTGACGGATGCGGACACCGGCGATATGCTCGACCGGGCGCTGGTCCTGAGGTTCGATGCGCCCGCCACTGCCACGGGCGAGAATCTGGTCGAATTGCACCTCCACGGGGGCAGGGCGGTGGTCGCCGCGGTGCTCGGCGCGTTATCGAAGATCGACGGTCTTTGCGAAGCCGAACCCGGAGAGTTCACGCGTCAGGCATTGACCAACGGCCGGATCGACCTGACCGAAGCCGAAGGGCTGGGCGACCTGCTCGCGGCAGAGACCGAAAGCCAGCGTCGCGCGGCGATCACTGCCGCCGAGGGCGCGATCGGACGACTGGTCGATGGCTGGGCGGCGCGCGCGCTCGCGCTGTCGGCGCGCGCGGAGGCTCAGATCGACCACAGCGACGAGGATGACGTCGGCGATGTGGGCGACTTGCCCGTGATCCGCCGCGACATGGCGGCGTTGGCGTCGGAAATCGCGGCGGTGCTGGCCGAACCCCCGGTCGAACGGCTGCGCGACGGCATCCGCGTGGTGCTTGCGGGGCCACCCAACAGCGGCAAATCGACGTTGCTCAATCGTCTGATCGGGCGCGATGTCGCGATCGTCTCGCCGATTGCGGGCACCACCCGAGATCGGATCGAAGCGCCGGTGTCGCGCGACGGCATCGCCTATCTTTTCACCGATACGGCTGGTTTGCGCGAAGCAGGGGATGACGCAATCGAGGCGATCGGCATGGACCGAGCGCGCGAGGCGGTTGAGACCTCGGACATCGTATTGTGGTTGGGCGACGACGATCCGCCGCCAGTCGACGGCCCGGTGATGATCGCTCTCCATGCACGCAGCGACCTTATTAAGCGAAAGGGAACGGGGGGTAACCGACTGGCTTTGTCGGCCGAAACCGGCGAGGGGATGGATGCCTTGTGGCGGGTGATCCAGCAAGCCGCCGAGTCGCGTTTGCCGACGCTCGATCGGCCTGCACTCAACGCGCGCCAACGTGTCTTGGCTGGCGATGCTCGAGACTGGCTCAACTCCGGCATCGCAGAGCACGATGTCATTCTGATCGGTGAATCGCTCCGCGCTGCCCGTGCCGCGTTCGACCGCATTACCGGCCGCGCCGATGTCGAAGCAATGCTTGATTCGCTCTTTTCGCGCTTCTGCATCGGTAAATAGCGCGTTCCACGTGGAACAGTTTTGACGATCGCGCGGCTTTCGGTTAGCGCGAGGACCATGACCTCATTCGACGTGATCGTGATCGGCGGCGGCCACGCCGGGACCGAAGCGGCTGCCGTTGCGGCGCGGTGCGGCGCGCGCACCGCGTTGGTCAGCTTCGATGTTAGCAAGGTTGGGGCGATGTCGTGCAACCCGGCGATCGGCGGATTGGGGAAGGGGCATCTTGTCCGCGAGGTCGATGCGTTCGACGGGTTGATGGCGCGCGCCACCGATGCGGCGGGCATCCATTATCGGATGCTCAATCGGTCGAAAGGGAGCGCCGTACAAGGCCCGCGCGTTCAGGCGGATCGGACCCGCTATGCTGCCGCGATTCAGTCGATGCTGGCTGCACAGCCCGGATTGACGGTGGTCGAGGGCGAGGCCGCGGCGCTCCGCCTGTCGGGTGGCCGGATCACAGGGATCGACCTTTCGAACGGTACATCGCTCGAAGCACCATCGGTCATCCTCGCGACCGGCACCTTTCTTTCGGGACGTATTTTTCGCGGCGACTTCCGCGCCGAGGGCGGGCGGGTCGACGAACGCGCTGCCACCCGGCTAGGAGTTCAGCTGCGTGACCTGGGCCTGCCGATCGCGCGATTGAAGACCGGCA
Organism: Pseudomonadota bacterium; assembly: GCA_023418595.1. Classification (GTDB taxonomy): domain Bacteria; phylum Pseudomonadota; class Alphaproteobacteria; order Sphingomonadales; family Sphingomonadaceae; genus Sphingomonas. The sequence continues at coordinate 28,335 of JAEZZI010000026.1, forward strand.
CGCCGCCGCGAATCGATGGCCGGACGATCGACTGGGCCGCGTTGGAGGAGCAGCCTTCGGATACCGATCCCTGGACCATGTCGGCGATGACGACCCATCGTCCTTTGCCGCAGTTGCGCTGCGCGATCACGCGCACCAATGTAGCGACTCACGACATCATCCGCGCATCGCTCGATCGGTCGCCGCTGTTCTCTGGTGCGATCGGCGCGCAGGGGCCGCGCTATTGCCCCTCCATCGAGGACAAGATTCACCGCTTCGCCGATCGCGACGGGCATCAGATATTCCTCGAACCCGAGGGCCTCGACACCCATCTCGTCTATCCCAACGGTATTTCGACGTCATTGCCCGACGATGTTCAGGACGCGATGATTCGCTCGATCGCCGGGCTGGAACAGGCCGCAATCGCCACCCACGGCTATGCGGTCGAATATGATCATGTCGATCCGCGCGCGCTGTCCGCAGGGCTCGAATACCGCGCGACACCCGGTCTGTTCTGCGCAGGCCAAATCAACGGCACGACCGGGTATGAGGAAGCGGCAGGGCAGGGCCTGATCGCGGGTCTTAACGCCGCCGCGCATGCGCTGGGTCGCGCGCCGACGATCCTCGACCGCGCCAGCAGCTATCTTGGCGTGATGATCGACGATCTGATCCTGCAAGGCGTCACCGAACCCTATCGCATGCTGACCGCCCGTGCCGAGTTCCGCCTTCGCCTCCGTGCCAACAATGCGGAGACACGTCTGGGCGAGATTGCTGCGACCGCCGGTGCGCTAGGCGATGCACGACGCGCCCACCAGCAGCGCCACGCCGCCGCGCTTGATGCGGTTCGCGACGACCTCGCCGCCCGTCACGGCGTCACCGATTTGATCGAACGCGGAGCGTCGCTTTCCGCCGACGGCGCTACCCGCACCGGCTGGGACTGGCTACGCTTCCCCGGCGTCGAGCCAACCCACCTGATCGACCCCGATCACCACGATCGCGCTGCGCTCGACGAAGTGGTCGAGGATGCGCGCTACGCCCCCTATCTCGACCGCCAGGCCAGCGAAGTCGATGCCTTGCGCGCCAATGATGCCGTCTCGCTCGCCGCCATCGACGACTGGTCGGCCATCCCCGGCCTGTCGCGCGAGATGGTCGAGCGGCTGGGCCTTGCCCGGCCCGAAACGCTGGGTGCGGCGGCACGGGTCCGCGGCGTCACGCCCGCGGCGCTGTCCGCCATCCTGCTCCATAGCCGCAAGCGCGCCGCATGACCGAGGACGAGGCCCGGCAGTGGATTGTCGATCGCTTCGGCGTCGCGCGTGAAGCGAAGCTCGCCGCCTTCGTCGCGCTGTTGACCACCGAATCGCAGCATCAGAATCTCGTCTCGAATTCCAGCATCGGTGAAATCTGGGCGCGGCACATCGTCGATTCGGCACAACTCCTGACGTTCGCAGATACCACCGCGTCTGACGGCTTGTGGGTCGACATCGGGACCGGCGCGGGTCTGCCTGGCATCGTCATCGCCATCCTGCGCGATGCCCTGATCATGATGGTTGAACCGCGCCGAAAGCGCGTCGATTTCCTAGATCGCTGTATCGAAGATTTGCAACTCACTCACGCCACCACATCGCTCGCTAAAGTCGAAGCGATCGAACCGCGCGCAACCGCCTTCATCAGCGCCCGCGCCGTCGCCGCGCTGCCGACGCTGTTCGCCAACGCCCACCACCTGTCCGATAAAGACACCGTCTGGCTGCTTCCCAAGGGGCAATCCGCGCAATCGGAGGTGGATGAAGCGCGCAAGGCGTGGCAAGGTTCGTTTCACGTGGAACAGAGCATCACCCATCCCGATTCAAAAATCGTGGTCGCCCAAGGGGTGCGCCGCCGATGATCGTCGTCACGATCGCCAATCAAAAGGGTGGGGTGGGCAAGACCACCACGGCGATCAATGTCGCGACCGCGCTCGCCGCCACCGGATCGCGGGTGCTGCTGATCGACCTTGATCCTCAGGGCAATGCTTCGACGGGGCTCGGCGTCGCGCGTGGAGAGCGCGATAAATCCTCCTACGAACTGCTGATCAGCGACCTCACCGCCGACGAAGCAGCAATCCCCACCAACGTCCCCGGCCTCGACATCGTGCCCGCCACCGTCGACCTGTCGGGCGCGGAGATTGAGCTGATCGATTTCGAAGCGCGCACCCACCGCCTCGATCGCGCGCTCTCGCGTGGTGCCGACCGCTGGGACGTCGTGCTGATCGACTGTCCACCATCGCTCGGCCTGCTCACCGTCAACGCGATGGTCGCGTCGCATTCGCTGCTCGTGCCGCTGCAATGCGAATTCTTCGCGCTTGAGGGGTTGAGCCAGCTGCTCGGCACCGTCGACCGCATCCGCACCCGCTTCAATCCCGGTCTGTCGATCCTGGGCGTGGTCCTCACCATGTACGACCGCCGCAACCGCCTGACCGATCAGGTGTCCGACGATGTCCGCGCGGTGCTCGGCAAGGTCGTGTTCGAAACCGTCATCCCGCGCAACGTCCGGCTGTCGGAGGCACCCAGCCACGGCATGCCCGCGCTGATCTACGACCATCGCTGTGCGGGGTCGGAGGCCTATATCGCGCTGGCCCGCGAACTCATCCATCGACTCCCCAAATCTGCGAAGGCGGCATGAGCGACACCGACAAGACCCGCACCAAAACCCGTCCCGGCCTGGGCCGCGGATTGAGCGCATTGCTCGGCGATGGCGGCGTGGTCGAAGAAAATGAACGCGGCCACGAACCGGCGCAGAATCTGCGCACCATGCCGGTCAGTGCGCTCGCGCCGCATCCCGGACAGCCGCGCCGTCATTTCGACGAGGATGCGCTGGACGAACTTGCCGCGTCGATCGCCGCGCACGGCATCATCCAGCCGATCGTCGTGCGTCCGCGCGGCAAAGGCTATCAGATCATTGCCGGCGAGCGTCGCTGGCGCGCCGCCCAGCGCGCGCGCCTCCACGAAGTCCCGGTGGTCGTCCGCGAACTCGCCGATACCGAGACGCTGGAAATCGCGCTCGTCGAGAATATCCAGCGTCAGGATTTGAACGCGATCGAAGAGGCTCAGGCGTATAAGAAGCTGATCGTCGAGTTCGACCACAGCCAGGAAGCGCTGGGCAAAATCGTCAACAAATCGCGTAGCCATGTTGCCAACCTGTTGAGATTGCTCGATCTTCCTGATCCGGTTCAGGCGATGGTGATCGCGGGCGACCTGTCGATGGGCCATGCCCGCGCGCTGATCGGTGCCCCCGATGCCGAACGGCTCGCCATCCGCGTGCGCGACGAGGGCCTGTCCGTGCGCGACACCGAAAAGCTCGCCCGCAACGCCAAGCCCGAATCGAATCGTCGCGAACGCCAGCCGAGTTTCGATCATGGCCGCGCCGATTTTTCGCGTGACGCCGACATCGCCGCGCTCGAACAGCAATTGGGCGACGTGCTGGGCCTGAAAGTCCGCATCGCGCATGGTGACAAGGGCGGCACGCTGACGCTGAACTACGCCACGCTCGACCAGCTCGACATGGTCTGCCAGCGGCTGAGCGGCGAGATTATCTGACGTTCCTCAGAGTCTCTCGCTCAGGCTGAGCTTGTCGAAGCCGGATGTGGGGCCTCCCCCGAACAGGCTTCGACAAGCTCAGCCTGAGCGAGAGGGGGACTGCCGGGCCAAAAGCTCCGTTTGTTTCGGGCGAAGTCGAGAAACGCTCGCTTGCGCTTGATCCGCGTTTTTCGACTTCGCTCGAAACGAACGGGGAAGAGGCGGGGAGGGGCAACAGACCCCTAACGCAACCGCGCCACCGCCCGCGCCAGCACCACCACCGCCTGTTCGGCGACCACCGGCCCGGCATTGCCGCTCGCCATCACCGCGCGTTCGGCTTCGCGCAGCCGTTCAAGCCCACGCGCCAGATGCGCCGAGTCCCAGCGCCTTATTGCCCGCGCGGTGGCCTCTTTTTCTTTCCAGAATACCCGCGCCAGCACCTGATCGGCGGACGCGCCGCCCTCGATCTGAACCCGCATATCCGCCAGTGAAATCAATCGTTTGCCCATCTGGCGCAGCAGCGGCACCGGCGACGTGCCCGCACCGATCAGCGTGCGCATTTCCTCGCCCAACTTCGCGGCGTCGCCCGCCACCAGCGCTTCGATCGCGCCGCCGAACTCGCCTTCGTCGATGACCGCGCTGATCTCGCCCAGCACCGCCGCATCGGCTTCCCTGGGGCGGTCGGGACCGGCGTCGAGATACAATGCCAGCTTCTCCACCTCGCGGGTGATGATCGTGCGATCCGCGCCGCACCCGCGCGCCAGCGTGTCGGCGGCATCGGGAGTCAGGCGAATCCCGTGATCGCGCGCGATCCCTGCCGCCAGCTTGGCCGCATCCGGTCCCTCGGGCAGATAGAGCGCCGCCGCCATCGCCCCCGGCGCGCCCTGCGCCAGCTTCACGATCTTGGCGGTGTTGCGCACCGCGGGCGCGATCGCCACCACCGGATTGCCCGCGCGGTCGGCGTTGAGGAGCAGCGTGAACGCCTCGAGCGATTCCTCGCCCGCCGCGCTGACGCGGATATAGCGACGCTCGCCGAACAGCGACATCGACGCGGCTTCGTCGGCCAGCACGCCGGGGCGACCCTTGAGCGTCGCACCGTCCAGATCGACGCGCTCCGCCTCCGTGCCCAGCGCGCGTCCCAGCAGGTCCGCCAGCTCGTTCGCTGCGGCTTCGTCAGGTCCGTGGAGCAGGTATAGCCGGATATCCTCGGGCGGCTTTTGCAGCCGGGCGCGGACTTCGTGGGCTTTGGCCTTCACTGGACCTCGGCGCGCCGCGCATAGAGCGCGAGCCGGGCAACGATCTGGTCGGCGACGATCCCCGACAGGCGTTCGAGCGCGGTGCGTTCCGCCGCGATCGTCGCATATTCCGAATCGACCACGTCGATTCCGGCGTCGGAACCTGCGGTATCGTCGATCAGCACCACGCCGCTCGCCGCATCCACCAGCTGGTAACGCGCGCGCAGTGTCCGCCGCTCGCGCGAAATGCTGTCGTCGCGCCGCGTGCCCAGCCCGGTGATTTGGTCGTCGAGCACGATATCCAGCCGGTATCGCGGCCCCGACCCTTGCGGCACCGCACCCAGCCGGTCGCGCAACGCCTGGGTCACCAGCCAGCCCGATTGCCCCTGGATCGGCGCGACATCGACATCGCCCAGCACCGCGCGCGCACTCGCCCCCTGCGGCCCGCCATAAAGTGGCTGAAGCCCGCACGCGGTCAGGGTAGGGGCGGCAAGCGCGATCAGGATCACGGCGCGCTTCATGCGACGATATTCACCAGACGGTCGGGCACGACGATCACCTTTCGCGGGGTCTTGCCGTCCAACGCACGGACGATCTTTTCGGATGCGAGTGCTGCCGCTTCCGCCGCCTCCTTGTCCAGCCCTTTTGCCAGCGTCAGCGTATCGCGCAGCTTGCCGTTGACCTGCACCGCGACGGTCACTTCGTCATCGACCAGCAGGGCAGGGTCCACCACCGGCCAGTCGGCATCGGCGATCAGACCTTCGTTGCCCGATGCGGCCCAGGCTTCCTCAGCGATGTGCGGCGCCATCGGCGCGACGAGTTTGAGCAGGGTGCGGATCGCGCCACTGCGATCGGCGGACGGCTGCGCCTTCTCCACCGCATTGGCGAGCGTGTAGAGCAACGCCACCGCCTTGTTGAACTGCAACGCCTCGATCGCGTCGGCCACGCCCTGCGTGGTGCGATGCGCGAGCTTGCGGAGTGCGATGTCGTCGCCGACCGCTTCCGTCGAGAGCCCGTCGAACAAGCGCCACAGACGCTGCACGAACCGCCACGCCCCCTCGATCCCCGCCTCGCTCCATGGCAAATCGCGTTCGGGCGGCGAATCCGACAGCATGAACCACCGCACCGCGTCCGCGCCATACTGATCGACGATCGGACCGGGATCGACGGTGTTCTTCTTGGATTTCGACATCTTCTCGACGCGGCCAAGCGTGATCGGCTTACCAGTCGCGATTTCGATGCCGTCGCGCACTTCGTCCGGGGCAAGCCATTTGCCGTCTGCCGACTTATACGTCTCGTGCGTCACCATGCCTTGCGTGAACAGCCCGGCAAACGGCTCTGCGACGTCAAGCCGCCCGATATGCTTCAAAGCCCGCGTCCAAAAGCGCGCATAGAGCAGGTGGAGGATCGCATGTTCGACCCCGCCGATATACTGCCCGACCGGCAACCACTGTTCGGCCACCGCCTTGTCGAACGGCTGGTCGTCGGGCTGGCTGGCGAAGCGGATGAAATACCAGCTCGAATCGACGAAGGTGTCGAGCGTGTCGGTCTCGCGCCGCGCCGGGCTGCCGCATTTCGGGCAATCGACTTTGCCCCAGGTGGGATGGCGGTCGAGCGGATTGCCGGGGATGTCGAACGACACGTCCTGCGGCAGCACCACCGGCAACTGGTCCTTGGGCACCGGCACCACGCCGCATGCCTCGCAATGGATGATCGGGATCGGCGTGCCCCAGTAACGCTGGCGCGACACGCCCCAGTCGCGCAGCCGCCAGACGGTGGTGCCCTTGCCCCAGCCTTCGCCCTCGGCGCGCTCGATCACCGTCCGCTTGGCGTCGGCGACGTCCATGCCGTCGAGGAAATGCGAGTTGCACAGCGTGCCCGGTCCGGTCCACGCCTCATTGCCCTGAAACTCGGGCGCGTCGTCGCTGCCGTCGGACACCACGCGGCGCACCGGCAACGCATATTTGCGCGCAAAGTCCAGGTCGCGCTGGTCGTGCGCGGGCGCCCCGAATACCGCGCCGGCGCCATATTCCATCAGCACGAAATTGGCGATGTAAACGGGTAATTCTATTGATTTATCAAAGGGATGCGTCGCGGTGACGCCGGTATCGAACCCCAGCTTCTCCTGCGTCTCGATCTCCGCCGCGCTGGTCCCGCCCGCCTTGCACCGCTCGATGAACGAGGCCGCATTGGGGTCACATTCGGCTGACCTTCGGGCGATCGGATGGTCCGCCGCGACCGCGACGAAGCTCGCGCCGAAGATCGTGTCGGGCCGCGTGGTAAACACCTCGACCGATCCGCCATCAGACAGCGCGAAGCGGAACTGCAACCCCACCGACTTGCCGATCCAGTTCTCCTGCATCAGCTTCACCTTGTCCGGCCACTGGTCGAGGCCTTTCAGCCCATCCAGCAGCTCGTCGGCGAAATCGGTGATCTTCAGGAACCACTGGTTCAGCTTGCGCCGCTCGACAAGCGCGCCCGAACGCCAGCCGCGGCCGTCGATCACCTGCTCGTTGGCCAGCACGGTCATGTCGACCGGATCCCAGTTGACCGCGCTTTCCTTGCGATAGACCAGCCCCGCTTCGATCATGTCGAGGAATAGCGCCTGTTCCTGGCCGTAATAGTCGGGATCGCAGGTCGCGAATTCGCGCGTCCAGTCCAGCGCGAATCCCAGCCGTTTCAGCTGCGCGCGCATCGACGCGATATTCTCGTACGTCCACGCGCCGGGATGAACCTTCTTTTCCATCGCCGCATTCTCGGCAGGCATCCCGAACGCGTCCCAGCCCATCGGGTGGAGCACTTCATAACCGCGCATCCGCCGGAACCGCGCGAGGACATCGCCCATCGTGTAGTTGCGGACATGCCCCATATGGATGCGCCCCGATGGATAGGGAAACATCTCGAGCACATAGGATTTGGGCTTGGGGCTGTCGTCCCGCGCGGCAAAGGTGCGGCGTTCTTCCCAGACCGCCTGCCATGCCGCATCGGCCTTCAGCGCGTTGAAGCGCGACATGTTTGACCAACTCCGTTGGTGAAGGCGGTGCCAGCCCGCTTCCCCTCCCGACCTCCCAGATTATCCGTTAAGGTCAGGAGGGGAAGCGGGCTGGCACCGCGAAAGCGATTAATTCAGGATCGACGAGCGGCGGATGTCGCGGGCGCGCGTCAGGATGATGTCTTCCAGTTTCTGCACGGTCGCGGCCTGGACCGGCGCTTCGACCCACTGGCCGTTCTGGTTCACCTGACGGCTGGTCGCGACGCGCAGCGCATCGGCGCGCAGATCCTGGTCGAGGATCGACACCGTGACCTTCATGCGCTCGGTCGGCGTTGCCGGATTGACGTACCAGTCGGTGACGATCACGCCGCCGGCGGAGTCGGTCTGGAGCAGCGGCATGAAGCTCAGCGTCTCCAGGCTGGCGCGCCACAGATAGCTGTTCACGCCGATCGTCGTCACCTGCGACGCGGCCAGGTCGGCTGCCGGGCGATCGTTGCCACCGGCGCAAGCGGCTAGGCCGAGCGCGAGCGACCCCAGAACAGCGAAACGCAAGCGGCGGATCATCGGCAATTCCTTAAACATACCATTCAGGCACGCATCTATAGAAGGTCGGGCATAAGCCGCAAGCGCCCGCGCATCTCCGGCGCACCTGTGGATAAGCTGCAACAGTCGCGCGCTAAACGGATTCCGCCTGTGGAACAATCGCCTGCGCCTGTGGTAACGCTCAACACGAAGGCAGAGGGAATCGATGGACGTCAAACGCTGGATCGCAGGAGCAGGGCTCGGGGCGCTCGTCGCCGCCGCGTTCACGCTTGCGCCCGCGCTCAACGCCCAGCAGAATCGCGGTGCAGAGCGGCTTTCGATGCCGATGGCGCGCGGTATTGGCACCTTCACCCCTGCATCCGCCGACCCGAAACTCGCCGCGGTGCTGGCACGCGCCGGGATGACCGGGTCGGGTTTTCGCTTCACCCCGTCCGAATCGACTCGCCGATCGCCGCGCGACATCACCGTCGCGGTGCGTGCCCGCTCGAACCGCGCGGTGCGTGACGAGCGTATCGCCAGCGCGACCGAATCGGTATCGCTCGCGCCCATCGCCTATAATCTCGGCGTATCGGTCGGGTGGAAGCGCTTTGCCGTCTCCGGCGACGTGGGCAAGATCGACATGGCGGGCCAGCCTGGCAGCCGCGAAATGGCCGATATCGGCATCAGCTATACCGGCAATCGCGCCTCCGCCCGAATCAAGGCGGGGACCGAACGCCCGACCGGCGACGTTCCGGCTCTGGTCGCGGTCGATCCCAGCTATTCGATCGATGTCGGCAGCAGCTATTCGCTGACCCGCAACATCGATGTGACCGCGGGCGTGCGTTACAAATCCGAACGCGAGCGGCTTCCCCGCATCGCCGACGACCGACGCGACAGCCAGGCGGTTTACGTAGGCACAGCCTTCCGCTTCTGACGATTGGCCGATCTTCGGCCCGTGCTGGACTACGAAGAACGGTTTTCTGCGCTTGCCTGGGCTCATGTGCCTGAAGCACGCTGCGCGCCGGTTCTCGAAAACCATCCTTCTCGCCACAGCCCGGACCAAACCTCGACCAATCGCCGTGGCCCAAACGCGCTCAGGCTGAGCTTGTCGAAGCCAACCACTCACATTCGACCCGTCATTCCCGCGAAGGCGGGAATCGATCTCCGGCCCTTTCCGTCGCTCAGGCAATGGTGAGATAACGCCGAACCGTTCTCGAACCCGACCCAATCACGATCCGAGAAACGCATCGATCCCGGCCCAGCCGTGCAGCCCCAACCCGCGCAAACGGCGAAACCTGTCCGTATCCATCCCGCCCAGCGCCACCACGGGCATCCGGCTGCCCCGGATCATCAGCCCCAGGCGAACAGGCCCCAGCGCGTTCGCATCCGAATGCGAGCGGGTGGCAAAGATCGGGGATGCGAACACCAGATCGGCGCCGTGCCGCGTCGCCGCCGCCAGCTCGCGCCGCGAGTGAACCGACAGGGTGAGGATGCCATCCCAACGCCGCGGCTGATTATGCACGCCGTCGGCGCGGCCCAGCCGATCGCTGCCGGCAACCACCAGCAGCAACCCGCGTCTTCGTGCGTAGCGGGCGACTCGTTCGAACAGCGCCCGCCGCTTCTTCAAAGACAGCGAATAATGGCGGAACACCACCCCGCCGCCGCGCGGCAGGCGATCCAGGGCCTCCCCCAGCCGATCGCCCATGCGTTCGTCGGTCATCAGCCAGATGCGGGGCAGGGGGTGGCGGCGACGCATTGCGCTTTCTATAGCGCGGGCCATGCAACCGCACGACCCCGCCGCCGCCCTGACCGCAATTCAGGATCGCATCGCCGCTGCCGCGCGCATCGCCCGGCGCAAGGCCGAGGATGTCACGCTGATCGCGGTGTCGAAAACGCATCCGGTCGAGCGCATTCAGCCGCTGATCGACGCCGGCCAGCGCGTGTTCGGCGAGAATCGGGTTCAGGAAACCGCCGACAAATGGCCCGCGCTGCGCGACGCGACGCCGGGTATCCAACTCCACCTGATCGGCCAGCTTCAGTCGAACAAGGCGGACGAAGCCGTGGCACTGTTCGACGCGATCCACTCGGTCGATCGCCCGTCGCTTGTCGCCGCACTTGCCAAGGCAATGGACAAGGCGGACAAACATCCGGCCTGCTTCATTCAGGTCAATATCGGCGACGAGGATCAGAAGGGCGGCTGCGCGGTCGCCGAATTGTCCGCGTTGCTGGCAGAGGCGCGGGCCGCCGATTTGCCGGTCGCCGGGCTGATGTGCCTGCCGCCCGCATCGGTTGAACCCGCGCCCTATTTCGCGCTTTTGTCAAAACTCGCGCGCGATCACGGTTTGCCCGGCCTGAGCATGGGCATGTCCGACGATTTCGAAACCGCAGTGACGATCGGCGCGACGCATGTCCGCATCGGCTCCGCGCTGTTCGGCGCGCGCACGGCATGAGGTTCGACGGCATCCTGTTCGATTTCGACGGCGTGCTGCTGGAAAGCGAATATGCCGGGAACGCGCAAATCGCCCAGTGGCTGACCGATAACGGCCATCCGACCACGCCCGAAGAATCGATGCACCATTTCATGGGCCTGTCGGGCAGCGCCTTCACAAGCGCGATCGAAAACTGGATCGGGCGCCCCTTGCCCGATGGTTTTGCCGAAGCGCGTGCGGCGGAAGACGCGCGCGTCATCGCAGAGGGATTGCCCAGTGTCGCGGGCGCCATCGCGTTCGTCCAATCGCTGCCCGACGACCTGCCGCGGGCAATCGTCTCGTCCAGCCGCACCCACTGGATCGACGCGCATCTGCGTCATCTGAGGCTGCGCAATGCGTTCGGCGAGCATCTTTATTCCGGCCATGAGCATGTCGAACGTGGCAAGCCGGCGCCCGACCTGTATCTCCATGCCGCGACTCGCATCGGCGTGCCGATCGAGCGGCTGGCGGTGATCGAGGATTCGCCGGTCGGCGCGAAGGGCGCGGTCGCGTCGGGCGCCTATGTCATCGGGCTGTGCGCCGGGTCACACTGTCTGACGGGACACGACCAAAGGCTCCGCGATCTGGGCGTGCAGGCGATCGCGCATGATTTCGATGAGGTCGCGCGGCTGCTGTCGCTCTGACCGATGACTGAGGTTTCCCGCTCGCTGGGTCTCGATTTCGGGACCACCAATTCGGTCGCCGCGCTGGCGTCTGGTGACACGTCGGACATGGTGCTGCTCGACGCGCCTGCGGGACGCGAGGCGGTGTTCCGATCAGCTTTGTGCTTCTGGGAAGACGAGGGCGTACGCGGTGGCATCGCGTCGGAAGCCGGGCCGTGGGCGATTGCTGAATATCTCGAATATCCCGAAGGCAGCCGGTTCATCCAGTCGTTCAAATCGGTCGCCGCCTCGGCCAGTTTCGAACATGCCAGCGTCTTTCAGCGGCGGTATCGGTTCGAGGAACTGGGCCGATTGTTGCTCGACAAGATGCGCGATCGGGCAGGCGGCGCGTTCGACGGCGTGTCGCGCGTCGTCGTCGGTCGTCCGGTCGAATATGCCGGGCATGCGCCGGACGAAGCGCTGGCGCGGGAACGCTATGACGCGATGTTCGCCGGGCTGGGGGTGGCGGCGCATTATGTCTTCGAACCGCTGGGCGCGGCGTTCAGCTATGCGTCGCGGCTGGACGCGGCCGCGACGATCCTGGTCGCCGACTTCGGCGGCGGGACCAGCGATTTTTCGGTAGTGCGGATCGCGGCGCCGGGGGCGGCCAAGCGCTGCGTCCCGCTGGGTCATGCGGGGGTCGGCATCGCGGGCGACCGGTTCGATTACCGCATCGTCGATCACCTCGTGCTGCCGCTCTTGGGCAAGGGCGGGACATATCGCTCGTTCGACAAGATCCTCGAAATCCCCGGCGGCCATTTCAACGATTTCGGCGACTGGTCGCGGCTGGCGCTGATGCGCAATCGCCGGACGCTGGCCGAACTCGACAAATTGCGCCGCGCGGCGATCGACCCCGACGCCATCGGTCGGATGATCGCGGTGATCGAACAGGAACTGGGGTTTCGCCTCTACGATGCGGTAGGGCAGGCCAAGCGGGCGTTGTCGTCGGTGGAGGAAACGCACTTCGCGTTCAGTGGTGCGGGGCTGAGCATCGAAGCGCCGCTGACCCGTGCCGATTTCGAACGCTGGATCGCGCCCGACATCGTTCGGATCGAGGCGGCGGTCGATCGCGCGCTCGAACGCTCGGGGGTTGAGGCTAAGGACATCGACCGGGTTTTCCTGACCGGGGGATCGTCGCTGATCCCGCGCATCCGCCGGATTTTCACCAACCGGTTCGGGGATGCGCGCATTGCTGGCGGCAACGAACTGACGTCGATCGCCCACGGCCTCGCGCTGATCGGCGAACAGGACGATCTCACCGAATGGGCGGCATAGCGGCTACAACTGATGCCCGGTGCGGTCGCGCTTGGTCGCCAGATAGTGCGCGTTGTGCGGATTGGGCGACAGATGATGGGGCACGCGTTCGATCACGGTGACGCCCGCCCGCTCCAGCCCGGCGACCTTTTCGGGATTGTTGGTCAGCAGTCGCACCCGGTCCTGCCCCAATAATACCAGCATCCGTGCTGCCACCCCGAAATCGCGGGCGTCGATCGCGAAGCCCAGCCGGGTGTTGGCGTCCACCGTGTCGAACCCCTGATCCTGAAGCGCATAGGCGCGCAGCTTGTTGACTAGCCCGATCCCGCGCCCTTCCTGCCGCAGATAGAGCAGAATGCCCCAGCCGCTCGCCGCAATTTCGTGAATCGCGGCGTGGAGTTGCGGCCCGCAATCGCATTTCAGGCTGCCGAGCACGTCGCCGGTCAGGCATTCGCTGTGCAGGCGAACGACGGGCGGCGCGCCGGTCGGCTGGCCGATGATGAGCGCGATATGCTCGCCCGCCGCCTCGGGCGTGCGAAACGCGACGATCTCGGCATCCTCGGCGCCCGCGACAGGCAGGCGAGCACGGGCCGCGATTTCCAGCCGCCCGGCATCTTCGTGAGCGGCAATCGCCGCGGGGGTGATCGCATCGCCGACGTCATGGCGCACTCGCGCAAACCAGGCGGGAAGGAGGCCCGCAATGCGCGCCAGTTCCAGTGCGGCGCGCGCCGCCTCCTGAGCGACCAAAGGCACGCTGCGGAACGGCCCTTTGAGCGGGGTCGCCAGGTCGAATTGCGGATCGGCGAGCGCGGTTGCGGCGCCGAAATCGAGCCAGGGGCTGCGCTCGACCGCGACGGGCGCGACCGGATCGGCGGCGTCGCGCTGATTGGCGAGTTTGAGCGTCGTTGCCCGGCCTGCTGACAGCAGCACGAACGCTTCGCCTTCTGGATCGAACGCCGCTAGCCGGTTGGCGTCGGCGCTTTCGATCGCCAGCAACTCCAGCACGCCGTCCGCGCCCGCGATTCCGACCGGCCAGCCGCGCCGGGCCGCGTCGATGGCGCGGGCGACGGCGCGCGGATCGTTCACAGCACGAACTCGGTCAGGATGGGGATGTGGTCGGAGGGTTTCAGCCAGCTTCGGCACGGTTCGTACACGCGATGAGCCACCGCCCGATCCGCAACCGACCGCGATGCCCACATATGGTCGAGCCGCCGTCCGCGATCCGACGCCGCCCAATCCTTCGCGCGGTAGCTCCACCAGGTATAGAGCCGCTCGGGCGCGGGAATGAACGTGCGCCCCAGATCGACCCAGTCGTTCGCCGCCTGCAACCGCGCCAGCGCTTCGACTTCGATCGGCGTGTGGCTCACCACGTCGAGCAATTGCTTGTGGCTCCACACGTCACACTCCAGCGGCGCGATGTTGAAATCGCCGGTCAGCACCACGGGCAAGTCACCCAGCCCCTCGGACCAGCGCGTCATGCGCTCGACGAAATCGAGTTTCTGGCCGAATTTGGGGTTCAGATCGCGGTCGGGAATGTCTCCGCCAGCGGGCACATACACATTCTCCAGCCGCAATCCGTTGGCCAGCCGCACGCCGATATGCCGCGCCTCTCCGTTCGCCTGCCAGTCGAGCCGGTCATCCTCGGCAAAGGGAATGCGGCTGAGGATGGCGACGCCGTGGTGCATCCGCTGGCCGTGAATGGCGATGTGATCGTAACCCAGCGCGCGCAGCGGGGCGTGCGGGAAGTCGCCGTCGATGACCTTGGTTTCCTGAAGGCACAATATGTCGGGCGATGCTTCGCGCAGGAAGCGCTGGACGATGTCCATCCGGAACCGCACCGAATTGATGTTCCACGACGCAATGCTGATCTTCTCGCTCATTGCCCGGCGATGTAGCCAGCCGCGCGGCGTTACGCCAGTGGCGAGGCGCGAGCGTCCACGCAGGCCACGGACAACGAGCGACACGATCAGGCTGAAGCAGGGTCGGCGCGGGGATGTTGCGCGGTCGCGACTGGTTTCGGGCAACTGACCTGACGCCGCCAGACGGGTGCGCGCCAAGGGTGCCCGACTTCTCCCTCGTGAGCGCGCTATCGTGACGTTCGGGTATAGTCGACGGGGCCTGCCTTTGATGCGTCCCAATCGCCATCGGCAGCCCGCAGGTGTCCCACGGCTACTGTGCGATAGAAATGGTCGTGGCTCACTCGAAGCCCCAGGGAGGGGGCGGCGGCGTCACCGGGCGGGTCAGGTCGAATTCGACGCGCAGATGCCGGTTCAGCCGACGCAGGACGTAAGCATAGGTGTCGTCGGTCACCTCGACATGCCAGACATTGGTCACCGACATGCCCAGATCGTTCGCCTTGAACAGCGCGATCGATTCTGCGTCGACCGGAAAGGCCTGCGCGATCGCAGTCCCCGGCTCCACCGTGTCGCCACCATACATGGTCACGGGATCGTCGCTGCCATTTTCCAGCCGGTGATCGTGTTTCAACCGGATGCCGTCTGCGGTGCGGGTGAAGATCCAGGTGCGCGACCGATTTTCGCCGACGTGGAACGGTACCTTCACCTCGCGCGGCGAACATTCGCGGACATGCATCACCAGCCGGCTCGACGCGAAATCCTTGTCGGCGGGATCGGTAGTGACGACGCGCCCTTCATAAGCGTTGCCGCACAGCGCGTTCAGCCGCGCCATGAACTGGTCCTGCGGATGGTCGCTGGCCGATACCGGCGCGGTGTTCGTGGTGGCGCAGCCCGCAAGGGCAAGCGCGGCGAGCGCGATCATGGTCTTCATGGACGATGGTCATAGCAACGCTGCCGCCGATTGGGGAAAAATCGGTGTCAGTTCCCCGCGCGCGCCATCAACCGCTTGACCATCGGCGAATCGCAGACGTCGCGGTAACGTGCCATGACCAGGCTGAAGACGCCGAACATCGCAAGTCCTGCGGCGATCGTGCGGTACAGCTCGTCCTCGTCGCGATACGCGGCAAGCGCATCCTGAAACCCGATCTGTCCCGGATTGCCGCTCAACCCGGCCTCGAGAATCGTCCATGCCAATGCCGCGAACACCGCGGCGCGCGCGGCATAGCCGATCCGTCCGACCATCTCCGCCCAGCGCGGCGTGTCGCGCGACATCAGCGCCATGAACTTGCCCGACCATGCGCGCGACGCCTGACTGACGGCGGCGAGCGCAAAGCCTGCTGCGACGATCACGATCAGCAGCCAGCCGCCGGGCAGGTTGATCACCTGTTCGGCAGCCGCCTCGCCCGCCGGGCCGTCGCTGGGACCGGCGCCGCCGAAGCCCAGCTTGAGCGCGCCCCAGCCAAGGACGAGATGCGCGAATCCACTGAGCACATGCCCGAACCGTTTGCCGCGCCCTTTCCAGTCGTCGCCGTCATTTTCGAGATCGACCCATGCGCCATACAGGCGGAACAGGCCATAGGCGGCCAGTCCGATCGCCAGCAGCACCATCAGCGCGTTGCCGCCCGGCACATCGGCCAGCGGGTCGAGCACGCTCGCGGTTCCCTCTGCCTCGCCCGTCGCCAGCGTCAGATAGCCCAGCGCAAAATAGACGATGGCGCGCGCCAGATACCCGGCGCGCGCCAACATCGCGATATGTTCGACCTGTGGATTCATGCACGCATCCCCTTCGTTTCACGTCCGAAACGCGGGAAGCGCGAAAAGGATCAGAACGGCACGTCGTCGTCGAGATCGTCAGGGAAGCTGGATCCGCCGGAACGCTGGCCGCCGCCCGACCCGCCGCCAAACCCGCCGCCGCGCGACGAGGACTGGCCGGCAAAGCTGTCGCCGCCGCCTGCACCCCAGTCGTCACCGCCGCCACGGCTTCCGCCGCCACCGCCGGGCGCGCCGTCGAGCATGGTCAGGACGCTGTTGAAGCCCTGAAGCACGATCTCGGTCGAATATTTGTCCTGGCCTTGCTGGTCCTGCCATTTGCGGGTCTGGAGCTGGCCCTCGATATAGACCTTGCTGCCCTTGCGCAGATAGCGTTCGGCGATGTTGGCCAACCCTTCGTTGAAAATCGCGACCGAATGCCATTCGGTCTTTTCCTTGCGCTCGCCAGTGTTGCGGTCCTTCCAGCTTTCCGACGTTGCGATGCGCAGGTTGACCACCTTGCCGCCATTCTGGAACGACCGGCTTTCGGGGTCGCGCCCCAGATTGCCGACCAGAATCACCTTGTTCACGCTGCCGGCCATCTATTTCCTCTTTCTACAATCCGAATGCTGATGCGATCCAATAGGTCGCTCCAGCAGCGATGTAAGCCAGCACGAACAGATAGCCAAGCATGACGAGCGGCCATTTCCAGCCATTGGTCTCGCGTTTGGCGACTGCGATCGTCGACAGACATTGTGGCGCGAATACGAACCATGCGAGAAAGGCGAGTGCGGTGGGCAGCGGCCAGGCGTCGCCGATCCGCGCGCCCAGTTCCTGCGCGCCCGCATCCTCGTCCTCGGCATCGATCGAATAGACGGTCTGGAGCGCCGACACCGCGACTTCGCGCGCCGCCATCGCCGGGATGACCGCCAGGCTCATTTCGTGGTTGAAGCCGATCGGGCGCAACACGACTTCCAGCCCCGACGCGATCCGTCCCGCGACCGAATATTCGCTCTGCTTCACGCCTTCGGGCGCGACCGGATAGCTGGCGAGCAGCCACAAGGCGACGGTCGCGGCCATGATGATCGTGCCCGCCCGACGCAGAAAAATCCACGCCCGCTGCCACAGGCCGAGCAGCACGTCGCGGACGATCGGCAACTGGTAACGCGGCAATTCCATCATGAAGCTGCCGTTCGCGGTGCCGCGTGCCGAAAATCGCCGGATGACCAGCGCCGCGACCACCGCGCCGACCACGCCCGCGAGGTAGAGGATGAACAGTACCAGGCCTTGAAGGCCGACGCCCGGCGCCAGATCGCGCGCCGGAATGAACGCGCCGATGATGACGGCATAGACGGGCAGCCGCGCCGAACAGGTCATCAGCGGCGCGATCAGGATCGTCGTCAGCCGCTCGCGCGGGTCGGAGATCGACCGCGTCGCCATGATGCCCGGAATCGCGCACGCAAAGCTCGACAGCAACGGAATGAACGCGCGGCCCGACAGCCCGACGCTTGCCATCAACCGGTCCATCAGGAATGCGGCGCGAACCATGTATCCGCTGCCCTCCAAAAGCAGGATGAACAGGAACAGGATGATGATCTGGGGCAGGAACACCACGACCGACCCGACGCCGTTGATGACGCCTTCGATCAACAGGTCGCGCAGGAAGCCTTGCGGAAGGTTCAGCGCGCTTTCGGCGAGGTAGCCCTGAAATCCCTCGATCCAGCCGATCGGCGCTTCGGACCAGGAAAACACCGCCTGGAACATCACGAACAGCAGGCCGAGCAGGATGATTGGCCCTGCGACCGGATGCAGCACCACGCGGTCGAGCGATTTGGAGACGGCGCGCGACCGTGGCTGTTCGATGGTCGCGGAGTTCGCCAGCGCGCGCGCGGGGCGTTGATAGGCGCGGATGTCGGGATCGACCGCGCGCGGTTCGCCCGCCTTCGTCCCCAGCACCCCCGACAGAGCGTCGCGAATATCGTCGAGACCGCGCTTCCTGACCGCGACGGTCGGGATCACCGGCACGCCGAGTTCGCCCTCCAGCACGCGCGTATCGATCGTCAGCCCGTCGCGCGTCGCCATGTCGATCATGTTGAGCGCGACGACCATCGGCCGCCCCAGCGCCTTCAACTGAAGGACGAAGCGCAGGTGATTGTCGAGATTGGTGGCGTCGACCACGACCAGCAGCGCGTCGGGCAGGCATTCCAGCCCGCCCCTGCCGGTGACGACATCGCGGGTGACTTCCTCGTCGGGGCTGGACGGATCAAGACTGTAGCTGCCCGGCAGGTCGAGCAGTTCGACCGGGCGACCGTCGCCCAGGCTCATCCGCCCCGAATGGCGCTCGACGGTGACTCCGGGATAATTGCCGACCTTTTGCCGCGCGCCGGTCAGCGCGTTGAACAGCGCGCTCTTGCCCGAATTGGGGTTGCCGACCAGCGCGATCAGGGGAGCGGGGTGCATCGCTTACGCTCCGGTGGTTTCGACATGGATGGCGTGCGCGACATGCGCGCGGATCGCGATGGTCATCCGCCCGATCCGGCAGGCGAGCGGCCCGCGTCCGAACATCGACCGATGGAGAATCTCGACCTCCACACCTTCGTCCAGCCCGAATTCGCGCAAACGGCGGCATTCACTTTCGCTAAGCGCCGCCCAATCAACGGCTCGAACCGCAGCGGTCTGGCGAATCGGGGCGCCCGACAGCGGCGCGGTGGCGGCAATGATCATATTGCGAGCCATTATCAACACTTGTTGGCCAGCGAAACCCGTAAAGTTGCGCCCACGACCGTCGGGCGCAGGTAACTTGTTTCCCCGTGGTGCATGGCGCTTCAGGACGCCGAAACCAAGTTCGGCCTCGCCTCAACTACTGTCGTCGCATCCCCAGCCGCTATGATCATGCGGACGCACTTTACTGTCTGCCCCTTGCATCGCTGCAACCGTCATCTTCTGGCGCAATCCATAAGTCTTGGGCCTGGTTGCCGCCCTTATCCGCCAACACCGCCCCGATATGTGCTTGGCCCCGCTTTTCTGCGAGCAGCGCCTGTCGGTGACGCTCGGCATAGTTCGCGCGCTGCTCATCGGTCCGGGCGTCGTGGCAATGCGGGCAGGCCACGCCCTCCTCGAACCGGGCCGACGCGCGGTCGGCCTCCGACAACGGCATCCGGCAGGCGCGGCATAGGCTGTGGCTGCCCAAGCCCAGCCCGTGGGTCACCGCCACCCGCTCGTCGAACACAAAGCATTCGCCCTGCCAGCGGCTATCCTCAGGCGCCACTTCCTCCAGATAGCGCAGGATGCCGCCGTCGAGGTGATAGACGTCCTCCACCCCCTCAGCTTTCAGGAAGGCGGTCGATTTTTCGCAGCGAATGCCGCCGGTGCAGAACATCGCGACCTTCTTCTTGCCCGACAGCAGTTCGTCGCGGTGGTCGCGGAACCAGTCGGGAAAGTCGCGGAAGCTCCGGGTATGCGGATCGACCGCGCCCGCGAAGCTGCCGATCGCGACTTCGTAATCGTTGCGCGTGTCGATGACGACTGTGTCGGGATCGTCGATCAGGGCGTTCCAGTCGGCGGGCGCGACATAGCTGCCTACCTCTCGAGTGGGATCGATGCCTTCGACCCCCATCGTCACGATCTCGCGCTTCGGCCGCACTTTCATGCGGTGGAACGGCATGATTTCGGCGTGCGAGAATTTGACGTCGAGTTCGGCGCAACCGGGCAGGGCGCGGATGTGCGCCAGCACCGCATCGATCCCCTCGGGCGGCCCCGCGATGGTGCCGTTGATGCCTTCGTGCGCGAGCAGCAGCGTGCCCTTCACGCCGCTTTCCTTGCACACATCAAGCAACGGAGCCTGCAATGCTCCCGGATCGTCGAAGCGGGTGAAGCGGTAAAGCGCGGCGACGCGGATGTCAGCCATCGGACACGGCCTTCAATCGATACAGGGCGTCTAGCGCATCGCGCGGGGACAGCGCGTCGACATCTAATGCGGAAAGTTCGGCACGCAACGCGTCGACTGCCTCGACCCCGGCTTCCTGCGCGGCGGCGAACAACGGCAGGTCGTCCAGCCCCGCGGCGATGCCGCCGGTCTTGGCGCGCCCCGCTTCCAGCTTCGTCAGCACCGATTTGGCGCGGGCGATGGTCGCCGGGGGAAGCCCCGCCAGCCGCGCCACGGCCAGACCATAGCTGCGATCGGCTGGCCCCTCCGACACCTCGTGCAACAGCACCAGATCGCCTTTCCATTCGCGCGCGCGGACATGGTGGAGGGTGAGCGCGTCGCAGCGTTCGGCCAGCCGCGTCAGCTCGTGATAATGGGTCGCGAACAGGCAGCGACAGCGATTATCCTCGTGGATCGCCTCGACCACTGCCCAGGCGATGGCCAGGCCATCATAGGTGCTGGTGCCGCGGCCGACCTCGTCTAGGATCACGAAGCTTCGCGGCGTCGCGGCGGCCAGGATCGCCGCGGTCTCGACCATCTCAACCATGAAGGTCGAACGTCCGCGCGCCAGATTGTCCGACGCGCCGACCCGGCTGAACAGCCGATCGACCAGACCCAGTGTAGCGCTGGACGCGGGCACATAACTCCCCGCCTGCGCCAGCACCGCGATCAGCGCGTTCTGACGCAGGAAGGTTGATTTGCCGCCCATGTTCGGCCCCGTCACCAGCCACAGCCGGTTCGATTCCGACAACACGCAATCATTGGCGACGAAGCGCTCGCCGCTTTTGGCCAGCGCATCCTCGACCACCGGATGCCGCCCGCCCGCAATCTCGAAACACGGATGCTCGACCAGTTGGGGCCGTGCCCAGCCGCCTTCCGCCGCACGCTCGGCCAGCCCCGCCGCAACGTCGATCCGTGCCAATGCATCGGCGGTCGCGGCAATGGCCTCGCGGCTGGCGAGCGCGGTGTCGGTCAGTTCCTCCAGATGCGCCGCTTCCGCCGCCAGCGCGTGCGCGCCCGCCTGGCCGACCTTCAACGCGAGTTCGTGCAGTTCGGGCGCGTTGAACCGCACCACGCCCGCCAATGTCTGGCGATGGGTGAAGCCGCTATCGGGCTTCATCAGCGCGTCGCCGTGCTTGGCGGGCACCTCGATATGATAGCCCAGCACGTTATTGTGCCGAATTTTCAGTGCAGGTGTCCTGGTCTCGTCGCGATACCGTGCTTCCAGCGCGGCGATCGACTTGCGCCCGCCCGCACCAGTTACCCGCAGATCGTCGAGCGCGGCGTCGAACCCTTCGGCGATATACCCGCCCTTGTCGGCATCGACCGGCGGCTCCGGCACCAGCGCGCGTTTGAGCAGGTCGATCAACGCGCCATGTCCACGTAGCCGCGGTGCGAGCCGCTTGAGCAGTTCGGGCGCATCCGCCAGCTTGTCCAGCCGGTCGCCCAGCATCCACGCCGCATCCAGCCCGTCACGTAACTGCCCCAGATCGCGCGGGCTCCCACGTCCCGCCGCGATCCGCCCGATCGCCCGCCCGATATCGGGCAGCGCGCGCAGGCTGCCGCGAATGCTCTCACGCAGCCCCGCATCGTCGTGGAAGAACCGCACGCATTCCAGCCGCGCATCGATGTCCGTGCGCTCCATCAGGGGCGCGGCAATGTCCTGCCCCAGCAACCGCGCACCCGCGCCCGTCACCGTGCGATCGACCGCATCGAGCAAACTCCCCTTGCGCGTGCCCGCCTGCGAAACCGTCAGTTCCAGACTCTCGCGCGTCGCCGCATCGATCGCCATCGTCGCACCCGAATGCCGCACACGGGGCGGGCGCAGAAACGGCAGCGATCCCTTGGCGGTATGGTCGAGATACGCGACCAGCCCGCCCGCGGCCGACAGCGCGGCGCGGCTGAACGATCCGAAGCCGTCCAGCGTCGCCACCTTAAACAGTGTTTTCAGCCGCTCCTCGCCCTTGGCGCTGTCGAACCCGGCCTTGGGTCGCTCGACCGAGGCGGCAAGCGCCTGACCCGACCCTTCCGCCGCGACGACCTCCGCCGGGTTCAGCCGCGCCAGTTCCGCCTCCAGCGAAGCAGCCTCGCATTCGATCACCTCGAACCGCCCGGTCGATACATCGGCGGCGGCAATCGCCACGCCGCCCGCCGCCTCGCCGATCGCGGCGCACCAGTTGGCCGAACGCGCGTCGAGCAACGCTTCCTCGGTCAGCGTCCCCGCCGTCACCACGCGGACGATCGCGCGGTTGACCAGCGCCTTCGATCCGCGTGCCTTCCGGGCTTCTTCGGGGCTTTCGGTCTGTTCGGCGATGGCGACGCGGTGCCCCGCCTTGATGAGGCGTTCGAGATAGGCGGTCGACGAATGCACCGGTACCCCGCACATCGGCACCTTGTCGCCGTCATGGCTGCCGCGCGCGGTCAGCGCGATGTCGAGCACCGCCGACGCCACCTTGGCATCGTCGAAGAACAACTCGAAGAAATCGCCCATCCGATAGAAGAGCAGGCAATCCTGCGCCTCGTCCTTCAGGCTCAGATATTGCTGCATCATCGGGGTGGGGGCGGACGCATTCATCGCGCGATGCCTAGCGGATCGGCGGACGTGATCAACTCCCCTTGCTTGACGTAAGCGTCACGGGGTGACGCGGACCCCTGTGCCGCGTAAGGACTTGGGCACCACCGATCACGCACGGACCTCCCATGACCGATGAACCGAACAACCAGTTTTCCGAACGCGAAGCGCTGCTGTTCCATTCCGAAGGTCGCCCCGGCAAGATCGAGATCATCGCCTCCAAACCGATGGCCACCCAACGCGACCTGGCGCTGGCCTACTCCCCCGGCGTCGCCGTCCCGGTAAAGGCGATCGCCGACGATCCCGCCACCGCATACGACTATACCGCCAAGGGTAATCTGGTCGCGGTCATCTCCAACGGCACCGCCATTCTGGGGCTCGGCAATCTCGGCGCGCTGGCGTCGAAGCCGGTGATGGAGGGCAAGGCGGTACTGTTCAAACGCTTCGCCGACGTCGATTCGATCGATATCGAGCTAAAGACCGAGGATGTCGACCGCTTCATCGACGCGGTCGAATTGATGGAGCCGAGCTTTGGCGGCATCAACCTTGAAGATATCAAGGCGCCGGAATGCTTCATCATCGAGCAGACGCTGCGCGAGCGGATGAACATCCCCGTCTTCCACGACGACCAGCACGGCACCGCGATCATCACCGCCGCCGGCCTCATCAACGCCTGCCGCCTGACCGGGCGTCGGCTGGAGGATGTGAAGGTCGTGGTCAACGGCGCGGGCGCGGCGGCGATCGCGTGCACCGAACTCATCAAGGCGATGGGCGTGCGCCACGACAATGTGCTGATCTGCGACCGGTCGGGCGTGATCTATCAGGGCCGCGAAAAGGTGAACCAGTGGCAGTCCGCGCACGCGGTCAAGACCGACCGCCGCGAACTGACCGACGCGCTGGTCGGCGCCGACGTGTTCCTGGGCCTGTCGGCGGCGGGCGCGCTGAAACCCGAAATGGTCAAGGACATGGCGCCTGCGCCAATCATCTTCGCGATGGCCAATCCCGAACCCGAAATCCGCCCCGAACTGGCCAAGGCCGCTCGCCCCGATGCGATCATCGCGACCGGGCGGTCGGATTATCCGAACCAGGTCAACAACGTGCTCGGCTTCCCCTTCATCTTCCGCGGTGCGCTCGACGTGCGCGCGACCGGGATCAACGACGAGATGAAGATCGCCGCGGCCAACGCCATCGCCGATCTCGCCCGCGAACGCGTGCCGGAGGAAGTGGCGCTCGCCTACGGCGTGCAGCACAGCTTCGGCCCCGACTATATCATCCCCGCGCCGTTCGATCCGCGGTTGATGGAGGTCGTGTCGGCAGCGGTCGCGCAAGCGGCGATGGATTCGGGCGTCGCGACCAAGCCGATCCTCGACATGGCAGCGTATCGCCAGACGCTGCGCGCGCGGCTCAATCCGACCACCTCGGTGCTCACCCTCGCGCACGAAGGCGCGCGGGCGCATCCCAAGCGCGTGGTGTTCGCCGAAGGCGAAGAAGAAGTCGTGCTGCGCGCCGCGATCCAGTTCCGCGACGGCGGTTACGGCATCCCGGTGCTGGTCGGGCGCGACGACGTACCCGATCGCCTGCGCGCACTGGGCGTCGACGATCCCGAAGGGTTCGAGCTGCACAACAGCCGCGTCTCGCCGCTGGTCCCGCGGATGGTCGATTTCCTCTATGCGCGCCTGCAGCGCCGCGGCTTCCTGCGCCGCGATTGCGAACGGATGGTCAACCAGGACCGCAACATCTTTGCCGCGCTGATGCTGCAACTGGGTGAAGCGGATGCGATGATCACCGGCATCACCCGCACCTATGCCCAGACGATCCGCGAAGTCCGCCGCGTGATCGACCCCGCGGGCGGGCGCACGCCCTTCGGCATCCACGTCATGGTCGGGCAGAGCCACACCGTCTTCATCGCCGACACCACCGTCAACGAACGCCCAAGTGCCGAGGAACTCGCCGACATCGCCGAACAGACGGCGCAGGTGGCCAAGCGCATGGGCCAAGAACCGCGCGTGGCGTTCCTGTCCTATTCGACCTTCGGCAATCCCGAGGGGCGCTGGCTCGACAATATCCGCGGCGCGGTGGGCGTGCTCGACCAGCGTCAGGTCGGCTTCGAATATGAAGGCGAAATGGCCCCCGACGTGGCGCTCAACCCCAAACAGCTCGCCAAATTCCCGTTCGCGCGGCTGTCCGGGCCGGCCAATGTGCTCATCATGCCGGGGCTGCAATCGGCCAATATCTCGGCCAAGCTGTTGCGCGAGCTGGGCGGCGACACGATGATCGGCCCGATGCTGATCGGCATGGAAAAGCCGGTCCAGATCGCGCCGATGACGAGCACGGCGGGGGATCTCGTGACGCTGGCGGTGCTGGCGGCGGGTGGGATTGCGCGATAGGGCGCGTGGCGGCAGCTTACGACCCCATATCGGTCGTTGGCGTTGTGAGACCGACCGCTAAAGCCAATCGACCTAGTTGCTGACGATTGTCCGATATGGCACGCATGTCTCTATGACCATAACCTTCTTCGCCACCGATTTAGACTTGGTCCAAGTCTGGCACTGGCTTTTTGACTTTCCTGGGATGAGGATTTTCGAAGAATACTCCGTTCCGGACAAAGCCAACCGTTGGCTCGAGACATGGGAAGAAATTCTGGCTTACATTGATGGAGGGGGCGATAATCTTGCTGCTTGGCCTAGTACAGTGGGTGGAATGCCGCGCGTGAAACAAATCAGGTTCACCAAAAATACGCAAATAGAACTCGGCGCAAAAGGTCGCACGGTCCTCCAAAGCCCGGCGACAATAAAGGTGCGCCGCAGCGATCCGCAGAATGGATGCCTGGCATCTGCATCGACCGTCTATTGGACTGAAAAAGGCGCGCGCCAGCGATCAATCTTTTCCGAAGACTTCTTAGACGAAGTTGATTGGAAGCAATTTCGCTCCATCGGCAGTAGAATTGAGCGGCTCATCGCTAAGTCCGCGCCCGCGAGAATGCGGTCCTATCCCGTCATGTCTGATGCTTTTACGCGATTTAGCAATAGAGAGATTATGCTCTGGAATTGGGGCGAACCCTGCGCCTATCCGTCGCCACTCATAGTTTAGAAATGACGACCGTGCTGGTGTGCTTGCGCCATAAAGCTCCGGTATCGCCAACGTCCGCTAACCACCCATAGTCCGTCGCCAATCTTAGCCGTCGATGCTTGTCCCCAGCGACGCATTCACCAACCCGCCATCGACGGTGATTGTGTCGCCCACCACATAGTCGCCCGCGCGAGATGCGAGGTAGATGGCGGCACCCGCCATATCCTCGTCCATGCCGATGCGCTTTGCCGGGATCGCCTGCGCCACTGCGTCGCCATGGTCGCGCGCGGCGCGGTTCATTTCGCTGCCGAATGCGCCGGGGGCGATCGAGGTGACGTTGATGCAGTCGCGGATCAGCCGCGCCGCCATCCGCTTGGTCAGATAGATTAGCGCCGATTTTGACGCGTGATAGCTGTAGGTGTCCCACGGATTGAGCCGCTGACCGTCGATTGAGGTGATGTTGATGACCTTGGCGGGGCGTGTCCGAGAGGCCGCGGCCTTTAGCGGCTCGAACAGCGATTGCGTCAGGAAGAAGGGCGATTTGACGTTCAGGTCCATCACCTTGTCCCAGCCGATTTCGGGGAACACCTCGAACGGCTCGCCCCACGCTGCGCCTGCGTTGTTGACGAGGATATCGAGCTTCGATTCATGTTCGGCGAACTGCTCCGCCAGCGCCTTGCAGCCCGCGACGGACGAGACGTCCTGGGGCAGGGCGATGCAGTTCGGCCCCAGTTCCTCGGCGGTGGCGAAACACGCATCGGCCTTGCGCGACGAGATATAGACCTTTGCCCCCTGCGCGATGAAGCCCGCGGCGATCATCTTGCCGATCCCGCGCGACCCCCCGGTGACGAGCGCGACGCGGCCGTCGAGGCGGAAGAGGTTGGTGGTGTCCATGTGATTGCTCCTTGTTCGTCTTCAGTCCGGCTCAGCTTCGGTTTCGCTGATCGACGTACCCGCCGCGGCAAAGCCGCGTCGTCAGACGGGTTCGCTGCGCGACCCGCTGGCCGGGATGTGCCGTCGAGCCGCGGATTAGCGACCCTAATCCGCTACGGCTCATCCCCCGCGTTTCAACGTCTCGCGTGCGATGATGATCTGCTGGATCTGGCTGGTGCCTTCGTAGATGCGGAACAGCCGCACGTCGCGGTACAGCCGCTCGATTCCGTAATCGGCGATATAGCCAGCGCCGCCGAAGATCTGCACCGCGCGGTCTGCCACCCGCCCGACCATCTCGGAGGCAAAATACTTCGCCGCCGCCGATTCCATCACGACATTGTCGCCTGCATCCTTGCGCGCCGCCGTCTCGAGCACCAGCGTGCGCGCCGCCAGCGCCTCGGTCTTGGAATCGGCGATCATGCCCTGGATCAGCTGATGCTCGGCGATGGCCTTTCCGAACTGTTTCCGCTCGCTCGCATAGGCCACGCAGTCGGCGATCAGCCGCTCGGCGACGCCGACGCACACCGCCGAGATATGCAGCCGCCCGCGGTCGAGCACCTGCATCGCGATCTTGAATCCCTGGCCCTCTTCGCCCAGCCGGTTGGCGGCGGGGACGGGGACGTCATCCAGGTTGAGATCGGCGACCTTCGCGCCCTTTTGCCCCATCTTCTTTTCCGGCTCGCCCACCGACACGCCGGGCAGGTTGCGCGGCACCAGGAAGGCGGAAACGCCGCGCGCGCCGGGGGCGTCGCCGGTGCGCGCCATCACCGTGAACAGGTCGGCCTTGTCGGCATTGGTGATGTAGCGCTTGGTGCCGGACAGCCGGTACACATCGCCGTCCTTCACTGCTCGCGTCTTTACCGCCCCGGAGTCCGACCCGACATCCGGCTCGGTCAGTGCGAAACTGGTGACGATCTCCCCACTCGCGATCCGCGGCAACCACTCGGCCTTCTGCGCATCCGAACCCGCCATCACCAGCCCCTGCGACCCGATCCCGACATTGGTGCCGAAGGTCGATCGGAACGCAGGCGTCGTCCGCCCCAGTTCGATCGCGACGCGGCATTCCTCCGCCATCGTCAGCCCCAGCCCGCCATATTCCTCGGCGATCGACAGGCCGAACAGCCCCATTTCGCGCATTTCGCGCACGATATCGTCGGGGATCGCGTCTGCCGCCTCGACCTCGGCTTCCAGCGGACGCAGGCGTTCGCTGACGAAGCGCCGCACCATGTCGATCAGCGCGTCGAAGGTTTCCGTGTCGAGTGCCATATCCTCACCTGCCAGCCATCGCGCATGCCGTCCCGCGGTTTCGAACCGGGAGGGCCATCTTATGTCTATCCGCCAGCTATAGCCGCGAAGCTGTGTCCGGCAAGAGGGTGGATGGCATACCCTATCTTCGAACATAGCGAAGTGCGCGCGATTGACGTAGCGGAAGCCGCACCTATGCTGGCCGCGGATCACCGACACAGGCTGCCCGCATGACCGCATCCGAAACGCATGTCGTCCCGCCTGAAACACGCGTGTCGCGGCGCACGACGATGGCTTACGGGTTCGGGGCTGCCGCCTACGGGGTGAAGGATTCGGGCTTCGGCACGTTTCTGCTGCTCTATTACAACCAGGTCGTCGGCATTCCGGCGAGCACGGTCGGCCTGGTCATCATGTGCGCGCTGGTGCTCGACGCGTTCTTCGACCTGGGCATCGGCGTCGCGTCCGATCGCACGCGCAGCCGCTGGGGCAGGCGACATCCGTGGATGTATGCCGCCGCGCTCCCGATCGCGGTCGGCTGGATCGCGCTGTGGAATCCGCCCGACTGGTCGCAGACCGCGCAACTCATGTGGCTGTTCCTGACCGCGGTCCTCGTCCGCACTGCGGTTTCGGCTTACGAAGTCCCCAGCCAGGCGCTGACTCCTGAACTCACCGCCGATTATGACGAACGCACACGGATCACCGCCTATCGCTATCTTTTCGGCTGGGCAGGCGGGCTGCTGATGCTGGGGGCGGCCTATACCCTGTTCCTGACGCCGACCCCCGAACAGCCCAACGGGCTGCTCAATGCGGGCGGTTATGTCTGGTTCGGGATTGCGGGCGCGGTTTTGATGTTCGTCGCCATCCTGGTGTCGGCAGCGGGTACGCATCACGAAATCGAGCGATTGCCCAAGGTGCCGCTCGAAAAATCTACGCTGCGACAGGCGCTCAAGGAACTCGCCGAATCGGTCAACAACCGCGCCTTTGCGATCCTGATGCTCGCCGGGCTGTGCGCCTATACGTGCCAGGGGATCAGCTATGCGCTGTCCAATTACCTCTATTCCTATGTCTGGCGATTCGAAGGCGCGACCTTCGCGATCCTGCCGGTCAGCCTGTTCCTGGGCGTCATCATCTCGTTCCTGATCGCCCCGCGCGTCGCGAAACGCATCGGCAAGCCGATGACGGCGCGGGTTTTCATCGTCATCGGCGCGACGCTGATGTGCCTGCCCTACGCGCTGCGTTTGCTGGGCCTGTTCCCGGCCTTCGACGATCCGATCATCCTCTATGTTCTGTTCGCGATCTTCACGCTCCAGACCGGGTTCCTCGTCTCCACGTTCATGCTGTCGGCCTCGATGATGGCCGATGTCGTCGAGCATTCGGAGGAACAGACCGGCCGCCGAAGCGAAGGCGTCTTTTATTCGGGCGCGTTCTTCGTCCAGAAATGCACCAGCGGCGTCGGTATCTTCATCGCAGGCACCATCCTCGCCTTCGCGTCCTTCCCGACCGGCGCCAATCCGGCGGAGGTGCCGGTGGAGGTGATCGACCGGCTGACGATGATCTATATCGGCATCTATCTGAGCGTCGCGACGCTGGGCGCGTGGCTGTTCGGCCGCTTTCCGTTTGGGAAGGACGAACATCATGCGCGGGTACAGGCGATGGCGGCGCAGACGGAATAGCATACTCGACTTGCACGGACGCGGGCGTTAGCGGCGAATGCAATGACCGACGGCAGCCCCATCCGAACGCTCGTGATCGAAACGGCGACCGCCGCCTGTTCGGTCGCGCTGTTCGACGGCGACACGCTGGTCGATGCGCGGCACGAGGTCGTCGGGCGCGGCCATGCGGAGTTGCTGGTGCCGATGATCGGCCAATTGCCGGGCTGCGGGCGCGCTGACCGCATCCTGGTCGATGTCGGGCCGGGGAGCTTCACCGGCCTGCGCGTCGGCATCGCCGCGGCGATCGGGCTGGGGATCGGCTGGTGTGTCGAGGCGGCCGGCTTCTCGTCGCTCGCGCTGATCGCGGCGGGGGCGGGGAGCGACATCGACGCGCCGGAAATCGCGGTCGCGATCGAAGGCGGGAATGGCGAGGTCTTCGTCCAGCATTTCGCCCGCGCGCCGTTGCTTGCCCTCGACGAACCCGTCTCGCTCGCCCCCGACGCCGCACTGACGCGCATCGCAGGTCGCCCGGTGCTCGGCAACGTCGCCCGCCGGTTGAGCGAGATCGAGGTAACGGATGCGCTTCCCGATGCGCGCCATGTGATGCGCCTCCCCACCGGGCTGCGCGCGCTCCCCCCGCGCCCGCTCTATCTGCGCGCGCCCGATGCCAGGCTTCCCGGCGGGATAACGCCTGCATGACCGCGCGTATCCGCGCCGTTGATATCCGCACCGGCGGCCCCGCCGACCTGCCGCGTGTCGCTCCGTTGATGCAGGCAGCGTTCGACCCGCGTTACGGGGAAGCGTGGACGACCGCACAATGTATGGGGATGCTCGCGCTGCCGGGGGCGTGGCTGACGCTGGTCGAGCGCGACAGTCGGGTGATCGGTTTTGCCCTGTCGCGCGCGACGCTCGACGATGGCGAGTTGCTGCTGATCGCGGTTCACCCCGATGCGCGCGGAAAGGGCGTGGGCCGGGCGCTGCTCCGCGCTGTCGCCGAAGATGCAAAGGCGCGCGGCGTCATCCGCTTCAATCTCGAAGTGCGCGCCAACAATCCCGCCACCGCGCTCTATTTTGCCGAAGGATTTGTAAAAATTGGCGAAAGACGCGAATATTATCGAGGTTCTTCGGGCGAAACTTTCGACGCGCTGACATTTCAGAAGAAAATCGGGTGATTAACTGTCATATTGCACCGCCGCCCTTGCACCGTCAGTATTTTCGTTCGATAGGCGCGGGCGGGGGCGAATAATCGTCCGTACCTCCATTGGTCGAAAGGATGGGAATGGATAATCAGAACGAGATGGCGGAAACGCTGATCACGCTGACAGCCGATATCGTTGCCGCGCATGTCAGCAACAACAGTGTCGCTGTGTCGGACCTGCCGGTCATCATTCAGAATGTGCACGCCGCGCTGTCCGGTCTCGGCACTCCGGAAGCCGAACCCGAAGTAAAGCAGGAACCGGCGGTGTCGATCCGTTCATCGATCAAGCCCGATTACATCGTATGTCTTGAAGACGGCAAGAAGCTGAAGATGCTGAAGCGTCATCTGATGACGCATTACCAGATGACGCCCGACGAATACCGGGCGAAATGGAACCTGCCCGCCGATTATCCGATGGTCGCGCCCAATTACGCCGAACAGCGCCGGACGCTCGCCAAGAAGATCGGTCTTGGCACCAAGCCGCGGACGCGCGGCAAGAAATAGTCAGCGCCGCTACCCGCCCACACGCGTATCCGGTGGGCGGGACGCAACCGCATCGGCGTTCCCGAGCGCCCGCAGGCTTTCTTTCGGGAGCGCCTGCGCTTACATTCAGTTGCGAATACAGCGCACCGAAGGAGACGTGATGGCCCGCAAGATCGACCTCGAAGCACTCTGCCACGAAAAGGGCCTGCGCATCACCGAGCAGCGCCGCGTGATCGCCCGCGTGCTGTCCGAGGCCGAAGACCATCCCGATGTGGAAAAGGTCTATGCCCGCGCCTCGGCGATCGATCCGGGCATTTCGATCGCCACCGTCTATCGCACCGTGCGGTTGTTCGAAGAGGCGGGCATTCTCGATCGCCACGATTTCGGCGACGGCCGCGCGCGCTATGAGCCAGCGCCCGAAGCGCATCACGACCACCTGATCGATGTCGAAACCGGAAAGGTCATCGAATTCGTCGATCCCGAGCTTGAACTGTTGCAAAAGCAGATCGCCGAGCGGCTGGGCTTCCGCCTGGTCGATCACCGCATGGAGCTTTACGGCGTCTCCATCGCCCACAAGGACTGATCGGCTGACCGCCACCGCGACCAGCACCGATGGGGCAGTCCACCCGCGCGCCTTATTACGGATCGCAGGCTTCATCGTCGCGGTGATCGTCGCGGTGCCGCTGCACGGCCTGTGGCGGCTGTTCCGCCTGCCGTCGCCTTGGCCGCGGCTGTTTCTGGGCGCGCTAGGCCGTATCGCGGGCGCGCGGCGGCGAACGGTCGGCACGCCGCTAAGGAAGAACGCATTCTTCGTCGCCAATCACGTCAGCTGGCTAGACATTCCGCTCCTGGCGGGCGCGACCGGCACCGCCTTCATCGCCAAGGACGATCTGGAGCACGTCCCGTTCGTCGGCTGGATGTGTGGCCTCAACAACACCGTCTATGTCGCGCGCGGCGACCGCAAGTCGATCGCGGTCCAGATCGCCCGCGTCGCCCAAGCCCTGGCCGACGGCTGGAGCCTCGCGATTTTTCCGGAGGGCACCACCGGCGACGGCAAATCCTTGCTTCCATTCAAGGCGTCTCTGCTCGCCGTCCTCGACCCCCCGCCACCCGGCCTGATGGTCCAGCCGGTCTGGATCGACTATGGTGCCCATGCCGACACGGTGTTCTGGGGCACCGAACATGGCAAGGAAAACGCCCTGCGTATCCTGTCCAACCCCGGCACGATGGACGTGACGCTCCATTTCCTCGAACCCTTCGCCCCCGCCGATGTCGGCGACCGCAAAGCCATCGCCGCCGAAGCGCGCGCGCGGATGGATGCGGCGATCGGCTCTGGGCACTCGTAACAATTCAATCGCCTGAGAGACCGTTTGCAACCGGGTTGAGGCTCCGCCTCCGGCGTGATCCACCTTTGGGATGTGGGTCTGCGAGCCGTGGCCGAATGGCTGGTTTTAAATAGCGCGCGGAGCATTGTCTGACCGATCTGACGGCCGAGGAGCGGCCGTTCGTCCGACCGTTCCGGCTGCCGGTGCCGAAGCGCGGACGCAAGCCGGAGAGCGACGTTGGCGAGGTACTCGACCGTTGGCAGGCTGCGAATGGCCACTCTCGCCACAGCTGATAACCCCGACATTGCTGGGATTAAGGCCATCGTCGCGGTCGTTCAGGCGATGTAGGCTATAACTCTCGGGATGGCAGGATTCTCGATCACCGCTCAAGCGGCGCTCTCATATCCTGCCACGGCAGTATTTGGTTCAGCTGCGACATTATGCCGACTGAATGGCGGGCCGAAGCCGAAGAAGCAGAGAACTACGCCTACGCTATACCCCTCCTAAAATGATTGATGAGAGCGGGTCCGGCGCTTCACGCCGGGGCTTTTCTAACTCGCCGTCCGGCTTCACGTAGGATGAAATTCACCTAGCGCTGCCGGACACCCCAGTGTTGCATGCTATCCGGCGGAGGCGTGGATTCGTCCGTCTATCGAATCTATTTTGGCTGGCTTCCGGTGCTATCGAGTAGAGAAGACAAGCAATAGGGCGGGGGCAGCAGAATGAACAAGAAAGCAAATAAGACAGTCCTTGAAACGATACTCGACTGGTCGGCTGATCGCCCGCTTTGGCAGCGGGATGCCCTGCGGAGGATCGTGACCGGCGGGACGCCTGATGAAGCTGCTGTGATCGACATACTAGCTCTTTGCAAAAAGGAGCAGGGGGTTGAAGGCATTGCACTTGTCCCGGAAGCCCTCGAAGCCGCGCACTTGCCGGCCGCTCCTGCCGGCGGCGAGTCGATAGCACTGGCAAGCGTCGGGGATATCGCCGGTGTGAACCAGCTTGCCCCCGACCAGTCCCTGCCATTTGAACCGGCAGGGCTCACCATTGTGTACGGGCCGAACGGGTCCGGTAAGTCCGGTTACGGGCGCGTGCTCAAGCGCGCCTGCCGCGCGCGCAAGGCGGGCGAGATCATGCCGGATGCGTACAACCCGCCGCCCGCCGGCAAAGCGACCGGCACTTTTTCGATTCTCAAGGACGGAGTGACGGTACCGCCCGTCAGCTGGACCGACGACGGCAAACCTGACGCGGTGCTGTCTGCCGTCAGCGTCTTTGACCGGGACTGCGGCTCGGTTCATGTGCAGGAAAAGAACGAAGTGGCGTTCAGGCCCTTCGGCTTGGATATTCCCGACGACCTCGCCGGTGTCTGCCAGGCGCTCAAGCAGAAACTGGGTGCTGAAGAAACCCAGCTCAATGCGGTTCGCGACCCGGTCTTCGAGAAGCCGACATGGAACCCGGCCACGCCGGTCGGCGCGATCATGTCGGCACTGAGCCATGACACCGATCTTGCCGCGCTTGAAAGGCTCGGTGAGATGACCGCCGACGAGCGGACGCGGCTGGCACGCCTTGACGAAGACCTGCTGAAAAACCCGGCGGATGCTGCCGCCGAACAGAGGCTTTTTGCCGGCAATGTACGGCAGCTGATCGCTACCCTGGACAGGCTTGCCGTCGCCTATGGGGATGAAAAGCTGGCCGGGATGAAAACACTGGCGGACGCGGCGCGGGACAAGCGGGCGGCAGCCGATCTTGCCGCGCGCGCGATCTTTGACGGCCTTGCCATGCCCGGTGTCGGCGGGGAAACATGGCGGGCGCTATGGGAGGCCGCCCGCCGCTATTCGGAACAAACGGCTTATCCCGGTGCGCCTTTCCCGCCCACAGGGGACGAAGCCTGCGTCCTGTGCCATCAGGCGCTGGATGCGGATGCCAAGGACCGGCTGGGGGGCTTCGAGGCATTCATCCGCGCGGATGCGGAATCACAAGCGGCGCGCGCCGAGCGGGACTATTCTGAGGCCCTTGCCGCATTCACGGCACGGCAACCGGACGTGCGCGTGATCGCGCAGGCGCGCCAGCGCATCGCCCTCCAGAGCCCCGGCCTTGCCCGCAAGGTTTTGCGCTTTGTCGCCAGTGCGGATTTGCGCCGTCTGAAATGCCTTCGCGCCCTTTCGACGGCCGACGCGCTGGTCCTGCCGCCGTTTTCGCCCTCACCGAAGGCGGAGCTGGAGGCGCTGGCGGCTACTCTAGAGGCCTATGCTGCGGAACTTGACGAAGCGGCCGATGCTGAGGGCCGCGACCGGCTGATCCTCGAACGCGACTCTTTGAGGGACCGGGCAGCGGTTGCCGAGCTGCTCGAAACCGCAAAGAAGGAAGTCAAACGCCTCGATGACCTGCGCATTGTCCGCGCCTGCATCGCGGACACGGCGACCAACGCCATCACCAAGCTCGGCAACGATATCGCCGACAATGTCATCACCCCGAAAATGCGCGACCAGTTCCAGTCGGAGATCGTTCGTCTCGCGGCGGAGAAAGTGCGTGTGGAAATCGTGCGATCAGGCGGGCAGTACGGCTCGCCAAACTACCAGGTGCGCCTCTTTGCCAACCCGAAAGCCAAGGTCCATATGGTCCTGAGCGAGGGCGAGCAAACGTGCGTCGCTCTTGCCGCGTTCCTCACCGAACTGGCGACTGCCCAGCATAAATCTGCGCTGGTGTTCGATGACCCGGTAACATCGCTAGATCATCGCTGGCGCGAAAAGGTGGCGGACCGGCTTGTCGAAGAATCCGCAACCCGCCAGATTATCGTCTTCACCCATGACATGGTGTTCGTGAACGACCTTCACGACAAGGCCCTCCGCGAGGCTGTTCCCATGAAGCTCGTCAGCCTGTCGCGCGGGCCGGCCGGTACGGGCATGGTCACGGACGGCTTACCCTGGCAGCACGCCGGTATCCGCGACCGGGTTGATAAGCTGGAAAAGGCGGCGCGAGACGCGCGCACGCTTTATGACGCGAACGATGAAGAGGGATACCGGGACGCAGCCGTGAAAATCTATGACCGGCTGCGGGCGACGTGGGAGCGCGGGCTGGAAGATGTCGCCTTTGCCGGGGTCATCCACCGCCACCGGGACTATATCGACACGAAGAATCTGAAACGGGTGACGGTCATTGAAGATGCGGATGTCGAGACGTTCCGCAAGAACTTCAAGAAGTGCAGCGACCTCGTGGACGCGCACGACCCGTCGCGCGCACGGGACGGCGCGGTGCCCCCGCCCGACGATATCCTTGCCGACATCAAGACCCTTGCGGATTGGGCGGAGTCGATCCGGGTCCGGCAGAACGCCTTGCCGTGACCAAGCTCGTTCGCCCTGAATGCTTCGTGCCAGGGATCGTCACCCGCATGGGCGGAGACGGCTTGGTTGGCTCCGTAGAGCCGGTACATCCGGCGGCATAGAGCCCGGTCCGCGACGCGGAGGCACCACAATCCGGGCAGCCATACAAGGCGATTAAATTCGCTGCTTTACAGCAGACCGACGACTCTGTTGGTTGCCACCGTGCCAAGCCGAAAAAGCGTTTGACGCTGCGCCGAGGCCTGCCGCCATGAACGGGCAAGATCGGACTCCCAGGGAGTCACGATCAACTCGAAGGAACCGTTGGTCAGGCGACGGAACATCACCGCTGTGTCGGCATAATCGAACCCGCCCTGCGCGGCAGTCGGCAGGTTCATCCGCTCCATTTTGTTGTTGCCATGCCAGGTCAGTCGCCGGTCGCCCCACACGCGCGCGCCGCTGCGGAGGACAGGCTCACCGATTATCAAGTTATGCGGATAGTCGTATTGGTCGAACACGAAGCCGAAGAACCGGTGTCCGCCGCGCGGCAGCTCCAGTTGGTTTCTCGATCCGCCCTGAAGAGCCTCGCCGTGAACCCACATGGCGGCATGGGCGGCGGGATTGATTGCTCCTGTTTCAATGGCGACCCGAAACAAGGGCAACGCGGCACCTGCCACCGGTGCCGGCGCTGCGACAGGCTGCGCCTCCTGCTCGATTTCGGGCGGCGGCGGCTGGGTCTGGCGCAGGGCGGTATAGGCTGCGAGCAAGTCGTCGGTGAGAGCCGTCGTTTCAAAGCGGGCCTTGTCGAAGGCTTCATCAGCATCGGCGCGCGCAACACCCTGCTGCACCCATGCCGCCTCGGTATTCACGCTAAAGCCACGGCTGGTCAGATTTGCCGAGCCGACCAGCGTGCAGCATGTCTGGGGATCGGTGCCGAAGAGATAAAGCTTGGGATGAAAGGCGCGCTGCGGCATAAGCGATCCCTGCGCCAGCCTCTGCGCGCCCGACACCAGAACGGTGGCGTTCGCAAGCCCGCGCCAATGCTGCAAGGCTTGGGGTTCGGTAAGTCCGAAATCAAAGGATGTCACAAGGGTTTTGGGCATCGCCGCGAACGCGGCCGGCCCCACGGCATTTGCGACGGCAGACAGCAATATGTTTGCGCCGCCGCGCGTGACGTATGCGGACGCCGCGCGGATATCGATGGCCCCCGCCGCGACCATATCGACGAGAGCATTGCGCAAGCGCGCGGGTTCCGCGGCGTTCTGGACGATCAGCATACCGGAGCCTGCGTCCCGCTGCCGCCGCCGGATGGCGCGATGGATGCTCCGGCCAGCGCCGACTGCGCCAATGTTTCAAGCTGCGCCAGAAGCGGCGATGCGTCGAGCAGCGTGCGCAATTTGCGGCGGCGCGCTGTCAGTGCTTTGGCAGGATCAGCCAGATACGGGTCCGTCGTGCAATGGCCGTCCGCTAGTGTGGCAATATCCTTAGCAAGGACCGCAATCTTCTGATGATCGCCGTTGCCGGCATCGTATGCGGGCATCATTCTGTATGGCAGCGTGTGAAGATGCCGCTCACCGAAATCGCCCTTCGGGTTAAACGCGAGGGTGGCGTTGGTGAGAGCCTCGCTGTTGAGCATGCCGACCTGGTACCAGGCCTCGTCCGCGTCCGTCACGACTTTCCAGTACAGTGTCTGGTCAACGACAAGGTCCTGCGCCTGCGCAACGGGAACGCACGCCGCGCAGATGATCTTGCCGCCGGCACCGGCCAGGATGAGGTACCCGCTCGTCCCGAAGACTTGCTTGGAAAGCTTGCCCCGCTCATCGATGCGCTGTTGGAGCGACTTGCCTTTCCCCACCGTTTTGAGCTTCTGGTTGATCGCGGCAAACCGCCGTGCGGTCTGGGTAAAGCCCTGCCTGCGGATTTCGGCCTCGTCGAGAATGCTCCACGTTCCGCCCGCCGCGCGCAGCACCGGCAGAACCAGCGGCGCGCGATGGACACCGAGCACGAACGGAAGCAAGTTTTCCGACTGGGCCATGCGGAAAAGAAAGCGCGGCGCGACGTGGCCGGGGAAGCGTTCTGCCGCCATTTCTTTGGCTGATTTGATCGTAAATCCCCATGCGGAAGCGCGCGTCGGCGTATCGACGCGCACCTCCGCGCCCGCATTCTGGACGATGTCCACACAGACGGCCGTGCGCGGCATAAGATCGGCTCCTTGCTGCGGCAGGTCGCCGCCACCGCCGGCCATGGCTGAACCGCCGCCCGTTTCGAGCACCCAGGCGCTGCGCGCCGTACCGATGGTGCGAACCGAAAAGCCTGCGGCGTTCAGCCCCGCGTCTGTCGCCACAAAGCCGCTAAACGTGCTTTGTGGAAGACCCGTCGTATTCGCTCTTTTGTAACCGACCAGCGCTGCGCCAGGATATTTGAAGGTTCCGGGCGCGACCTGCCAAATTTCGGCGATGTCGAAGGGGACGGGGCGGTCGCTTGTCAGGAAATCATGCTGCCTGAGCCGCTCGTGGTGGGTGCCGTTCAGCACCGTGCCGGGTACAAGGCAGGCGACGCAGGCATCCGGTCCCAAATAACGGTCGATGGCATGAAGCAGGTGCATCGTGCCCAGCTCAAGATGGAGAAAGGACTGTCCTGCGGGCTGGATGCCGTAGAGTTTCGCCCGGCCTTTCAGCAAGTCCCGGTACGGGTTGTCGGCCAGCCCGCTCATGGCGAGCCATGGCGGATTGGACACAAGCCCGTTGAAGTGGCCGGTCAGGAGCCCCGGCCTATAGGTATTGCGCAGGATGAACGCCCAGATGCCGTTGCGCCCGGCAACAGCCAGTTCAGCCATGCGACGCGCCAGCGGGAACAGGGCCTCGGAAAGCTGCTTGTAAAGCTCCGGCGACAACGTGATCCCAAAGGCGGCGATCGTGCCATCGAGAAAACTATCCGCGTCCGCCTTGCTGAAACCCGCAACGGTTCCGCGCTGCTGCGCATCGCGCGCCTCGTCATAGGCCCAGTCCACGATCCGGTCGAAAAATTCGCGATATGCCGGCTGCACCAACGCTGTCGGCAGATGTACGGTCGTGCCGTCAAGCGAAACCGGTATGGCATCGCTTTCGCCGACCAGCGGGACTGACGCCGAAACCGGAGTGACGGCGAACAGCGAGTCCGCATGATAGACCGGGATGACGATGGGCTTCGTCGCCGCCTTGATCTCAGCCGAGAGGCTGACGACCCAGGTCGTCTTGGCGAGACTGACCGCCAGCGGGTCGATGTCGAATCCGGTCGCCACGTCTTCAAGCTGTTCGATGGCGGAAAAGCCGAACCGGACCCGTGTGGCCTTTATGATTTCTGCGAGCATCGTGCCGGACCCGCAGCACATATCGACGATCCGGGGGCTTTCCCCGTTCGGGAGGCCATCCATGCAACGGTCGGCAAGTAGGCGCGCGAGCCAGTGCGGGGTCCATTCCTGGCCGAGCAGCTTGCGCTGGCTGCGGCGGGCGAGCTGCGCCATAAAGCGGCCGAACAAATCCTCTTCGGGATACCAGCTGAAATCGTAAGCATAGAGATCGCGCTGGAGGTCGCGGGCCACTGCGACAAGCCGGTCGAGGTAGGATGGGCCGAGAAGCCAACCGAAATAATCCTGCTCGACCACATTCTCCAGCTGGAAATTGTTGCGGAAGAATTCCCCGTTCAGGATTGTCTTCAACTCGTCGTCCGTGCTGAGCACTGCCTTGCCTGTCAGCACGTTCGCGCTCAGAAGCCGCGCGAGAAGGGTCACGTAAGCTTCATCGACATACGCGGCGGTGCGGAAGGTGCCCGCCGGCCCTTCCAAATGATCGACGAACTGCGACCAGAGATCGGTGGCGAGGCTCGCCGACGGATCGGCCTTGCGCCCCTCGTCCACCAGCAACGACAAAGGCCCGGCGCTGCTCTTATATGCGGCAGAGTCCATGCCAAGGTCGGAGGCAAGGAATTCGGACCGCAACGGCCGCGACTGTTCGCGCGCCAGATGCTTTTTGATAAAGCCACCGAGCTGCTCGGCGGACAGGACGCTGTCATCGGGCAGCTTGAGTTCGTCGATAACAATGAGCGTGATGTCGGCAGCGGTGCAGGACGATGGATCGACCCCCGCTGCAAGCTCGGCATCGTAGGCGTACCATTCGACCGTGTCTGACAACACGCCCCGGACCGTTGAAACCGGCATGCCCGCGCGGACAAGCCCCGCCGCCTGCTCCTGCACCTGCCCGTAGCCGGTATCGCGCTTGGCGGTGTTCCGCAGGTCGGATTCGTACTCAATCGTGGTCGAACCCACGAGATTGTCGATGAACCGGGATGCGGCCTTGCCCGATCCTGTGCCCACCTTGGTATGGGCTTCCGTTCCTTCGGTGTAGTTGTTGATCCAGGTCTCGTGCGCGGTGTCCGGGAACATAAGCCGCAATCGCCCCTGGAACTCGCTGCGCAGCACCGCCTCGACATGACCAGCATCCCGCAGCATGCGGCAGCGCGCGATAGTTTCACGAATGCGGCCAATATCAGCTGTCATGGGCGGTCCTTTGGCGGGCGGCGCACGCGGCCTCAAGGCGGGAATCGATGTGGTGCGCCAGGTCTTTGAGGTGGTTTTTATCCATACCGGGCAACGAAGCGGCCAGGATGAACATGTCGATTTGGTGCCGGGCTGAGGGCACGTCCGCAGCCAGCTGCTGTCCGAGCGCGGCAAGTTTCTCGCAGTCGCGGTCCGATAAAGTGGGAATCGGCACCTGACGGATGTGCGTCGCTTCGAGTTTGAGTGCGCCGCCGCCAAGCGGCGTGCCGGCGCCTTCCATTGCCGCCCGGCACCAGCTGCTGTGGAACAGGGCGTAGAGCGCATGCGCTGTCCACCGCCTTTGCTCCGCCCACAGCGTTGAGAAGTTGGCATCAATTAGGACCGGCGGCTGCGTATTCAGAGCAACGGCCGGTGTGCCGTGATTGATGCGCGGCGTAAAAATCTCGGGCAGGTGGCGCGCGGTGAAGGCCGGCAGCATGTACCAAAAGCGCGGCACGTCGCGGCCGTTCGCGGGCCGGCGGACATTGGTGCGCACGGCCGTGAGATCGGGAATGAACCGGGCCGGCTCTTTCGGGTCCAGCGCGGTCCGGGCTGCCAGACGTATGAACGAAGCGAGCTCGGGAGGCATAACGCGGGGCGCAGACACGCGCCGCTTACGATAGGCCTCCGCCGCTTCTGCGACGAGCGGCTGGTCTTCCGGCAGAACCCAATCAGACAAATCAAGCGCGCGCGTGGCCGGAACGCGGCCGTCCGCAAAGGCTTGCATATCCGCCTGGCGATGAAGAACGGGGCGCAGCGCCGCTACGGGAACGCGAACCTGCATGTTCTCAAAGCTGTCCGATGTTTCGACGGTGACGGTCTCGCCCTCTTCGTCACCGGCAAGCGTCACATAGAAGAACCGGTTGCAGCCCGAACGCAGGCCCTGGCTGACCCGGATGCCCGCCTGTTCGAGCGTCTGGAGGTGCGCCGGCGCCGTTCCCGGCGGCAGCATGTCCCGCAATCCTTCCGGTATCGCCGCCGGCCTTGCGTCACGGGCGGAAAATAGCGGCAGGGTATCGCGCCTGTTTTCGGCCTTTTGGAACCAGCCCTTGTGTGCAAGGCGCTGCTCCAGCGTGTGCCATTCCTCATCCAGCGCAAAGGGGCGGCGCTCAATGCCCGGCACCTCCCCGTTTGCCGCGCCCGCCCATGCCGCAAAATCCCGCTCCGGTTCCGAACCGGGAAAGGCACCGCCCACAAGCGACTCTCCGCCCGCAGCCGCCGGTGCAACTTGCAGCCAGGTTGCCGGCAAAAGCGACCGGCCTGACACGGGCGCTTGCGCCTCGTCCCAAGAAAGCCGCCGCGCGATCACAAGATGCGTGCGCACCAGCGCATCGGAAAACCAGCCGGGCTGGGTATCCGCGACAATGTACTCAAGACGGAACTCGCGCAGCAGCAGGTAGCGCACGACATCGGCATAGTCGCGCGAACGCCAGGTGGCGGGAACGACAAGGGCCAGGCGGCCGCCCGGCCGTGTCAACAGGGCGGACAGGAGCCAGGCCGGTACGGAAAGATCGGCAAGGCCCGAATAGCCGTCAACCAGCGCCTGCCAGAGCACGCGCTCGCCGCCGGTCATGCGCGCGTCCACAATCGCTGACAGGCCCCGGCGCACGTCACCGACACCGGCACCGTTCCCGTTTTGGGACTGGTATCTC
Source organism: Pseudomonadota bacterium (assembly GCA_023418595.1). Taxonomy (GTDB): domain Bacteria; phylum Pseudomonadota; class Alphaproteobacteria; order Sphingomonadales; family Sphingomonadaceae; genus Sphingomonas. The sequence continues at coordinate 70,547 of JAEZZI010000026.1, forward strand.
ACATAGGGGGGATTGGTGATGACAAGATCGTAGCCGGGCGCATCCAGCGCCGCGATGGTGGCGGGGTCGAACGCGTTGCCCGTGAGAATATGGCTGCTCTCCGCAGCATCGTCCGCCTGCAAAGCCGTCATCCTGCGACCGCAGAAGGCGGCTGTTTCGGAATCAAGCTCCATGCCGTCCAGTCGGCTGAGACGGGCTCCCCGCGCCTGTGCCGTTAATGCTGCCGCATCAAGCAGGTCACCGTGCCCGGCCATCGGATCGATCACAGAGCGCGCGCCGGAGTCGAGCGCTAGGTGCGCAAGAAGCGACCCTAGCGGCAGTCCGGTGAAGAACTGCCCCAGCCGTTTGCGCTGCGCCGGCGGCAGGCTTTCCTCGAAGGATCGCGCCGAAGACCTAATCGCGCCGACTGCGTTAGTCGCCGGCACTGCATAGAACTCCGGGCAGCGGTTGTTCCGCATACCAGCGATAGAAGACATCCGCGTCGAGCGGGACTTGCTGATGATGGCTGAGGAAATGTGTCACGAGGCGGGAGTAAAGCCGCTGCGCCGTTGTTTCGGCCGGATCATGCGCGGCGGTCGCCGCGCGGTGAAGGGCCGTTGCGACCGTCCATACACACTCGTCCGCTCCGGTCTTGCTTTCGATCCGGGCCTCGGCCTTGCGACGCGGCCCCAACAGGAGTACGGGGTCGCCGCGCACAGCTCCTTCCGTCGTGACCTGTTTGAAGCTGCCCTGCTTCTTATCGAGAACCCCCGCATATTCCACGTCAAAGCCCGCATCCTGGTAGGCGCGCTGCAAGGCGTTCCAGACTTCGGCTGAAGCGGAATGAAACACCATCGTGGCCTTACCGGACGGCTTCAAAATCCGGCGAGCCTCGCTGAATGACCGGGTTAACAATTTCCGGTACTCGTCGATGGCCTTGCCCTGATCCGGACTGACGATGGCTTCATCCGTGCGGTCGGTGAACGTCTTGAGCCAGGCTTCGTTTATGAAACTGAGTTCCGCATAGGGTATGTTGGCCCCGAAGGGCGGGTCCGTGAATACATAGTCGATGCTGCCGGAAGGCAGCGCGACCTCGCAGCTGGAGCCGTGGACGACTTCGACCTTGCCGCTGCCGCCGTGAATGGTCTCGAATGCCTGCGCAATCGTTGTCAGCTTGCGCCGCAATCCTGCAAAAAAATTCTTCTCGACCGGAAGGCCGCTGACATACAGCACGCCGGGCTGGGCGCTGGTGACGACCAGGTCCTTCTGGCCGGACTTCGCCACCACGCGCGTCATGATCGTCCCGTGAGCCGCATTATAGCTGAGCAGCCAGAAACGCAGCCCTTCGCGGAGTTCGCCGCTATAGGATTCCACGCGCTCCCACATGCGGGCGAAGACGATGAGATTGCGCCGCGTGTAGAAGTGGTGAACGTGCGTAATGCCCTGATGGTAGCCTTTTCGGTAGAGATCGCCCCAGGGGATCAGCGCCTGCGGGACGCATGACGGGATCGGCTCCGCCTCAATCTTCTTGACAAGGGTCAGGTCGGCGGCCGTGGCCGGGCGCGACCAGCGTTTTTTCCCGGTCCAACCATAGACGCGGGCCATTGCGCGCCCGCGCAGTGCGCGCTGTTCGCCCAGCACGTCATCCTGTTCCTGTACCGTCACCCGCTGCACGTCATCCAGCGGCGCTTCATGACGGCATTTCGGGCAGGAGAAGGTCGAGGATATCTCCGCCGGATCGAGCGAGACGCACGCATCCCACAAGGTGACAGAGCTGCGGCAACCGGGGCAGCGCAGCTTATCGCTCCAGATCAGATGACGAAGGGAGCCTTTCGCGCCGGAGGGATCGCGCGCTTCATACATCCAGCCGTCTTCGCTCTCCCCGGCCGCCAGTACATCTTCGGCGGCCTTCCTGAACGCGGCAGGATCGGGCGGATTGGTCAGGGTCCTGCCGACGAACGAGCCGAGCGCACCCAGTTCATAGAGAACGGCATTGCGGGCACCCCATTGCACATCAAGACCAAGGCGGACCGCTTCGGCGCGCAATTCCTCGGTTGGCCGTTCACAAAGCAGCGCGGCGAGGCCGGTCGTCCCACTGCCTCCGAACCCGTCAAACACGGTATCGCCGGGTTTGGTATGGGCGGCGATATATAGGGCAATCGCCTCCGGGGAAATCTTTGTCGGGTAGGGAAAGGCCCCGTACAGGGCACCGGTACGCTTTGCCGCCAGCGGCTGGCGGTAGAGGGCATCCAGAGATTTGGCGGGCATCGCCGGCGCTGCCTTGCGCGGCCTAGTCGCGGTGTGAAGCATCTGTTCGTGGTCCCCCGGCATTCTCATTTGTTTCATGTCCGCTCCGGTGCCGCTGCCCGCTTGTCCAGAGCCGGCCGCCGCACAGCCCGTGCGGGCTGCTGGTGTCGCCGCAAATATTCATGGATGGCACGCCGCACGACCCAGGACACGGATACCTCGTCCTTTTCGGCGAGCGTGTTCAACGTGTCATAGTCTCCGGGCGTGACGCTGACGGTGACACGGGGGCCGAGTTTTTTTGATCGATCACTCATGGCAGACCTGCTAATGTTCCCCTAATGTTCACTTTAGCGAGATGTGATTCTAAGTGCAACACATTGCATCACTTTGACTCGCAAGAACAGCGATTTTCCGGCGGCTGATAGTGAATGTATTGCTAAGGGCGTTGCCCTCGCGCCAGCAAGGGAAGTGAAACCGTCCGGGGCGGTATCCCCAGCCTTCCGCGCTTCGCTTGTGCAGACCGGGTGATCCCCCTCCACCCTGGCCGCCCTTGCTCGTTGCTACCCCAGTCTCGGCGACGGCCAGAAGGTCAGGCGCGGCGTTCCGCTTCGCTGACCTTCAGACCTGAGGATCACAGATATGACCAACGTATCCGACAGCAGCCCCCACATCTATGTTGCCTGCCTTGCCGCCTACAATAACGGCTATCTGCATGGGGCGTGGATCGACGCGGATCAGGACGCCGACCAGATCAGGGATGAGATTGCCGCGATGCTTGCCCGTTCGCCTGTCGAGGATGCAGAGGAATACGCCATTCACGATTATGAGGGCTTCGCGGGCGTCAGCATCTCCGAATATGCTGGCATCGCCACCGTGGCACTGATGGCCGGTTTCATCGCAGAGCATGGCACACTCGGCGCCGGCCTGTTGGAGCAGTTCAGCGGCGACATAGACCAAGCGGAATCCACTTTGGAGGATTGCTATCATGGTCAGTTCGCCAGCCTTGCCGACTACATGGAGGAACTGACCACCGAGACCCTCACGATCCCCGAGGCGCTGCGCTACTATGTCGATTGGCAGGCGATGGCGCGCGACGCCGATATGAGCGGCGACTTGTTCACCATCGAGACGGCGCACGGCGAGGTGCATGTGTTTTCAAGCAGATGAGAACATGACTGCTTGTCCGTGCTGATGCTGGCAGGCGTTGCGGAATTACCGGCGATCGCCAAGCCAGAAACAAAAAATGATCGTGTTAGCCGCTCAAGGTATCTGCTTTGAGTGGCTTCTATATTTCCAGTGATCCTTGAACCTCTTCTTGCCGGGCTGATGCCCAGCATCCCGGCTTGGGGAGGTGACGCCATGCTCAGCATCGATTGGCGGTCGCCGGCGGCATACGGACACACAAAGCACATCCCTGCCGCTGGTTTCGCTTGGGAATATCTTCGCCGCAACGACGAATATCGTCGGGATTGCCTGACCATCGCATCGACCGAAGGGGCGGCTGCCCACGCCCTTGAAGCGTTCGCGCATCGCTGGGGTTTGCGATTTCCCGTGCGATCCCGACGCGCCGCATGATCGGCAATCGCCGATCTGGAGTCCACGCCTTCAACCGCAAGCTGTGATGTTGTCGCCAATCAATCACAAGGACGACGACACCGAACCGGTACTAACGTTGGCGCATCTCGACGGCCTCGTTATGCACCGCGCTACCGATGGCTGGCACGGCATCTGGCAGGTGGGTGGCGTCGCGCATCAATTCTGGCTACCTGAGGCAGTGCCAGACGCCGCCGCGTTTTACGCCGTCACGCTGCCGATGGATGCTTTTCTGGAGCTTCGCGCTCACGCCGCCCGCCGCTTCTGGCGATCCCTCAGAGGTCGCGCACCCGGTCCCGATTTCCGAACGGTCCCCGCCCAGCTCCGGCAATGGCACATCCTTTCTCTGCGCGCCCTCGACGCCCGGCTGCATGGCGAGAGCTATCGCACCATCGCCGAAGTCCTGCTCGACTTTCGCGGCACCAAGGAGGATTTTGAGAACGACCCGCGCAAGAACAAGGCTCGCCGCCTGGTCGCGCATGGCGTCAAGATGATGCGTGGCGGCTATCGCCTGCTGCTTCACTACCCAATCAAGCCCGACAAGCGTTGATCGCGCTCGCCCGTTGGCTCAAGCCCTATTGGCTGCCGCCTGTTCCAAAATCTTCCGATAGCCCTCACGCGACAGCCATTGCGCGCGTTCGAGATGGGTTTGCCAGCAACGACGCGTCCGAAATTCATCGGCCACCGGATCGCGATGCAGCACAATCCGCGCGACTTCCTGCCAGTCCGCGCCCTCGGCTCTGGCATCGAGAAGGCGCAGATACGTCACGAAATGCTGTTCGTCATAGGCGGTTATGCCGTCGCCGGTCGGCGCTTCGTCATCCACATCGGGATCGAGTTCGACGGGAACCCGCATAGCCATTTCCCCTAGGTTCCAGAGAGCCTTGCTTGCGGTGCGCCCCCGCAATTGGCCCCTCTACCTGGTGATCGGGGAGTTAGTAACCGTGACTAGACGGCCCCATGACCTTTAGGCGAGAAGCCCTGGACATACGCCATGGGCTCCCCGACCATAAGGTTCGAGGATGGTGGTGCCGTCACGGCCGGCACCAACCGCTAGTCAGGGGTTACTAAGCCCCAGAGCAGCGCGTCTGCTCCGTCTACGTTTCTATCCGAGCCGGCCGTGAATGTCTTTGCCTATTCAGCGCGGCAGACGACGAGCCGCTGAAATCCTCATCATATTGGACGCGCGCCGCCCCAAAGGGGTGCCGCCAGCGCATAGGCGCAAATGCGGCACGCTACGCGCCGCCGGTCCCTCGCCATCGTTCGCCACAGTCCGCTGCCGCCCCCGGCAGCCCAATCCCGACTGGAGGTGATCCATGGTCAACCCGCTTGCGGGCCTGCCGCCGCGCCTGTTGCGCACCAAGGAAGCCGCGCGCTTCCTCGGCATATCCATCCGCACCCTTGAGAAGCATCGCACCTATGGCACCGGGCCGACCTATCGCAAGGTCGGCGGTCGCGTTCTCTACACAGTCCGCGATCTGGAAGACTGGAGCGCGGTTGGGGAGCGCAAATCCACCCGCGACAAAACCGCCGGCACCGTCTTTCCTGCGCGCCCGCTCACGCCCGAAGAACGGGGCGACTGCTAGATGCTGCGCGAGGACGACCACGACCCCGCACCGCCGACCGAGGACAGCGAGCGCAGCCGCCTAGACCCCTTCGTGGTCGCAACGGGCGATGCACCGCCGCGCGACCAGCGCGATTTGATGGAACGGCCGTTTTTCTCGCTGGCGAAGACGCCGCGCACCAAGCCGATTCTCTACAAGGCCGCAGACCTAGAGGTGCAGGTGTTCGGGATGCCCGAACACGGCATGGCGACCATTTGGGACGCCGATGTGCTGATATGGGCGGCCTCGCAGATCGTGGCGGCCGAGAATGACGGCCTCGCCACTTCGCGCTTTGTCCGCTTCACGCCCTACCATCTGTTGCGCGCTATCGGGCGGCCGACCGGCAACCACCAATACCGGCTTCTGAAAGCCGCGCTGGCGCGGCTGCAATCGACCGTCATCGCCACCACGATCCGCAACGGCCCGCATTGGCGTCGCCGGCAGTTCTCTTGGATCAACGAGTGGGAGGAAATGACGACGCGCGCCGGCCGCGTCGAGGGCATGGAGTTCGTCCTGCCCGAATGGTTCTACAACAGCGTCATCGACCGTTCGCTGGTCCTGACCATCGACCCAGCCTATTTCCGGCTGACTGGCGGCATCGAGCGATGGCTTTATCGCGTCGCCAGAAAGCACGCCGGGCACCAGCGCCACGGCTGGATTTTCGAGGTCGCGCACCTTCATCAGAAGTCCGGCAGTCTCGCGCGGCCGTCCGACTTCGCGCTCGACCTACGCCGGATCGCGGCCCGCCAGCAACTCCCCGGCTACCGCCTCCAGATCGAGCGGGAAGACGGCCGCGAGCTGCTGCGCATCCGCCCCGATAATTCGTCAACAGGCACTGTTGATAACCCTGTTAAGGCCATCGGCAGATCAGGCGCACGGGGTATCGGCACATCAGGCGCACGACTATCGGCAGATCAGGCGCACGAACCGCAGCTAATGCTCTGGCCTGACAAGCGGAATCCGACCGCTAACTTATCTAACAGAGAATCTAACTCTTTTTCTTTGACGCGCGCGCAGGCGAAGCGTGGTGCCGGTTCTGCCCGATGGGGCGAGCCATGACGCCCGCCGTTGACGCAGCGCACGCGCGCAATCCCCACCAGCACATCGCCGGAGACGACCAATGACCCGTCGCGCCCATCGCAGCGCGCACGGCCGTCCGCTGCCGGACGGGCCTGCGCCCTTTACCACATTGGTCGAGCTGACCTTCGAGAAACGCAAGGTCGAGCACTGGATACGCTTCGGCCGCAAGAGCTACGAACAGATCATCGACCGCCGCCGCAGCGTCGTCGGCTTCGCGCCGGGCAGCGTCTTCGCCTTCGTCCGATGGGCGAGCGGCGACCATGGCACTGTCGTTTCCCGCATCGATATCGTGCGGGCCATCGGCAGGGGCGAGCCGTTCCAGACATTGCCGTTCGTGCGCCCCGGCGGCGAAATCCTGTTGCGCCTCGATAGCTGGCCGAAGGTGCAGCGCGCGCTTGCCGCCATCGACGCCGTGGATGCGCTCGGCCTCGATCCGGCCGACGCCTCGCCGGAGCATTGGCGGCACGTTCATAATCGTTTGACCGCCAATCTGGAGCCGCACGCTTACACGCCTGAGCGACATGCCGCGTGGCTTCACCGCCGCAGGATCGAGCCATGACGCGCCGCCGCACCCTCACAGTTACGGCGCTCGCCGTCATCGGCGTCGCCGCCGCAAGCGCGGTCCAAACGCCGACGAAACTCATATGGAACGCCACCGCCAGCGCGCCGGTCGGGTTCTACACCGTCGAGCCGGCCGACCGGATCGACGTTCCCGAACTGGTCGCCATCATGCCGCCCGAACCGCTCGCCGCCTTCATGGTCAGGCGCGGCTATGTCGGGAGCGGCGTCCCGCTGTTGAAGCGAGTCTTGGGCCTGCCGGGACAGCGGGTTTGCCGCACCGGCCGCGCGATCACGGTTGACGGAATCGAGATGGGCGAGGCGCTGGAGCGCGACAGCATCGGCCGCGATCTACCCGTCTGGCAGGGCTGCCGCTTGATCGGCGACGGCCAGCTTTTCCTCATGAATTGGGAGGTCCGCGACAGCCTCGACGGCCGCTATTTCGGACCCATTCCCGCAGCTTCCGTCATCGGTCGAGCGGTCCCGCTCTGGACCGATGAGAAAGGCGTCGGCCGCTACGAGTGGCGCGCGCCGACGCACTGAAACCACCCCTGAAAACCAACCGCAGGAGATTTCCCATGGCAGAGATAGGCACCTTCACCCGCACCGAAGCCGGCTATGCGGGCAAACTTCATTCGTTCGGCCTTCACGAAAAGCTGTTCATCGTCCCGGCCAAACCGAGCGACGTGAAAAACGCACCCGACTATCGCGTGCGTCTCGATAGCGAGGACGGCCCGGACGCCGGCCCCGCATGGAAAGACTCCGGCGAGAACGCTGGCGAGTTCGTGTCGATGCGATTGGAGGGGCCGATCTTCCCGTTCCCGATCCGCGCCAAACTGTTCCAGTCCAACGACGATCCTTCGGTCTGGACCCTGCGTTGGAAACACGCCCGGAAGATCGAGGATGAGGAATGACGGTCGCGCGCGCCCGACCCGCCATCCGGTCAAAGATCGGCATCCCTTTGTTCGCGGAAAAGCCGTCTCATCCCTTCGTCCCGCTCGGCCACCGGACGGCCGGCGCTTGCGCCTTGCCCTTGACCGCAGCGAGCACGCTGGCAGGCTGGTGCCGTAGCGGAGACAGGGCAGCATGGCATTGTGCCGTCCTGCTGCTGGCGGGGGCGCTTTCCGTCTGCATCGGATCGGGCGTCGCTGTCGCGCAATCCGCGCCCGTCGAGCGTCCCGCCGCCGCCCATCCCTATGCAGCCCACATCGCCGAGGCGTCGCAGCGGTTCGGCATCCCCGAGCACTGGATTCGCGCCGTGCTGCGCGCCGAGAGTGCGGGCGACGTGCGCGCGGTTTCGTCAGCCGGGGCGATGGGATTGATGCAGGTGATGCCCGACACATGGGCGGGCCTGCGCGTCCGCCATGGCCTCGGCCGCGATCCTTACGACCCGCGCGACAACATCCTCGCAGGCACGGCCTATCTGCGCGAGATGTTCGACCGCTACGGCAATGTCGGCGCGATGCTTTCTGCCTATAACGCCGGCCCCGGCCGCTATGACGAGCACCGCGCGACAGGCCGCCCGCTTCCCGCCGAGACACGCGCCTATGTCGCCGCACTCGCCCCGATCCTTGGCGGCGCGGCTGCGACCGAACCGCCGTCATCGGCACCGCTACCGCTGCCCGATTGGCGCGACGCACCGCTGTTCGTCATGCGCCCGGACAGCACACGAGGTGCCGCCGCGCCGCCGTCCGAAGTCCAAACAGGCGACGGCCGCGCTGCCGTTCCGGCGCGCGATCCCGTCCGTGCGGAGCGGCAGGACGGCAGTATTTTCGTTGCGAGCGCCGGCGACGGAGCGACGCCATGACGGCGGCGTTCCCGCGTTCGGCGGCGCTGGTTTCTGCATCCGGTCGGGCAGGTTTGCGCCCGGCTGGATTCCCGGCAGGCAGGCCAGAAAAGACAGAAAGGGCGGAGGGCAAGATTAAAGAAGACGGCACCATGTCGGGCCGCTTCTGGAAATTATTGTTGTCTGCACACTGGTTAGGTGGCCGGTTCCGGCACCATGGTTTTGAGGGGCCGCGTGCCGCTATTTTGCGCAAAGCCTTAGCTTTGCTGGGTTTCGAGCAGCACCATAGGCCCAAATCGACCTGTTTTCGGCGGTTTTGGCCGGAGGCGCGCCCCTGAGCGCCGACGACGAAAACCGCTTCCGACCGAAGCCCGGCCGCATCCGATCCGACACGCCGAAGGCTGGCAAGACCAAGAGCTTTTTCACGCAGGTCAGGAAGATCACTCGGCAGCATCAGGCGGCAGCCGCCCGCGACCCTTCCATGCCGTCATCCGCCCGCCTGTCATCGCTGGGGCGGTCCCGCGCCATGGTCGCCAGCGGTAAGGGCGTGAAGCGAGGCCGGGGCGCGAGCTTCGTGCGCGCCCGCAATATCTCCGGCCATTGGCATCATCGCCAGCCGGGCAGCCGCCGCGTGATCGTCAAACAGCGCAGCGTCCGGGCCGCATGGAAGGGCGGCCGTGCCCGGGCGCATCTGCGCTATGTCCAGCGTGACGGAACCTCGCGCGACGGCGAGCGCGGTCAGCTCTATTCGGCGACCGAGGACCGCGCCGATGGCGACGCCTTCCTTGATCGCGGCAAGGACGACCGCCACCAGTTCAGATTCATCGTCTCGCCAGAGGACAGCGCGGAGCTGTCGGACCTCACGGCCTACACCCGCGATTTCATGACGCAGGTGGAAGCCGACCTCGGCACGAAACTCGATTGGGTCGCCGTCAATCACTACAACACCGGCCATCCGCATGTGCATGTCATCGTCAACGGCCGCGACGATATGGGCGGGGATCTGGTCATCAACGGCGACTACCTTTCCGCCGGCCTGCGCGAGCGCGCGAGCGAGCTTGCCAGTCTGGAACTCGGCCCCGTCACCGAGATCGAGCAGACCCACAAGCTGTCGGCCGAGATCGACCAAGACCGTTTCACCCGCATCGACCGCGCCATGACCGAGGAAGCCGACGCCCGTTTCCTCGACCTGCGCCATGAACCGGCAGCGCCGAGACGGCAGTTCGAGCGAACGCTGCGCCTGCGCAGGCTCGGCAAGCTGGAGAAGATGGGGCTGGCGACCGAGCACGCGCCCGGTGTTTGGGAATTGAGCAAGGACATGGAGCCGGCCCTGCGCGGGCTTGGCGAGCGGGGCGACATTATCCGCACCATGCAGAAGGCGCTCGGCCCGCAGGGCGGCGAACGCGATCCCATGAGCTTTCAAATCCATGACGGAGCGCCCGAGACGCCCATCGTCGGCCGCGTGGTGGACAAGCACCTGTCCGACGAGTTGGGCGAGAACCTGACAATCGTAGTGGACGGGATCGACGGCCGTACGCACCATATCGCCAGCATCGCGCCCGAGCGGCTGGAGGACGCCCGCATCGGCAGCGTCGTCCAGATCGGCCCGGCCGAGGTGACGGCCCGGCCGTCCGACCGCACTATCGCCGCCATCGCCGAGGATGGCATCTATCACCCCAGCCGCCATCTGGAGCAGGCGAAATTCGAGGGCCGCGTTCCGGGCGGCGACTATGAGGGCTATGTCGATGCCCATGTCCGGCGGCTGGAGGCGCTGCGCCGCGCCGGGATCGCGGAGCGGATCGACGCCGACCAATGGCGTATCCCCGACAAGTTCGAGAGCCGGGCCGCCGAATACGACGCCGGCCGCGACCGGCAGGCCAGCGTTCGCGTCCTTTCTCCCGTCAATCTAGACAGGCAGATCGGTTCGGACGGCGCGACCTGGCTGGACCGGCGGCTGATCCATGGCGAGCCGGCCGACCTTGCCCCGACCGGCTTCGGCCAGCAGGTGCGCGAGGCGATGGACCAGCGCCGCGAGCATCATATCGAGCAGCGTGACGCCAACCGAGCGCGGAATGGCCGCGTCTTCTACCGGCGCAGCCTTCTCGCCACCTTGCGCGAGCGCGAGGTTGCGCGCGTAGGCGCGGAGATGGCCGAGAGCAAGGGCCTACCGTTCCGCGCCGCCACGGACGGCGAGAACGTAAGCGGCAAGTTCACCGGCACCGTGCAGCTATCGAGCGGCAAGTTCGCCTTGGTCGAGAAATCTCATGAGTTCACCCTTGTCCCATGGCAGGCGGTCATCGACCGCCAGCTCGGCCGCGAGGTTATGGGAATCGTGCAGGGCGGTTCGGTATCGTGGCAGTTCGGAAGGCAGCGGGGGTTGAGCGTTTGAAGGTGGCACAGAAAGCGCGTAGCGTGTGGTCCGAACCTATTGGAGCTGGTGAACCGACCGATGTTTCGATGATGCCACTTTGTTAGTTGAGGTCCGTATGTTGTTTTGTCGTCCCAAGGATCAGCGGCTTTGTGCCTTTATTGACTACATTTGGGTATCTGACGAACAGCCGGACCGGCCCAGCGAGCGGATACTGCCAAATGCGTGCTCACAGATTCTTGTGAACCTTTCTGGAAACGGAATCCAAGATTGCGCCATCGACGGTTCCCGGCATGAGTTCTCAGGCGGGATCGTAATGCAAGGGCCGAGAAAGCGCCCGGTCCTAATTACTGAATCTGCACGCGATGCCCTTTGTGGGGTTAGCTTCAAACCCGGTGGAGCGCACTTCTTTTTCGGCGAGGCCGTCAGTTCCTTCTCCGACAGGTTGATCGACCTTGATCTTGATTGGGGGCCAATGGCGACGGACCTCCATCACAAGCTTTTGGAACTTGCGTCGCCAGAATCGCGCATCATGCTTTTGGAAGCTACCCTTGTTGCTAGGGCTAGTCGTCCGCTGGTTGCAAATGGACGCTTGGAATGGGCATGTCAATCACTTAGCCAAGGGATGCACGTTCACTTAGCTGCCGAGCAATTAGGTCTAAATGCACGAGATATGATTGCCTGGTTCAAAGAGAGAACCGGCTTGTCACCAAAAATGTATTCAAAAATCTGTCGATTCCAGAATCTAATTACGTCAGATGACGGCGAGAATAGATGGAGTCATCTTTCGGAAATGTATGGATATTCCGACCAATCACACATGATTCGTGATTTCAAGGAGTTTTCTGGCCTAACTCCAGAGAGGTATCGGAAAGCCAACGTCGAGTGGACCAACCACGTCCCGCAGCCAAACGTGTAATTTTCTTCTATACGGCCGCCTCTAGTTCCGTATCGTCAGCTCGTGCAGCTAGAAAAATCGGAGCATGTCGAACATGGGCGACCAAATATCAAAAAAGGTTGTGCCTCGCCTAATCGTGATTGGGGCAAGAGCCGCAATTGACTTTTACCGGGTCGCCTTTGATGCGGAGATTCTGGAAGAGTACAGCGATGAGAATGGAATAATTGTCAATGCCGTTATGAAAATCGGCAGCTCTACCATATCGGTGGCCGAGCAAGTAACAGCTTGGCAATGGTTGTCTCCAGCAGAAATTGGTGGATCGGCAGTCCTTTTAAACATGACCCTCACTGACCCTGACGATGCGGCAGCCCGCATGATCCAAGCGGGGAGCGAAATAGTCGTCCCTATCCAAAATCGCCCCTATGGAAAGCGTGAGGGTCGTGTGCGCGATCCCTTTGGGCATCTTTGGATATTGAGCTGCCCAATGCACGGAAACGGGTAGACGCTGTCACCGACACAAGTTTCTATTTTCGGAGAACTACCGTGGCTGTGAAACGCATCGTCGCCAACATCAATGCAAATCGGCTGGAAGACGCAAGGCGCTTCTATGGTGACATCCTCGACATGGAACTTGTGATGGATCATGGCTGGATCGTCACCTACGCCTCGGACAGTCATATGACGCCGCAGGTCAGCATTGCCTGCGAGGGGGGATCGGGAACGCCGGTGCCAGACCTCTCAATCGAGGTTGACAATCTCGATGAGGTTTACCGGCGTATATCAGCGTCCAGCCTTGTCATCGAGTATGGCCCGGCAACAGAGCCATGGGGTGTTCGCCGCTTTTTCGTGCGCGATCCCTTCGGCCGGTTGGTCAATATCCTCAACCATTAGTGAGGGATTTTGTGATGCGGCGGCGACATTCAGCACCGATGATTGATCGCCATTGGGGAGTGCCGACCGCACTTGGATCGTGCATTGCCTTCGCATTGCCGCCCATGGTGGCCGGCTGGCATAAAGGCGCACGCCAGCACTATGAAGATCCCCGGATAGCACGCGACGAGGCGGTGCGCTCGGCCACGTTCGGCTCGGCGACGCTGATACACGCCACCGACGCGATGGACCTCGCCTCCGGCCCCCTAGTCTGGTTCAACGCCGAAAGCGTGGCGCGCGCATTCGGTCCGATGCTGAACGAAGTGGCGGTGCTGCTCCTCGCAGTCGGTTGCGCTGCCCCCGGAAACTGGCCTCAAAAACCGAGCCGCCCGCTCGCGGAGGGTCTGGTGGTCGCATGAAAGCCCGCGCGTCCGACCTGCTGCTGACGGCGATTGCGCCTGCCATATGGGGCAGCACTTACATCGTCACGACCGAGTTTCTGCCAGACCACTCGCCGATGGCGGTGGCGTTGCTTCGGGCGTTACCCGCCGGCTTGTTGCTGCTTCTGATTGTCCGGCAGCTTCCGGCAGGGATATGGTGGCTGCGCATCTTCATCCTCGGCGCGCTCAACTTTTCAATCTTCTGGAGCATGTTGTTCGTTTCGGCCTACCGTCTTCCGGGCGGCGTCGCGGCCACGGTCGGAGCGGTCCAGCCACTTATCGTCGTCTTCCTCGCCGCCGCAGTGCTCGGCAACACGATACGGCCCGTCTCGGTCCTTGCGGCGATGATCGGTCTCGGTGGCGTTGCCTTGCTGGTGCTGACGCCGCAAGCGGCGCTTGATCCCTTGGGTATTGCGGCAGGCCTTGCAGGTGCGGTCTCCATGGCCTTCGGCACCGTGTTAAGCCGTAGGTGGCAGCCCAAGGTGTCGCTGCTCACATTCACTGCATGGCAACTGACGGCTGGTGGCCTTCTTCTCGTGCCGGCGACCCTGCTTGTCGAGCCGTCCGTTCCCGTTCCAACTATGGCAAACTTACTCGGGTTGGTCTGGCTCGGGCTGATCGGCGCGGCGCTGACCTATATTCTCTGGTTCCGGGGCATCGCCCGGCTAGACTCAGCGGTAGTTTCCTCGCTAGGCTTTCTCAGCCCGGTAACTGCTGTACTACTTGGCTGGTCGTTTCTCGGTCAGACGCTGGCGGCACTTCAAATCCTCGGCGTTGTCTTAATCATAGGCAGCATCTGGCTCGGCCAGCGCCCCAATCGCAGTCTCACTCTTTCATCCCGTGAGAGCGATCCGGCCTCGGCCGGATCGAAAATTTGAACAATGGCGGCACCATGCGTCGGCGTGGCGGCATAGTATCTGATCGGAGCGAGCCATCGCTGCTGCTGCATGGGCGTATTCCCATGACGTCGCTGATCCAGACGCTTGCCGTCGCCGAGTATCTGAACTTCCGCCACGCCGCCAATGCGCTCGGCGTGGCGCAATCCAGCGTCAGCGCGCGCGTGAAGGCGCTGGAGGAAGACCTTGGCATCCTTCTGTTTGAGCGTCACGCACGCGGTGTCAGGTTGACCGAAGCCGGACGCCATTTCGTCGAACGTGTCGCTGTCGGCGTCGATCAGCTCGACCATGCGGTGAAGACCGCTGGAATGGCGGCGGCGGGGGAATGTGGTCGCCTGCGCATCGGTATCCATGCCCTGATCCCCGGCAGCTTCCTCGCCGACCTGATCGGACAGTATCGGGAAGTCCATCCCGGCATTGAGGTCGAGATTACCGAAGGCACGGCCCGCGATGCGATAATGCAGGTACGTGCCAACCGGCTCGACGTGGCGTTCGTCGCCGGCACGCCCGATTTGCCCGACTGCCATACACGACCGATCTGGACTGAACCGCTGGTGGCCGTGCTTCCGGATGGGCATCGCTTCGCTGGACAGTCGGCAATTGCTTGGGCTGATCTGGTCGGGGAGAGCTTCCTTGTCCGCTATGGTGGCACGGGCCCGCAGGCTCATGACCATATTGTGCTGCGCCTTGCCGGGCGCTGGCCTGCGCCGTCGATCCTGCGTTTTAATGTGGGGCGTGACACGCTGTTGTCGATGGTCGGACAGGGCTTCGGCATCACCATCGTCGGGGCCGCCACCGCGCTGCTGCCGACGACCGGCATTGTCTTCCTGCCCTTCGCCGACGAGCCCGAGCCGGTTGCCTTTACCGCAGTCTGGTCGCCGTTCAATCGCAGCGCCGCGCTCAAAAACCTGCTCAACCTCGCAAACAATATGAGCCGTTGCAGCGATTCGCCCGGCCAGTTGCGCGACGGCGACCATCCAGCCGGCTGGCAGTCAAGGTAATCCGACCTATTTGCCGCCGATAGTATCCGGCATCCCTCCGGCATCCTCTTTCCTGTTGCCCGTCCCGATTTTACCTACTCTCTGATTGGCTCCGTCTCTTTTGCCGACTGGAGCCTGCTTTGCGGGGAGGCCGAATCCTTTGGGGTCAGATCGCTGTCGTCTTCACCATCGTTCTGGTGATGACATGGGCGGCGACGCAATGGGTTGCGTTCCGCCTCGGCTTCCAGCCCCAGCTTGGAACGTCATGGTTCGAGCTGGCGGGCTTGCCCGTCTATTACCCGCCGGCCTTCTTCTGGTGGTGGTTTTCCTTCGATGCCTACGCGCCTGCGATCTTCGTCGAGGGCGGCATCATCGCGGTATCGGGCGGCTTCCTCGCCATCGCCGCCGCCATCATCATGTCGATCATCCGGGCGCGGGAAGCGCGCAACGTCGCCACATACGGATCGGCGCGATGGGCCGAGGGCAAGGAAATCCGCAGCGCCGGCTTGCTCGGCCCCGATGGCGTCGTGCTCGGCCGATACGAACGAGACTATCTGCGCCATGACGGTCCCGAGCATGTGCTATGCTTCGCCCCGACCCGGAGCGGCAAAGGCGTCGGATTGGTGGTGCCGACGCTGCTGACATGGCCCGCGTCCGCCATCGTCCACGACATAAAAGGCGAGAACTGGACGCTGACAGCCGGCTTCCGGAGGAAGCACGGCCGTGTGCTGCTGTTCGATCCCACGAACGCCAGGTCGTCCGCCTACAATCCGCTGCTGGAGGTGCGGCAGGGCGAATGGGAAGTCCGCGACGTGCAGAACATCGCGGATATTCTGGTCGATCCCGAAGGCAGCCTCGACAAGCGCAACCATTGGGAAAAGACCAGTCATTCATTGCTGGTCGGCGCGATCCTGCATGTTCTCTATGCGGAGAAGGACAAGACTTTGGCGGGCGTCGCCAACTTCCTGTCCGATCCCCGCCGCCCGGTCGAGGCGACCTTGCGCGCGATGATGGACACCCCGCATCTCGGCGAGGCGGGCGTTCATCCCGTCATCGCGTCGTCCGCCCGCGAACTGTTGAACAAATCCGAGAATGAGCGGTCGGGCGTGCTCTCCACCGCCATGTCGTTTCTCGGCCTCTACCGCGATCCCGTGGTGGCGCGGGTGACGGCGCGGTGCGACTGGCGCATTGCCGATCTGGTCGGCAGCCGCCAACCCGTCACGCTCTATCTGGTTGTGCCGCCATCCGACATAAACCGCACCAAGCCGCTCATCCGCCTGATCCTCAACCAGATCGGCAGGCGGTTGACCGAGGAACTTACTACCTCGGGCAAGCGTCATCGGCTGCTGTTGATGCTGGACGAGTTTCCGGCGCTTGGCCGGCTCGACTTCTTTGAATCGGCGCTCGCGTTCATGGCGGGCTACGGAATCAAAGGCTTCCTGATCGCGCAGAGCCTCAACCAGATCGAGCGCGCCTATGGTCCGAACAACGCGATCCTCGACAACTGCCATGTCCGCGTCAGCTTCGCCACGAACGACGAAAGGACGGCCAAGCGCGTTTCAGACGCACTAGGCACCGCGACCGAGCTGCGCGACTCCACCAACTACGCAGGGCACCGCCTAGCCCCGTGGTTAGGTCACTTGATGGTGTCACGGCAGGAGACAGCGCGGCCGCTGCTCACGCCGGGCGAAATCATGCAGCTTCCGCCCACCGACGAAATCGTCATGGTCGCGGGCACGACGCCGATCCGCGCGACCAAGGCCCGCTATTTCGAGGATGCGCGGTTTCAGGAACGCATCATGACCCCGCCCGATCTGGTCGCCGCTCCGCTGGCGCCCAGCCCATCGTCCGACGATTGGTCCGGCCGCGTAGTCGCGGCGGAAAGCCGTTCCGCGACGAGGGGAAACGAGGCCGAAGGCGACCCGGCCAATGCTGGCATCCGCCGCGAACCGGAATTGCCCGAGCATGAGGAAATCGTTGCCCCGCCACCATCGCCCGACCAGGAGTTCGAGTTTCTGGACGACGAGCCGGACGTTGATGCGGCCAAGGCCCGCGCCATGCGCCAGCGCATGAGGATGGTGGCGCGGCAGGTGGCGATGAACTCCGATGATGGAATCGACCTTTGAGGACACGCTCATGGCAACCAGAACCCGCCTGAATCTCTATTTCGACCCCGCGCTCATTCCACAGATCGAGGCGATGGCGCTGCGCCGCTCGGTGGCACTACGCCGCAATGTCTCGAAATCCGCCATCGTGGAGGCGGCGGTCATGTCCTACCTGTCCGGCGATGCCGACGACCAGCTTGAAGCCGCCATGTCGCGCCGCTTGGATAAACTCGGCCGTCAGATCGACACGCTGGACCTAGATCTCGCCGTCCTCGGCGAGACGGTCGCGCAGTTCATCCATTTCTGGATGACCATCACGCCGCCGCTTACGGGAGCCGCACAATCTGCTACCCGCGCCAAAGGCGCGGAGCGGTTCGAGGGCTTCATGCAGAATCTCGGCCGGCGTTTGGCGACGGGAGATAGGTTCCTTAAGGAGCTGTCGCGTGACCTCGACTCACTCCACGACGATCCGTTGCCAGACGAGTCCAAGACCAATGGCGATCAAGCGTAAGTAATTGAACCCGTCCTATTTACCGCCGTTCGCCGCCGATGACCGCACGCAGCTAGATACTTGTTGAACTGGGCCGATTTGGGCCTCTCTTAATCGACCCCGATTTGGGGATTGCCTGTCGCGTCCCCACCAGAAGCCGGGGCCGACATGACCACCAACCACCAAAAACCGGAAGCCATTGCGCGCGGTGCGCGCATGTTGCGCACTGCGCTCGGCCCCGCCATTGCCCGGCTGCTCGAAGACCCGGCCGTGGTCGAGGTGATGTTGAACCCGGACGGCCGCCTTTGGGTGGACCGGCTATCCGAAGGGCTTTCCGACACGGGCGAGCGCCTGTCCGCCGCCGGTGGCGAACGCATCGTGCGGCTGGTCGCGCATCATGTCGGCGCGGAGGTTCATGCCCGCAGCCCGCGCGTCTCGGCCGAGTTGCCGGAGAGCGGGGAGCGGTTCGAGGGCCTGCTGCCGCCCGTGGTCGCCGCCCCGACTTTTGCCATCCGTAAGCCGGCCGTCGCGGTGTTCACGCTCGACGATTACGTGGCCGCCGGCATCATGTCCGCCGATCAAGCCGCGACGCTACGCGCGGCCGTTTCCTCCCGCGCCAACATCCTCGTGGCTGGCGGCACCAGCACGGGCAAGACCACGCTGACCAACGCGCTGCTCGCCGAGGTGGCGAAGACGGCGGATCGCGTCGTCATCATTGAGGATACGCGCGAGTTGCAATGCGCCGCGCCCAACCTTGTCGCCATGCGGACGAAAGACGGCGTGGCGACACTTTCCGATCTGGTCCGTTCCTCGCTGCGCCTGCGCCCCGATCGCATCCCCATCGGCGAAGTGCGCGGATCGGAAGCCCTCGACCTTCTGAAAGCGTGGGGCACCGGCCATCCGGGCGGGATCGGAACCATTCACGCCGGCACCGGCATCGGTGCGCTCCGTCGCCTTGAACAGCTCATTCAAGAGGCTGTCGTCACCGTCCCGCGCGCCCTGATCGCCGAGACCATCGACCTTGTTGCCGTCCTAGCCGGGCGCGGTTCCGCGCGCCGGCTTGTCGAGCTTGCCCGCATCGAAGGGCTGGGGCCGGACGGCGACTACCGCATCACCCCCGCAACCCTCACCAGCACAGGAGAACCTTCATGATCCGTATCCTTTCGCGCGGCTATCGCATCATGGCGACCGCCGCCTCCACCCTTGTCATCAGCCTGATGCTCGCCCCGGCTGCCCATGCCTCCGGTTCGTCGATGCCATGGGAAGCGCCGCTTCAATCCATCCTTCAATCCATCGAGGGGCCGGTCGCCAAGATCGTCGCCGTCATCATCATTATCGTGACTGGCCTGACTTTGGCCTTCGGCGATACAGGCGGCGGTTTTCGCAAGCTGATCCAGATCGTATTCGGCCTATCCATCGCCTTCGCGGCGTCGAGCTTCTTCCTGTCGTTCTTCTCGTTCGGCGGCGGGGCGCTCGTTTGATGGCGGGCGGCCTCGAACAGCTCGACGCGGTGCCGGGCTTCACGGTCCCGGTCCACCGGGCGCTGACCGAGCCTATCCTGCTCGGCGGCGCACCGCGTTCCATCGCCATCATGAACGGAACGCTGGCCGGGGCCGTGGGCCTCGGCCTGCGCCTCTGGCTGGTGGGCCTCGCGCTATGGGCCATCGGCCATTTCGCGGCCGTTTGGGCGGCGAAGCGCGATCCCCAATTCGTCGAGGTCGGGCGGCGGCATCTGCGCATCCCCGGCCATCTGGCGGTGTGAGGGCGCGGCCATGATGAACCTTGCCGAATACCGCCGCACCGCCACCCGGCTCGCCGACTATCTCCCATGGGCCGCATTGGTCGGCTCCGGCGTCGTCTTGAACAAGGACGGGAGTTTCCAGAGGACGGCGAAGTTTCGCGGTCCCGATCTGGATTCCGCCGTGGCGGCCGAGTTGGTCGCCGTCGCCGGCCGCATCAATAATGCCGTGCGCCGCCTCGGCTCCGGCTGGAGCATCTTTGTCGAGGCCCAGCGCAGCGAGGCCGCGACCTATCCCGACGGCATCTTTCCCGATCCCGCCTCGGCGCTGGTCGATGCGGAGCGGAAAGCCGGTTTCGAGGAAGCCGGCACGCATTTCGTGTCCGGCTACTTCCTCACCTTCCTCTGGCTGCCCCCGGCCGAGGAAGCCGCGCGCGCCGAAACATGGCTCTACGAGGGCCGCGAGAAAACGGGCGTGGACCCGTGGGAGCTGCTGCGCGGCTTCATCGACCGCACCGACCGCGTGCTGGCCTTGCTCGACGGCTTCATGCCCGAGTGCCGTTGGATGGATGACGGCGCGACGCTGACCTATCTCCATTCGACCATCTCGACCAACCGCCATCGCGTGCGCGTGCCCGAGGTGCCCATGCACCTCGACGCGCTGCTCGCCGACCAGCAGTTGACCGGCGGGCTGGAGCCGCGCCTTGGCGACGCGCATCTGCGCGTCCTGACCATCGTGGGATTCCCGACCGCGACGACGCCGGGCCTGCTCGACGACATGAACCGGCTGCCGTTCCCCTACAGGTGGAGCACGCGCGCGATCCTGCTCGACAAGACCGATGCGACCCGGCTGCTCACCAAGATCAGGCGGCAATGGTTCGCCAAGCGCAAGAGCGTTGCCGCGATTCTGAAAGAGGTGATGACGAACGAGGCGTCCGCGCTTGTGGACACTGACGCCGCCAATAAGGCGCTCGACGCCGACATGGCGTTGCAGGAACTCGGCGCGGACGTGGCGGGCATGGCCTACGTCACGGCGACCGTCACCGTATGGGATGCCGACCCGCGCCTTGCCGACGAGAAGCTGCGCCTGGTCGAGAAGATTGTTCAGGGCCGCGACTTCACCGCCATGCCCGAGAGCGTCAACGCGGTTGACGCATGGCTCGGCAGCCTGCCCGGACACGCCTACGCGAATGTCCGCCAGCCACCCATCAGCACTTTGAATCTCGCCCACATGATCCCGCTTTCGGCGGTGTGGGCGGGGCCGGAACGGGATGAGCATTTCGGTGCACCCCCTTTGCTCTTTGGAAAGACCGAAGGCTCAACCCCGTTCCGGTTGTCTTTGCATGTCGGCGACGTAGGCCACACCCTTGTCGTCGGCCCCACGGGCGCGGGCAAATCCGTGTTGCTGGCGCTCATGGCGCTCCAGTTCCGTCGCTATGCGGGATCGCAGGTCTTCGCCTTCGACTTCGGCGGTTCGATCCGTGCCGCGTCGCTCGCCATGGGCGGCGACTGGCACGACCTCGGCGGTGGGTTGACCGATGGGGCGGCGGCGTCCGTTTTGCTCCAGCCGCTTGCCCGCATCCACGACACCTATGAACGCGCATGGGCGGCGGACTGGATTGCCGCCATCCTCATGCGCGAGGGCGTCGCCATCACACCCGAGGTCAAAGAGTATCTTTGGACGGCGCTGACTTCGCTTGCGTCCGCGCCAGTTGAAGAACGCACCATCACCGGCCTTGCCGTGCTGCTCCAGTCGAACGACTTGAAGCAGGCGCTCCGGCCATACTGCGTCGGCGGGGCCTACGGCCGGCTGCTCGACGCCGAAGCCGAACATCTCGGCTCGGCGGACGTGCAGGCGTTCGAGATCGAGGGCCTTGTCGGGACCGGCGCGGCCCCGGCCGTGCTGTCCTATCTGTTTCACCGCATCGGCGACCGGCTCGACGGGCGGCCCACGCTGCTCATCATCGACGAGGGCTGGCTTGCGCTGGACGACGAGGGATTCGCCGGCCAGCTCCGCGAATGGCTGAAAACGCTGCGCAAGAAGAACGCATCGGTCATCTTCGCCACGCAAAGCCTGTCCGACATTGATGGCAGCAACATCGCGCCTGCCATTATCGAAAGCTGCCCGACGCGGCTCTTGCTGCCCAACGAGCGGGCCATCGAGCCGCAGATCACGGCCATCTATCGCCGCTTCGGCCTCAATGACCGACAGATCGAAATCCTCGCGCGTGCCACGCCCAAGCGGGATTATTACTGCCAAAGCCGCAGGGGCAATCGCCTGTTCGAGCTTGGCCTGTCCGAAGTCGGCCTCGCGCTCTGCGCCGCATCCGCCAAATCCGACCAGACGCTCATTGCGCAGATCGTCGCCGAACACGGCCGCGACGGCTTCCTCGCCGCATGGCTGCGCGAGCGCGGCGTCGATTGGGCGGCCGACCTGATCCCGAACCTCACCAACATCACCCCCCAGCCTGAGAAGGAGACCACACCATGACCATTCAATTCTCGCCCCCTCGCGCCGCGCTGGTCGCGGCAGCAATCCTCGCCGTGCCTGTCGCGCTTTCGCCGATGGCGGCAGCGCCGGCCCACGCCCAGCTTTTCGGCCGGATCGTCTATGACCCGTCCAACTACGCGCAAAACGTCCTGACAGCCGCCCGCACTCTGGAGCAGATCAACAACCAGATCACCTCGCTCCAGAACGAGGCGCAGATGCTCATCAATCAGGCCCGCAATCTTGCAAGCCTGCCGCATTCCTCGCTCCAGCAGCTCCAGCAGAACGTCCAGCGCACGCAGCAGTTATTAGGCCAAGCTCAGAACATCGCCTTCGAGGTCGGGCAGATCGACCAAGCGTTCCAGCAGCGATACGGCAATGTTTCGCTTTCGGCGACCGACGCCCAGCTTGTCGCCGATGCGCGTTCGCGCTGGGAGAACACGGTCGGCGGCTTGCAGGACGCGATGCGCGTGCAGGCGGGGGCGGTCGGCAATATCGACAGCAACCGCGCCGAGATGGCCGCGCTTGTCGGCCAGAGTCAGGGCGCGACCGGGGCATTGCAGGCGACGCAGGCCGGCAACCAACTTCTCGCCCTCCAGTCGCAGCAGCTCTCCGACCTGATCGCGGTCATCTCAGCGAACGGCCGCGCCGACGCGCTGACCGAAGCGGAACGCGCCACCGCCGCCGAACAGGGCCGCGAGCAGCGCCGCCGCTTCCTCACGCCCGGTAGCGGCTACCAGCCCGGCAACGCGCAAATGTTCAACAACGGCAACAACTGACCGGGAGGCTCGCCATGGACGGCAAGATGCTGGCCCGGCTCGGGGCCGTGGTGTTCGTCGCCATCGCCGTCACGGCGACCGCAATCGACATGGCGCGGAAGGACGACCCTTCCGCGCCACCCCCAGCGCCGGCCGTCCAGCCGCCGACCGACCCCCTGCGCGGAACCCTGCGCCGTTGCCAGCAGCTCGGCGAGGCGGCAGCGAGTGACACCGACTGCCTCGCAGCATGGGCGGAATCCCGTGACCGTTTCCTCGGCCGTGACCGGAACGAGGCGCGCTGACCATGGGCAATACGGGCGTTATCGACAATTTCCTCGGGGTTTTCACCTCCTACATCGACAGCGGGTTCGGCCTGCTCGGCGGCGAGGTCGCCTTCATCGCAACCACTCTGATCGTTATCGACGTGACGCTTGCCGCGCTGTTTTGGGCGTGGGGCGCGGATGACGACATTATCGCCCGGTTGGTGAAGAAGACCCTGTTCGTTGGGGTGTTCGCCTACATCATCTCCAACTGGAACAACCTCGCCCGGATCGTTTTCGAGAGTTTCGCTGGTCTCGGCCTGATGGCGTCGGGCACCGGCTTTTCCGTCGAAGACCTGATGCGGCCCGGCCGCGTGGCGCAGACCGGCCTCGACGCCGGCCGCCCGCTGCTCGATTCCATTTCCGACCTGATGGGCTGGATCGCCTTTTTCGAGAACTTCATCCAGATCGCGTGCCTGCTGTTCGCATGGGCGCTGGTGGTGCTGGCCTTCTTCATCCTCGCCATCCAGCTTTTCGTGACGCTGATCGAGTTCAAGCT
This sequence comes from Pseudomonadota bacterium, assembly GCA_023418595.1. Taxonomy (GTDB): domain Bacteria; phylum Pseudomonadota; class Alphaproteobacteria; order Sphingomonadales; family Sphingomonadaceae; genus Sphingomonas. The sequence continues at coordinate 94,244 of JAEZZI010000026.1, forward strand.
GACCACGCTCGCCGGCTTCGTGCTGATCCCCTTCGGCCTGTTCGGGAAGACCGCCTTCATGGCGGAGCGCGTGCTTGGCAACGTGGTGTCCTCCGGCATCAAGGTTCTGGTGCTCGCCGTCATCATCGGCATCGGCAGCACCTTGTTTTCACAATTTACGGCTGGTTTCGGCGGTCAGACGCCGAGCATCGACGACGCCATGGCGATTGTGCTCGCCGCGCTATCGCTGCTCGGCCTCGGCATCTTCGGTCCCGGTATCGCCAACGGCATTGTTTCGGGCGGTCCCCAGCTCGGCGCGGGCGCGGCCGTTGGCACGGGCCTCGCCGCCGGCGGCATGGTGCTTGCCGGCGGTGCGGCTGCTGGCGGCGGTGCCATGCTTGCCGCCAAGGGCGGCGCTGCTGCCCTGTCTGGTGGAGCCGCGGCGGTTCGCGGCGGCGCGACGGCCGCGGGCGCGGCGACCGCTGCATATAGCCTTGGCTCGCTCGGCCAGACCGGCGCGGCAGGCGTTGCTTCCGGCCTTGGCGGTGTTGCACGCGCCGCAGGCTCGGCCGCTATCTCCCCGCTCAAGCGGGCTGCCTCCAGCGCAACATCCCAAGCAAGCGAAAGCGTCAAGTCCAGCTTCTCCGCTGGCGCAAAGGCCGGTTTCGGCGTGACGGGCGGCAGCTCCACAATGGGCACGGTCGGCGGCGCAAGCGCCGAACCCGCAGCCGCGCCATCCAGCCCGGCCGGCAGCCCTCCGGCTTGGGCGCAGCGGCAGCGCCGGCAGGCCCTCAACCACGGCACCACCATGACAGCCCATGCCGTCCGCTCCGGCGACAGCCATGGCTCCGGTTCCTCCGTCAACCTTTCCGAAAGTGACCGCTCATGAGCATCTTCAAACGACCAGCAACCCATTACGGCAAATCGCCGGAACCCGAGACGCCCTATCAGAAGGCCGCGCAGGCTTGGGACGAGCGTATCGGCTCGGCCCGCGTGCAGGCGCGGAACTGGAGGCTCATGGCCTTCGGTTCCCTGATCCTTTCGGCCGGCTTCGCCTCGGCGCTAGTGTGGCAGTCCGCACGCGGAACTGTGGTGCCTTGGGTGGTGCAGGTCGATAATCTCGGTCAGGCGCAAACCGTCGCGCCTGCGAACGCCGATTATCGGCCGACTGACCCGCAGATCGCTTTCCATCTCGGCCGCTTCATCGAGCAGGTCCGCGCGATCCCGGCCGACGCCATCATTGTTCGCCAGAATTGGCTTCGGGCTTATGAGTGGACCACGGATCGCGGCGCGGCTGCCTTGAACGACTACGCCCGCGCCAACGACCCGTTCACCCGCGTCGGCCGTCAGCAGGTCGCCGTCGAGGTCTCGAGCGTCATCCGGGCATCCCCCAACAGCTTCCGCATCGCATGGACCGAACGCCATTACGAGAACGGCCAGCTCTCCACGACCGAGCGATGGACGGCCATCCTCACCATCGTGATCCAGCCACCGCGCAATGCCGAACGGCTGCGCGCCAATCCGCTCGGCATCTACGTCAACGCAATCTCGTGGTCGCGGGAGATGAGCCAATGAGAACCGTCACCCGCATCCCCGCAATAGCGGCCATGCTGCTTTCGGCGACCATGCTGGCCGGCTGCGCCACCAACCGCACGCAGCAATGGAGCTACGATGCCGAGGTGCCGCCGTTGCCGACCGTGCAGGCGGCAGCCACCAGCGACACGCCCCGGCCGTTGCACACGCCTCCGGCATGGACCGTCGCGCGCGGCGGCACCGTCGCCGGCACGCCGACCGGCCGCGTCGAGAACGCCAACGCAGCCGCCCGCGTCGAGCCGCGCCGCGAGGGCTATTACAACGCCATCCAGATATATCCGTGGTCGGAAGGCGCACTCTATCAGGTCTATGCCGCAGTCGGCCAGATCACGACGATCGCGCTGGAGCCGGGCGAGAGCCTGACCGGCGCGGGGCCGATCGCGGCCGGCGACACCGCCCGCTGGATCATCGGCGACACGGAATCCGGGTCAGGTGCAAATCGCCGCGTCCATATCCTCGCGAAGCCGACACGGCCGGACATATCGACGAACCTCGTCGTCACCACCGACAGGCGAATTTACATGATCGAACTGCACGCTCGGGAATCGCTCTACATGCCGGCCGTGGCATGGGCCTATCCGACGCCGCCAGCAGGTCAGCGCCAGACGGTTCCGGCCGCACCGGTCATCCCGGCCGAAGCCGCGCGGAACTATCGCTACGCCTTGCAGGTGCAGGGCGACAGCCCGCCATGGCGGCCGGCTTCCGTCTTCGACGATGGCCGCCGCGTCTATGTCGTCTTCCCGGCCGGCATCGTGCAGGGCGAGATGCCGCCGATCTTCGTGCTCGGCGCGGACGGCGAGCCGCAGATCGTCAACAGCCGTATCCATCAGAACGTCCTGATTGTGGATCGCCTGTTCGGCGCGGCCGAGCTGCGCCTTGGCAGCGGCAACCGCCAGCAGGTCGTCAGGATCGTCCGAATCAACCCGACGCAGGCCGCCGCCGCGCAGCCCGCCAGCGCGACCGGAGACTCCCCGTCATGACTGACAACACCACCATCGACACCACCGCGCCCATGCGATTGCGCGCCGAACCGCCCCGCGTCACCCGCCTGTCCCGTAAGATGCTGGCCGGCGTCGGAGCCGTCGCGCTGCTCGGCATCGGCGGGGCGCTCATCTACGCGCTCCAGACCCGCGATGCAGGACCGGGAGGGGACGAACTCTATTCGACCGAGAACCGCCCCACGGCGGACGGGCTGTCCGGCCTGCCGCGTGACTATACCGGCCCAGTGCTCGGCCCGGCGCTGCCGGGCGACCTCGGCCGTCCAATCCTCGACGCGCAGAACCGGGGTCAGCCCGTCGCGCCGACCGTCATGACAACGCCAGCCGTCGATCCCGACGAACAGCGCCGTCTTGCCGAGGAAGAAGCCGCGCGCTTGAGCAACGTGTTTTTCCAGTCCGGCCCACGCACGGGTGCGCCGGCGGGAACGGCCATGCCCGGTCTTGCAGGACTCGGCCTCGGCGGACAGCTCGCGACGCAGGACCGGCATACAGCGTTTCTCAACGGGCCGGTGGACCGGCAGACCATCGCCCCGGATCGTGTCGCGCCGCCGGCCTCGCCCTACATTCTTCAGGCCGGGGCCGTAATTCCCGCCGCGTTGATAACCGGCATCCGTTCCGATCTACCCGGCCAGATCACCGCACAGGTGACGGAGAACGTCTATGACAGCCCCACCGGCAGCCTGCTCCTGATCCCGCAGGGCACCCGCATCATCGGCCAATATGATGACGGCGTGACCTTCGGCCAGCGCAGGGTGCTCTTGGTGTGGAACCGCCTGATCCTGCCGGGTGGCCGCTCCATCGTCCTTGAGCGTCTGCCGGGCGCGGACTCCAGCGGCTATGCCGGGCTGGAAGACGGGGTTGATTACCATTGGTGGGATCTGATGAAGGCCGCAGGGCTGTCCACGCTGCTCGCAGTCGGCACGGAGCTGGCGACCAGCGACGAGGACCGGCTGATCCGCGCCATCCGCGACGGGGCGCAGGATACCGTCAATCAGGCGGGCCAGCAGATCGTGCAGCGCCAGTTGCTGGTCGCGCCGACGCTGACCATCCGGCCGGGCTTCCCGGTTCGCATCATCGTGACCCGCGACCTTGTGTTCGAGCCGGCAGGAGGTTGACCATGACCAAGCTGAAACTCGGCCCGCTCCCCGACGACAAGCCCGTGAAAGTCACGGTGGAGCTGCCCGCGCCGCTTCACCGCGATCTGGTCGCCTATGCCGAGGTGCTGGCCCGTGAGAGCGGCCAGCCCGCCGCCGATCCCGTCAGACTGATCGTGCCTATGCTGGAGCGGTTCATCGCCACGGATCGAGGTTTCGCCAAGGCGCGGCGAGCCGCAAGCTAAGCCCGTCCTGTCGGGGTGCCGCCAGCACATACACGCAAATGCGGCACGCTACAGGCCGCCGATCCCCCTCCATGGTTCGCTTAATTCCGGGTCCTTGAGCGCCCCGGAATCCACACCGGACCAAGGAGGATTCCATGTGCGCAGAGCGCCGCCGCGCCAGCAAAGGGCGACCGCGACACCCGGTCCCCAAGACACTTCCCGACGATCTTTTCGACTATGCCGACAAACCCACGCCGGACGGCCGAGAGCGCCGCAGGTCGCCGCTTCGCATCGTCGATGTGGAATCGTTGCCTGTCTTCGACGACTGGCCTGAGAAGGTGCCGATCACCGAGGAAGAACTGCAAATCTTCGAGCGGTATTTCGGCGACGTGCTCGACCGGCTGTTCGGCCCAATCGACGATCCTGACAATCAGCACTTGCCGTCATTAACATCAGATGGTAACAGTAAGCCATGAGCGAGGATCGTGACCCGAGCCTCGACACGCTTCTGGACCTCGACGGACAGGTGCTCGTTGTCGATCCCGAGGGCGGTCATTGGGTGAAGTTCGTCGTCACCCGCGTTCCGGCATCGCCGGAGAAGCCGCACGGCCTCGATTACTCGCTCACGCTTCACGGGCCTTCGGGCGAGCGGCTGGTCGGCTTCGACAATGCCCATCCGGTCGGCCGAGGCAGGAGGGGCGAGCCGATGGACCATAGGCATCGTCTCCAGACCGTGAAGCCTTACGCCTACGAGGACGCGGCCAAGCTGCTGGCCGACTTCTGGCAGGCGGTGGACGCGGTGTTGAAGGAGCGAGGCGTAACATGACCACATTGAAAGTCGGGATTGCCGGCTATGATGAGATGAAGGCCCGCACCATGCGGATCGCCAAGGGCGAGGAAAAGCCCGCGCCCAATGATCCGAAGGTGTGGTTCACATCCACGGAATCCTTCGCGCAAATCCTCTCCAGTGGGAATCGCGAGCTGCTGCGCGTCATCGACGAGCAGTCGCCCGGCTCGCTGGAGGAACTGTCGCGGATCACCGGGCGGTCGAAGCCCAGCCTGTCCCGAACCCTCAAGACGATGGCGAACTACGGCCTTGTCCGTATGGACCCCGGCGAGGGCCAGAAGGTCGTTCCCAAGGTGCTGCATGATCGCGTGGCGCTGGAGCTGCCGCTGATCGAGCGCCGGGCCGCGAAAGGAGGCGCGCTATGAATATGCAAAGTCCCCATGTCGCCTTGCGCGCCGCGCTCTACCTGCGCGTCTCCACGACGCGGCAGGCCGAGCATAACGTGTCGATCCCCGACCAGCGCAAGCAGGGCGAGGCTTATTGCGCTTCGCGCGGCTATCAGCTCGTCGAAACCTTCGTAGAGGCCGGAGCATCGGCGACCAACGACCGTCGCCCCGAGTTCCAACGGATGATCGAGGCCGGCACCAGCAAGCCCGCGCCGTTCGACGTGGTGGTGGTTCACAGCTTCTCGCGTTTCTTCCGCGATCACTTCGAGCTGGAGTTCAACGTCAGGAAGCTCGCCAAGAATGGCGTCCGGCTGGTGTCCATCACACAGGAAATGGGCGACGACCCCATGCACGTCATGATGCGGCAGATCATGGCGCTGTTCGACGAATACCAGTCCAAGGAGAACGCCAAGCACGTCCTGCGCGCCTTGAAGGAGAACGCCCGCCAAGGCTTCTGGAACGGTTCGCTTCCGCCCATCGGCTACCGCGTCGTCGATGCCGAGCAGCGCGGCGCGAAGATGAAGAAGAAGCTGGAAATCGACCCGCTGCACGCCGACACCGTGCGGCTGATCTTCCGCCTTGCAACGGAAGGCGACGGCACGTCCGGCCCCATGGGCGTCAAGAACATCGTCAGCTACCTCAACAGGAACCGCATGTTCACCCGCAGCGGCGGGCGTTGGGGCATCGGCCAGCTCCACCGTATCCTGACCCGGCGCACCTATATCGGCGAGCATCGGTTCAATCGCCGTTCCAAAAAGGGCGAGGTGAAGCCCGAGGAAGAAATCGTCACCGTCGCGGTGCCACCGCTGATCGACCTTGAGACCTTCGAGGCGGTGCAGAGGCGCTTGCAGGTCAACAATCCGAAGGTGACGCCGCCGCGCGTCGTCAGCGGGCCGAACCTGCTGACGGGCATTTGCCATTGCGGCAATTGCGGTGGCGCGATGACGCTGCGCACCGGCAAGAACGGCCGGTATCGCTATTATGCCTGCTCGATCCGGGCGCGGCAGGGCGACACCGGCTGCAAGGGCCGTGCGATCCCCATGGACAGGCTCGACCGCATCGTGGTCAGCCATATTGAGGAACGCTTGCTCGACCCCGAGCGGATCGAAGACGTGCTCGCCTCGCTTCTGGATCGCAGGCAGGAGAGCGTCGAGCGGCGCAGCCAGCATATCGCCGAATTGAACCAGCGCGCCGCCGAGGCCGACATGCGCCTCAAGCGGCTTTACGACGCTATCGAGGCTGGTTCGCTCGACCCGGCCGAATCCGCCCTCGGCGAGCGGATAGCGGGCCTTACCGCGCTACGGGATCAGGCACGGGCCGATGCCGAAAGGACCGAGGCCATGCTGAAAAGCTCGGCCCATCAGGGCCTAACAGGTGCGGCCGTGCGGGAACTGGCAAGCGAAGCCCGCACCCGGCTCCGGCTCGGAAAGGGCGGCTATCGGCGGGAACACGTCCGGGCCTTCGCCCAGCACGTCGAGGTCGCGGATGACGCGATCTATCTCAAAGGCAGCAAAAGCGTCCTGTTGAGGACACTGGTAGCCGCTAAGGGAGGGAAAACGGCGGGAATCGGCGTTCCCGGTTTTATACCGAAGTGGCGGAGCGGGAGGGATTCGAACCCTCGATACGGTTTTGCCGTATACTCACTTTCCAGGCGAGCGCCTTCGACCACTCGGCCACCGCTCCGCAGGTTTGAATGCCTGGACAGGCGGTTCCCCTAGGCGAGGCGGCGGGGGCGTGCAAGCGTCTGGGTGATTGCGCGAAGGCGGGCGCTCGTGCCAACACTTGCAGCCATGCTCACCAGCCTGTTTGCGCTCCTGGCGCTCGTCCAGTCCCCGCCTGCGCCGTCGCCCGCGCCGCAGGCGGCTCCGCAACCCGCGCCCGTGCCTGTCGCGACGCCCGCCCCGACGACGCCCGACGCCCCGAACCCGTGGGATGCGGCGGCGGAGGATTGGCGCGAAATCCCCGCCGACGAGCTGTTGGTGATGACCCTGTCCGGGGATCGGCGGATCTTCATCCGGCTCGCGCCCCGTTACGCGCCCGTCCATGTCGACAATATCCGCAAGCTGGCCGCCGCGCGCTGGTGGGACGGCGAGAGCGTGTACCGGGTGCAGGACAATTACGTCGTGCAGTGGGGCGATCCCACCGAGAAGAAGCCGCAGCCCGGCGTCGTCGCCAATCCTCCGCCCGAATATGACTGGGAAGGCTGGGACGGGGTGACGGTGCTGTCACGGCGCGATCCTTACGCGGCGCGATCGGGCTACAGCGTCGATGGCTGGCCGCTGGTCGGTGACGGTGAGCGGTCGTGGATGCCGCATTGCTACGGCATGGTCGGCGTCGCGCGCGATCTGGCGCCGAGCACGGGGTCGGGTAGCGACCTTTATACCGTGATCGGGCATGGGCCGCGGCATCTGGACCGCAACATCGCGCTCGCCGGGCGGATCGTCGAGGGGATCGAGCATCTGACCGTGTTGCCGCGCGGGATGCAGGCGCTGGGCATCTATGACGATCCCAAGCAATATGTGCGGATCGAAACCGTGCGGCTGGCGAGCGACCTGCCGGTCGGCGAGCGGCCGCGGTTCGAATATCGCGCGACCGACAATCCGCGCTTTGCCGCCTGGGTGAAGATGCGCGAGAATCGCGAGCCGCCGTTCTTTACGGTGCAGCTTGGCGGGGCGGATATCTGTAACGCGATGCCGCCGGTGCGGCGGACGCCTTAAGGCGGCGTCCGGCTTCGGCGGGGCCTTTGTTGGGAAGGATTTTCACGCAGAGGCGCAAAGAGCGCAGAGCGTTCGCGATCAAAGGCTTCTTCAACGCTCGTTCCGAATCGGTGGTTGCGGGGCGCTTCGCGGCGACAAGGACCGTCTGCTTCCCGTCCTCTACGCCTCCGCGCGAACCAATTTCTTTGCCACGCGCTGAGCATTCGATTGTCATCGCTGGATCTGCGGCCTGGTGGATCCCGGTACTTCGGCCGGGCTCACGGGAGGGAATGGACGTGCGCCGCGCACAAAAAATGGGCCGGTGATTGCTCACCGGCCCAGTCGTCCGCAGGAGGAACCTCTGGTTGGGGAGGGCGGATGCGGATGCCCTCCCCAATGTCGTCAATAATTGTAGGCGCGTTCGCCATGTTCGCCGAGGTCGAGGCCTTCGCGCTCCACCTCTTCGCTGACACGCCCGCCCGTCAGCGCCTTGGCCGCGCCGAAGGCGATGGCCGAGCCCACGCTTGCCCAAGCGATCGCGACCAGCACCGAAATCACCTGGATGTAGAGCTGGCTGCCCAGCGCGTAATCGTCGCCTGCCGGACCGCCCAAAGCGGGCAGCATGGTGAAGGCGGTGCCGATCGAGCCGACGATGCCGCCCAGTGCGTGGATGCCGAACACGTCGAGCGATTCGTCGAAGTTGAGCTTGGGCTTGATCGACACAACGAACCACGCACAGACGATCGCCGAGATCGCACCCAGCAGGATCGCGCCGAACGGACCCGAATTGCCCGCCGCGGGCGTGACGGCGACCAGACCCGCTATGGCACCCGAACAGGCGCCGAGCAGCGATCCCTTGTGGCCCAGCATCCGCTCGGTCAGCATCCAGAACAGTACGCCCGCCGCGGTCGCGACGAAGGTGTTGATGAGCGCGAGGCCTGCCGAACCATTCGCCTCGAGCGCCGATCCTGCGTTGAAGCCGAACCAGCCGACCCACAGCAGGCCGGTGCCGATCAGCGTCATGGTCAGCGAGTGTGGCGCCATCACGTCTTTCTTGTAGCCCAGCCGCGTGCCGAGGATCAGTGCGCCGACCAGCGCGGAGACGCCGGCATTGATGTGGACCACGGTGCCGCCCGCGAAATCGAGCGCGCCCCAGCCGAAGATCAGGCCGGTCGTCGCCTCGTCGCCGCCTTCGTACCAGACCATGTGCGCGATCGGATAATAGACGATGGTCAGCCAGATCAGCGCGAACACCATCAGCGCGGAAAACTTCATCCGCTCAACGAGGCCGCCGACAACCAGCGCGACGGTGATCGCGGAAAAGGTCATCTGGAACGCGATGAACACGAATTCGGGGATTTCGACGCCTTCGGAGAAGGTGACGGCGGTCGAATCCTGGGTAACGCCCGCGAGGAAGAATTTGCCTGCGGAGATGAACTGGTTGGCGTCGCCGCCGAATGCCAGGCCGTAACCGTAAGTGACCCACAGGATCATCGCGAGTGCGGCGACCGCGATCACCTGAGTCAGCACCGACAGCATGTTCTTGGTGCGGACCAGGCCGCCATAGAACAGCGCGAGGCCCGGGACGATCATCGCCATCACCAGCACGGTCGCGGTCATCATCCAGGCGGTGTCGCCCTTGTTCACGGTCGCGACCACCTCTGCAGCGGCGTCGGGCGCCTGAAGCGCTGCGTCCTGTGCCCAGGCGGGCAGGGCGGTGAAGATCGACGCAGTGAGCGCCGCGGCGGCCAGCTTGGCCTTGGTAAGCGGATTGTGCATTAGGACCCCCATCACAGCGCGGTCTGATCGGTTTCGCCGGTGCGGATGCGCACCGCCTGGCCGACGTCGAGGACGAAAATCTTGCCGTCGCCGATCGCGCCGGTGTTGGCCGACGACTGGATCGCCTCCACCACACGGTCGCAAAGGTCGGTGGCGCAGACGATCTCCAGCTTGATCTTGGGCACCATGTTGGTGCTGTATTCGGCCCCGCGATAGATTTCGGTCTGGCCCTTTTGCCGCCCGAAACCCTTGACCTCGCTGACCGTCATGCCCGCGACGCCGACGTCTGTCAGTGCCTCGCGCACGTCATCGAGCTTGAATGGCTTGATGATGGCAATGACCAGTTTCATGCCGCCCCCTTGTTTCGGTTTTTTCCGAGGGCAATGCAGCAAAGGGCGTGCCAGAGTCGAAAGCGGTTCTTTTCAACGCATTTGGCGAAACCAAATGTCGCGGGCAGTCAGAAATTTGTGCAAATGCGAAAAGTTGCCCGAATTTTAGGCACGGCCAGTATCAGGCGTCGAGAGAAGCTCGCGGGCGTCGCTCTCATCCTCGTCATCGACCATGACGCGTACCGGGATCAGCAGCGCGGAGCCGTCGGCGATGCTCGCGCCGGTGTCGAAACACACCGCCGGGATGCCCGCTGCCTCAAGCCGACCCGCGACGATATGCGCTTCGAACATGTCGAACCGGCCGATTTCGACGAGCGCCATGCAGGGTTCCTCCGATTGACGCGCATCAGTCATGCGCATATCCTTTGCGCATGAAGCATGATCCAATTGCCTCGGGCAAGCGCAAACCCGTCAATCTTTCGATCGATACCGGTGTGGTTGCCGCGGCGCGCGAGGCGGGGATCAACCTGTCGCAGGTCAGCGAGGCAGCGATCCGCGACGCCGCGAAAAAGGAGCGCGACCGGTTGTGGAAGGAAGAGAATCGCGCGGCGATCGAGGCGAACAACGCCTGGGTCGAACAGCATGGCTTGCCGCTAGAAAAATACCGGATGTTTTGAGCGGTGGCGAAATTCGACCTGTATCGATCGAAGGATGGGACCGTTCTGCTCGATTGTCAGAGTGACCTGCTCGATCACCTCAACACGCGGTTCGTGGTGCCACTGGCATTTCCCGATGACGCGGTTCAGGTCGATCGGCGGCTTAATCCGGTCTTGGATGTGCGTGGGGATGAGATGTTGATGCTGACGCATTTCGCGGCGGCGATCCCGGTGAAGCAACTTGGCGCGCGGATCGGGTCGGTGTCGGAGCAGGAATGGTCCATATCGACGGCGCTGGACGGGCTTATTAGCGGGCTCTAGCCGAAAATATTCTGTTCCGTTCGTTTCGAGCGAGGTCGATAAATGCTCAAGCACCCCTAGCTCACGTTTCTCGACTTCGCTGGAAACGAACGGATGAGGGGAGAGCGGGCGACCGAATGAAGCTAAGCCGCGGTCCCGCCCACGGTGAGCCCGCCGATCAGCAGCGTCGGCTGACCTACGCCCGCAGGCACGCTCTGACCGCCTTTGCCGCACATGCCGATGCCGGGGTCGAGCGCAAAGTCGTTCCCGATGCCCTGGACATGGGTGAGCGAAGTCGGGCCGTCGCCGATCAGCGTCGCGCCCTTGATCGGCGCGCCTAGCTTGCCGTTTTCGATGCGGTACGCCTCGGTGCAACTGAACACGAATTTGCCCGACACGATATCGACCTGACCGCCGCCGAAGGATTTGGCGAAGATGCCCTTCTTTACGCGGCTAAGCAGTTCGGCGGGGTTGTCGTTCCCACCGCGCATGAAGGTGTTGGTCATGCGCGGCATTGGCGCGTGCGCGAAGCTTTCCCGCCTGCCGTTGCCGGTCGGCTCGACCCCCATCAGCCGCGCGTTCAGGCGGTCGTGGATATAGCCTTTGAGGATGCCGTCCTCGATCAGCACATTTTCCTGGGTCGGCGTGCCTTCGTCGTCGATCGACAGCGATCCGCGCCGCGCCGCAATCGATCCGTCGTCGACGACGGTGACGCCGGGGGCGGCGACGCGCTGGCCGATCTTGCCGGAAAAGGCGGAAGTGCCCTTGCGGTTGAAATCGCCTTCCAGCCCGTGGCCGATCGCTTCGTGGAGCAGGATGCCGGGCCAGCCGGGGCCGAGCAGCACGGGCATCTCGCCGGCGGGCGCATCGACGGCTTCGAGGTTGACCAGCGCCTGAGCAAGTGCCTCGTCGATCGCGCGGTTCCAGGCGTCGGGGGTGACAATCGGCGCGTAGAGATCGCGGCCGCCGATTCCGACGCTGCCGGTTTCGCGCCGTCCGTTCGATTCGACGACGATCGAGACGTTGAGGCGCGTGAGCGGGCGGATGTCGGTGGCGACGAAGCCGTCGGGGCGGACGATTTCGACCACGCTCCACGATCCCAGCAGCGATACCGACACCTGCGCGACGCGCGGATCGCGGGCGCGGGCGGCGGTATCGATCGCCTCACACAGCGCGACCTTGTCGGCAAACGGCATCAGTTCGATCGGGTCGGCAGCGGTGTAGAGGTGGTGGTTGTTGCCGCGCGGCGGCGCGGCGCGGGTGCGGTCGCTGGGATCGATCAGCGTCATCGTCTGCGCGGCGCGGCGGATCGCGTCGGCGCTGAGTTCGCTGGCATGGGCAAACGCCGTCGTCTCGCCCGACACGCCGCGCAGGCCGAAACCCGAATCGGTCGAATAGGAGGCGGTTTTCAGAACGCCGTCGTCGAACCCGAACGCTTCGGTCTTGCGATATTGCAAATAGAGTTCGCCGTCATCGGCGCGCGACAGCGCCTCGGCGGTAAGTTTGCGCGCGGTATCGGGATCGAGCGTGCTGCCATAAAGGAAGCTGCGCGGGTCAGCAGGGATCGTCATCCCGCCGATATAGGTGCCTTAAAGACTTGCGCCAGACGCGATGTCGGGGAGGCTGCCCTGGTCCGCGCCGTCGGCTGGCCCGCCGATCAGGATGAAACGCCGGTCGCAATAGCCGCAATCGACATAGCCATGCTCGTCGATTTCGAGGAAAACGCGCGGGTGGCCGAGGGCCGCGCCGCCCGGGATCTCGCTGGCCCCGTCGCACGAGACGCGGCGGCTGGTAACGCGGGTGGTTTCGGGCGGTGCGATCATGACTGCGCCGATAGCAAAAGCGATTTCCCCCGACAATCTTTCGATCACCCTTTCCACGTTCGTTTCGAGCGAAGTCCAGAAACGGGGCAAAAACGCCTAGCTCACGTTTCTCGACTTCGCTCGAAACGAACGGGCTTGGGTGGCGTCACAGATGTCGTTGTCGTTAGGTGACTTGGAGACTATCGACATCGCCATGACTCAGGCGGCAATCGAGATAAACGGTCTGTCCAAGACCTATGCGGGTGGCAAGCAGGCGCTCAGCGACGTGACGTTCGACGTTGCGCGCGGCAGCATTTTCGGGCTGCTGGGGCCGAACGGCGCGGGCAAATCGACGCTGATCAATATCCTGGCAGGGCTGGTCAACAAGAGCGCGGGGCGCGCCAGCATCTGGGGCTTCGACATCGACGCGCATCCGCGCAATGCCAAGGCGTCGATCGGCATCGTCAATCAGGAAATCCTGTTCGATCCCTTCTTCACGCCCGCAGAGACGCTGGAGATCCAAGCCGGGCTGTACGGCGTGCCCAAGGATCGGCGACGGACGATCGAGTTGCTGTCGGCGATGCATCTGGCGGACAAGGCCAACGCCTATTCGCGCACATTGTCGGGCGGCATGAAGCGGCGGTTGATGGTGGCCAAGGCGATGGTCCATTCGCCCCCCGTGCTGGTGCTCGACGAGCCGACCGCCGGCGTCGATATCGAGCTTCGCCAGCAGCTCTGGGCCTATGTCCGCGAACTCAACGACCAGGGGGTGACGGTGGTGCTGACCACCCATTATCTGGAGGAGGCCGAGCAATTGTGCGACCGGGTGGCGATCATCAACCACGGCCGCCTGATCGCCAACGAGCCGACCCGCGCGCTGATCGGCATGGCGCAGGAAAAACTGGTCGAGGTGACGGTCGACCGCGACGTCGCAACCCCGCCGGACAATCTTTGTTTCCAGAAGATCGAACTGAAAGGCGACCGCACGCTGGCCATCACCTATCAAAAGGATCGGGTGAATGCGGGCGAAGTGCTGGCCGCAGTGCAGGCCGCCGGGTTCGGCATCGTCGATGTATCAACGCGCGAAGCCGATCTGGAGGACGTGTTCCTGAACCTGACGCGGGCGCCGGTGGCGGCTTAATGACCCGTCAACCCGGAACACGTCCGGGCTGACGAAGTGGAATTGTCGAGGTTGCGGCCTGAGCGTTGCGATCAGCGAACCGCGATCACCCTGGCCGCCCATCCTCATCCATCAGCACTTCGCGCCGCCCCACATGATCCGGGGCAGACACCAGCCCTTCGCGTTCCATGCGTTCGATCAGGCGGGCGGCGGAGTTGTAGCCGATGCGCATCTGGCGCTGAAGCCAGGAGGTCGAAGCCTTCTGGCTCGACGCGACATACTGGATTGCCTGGCGGAATTGCTGGTCCTCCGGGCTGTCCTCGCCCGAGGGCGCGCCATCCAATGAGAAGCCCGCGCCTTCCTCAGGTTCGGTGGTGACGGCGTCGATATAATCCGGCTCGCCCTGCGCGCGCCAATGGTCGGCGACGGCCTGGACCTCCTCGTCGCTGACGAACGGGCCGTGGACGCGGCTGATCATCTTGCCCTGCGGCATGTAGAGCATGTCGCCCTTGCCGAGCAGTTGTTCGGCGCCCTGTTCGCCCAGGATCGTGCGGCTGTCGATCTTCGAGGTGACGTGGAAGCTGATGCGGGTCGGCAGATTCGCCTTGATGACGCCGGTGATGACGTCGACCGACGGGCGCTGGGTCGCCATGATCAGATGGATGCCCGCCGCGCGCGCCTTTTGCGCCAGGCGCTGGATCAGAAATTCGACTTCCTTGCCCGCGGTCATCATCAGGTCGGCGAGTTCGTCGACCACCACGACGATCTGGGGCAGGGGTTCGAGGTCGAGCGTTTCTTCCTCGTGGATCGGGCGACCGTTTTCGTCATAGCCGACCTGCACCTTGCGGCCCAATTTCTGACCCTTGGCCCTGGCCGCGCGCACCTTGTCGTTGAAGCCGCCCAGCGAGCGGACGTTGACCGACGCCATCATCCGGTAGCGATCCTCCATCTGCTCGACCGCCCATTTCAGCGCGCGGACCGCCTTGGGCGGATCGGTGACCACATCGGCGAGCAGGTGCGGGATGCCGCGGTAGATGGACAGTTCCAGCATCTTGGGATCGATCATGATCATCCGGCACTGGTCGGGCGTCAGCCGATAGAGCAGCGACACGATCATCGAGTTGAGTCCGACCGACTTGCCAGAGCCGGTGGTGCCCGCGACCAGCAGGTGCGGCATCGGCGCCAAGTCGGCGATGACGGGGTCGCCCGCGATATTCTTGCCGAGCACGATGGGAAGCTGGGCGTTCTGGTCGGCAAAACTCTGGCTGCCGATCAGTTCGTGCAAGGACACCGGCTCGCGCCGGGCATTGGGCAATTCGATGCCGATGACGTTGCGTCCTTGGATGGTCGCGACGCGCGCCGAGATCGCCGACATGTTGCGCGCGATGTCGTCGCTGAGCGCGATGACGCGGCTGGCCTTGATCCCCGGCGCGGGTTCCAGCTCGTACATGGTGACGACGGGACCGGGGCGGACTTCAACGATCGAACCCTTGACGTTGAAATCGTCGAGGACGGATTCGAGCAGCCGGGCGTTGCGCTCCAGCGCCGCCTTGTCGATCGGGTTGGCCGAATTGGCGGGTGCGGGTTTGAGCAGGTCGAGCGGCGGCAATTTGTAATTGTCGCGCAGGTCGAGGCTGGTCTGGGTCGGGGCCTTCGGCTTGGCCGTCGCGGGCGCCAGCGCGCGGTCGGCGATGACGGGCGCGGGCTTGGTCGAGGGTTCGGCGATCTTGCGCGGGGCGGGCGCCGCGCGCGGCCCGTCGTCGAAATCGTCTTCGACATCGAACGGCGGGGCGTCGGCGGCGGGCGCACGCTCCGGTTTCGGCAATCTGGGGAGCGGAATGCGGGCGTCGCGCCAGTCGATCGCCATGCCGCGCGCCCAGACGATGATCCCCGCCAGCCCGAGCAGCAGCCCGACGCCGCGTGCGGTCCAGACCTCTGCCACATCGTCACCGATCAGTCCGATTGCGAGATCGAGCGCACCCGATATGGCGAGGCCCGCCATGCCGCCCCACCCGGCGGGCAGTTTGAGCACCGCGCCCGGTGCCACGAACGCCAGTGCCGCGCCCATCAGGACGACCCCGATCAGCACCTGGCGCAGCATCCGCGCCCATGATCCCACCGGAATGTCGCGCCACAGCCGAAGCGCGATTTTGAGCCCGAGGGGCAACAGAAAGATCGCCGCCACGCCGAACAACGCGAACAACAGGTCGGACAAATAGGCGCCGGGTGCGCCCAGCCAGTTGCGCGCCGGCCCCGCGGCGGCGGTGTTGAACGACGGATCGCCGCTGCGATAGCTGAGCATCGCAATCGCCGTGGCGATGGTGACGACGAACAGCGCGATCGCGCCCGCCAGCGCGGTCGACCGGATCGCGCCTGCCTTCATCGTATCGCGCCACAGACTTGGGCTTGCCCGGCTCGCCATCGTCCGCCCCCTTTTGCTTCGTTTCGTGCGGGTTGCAAAAATCGGGCGCCCCAGCCCGAAACATAAGGGGAATCTTGGCTTGGTGAGGCACTGGCGTCAAGGCGGGTTGCGGTGGGTGGAGGTTGGGAGTCCTGGACCCATCTTCCGTAACCCCGGCCGAAGCGCCGGAGTCCACCGTGAGGCAAATACTGTCGATCGTGCCTTTTGCATCGCGCAAGCGGCACAGTGGACCCCGGAACAAGTCCGGGGTGACGAGGAGTGATTGTGCATCGCGCACACGCCCTCTAAGTCCTTCGTCATGGAACGCGCAGATGTCATCATCCTGGGCGGCGGGTTGGTCGGGAGCGCGCTGGGCATCGCGCTCGATGCGCATGGCCTGTCGTCGATCATCGTCGATCCCGCCGATCCGGCGGTAGTTCAGGGCACAGGGTTCGACGGACGTGCCTCCGCCGTCGCCAGCGCCAGCCACCGGATGTTCGACGCAATCGGCGTGGGCGAGCGGCTGGCCGGACATGGCTGCCCGATCAAGGCGATCCGGGTGAGCGATGGCCTGGCGCCCGGTGCGCTCGATTTCGAACCCGATGCCGATGATGGGGCGCTGGGGGTGATGTATGAGAACCGGCGACTGCGGACGGCATTGTTCGAAGCCGCGAGCGCGGCGTCGCGCGTCGACCTGCGGATGCAGACGCTGCCGGTGACGACCGAGCGCGGGGTCGGCGGCGTGTCGGTCACGCTGTCGTCGGGCGACACGATTCGCGCACCGCTGCTGATCGCTGCCGAGGGACGCCGCTCGCCGACGCGCGAAGCCGCCGGGATCAACGTCGCGCGCTGGCAGTACGACCATGTCGCGATGATCGCGACGCTGAACCACGAACACCCGCACGACAACACCGCGTTCGAGATCTTCTATCCGGCCGGACCCTTCGCGATCCTGCCGTTGCTGGACGATGCGAACGGCCACCGATCGGCGATCGTGTGGACGGTGGATGCCAAGGACGCACCGGGCCTGCTGAAGCTGGGCGATCGCGGCTGGCTGGCCGAAGCGGAAAAGCGGATGGGCGGGTTTCTGGGCACGCTCGGCCCCGTCACGCAGCGGTCGAGCTATCCGCTGGGGTTCCATCATGCCGCCAAGGTCACGGGCAAGCGGCTGGCGCTGGTTGGCGACGCCGCGCACGGCATCCATCCAATTGCGGGGCAGGGCGTCAATCTGGGTTATCGCGACGTCGCGGCGCTGGTCGAGGTGCTGGTCGAGGGCAAAAGGCTGGGGATGGACCTGGGCGATGCGCAGGTGCTGGCGCGCTACGAACGGTGGCGCGGGCTGGACACGTTCATGGTGGCAAGTTCGACCGATTTGCTCACGCGGCTGTTTGGGATACCCGGCAAGACCGCGAGTGCGGTTCGCCGGTTCGGCATTTCGGCGGTGAACGCGATCCCGCCATTGAAGGGCCGACTTATGGCCGAGGCACGCGGTGAGTCGGGCGATTTGCCCAAGCTGCTCCAGGGGATGACGGTTTAAAGCCCGTTGTCGTCACCCCGGACTTGTTACGGGGTCCACCAAGCCGCTTGCGCTTCGTTCGGGTATGATGCGGTGCACGCTCCGCCCGGTGGACCCCGGAACAAGTCCGGGGTGGCGGAGTGTTCGGGGGACGCTACCTGACTCCCCGCCCTCAAACGAGAATGTCGCGGGTGTTTGCCTGGCTGGGCGATCGGCGGACGATGGTGGTCGGGCTGGTGCTCGCCAAATTCTCAAGCCTCCTGACCCAAGTCCGTTCGTTTCAAGCGAACGGGAGAAGAATGCTGCGCTCTATTGCAGCGTACCCGCTTCGTCGTCGCCATGCCGCCCGTAGAAGTGCATCAATTGCACGATCAACTCGGCGCGCGCCGCCAAGTCGGGCGCCTCCAGCAGCGCCTGTTTCGACGCCGCATCGAACGGCGCGATCTGTGCGATGCCGTTGACCAGGCTCTGGTCGTCCAGGCGCGACACCGCTTCCCAATCCACCGCATAGCCTTGCGCATCGGCGAAGCGCCGCGATTCGAGTTCCAGGCTGGCGCGCGCGCCCAGCGACAGATCGGTTTCTGTCTCCGCCGCGATCAACTCCGCCTCGACCTGGCGGAACGGCGTCGGCACCTCCAGCTCGCGGGTCACGCGGAACAGCGACACGCCCTGGAGCACGATGTCGTAGCGCCCGTCCTCATGCGCCTCGACATCGATGATCTGACCGACGCAGCCGATGTCAAACAAGGCGGGCTTCTCGCCCCCTTCGCGCGGCTGGATCATGCCGATGCGGCGATCGCGCGCGAGCGCGTCGGACACCATCGACCGGTAGCGCGGCTCGAAAATGTGCAGTGGCAGGTGCATCTGCGGAAACAGCAGCGCACCTCCCAAGGGGAAGATCGACAGCCGCGTGCTCACCCGAACAGGGTCGCGGACAGGCGACGGCGCTGCGCGGACACCCAGGGATCTTCGAGACCGACGACTTCGAAGATCTGGAGCAGGCGGGTGCGCGCGGCAGCCTCGTTCCAGTCGCGGTCCTCGGCGATCAGCGCGAGCAATGTGTCGGCGGCGGCGTCGCGGTCGCCCGCCGCCATCTGGCCGTCGGCGAGCTTCATGCGCGCGTCCATGTCAGACGGATTGGCGGCAACTTCGGCTTCCAGCGCGGCGAGGTCGCGGACCGGCTGCGCGGTGGTGGCGAGCGCCAGCGCCGAACGCGCGCGGTCGATTTCGGGAGCCTTGGTCACTTTCTCGGGCAGCGCGTCGAGCAACGCCTGCGCTTCGTCGGTGCGCCCCAGCGACACCAGCGCACGGACGCTGCCCGCATGAACCGCGGCATTGTCGGGCGCCATGTCGGCGATCTGGGCAAAGATCGACAGCGCGCGCTCGGCGTCGCCGCCTGCCAGCGCTTCCTCGCCCATCGCGATCAGCGGCTCGATATCGGCCTCTGCCTGGGCGGCGGGCGAATCGAGCGGGAGTTGCTTCAACAGCTGGTCGAGCATCCCCTTCAGCTGCGATTCGGTGCGCGCGCTGGTCAGATCGGCGACCGGCTGCCCCTGAAACATCGCATAGACGGTCGGGATCGACCGGATCTGGAATTGCGCGGCGATGAACTTGTTTTCATCGACATTGACCTTGGCCAGCACCACGCCCTTGTCGGCATAATCGGCAGCGACCTTTTCGAGCACCGGGGTCAGCGCCTTGCACGGACCGCACCATTCGGCCCAGAAATCAAGGATGACGAGGCTGGTCATCGACGGTTCGACGACGTCCTTGCGGAACTGATCGACGGCTTCGCGTTCCTGCGGTGACAATCCTAGCGTGGCCAAGGGGCGCTCCTGATCGGGGAATGGATGATGCCCTATTTGGGCGCTTTGCACGCGGCATCCAACCCCCGAACGAAAGTTACGCAAAAGGGGTTGCCGGGTCCGGATGCGGCTGTTAGAGGGCGCGCCTTACCCGCCCGGTGCAGCCACCGGGATCACGCGCCAGAGCGGGCGTAGCTCAGGGGTAGAGCACAACCTTGCCAAGGTTGGGGTCGAGGGTTCGAATCCCTTCGCCCGCTCCAGCCGCTGCCGCGAAATAGCGGCAGCTATTTCGCACATCTGCAGCGGCCCGGACGGCGCCGCTTGAGGCGACCGACGACATGGCGTTGGCATGTCGAAACCCCTCAAATTTTACTGCGTCGCCCCCGACAAACCCCTCAAAAATCCACCGTCAGGTACAGCGACCCCGTCCGCCCCGAAATCGGGGCATAGGCCCCGGCCCCGCGCAGGTCGAAGCCATAGGCATCGCCGACATTGCGGACCTGCCCGCGCACCGTCGCGCTGCGCTCGCCCAGCTTGAAGCGATAACGCGCGCCCAGATCGACCAATGTCCTCGACGGAATCTCGACCAGATTGCTGGTGGTCGCGGGCACGTCGCCGCTGTGCGCCACGCGCAGGTCGAGCGACAGCCCCGCCACCGCCTTCACCCGCCAGTCGGCGTTGAAATCGATCAGCCTCCCGGAAATTCCCACCGGTCGCTCGCCCACCCGGCCCAGTTCGACCGCCGCGCCGGTCACGCGGGGGCGCGACAGCACGCCGCCTGCGACGATGTAGAGGTTGGGCGTCACCGTTCCCGCGAGCGACAATTCCACGCCCCGGCTGACGATATCGCCGAGCGGTCCGAACCGCCCGCTCGCGTCGAGATTGTTGTACGGCTTGCGCAGGTCGAACACCCCGCCCACCGCGCGCAAGCCATCGCTCAGCTGATAGCGGAATCCGGCGTCGATCTGGCGAGTGAGGATCGCGGGCAGCGGCTGGTTGCGGTTGACCGCATTGGCGGGCGCGATCCCGCTTTCCTCCAGCCCGCGCGCATGGCCCGCATAGACGGTCAGCCGCTTGCCCAGATAGGCGGCGGCGGTGACATTGTAGAGCCAGGGATCGGCACGGGTTTCGACCGCGGCCATGCCCGGCAGCTCGAACCGCTTGCGATAATCGGTGCGCGACACGCCGAAGCTCAGCTCGCCCACGCCCCGCCAGCGCCCTTCATAGGCGATGCCGCCGCTCCATTGCCGCACCCCGTCGCGGGTCTGTTCGGTGAAGGCGTAATCGGGCTCTGCCACGTCGAACGCCGCGCCGATGACGGTCGGACCATAGAAATGGAAGCTCGATCCCCCGTAACGCTGGCTGCGGTCGCGTCCGCGCAGCGACAGATGGACGACGTGCAGCCGGTCGCCCTCGGTCAGGCTGCGGGTGACGCGAAACTCGCCCGATGTCGAGACGAAGCGGCTGTGCGGATCGGCGATGATGAGGCGATCGGCGGCACCCTCGGGCGTCACGTCCAGCAGCAGATGCGCGAACGCCGACGGCTCGTCGAGCAATGACCGGAACAGCCCTGCGCGAATCAGCCAGTCGCTGGCGGGCGCGACATTGGCGAGCACCCCCTGCAACACGCCGACGCTTTCCAGATCGGTCCAGCCCGGCCCGGCATAGCGCCGTCGTTCGATGCGCGGCGGCAGCTGCGCGCCCGCCGGGATGTAGATGGGCGGCGCTTCGTCGTCTATCAGGTGGCTGCGCTGGTAGAAGGGGATGATTTCCACCGCGTCGCTCGGCCGCCAGCGGAGCGCGGCGGCTTTGTTATAGGTCCAGCTCTTCACCCCGTCGACGAAGTGATAGCGCTGCACCTGTCCGCCCAGCCCCAGGCTGAGCGTGTCGCCGACGGGCACCACCGCATCCGCCTCGATGCTGGCATTGCCATAGGTGTCGCCGCCCGCCATCGCCGACAGGGCGAATGCGTCGCCGGGTTTGCGAAACCGGAAATCGACGATGCCGGTGGGCGAGGGGAAGGGATAACCCTGCGCCGACAGTCCCACCTTGATCGACGTCGAACGGCGCAGCCGCGTGAGCAGGCTGGCATAGGGATCGAAATACAGCCCCTCGATCCGCACATTGCCCGCGGCAAAGGGGGAGAAGCCGCGAACATTGCCCTGGGAATAGATACCCAGCGTCTCGCGCCCCACCGAAAAGCCGAATCCGTCCTCCGCCTGGGTCACTGCGTTTTCGGCGGCGCGTCCCTGCGCGGGCGGCGGCGCGGGGGCAGAAGCCGGGGCGGGCGTGGTTTGCACAGCGGCAGGCGGCGGCGGCGGGGCGGTCTGCGGGTCGGGCGCGCCGGGTGCCGCCAGCAATGCCGGAAGAATGAACTTCACCTCCGCGTACCCCCCGAACGCAACATTCGTGCAGACTGGCACCACAGGGAACCGACTGACAAGTGAAATTGAAGCAAATTCAATGCCGTCGCGGCTGGACAGGGGATTATTCCCGCAAGCCGAGCGCCCGCCTGCAAGTTTCGGGTCGCACGGGCGCGCGCGACGCTTATGGTCGGTGCATGAGCGATATGCGAATCGGGATCGGCGGCTGGATCTACGAACCGTGGCGCGGCGGCGTCTTCTATCCGGCAGGCCATCCGCAGAAACGCGAGCTGGAATATGCGTCGCGCGCGGTGACGGCCATCGAGGTCAACGGCACCTATTATTCGAGTTTCAAGCCCGACACTTTCGCCAAATGGGCGGCGGAAGTGCCCGACGATTTCGTCTTTGCCGTCAAGGCGTCGCGCTATGCGGTCAATCGCAAGCGGCTCGACGAAGGCGGGGAGTCGATCGCCAAGTTTCTGGGTCAGGGGATCACCGAACTGGGGCCGAAACTGGGGCCGATCCTGTGGCAGGTGGCCAACACCAAGAAATTCGACGCCGCAGAAATTGCGGGGTTTCTGAAACTGCTGCCCGCGAAACAGGACGGCGTGGCGCTGCGCCATGCGGTGCAGGTGCGGCACGACAGTTTCCATGTGGCGGAGTTCGTCGGTCTGTGTCGCGAAGCGTGCGTGGCGATCGTCTATGCCGATTCGGCGGATTATCCGGCGATCGCCGATGTCAGCGGCGATTTCGTCTATGCCCGGCTGGAGAATGCGGAAGGCCGGTTCGCGGCGGGTTACGCGCCGTCGAAGCTCGATGAATGGGCGGACGCGGTGCGGGTCTGGGCGAAGGGTGACGTGCCCGAGGGGCTGCCGACTTTCGGCGCGCCTGCGGAAAAGCGGGCGCGGGATGTGTTCGTGTTCATGATCAATGGGGCGAAGGAAAAGGCGCCGGCGGCTGCGCAGGCGTTGATCGAGCGGGTTGCAGGCTGACAACCGCCACCTTTGCTGCAAGACCTCGCATTGACGCGCTTTAAGGCCGCTCGGGGCTTGGCTTGTCGGCCACCATCCGCTCCCCGTCGATGATTATTGGGCTGGCGACGCCGGGGAGGCCGTTCAGCATGACCTGCATCCCGCGTGCGATCACCTGGGGATCGGCGAAGACTTCGGCAACCGTGTTGATCGGGCCTGCGGGGATGCCCGCGGCCTCCAGTGCTTCATAGAGCGCGGCCTTGTCCCATGCGCCGATCGCGGCGGCGAGGATCGGGATCATCACGCGGCGGTTCTCGACGCGCGCGGGATTGGTGGCGAAACGCGGGTCATCGGCAAGGGTAAGGCCGAGGACGGCGCATAGCCGCCGGAACTGGCCGTCATTGCCGACCGCGATGATCAGGTCGCCATCGGCGCAGGCGAATGCCTGATAGGGCGCAAGATTGGCGTGGCCGTTGCCCATGCGGTGGGGGACGTTGCCGCTCGCCATCCAGTTGAGCGCCTGGTTGGCGAGCACCGCGACTTGCGTATCGAGCAAAGCCATGTCGATATGCGCGCCCTTGCCCGTGGCATCGCGCTGGCGCAGCGCGGCGAGGATGGCGACGGCGGTGTAGACGCCGGTGAAGATGTCGGCATAGGCGATTCCCGCTTTCTGCGGCGCGCCGTCGGGCTCGCCGGTCAGCGACATGATGCCGCCCATCGCCTGGATAATGAAGTCGTATCCGGCGCGCGGCGCATAGGGGCCGGTCTGGCCGAAGCCGGTGATCGAGGCGACGATCAGGCGGGGGTTGAGGGTGCGGAGGCTGGCGGGATCGAGGCCGTATTTGACCAGCCCGCCGACCTTGTAGTTTTCGATCACCACATCCGCGTCGGCGACCAGTGCACGGATTTCGGCTTGGCCTTCCGGCGTAGTGATATCGATGGCGCGGCTCGTCTTGCCGCGATTGGTCGAATGGAAATAGGCGGCGTCGAGGTTGCGGCCCTGCTCGTCATGCAGGAAGGGCGGCCCCCAATGCCGGGTATCGTCGCCCGCACCGGGGCGTTCGATCTTCACCACTTCGGCCCCGAGATCGGCAAGCAACTGCCCGCACCACGGACCCGCAAGGATGCGGGCGAGTTCGACGACCTTGATGCCGCAGAGGGGTTTCATTTCATCCCCCGCCCGTCACCCCGGCCGAAGTGCCGGGGTCCACCGTCCCGCAAGCGCCGCGTCGGCTGCCAGCGCGGCGCGGTGGATGCCGGAACAAGTTCGGCATGACGGAAATGGATTGAGGCTGCGCGGATCTCAAAAAGCCGCAATTCCCGTGATCGCGCGGCCCAGGATCAGGCCGTGGACGTCGTGCGTGCCTTCATAGGTGTTGACCGTTTCCAGGTTGATCGCGTGGCGCAGGACATGGAAGTCGGCGGCGATGCCGTTGCCGCCGTGCATGTCGCGTGCCGTCCGGGCGATGTCCAATGCCTTGCCGCAATTGTTGCGCTTGATGATCGAGATCGCCTCTGGCGCGAGCGTGCCTTCGTCGAACATGCGGCCCGCGCGCAGGGCGGCGTTCAGTCCGAGCGCGATTTCGGTCTGCATATTGGCGAGCTTCAGCTGGACGAGTTGCGTCGCCGCCAGGGGGCGCCCGAATTGCTGGCGTTCGAGCGTGTAGTTGCGTGCCGCCTCCATACAGGCCTCGGCCGCGCCCATCGTGCCCCAGGCAATGCCGTAGCGCGCGCGGTTGAGGCAGCCAAACGGGCCTTTCAGCCCCTGAACCTCCGGCAGCAGCGCGTCCTCGCCGACTTCGACGCCGTCCATGACGATTTCGCCGGTGATCGACGCGCGCAGGCTCAGCTTGCCCTCGATCTTGGGGGCGGACAGTCCGGCCATGCCCTTTTCGAGCACGAAGCCCTTGATTCCGCCGCCATGCGCGTCGGATTTCGCCCAGACGACGAACACATCCGCGATCGGTGAATTGGTGATCCACATCTTGGTGCCGGTCAGCCGGTATCCGCCGTCGATCTTCTCCGCGCGCGTCCGCATGCTGCCGGGGTCGGAGCCCGCATCGGGTTCGGTCAGGCCGAAACAGCCTACCCATTCGCCGCTGGCGAGTTTGGGGAGATATTTGCGCTTCTGCTCCTCGGTGCCGTACGCGTTGATCGGGTGCATCACGAGGCTCGACTGGACGCTCATCGCCGAGCGATAGCCGCTGTCGATCGCCTCCACCTCGCGTGCAACCAGGCCGTAGGCGACATAGCCGAGCCCCGCGCCGCCATATTCCTCCGGGATGGTCGGGCCGAGCAGGCCAAGCTGGCCCATTTCACGCATGATCTCGCGATCGAAGTCTTCGTTGAGGAAGGCGTCGGTCACGCGCGGGCGCAGGCGTTCGCGGGCATAATTGCGCGCCGAATCGCGCACCATGCGCTCCTCGTCAGTCAGTTGCGCGTCGAGCGCGAAAGGGTCCTGCCAGTCGAAACGGCCCATCTGTGCCATGTGCAAATTCGTCCTTCAGTTCGTGGGCGGCGCCGCTTCGGGCGCGGGTGCGCCACCTTCGGGCGCAGTATTTCCGGGGAGGATGGTCGAAAGATCGGGCACCTGGATCGGCGGTGCAACCGGCACCACCAGCCGCCCCTGACCCTGGATCGCAGCAGTTTCGATCCGGTCGAGCGCGCGCCGGGCATTCACATATCGCCGGGCGGCGAGCATCCAGCTTTGCGCATTGTCGGCGCCCGGCAGCCGCTCGATCTCGGCGATCGCGCCTTCGACCTGGCCTTCGTTCAGCCGCTGCCTTGCGCGCGCGAGGCGGTCGGCGGGGCGCGGGCTTTGCGATCCGCGCTGGCGGATGACGATCAGGCTGCCCAGCGAACGGCGGATCGCCGGACCCCAGCCGTCGGACAGATCGGTGCGGATCAGCGAGGGCGCGATGGTGTCGAGTGCTTCGCGAAGATCGCCGATCGTCACCGGCTCGCGTGCGCTGCGGGTGACGATCGCCACCGCCTGGGGTTCCGATTCGGCGAAGCGCAGCCGCAGCTGGTCCTCGATATAGCCGAGCGCCAGTCCGCGATCGAGCGCGCGCCGCGCGGCGAATGCGACCATCAGTCCTTCGGCGCGCGAGGCAAAGCCCGATGCGGTGCGCGATCCGATGTCGACATCTTCCAGCCGCCGTTCGAGTTCGGCGATCCGCATGGTCAGCGTGTCGGCGCGTGCCTGAAGCGTCACCGGGTCGCTGGGCGAGGGCTGCTCGGTCTGGACGGTCAGCGGCGCCGTCGCGGCGGCAGGCTCGGCACGTTCGCCCAGCCACCAGCGCACGCCGAGCGCCATCAGCGCCAGTCCCGCGACGAACGCGATCATCGCGACGATCAGCACCGGGCTGACGCCCCGCGTGCGGGTATCGCTGGGTATGGCGGGCGGCACGTCCGGCCCGGTGTCTAAGCTCATGCGCGCCCTTATCCCCGTCGCTCGTCCCAGCGTCAATCGGCGAGGGCGGTGGCAAGCGTCAGCAGGGCGGCGTCGCTGGGCTCGGGCGCGGCCTCGACCGCTTCCCATCCCGATCCGGCGGCGTCGGCCACGGCCTGGCTGATCGCGGCGATGGCGATCGACCCGCGCGCCAGCCCGCCCGCATCGACCGCGCGGGCAAGGCGCATCGCGGCGCGCGGTGAGTGGAGCAACGCGACGCAGCCGAACAGCCGCACGATATCCTCGCGGGTGACCGCGACCGCTTCGCTGGCATAGACGATCCGCACGTCGGACAGGTGCAGCGTATCGACGATGATCCGGTCGCGCCCCGCCAGATGAAGCGCGCGTCCGATGCGGTGCGCGCCCAGCGTTTCGGATAAGGCCGCCAGCCCGCCGCTGCCGATCGCGGTGACGTCGAGCCCCGCCGCGCGAGCGGCCCGCGCCGTCGCCTTGCCCACCGCAAAGACGGGAAGGTGGGCGTAATCGTGCAGCCGCGGCCCGGCGTTGCGCACCGCATTGGCGCTGGTCAGCACCAGCGCGTCGTGCAACGCCGGGTCTGCGGGTGTCCAGGCCAGTCCGCGAATCTCGAACAGCGGCAGGCGGATGACGCGCAGGCCCAGCGCGAGCGCGAGGGCCGCGGTCGCGGCGTTGCCGGGTTCCGGCCGCAGGATCGCGACCGGGCGGGTCATGGCCCCGCGAACAGCCTGGCAACGGCGCGCGGCGCGCGCGCGAGCAGATCGCGGGCAAGTGCTTCTGCGGCGGCATCGTCGTCGCCATCGCTGGCGATGTCGCCGGTGACGTGATCGCTGCCGTCCTCAGCCAGCAATTCCGCGCGAATCGTCAGGCGGTCGTCGACGATTTCGGCAAGCGCCGCGACCGGCGAATGGCAATCCGCACCGAGCACCGCGAGCAGCGCGCGTTCGGCCATCACGCAGCGCCAGGTCGGCTTGTGGTCGATCGCATCGACGATGCGACACGCGTCTCTGTCGTCGGCGCGCACCTCGATCCCGACCGCACCTTGCGCGGGCGCGGGGAGCAGGTCGTCGATGGCATGGCCGATGTCGGACTGCCCCAGCCGGTCGAGCCCCGCGGCGGCAAGCAATGTCGCGTCGGCCTCTCCCGCCTCCAGTTTCGCCAGCCGGGTGGCGACATTGCCGCGGAACAGGAGGATGTTGAGGTCCGGGCGCAGGTGGAGCAACTGCGCGGCGCGTCGGGGCGAACTGGTGCCGACCCGCGCGCCCGTTGCCAGCGCGGCGATCGACTCCGCGCCGATCAACCTGTCGCGCACATCGGCGCGCGGCAGCATCGCGGCGATACGGATGGCGGTGGGGCGGATCGTCTCGACATCCTTCATCGAATGCACCGCGCAGTCGATTTCACCATCCAGCAGCGCGCGGTCGAGTTCCTTGGTCCACAATGCCTTGCCGCCGATTTCGGCGAGCGCGCGGTCCTGGACCCGGTCGCCGGTGGTCTTGATCGGCACGATCTCGACGCCCTCGTCGGCCCAGCCATGCGCCGCGATCAGCGCCGAGCGCACCATATTGGCCTGGACGAGCGCCAGCGGCGAGCCGCGCGTGCCGATGCGGAAAGGGGCAGTCATGTCGATGACGCCTAGAGGATCGCCCGCCCCTTCGACAAGCTTGCGGATCGGGCTATGGAAGGATCATGGCACTCATCCTCGGGATTGAATCGAGCTGCGACGAAACCGCCGCCGCGATCGTCACTAGCGACCGGCAGATCCTGTCGCACCGGCTGGCAGGGCAGGAAAAGGCGCACGCGCCGTTCGGCGGCGTCGTCCCCGAAATTGCCGCGCGCGCGCATGTCGAAGCGGTCGGGCCGTTGGTTGAGGCCGCACTGGCCGATGCAGGCGTGACGCTGGGTGAGGTCGATGCAATCGCCGCGACGGCGGGGCCGGGATTGATCGGTGGCGTCATGGTGGGACTGGTCACGGGAAAGGCGCTGGCGCTGGCTTGCGCCAAGCCTCTGGTGGCGGTCAATCACCTCGAAGGCCATGCGCTCAGCCCGCGATTGTCCGACCCCGATCTCGAATTTCCCTATCTGTTGCTGCTGGTGTCGGGCGGGCATTGCCAGTTGCTGCTGGTCGAAGGCGTCGGACGCTATCGGCGGCTGGCGACGACGATCGACGATGCGGCGGGGGAGGCATTCGACAAGACCGCCAAGCTGCTGGGTCTGGGCTTTCCGGGTGGGCCTGCGGTCGAGGAAGCGGCGAAGGCGGGCGATCCCTGGGGCGTGCCACTGCCGCGCCCGCTGGTCGGGACGGCGGAGCCGCATTTCTCGTTCGCGGGACTGAAGAGCGCGGTGCTGCGCGCGCGGGATGCGGGCATCCACAAGCCGCAGGACATCGCGGCATCGTTTCAGCAAGCGGTGGTCGATTGCCTGCTCGACCGGACGCGACGGGCGTTGCAAACGATCTCTCCTCCTCCGTTCGTTTCGAGCGAAGTCGAGAAACGTGATCCGGGCGCGCGTGAGCGTTTCTCGACTTCGCTCGAAACGAACGGGAGAGAGGGTGCAAGTCCGACCGCGCTTGTCGTGGCGGGCGGGGTTGCCGCCAATCGGACGATCCGCGCCGCGCTCGAAGGGCTTGCGACCGACCATGGCCTGCGCTTCGTCGCGCCGCCGCTCTGGCTGTGCACCGATAACGCGGCGATGATCGGCTGGGCGGGCGCGGAGCGGTTTGCAGCCGGACTGACCGATCCGCTCGACACGGCGGCACGACCGCGCTGGCCGCTCGATCCGACAGCAGAAAAGGCGCGCGGCGCGGGGGTGAAGGCATGAAAATCGGCGTGATCGGCGCGGGCGCATGGGGAACCGCGCTGGCGCAAGTGGCGGCGTGGGGCGGCGAGCAGGTGGTGCTTTGGGCGCGCGAGGGCGATGTCGTCGCCTCGATCAACGAAGGCCATGAAAACCGGCTGTTCCTGTCGGGCGTCACGCTGTCGCCCGCGATCCGCGCGACGTCCGATTTCGCCGAGCTGCGCGGTTGCGACGCGCTGCTGTTGGTGGCGCCCGCGCAGCATGTCCGCGCCGTGCTGGGCGAAGCGCAGACCGGCGCGACGCCTTTGGTGCTGTGCGCCAAGGGGATCGAGGCGGGGACCGGGCTGCTGGTCGGCGAAGTCGCCGCACAAGCCGCACCCGACGCGCCCATCGCGGTGCTGTCGGGGCCGACCTTCGCGCATGAGGTCGCAAAGGGATTGCCGACCGCGGTGACGCTGGCGTGCGGCGACGATGCGCTGGGGGCGGCCCTCGCCGCGCGGCTTGCCGCACCGACGTTTCGCACCTATGCGTCGCGCGACGTGGTGGGGGCGGAGATCGGCGGCGCGGTCAAGAATGTGCTCGCCATTGCTTGCGGCGTGGTCGAGGGCGGGGGGCTGGGGCTGAACGCGCGCGCCGCGACGATCGCGCGCGGCTTTGCCGAGATGACCCGGTTCGGCGTTGCGCGCGGCGGGCAGGCGGAGACGCTGGCCGGGCTGTCGGGGCTGGGCGATCTGGTGCTGACTTGCTCGTCGACCAATTCGCGGAATTTCTCGCTCGGCGTCGGGCTGGGTCAGGGCAAGGCGGCAGGCGAGCTGCTGGCCGACCGGCGCACGGTGGCCGAAGGCGCGTTCACCGCGCCGGTGCTGCGCGAGGAAGCGCGCAAGGCCGGGGTGGAGATGCCGGTGACCGACGCGGTGTGCGCGCTGCTGGACGGCGCGCCGGTCGAAACGGTGGTGCGCAACTTGTTGGCCAGGCCGTTAAAGGCGGAAGGGTTTTAGCCGTCGTCACCCCGGACTTGTTCCGGGGTCCACCGTGCGGCAAGCAAAATGGCTTGAGGCGCTTGCAAAGCGATAACGGCCTAGTGGACCCCGGAACAAGTCCGGGGTGACGGGTTGGGGGGTAGAAACCTGTCCTTACTTCAGCGCTCGCATCGCCAGCACGCCGCAATTGGCATCGGTCGCCAGCGGTTTCTGGTCCCCCGTGATCGCCTTGCCCAGCAGGCGCAGCACCGTGCCTGCGCTCCGCGACCCCTTGGGCGGGAAGGCGCTGGGATTCTTGATCGTGCCGCCGATCGGCAGCGGGCGATCGTAGCGCAGCAAGCTCCTCTGCTTCGGCGCGCCGGTCAGCAACCAGTCGAGGCGATCGGTCTTCATGTCGATCGTGCCGGTCACATTGGCCTGGCTCTTCGACGTATCGACCACCAGCGGGTTGAGCCGCCCGGTGCCGCCGCGCAGATCCATGCGGAACACCAGGCAATTGAGCCGCGCGCGTTCGCTTTCGTCGCCGGTCACCCCGCGCCCGATGTCGAGGCCGATGAACGACGCCATCCGCCCCGGCAGCACGCCGTTGGTAGCGACCAGTCCAACCATGCCGTTGGCACTGCCCACTGCTTGGCGCAGCGTCCGCCCCGGCCCGGTCAGTTCGGCGCGTCCGCGCAAGCTGCCTGAAATATCGCCATGCCCGGCAAAGGTCGCCAGCGTCGAACCGGCGAGTTTCAGGTCGAGTGTCACCATCGGCACCTCGCGCCCGCGCGCGTCGATGAAGATGCGGCCCGATACCCCGCCGCGGGTCAGGGCTGCCGACAAAGGCTCGACCGTCAATTGCCGGTCGTCCATCGTCAGCACGCCGCGCGCCGAGCGGAATGGCGCGGGCGACCGCCACAACAGACGGCTCAGGTTGAACTCGATCCGCCCGTCGGTGGTGTCGATATTGCCGATGTCGATATCGGTGTCTGGCACCACGCGCGGGCCGGTTTGCGCCGCCTTCGCAGCACCACGCGCACGTCCGGCATCGTCGGCAAGGTCGTCGAAATCGAAGCCCGACGAGTCGAGCTTGCCGGTCAGCCTGGTGCGCCCTCCGCGCTTTTCGACCTTCAATTCGCCCGAAATGTTCGACCGCCCGATCGTGCCGTTCAGGTCGGTGATGATCCAGTCGGGGCTGGCGCGTTCGATGTCGGCGGTCAGGCGCACCGGCTGGGTGCCGGGCAACCCGGCTTCGATGATCGCATCCAGCGTTTTCAATGAATCGCCGCGCGCGGTGACCCTGCCGGTGAATCGTCCGGTATCGAGCGCCTGCGCCATCCGTCCGTCGAGCCGCATCGCCAGCGCGTCGCCGGTGACCTCTGCCCGGAACGGCCAGGAACCATCGGTGATCGGCGCGCCGACCGCGACGATCCTGACCGGTCGGTCGCGCACGCTGCCCCGGCCACCGATGCGCAGGCCTTGCCCATCGAACGCGACCCGCACCGTGGCCGAACGGTTGCGCTGCGCATCCTCATACCGGACGACGGCATCCTCGACCGTCAGGTCGTTGAGTCGCGTCGGCGATCCGCTGCCTGCATCGTCCGCACGGTCGCGTTCCCAGTTGCGGCGGCCCTGTTCGTCGCGAATCAGGTGCGCGCGCAGGCCGGTGATGCGGATGCCATCGGGGCGCATCTGCCCGCGGATCGCACGCAGCACGGGGATGCGGAAGCGGGCTTCGTTCAGCGTGAGCAGGTCGCCGTCGCCCACCCAGTCGGGCTGGGCGATGTGGACGTCTCGGACGATAATGGTGGGGGTGAAGGAGAAGGCTTCGGCGCGCTCGACGCTGCCGACCCGCGCGGGCGCTCCAGTGACGTCGGTGATCGCGGTCTCGATCCTCGGTTTCAGCCAGGCGACGGGTGCCGCGGCAATTGCCAGCACCGCGACCAGCAACAATGCGACCAGTGCGACGCCGACGCGGATCGCCCAGATGCGCAGCTTGGCATGGCGGTCATCACGAGCGGCGACCGCTCCCTGGTCCGCTCCGGCTTCGTCAGTCGTCAATCCTGCACTCCCCCAAGCGCATCAGCACCGAAAACCGGCGTCAGAAATCCACCGCTATGCCGTTTCGTTCCCAGTCGCCATAGCGAACCGGATCGGCGCCCAGCGGATCGTCCTCTGGCCGCACGAGCGGCTCGGGCTTCGGCACCGGCGGGCTTTTGGACAGATGGGCGGGCGGCTTCACATGGGGCGGGCGTTTGGCCATGGCGGATATCCTTGCGAAAATCGGGATTTTCCCCACATTATGGGAACAAGGAGTGACTTCAAGTGAACGGTTTCAAAACGACGATGCTGCTGGCGGCGCTGACCGCGCTATTCATGGGTCTGGGCTTCACGCTTGGCGGGCGCGGCGGCATGATGATCGCGCTGCTGGTCGCGGTGGGCATGAATTTCTTTACCTATTGGAACGCCGACAAGATCGTTTTGAAGATGCACGGCGCGCGCGAAGTCGATGACGCGAGCGCGCCCGAGTTCGTGGGCATGGTGCGTGGCCTCGCTCAGCGCGCGGCGCTGCCGATGCCCAAGGTCTATATCATCGACACCCCGCACCCCAACGCATTCGCGACCGGCCGCAATCCCGAAAACGCTGCCGTCGCCGCGACCACCGGCTTGATGAACATGCTCGACCGCGACGAGCTGGCGGGCGTGATGGCGCATGAACTCGCGCATGTGAAGAACCGCGATACGCTGATCATGACGATGGTCGCGACGATTGCGGGTGCGATTTCGATGCTCGCCAATTTCGGGCTGTTCTTCCGCGGCGGCGACGGGCGCGGCAACATGATCCCGATGATCCTGGCGGTGATCGTCGCGCCCTTTGCGGCGATGATCGTGCAGATGGCGATCAGCCGCACGCGCGAATATGGCGCCGACCGGGGCGGGGCGGAGATTTCGGGCAATCCGCGCGCGCTGGCCTCTGCGCTCGCAAAGATTTCGCGCGGCGCGCGAGCGGTGCCGAACGAGACGGTCGAGCGCAATCCGGCGATGGCGCAGCTCTATATTGTGCCCGCGCTGCGCGGACGCGGCGGCGACAGCCTTTTTTCGACGCATCCCGACACCGGAAACCGCATCGCCGCGCTTGAGGCGATGCATGGCGAGATGGGCGGCGCTGCGGCGTTCGTGCCCGAACAGGTCGCGCGCGTCGAACGTCAGGTCGGGAGCGCACCCGGCATCCCGTCCGTCCGCCGCAAACGGTCCAGCGCCCTCAACCCGACCGCGCGCAATTGAGCCTCAACCGCCCGCGCCTGGCGCCCGAAGCGCCGGGGGTTCCCGCGCGCCGTGCGGCGCTGCGCCTGATCGACGCCGTCCTGCGCCGCGGACAGGCGCTGGAGCAGGCATTGGACGGTGCCGCCAGGGATCTCGACCGGCGTGAGGATCGCGCGCTCGCCCATGCGCTGGCCGCGGCGGTGTTGCGCCGCACTGCCGATCTCGACACGCTGATCGACAGCGCGACGCGGATGAAGCTGGCCGACGATGCCAAGGCGCGGACGGTGCTTCGCATGGCGCTGGCACAGGTGCTCGACATGGGCACGCCGCCGCACGCCGCGATTTCGACCGTGCTGCCTTTGGTCGATGGCGGTCCGCGCAAGCTGGTCCACGGGGTGTTCGGCACGCTGATGCGGCGCGACGTGAAGCTGCCCGAATCGGTCGCACTGCCGCCTGCGGTGTCGCATCGCTGGCGTGGCTATTGGGGGAATCAGGTCGTCGCCGATGCGGGCCGGGCAATCGCCGCGCCGCCGCCGCTCGACCTGACGCTCGCCGACCCGGCGGCGACCGAGGAATGGGCGGCGAAGCTGGAAGGCGTGAGCCTGATGCCCGGCCATGTCCGCCTGCCTGCGGGGGCGGCGGTGCCGTTTCTCGACGGATTCGACGAAGGCGCGTGGTGGGTTCAGGATCTGGCGGCGTCTTTGCCTGCACGGTTGCTGGGCAAGGGGCAGGGCCGCGTGCTCGACCTGTGCGCAGCGCCGGGTGGCAAGACGATGCAGCTTGCCGCGGCGGGCTGGGACGTGATCGCGGTCGATGCGTCCGAAAGTCGTCTGGCGCGACTTTCCGAGAATTTGGCGCGGACCAATTTGACGGCGCAAGTCGTCGCCGCCGATCTGCGTAACCGCACCTGGCAGCCCGAGGGAGAGGCCGATGCGGTGCTGCTCGACGCGCCCTGTTCGGCGACCGGCATTTTCCGCCGCCACCCCGATGTGCTCCACCGCGCGCACGGGCGGCTGATCTCGGAAATGGCGGAGCTTCAGGGGCAATTGCTCCACCGCTCGGCGAAATGGGTGCGGCCGGGCGGGACATTGGTGTTCGCGACCTGCTCGCTGGAGCCGGTCGAGGGCGAGGAGCAGGTTCGGACCTTTCTCAACAGCCGCCCCGACTTTGCGATTCAGCCGATTTCGGTCGACGAATTGCCGGCGGGTGTGACGCCGCAGTCGGAAGGCTGGGTGCGGACGTTGCCGGGGATGCTGGCGGAGGCTGGCGGGCTGGACGGGTTCTTCATGGTCCGGTTGCGGCGGGCCGGGTGAAGCAGGGTTTGCTCGCACAAAGGCACGAAGGCGCTAAGAAGTAGAAAGAGATTCACGCGGAGGCGCGCAGGCGCGGAGAAAGTGCGTCTGCCGCGATAGCGGCATTCAAATCTCAACCGCCGTTCGCGCCGCTCGGCTGAGGACAAAGCCGCTACCCGGCAAGCAGGTGCGACACCTCGGCGTCTCCGCGCCTTCGCGCCTTCGCGTGAACTCAAACTTCTTCGCGGCTTTGTGCCTTTGTGCGAGCAAATCCTTCTTCTTCCCTCGCCCATAGCCCGCCCAGCCTTGCGACCGCTCGCGCACATGCTAGAGCGTCGGTCCATGCCCGCCAAACCCGTCCGCATCGCGCCGTCCATCCTCTCCGCCGATTTTTCGAAGCTGGGGGAGGAGGTTCGCAGCATCGACGCGGCAGGCGCGGACTGGATTCACGTCGATGTGATGGACGGCCATTTCGTGCCCAACATCACCATCGGCCCGGCAGTGGTGAAGGCGCTGCGCCCGCACACCACCAAGCCGTTCGACGTCCATCTGATGATCGCGCCGGTCGATCCCTATCTTGAGGCCTTCGCGGAAGCCGGAGCCGATTGCCTGTCGGTGCATCCCGAATCGGGGCCGCACCTCCACCGCACGCTCCAGACCATCCATGCGCTCGGCAAGCGGGCGGGGATCGTGCTCAATCCCGCGACGCCGCTGGAGGTGGTCGCGCCGGTCATCGACCTGCTCGACCTGATCCTGGTGATGAGCGTCAATCCCGGTTTCGGCGGTCAGAAATTCATCGACAGCCAGTTGCGCCGAATCGAGGCGCTGCGGCGGATGATCGACGACAGCGGCCGCGACATCGATCTTGAGGTGGATGGCGGCGTCGATCGCACCACCGCGCCCCGCGTCATTGCCGCAGGCGCCGACGCGCTGGTCGCGGGCACCGCCACCTTCAAGGGCGGCCCCACCGCTTATGCCGACAACATCGCCGCGTTGAGAGGCGCGTGATCGACACGTCCGACCTCAATCCCGGCCCCGACAGCGTCGATCAGGGCAAAAGGCTGATCCGCAGCGGCGGCGACAAGGGCCTGTCGCTGGCCGAGCGGATTTCCGAACGGCTCCAGCGGCTGGCCTGGCGGACCCCGCTCCACAGCGTGCGGCTGCGCGGGCGTTATCCCCTCAAACTGATCGCGGTCGCCGACGATCCGTTCTTCGGCGACGTGGCGCGCGGCCAGGCGTTGCTCGACGGGATGGTCAGCCATCTGGGCGAGACGCAGAATCTGAGCGGCCTCAACCTGACGCGCCCCAGCTTCTCGCCGCGCTTCGCCGATTATCTCCACGGTTTCGAATGGCTGCGCGACCTGTCGAGCGTGACGACGCGCGCCAATGCGGTGCCGATCGCGGAGGCGATCATGCGGCAATGGCTCGCCGCCCACGCCGACAAGGTGTCCGATCCCGCATGGCGCGCCGACCTGTGGGGGCGGCGGATGCTGTTCTGGATCGCGCATGCGCCGCTGATCCTGTCGTCCAGTGACCTGATCTATCGATCGAAGGTGCTCAATACGCTGGCGCGCGGCAGCCGCCATCTGGAGCGCACCGCCGACAAGACGCCCGAAGGCCTGCCGCGCGTCGCCGCGTGGTGCGGGATCATGGCATCGGGGCTGATGATCCCCGGCGGCGACCCGCGGCGCGGATGGTGCGAGGCCGGACTGTTCCGCGCGATCGACGGGGCGATGTTCGACGATGGCGGCACGATCGGGCGGTCGCCCGCGTCGCAGCGCGAGATGGTGATGCTGCTGACGATGGTGCGCGAATGCTATGCCGCGCGTCGCCTTGATCCGCCCGAGCGGTTGCAGGGCGCGATCGACAGCCTGGTTTCCGCGATGCTGGGCGTGTGTCACGGCGACGGTGGCCTTTCGAGCTGGCAGGGCGCGGCGCCGGTATCGGGCGAGATGATCGCGCAATGCGTCGAAGCATCGGGCGCGCGCGTCCGTCCCCTGCGCCAGGCGCGCGAATGGGGGTATCAGCGGCTGGTCGGCGGCAAATCGGTGCTGGTGATGGACGCCGCCCCCCCGCCACTCGCCCGCGTGGCCGAGGGCGGCTGCGCATCGACTTTGGCGTTTGAGTTCTCCGACGGCCCGGCGCGCGTCATCGTCAATTGCGGCGGCGGGCGTCAGGCGCATGTCATCGTGCCCCCTGCGCTCGCCGCCGGGCTGCGCACCACGGCGGCGCATTCGACGCTGACGCTGGCCGACAGCAATTCGACCGCGATCCATCCCGACGGGACGCTGGGCAAGGGCGTGGGCGAGATCGAACTCAGCCGTCACGAGGGCGAGAATGCCGCGCGGATCGAGGCGAGTCACGACGGCTATGTCCGCCGCTTCGGCCTGATCCACCGGCGTCAGGTCACGCTGTCGAAGGATGGCGGCGACGTGCGCGGCGAGGATATGCTGCTGCCCTCAGGCCGCAAGCGCAAGCGCGGCGACGTGCCGTTCGCGATCCGGTTTCACCTCGGCGCGGGGGTTCAGGCATCGCCGACCGCGGACGGGCTGGCGGCGTTCCTGCGACTGCCCGGTGGCGGGCTGTGGCAATTCCGCGCAAAGGACGCAGCGCTGTCGATCGAGGACAGCCTGTGGATCGGCTTCGACGGTCGACCGCGCGCCACCAGCCAGATCGTGCTGACCGGGACTGCGCCCGCAGGTGGTGCGCATGTCAGCTGGGTCATGCACAAGGCGAAATAGTGCGTCCGCACTCCCGCGCAGGCGGGAGTCCAGCGGTTCACGGGTGACGCATGCCGCTCTGAACGCCCGCCTGCGCGGGCGTACGGTTTTCTATTTCGCCAAAGCCGGAAATCCCGCCTTGAATGCCGCCAGCTTGGGCTTGTCCCAGCGCAGGATGTACGGATGCGCGGGGTTCTTGCGCATGAAATCCTGATGATATTCCTCCGCCGGGTAAAAGGCGCCGCTTTCGATCCGCGTCACGATCGGGCGCGGGAACGACTTCGCCGCGCCCAGCTGCGCGATATAGCGTTCGGCGACCATTTTCTGCGCCGATCCCTGCGGGAAGATCGCCGAGCGATAGCTGCGCCCGACATCGGGTCCCTGACGGTTGAGCTGGGTGGGATCGTGAACCACCGAGAAGAACACGCGCAGCAGCGTGCCATAGGTGACCTGCGCGGGATCGTAGACGATGCGGATCGCCTCGGCATGATCGGTCGTCTCGGCAGAGACCTGCTTGTAGTTTGCGGTCGCCTTCGTGCCGCCTGCATAGCCCGCCACAACCGAGCGCACGCCCTTCACCTGTTCGAACACCGCTTCGGTGCCCCAGAAGCAGCCGCCCGCGAAAACCGCGGTCTGGAGCTTGCCTTCGGGCTTCACGTCGATCCTGGGCGCCGGGATCGGCACAGCGCGCTCGGACGCGGGCGCGCCGGTCAGCGCGAGCACGCCCAGCGTAGCGGCGGCACCCAAAGCGAGGATCGTCTTCATGGATGGAATATAGGTCATCGTCGGTCCCGTCACAAAAGCGGACGCGACGGGGGGGCGGCGTCAGCCGACCGGCGTTACCACTGCCGACTGGCTATAGTCCATGGGCGCGGGCGCATCGATATTGTGCGTCAGCTGCACGCCGACCAGCGCCACGGCGCCGAGCGCGAAACCGCCGATGAAATGCCGGAAGAATCCGGTGCGCTTGATCGTCCGCATGGTCCATCCCCTTATCGGGCAAGTGATTAACGAGCCGCAAATGCCGACCCCGTCATCGTCGCCCGATCAGCTACGTGTCGAGGACGAGATGGGATGCGCGCATCCGCATTTGGAGGGACAGAATTAATGCAGCCTAGCTGAACCGCCGCTTGGGCGGTCGTTCATCTGGGGGTCGGGTTCATCGCGACAGCAGCCGGGTGGCCAACAGCGATTGCAGGTCGCGGCGACCGTCCGCAATCATCAGGATCGTCACGAGGCCGGAATCGACGCGGTAGATCAAACGGTAGCGCCCGATCGTCGATTGGCGGAATAGGTCCATGCCGAGCCCGGCAATCTCTCGCGGGACGGGACCGCGCAGCGGATAATGTTCGAGCGTCTCGATCCGCTCGATCATGTCGTCCAGAAAGCGTTCCGCCGCACCCTGCCCACGATCTTCGACGATCCAGCGGTGAATGTCGGCGAGGTCGCGTTCCGCGCCCGCACCGATTGCGACGCGATAGGCTGCGGTCACGCCGTCACCGCGCGCGCAACGCCGTCACCGCGTCGCGCGCGTCACGAATATCGCCCGCAGCAATGTCCTGCGTCCCCAATGCCAGCAATTTCAGCATCGCCAGCGTTTCCTGGGTCGCCTCGTAACTGGCGAGATCCTGCAGCACGGCTTTCGCCTCGCCATTCTGGGTGATGACGACCGGATCGCCGCGTTCGGCGAGCTGGGCGAGGATCGCCGCAGCGTCGGCCTTCAACTGGCTGATCGGTTTGACCTGTCCCGACAATCGCATCGCCTGACCTTTCGGATCGAATATGGTCCGAATATAGTCATCGCCCAGCGATCAGGAAAGCGCCTTGCACGCGTCCTGAATTCGCGCGCACGCCTTCTTGAGTGCGCCGTCGCTCGTCGCATAGCTGATGCGCATGGCGGGGGAGAGGCCAAAGGCCGCCCCTTGCACCGTCGCGACGCGGGCTTCGTCGAGGAGATAGGCGACGAAATCCTCGTCGGTGCCGATGCGTTTGCCCTTGGGCGTCGTCCTGCCGATCAGCCCGGACAATTCGGGATAGACGTAGAAGGCGCCCTCGGGCGTCGGGCAAGTCATGCCGTCGATCTCGTTCAGCGCGGCGACCACCAGGTCGCGGCGGCGCTGGAAGGCGGCGTTGCGGGCCGCCAGGAACGACTGGTCGCCGTTGAGCGCGGCGACCGCAGCGGCCTGAGCGATCGAACACGGGTTGCTGGTCGATTGCGACTGGAGCTTGGCCATCGCCTTGATCAGTTTCGCGTCGCCGCCCGCAAAGCCGATCCGCCACCCGGTCATCGCATAGGCTTTCGAACAGCCGTTCACCGTCAACGTGCGATCATAGAGATTGGGGCAGACCTGCGCGATCGTCGCGAATTCGAAGCCGGGATAGACGATGTGCTCGTACATGTCGTCGGTGAACACCCAGACATGCGGGTGGCGTTCGAGCACTTCGCCCAGCGCGCGCAACTCGTCCGCGGTATAGCCTGCGCCGGTCGGGTTGGACGGCGAGTTGAGGATCACCCATTTGGTCCGCGCGGTGATCGCCGCATCAAGCTGTTCGGGGGTGATCTTGTACCCCTGATCCGCGCCCGCGGCGACGAACACCGGCTTGCCGCCCGCGAACTGCACGACATCCGGGTAGCTGACCCAGTAAGGGGCGGGCACGATCACCTCGTCGCCCGCGTCGATCGTCGCGACGAAGGCGTTGAACAAAGTGTGCTTGCCGCCGACATTCACGCTGATCTGATTGGGCGTGTAGGTCAGGCCGTTGTCGCGCGCGAATTTGGCGGCGATCGCTTCCTTCAGTTCATGCGTGCCGTCGACATTGGTGTATTTGGTCTGGCCTGCGCGGATCGCTTCGATCGCGGCGTCCTTGACGAAATCAGGCGTGTCGAAATCGGGCTCGCCCGCACCCAGCCCGATCACCTCGATCCCCTGGCGTTTCAGCTCGTTGACGCGCGCGGTGACGGCGAGCGTGGGCGAAGGCTGGATACGGCCGAGCGCGGCGGAGGTCTGCATGGTTCAGGTGGCCCGTTTCGCTGGAGGAGCAAGCGATCGAGCCGTTAGCGCGGGCGGTGCTGCGGTGCAACCATTCGCGCAATCATCAGCCCGCGAAGTGCGTTACCGATGTAAAATTCTTGCGCGAGATCGGCGACGGTCAATTCGCCTTCGACCGCGCGGCCGGTGGCGAGCAGTTCCTCGCGCAACACGCCGCGCAGCAGGCCGGGGGCAGGCGGCGTGACCAGCACGCCGTCGCGCTCGACGAAGAGATTGGTGAAACTGCCCTCGGTCAGTCGCCCGTCGGGGGTTTCGAAAACAACCTCGAACGCGCCCGCCGCCCGCCGCGCGGCGTCGTAGAAGCCGCGATCGGTGGTCTTGTGGTTCAGCCGGAAATCGCGCTCTGCGACCGGCAGCGGCGCGATCGCCACCTCGACCGGGCCGGTCGGCGCAGGCGGCATCGCGGCGATGTCGATTGCGATCGCCCCGCTTTTCGCAAGCAGCAACCGGATGCGCGCGGGACCGAGCAGGCGAAACGCCGCGACTTGGAGCGCGTTGCGCGCGGCGTGGCGGTCGAATTCGAAGCCGAAGGTGCGCGCGCTCGATTTCATCCGTTCGAGATGGCGTTCGAGCAACACGATCCCGCTGCGGGGATCGAACGCCATCGTCTCGATCAGGTCGAAATCGCGCTGTCCCGCGGTGACGAACGCGCCTTTTGCCAGACACTCGGCCCATTCCTCATGGGCGCGAGAATCGGCGACGACGCCCGAGCCGAGGCCCATCTGGAACGCGCCGCCATCCTCTGCCCACAAGGTGCGGATCGCGACGTTGAACATCGCGTCGCCATTCGGGTCGATGCGCCCGATCGCGCCGGTATAGGGACCGCGCGCCACGCCGCCTTCGACCGTTTGGATCACCTGCATGGCGCGGACCTTGGGGGCGCCGGTGATCGACCCGCAGGGGAAGAGCGCCTCGACGGCGTCCACTGCGTCGCGGCCGGGCGCGAGCGTCGCGGTGACCCCCGACACCATCTGATGCACGCTGGGATAGGTTTCGACCACGAACCGTTCGGGCACCCGCACGCTGCCGGGCACCGCGATGCGGCTGAGGTCGTTGCGGAGCAGATCGACGATCATCAGATTCTCGGCGCGCTGCTTGGGATCGTTGCGGAGGGTCTCGATCGCTGCGCGGTCGGCGTCGGGGGTGACGCCGCGCCGCGCCGTGCCCTTCATCGGGCGGGCGCGAAGCTCGCCGTCCTCCAGCGCGAAGAACAGTTCGGGGGAGAAGGACAACAGCCATGCCGCCCCGGTCCACAGCAGCGCCCCGAACGGGGCCTGAGCGCGCGTCCGGATCGCGGCATAGAGCGCGAGCGGATCGCCCTCGCTCGCAAGGCGCGCCTGAAAGGTCAGGTTCGCCTGATAGATGTCACCCGCGGCGATGTAATCGGCCACCTGCGCCGCCGCCGCGAAATAGGCGTGGCGCGTGACGAGCGGCTGCGGCGCGCCCACCCATGCGCCTGCCGGATCGGGCAGCAGCTCGGCCACATCGGCGTTGGCGATTTCGCGATAGCCCTTGAACAGTCCGAACCACGCGACCGGAAGCGACCCCGGTGCCACGGGGCCACCGGTCGGCTCGAACGCCGGTCCCGCGCCATAGCCGAGCCAGCCCGCGGCATGGAGGCCGTCGCGACCGGCCTGACGCAGTCGCGCCATCAGGGCGGCAACCTCGTCGGCGCATTTCGCCCGCATTTGCTCGACCGGTTCGACATAAAGCCGCGCCGGTCCCCCGCCGGGTCGGGCGTCGTCGAGCAGGACGAACGGTTTATTGGCGGTGATCGGCCCCATCACCTGTCCGAATGCCGCGCTTGCCCGCGCGCTTCAACCCCTCGACGTATCTCGTGCTCCTGCGAAAGCAGGAGCGGTGGCGGCGTGGACATGCGCTTGTTGCCAGCACTCCTGCTTTCGCAGGAGCACGGGGGTGCGGACGGGACGTGCATTGCGAGCCACCGCCCCGCCGCCTATGTCGCCACTCATGGAACAGCCCCCGCTTCGCGCCGCGATCGTCCCCGTCACCCCGCTCCAGCAGAATTGCTCGCTGATCTGGTGCACGAAAACGATGCGCGGGGCGTTCGTCGATCCCGGCGGCGACCTGCCGCGGCTGAAGGCGGCGATGGCGCAGCACGGGGTCACCATCGAAAAGATTCTGCTGACCCACGGCCATATCGACCATTGCGGCGAAGCGGGGACGCTGGCCAAGGAGTTGGGCGTGCCGATCGAGGGGCCGGAGGAAGCCGACCGCTTCTGGATTTCGCGGCTGGACGAGGACGGCCGCAATTACGGCATCCGCGGCGCGGTGTTCGAACCCGACCGCTGGCTGGTACAGGGCGACACGGTGACGGTCGGCGAACTGACGCTCGACGTCTATCACTGTCCCGGCCACACGCCGGGCCATGTCGTGTTCCACCATCCGGCGTCTAAGCTGGCGATCGTCGGCGATGTGCTGTTCCAGGGATCGATCGGCCGGACGGATTTTCCGATGGGCAATCATCAGGACCTGATCGACGCGATCACCACCCGGCTTTGGCCGCTGGGCGACGATACCGCCTTCATTCCGGGGCACGGCCCGATGTCGACCTTCGCGCATGAACGGCGGAGCAACCCGTTCGTCGCCGACGCGGCGCTGGCGGGCTAAGCCATCCATTCCCCGTTCGTTTATCGACTTCGCTCGAAACCAACGGCGACAGGGAGTTCTTATGCTCAAAGTCTTCGATCCCCGCCAGCTGGCCCATGCGCCCGCGCAGGAACTGCACAATGGCGGCTGGGCACCGCATGCCGATGTGCCGTCTCGCGCTGAGAGCATCCTTGCGGCAATTGGTGACACCAGCCCCCCGCGCGATTTCGGAATTGACCCCATCCGGGCGGTGCATTCGTCCGACTATCTCGATTTCCTGCAATCGGCGCATGCGATATGGCGGGATGCCGGGCGCGCGGGCGACGCCGTCGGCTATGTCTGGCCGGTGGTCGGACGCAGGCCGCTCACCTTGTCACGGATCGACGCCCTGCTCGGGCGGTTCAGCTATGATGCCGGGACGCCGATCACATCGGACAGCTGGGACGCCGCCTATTGGGGGGCGCAGACCGCGCTGACGGCGCTCGCGCCGCTGCTGGGTGGTGGCACGCGGTCAAACTTCGCATTGTGCCGCCCGCCCGGCCATCATTCGGGTGCCGACTATCTGGGGGGCTATTGCTACCTCAACAATGCGGCGATTGCGGCGCAGGCGGCGGTGGATGCGGGTGCGGGGCCGCTCGCGATCCTCGACGTCGATTATCACCACGGCAACGGCACGCAGGACATCTTCTGGGAACGCGGCGATGTATTCTTCGCGTCAATCCACGCCGATCCGGCGAGCGACTATCCGTTCTTCTGGGGCCATGCCGACGAGCGGGGCGCAGGCGCAGGCGAAGGCGCGACGCTCAACCTGCCGCTGCCGCGCGGGACCGATTTTTCAGGCTATCGCGGGTCGTTGGCAACGGCGCTTGAGGCGATAACGGCCTTTGGCGCGCGGATGCTGATCGTCTCCTACGGCGCAGATACGTTCGAGGGCGATCCGATTTCTTATTTCAGCATCCGTACGCCCGATTATGCCGATATGGCTGCGGACATCGCCGCGCTCGGTTTGCCGACTCTCATCGTGATGGAGGGCGGTTATGCGGTCGATGCGCTGGGCGCGAATGTGGTCAGTTTCCTGAGTGGGTTTTCCGACTGAGTTCATCCCATTGCGGGCGGCAGGGGAATGGCGACATTGCCTGTGCCGCCGGTCGTCAGGATGACGATCGCGTAGATCGCCAGCCCCGCGGTTACCGCCAGGGACACGATGATCCCGAATCCGCGCGCAGACATGTTGCCGTCCATGCCGATCGGATGCGCGATGCGGGCCAGCACGAACGCCGCTGCCGTGACCCACAGGCCGATGCTCGCTCCGCGAGCCAGTTCGGTCAACGCGAGCAGGATGAGCACGATCGGCGCGAATTCCGCGAAGTTCAGTTGCGCGCGCATCCGCGCCGTCAACCGCTCGTTGCCGCCGTCGCCGATGCTGATCTTCTCCGCGCGCCGGATTGCCCCGATTCGCATGGCCAGCCACAGGTTGATGAACGCGCACGCCGCCGCTGCACTCAGCGTTACGGGAAGTGTCAGTTCTGCCATCGTCGCCTCTCCTTTCAACCTCGGTCTGATAGGGGTGGTTGTCAGGGCTGCGCGCCCAGCCACGCGCCACGAAATTTGGCCTGGGCTGGCGTCAGCGTCCCCCCGATCGCCTCGGTCCGCACGACTTCCAGCGTCGGGTCCGCCGCCAGCGTCATGGTCGCGCGGCGCTCCTGGCCGAGATGGGTGAAGGCGATCTCCACCCGCTCCCCCGGCTTGCGGGCGGCGAGCGCGGTGGTCCAGTCGCCCTCGCTCGCGATCGGCTTGCCGCCAAGCGTGGTGATTCGCGCGCCCGCGCCGACTCCGGCGTCGTAAAGCGGCGTGCCCGGCGCGGGATAACCGGCGACCGTCACGCCGCTCGCATCGCCCCGCACCGGCGTCGGCCCGACCCAGGCGAGACCAGGATTGGCCGCGCGCAGCACCAGCCCGGCCTGCGCCAGCAGCGGTGCGAAGTCGGGCAGCTGCGACCCCTCGATCTGGG
Organism: Pseudomonadota bacterium; assembly: GCA_023418595.1. GTDB lineage: Bacteria > Pseudomonadota > Alphaproteobacteria > Sphingomonadales > Sphingomonadaceae > Sphingomonas. Next base: position 139,235 of record JAEZZI010000026.1, read on the forward strand.
TCGCGAAAAAGGTATCGGCGAATCGCTGGTCGGTGACGGTCGCCAGCGCCGCTCTCAGGTCGGCGGTGACGAAGGGCCGTTCGGTGACGCCATGACTGCGCCACAGCGTTTGCATATAAGTGTCGAGCGTCGTGCCGCGCTGGCGCAGCGCGAGGTCCAGCCCCGCAGCGATCACCGCGCCATAGAGATAATAGCTGGTGAAGATGTGATCCTGACGCGGATCGATCGCGGTTGCCGCATCGACGAACGGCGCGCGCAGGCTCATTTCCATCGGCCCGTGATAGCGCCTGCCGGGGCGGTTGAGCGTGTAGTTCAGCGCACGGCTGAGGTCGGTGAGATATTCGTCGACGCTCCAAACCCCGGCGCGAGCGATGGTCAGCGGCCCGTAATAGCTGGTGAAGCCTTCGGCGAACCACAGGCTGGGCGTGGGGTTCGCGCGGGTGAAATCGAAGGGTTCGAGTTCGGCCGGGCGCAACCGTTCGACCAGCCAGGCGTGGAAGAATTCGTGGCTGAGCGTGCCGATCTGCGAATAATTCGCCTCCGCCAGCCCGCGATTTGCCGTGAGGATGGTCGAGTTGCGATGCTCCATTCCGTCGCCCGACGCCTGGGGCACATAGGTGGCGATGAAGGTGTAGGTGCCGTGATCGAAATCGGGGACGTCGCCGCCGAAGACTTTGATCTGTTCGGCGACGACCTTCTTCGCCATGTCGGTGAAGCGGTCGACCTCGGCCTCCGCGCCATTGTGGTGGACCGCCAGCCGGATGGCGCGCGGCGTGCCGCGATCGTCGACCTGCCATTCGCGAACGTCATGGTCGGCAAGCGTCGTGGGGCTGTCCATGAAATATTGCAGATCGGGCGCGCCGAATGTCCAGGGACGGCTGGTCGGGACCAGCTGCGTCGCGACTTTCCACCGATTGTTCGCGGGCCGGAATCGAACGGTGATCGGGCGCGTGTCCTGCCCCTGCGCCCACAGGAAGGTCGCGGGCATATTCAGATGCGCGTGGGTGGGATCGACCTGGGCATAGGTGCCGTCGGCGCGATCGGCGAACAAGGTATAGGTGACGGCGACAGTGCCGTCGTGCTTGGCGATGGTCCAGCTATAGGGATCGGTGCGGGTTATGGGCAGTTCGCGTCCGCGGCTGTCCCTGGCGCTGACCGCATAGACGTTTTTGGCGAATTCGTGGATCGCGTAACGACCGGGCGAAGACCGCGACATCTGAAACCGCACGGGTTTGGATGGAAGGTCGGACACGGTGACGCTGATGCGCGCTTCGTTGTGAACCGCGTTTTCGAAGCTGACATCATATTCGATCGGGCGCGGCGCATCCTGTGCGCTCGCCGACGTTGCCAACGCAATCGCTGCACAGCCCGCCATCCAACGCCGCATCGTCCGTTCCCCTATCTGCCACTGGCGCTCAGGCCGAGCGCATTGTTGCGACAGGGCTAGGCGGGAACGCGCGCGCGGGCAAGATAGGCGCGGATCAGCTCAGGCGGCGCTGCAAAGCCCGTTTCAGCCGGTCGTGCGCGGCTTTCTTGATCTGGCAGATCCGCGCCGATCCGACGCCGAGCACCTGGCCGATTTCCTCCAGATTCAATTCCTCGACATAATAGAGCTGGATCACCTGCGCCTCGCGCGTCGGCAGATCGCCGATCGCGTCCACCAGCGTTTCGCGCAGCTCGCTGTCGGCGAGCGCCTCGAACGCATCGGGGGTGTCGTCCATGAACCACGGCGCGTCGTCCGAATAGACGTCGTCGAGCGAATCGAAGCGCAGCGCTTCGGCGCCCGCATAATCGGTGCGCAGTTTGTCGAGGTCCACGCCCAGCCTTTCCGCGATTTCAGCATCCTCGGGCGCGCGGCCCAGCAATTGGGTGAGCGATGCGACCGCCTGGCCGTAAGCCTTGCGCCTGCGCATCGCGCCGCGCGTCATCGTCGCCTGCCTGCGCAGTTCGTCGATCATGCTGCCGCGGATGCGGGTGTTGAGATACTGGTCGATCGTGACCTGCCCGCGCTCCTCGAAGCTGGTGCAGCCCTCGACCAGCGCGACCAGCCCGATTTGGATCAGATCCTCGACCTCGACGATCGTGCTCATCGCGCCGTGGACGTGCCAGGCGATGCGGCGCACCAGCGGCAGGTGCTGGCGCACCAATGCCTCGGTATCGCGCGGGCTTTGCTGCGGCGTGTAGGTCAGCGGTTCGCCGACGACGGGATGGCGGAGCGGCATCATGCGGGGATCGCCTCGGGCGCGCCGATGACCGCGACGACCTCGACCGACTTGTCCTCGGGCACTTCGAAGAAGCTCATGACGGGCGTGTCGGGCAGCACGGTCTTCACCAGCTTGCGGATGGCAATGCGGATCGACGGCTGGACGACCAGCACGAAGGGCTTGGCCTCTCCCACCAGCGGCTGGGCGGCGCGTTGCAACGCATCGACGATGCGGCGGCCCAGATCGGGTTCGATCGTGTGGCGGCGCGACGGGTCGGAGCGGACGGCCTGACCCAGCAACGCTTCCAACTGGCCTTCCAGCGTCATCACGCGCAGCGGCTCGCGGACGCCGCACATCTTCTGGATGATGAGCGGGCCGAGTTCGGGACGGATTGCCTCGACGATCTCGTCGGCATCCAATGTCTTCTGCGCGGCGCTGGCGATGGCGGCAGCGATGCGGCGGAACTCCTTCAAGGGGATGTTCTCGGCGAGAAGCGCGCGCAGCACTTGCGTCAGCGTGGTCAGCGACACCGGTTGCGGGCAGAGCGAGGCGACCAGTTGCCCGGCACGATCCTTCAGCCCGTCGAGCAGCGACTGTACCTCGTCGGGGCCGAGCAGGTCGGCGGCGTTCTGGATGAGGAGCTGGTTCAAATGCGTCGCCATCACGGTGCCGGCATCGACCACCAGATAACCCGCCGCCGTCGCCGCATCGGCGTCGGCCGCCGAAATCCAGCGCGCGTCGAGGCCGAAGGTCGGGTCTTTCGCTTCCTTGCCGCGAATGGGCGCGACCGCCTGGCCGGTATCGAGGGCGAGCATTTCGTCGGGCGACGCCTGATCCTCACCCACCACCACGCCGTTGATGACGATGCGATAGGTGAAGGGGGCGAGGTTGATGTCGTCGCGCACCCGCACCTGCGGCACGACGAAGCCCAGATCCTTCGACAGCTGGCGGCGGACCCCGGTGATGCGGCCCATCAGCGGCGCGCCCTTGCGCTCGTCGACCAGCGGCACCAGCCCGTAGCCGATATCGAGCATCACCTGCATAGTGTCGGTGACCTCGTCCCAGCCGATCCGGGACAGATCGGCAGGCGGTGCGGCGGGTTCGGGCGGCGGCGGCAGCTGCGACAGCTTGTACATGCGCCACGCCATGTAACCGGCACCGGCGGCGGCGGGCATGATGATGAGCGCGGGCATGCCTGGCAGCAGGCCGAGCAGCGCGAGGATGCCCGATACCGGCGCCCAGGTGCGATGCGAATTGAACTGGCTGCCGATCTGGCCCTGCAAATCCTTGGCCGACGACACCCGCGTCACGATCGCGGCAGCGGCGATCGATAGCAGCAGCGCGGGCACCTGCGCGACCAGCGCGTCGCCGACCGACAGGTTGATATAGACTTCGGCGGCTTCGGACAGGCTGAGCCCGTGGCTGACCGGACCGATGATGAGACCGCCGACGATGTTGATGGCGAGGATCAGCAGCCCCGCAATCGCGTCGCCCTTCACGAATTTGGACGAACCGTCCATCGCGCCGTAGAAATCGGCTTCGGTCGCGACCTCGACGCGGCGCGCGCGGGCTTCGTCGGGGGTCATCAGTCCGGCGTTCAGATCGGCGTCGATCGCCATCTGCTTGCCCGGCAGCGCGTCGAGGGTGAAGCGCGCCGAGACTTCGGATACGCGGCCCGCGCCCTTGGTCACGACGATCATGTTGATGATGATGAGGATCGCGAACACCAGCAAGCCGACGACGTAATCGCCACCGATTATGAAGCTGGCGAACGCCTCGATCACATGGCCCGCCGCGTCCGATCCCTCGTGCCCCGACCCCAGCACCACGCGCGTCGACGCGACGTTCAGGCCCAGGCGAAACAGCGTGACAAACAGCAGCACGGTCGGAAAGGCCGAGAAATCGAGCGGCTTCTGCGCATTGAGCGCGACCATCAGCACCGCGATCGACAGCATGATGTTGGTGATGAAGAAGATGTCGAGCATGAACGCCGGGATCGGCACCACCATCAGCACGACGAGCAACAGGATGGCCGCGGGTAGTGCGCCCGAACGGAACAACGGCCCGGCACCGCCCTTGGCGCGATCGAGGAAATTCATGGCGTCAGGCTCCGAGACGGGCAAGCATCAGATAGGCGAGCCGCGCGGTGGCGGGCGTCGGGCGGAGCACCGATGCGCGGTCGAACGTGTCGGGGGTCGTCGGGTTGCCGCCAGAGGCGGGCGAACGCTGCGCAAACCGGTCGAGCGTCGAGGCGAGCCAGTCGCGGTCGCCCGCATCGCTTTCGCTGCCCAGCACGACCTCGACCGCGTGGTCGAACTTGAGGCCGCCGACCGAAGCAGGCATTCCGACCGAGGCAAGACCCGTGGCGCCGACGGCAGCCGCGCCGCGATCGAGCTTGTCGGCGAAACGGTCATAAATGTCCGACAGGGAACGCGGTTGTCCGTTCGAGGTGTAGAAGATCGAACGGTTGGCGCGCGCGGCGGCGGGGAACATCGACGCGGCAGTGCGGTCGGGATTGTCCTGCATCGCCGACAGGAATTGCTTGGCACCGCCCAGGCCCAGGAAATGCGCCATGTACAGGTCGGTGCCGGTGGTGCCGCGCCCCAGCGCCCCTTCGAGCGACGCCTTGTTGTCGGCGGCATGTTCGGCGGCCATCAGCGAGGCGACCTGCGGATTGTTGCGCAGGTCGAGGATCGCGCGGCGGGTGGCGGCGTCGGACACGGTGAAGCGGCCATTGCCGTTCGACTGGATCGCATCCGCGGCCCAGGCCAGCCCATGTTCCGCGCCATGTTTCTTGACGACGCCCAGCCAGCTCTGGTCGATGAACTGATAGAGGCCGGTCGCGCTGGAGGTCGCGGCGCGCGCATTGGCGCGCATCCCGCTTTCCACCTGCGCCTGTCCCAGCAGATAGTTGAAATCGACGCCGGTCTTGCGGCTCGCGGTCGCGATCGCCGACTGAACGCCGGTTGCCGCTGCTACCTTGGTCACGCTCATGAATTGTTGCCGTGGCTATCCATATCGGACCACGATCAGCAATTAGCGTGCCAGTTGGCGGATCAGCCGGCTGAGCGCGTCAGGCGTAGGCGCCCATGCCCCCGCCGCGCCAGGTCTGCCCGGCTTCACCGGCAAGCATTTGCAGCCGACGGCGGACATTTGCCGCCATCAGGTTGACATAGATGCGCGCGGTTTCGTTCAGCCGGTGCGCTTCCTCTGCCAGCGCGCGGATTTCGGGCGTTTGCGGCGGCTCGTCGTCGTTCGCGGCAAGCGTTTCGATGCCCGACAATTTCGCCGCCGTCGCCGCCTCCAGCGCGGCCACATCGTTCGCCTTCAACGCCGCGATTTCGGCATGGAGGCAATCGATCACGCGGATCAGTGCGTCACGCCGGTTCATTGGACACCCATTCGGCGCGCGCCGCCATCATGCGATCGGCAATCGCCGCCGGGTCGATCGGGTAACTGCCATCGGCGATCCCGCGTCGCAGGGCGTCGATCCGCGCCGTATCGACCGGAGGTCTGGCGGCCAGCTGGTGCGCAAGGGTCTGTGCGGACCGATCCTCGATTTCGTGCGGGTGATCCTGCGTGGCGGACCGCGCGGCCGTGGCGCGCGTCACCGATGCGACAACGTCGCTCGGTTTGACGGGCCTGGGGCCGATTGGGTTCACCATCTTCACGGTCCTGCATTGCTGCCTTCCCCACCAGAAACGACCCCGTCCGAATAACCTTTAGGAAAAAATTAGGCGCGCTGCCGACCGTCAGTTCGCCCAGCCTGGCAGCGTCGCCCGACCCGGTTCGATCGCCACGGCCTGGATCGGCGGTTTCGACGGATCGACGCGGACCATGAAGCGTCCCCCCGGTGCCGCATCGCCCATCGCGATGCCGTCGCGGGTGATCGAAAAGCCCGAGGACCCCGCCGCGACCGTGACCGGATCACCGCGCTTGATGACGGGTTCGGCGCGCACCGGCGCGGCGGCGACGGTCATCGCCGCGGCCTGCTGCATTACCGGTTTCGGTTCCGCGATCACCGGCACATAGATGCGCCACACCGGCGTCATGCAGCGCACGACCACCGCATCCTGCGCGGGCGAGCGCCATTCGACCTGCGGCAACGGACAGGCGGCGAGTTTCAGCCTCTTGTCGACCGCGGTGCGCGCGCCGCCCTCCATCCCGATCGCCTGGCCGGTGAATTGCGCGACCGCCATGTCGAGCATTGCGGTGTCCTGAAATTTTGCCTGCGCGGCAGCGGGGGTGGCGGCCAGCAGCAGCGGCAGGGTCCAGATCCAGCGGGTCATTGCATTCTCCTTTGAACGGGCAAGGACGCGTCCCCGGCAAAGCCGATCGCGATCAACACGCGGCGTCCCTTGGGGGCATTCTCGCCCCCGGCAAATTCGATGCGGTCGGGGGCGATCGCGCCCGCTTCGACCAGGGCGACCGCGACGGCGCGCGCGCGGTCGGCGGCGAGCAGCGCGGCGCTGCGGGTGACGGGATCGACGTCGCCGGGCGTTCCATCCGTTCCCGCCGACAGCCGGACCTGCGTGCGCGGGTCGGCGGTCGCGCCCCTCACCCAACGGGCGAGCGCGGCGGTGTCCTGTGTGATTTCTGCGCTGCCGGAGGCGAAGCCATCGACGCTGCCCAATTCCTGCGCCATCGCCGGTTCGGCGGGCGTGGCCGGTGCGGCTTCGGTCTGAGCGGAGGCGACGCCGAAGCCTTCGCGAATGCTGGCGCTGACCGCGGCGGGATCGAGATGTTGCGAGGCCTGGACGAACACGAAGAAGCCGAGCAGCAACAGGCCGAGATCGGCAAGAGTCATCAGCCAGAGCGGACGAGCGGGCGCGTCCGCGCCATCGAAGGGCGTGACCGTCATGCCGCTTCGGCGCGCTTGTGCCAGCGCGGCGCTTCGCGGCTGGCGAGCGCCTCCAGCGGCGGGATCAGCCGCGCGCGCTCGGCATATTCCCGGCGCGCCAGTATGCGCAGCCGCGCCGAAACCGGCATCGCGACGAGGGTCGCCAGCACCGCGCCATAAAGGGTCGTGAGCAAGGCGATGGCCATCGCGCCGCCGATCGCGGACACGTCCTCCATCGCCAGAAACATGCGGACAAGCCCCACCAGGGTTCCGATCATCCCCATGGCGGGTGCGATTTCCGCCGCCGAAGCCCAGAAATCGGATGCCGCGCGGTGGCGTTCGGCACGCGCGTGCTGACGATCGGTCAGATGCGCGGCGACGGTCGTGCCGTCCTTGCCATCGACGATATCGGCGATCGCAGAGGCAATATCGGGATCGGTGATGACCGACCGGTCGAGCGTCATCACCCCGTGCTTGGCGGCGATCCGCGACAGCGCGTCGATCTGGGTGAGGAGCGGCCCGGCATCGAACCGCTTTCGCCCCAGCGTCCGCAGCGCGGCAAGGGCGCGCCCGACATCGCCCAGCGGCGTGCGCAGGATCAGCGCGAGCGCCGTCCCCCCGGCAACGATGCCGAGCGCGAGCGGGTCGAGAAAGGGGGCGGCGAACGCCTGAACCGACTGGATCATGCACGGGGTCAAGCAAGGGCCGGGCCAAATTAGATATGGTGCGAGCCTGTCCCCAACCCCCACCGTCACCCCGGACTTGTTCCGGGGTCCACTAAGCCGCTTGCGCCAGCCAAATTTGTCGTGGCATCGTCCGCCGCCCGGTGGACCCCGGAACAAGTCCGGGGTGACGGTGGGGTCGGGGGTAACTCGTTCCAGCCTCACACCCCGGCAACCCACCGGCAAACCCGTTGCCGCCCCCGGCAACATCTTGCCGCCCTGCATCGCTTGCGCCCCCAGACCCACGCAAAACCGCCATTTTCTCAAAACTGGCACGGCCTTTGCTGAAAACACCCGTGCATTAATCGCGGGAGACTGCACATGGCCAACGACACGCTTTTCGGCGTCCACGGGACGGCGCTACAGCTGCGCTCGAAACGGATGGGATTGCTGGCGTCGAACATCGCCAACGCATCCACCCCCGGTTACAAGGCGCAGGATCTGGACTTCGCCCAGGCGCTCAAGTCCGCCAACGCCGCGGGCGGGATCGACCGGGCGATGGACGCCGCGACCAAATATCGCGTGCCTTTGCAGCCTTCGATGGACGGCAACACGGTGGACCTGACCACCGAACAGACCGCCTTTGCCGAAAATGCCGTCGCCTATCAGACGACGCTTTCCTTTCTCAACGGGCGGATCAGCACGATCACCCGCGCTCTGAAGGGCGAATGACGATGAGCAATCCGGTCAGCATCTTCCAGGTTTCGGGGCGCGCCATGTCGGCGCAGCTCGCGCGGATGAACACCACCGCGTCGAACCTCGCCAATGTCGGCCAGGTGTCGAGCACCGAAGGCGGCGCGTATCGCACGATGAAGCCGGTGTTCCGCACCAGCTTCGACGCCGCGTCGGGCATGGCCACGGTCGATGTCGAACGCATCGTCACCGCGGGCGAAGCGCCGGTGAAGCGCTACGATCCCGGCCATCCGATGGCGGACGCCGACGGCAACGTGTTCGAAAGCGCGGTCGATGAAACCCGCGAGCTGGTCGACATGATGGAGGCCGCCCGCAGCTATCAGAACAATGTCGAGGTGATGCAGACGGCCAAGTCGCTGATCGCCCAGACGCTCCAGCTGGGACGTGGATGATGGCGACGAGTTTCGACGCAGCGATCGGCAATCTGGGCATCGCCCGCACCGGTACGACGACGGGCAATCCGGCACTGGGTTCGCAGAATCTGGGGCAGAACGACTTTCTGAAACTGCTGACCGCGCAGATGCAGAACCAGGATCCTTTCGATCCGGTGGACAACACCCAGATGGTCGCGCAGATGGCGCAATTCTCGTCGCTGGCGGGGATTACCGAGATGTCGTCAACCTTGAAGGCAATCGCCGACAAGCTGGGCGGCACCAGCATGTCCGACGCGCTCGGCTATGTCGGGCGTGCGGTCCTGGTCGAAGGCGCGACCAACTATCCGATGACCAACGGCGCGGTGGCAGGCGCGATCGAACTCGACGGCAATGCGACCGATGTCGCGGTGACCATCACCGGCGCGAACGGCGCGGTGCTGAAGACCGTATCGCTGGGTCCGCAAAAGGCAGGCGTCATCGATTACGAATGGGACGGCTCGACCGACAATGGCGATCCCGCCGGCGACGGCCCGTTCACCATCAACGTCACCGCGGTCGCGGGCGCGAATACCGTGCCTGCCCGCAGCCTGATCTGGGCGCCGGTCCAGTCGGTCGCGCTCGATGCGACCGGCACGCCCATGCTTGCCATCCCTGGCGTCGGCCAGCTTCCCACCACCGCCGTCCGTAAGGTCGGCTGAGCTTTAACGGAGTAACCAATATGTCCTTCTACACTTCGCTCAGCGGGCTTCGTGCGGCCCAGACCGACATGTCGGCAATCTCGCACAACCTCGCCAACGTCACGACCAACGGCTTCAAGAAGAGCAAGGCCGAATTCGCCGACGTGATCGCGTCGAGCCTAGCCCAGTCGCCGACGATGATGGTCGGTTCGGGCAGCGTGACCAAGGCGATCCGCCAGCAATTCTCGCAGGGCAACCTGAACCAAACCGGTTCGTCGCTCGATCTCGCCATTGCCGGTGACGGTTTCTTCGCGGTCAAGCCGAACCAGGACGGCAGCCAGGTGAATTTCACCCGCAACGGCAGCTTCATGGTCGATAACGACCGCCATGTCACCGACGCGCAGGGTGCCAAGGTTCAGGTGTTCCCGGTCGACGGTTCGGGCGCGGTGATCGCCAGCGGCCTCGACCAGACGATCGCGCTGCGCCTGCCCGCGACCAGCGGCACGCCGGTCGCGACGGCCGCGACCGCGCTCAACGTCAACCTGTCGGCCAATGCTGCCGTAAAGACCGGTCCGTTCGACCGGTTCGATCCCGCAAGCTATAACCAGACGACGCAGACCACCATCTATGACGCCAGTGGGAACGCGCTGACCATGACGCAATATTTCGTCCGCACCCAGGCGGCGGGCGGCGGCGTGCCGACCAGCGAGTGGCAGGTCTACAGCTTCGTCGGCGATGTCCAGTTGGGCACCGATGCCGCCAATCCGCAGCCGATCACGATGAGCTTCGACACCAACGGCGTCATGACCGCGCCTGCCGGTCCGACCCAGTTCGCGGCGGTCGGCCTCGGCGGATCGACGATCGAACAGGCGCTGTCGCTCGACCTGACCGGTTCGACCCAGCTGGCCCAGGCCTTCAACGTCAATTCGCGCAGCCAGGACGGCGCTGCGGTCGGTCAGCTACAGGGCGTGACCGTCGGCAGCGACGGCACGGTGTTCGCCAGCTTCTCGAACGGCGAAAGCCAGGCGCTGGGCAAGGTGGTGCTCGCCAACTTCCCCAATCCGTCGGGCCTGCGCCAGCTGGGCAATTCGAGCTGGGCCGCCACCGGCCTGTCGGGCGAAGTGACGCTCGGCTCGCCCGGCGAAAAGGGTCTGGGCTCGCTGATGTCGTCGATGCTCGAAGGATCGAATGTCGACATGACCGAGGAACTGGTCGGCCTGATCGCGGCGCAGCGCGCGTTCCAGGCGAATGCCAAGGCGCTCGATACGTCGAGCCAGATCTCGCAGTCGATCCTGAACATCCGCGCCTGATCTAAGCGACGACGGAGGGGTAGGAAATGGACAGGCTGGTCTATACGGCGATGTCGGGGCTCAAGGCCCGGATGGCGAGCCAAGCGGCGATCGCCAACAACATCGCCAATGCATCGACCACCGGCTTTCGCGCGGACCGCGTGAATTTCGAGCGGATGATGCTGAAAGGCCAGCCGCTCGAAACCCGCGCGCCCGCCACCGCAGAGGTGATCGACGCCGATCGCCGTGCCGGCGCGATCATGTCCACTGGTCGTCCGCTCGACATCGCAGTGCAGTCCGATTCGTGGATCGCCGTCCAGGCGACCGACGGCACCGAGGCCTATACACGCCGGGGCGATTTGAACGTCGCCGCGTCCGGCGTGCTGGAAACCGGCGACGGTTTCCCGGTGATGGGGTCGGGGGGCCCCATCACCGTGCCCCCGCACGAAAAGATCATGATTTCCGAAGACGGCACCGTGTCGATCGTCCCGCCGGGGGCGGCGCCGGGTACCGATCCGCAGATCATCGACCGGATCAAGCTAGCGTCCACGCAAGGGTCGGACACGGTCAAGGGCCTCGACAACCTGCTCCATGTGAAGGGCGGCGGTGTGCTGCCTGACGATATGGAAGCACGCATCCAGTCGGGGTCGCTGGAGCAATCGAATGTGAACCTGACGCAGGCGCTCGTCGACATGATCGAGAACCAGCGCGGTTACGAAGTACAGGCGAACCTCCTCAAAGAGGCGCGCAAGATGGACGAAGGGGGCGCATCGCTGATGCGCCTGCCGAGCTAAAGGGAGTTTGAAAAATGGGTAGTGCGGCAATGCACATCGCGCGCACCGGGCTCGACGCCCAGGACATGCGCATGCGGACGATTTCGAACAACCTGGCGAACGTCAACACGACCGGGTTCAAACGCAACCGCGCCTCGTTCGAAACGCTCGCCTATCAGGTGGTGACCGCCGCAGGCGCGCCGAGCACCAACGAGACGCGCTATGCGACCGGCCTCAACCTCGGCACCGGCGTCCGCGTCCAGGGGACGGCGGCGATCAACACGCAAGGGTCGCTGAACACGACCGGCAACGCGCTCGACCTCGCGCTTGACGGCGAAGGCTATTTCCAGGTGCAGCTCCCCGGCGGGCAACTGGGCTATACCCGCGCGGGCAATTTCACCCGCTCGGCCGAAGGGATGATGGTGACCGCCGAAGGGTATCAGGTGATGCCCGGCATCACGATCCCCGAAGGCGCGACGTCGGTCACGATCGGGTCGGACGGCACGGTGTCGGCGATGGTCCCCGGCCAGACCGAGGCCGCCGAGATCGGCCAGATCCAGATCGCGACCTTTCCGAACGCGGCGGGGCTTCAGCCCACCGGCGACAATTTCCTGATCGAAACCGGGGCATCGGAGGCAGCAGCACTCGGCATTGCCGGCCTCGATGGGCGCGGCAATATCCGTCAGGGGATGCTCGAGGGATCGAACGTCAATGTCGTCGAGGAACTGGTCGACATGATCGAGACGCAGCGCGCGTACGAGGTCAATTCCAAGATGATCTCCGCCACCGACGAAATGCTCAAATATGTCAACCAGCAGCTCTAAAGGGACCGGATTGATGAAATTCGCATCCGGCCTGGCCATCGGCGCGCTCGCGACGATCGCGTTCGCCGCCTCGGCGACGCCCGCCCACGCGCAGCTGTTCGGCAAGAAAAAGCCCAAGGAGGATTTCTCCGCAACGGTCGTGCCGGTCGCACAGCCGGTCGCCGCGCCCGCCAACGGGTCGATCTTTCAGGTCGATCAGGGCTATGCCGCCTATCACGAAGGCACGCGCGCGCGCCGGGTCGGCGATCCGCTGACGATCGTGCTGGTCGAACGCACCGTGGCGTCCAAATCGGCAGGATCGAAACTCGACAGCGGCGGCGGGTTCAGCCTGATCCCGCCATCGACCGGCAATCTGTCGCAATTCCTGCCCAGCGACATTGCGATGAGCGGCAAGCGCGGCTTCAACGGCGGGGGCACCGCCGACCAATCGAACGCGCTGTCGGGCGAAGTCAGCGTGACGGTGGCGGAGGTCTATCCGAACGGCACGATGCTGGTTCAGGGGCAAAAGCGCGTCACGCTCAACCGCGGCGACGAATTCGTGCAGATCAAGGGGATCATCCGCGTGGCGGACATCGACGCGAACAACCGCGTCGCATCGACCCGCGTGGCCGACGCCCAGATCGCCTATACCGGCAAGGGCGACGTCGCCCGCGCCAGCCGTCAGGGGTGGCTCAGCCGCTTCTTCCAAGTCATCAGCCCGTTCTGATGGGGACCAGCACCATGTTCCGCGCTCTCTTTTGTGTCGCCGCCGCCTTTGCCGCGTTGGTTTCCAGTCCCGCATCCGCCCAGCGGATCAAGGATCTGGGGCATTTCCAGGGCGTCCGCACCAACCAGCTGACCGGTTACGGCATCGTCGTCGGTCTGGCGGGGACGGGTGACGACAACCTCGAATATACCGTCCAGTCGGTGAAGGCCGCGACCTCGCGGTTCGGGCTGCAATTGCCGCCGGGCGTCAATCCGGGGCTGAAAAACGCCGCCGTCGTCATGATCACCGCCGAACTGCCGCCCTTTGCCAAGGCGGGGCAGAAGATCGACGTGACGATCGCCGCATTGGGCAAGGCCAAATCGCTTCGCGGCGGCAGCCTGATCCTGACCCCGCTGATCGGTGCCGACGGCCAGATCTATGCGATGTCGCAAGGCAGCCTGGCGATCGGCGGTTTGGGCGCGGAAGGCGCGGACGGATCGAAGGTTCAGGTCAACATCCCGACCAGCGGCCGCATTCCCGAAGGTGCGACGGTCGAGCGCATGGTCGATACCGGCTTTGCCAACACGCCTTACCTCACCTTCAACCTCACCAAGTCGGACTTCACCACCGCACAGCGCGTCGCGGACGCCATCAACGGCCGCTTCGGCTCGGGCGTCGCGCGCATGGTCGATGGCGTGTCGGTGGCGATCAACGCACCGCCGGGCAACGAGGCGCGCGTGGCGATGATGAGCATGGTCGAGAATATCGCGGTCGAGGCGGCGGAAGCCCCAGCCCGCGTGATCGTCAATGCCCGCACCGGCACCGTCGTCATCAACCAGTCAGTGCGCGTCGCGCCCGCCGCGGTCAGCCACGGCAAGATGACGGTGCGGATCGACGAGAGCCAGCGCGTGGTCCAGCCCGCGCCGTTCAGCCAGGGGCAGACCGCGCTCGAACAGCAAACGGCGGTCACGGTCGAGGAAGACCGCAACCCGATGTTCATGCTCGAACCCGGACCCCGGCTGGCCGATGTGGTCAAGGCGGTGAACGCGATCGGCGCGAGCCCGGCCGATCTGGTCGCGATCCTCGAGGCGCTGAAGGAAGCCGGCGCGCTCAAGGCCGAACTGGTGATCCTGTGATGACCGGCGGGATGAACATTCCGGGCCTGAATCCCGCCGCGACCGGCGCACTGCGCCTGGACGGCGTCGCGGGCGACACATCGCGGCTTGCGTCGGCAGAGAATCTGAAAGCGGCGGGCGAGCGGTTCGAGGCGATCTTCGTCAACATGATGTTAACCTCGATGCGCAAAGCTTCGCTGGGTGAAGGATTGTTCGATACCAAGGCGGTCGAGCAGTTCCGCGACATGCAGGATACGAAGTTGGCTGAAACCATGGCTCAGACCACGCCGATCGGGATCGGCAAGGCGATGACAGACTTCCTGTCGAAATCGCAGCCGACGTTGATCGACGGCGCCGAAGGCACGCCCAGCCCGTGAGCAACCTGCTCGCCATCGGATCGACGGGGGTGCGCGCCTATCAGACCGCGCTGACCACCGTGTCGGAGAATATCGCCAATGCGGGCGCGGCGGGCTATTCGCGCCGCACCGCGACCGTCGGCGAGATCGTTTCTTCCGCATCGGCCAACGCGACGATGAGCGGGCAATTGTCGGGCTACGGCGTCCGCGTCACCGGGATCGACCGCCAGACCGACGCATTCCGCGTCGCCGAAACCCGATTCACCGGCGCGGAACTGGCGCGCAGCAATGCTTCCGTCCAGTGGTTGGAGCGCATCGAAAGCGCACTGACCGGCTATGACATGCCCGCGCGTATGACGGGGTTCTACGCCAGCGCCAGCACGCTTGCCGCCGATCCCGCATCGGGCGCCCCGCGCGCCGCGATGGTCGAGGCGGCGACCGCGCTCGCCACGTCGATCCAGGGCACGCATTCGACCTTGTCGGCAGCGATGGCGGATCTCGACGGCACCGTGCAGGCGAGCGTCGGCCAGCTCAACGACCTGTCGCAGCAGGTCGCCAAGACCAACGTCGCTTTGGCGCGCGTCGGGCCGGGCACGGCGGCACAGGCGCAATTGTTCGACGAACGCGACCGGTTGCTCGGGGCGATGAGCCAATTGACCGATATCGACGTTCAGATCGACCAGCGCGGCCTCGCCACCGTCCGCGCGGGCGGATCGACCGGCCCGGTGCTGGTCGAACTGGCGGAAACCGGCTTCGTCCGCGCATCGCGCACCGATGGCGCATTGGGCTTCACCGTCGAGCGCGCTGGCAGTTTCGCGACGATGCATCCGCGCGGCGGCGCGCTGTCGGGCATGGTCGAAGGCGCCCAGCGTATCGGCGACGCGATCGACGCGCTGAACGTCATGGCGCGCGACCTGGCCGACGGCATCAACGCGATCCAGGCGGGCGGCGAGGATCTGGACGGCAATCCCGGCGCGCCGATGTTCGCGATGGGCGCCGATGCTTCCGATTTTCGCATGGTGCTTGCGGGGCCGCGCGGCATCGCCGCGTCGTCGCCGGGCGGCGGCGTGCGCGACAACGGCAACCTGGTCGCGCTCGAATCCTTTCGCCAGTCGAGCGCACTCGAAGACCGCGCCACCGGGCTGGCCGTCGGCAATGCGACGACGCTCGCCGGACGCCGGTCGGTGGCAAGCGCGCAGGCCGCGATCCACGACAATGCGGTCGCCGCGCGCGATGCGGTATCGGGGGTCAATCTGGACGAGGAAGCGGTCGACCTGATCCGCTTTCAGCAAGCCTATAACGCCTCCAGCCGCGTCATTCAGGTGGCGCGCGAAACCTTTCAGTCCATCCTCGACGCGAGCTAACCGGCCATGCGGATCACCACCAGCCAGATGTTCGACCGGCTGAACGGTCAGATGGGGTCGCTGTCGGTCGGCGCCGACCGGATCCAGACCCAGATCAGCACCGGCAAGAAGCTGGTGAACCCGTCGGACGACGCGGTCGCCTATCTGCGGCTGACCGGGCTGAAGCGGGTCGATGCCGATCACAATGCCGCGACCACCAACGCCAATCTGGCAAATATGGTGCTGTCGCAGACCGATACGACGCTGGGCAGCGTCGAGACCGAATTGCAGCGCGCGCAGGAACTCGCCATCGCCGCCTCGACCGGCACGATGAATGCGGAGAACCGCGCCGCGACGGCAGAGGCGCTCGAATCGATCCTCGACCAGCTGTTCGTGCTGGCCAATACCCGCGACGCGCGCGACCAGCCGGTATTCGGCGGCGCGACCGGCAATGTCGCCTATCTGCGCGCCGCCGACGGCACGATCACCGCCGCCGGCACCGGCGAACCCGCCGCGATCCCCTTGAGCGACGGCGCGACGGTGCGCGCGAGCGTGCCCGGTTCGACCGTGTTCGGCGCGGGCGACGACCCGGCGGTGAACGACATGTTCGCGACGATTGCCGGCCTGATCGGAGAGCTGCGCAGCGGCCAGCCCGCCAGCCAGGCGTCGATGGACGGCATCGCCGCCTCGTTGACCAATGTGGGCGCGACCCGCGCGTCGGTGGGCGCGCGAATGGTGCGCGTCGACATGGAAATCGCCCGGCTGGGCGACCTCGGTCTGGCCCGCGAAGTCAGCCGCTCCGCGATTGAGGATACCGATGTCGCGTCGGCGATCACCGAACTACAAAAGACGCTGACCATCCTTCAGGCGACGCAGGCGAGCTTCGGCAAGCTGACCAGCACCAACCTGTTCGACTATCTGCGCTGATTGGTCATTGCGAGCGAAGCGAAGCAATCCAGAGCCGCGCGTGTGGCTTGCTGGATTGCTTCGCTTCGCTCGCAATGACGATTGGGTTCAGAGCCCCCGAAAATAAAATTCCCGCGGCGGTAACCATTTCTCGACGGATTGACGGCTAAGCCGGGAACAAGGCGTTTCGCGTGTCCGCGGCGTCGGGGGTAATTCGTTCAGGAGCTTGAGCCGCCCATGTTTCCCGCAATCGGCTTCGTCGTGCTGATCCTGATGGTGTTCGGCGGTTTCGCCATCACCGGCGGGGCGCTCGGCCCTGTGATGAAGGCGCTTCCCGCCGAAATGATGATCATCGGCGGCGCCGGGGTCGGCGCGCTCATCATCGGCAATTCGATCAAGGAACTGAAGGCGCTGGGCGGCGGCTTCATGAAGGTCATCAAGGGTCCGAAATACGCCAAGCAGGATTATCTCGACACCATCTTCCTGGTGTCGAAGCTGATGAAATTGCTGCGTACCGAGGGCCCGATCGCGCTGGAGCCGCATGTCGAGGATCCCAAATCCTCGCCGATCTTCGCCGAATATCCGAAACTGCTGGCCGACCACACATTGGTCAATCTGATTGCCGATACGCTGCGTCTGGTCGTCGTCTCGTCGGGCACGCTCGACGTGCACGCGGTCGAGGACGTGATGGACAATGCGATCAAGACCCACCACCACGAAGTCGAGCAGCCGCAACAGGCGCTGCAAGGGCTGGCCGACGCGCTGCCCGCACTGGGCATCGTCGCCGCCGTGCTCGGCGTGGTGAAAACGATGGGGTCGATCGACCAGCCGCCATCGGTGCTGGGGGGGATGATCGGGTCGGCGCTGGTCGGCACGTTCCTGGGCGTGCTGCTCGCCTACGGCCTGGTCGGCCCGCTCGCCGGGCGGCTGAAGCAGGTGATCGAGGCCGATGCCGCCATCTATCACGTCGTCAAACAGATCATCATCGCATCGCTCCACGGCCATCCCCAGCCACTGGTGATCGAAGCCGCGCGTTCGGGGATCGCCCATGCGAACCAGCCCGGCTTCGCAGAAGTGTTCGACGGTCTTCGCGGGCGGTGAGCGTTATGATCTGGCTGCGCCAGAGCGGCACCAGCCCGCTCCCCCACCCGGCCTCCCAACACGGTATCCTGAATGGGAGGCCGTCGGGGTCCCCACAAAGTAATACTTTGCGGGGTGCCCCGTGTGGGGGAGCGGGCTGGTGCCGCGATCTGCCGGAGAGGGCAGAATAAATGGCCGCGCGCGCGCCCCACGGCAACAACCAGCCACCCAAGATCATCGTCAAGAAGGTCTATATCGAAGGTCACGGCGGCCATCATGGCGGCGCGTGGAAAGTCGCCTATGCCGATTTCGTGACGGCGATGATGGCGTTCTTCCTGCTGATGTGGCTGATCGGCGCGACCAACGAGAAACAGCGCAAGGCGCTGGCCGATTATTTCGCGCCCACATTGGTCGAGCTGAAGCAGAACAGCGCGGGTGCGAACGGCATGTTCGGCGGCGAATCGCTGATGGACAAGGACAATTATCCGCACAAGGCGTCGCAGACGGGAACGCGCGCGCTGACCGTGCCGATGGGCGCGACAGGCGGCGACAATACGGGCACCGGCGACCAGGGCCAGCTGAAGCGCCAGCGCTTTGCCGAGGATCAGGCCAATTTCCAGCGGATGCGCGCCAAGATTCAGGCGCAGATGGCGTCCAATCCGCGCCTGTCGCGCCTCGCCAAGCATGTGAAATTCGTTCAGACCCGCGAAGGGCTGCGCATCGACCTGATCGACAACGCCGATTATTCGATGTTCGCGCTGGGCACGACGCAGATGGTGCCGGATGCCGATGCGCTGGTCGGGCTGGTCGCCGAATCGATCGCACCGCTTGGCAACGACATCATGATCCGCGGCCACACCGACAGCCTGCGTTACGGCAACCCGGCGGTGATGAACAACTGGATGCTGTCGAGCGGTCGGGCAGAGGCGACCCGGCGGCGACTGGCCGAAGGCGGGGTCACGGAAGCGCGCTTCAGCCGGATCGAAGGCGTCGCCGACCGCGAACCGATGATCGCGAACGACCCCAGCGACGCCCGCAACCGGCGCGTCGCGGTAACCCTGCTCTACCGCGAAGGCGAACAGCCACGCGGCGCAGGCCGCGGGGGGTAGGGGTTTGGTCCCGGCATGTCCCGGTGCATCATCCGTCTAGGACTGGAGGGATGCAGGGCGCCGTACCGCGCATGGTGAGCGTCTGAGGGAAGCAGGTGCTGTCTTGAGCCTGGATCGGCGGTCAAGCGTTGATGGAATTGGCTCGAGAGGTGGACAAGGGTTGCCGTTCTCGCGGGCGGTCGTCGGCGACATAAAAATTCCGGAAAACCGGTTAAGGTTGCACCGCTGTAAATCTGTCGCTTAAAGACGGATGAACAGGTGGTCGGTGTTGTCGACCGGCCAATCATCGGTCTGGGGAATTTCGCAAGCAGCCAATGGCAATTCCATTGACTCTATACACGCTTGTCCTGCTGCCGTTCGTCGCAGCCCTGCTGATCGCTGTCGGCAGCGCGCGCGGTCGTGCGCTGCATTCGGGGACCGCGATCGCGGCGAGCGCCATCGGTTTTGCTTTGACCCTGTCGCTGGCGGGCCGGGTGATCGGCGGCGAAGTGTTGACGGTATCGATGCCGTGGGTGCCTGCTATCGGGCTCGACTTCTCATTGATGCTCGATCCGCTGGGGTTGATGTTTGCGGGGATGATCCTGGGCATCGGCCTGCTGGTCTGCATTTTTGCGCATTTCTATCTGTACAAGGGCGAAGCGACCGGGCGGTTCTTTGCCAGCCTGATGCTGTTTCAGGGGGCGATGCTGGGCATCGTCATTTCCGGCAACGTCCTGCTGCTGCTGATCTTCTGGGAATTGACCAGCCTGTCGTCATTTCTGTTGATCGGGTACTGGCGGCATAGCGCAGAGGCGCGGCAGGGCGCGCGTATGGCGCTGGCGATTACCGGCGGCGGCGGACTGGTGCTGATCGCAGGCATGCTGCTGCTCGGCATTGTCGCCGGGTCGTTCGACCTGATGACCATCCTGCAAAGCGGTGACGTGATTCAGGCGTCGCCGCTTTATCCGGTGATCCTGATCCTGATCCTGATCGGCTGCTTCACCAAATCGGCGCAGTTCCCGTTTCATTTCTGGCTGCCGCACGCGATGGCCGCGCCGACCCCGGTCAGCGCCTATCTTCATTCGGCGACCATGGTAAAGGCGGGCGTGTTCCTGATCGCGCGGCTGTGGCCGGTGCTGTCGGGCACCGATCTTTACACCGTCATCGTCACCGGCGTCGGGCTGACGACGATGGTGTTCGGCGCCTGGGTCGCGCTGTTCCGCCACGATCTGAAAAGCATTCTCGCCTATTCGACGATCAGCCAGTTGGGGCTGCTGGTCATGCTGCTTGGTTTTTCGATCGAGATGGCTGCGGCGGTGGCGGTGCTCCACATCCTCAACCATGCCGCGTTCAAGGCGGCGCTGTTCATGTCCGCCGGGATTGTCGATCACGAAACCGGCACCCGCGACATCAGGCGGCTGGGCGGACTGGCCAAGGTGATGCCGATCACCGCCATCATCGCCACCATCGCCGCCGCCGCAATGGCCGGGCTGCCGCCGCTGGGCGGGTTCATTTCCAAGGAGATGATGCTCGACGAGACGCTGGCGGTCCGATTGTTCGGCCTGCCCTGGCTGGTGCCGGTGCTGGCGACGATCGCCGCCACCCTGTCGGTCGCCTATTCGCTGCGGCTGGCGGGGCATTTGTTCTTTGGGCGCCCCCGCGATCCCGAACCGCGCGCGCGCGCGCACGATCCGGGCATCGGCATGTGGATATCGCCCGCGTTGCTGGTGGTGATCGCGGTGCTGCTGGGGCTGATCCCGATGCTGATCGCCGGGCCGCTGGTGGCATCGGTCGCGGGCGCGGTAATCGGCGGCCCCGCCCCTGCCCTTGGCCTGTCTTTGTGGCACGGCGTCAACATGGCGCTGATGATGAGCATCGGCGCGGTCGTCATCGGTGCGCTGCTGCTGTGGCGCCACGCAGGGCTGCTGCGCCGATACGAAGCGGTGCGGCACGCCGACGCCAAATCGCTGTTCGAGCGCGCGATGGCGAATGCCGATAAGACCGTTCGAAAGGCCATCGTCGCCACCCACACGCCGTCGCTGCAGCGCATGTTGTTCGCGACTTTTGCGGTGGTCGTGCTGCTCGTGGTCGAGGGCGCGACGATCGGCGGCGGCAGCTTTACCGGCCCCCGCGAAGGGCTGCCGGCATCGCCGGTCGCGATCCTCGCCTGGCTGCTGCTGATCGCGGCGACGGGCGCGGTGCTGCTGGCCGAGCGCCAGCGGTTCCGGGTGCTCATCTATATCAGCGTGATCGGGCTGATCATCGCACTGGGATTCGTTCATTTCTCCGCGCCCGACCTTGCGCTGACGCAGATTTCGGTCGAGGTGGTGACGATCCTGCTGCTGCTGCTCGCGCTCAACCTGCTGCCCAAGACACCGCCGATCCTGTCGAGCAATCCGCGCCGGATGCGCGATGCCGCGCTCGCTATCGCCGGTGGCCTGGGCGTCGGCGGGGCGGCCTGGGCGATGCTGACGCGCAACCCCAACGACCCGATTTCCAGCTATCACCTCGCCAACAGCTATGCGGGCGGCGGCGGCACCAATGTCGTCAACGTGACGCTCGTCGATTTCCGCGCGTTCGATACGCTGGGCGAAATCATCGTGCTGGGAATTGCGGGGCTCGCGATCTTCGCGCTCCTTGACACCACCGCACGTGGTGCGGCGGGGGCGCGGCTGCGGTCATGGCAGGAAGACATGCCGCATTCGCCCGAACGCCATCCGGTAATGTTCGTGATGGCGACCCGCATCCTGCTGCCGCTGGTTTTGGCGGCGGGCATCTATATCTTCCTGCGCGGGCACAACCAGCCGGGCGGCGGGTTCATCGCCGCTCTGGTCGTGGCGATCGCCTTCCTGCTGCAATATCTGGCGTCGGGGTTCGACTGGACCGATGCGCGGCGGCGAATCGGCGAGCATTTCCTGATCGGTTTCGGCGTGCTGGTGGCGATGGCGACGGGCCTTGGTTCGCTGATCTTCGGCGCGAATTTCCTGTCGAGCGCGTTCGATTACTACACGCTGCCGCTGATCGGCGAGTTCGAGCTGGCGACTGCCCTGTTGTTCGACATCGGCGTGTTCGCGGTGGTGTTCGGTGCGGTGATGCTGGCGCTCGCGCAATTGAGCCATATCGCGCAGCGCGCCGCCCGCGCCCACGCCCAGGCGGAAGCGGACAAGAAAAATCAGAGTGAGGGCCAGCCATGACCCTTGAATTCCTTGTCGCGAGCGCGATCGGCGTGCTGGTCGCAGGCGGCATCTATCTCGCGCTGCGGGGACGCACCTTTCAGGTCGTGCTCGGGCTGACACTGTTTTCCTATGCGGTGAACCTGTTCCTGTTCGCCTCCGGTCGCCTGACCGTGAACCGCCCGCCGATCTGGTCCAAGGCGGTTACCGAATATGCCGATCCGCTGCCGCAGGCGCTGGTGCTGACCGCGATCGTCATCACGTTCGGCATGACGGCGTTCGTGGTCGTGCTGGCGCTGCGCAGTTTTCTGGAAAGCGGTAGCGATCAGGTCGATGGCGATCCGTGCGAATCCGGGCTCAACGATACGCTGCCTGACGAACCCGGCGCGAAGGCGAAGCGATGAGCGTGACCGCGCATCTCGCCATCGCGCCCGTGGTGATTCCGGCGCTGGCCGCGCCGCTCGCGCTGCTCGTCATGCGGCGCAAGCGGCGGCTGGGCGTCGGCATCTCGTTCGCATCCTGTGCGGCGATGCTGGTCGCGGCGCTGGTGCTGCTGTCGGCATCGGCCGACGGCACGATCCGCACCTATGAACTCGGCAACTGGCCCGCGCCGTTCGGCATCGTGCTGGTGGTCGATCGGCTGTCGGCGATCATGCTGACGCTGGCCGCGACCCTGTCGCTGATCGCGATGCTGCATGCCGTACTGACGCGCGCCGATCGCAAGGGCTGGCATTTCCATCCGCTGTTCCAGTTCCAGCTGCTCGGGCTCAACGGCGCGTTTCTGACCGGCGATCTGTTCAACCTGTTCGTGTTCTTCGAGGTGCTGCTGATCGCGTCCTATGGCCTGATGCTGCACGGCCAGGGCCCGGCTCGGCTGAAGGCGGGCGTGCAATATGTCGTCGTCAATATCGTCGGATCGTCGCTGTTCCTGATCGCGCTGGGGCTGCTCTATGCGCTGACCGGCACGCTCAACATGGCCGATATGGGCCTGCGCGTGGCGGCGATCGGGCCGGAGGATCAGGGGCTGTTGCGGGTCGCGGCATTGCTGCTGGTCAGCGTGTTCGGGCTGAAGGCCGCCTTGGTCCCGCTGCATCTGTGGCTGCCGCGCACCTATGCCGTCTCCGCCCCCGCGGTTGCTGCGCTGTTCGCGCTCATGACCAAGGTCGGCGTCTATTCGATCATCCGCGTCGTGCCGCAGGTGTTCGGCGACGATGCCGGGTCGGCAGCCTGGGCCCCGGCCCCCTGGTTGCTCCCCGCCGCCATTCTGAGCGCAATTGTCGGTTTCGCGGGGGTATTCGTCGCGCGCAATCTGTCCGAACAGGCTGCCTATGCGGTGATCGGATCGACGGGCACACTGCTGATCGCGGTTGCGGGATGGCAGGTCGATACGCTGGGCGCGGCGCTCTATTACCTCGTCCATTCGACATTGGCGGGTGCGGCGCTGTTCCTGGTCGCCGATGTCGTCGCGCGCAGGCGGGCGAGTTTTGCCGACAAGGCGAGTCCGGGTCCGGTTTTCGCCCAGCGCCAGACGGTCGGGCTGCTGTTCATGGCCGCCGCGATCGCCGCCACGGGCCTTCCCCCGCTATCGGGCTTCATCGGCAAGCTGCTGATCCTCGAATCGGTCGCCGATACCGGCGGCTGGGGATGGGCATGGGGTGCGATCCTGGCGACGACGCTGATCGGCGTGATCGGCTTCGCGCGGACGGGCAGCGCGGTGTTCTGGAAGGAAAGCGAGCCGACCGATGGCGCGGAGCCGGCCAGGGTCGCGCGCACCGACATGATCGCACCGATCGCCGCGATCGTCTTGCTCGCCGGACTGTCGGTCGGTGCCGGATGGGCGACCGCTTATGCGAACAACGCCGCCGCGCAGGTGCTGGACTCCGCCGCCAGCGTCCGCGCCGTGTTGGGGGAGCGATGACATGCGCCGCCTGATCCCCCATCCCGGCCTGTCGGTGCTGCTGGTCATCGTCTGGCTGCTGATGGCCAACAGCCTGACGTTCGGCGGGCTGTTTCTGGGCATCGTCATCGGCATCCTGCTGCCGATCTTTACCGCGCCATTCTGGCCGGGGCGGCCCGACGTCAATTACCGCGCGGGGATCGCCTATCTCGGGCTCGTCCTGTGGGACATCGTCGTCGCCAATTTCCAGGTCGCGGCGATCATCCTGTTCAAACGCAACCGCGACCTGAAGCCGGTCTGGCTGGTCATCCCGATGGAACTGGACACGCCCGAGGCGATCACCGTGTTCGCCGGCACGATCAGCCTGACGCCCGGCACGGTTTCGTCGGACGTGTCGGCGTGCGGCAAGTATCTGCTGGTCCACGCGCTCGACGCGCCCGATCCGGAGGCCGAGATCGCGCGGATCAAGGCGCGCTACGAAACCCGGCTGAAAAGGGTGTTCGCATGATCGGCTATGCCGTCATCTTCGGCTTTGCCTGCCTCGCGCTCGCGCTGGCACTTAACCTGTGGCGGCTGCTCAAAGGGCCGAGCGTCGGCGACCGCATCGCCGCGCTCGACACGATGGTCATCAACGCCATCGCGGTCATCGTCCTGATCGGCATCGCCAAGGCCAACGATACCTATTTCGAGGCGGCGTTGCTGCTGGCGATGGTCGGGTTCGTCGGCACCGTCGCCTATTGCAAGTTCATGCTGCGGGGGGACATCGTCGAATGAGCGACCTTGGCGTCCTTGCCGAAATTGCCACCAGCGTCATGATCGTGCTGGGCGCGGGCTTTGCGCTGGTCGGGAGTTGGGGGCTGGTACGCCTGCCCACGCTGATGGAGCGGCTGCACGGCCCGACAAAGGCGACGACGCTGGGCCTGGGCGGCATGCTGGTCGGATCGGTGCTGTTCTTTCAGCTCGACCAGGGCAAATGGTCGGCGCACGAACTGCTCATCTCGCTGTTCCTGTTCATCACCGCGCCGATCGCGGCGAACATGATTGCCAAGGTTCACCTGCACCGTCTGCGCGCACGGGAAGCAAACGAAACGGAAAGCGCCGCGGGAGCGCCGCCGCCGGTTCCGGGTGACGCCGACTGGGCGACGTTCGAGGCGCCTCGCGACGGCACCCCGGTCACCACGTCCGAGAACTAGGCCGTTGATGGTGCATCATCCGCGCCGGAGTGGAGGGATTAGCCATGACAGCTGCTGCAACTGCCATATTCTGGATCAATCAGGTCCTGAGCCCTAGCCCTATTCCGCCACCTCAGCCCGACCCTTGAACCCCTGCGCGACCACATACCATTCGGACGAATCCTTACGGCTCGCCGGCGGTTTTGCGTGCTTGACCGTTGCGAAGTTGCGTTTGAGTTCGGCGACCAGATCATGGTCGGCGCCGCCGGCCAGCACCTTTGCGACATAGGTGCCGCCGGGGCGCAGGATTTCGCAGGCAAAGACCAGCCCCGCTTCGACCAGCGCCATCGTTCGCAGGTGGTCGGTCTGGGGGTGGCCGACGGTGTTGGCGGCCATGTCGGACAAGACGATATCCGCTTCCCCGCCCAGCGCCTCGGTCAGGACGCGCGGTGCATCCTCGGCCAGGAAATCCATCTGGAGGATCGTCACATTTTCGATCGGATCGACGGGCAACAGGTCGATGCCGACGATGGCGGCGTTCTTTGCCTTTTTCTGCACCACCTGGGTCCAGCCGCCCGGCGCAATGCCCAGATCGACTACGCGCTTGACCCCGCGCAGCAGGGTGAATCGCTCGTCGAGTTCGATCAGCTTGTATGCCGCGCGACTGCGATAGCCTTCTGCCTTCGCCCTGCGGACATAGGGGTCGTTCAGCTGGCGCTCCAGCCAGCGCGTCGATTGCGCGGTGCGGCGCTTGGCGGTCTTGACCCGCGTGTGTCCGGTATTCCTCATCCCACACGTCCGTTCATCAGGCGGCGCAATATCCCCTCGCGGATGCCGCGGTCGGCGATTCCCAGCCGCTCGGCTGGCCACAGGTCGAGAATGGTCTCCAGGATCGCGCAGCCCGCGACCACCAGATCGGCGCGCTCGCGTCCGATGCACGGCACCTGTCCGCGCTCCTCCAGGCTCATGCGCGACAGCCGCTCGCTCACCCGGCGCATCGCTGCCGCGGGTACGATTAGCCCGTCGATCGCCGAGCGGTCGTAACTGGTCAGTTCCAGATGGACGCTGGCGAGCGTCGTCACGGTGCCGCTGGTGCCGAGCAGTCGGTGGCCCGTTCCGCCGTCGTCGATCCTGTCGGCAAAGGGCGCAAACGCCTCCGCCACGACTCGCCGCATTCGCGCATAGGCGTCGGCGCGCGCGCCCGCGCTGTTGCCGCCGCCATGCGCCTCGGTCAGCGACACCACGCCCCAGGGCGCCGAATGCCAGGCGCGGACGCGCGGCACCGGCGCGCTCGCGTCGAGCAGCACCAGTTCGGTCGATCCGCCGCCGATGTCGAACACCAATGCCGGACCGTCGCCTGGCTCGAGCAGCGCGTGGCAGCCGAGCACCGCCAGGCGCGCTTCCTCTTCGGCGGTGATGATGTCGAGCAGGATGCCGGTCTCGGCATGGACCCGTTCGATGAATTCGGGACCGTTCGATGCCCGCCTGCACGCCTCGGTCGCGACCGATCGCGCGAGCGTGACGTTGCGGCGTTTCAGCTTGTCGGCGCAGATCCTGAGCGCGGCGATGGTGCGTTCGATCGCCGCGTCGCTCAGCCGCCCCGATGCCGCCAGCCCTTCGCCCAGCCGGACGATCCGCGAAAAGGCATCAACGACGGCAAAACCGTCCTTGCCCTGCGGGCGGGCGATCAGCAGGCGGCAATTGTTGGTGCCCAGGTCCAGCGCGGCATAATGGCGCGCCGATGGCCATCGCGGGCGGGCAGCGCGATCGCGCCCTGCGCTTGGTGTCGTCTCACGGGGGCGCTGCTGCCCCGATGGGGACGACAGATTGGCGGGAACATCCCCCATGTCGTCACTCGCTTATATTCTATCCGTCACGGCGCGATCGCCGTTCGGTGCTTGGAGGCGACGCTATCCCAAGCGACGGGGCGGGGCAAGCAGCGGCTGGCAAGGAAGGGCTTGACCGCGCGAAAGCCCCAGCCTATTCGCCCCCGCCTGATTGCCCCGTCGTCTAAAGGTAAGACTACGGACTCTGACTCCGTCAATTGAGGTTCGAATCCTCACGGGGCATCCAGATTTTTATCCCTCGCGGTTCTGCTTTGCCCGACGTTGCAGTCAGGGTCGGCCGCGATAGGGCCTAGCGAGGCAGCCGGCCCAGCCCACACATTCTCCAGCCCACCATCTGGAGAACCGTGTTGCCCACCAAGAAAATGTCAAAAGCGGTCGCCGTCGTGCCGGTGCCGCAGCCCGCAGACCGCCGATTCGGCGGCGAGCTCGTCCGCGTCGACGCTGTCTATCGGAACCCGGCAGCCCGGCCCGGAAAGGGCGGTCCCTGGGAAGCCGAGGCAGACAAAGTCGCCTGGACCGATCCCATGACCGGCTACGCGTGCATCATCCTCCGCGACGTGCGGGGCAAGCATCTGCGCGGCTTCGTCGGCATCCCGCCGAGCCACCCGTTCTTCGGGCGCCAGACAGGCACTTTGATCGGCTACCAGATCGGCGTGCACGGCGGCCTCGACTATTCGCACCACTGCCAGCGACAGGAGCCCGAATACCGTAGCATCTGCCACACGCGCATCGTCGTCGCCCGCCCGGAAACGATCTACGAGAACGACAAGGCCAAGGAGCACGACGACGCCTGGTGGCTCGGCTTCTCGTGTAATCAGCCGGGTGACGCATGGCCAGACGGGTATGGCGGCCTGAAGACGCACGAGACCATGCACGGCGTCAACGAATCGACCTACAAGGACGAGCGGTTTGTCTACCGCGAATGCGTGCGTCTGGCCCTGCAGCTTAAGGCCGTCGAGGAAGGCCGCCATCCGACCGAGGCGGATCCCGGCCCCACCACCGTCTTCTACGACGTGCGCGACCACGGGAGGGCATGAGGCATGGCGCCCGACGACATCGATCACGAACTGCCGTGGGGCTACTGGCTCCGCGCGCAGAGCTTCAACGGCCACCCCGGCTTCGTCGATGAGAAGACCGGCGAGCGCTGGAGGACGCTGCGCTCGGCGTTCTGGAAGGCGCGGCTCGGCATGCAGTCCTCCGACAAGGAGCCGCCGCCCGAACACCTGGAGCTGTTGCATGCGGTGCTCGCCAGCCGCGCGCGCCGCGGCTACATCCACGAGCCGGAGGACGTCGCCGACCTGTTCGATGGCAGCCGACTGTTCCGGGGGATCTTCCTCAACTGGATGCACGCGGAGGGGCTGCTCGGCGACCCGGGCAACCCGCACGTGGAGGCATACGTTACTGCGGAGGGCTGGTCGGCACTGGCGATGCTGCACGCCACGCGCCCCTACTCCGTCCGCAAACGGCGCCCGTCCGGGATGACAGTGCGAGACCTGCTCGAGGTCGGGCTTGGACCGGAGGAGCGGGAGGAGAGGCTCGCGCGCGTCGAGAAGACCGTGATCTCGTGGGATGCGGCGTTCGTGCGACAGATGGATGCTGGCCGCCACTCGGTGATCCTCTCCCAGCGCGGAAAGGGCCCGGTGCCGACCAAGCAGACGGCATGGTCGCTTGCGTTCGAGACCGAGCACGCACGCGACAACTTCTACGAGTGGATCTGCTTCAGGATGGACCGGTGGGAGGCGTGGGGCGACATCGCAGGCTACCACGGAGCGAAGGAACTTACCCACAAGCTGCTGTCAGTGATGGCGTCGGCGCTGCACCCGCACCGTCCGGAGCAGCCGCCGATGATGACCCAGGACTATCGCTAGGGAAGATCGTGGCGTCACCGCCGGAAACAGCCGGCGCCGGCACCGCGCTTCTCGAGTGAACCGCAGGGCATTCACAAACACTTAGAGGAAATTGGTCATGATCGCTTCATGCGGAAACCACTCAGCATCCTGGCGGCGGTCGCCGGCCTCGTGATCGTGCGGAACTTCGAAAACCTTCTCGACGCCACAGGTGCCGCCACACTCCTGGAAAAGGCACCCGGCTTTCTCTTGGTGATCGACGCCGTCCTGCTTCAGAAATGGGTGCTCGCCGGCGCCACCCTCATCGTCGGCCTCTGGGCGGGAGACCTCCTGGTCCGCCGATCGCTGGTCTTCGAACTGCGACGGGATTCCCTCCCGCTCGCCTGGCTGTCGCACAGGGTGAGGTCGATCCGCTGGGCGCTTCGCTTCCCACGGACCTGTGGGCGCATCTTGGACGTTCCGTTCGAACTGGCGACGCTCGAGCGGTCCCTCGGTCACCACGGCTTTCCACCGCTGCCGACGATCGATCCGGCCTCCCCGTCGATCGCGGACAGCCTCGACTATCTGATCATCGTCGGGACGATCGACCAGACGAGCATCGAAGGCGCGCGCAAGCGCGCCAAGGCATTGACCGACGCGCTGCTGCCAGCGCCGTCCCCGACACCACCGCCACCTACCAGCGGACGCGGGCTGCGTGCGGCGTTCAGGCGCCTCACCATCGGTTCCCGCACTCGATGAAAGCGGGATCACCTCCGGCTAACCAAAGGTCCAGTGACGTGTGCGGTGCGGCCGTGGCAGCTGTTGGAAAGCGAGAAAGAGCAAATGATCTTCTACCACTACACGAGCCATGAGGCACTCGAGAGCATCATGGAGCAGGGTCTCAACCGCGGCGAGGCGCCGCTCAGCGATCGTAGGGTCGTGAACGCGGTCAACCTCACGACCGACCCCGACCCCACCGGACATGGCCTCGACAATGCCGGGCACGTCGTGACCGAGGCGGAAGCGGCCACGCTTGCGACCGCCGGCATCCTAGTGCCGGCCGGAACCGTCTTCATCGAGAAGCGCGCCATCCGCATCAAGGTGAAGCTCGGCTCGGGCGACACCAAACTGAAGCAGTGGCGGCCGTGGTCCAGGAAGCACTGCGAGCCCGGCTATGCCGACAAGCTCGAGAGGGCGGCCGGCGCCGGACGCAAGCCACGCACCTGGTGGCTCTACTTCGGCACGATTCCGGCAACCGAATTCCTGGCCGTCGACATCCTTAAGCCACGGGACTGATCGACGCGTCCGGCCAGGAACCAGGCCCTTGTTCGTCAGCCGGCACAGCGCCGTCCGCTACCACGTCAGCGAAGCGCATACCTCTCGCGCCACGTCATGCGCGTGACCATCGGCTCGCGCGCGCCGCCGTAGACATCGTTGACCAGCCAGTCGATCTCGGCCTCGCACTCCTCGTCGGTGGGCACGAACCGCCACCGCTGTTTCCTCTCCGCATCCCAGTCGTAGCCCCGCTCGCGCAGGGCGGCGTTCATCGCGAACGGGGTCTGCGGTGCCTCGACCAGCCAGTTGTGACGGCTGGCGTTGCGCAGCAGCTCGCGCATGACCGTGTCGCCGGATTCGAGCTTGTGGTCGAGGACGCGGACCAGCGCATGGACGTCGTCGCTGGCGCGGTGCGGCAGGTGGAAGCTACCGCAACGCTGCGTAAGGCAGCCGAGCTTTCGACATTCGAACCCGTGCGCCGCCCAATCGATGTCGCGCAGCGAGCAGATCCACGGTCGAGGCGGCAGCCCGAGCCGCCTGTCGATGAACGGCCGGTCGAACCCGGCGTTGTGCGCCAGAATCGCATCGGCGTTGACCAGCATCGCGTAGGCCTCGCCGTCCGGGATACGCTTCCCCTGGACGTCGGCGTCGGCGATGCCCGTATGGCGGGTGATCTCCGCAGGGATCGGGACGCTTGGCTGCTCCAGCCAGTCGTGCGACGTGCCGGTCTCCACCAGCCGGCCCTCCTCGTCCACCGTAACGCACTGGACGCCGAGCTCGATGATTTCGTCCCTACCCGGATCGAGGCCGGTGGTCTCGACGTCGACCACGGCGATTGTCAGCTCCGACACGCTGCGCTGACGGAACACGCGCCGGCGGATACCGTCGGCGAGGCGCAGCACCCTGAAGCGCGGGTGACGGTCGAGCGCCTTGGCCAGCGCGTCGGCGGGCACGGTGACGGTGGCGAAGTCGCCCTCGCGGTCCCACTTCACGCGAAACGCCGCTCGACGGTCACGTCGAAGCCGTCCCCCTCCGCGCAGCCGGGGTCGTCCTCGACATGCTCGAGCAGCGCGAGCAGCGACGGCGAGGCCAGTTCGGCCACGCGAGCGTCGCGGTGGTCCACCCCCTCGACGATCCTCGCGCCATTGGCGATCCAGTCGCCGTGGCGCTCGGCCAGTCGGCGCCGGACCGCTTCGGGATCCGGCGCGACCACGGCGCAGAGCGCCAGCGCGCCGCGCCCGCCGACCCGGTCGACGTCGATCACGGTCGTGTAGAGGCGGCGCGCCCCGCCATCGACTTGCTCGCCCGCCGGCTTCAGGAACGGCAGCAGTCCGACCGGCGGGCACTCGCGTCCGTCGTCCTTATAGAAACTGTGGTCGGAAGGGCCATCGTCGTCGTCGCGGGCGAGCTCGTCGATACGCTCGGGATCGGCATCGAGGCCGAGTGACAGGCCGTGGAGCAGCACGCCACGCAGGCATGCGTCGCGGTCGAGGCAGGCGTCGATCGCAGCGGAGCCGTTGAACAGCGCGCGCGGCGCCAGCATCCAGCTCATCGGATCGTGCGAAAGCCCCTCGCGCTGGAAGCGCCCGCCCGTCTCGGCCGCGACCAGCGCGACGCGGACGAGACCACGGCGGGTGGTTACGACCACGTCGTCCGTAGGCAGGTCGTGGTCGAGCGGATCGGGCAGGTCGCACACCTCACCGAAGTTGCCGCCCGGCGGCGGCGGGGCAAGCACGTCGACGATCGCGTTCGTCATCACCGTCATCTTCACACTCCCGTCGCCATGATGACGTGGACCGGCGACTGGCGACGCGACGACCGGCAGCCGTCATCTAATACGTATGTTTCGATAGTTCAATAGGTATTTATATATTGAGTCTTTACGATTTCTCCACTATGTTTCCTGACGAGGCCTTGATGGCACCTCGGCCTCGCGTAGAACAGCGGAGTGGAAGACGTGGAAGCCATGCATGTTATGAGCGCGCTCGCGCAGCCGACCCGCCTGGCGGTGTTCCGCCTGCTCGTCGACGCACTGCCCGGCGGCCTGCCCGCCGGCGACATCGCCAGCGCGACGGGGACGGCGACGAGCAACATGAGCGTGCATCTGGCGATCCTGTCGCGCGCGGGCATCGTTACATCGGAGAAGATCGGGCGGACGGTCGTGTATAGCGCGGCGACGGGACCGGTTCGGAACGCCGCCGACTTCCTCGCACGCGCGTGCGCGCGTGCGTCGGGTAAGGAAGGCGGAACCGCCAAATGATAGCCGACTGGCGCCTAGCCGAAGCGCTGGCGATCCAGCGATGGCAGGGGGCCGGCGCCCGCCGCTGGCTTGATGGGCGCGTCGCCGCGCTCGCGGATGCCGGGGACCAAGCCGGGGTGGAGCGGCTCAGCGCGATCCGGGTCCGGCTGGACGAGCTCGAACGGGCCACCGTCCAGTGAAGCGCCTGCTGGCGCGCTTCGAGTTCGCCGTGATCGCGGCGCTGATCGCGTTCGGATACGTCTGGATGATATGGGGGTGGTTCCGCTGAGGAGTGTCGATCGCCAACGCGTGCCGAAGCGCATTACGGCCTGACCCGGCACCGAGCGCGACCTAGGCGTAGAACCGGCTCGCCAGATCGTGGCCGCGAAGATTGTCCGGTCGGTAGGCTGCGACCTGGTCGTATCGCGCCACCGCCGGCTCGGACAGTCGCTCCAGCACCGTCGGGTGAAGATCCGCTCCCGGGTTGATCTTTCTCGTCCGAGCCTTCCATCCGAACCGCAGGACGCCGGGCCACCATCGCGGAAACCAGCTGTCCCGGCTCCACTGGACCTCGTCGTGCTGGAGACCGCAGGCGTCCGGATGACGCCGCAACATCCGCTCCGAGATGATCGGAGGCTCGGGTATGGCCGTCAGCTCGGATACCATCCAGTCCAGCGCGATGTCGGACAGGCGCGACTCGTCCTCGGGATAGCTGCCGCCCACGTCCGAATGGTTCCCAGCAAACCATACCTGCCTGAGCCACGGAAGCTTCCGACCGTCCGCCGCCGCCCGCTCCTCCATCCTGGTCACATCCGCGGAGCGGGCCCAAGGCACATACGGGAAGCGTTCGCGGTTCTCATCGATCGCGAGCGCGTGTCGCGCGAACCCGACATTCGTGTCGAGGAAGCGGTCGTAGTGCTTCAGGTTCCAGCGGGCGAAGTGCCAGCTGAGGCCGCGCCGGGAAGGACCGTTCCTGATGCTCTTGAACTGGCGGCGTGCCGTCGATGCCAGGGTCAAGAGGACCGCGACGGCGGGCGCAAGCAGCAGGACCGCGACCATTGGCGCATCCAGCCACCAGGCAAGCCCCGAAGCCGCCAGCGACGCGCCCAACGCCGTCCACAGGATCCGGCGGGCGATCACGGAGCCGAGCGCCGCGACGGTGTCGAACACACCGATGAAGATCGGAGCCACGTTGCCCTGCTCCTCTCCGTCGAGCCCCCGGCCGGCCGAACCGTGCCGTGCGCGGAACCGGCGCGCCTGCTCCTCGCGCTCCGCCTCGAACTCGGCGCGATCACGACCGGAACCATGCTCGTAGACCCGATAGACCGCCTCCTCCGCGATCTCGCGGAGAGCGGGGCCGTGGCGCGGCACCGGACCGCCCGATGCCGAGCGCGTCGGCACG
The DNA here is from genome assembly GCA_023418595.1 of Pseudomonadota bacterium. Taxonomy (GTDB): domain Bacteria; phylum Pseudomonadota; class Alphaproteobacteria; order Sphingomonadales; family Sphingomonadaceae; genus Sphingomonas. The sequence continues at coordinate 173,035 of JAEZZI010000026.1, forward strand.
CCGCACAGGTTCATCGTGTTGGCGACGCATCTCGCCGTGTACGCTCCGCGGCTGAAGCCGAACAGGAATACGCGATCCCCCGGGTTCCAGTGCTTCAAGATGGCCTCGTAGCAGTCGACCACGTTCTCGCCGATGCCGGTGCCGAAGGCGCTGCCCGCCACCGTCCGCATCCGCTGCAAGAAGTTGCCCCGACGCTCGCTGGTTCCCAAGCCAGCGTCATAGAAGGCGACCTGCCGCGACGGAGGTATGTCGCTGTCCGGTCCGGGTCGCATCGCCCGATAGAGCTTGTAGACGTTCGATAGGCGCTGGTCGGGCGCCAACCCACCGAACTGCCCCGTGCCGTCCGAAAAGATCAGGATGTCCTTCGACACGGTCGTCCTCTCCTCACTCATGCGGCCTCGCTTTCCTCCTCGCGGCAGCAGGCGCACCCCGCCGGCCAATCCAACACCACCCGCATGCCGCCGCCAAGTGCCGCCGGCACGCGGTCGACCAGGTCGACGCTCCAGGCAGCTCCGGCGCGGCGCACATCGTCCGATGGCGCCAGCCACACCTGATGCCTGGTCGTCGGCGCACCTGCCAGCAGGACGTCGAGGGCCGCGCGTGCGACCAGATCGACCGCCGCGCCAAGCTCGACCGCTCCGTAGGGCTGATAGTGGTTGCCGCACGCCGGCTCCTCGACGACCGGCCGTCCGGCCGGCCATTCGACCGCTGCGAACCGCGGCACGCCGGTCGGACCGAAGCCGCATCCCAGACACCCTCCGTCCGATCCGATCGTGAGCGCATGCGCCGCCAGCGCCTGGTCCTCCAGCCATCCATACAGGACCGGAACCCGCCGCCCGTCGCGGACATGCCGCCAGTTCACCGCCGATTCCGCGTTCCAGCTGGCGGTGACGCACACGATCAGGTCCGCCTCGTCGAGAACGTCGTCGTGATCGATCATGAAGCGGTGCGCGGTCGCGACGTGCGCGCGGACGTCGGCATGCGGAAGATCGCGCATCATTCGCGCCGCCAGCGCTTCGGCCTTGAACGATCCGACCGCGTCGGCGCCCAGCTCATGCCGGCCGACGTTCGACCACGTCAGCCTCTCGGGATCGACGAGATCCAGACGACCGGCTCCTGCGCGCGCAAGCCGCGCGGCAACACTCGACCCGAGCGAACCGCAACCGATGACCACGACTCGGCTGCTCAGCAGATCCGCGGTGCGCGGATCGTTGCCCCGGCCGTGGATCCACGGCGCATCGGCGCGATCAACGGTGGCGCGGACGACGGGGACGGCGCAGAACATGCGATCCGCCGCCACCTCGGCGGGAAGGGGCCTGTGCCGGAATCCCTTCGTCATCGGGTGCTCGACCCGCGACCGCGAGCCCCTCCGCCTGTCCGCGACGTTCGTGATGGTCGCCACCAGTCCCGGTCCGCCACGTCCTTCGGCACCGATGAGCACGACGCCGTCGCTGGTCGTCCCGGCTGCCATTTCCAGCAGCGCGTCCAAGGCCGCAGCGTCGGCACCGCGCGCAAGCTCCATCACGTCGGCACCGGTGACCGGGTAGGCCGACGGAAGCATGGGTTCGTCGAGCCAGATCAGCGCCGCCGGTTCGTGGTGGTGCGCCTTGCGACCCGACGGCAGTCCTAGCCATGCGTCCAGCCATCGGGAAAGCTGCTCCCCGTCCTCCGCCACGACCATCGATCCGTCACGGTCCCGCCAGACGCGAAGGGGCCGGGACGGCCCGCCGGTCCGAACGAGGCTTCGCACGCGCGGCGCGTCCGGGTCCGAGCCATAGAACCAGTAGGTGAGGAACTCCTCGCGAAAGTCCCGGTCGACGATGCCGCCTTCGAGAAGTTCGCCCAGCAGGCGCGCCGACCGGCCAAGAAGATTCGCCGCCACGCCCGCCGGGTCTTCGGGATCGACCTCGGCGCCGACCGGAAGGAGACAGAGAACGCCGTCGCGTTCGACGTGGGGCCATTCGAGATACGGCGGTCGGTCGACGAGCGCCGTGCGTGGATAGCCGGCGGGAAACGACGGGCCTAGGAGCAGGTCGATGCTGCGAACCTCATCGTCGGGACATGCCACCGGGACGCGCCAGCCACGCACGAAGCGACGCCGAGGGTAGGCGGCACGGATCGCGCCCGCGTCCAGCACCTTGAAGGCATCGCCGAACTCCACGCGCAGACGATCCTCGACGAGACGGACCGCCGCCTCGAACGGGAGCTTCCCGGCGACGCGCGCCTCAGGCATGGCGGCCGCTGCTGGAGCCCAGCACCGCGGCGTTCGACGCGGTTTCTAGTGCCGCCACGGCGGCCAACGACACGGCCGGCGCCGACAACGAGGATGCTCGCGTCTCATCCGAACCGCGCTGGCTGAAGAAGTCCGTGTTGTAGACCTTGTCCCAGCAGGAAAGCGCCTTCTTCCTGGTGCAGTCATGATCGAAGAGCGGCGCCAGCGCGTCGAGCGCCTCCGTCAGCCTGTCGCGCAGATACGTGGCCTTCGCATCCTGCGTGCCGCTCGTGATCGTCTCGCCGGGCGTGACGGGATGCGATACGACGAGGTTCCAGTTCAGCCGATCGCGGACCGCCTTCATCGTCTCGTATACCGCGCGGTCGTCGCGCGACGTGTCGAGGTGCCGCCGCTCCACCACCAGCGCCGTGATCCCGAAGCCGCTCAGGATGCGCCCGCACCAGCTGTCCCGGCTGCGGGCGTGCTTCTTGAGGTAGCGCACAAGGCGACGCACGAGATAGGTCTGACCGGTTGCCTCCAGCGCGCCATCGAACCATGCCGTCACGTCGCGTGCGTCGGAACGACGCCACTCCGACCCGGACGCCAACTCGTAGATGAAGCCCGACCCGTCCGGCACGCGCCGATAGACCGGCATGTCGACATGGTAGCCGGCCGAGTAGAAGATGCGGACGCAATTGCGGCGCACCGCCGGCGGGGTGGCGAAGGATCCGTCGTCGAGCGCGTCCCGCACCATCCACTTCGCGTCCGCCGGGGTCATCTCCGCTCCGCGGGGGCCGACAAGGTCCGACTTGTCGAAGTATACGCCATCGTCGATGTCGTAGTCGTTCGACGGGTGCTGAAGCATCGTGCGCATCGCGTAGCTGCCCTGCTTCACGAACTCGAGCGGAAGCGGCCGCTCGTTTTTCTCCAGCCCCTTGCGCAGCCGGTCGCGGTTGGCGTCGCGGCGCCGGCGCATCGCCGTCTGTTCCGACTGAGGCAGGACGATCTTCTGGTCGTGGAAGGCGCGGACGTCCTTCGAGCAATCGAACATGGCTATACCTTTCAGCGGTCTTGCGCGGCGTCGATCGGACGCGGCATCTCGGGGAGGGATTCGAGCAGTCGGCGCACCATGGCGCCCTCCTCGTTCTGCGGATCGTCGCAGTTGCTGCGGGTGAGGTCGGCGTCATTGTGAGCTTGCGCCACCAGTCGATCCATCGCCTCCTCGCGGCTGTCGTCGAGGCCGAGGAAGGGCATCATGCCGGCGGGAACCGGCCGATTCGGAAACCGGACGCGCCGGACGGATCGACCGCAGGTCGTCAGCGCGTTCGATATCAGCCGTGCCATGTTGTCGTAGGCGAACTCCTGCGCCGCGATGCCCAGCGGCGCGACGTCGGCACCGAGGCGCCATTCCATCATCGAGCGATGGGCCGCGTCACCGACGATGTGCTCGCCCTCCGGCCTCGGACAGGTTCCGAGCGAGTAGATCTCGATCCCCTGGTCCGGGGCGGCGATCGTGAGCGCGTCCGTCAATCCGACCATGATCGGGTTGTTCGCCCACAGTCCGCCGTCGGCGAACACCTTGCGCGCGCCCGGCGAGTTGGGATCGTCGACCACCGCCAGCGACCTGTAGATCGGCGCCGCGCTCGACGCCAGGCACACGTCGACCAAGGAATAGCCCTCATCGCGCGGTCCGCTTCTGGGCGTCTTCTTGAACACCCAGGCCTTGTGGCTGCTCATGTCGACGGTCGGGATCGACAGCGATATGCCGCGGTCGCGATAGACGTCGAGCATTGTCGTCGCGCCGAGCACCTCGACCAGCGCGCCGCGAAGCGCGGCGTCCCCGCTCCGGACGAACTTCCGACCGGCGAGCGCCCGCCGGACGACGCTTGCACGACCAGCGATCCGTTGGGGAAAGATGTCCGCCCCATGACGGCGATAAAGATCTACCACGTCGCGCATCGGAACGCCAACGGCCGCTGCGCAGGCGACGATCGCTCCCGTGCTAGTGCCGACGATCAGATCGAAGCCCCGGCCGAAATCGAGCGGCATCGATCCCTGACGCCGGGCCTGCTGGTCGGTCATCCGATCCAGGAACGCCGCCGTGTAGATGCCGCGCATGCCGCCGCCATCGAGGCTCAGCACCCTGTATGCTCCCGCTTCTCCGCCCGCTGTCACGACTCACGCTCCCGTCTCGGCCCGATTTCGACAGCTAGGAACCGTTTGTATTATTGTCAACGAGGATGACAAAGAAATTATTCACATCTGTGGCGTCGGGCATGCCAGCACCGATGTCATCGCGGTTGACTAGTGAGGACACCTGATTCATGAAGCCTACATGCCACCGAGGAAGCACGATGGCCGATGAGGTCTACGCGCGCATAGGCGCGGCGATACGGGCGCGACGTGATGCTGCGGGCCTCACTCAGTCGTCGTTGGCGGAGATGACTGGACTGAAGCGGACCTCCGTGACGAACATCGAGAGCGGCGGCCAGGCGATCACGCTGCTGCAGCTGATGGAGGTCGCTCGCGCATTGGGGACGGACGCCGGGCGCCTGATCAAGGAGGCCGAAGGCATCGACCTTCCCGGCGCAGGCGCGTCGTCCAACAACCCGCTCGCCTCCGAACTGCTGAGCCGGATGCGCCAGCCCACCCGGTCGGCGTCGCTGTGATCCCGGCACAGAGAGCGAGATACGGCAAGATCGAACGCCTGGTCGCGGATCTGATCGCCGCCGAAAACCTCGGCGACATTCCGCCGGTGCCAGTCGAGAAGATGGTCCGCTCTCAGGGGATCCTGATCCAGAAGGGTCATCTCGACGACGACATATCGGGCCTTCTCGTCCGCAGCGGCGACGGAGCGACGATCGGCGTGAACGCCGGCCACGTTCCGACGCGCCGCCGCTTCACCATCGCCCACGAGTTCGGTCACTTCCTTCTGCACGAGGGCATCAGCGAGCACGTCGACCACGGCTACCGCGTCAACTTCCGCGATCAGGAGTCCTCGCTCGCCCGCGACGTCGAGGAGATCGAAGCGAACTTCTTCGCAGCGTCGTTGCTCATGCCCAGGACCATGCTCGACGCGTGCGGCGCAATCGACGCGCTGGACAGCGACACCGCCGTCAGGGACCTCGCTCGACTCTTCCACGTGAGCCAGCATGCGATGAGCCTGCGCCTGGCCAACGTATACCGTCGCTTCACTCCGTTCTAGACGATGCGAGCCACCGCCGTCGGTTTGACCACCAATCGCCGATCAAAGGTCGCATGGCTTATTCTGATGTCCGTTGCGGTCGCGACAGCGACTGGCGCCATGGCACAGCAATCCGAAGTGCATACCTTCCACTGCCTCAACGGCTGTCCGGTCGGCGCACCCGCGACGAACGATCTCGTCGTGCGCGAAATCTACACGCTGTCCTCGAACGACCTGACCAAGCTCGCCGACTGGGTCGCATATCGCGTCACAAGGGAGAGCATCGGCCAATCTCGCGACCGCGACTGGCGTGGCTCAAAGGCGCGCGCCCGCCCCACGAAGTCGCCCTCCGCCCGCAATCGTTCTGCAGCCCCTTCCGATCCGCCGTTCTGATCGGGCTCTGCACGCTCCTATCTTCTCGGCTTGCTCGCCATACCTCCGCAGCGCGCTAAGCAGCGCAATGATAAAGCTTCGTAGTCGCTTTCTCCGAGGCGCGTTCCCGGGCGGACGGGTCTCCGCGCAGCCAGGGAAAGCCCGCATCCACTACATAGGGACATCCAACCACGAGGCTCCTCCCTACCCGCTCATCGGCCATTCGCACCTACCTCGCCTGCTCGTCTCGCTACTCGACGTCCCCCGCCGGACTGGTCGAGTTCGATCAAAGGTCGGCGCCTGCGAGAAGGCCGACTTCCTCGAGTTCGATCCGTTTGGCCACCCCTTCCGGGATCGCTGGCGGGCCGAACGCGCAGCCGCCAAGCGCCTTGCGGATCCGATCTCACGCGCGCAGACCAGCTGTCGTAGGTTGACCCGGTGGACCTTCGTCAGGTCGCGCAGGAGGCAGCCGCAAGCCACGCCACATCACGACCAGACGGGGAAGCCATGTTCCAGATCGGTTGCCACATGAGCGAGGCGGACATCGCCGCACTCGAATCCTACGCCGATCGCCTGGAAGTGACGCGCACCGCCGTCTTCTCCCTGGCGGTGCAGCAGGAGCTTCGCTCGCCGCGGCTGCAGCCCCGCAAAGTGGCGGTCGTCACGAACGCGCCCGGTGGCAAGGGAAGCGGCAGGCGGGTCACCGTCCATCTGCGGAGCAGGGCGATCAAGGATGCGTTCGCCGCGCACGCCAAAGCCTGCGGATACGGATCCGACGCGGCGGCCTGGATAGTGCTGAGAAACGAGATGCGAGAGAAGACCCTCTACAAGACATTGGCGTTCGAGTGGAATCATTCTTGATTCCAACTGACGAGAGTCTTAACGTTCGAATGGCTATACTGACTGTTCTCGTTGACCTTGTTCGCTATATGTTCTTGCACGAGTCGTGGTCGCTCGGCGCCCCGCGTCGTTCTTTCGAGACGACCATGCGACGAGCCGAGCGACCGCAACACGCTCTCGTCCGTTGGGGTTGCCGCACGCAATCGCAGCGCTCGACATCGATGACGACACCGTGCACAAAGGACCGCCCATGAAGATCGTAAGCGCCGCAGAATTCGTCGATGGCCTGATGGCCGCCCTCCACCTTAAGGGCACGGACGGATTCTCGCTCGACGATCCGGCGGTCGATCGTCAGTTCGCCGCCGCATACGACGACCTCCTCGACAATGCGGAGAGGTATGGACTGGTGCCCGACTTCGTCATAGCTGCCGATGCGACGTATGGCGACAGCACCTGCCTGCGCGACGCGATCCTCGACATCCGGGACACCAGGTCCGTGGCGCTCAACAATCCCCGGTTCGTTCGGATGGATATGAAGTTCTCCGGCCGGAACACACCAGACGCCGTCCTCGACGGCAACACGGTGCCCCGCTTGCTTCTGGAAGGGCTCGCCACGAAGCACCTGTCGGCGATTGCCGGCTAAAGTGGCGGATGTCCTGGGTGGCATCGCCCAAGGTCTCTGCGAGCGCTATCTGCGGCCCTACCTAGATAAGGTGGCGGACGGATCGCGCCCGCCCGATGGCGACAAGCAAGTCCACGACCCCATCTGGGGCACCATCTCCCTCAGACCGCTCGAAGTCGCCATCCTCGACAGCCCACTGCTTCAGCGCCTGCGGCATCTGCGTCAGCTCGGCGTGGCGCATTGGGTCTATCCGGGCGCCGGCCACTCCCGCTTCGAACACACGCTGGGGGTTCTGTTCCAGACCCAGCAGCTCGTCGGAGCTATCAACAAGGCGGGCCAGTCCCAATATGGCGCCGAGGTGATCGACATCGAGGACGAACGGATGCTGCGCATGGCAGCCATCCTCCACGATGTGGGTCATCCGGTCCTGTCCCACGTGTCGGAATACGCGCTGCGCATGTCGCCCGAGATGCTGCTGGAAGTCACGCGCGAACGCAAGAACGTCGGCGAGAAGGTCTCCATAAGCGAGCTGATCGCAAGCAGGATCGCGCGTTCGGACACCATGAAGGAGCTCATCGAAGCGGTCGGCCGGAAGGATCCGAAGGCCCGCGTCGGCGATCCGAGGGCCTTCTGCGAACGCGTCGCCAAGACGATCCTTGGGCAAAACGTCTCGAAGACCATCCCGCTGCTCCACGAGCTGATCTCCGGCCCATACGACGCCGACAAGCTCGACTACATGGTAAGGGATCCCTGGGCGGCGGGCATTCCATCGATCATCGACATCTCACGACTCGTGCAGAAGCTCACCGTCCAGCGGATAGAAGCCGCGCACCTGCCGCCCGAAATCGGAAAGCTCGTGCCGAACGACGTCCGCCAAGCCTACGTGTTCGGCTTTCCCTGGAGCGGCATGTCGGTCATCGACGAACTCCTGCTCGCCCGCATCATCCTATACGCCAAACTATACCGGCACCCAAAGGTGGCGGCGCTCGAAGCGATGGCGCAGTCCCTCATCGACCAGATCGCCGCGCTCGTGCCCCCGGAAGAAGTCGTCGGCTTCGTCTACGGCCTCATGGACGACCAGCTCGTGCTTTCGGACCGCCTCGATCTGATGCGTCGCCTCAACCTCGACGACGCGGCCGTGGCCGATGCCGAGCGGGCCCGCACCCTAGAGGTCGCCGTCGAGCTGATCCGACGGCTTCGCGACCGTGAGCTCTTCGTCCGCGCCTTCGCGTTCGTGCCGGGATCCTCGGAGCAGGACGGCGGTCCGTCCTCCGCCGTGTTCGACCGGCTATTGAAGCTAATAGAGAACGGTGACGAAGCCGACAGGTTCTGCGCGGAAGTGGTCAGGGAGGCCCGTGCGATCATGCGGCTTCTGGGCGAGGACCAGAATGGCTTCGGCTACCGGAACGCCGACAAGCTCATAACGTTGAGGAAGCTCAAGCCGCCGAGCCAGAAGGAGCTCCGGCACGCTTGGATATTCTCGACCGGCGGAACACCGCAGACGGTGGGGAGCCGCGGCATTCACAAGGAAGCCTGGAGCAGTTCGTTCACCTCGGCGGCAGCGAAGGGATACATCTTCGCGCCCCGAGAGCTCGGGGTTTACGCCCTCCTCGCGACCGAAGCTGTTCTCGCCAAACGGTATTCGGTGGCGGTGCCCGACTGGATGCTGGAAGAGACCAAGCGGTCCGCCGCCACGCTGCGTCCGATCAAGATGCGCCTGCGCGGCACCGCCTACTATCAAGGCGAGCTCGCGCCGATCAGGCCGAAGTCCGACAGGATGATGATGACGGACGTCGCCAACGCCGCCAACGCGTTCGGCAACCGGTTCGCATCGCTGCAGGAAGCCGTGACGGAGGACGGCGTCGGCCAGAGCCAGGGAAGCGCAGCCGTCGCCGCTCGGGCAACGGCGTGGCTCGACCAGTTCGAAGAGGAGGAACACATCGAGTGCGCCATGGCGCTCCTCGATGGCGCGCGCCTGCTGGTCAGGGCGGACTACGTCGCTGCGATGAGGTCATTCCTCGTCGCGAATCCCGATTTCGGGAAAGCCTCCGTCATCTCGCTCGGCAGCGGCAACGACAGCTCGCAGATCGTCCAATACTACACTGCCGACATTCCGGGGACGAAGTCGTATGGCTCCCTCAGGGAACTGGTCGAAGACGCCCGTGACGAACCCGTCATCGTCGTGGACGACTTCACAGGCTCCGGGGGGCAGATGAGCAACATCCTGGCGTCGATGTTCGACAAGCCGGAGCTCAAACGGAAGGACCTCAACGAGCAGAGGTCTCTCGCGCTCAAGCCGGAACAGGACTTTCTTCGCTCCAGGAAAGTGGCGTTCGTGTTCACGGCGGCCTGGGAGGCCGGCCGAAAGACCGTCGCGGAAATGGCCGAGAAGGTCGGCCTCGACGCGAAGGTCTTCGTGCACATAACCGAGAACCAGCTGCCGGAGGCATACAAGGTGCTCGAGGCGAAGGGGCTCGCCGACAAGGCGGACGGTTTCCTCGAGCGGGTCGCCGAGATCGGAGCGGAGCTCCTTCGCGGAAACGAGCCGGATTGGCCAGAAGAAAAGATCGAGGAACGCGCACTAGGCTATGGGAACCGCGGCCTTCTGCTGTTCTTCCCCTACAATGCGCCCAGCCAGACGCTGACGTGCATGTGGGCCGATGGCGCCGTGTCCGGTGATCAGTGGACGCCGATCATGCGACGGCGCAAGAAGGTCACTTAGCGGCGCCACGGATAGCTGGACGGTGATACGGATCGTCGGCAGGGGAACGATCCAGACCCTCGCGGAATCCGCCTGACAGACGATGGCCAAACTGGTCCAGCCGCGATCGAGTATTCCCAGTGGTTCCCGAAACGCCCGCATCCCGTCCGCGCCCCGATCCGGAACGGGGCGTGGCAGCCACGGCTGACAGCCGATCGACGCATATTCTATCGGAGCCCGCATTCTTTGTGGCTCTCGACCTATTCCCCGCTCTAAAGCCCGAAGTCGCGCCGATCATAAGCGTGTCGGGTATGCGCGCCGTTGCCTGATCGGTCGCTATACGCCCGCATCCGCGCCAGCACGGGCGGCGGCAATGTCATCCCCAGCAGCCGGTAAACCCGCTGCATCTCCCCGGCCCAATCGCGGTTGACGTCGTCGAATGCCACATCGATCCGGGGGGCGTTGGTGCAAGCCAGCGCCGCGCGCGTGCGATCCTCACGAAGCTCAACCTTTCGGGTCCATTCGCGGCCGATCCAACGCGGATCGACCTGCTCCGACTGCAGCGACATCTGATTGCGGACCAGTGACGAGGCGGAAGCGATCAGCTGCGCGCGATCCCGGCTGAGGTTGATGATCCGCGCGTCCGAAAATGCGTTGAGCAACGCCGGTATGTCCTGAGTGAACTGCGGCACCTTCAGGATCCATGGGCGACGGCCATCGTCGCCTCTCAGCCACGCGATGGTCTGAAGCAGGCGGCGGAACTCGGCATAGGCCTCGACGCCATCATCCGCCTCCACCGCTGCACAATAGTTCGGGACGCGCCATTGCGCCTCGAACGCCGAACCGAAGATCGATACGCTTTGCAGGCCGATCTCCTCGTCCGCGGCATTCCACCGCGTCGGATGAATGGACTCGAAGTCGGGGTTCAGCATGCGCGCGCAAAACAGACCAAGCCATCCGCGTAGCTTGCGATCGTCGAACGCTCCGCGGCGCGCGTTCAGGCGCAGCGGGTTCCAGCTTTCGTAGAAGCGGGTATAGGCAAGCCGCGGATCGCAGGCGAGCAGTCGCTGCATTCGCGTGGTGCCCGAGCGCATCTGTCCCAGAACTATTATCGGCGCTCTTATGGGATGTCGGGCGATCTCCGGATGGCGTCGCCAGAGCGCCAGCGCCCGGAAACGATTGGATAGGGCCGCGACCAACTGACCGTGCGCAATGGTCCGTCCAAGCGGCGTAAGCGCGGCTTCGCACTCCAGGTCCGCGCTCAGCAAGGCAAGCCGCCTGCGCCACCCGCGTCCATTCCCTTGCGATGAACAGCCGGTTCGGCTCGCCGCCTTGCGGATCAGCGCTTCGGGATCAAGCGTCGGGCGCTCCGCCCACCCCTTGCTCCACGCCATGTCGAGCGCCCCATCGACCAAACGCAACCGCGCGTCCCTGCGACCTTCCGGGCGCGACCCGACAGGCGCGGGAGACAATGAAGCGGCGGCGATCGTCGGGGGAGCGGTGGTCACAGGCATGGTCCACACAACGCGCCATGCCGCGTCGCGTGCCACCAGTCGCTTTGCGTGCGGAATTCTATCACTGCAGTCTTGGCTAATGCCGGGCATAAGACCCTAGGCTGGGTGCTCCGGCATGATCGGCCGGGCCGCTTGCGCATTTCGCTGGGAAGCGGCGCACTGCGCGATGCCGATTTGGGCGGTTCTGTTCGGGTCCAGCCCATTCGCAGTCTGATCGTTCACCGCCGTCGGGAGGGAGCGCAGAGCGTCGGTGTCGCCCAACCGGCTTCGTCACAGTTGCCCTTCCATCCACCACCGCCTCGGCGTAGCCTCGGAACTCCATCACGAGACCCTTCTCCACCGGGACGGTCGGGCAGAAGCGACGGAAGGACTTAAACCTGTCCCTCAGACACGGGGTAGCCCTCGAAAACCTTTGGCTTCCCCATCACCACGTGCGTGGTGATTCGAGCGAGACCAAACTCGCTTGCCAGCGTGTCCTTGAGCCCGTTCCATTCCGCCATCGTGCGAACCACCACCTTGAGGACGTAATCGGTGTCGCCGCTGACATGCGACGCTTCCACGACTTCAGGGAGAGTGCGGATCGCCGTCTCGAAGCGCTCGCGTTCGTCGCGACGGCGCCCCTCCAGCACGACCTCGACCAGAAGCACCAAGCCAATGTCGATACTGAAGGGGTCCAGCCTGGCGTGGTAACCCTGGATCACGCCGCTCCGCTCAAGCCGGCGGATCCGGGCCAGACAGGCGCTCTCTGACAAAACTACGCGTTGCGAAAGCGCCGCGTTCGAGATGCGCCCCTCAGCCTGCAGCACCCGAAGGATCCTTCGGTCAATCCGGTCAAGTGGGGTTTCGACGGCCATGATCGGCTCAAACCGCAGAATCTGCGCTCCAGGTCAAGATGTTCCGCGCCACCTGCAGCGATTTGCCGGATACGATACGTCGCTAACGATGGAGACCTTCATGACACGGAAAACCGCGCTCGCCGGAACTTTGAACGATACGATGTGGCAATTCGCAATCGCCTTGACGATCATCGCCGGTCTGCCCTTGCTCATCGCGCTGAGCCGCATCGCGTTTGGCTGACGCGCACGACCCCGTCCCTACCGTTTCAAGGCCCGCCACTTGAGAAACTGGAACGTCCGCAAAGACCTGTCGGTGTTCGACGAACGAGGGGGCGGCTCGCTTGCCCGCACGCTCGGCTGGCCGTATCTCGTGGCTCTCGGCGTCGGCGCGATCGTCGGCACCGGCATTCTGACGCTGATCGGCGTCGGAGCGGCGAAGGCGGGCCCAGCCGTCCTGCTAGCGTTCGTCATCGCGGGCCTCATCTGCGCCTGCGCGGCGCTCGCCTATGCCGAGATGGCGACGATGATCCCCGCCTCCGGCAGCGCCTACACCTACAATTACGTCGTGGTCGGGGAGTTGGTGGCGTGGATCATCGGCTGGAGCCTGATCCTCGAATACAGCCTGGTGGTCAGTGCGGTCGCCGTGGGCTGGTCAGGCTATGCCGCGCCGCTCCTGCACGACTGGGCGGGCGTGCCATGGGTGTTGATGCAGGGCCCGCACGCTGGCGGCTGGGTCAATCTGCCGGCGGTCGCCATCATTGCCCTCGTCGCCGCGATGCTGATCTACGGCATGCGCAGGAGCGCGACCGTCAACGCGATCCTCGTCATCGTGAAGCTCGTGGCGCTCGGCCTGTTCGTCGCGATCGCAGCGCCGTATTTCGACGCTGGCAACCTCGAACCGTTTTCGCCGTTCGGCTTCGTCAAGTCGGTTGGACCGGACGGGGTGGAACGCGGCATCATGGCGGCCGCCGCGATCATCTTTTCCGCCTTCTACGGGTTCGACGCGATCGCCACCGCCGCGGAGGAAACGCGCAATCCAAAGCGCGATCTGGCAATCGGCATCATGGGATCGATGCTGGCGTGCGCGGTGATCTACACGGTCGTCGCGGGGGTTGCCCTGGGCGCTTCCCACTTCACCAGGTTCGCGAATTCGCCGGAGCCGCTCGGTCTCATCCTGCGCGAGCTCGACCAGCCCGTAGCCGCCCGGTTTCTCGCACTGTCCGCCGTCGTTGCCCTCCCGACGGTCATCCTCGCCTTCTTCTACGGTCAAAGTCGCATCTTCTTCGTGATGGCGCGCGACGGATTGCTGCCCCGCGGCCTCGCAAAGCTGTCGGGTGAGGGCGTGCCGGTTCGCACCACGCTCTTCACCGTGCTGATCGTGGGAACGATCGCGGCACTGTTCCCCCTCGACGAGATCGTCGCGCTGGCCAACGCCGGCACGCTCGTCGTGTTCGGATCCGTCGCGGTCTGCATGCTCATCATGCGGCGCCGGGCGCCGGGCGCAGAACGGGGTTTCCGGGTGCCGGCGGCTTGGGTGGTCGGTCCGCTCGCGATCCTGGGCTGCGCCTATCTCTTCATCAGCCTGCCGAGTTCAACGCACTTCTGGTTCATTGCGTGGAACCTGGCGGGGATTGCCGTCTATGCGTTGTATAGCGGACGACGCGCTCCGCGTCGGTAAGCGAACGGCGCAAGCGATCGGCAGGGCAGCCAGCAGGCCTCCGCCTGATCAACTGCTCGTCGCACTTCAGTTGACGCCTTGGCGCGTCGTGAAGCTGCAGAAGCATTCAGAGAAGGCTGGGGCAACGGCAATTTCGATTGCGTCGCCAATGTGCGACTCCATCATCGCTGTTCGCAGGGCGCACCTTCATGCGGCAGGCCGGCGAAGATAGAGATCGCCTCGAGCACCACCATGGCCAGCCAATGAGGTGCCATCCGTTGCTTGCTCGATCGCAGCCCCCACTGCTGGAACAAGCAACCGAAGATCGCTACATCTGTCGGAAATTCATGGTCTAGGCGACATGGCTAAAATCGACGAAACCGCCGACAGGATCGACAAGCTGCGAGACGAACTCTCGAGGCTGCGTCCCCTGTCGCCCTCCGTGCTGGCCTCCATCCAGGAGCCTTTCGACTTCGAACTCACCTATTCGTCGAACGCAATCGAAGGGAACACGCTCACCTTGCGCGAGACCGAACAGGTCATCGCGCACGGCGTCACCGTCGCCGGCAAGAAGCTCGGCGACCATCTCGAAGCGATCGACCACCACGAGGCACTCCACTGGGCCTACCGCGTCGCGGCATCCGACGAGCCGATCACCGCGATGACCATCCGCCAGCTCCACCAGCTCGTCCTCGCCAAGAGCAAGCCCGACATCGCAGGCCAGCTCGCCGTGTCGCAACGGGCGATCAGGGGATCCGACGTCGTCTTCCCGAGCGCGGCGGAGGTCCGGCCGCTCATGACCGATCTGGGCGACGACCTGCGTGATGCCCCGATGACACCCCGAAGCGCCTTCGACGCTCACCGGCGCCTGGTCACCGTCCACCCCTTCGACGATGGAAACGGCCGCACAGCGCGACTCTTGATGAACCTCATGCTTGTGCGCGGTGGCTATCGCCCGGTCGCGATCGGCACTGCCGAGCGCCTCGCGTATCTCGCGACGCTTGAACGGTCACAGCTGACCGGCGACGACCGCCCGTTCCAGCTGTTCATGCACGAACGCCTCGAAGCAACCATGCGTGAATACGTCACGACCGTCCGGCAGGCGGCTGAGAATGCCGCCGCTCTCGAAGGCGTCGATGGTCCCACCGCGGCTGAGCTGGCGCACTGGCATGGCCAGAAGGGGGTCGGCCGGTAGCGAAGTCATCGCTTCGAGCCGCTTTGTGACGCCATGGGTGCCGACGCCACCGATCCACTCGCTAAAACCCAGGATAGACGACGGCGGCGCCGGATCGGAACGCGGCCGAAAAGCGACATGACAAACCCGCCCCCTAGAAGCCGGGCGTCTGGCAACATCCCATACACGAAATTTGGAAGCCCCCCGGAGCGCCTTGAGCACCACCGTGGTCTTCACCAAGCAGCATGAGCTTGATCCGCGATCGCGTCGGATGCCTGCGAGGCGGTTCGCCGCGCGCTGGCGAACCGTGGATCACGACGCTGACCCCTCCAGTTAGTCGAGGACGGTGACCTCGAGCTTGGGTTCGATGCCGACGTCTTTCGCGGTCGTCGAACGACTTGTCAGGCTGGTCGCCCACTCACGCAGTTCGCCACTCACTTCCGCTCTCGACGTCCGCTTCAAGAACACGAACGCGCTGGGTTCATCGTCGCACGGCGGCACCCCATCGCCCCGCTTGCGGCAGCGGAACCCGATCATCCCCGCACCGACGATACGACCATCCGGATCGACCACCGCCGCCGCCTTGTCTTCGCAGTTTCGCGGGCGGCAGGTCGCAATGAACCGCACCCCGTCCGACAGAGTGCGCATCTCCTCGACGCCGCCGCTGATGCCGAGCACGAACTGGCTCGCCAGCGTGTCGTCGAAGTAGATCGGTTGCGCACCCGAATCTTCGATGAGCGCGAGCAGGATGAGGCGCTGGAGGCGGAGGGCGGCGCCTTCGCGTCGATCGATGCCTGCAATCGTCATCCTCAAACTTCGTCAAGCAACTTGATGATGATAAGATAATGCGAGGAAAGGAACAGTCGATGCGAACTGACAGTCATGCGATAAACGAACGTTTTCGGCTGCTCACGCACCAGATCTACGCCAAGGCCATCGGTGATGATCCCGCCCTGATAAACCGCGCTAAGGCCATCGTCGCCGAAAGACTGGGCTCCGAAACCGTCACTTTCTCCGACCGAATGTGGGCCGCTCTCCTGACCCTGCCCGTAAACGACATTCGGCATGCGATCATGCAGGACGGCCCCGAGGGCGCCACACTGCGATCAGGCAGTCCGTTCTCGGTGCTGCTGGGCATCACCGACCCACATCAAAGGGAAATCCTGTGGCATCGAGCGAAGATGGAACTAGAGGCTACGGGAACGTAGCCCACGCTGTTCGGGTCTTGGCTCAGGAGTTCCACGTCGACGAAGTCATGATCGTCGGCAGCCAAGCGCTGTTGGTTCATCGCCCTGACGTCCTCAAGGCACTTCGGAACAGTCCCGAGATCGACGCAGCCGTCCTCGTGCCATCAGCTCGCAACCCTCTCGGCGAGGACGCGTCGCATCAGATCAACACGCTCCAGGTCGCCCGGCCCGTTCCGGCCGCCTTGTCGAGCTATATACCGCTTCGGGGAATTTCAAATCATCGATCGCGGTTGTCGCGCGGATCACTGCTCAGGTTTCGCGGAATGGTCGGCCTCTCGTGCGACCAGCAGTTGCCAGCCGTGCCGAATCGCCAGCATCCGCAATCCGAAGCAAACCGCCCCCCCGACGACGGAGGTGATGATCAGGGGCATATGTAGCAGGCTGCCGCCGACGACGATCGCCGCGCCGGCCAGGGCAGCGACGGTATAGAGGTCGGATCGAAGCACGGCTGGTATCTCAGCAAGCAGGACGTCGCGCGCAACTCCGCCGCCAATACCGGTCAGCATCCCGAGCAGCGCGGCCATCACCGGGCTCAATCCGAAAGCCAGCGCCTTCTGCGTTCCGGCGACCGCGAACATCGCAAGGCCGACCGCATCGAGCATTCGCACGGGATTGCGCAATTTATCGATTAATTCCGACCAGAAAAAGCACAACGCGCCCGCCGCGAGCGACACGGCCAGATACCGCCAGTCCTGCAGCGCGGAGGGTGGGACTGCGCCGATCAGCAGGTCGCGCAAAATGCCCCCCGACGTCGAGGCAGCGAAAGACAGGACGAGGACGCCGAAGATGTCCAGCCGTCGCCGGACCCCTGCCATTGCGCCGCTCAGCGCAAAAGCGAACGTGCCGCCAAGGTCCAGCACCAGAACCAGCGTGCGCATCACTTCATTCGAGGATAGCGTGTCGATCATCCGTCATACCGGCCAAGGATCACGCAGTTCGACTGGCTGCCCCGCTCCTTCCGTCGCCAGGGAGAGGTGAGCGGCATTGATCCCTCAGGACGTTTCCACAGCAACCCGCTTATCTTCATTGCAACGCACCATCGTTGCTTCTGGATCGACCGTCAACGGATGGAGTCGTTCCGAACACGGCAACCTGCACGGCGTCAGGCTCCTGACCCGGCCGCATTGATTTAGATCGGCCGCTCGCCGACTGTGATTAACCGATCATGCTCCCGTGCTAGAAACTCGTCGAGCATTTCGCTGGGACCGCGCTCGATTGCAAGCGCGGCATTCGTGGGGGATACACCTGCTGCACGACCGGGAGCGAACGCCCAATGCGCCGTTTACCGTTTGACACGCGCGCAGCGCAGGCACATCTATCCGCCATGCATCGCAATGCACGCCAATCCCGATACCGCACGAAGGCGGGTCAACTGCTCGCGGGCGATTAGCCCCGGGCTCTCATCAGTCACGTCTCGCAGAGCTCGGGGCCATCCAGTCACAATAGCATCGGGTCGGCTGATCGAGCGTCGAGGCCACCCGGTTTGAAATGCTGCGCACCCGAGGGCGTGCGGCGATCGTTGGAGATCATCATGACTGCTGCCCGTTCCGTGGCGTCGCGCCCGCCAATTCACATGATCGACGAAGAGGCGGACAAACTGTCCGATCTTGCATTGGGTATCGAGCATCGCTTTCCACAGGTCAGCGAACTGCTGATCCGGGAAACTTCGCGCGCGAAGCTGCATAGCGCCGACAGGGTTCCACCTGATGTGGTGACGATGGGATCGTCGGTCGAATTCGTCGACGAGGGAACGGGAGCGAGCCGCACGGTCCAGCTCGTATACCCGCCGGCCGCCGACATCTCGGCGGGGCGCATCTCGATCCTCACGCCGGTCGGCGCAGGCCTGATCGGGCTGCGCGAAGGGCAATCGATCCTCTGGCCAGATCGCGAAGGTCAGGAGCGTCGGCTCACGATCATCAAGGTGACGCAGATGGGACCTGCTGGCTGATAACGTCGGCAGTTAGTGGTCGTCTGCCGGTCGCTCAGCGAAATCATGGGTTCGCTGATGTCGTCGGGCTACGGCCTCCGTCACTTGACTTCGTCCCCCGAAGGCTCATGGTCGAATTCATGTTCGCTACAAATCTGATCCGACTTGGCGAAATCCATCCTGGCAGCAGCACAGCACGCCTGCCTGCCCTAGGTGATGCCGCTTGCAGAAAGCAGCTTACCTAGGGCTCTCATCGCCCGGCTTTGCCGGTTTACAAACATGGCCACCGATAGCGCGAGATTTCACTCGCCATCGGTCGTCATTCGATGAGGATTGGCGATGGACAGGTTTATTGTCGAAGCGGACAAACGTGTGGTGGGCATTGCGATCAGCGTGCCAGGCGGTTTTCAATTCGTGTGTTCGGACCCCGATTTCCGATCGATGGATCGAAAAGTGTTTAGGCGCGCCCGGACCCTTGCCGGCGACGTCACGCAACTCGTCCGCGCTCAACGTGCCGTTTCCACGCCCACTAAGCCGCATTGACGGGGTCGGAAATTGGAAACCGTCTGTCCAACCATGGTGGGGCCGCTCGTGCAAATCTGGAGCGCGCTGCACATCGATCTTCGGGTGACGATTGCCCCCACCGACATGAGCCATTTGCACCGGATGGTGCTCGCCGCCGATGATCACCTGATCGCACATCTGCTTGTTGAGAAACTCCAGAAATCTCGGCGCGGGTCACCCCATGCTGGGATATCGCCATTCGTCAGCATCGGAAGCTTGGTTCGCTATTCGGTAAACGGTCGAAGCCTTTGCGGACGGATCGTGCATGGCCAGCAAGCTACGGAGGGGTTGATCGGCGTTGGTTCGCGATATGGATCGGCATTGGTGGGCATTCATGAGGGTCAAAACCTTTTATGGCCCTCACGTGGCGGCGAACTGATCGGCGTAAGCATCGATGCGATCGAACATTCGAGTGCTTCGCACAACATTCCGGCACCCTTTCCCAAATTAAAGGCTTTATGCGCATTTGGGTAACGCGGTCCGCGCCCGACAACGCAAGAACGGTAAACAACCTGCTGGCATTGGGTCACGACCCGCTAGCGGCCCCAGTTCTCGAAATCAGGCCGATCAGCAGCGTCGCGGCGACAGAACGACCTCAGGCCATGGTTTTTACGAGCCGCAACGGCGTGCGTCATCATCCGATGTCGGGGGATTGCCTCGACATTCCGGTGTTCGCCGTCGGCAACAAGACAGCGGATGCTGCGTCGAACCTCGGCTACCGGCAGGTATGGTCGGCTAACGGCGACGTGGTCGCCTTGCAACGCCTCATCCTCGACATGCTCCCACCCTCCCGAATTGTTCATTTTTGCGGCGAGCATTCGGCGGGTGACCTAAAAGGGTATCTCAACCAGTTCGGCTACCGGGTCGATCGACAGACGGTATATACCGCTCAGCCGATCCCGCTTCGCTGGATGCTGGACATTCGCCAGTCGCTGCCAAAGATCGACGGGATTGTCGTCCACTCGCCCCGCGGCGCCGAACGGGTCGGCAGACTCATCAGGGGTGCGGATTGGTCGGGGCAAATCTGGTGCATATCCAAAGCCTGCACCGATTTTCTGGCCCATTGCCGCAACGTCGAGATCAGCTATGCACAGTCACCAGTCGAAGCGGCCATTATGGACCTGATCGTTGCTGGTCAGTTTCAGCGCCGCGTTACCGGGCGTAGCGGTGGGCTGTCATTCCCCCTTTGACGCGCTCGTCGCGAACCACGGGCAGCGTCCGCCAACGATTATATCGTTGAGATGTGCCCTCCGGGACGGGAGCGTCAGTCGGACGGCAAACCGCCCCGGGCTCCATGACGACAATTGATAGCTCGACGGAGCAGTCCGGCCAAGGCACAGAGCCTGTTCCTCCAAGTCGAAAGCCGATATGTTAGACCGCTCGCCGACATGGCCCTTCCGGAAGGCAGATGTCGCAATTAACCTTGGCACTGCGAACTCGCGCGTCGTGCTCAAATCAGGCGACGTCGTGTTCGACCAGCCATCCGTGTGCTGCTTTGACGGGGGGCACGACATAACGGCCAAACTGTTTGCTGTGGGCCATGATGCAAAGCGGATGATGGGACGCGCGGTCAAGCCGCTGCGCACTGCCTTGCCGTTGCGGAACGGCGTTCTTGTCGATGTGGCTGCGGCCAGCAAATTGCTCAAAATGGCGGTCAGATCGGCGGTATCGCGACGGCGGATACGGCGTGCTCGCGTCATCGTCGGCATACCCACCGACTCCACCTCGGCAGAACGCAGAGCATTGTCCAAGGCTGTGGTCGATGCAGGAATGGATGAGTCCCGGCTGCTGGCGGAACCGCTGCTGTCAGCGATCGGCGCAGGACTCGATATCAGTCTGCTGCGCGGCCGGATGATCGTCGACTGCGGCGCAGGAACGACCGACTTGGTCGTCATGATATCTTCGAGGACCGTATCACAGTGACCGGTGGTGCCGCACCACAGCCTTGGTCGCGGAGTATATCGAGGCATCGACAGGATTGCCGACCAACCGATCGGATGATCCCACCAGAACAGTCATACGGAGATTGGCCGCATTGCTCTCATAAATCATGGGGCTAGTCCGGCGGCGATGCGGTTGATCGCCGTTACTCCCTTAATTTTTCTGGAACGTCATCGCTCCTAACCCGCCAGATCAAAACTGTCCGCGCGCGCAAGATTCCAGGCGGCGCTGTAAAAGTCGCGGTTGTGCGATCCGCTCAACAGCTCCCCATCTTCTAGAAAGATGTGGAGCTGTGAGAATAAACGGATTTCCGTCATTGAGACGCGTCGAACCAGATGATGCGCGCTCAGCTGCGACGGATGCGTCAGCCCTGCGGCCGCCGTCATTTCCGCCAAAGCCTTCATCGTGTTACGGTGGAACGAGTGAACCCGCTCGGCCTTGTCAGGGACGACGAGCGCGCGCTGCCGTATGGGGTCCTGGGTCGCGACCCCAACCGGGCAGCGGTTCGTATGACACGATAGCGACTGGATGCACCCAAGCGCAAACATGAACCCGCGACCAGCATTGGTCCAGTCCGCGCCAAGCGCCATTACAGCGGCGATGTCGAACGCGCTGACGATCTTGCCTGCCGCCCCAATCTTGATCTTGCTGCGAAGTCCCGCCCCGACAAGGGTATTGTGAACGAACAGCAGGCTTTCACGCATCGGCATTCCCAGATTATCGGCAAATTCGACTGGCGCAGCGCCCGTCCCCCCTTCTGCGCCGTCGACCACGATGAAATCGGGATGAATACCGGTTTCGCGCATCGCCTTCACCATGCCCATGAATTCCCAGGGATGGCCGACACACAGCTTAAATCCGACCGGCTTTCCCTTGGAGAGCCGCCGCATGTGCGCGACGAAGTGCATCAGCTCGATCGGTGTCGAAAACTCACGGTGGCGCGCAGGCGATATGCAGTCCTGGCCCATCGGCACACCGCGTGTGACCGAAATTTCTGCCGTCACCTTTTCGGCCGGCAATATACCACCATGCCCAGGCTTGGCCCCTTGGCTAAGTTTGATCTCGATCATCTTGATTTGCCGGTCGGCAGCTTGGTCCGCAAAGCGGGCGGGATCAAACCGCCCGTCCGCCGTCCTGCACCCGAAATAGCCGCTGCCGATCTCCCAGATCAGGTCGCCGCCATGCTCGCGGTGATAGGAACTGATCGCCCCTTCGCCGGTGTCATGCGCGAAGCCCCCGAGTTTAGCGCCGTGGTTCAGCGCGCGAATGGCGTTCGCGCTCAACGCGCCAAAGCTCATCGCCGAAATGTTGAAGATCGAAGCCGGATACGGCTCGGCCCCGTCCTGTCCGCCAATCGGCGTTTTAAACGTCGCCGGGTCGGCCGGATCCACCGGTCGGGTCGAGTGCGCGATGAACTCGTAGCCCGGCTGGTAAACGTCAACCAGCGTGCCGAAGGCGCGATCGCTGCTCTCATTCTTCGATCTGGCATATACGAGCGACCGTTGCGCGCGCGAGAACGGCAGCTTGTCGTTGTCGCCTTCAATCAGATATTGTCGCAGCTCGGGCCGGATCTCCTCGAAGAACCAGCGGAGATGCCCGATGATCGGATAGTTGCGCCGGACCGAGTGGAGAGGTTGCGCGAGATCGTAAAGGCCGATCAGGGACAGGATCGTGCCGATGACCAACACGGGAATGGACCACGGTGCAGGGAAATAGATGCCCGACACGATGGCGCTGATGATGCAAAGACCAAGCATCGTAAAGCGAGTGAGCAGCACCGAATTATCCACCTGATTCCCGAACGCGCCTCCGAAATCTTTGCCGGACGCACGAATATCTTTCGTTGAGTTAGCACGGGCGGAATTCCGCCGGGAGCCTAGATCGCCTGCGACGACCTAGGGGTGCAGGCGCGCGGTGCTGCTGCCCGAAGGGATGGCGTGCGCCAGAGTGGATGCGGCCATGTGCATACGGGTTCATTGGCTCTTCAACGTGTTTTTTGCAAGTAGGCCCGAGCATTCGATAACTTGGGATGTCAAAAGGATCTGGCAGAAAGATCGCATCTTGTTTTGATTGGGATCGCAAGGGTCATTCGATCTGATCGTCGCATCGCCAACAGCCAAGCGCTCCAATTCCCTCATTCAAGTAACCTTCAGGGGCGCGTAAAAGCGGCTTGGCGGCTATGTGTGCTCGCAGGCTAAAGCCAATGGCTATTGATCTCATTGCAGGCATTTGTGTGTGCATCGCTGCGTGCGCGCTTGGCATCGCGCACAACCCTGCGTGAAATGGCTGTCGATTGGTGAACGGCTTCACATGTTGGTCTGTTCGGGCGGGATGCCATTTGGCAGATCGGCGGGACTTGAGGGGTTCGCCTTGAGATCGAGGTGCGCCCCCAACCCGTAGCAGGTCATCGAAATCGAGCCCATCGCATAGCCGCGCAGCAGCGGGTTGACCGTCACACCTTCCGCAGCCGCGAGACCCGCCAGATACAGCAGCGGAATGAAATGGTCCGGGGTCGGAACAGCCATTTCGTAGTCAGGATCATCCTTCAGGCTCAAGATGTCGCCAGGTGCGCGTGCGAGTTGTTCGACGACCGCATCGTCGAAGCGCTCGGCCCAATCGAAGGCGGCGTCGGGACGCTGCCATTGCACCTTGCGC
The DNA here is from genome assembly GCA_023418595.1 of Pseudomonadota bacterium. Lineage (GTDB taxonomy): Bacteria > Pseudomonadota > Alphaproteobacteria > Sphingomonadales > Sphingomonadaceae > Sphingomonas. Next base: position 196,481 of record JAEZZI010000026.1, read on the forward strand.
AGGTTATGGACGACGTTGCCGCTGGCGACGATCATGACGCCCTTGTCGCGCAATGGCCCCAGGCGCGCTGCCAGGTCGAGATGATAGTCGAGTGGCTTCAACGCGTTGATCGAGAGTTGCACCACCGGCACATCGGCGTCGGGATAAAGATGCGTCAGCACCGACCAGGCGCCGTGATCCAGACCCCATTGGTCGCGATCCAACCCCACCCACTGCGGCTTGACGACCTCTACGATTTCCTGGGCGACATCCGGCGCACCGGCCGCCGGATAGTCGAAGGCGAACAGCTCGGGCGGGAAACCATAGAAATCATGGATCGTCCGCGGCTTCCGCATCGCGGTGACCGCCGTCGCGCCGAAAAACCAGTGCGCCGATACGACGAGCACCGCACGCGGCCGTGGAAGACGCTGGCCCATCTCGCGCCAGGCCTGCGTATAGCCGTTCTCCTCCAGGGTGTTCATCGGACTGCCGTGGCCGATGAACAAAGCCGGCATGCGGTCAATCGTGCTGGTCATGTCGATCTCCCGCGCAACTTCGAATCGGATAAGAATGGCTGGAATAGTCCGGGAACGTGCTGCAAAAGATCGGCCCGGACAAGGGTTTGAGCAGCTGGCAGCGTGACCGCTACGAGAACGTCGTTCCACTCGACACGCCGGTCGCGCATCCGCCACAATCGATGGGAAAGGCCAGGCACATGACCGATAAACTCCAGATCAGCGGTCGCATCATCACCGCGGCTCGGGGCCTGACCGGCGTCAGCCGAGACGATTTCGCCGCCGCAGCCGGCCTTTCCGTCGGAGTCCTGGCAGCGATCGAACGCAGCGGAGGCGCGTTCGTCCAGTCTGAACCCGACCTCAAAGGGCTTGCACGTGGACTCGAACATTTCGGAGTCGTCATCGTCCCAGAAGGCGATGGAATGGGCGCGGGCGTCAGACTGAAGTTCACCCGGCAGGACGTGCGGCAGATTGCTCGCCTGGAAGGCGAAGGCGGTCCGATCGGTTCCGACGACGCGCCTTGATCGACGATCGATTGCAACACGACGGCGGCGGACTTGCACGCGCGACGCCGCTTCGTGCCGGTAGCACCGTCTTCCGGCTCGCTGCTAGCGGTAGACCATGCCGCCGTCCGTCAGGATGGACTGTCCGGTTATGTAATCCGAATCGTCACTGGCGAGAAAAGCGACCAGCGCGGCGACGTCTTCGGGCGTCTGCGCGCGACCAAGCGCGATCCCTTCGACATATTTCTCGTAGGTCTGGCCCTTGGGCGTGCCGGTAATTTCGGAGAAGCGCTCATCGATCTCGACCCACATATCGGTGCCGACGATGCCGGGGCAGTAAGCGTTGACGGTGATCCCGGCGCTTGCATACTCCTTCGCCGCAGCCTGGGTCAGTGCGCGAACGGCGAACTTGCTCGCGGAATAGGCACCCAGCATCGCGAAGCCGTCATGGCCGGCGATCGAGCACGCGCTGATGATCTTGCCCTTCTGTCCGCGGTCCTTGAACTTCTTGGCGGCGGCTTGGATCCCCCATAGAACACCATCGACGTTGATGCGAAAGATCGACTCCATGTCTTCGGGCGTGATGTCGTCGATCGGCTTGACCTGCGCGATGCCGGCATTGTTGATCATCACGTCGAGGCCGCCGAGTTCCTTTTCGGCGTGGTCGATGGCGGCAAAGACCTGATCGCGTTCACTAACGTCGACCACGAATGTGGTGGCCTTACGTCCCAACGCCTCCACCTCCTTTCGAACGGACACGTCGTCGGGATCCAGCGCACCTTCCTCGACCCGCAGGGCCGCAAGACCGGCCGCCCGCCGCGCATGAGCCTCGGCCAGATCCGCGGCGGCGCGCTGCGCCTCGGCCCGGTCGCACCGCGCATCATGCTCGCCACCGCGACCGAGGACGCGCTGTCCCTCGCCCGCATGCATCCCGGCGCATCGGTCTGGGCCGCCTTCGGCGATGCCAACCTCGCGCACGTCTCGCTGCCGAAGGAGGTGAAGGAGGTGGTGCTGTGCGGCGACGCCGATCCGCAGGGCCGCGCCGCCGTTGCGGACGCCGCTGCCGCCTTCGCCGATCGCCGGATCGCGGTCGACACGCTGTTCCCGCACGCAGGCGCCAAGGACTTCAACGAGGAGTGGGTGCTGCTGCATGCCTAAACGGCCCATGCGGCAGGCCAGGCCTCCGCCCTGAGCGCGGACTGCTCCCGCCATTCCCCATCCACATCCACGCGCGGCGCTGTGGCCCGCGCGAAGAAGACCTCCATGCCCAAGAAGAAGTCCCCCGGCACCGCGCTGGTGCCCGTGCCTCCCGTCGTCAACTCCATCCGACCGATGGCCGGCGACCTCGTCCGCGTCGATGCCGTCTACAAGGTGCCCGCCATCCGCCCGCACGGCGATGGTCCTTGGCAGGCCGAAGCCGAGAAGATCGCCTGGACCGACCCGATGACCGGCTACGGCTGCATCATCCGGCGGTCCCCAGACGGCGGCTACCTCTGCGGCTATGTGGCCGTCCCGCCCGGCCACCCGCTCTACGAGCGCTGGCATCGCACGCTCGTCGGCTGGAACCTGCGCGTCTACAACGCGCTGGACTACTCAGCACACTGCGCGCGGAACGAGCCCGAGAGCCGCAATATCTGCCATGTCGTCGTCCGCCTCGACACGTCTCGCCAGCGGATCTTCGAGAACGCGGCGGCTGCGCACGACGACGCCTGGTGGTTCGGCTTCTCCTGCAACGGCGAGTCCGACCTCGTCCCGGGCATCAGCCATCGCACGGAAGATCAATCCCGACGGCATCGATGAACTCACCTACCGGAACGAGGCCTTCGTCTATCGCAAATGCACCCGCCTCGCAGCGCAGCTGAAGGCAGTCGAACGCGGCCTCGATCCCGCTGAACTCGACGGGACGGTCCACGCACCCCGTCTTTCCGACCGGTCGGAGGGCTGAGCCAATGAACAGCGAGGACATCGATCGCGAGCTGCCATGGGGATACTGGCTCGAACTCCGCCCCGACTACGGCAACCAGAGCACGTTCGTCGATCGCGCCACGGGCCAGACCTGGCGGACGCTGCGCGAAGCCTTCTGGCGGGGGCGGCTGGGAATGCCCAACATCAACGACGAGCCGCCCCCGGCCGAGCTGGAACGCCTGCACGCGGTCCTGGCGGCAACGGCGCGGCGGACGATGGGCACCACCGAAGCGGCGGACGACCTGTTCGATGGCTCGAGGTCGTTTGCCAGCATGTATCACATCTGGCTCCACACCACCGGCCTCGTGGTTAGGCACGAGCTCACCAACGAAGGGTGGTCGGTGCTAGCCATGCTGCACGCGACACGGAACCCCGACGTGCGCGCCGAACGACCGTCCGCCGCGACGATCGCGCAGCTGAGCGAGCTGGGTCTCGGACCGGAGGATCGCGAAGCGCGCCTCAGGCGCGTCGAACAGGAGGCGGCAAAGTGGGACGTCAACTTCTACCGCGACGTCCATGCCGGTCGCCCGGCCGTCATCCTGGCAGTGCGGACGCACGGGCCAGTCCCTCCCATGAAGCGCATCTGGGAGATCGGCTTCGCCACGGCAGAACAGCGTGACCGCTTCTACGACTGGCTGTGCCACCGTCTCGATCGCTGGCCGTTCTGGTGCGCTTCGGCAAGCGACTTCGGTGCTGGTGCACTCACGCACACGCTTATGGTCGCGATGGCGGCTTCGATCGAGGACGGGCCTTGAGCTGTCAGCCGGTCGCCGACTGCAGTGGATGGCCAGCAACCGTCTACCTAGTCGGGCGGCCCCACTCATTCAGACAAGTTGATCGACTTCGAGCCTATCGCGTCGAGACACTCGATCATGAATGCCGCGGTGAAGCTCCCGCGCGACACCTTGTTCCTGATCTTCGCCTCTGTTTCCATGATGCCCCGCGCGCGGAGAGCTTCAGCAAGAGCCGCGTATGTGAAGCCCTTCCTCTTCAGCTCCGACTTTATCAGTCTCTTAGCGCGCTCGCTGCCGCCATCTCGACCGGCTGTCATCATTACCCCTCAATAGCCGAGGTCGCGAATATGGAGATCATCACCACAATTTCCGCGATAAAGTGAGTAGCGATGGCCGTCAACCGATGCTATTATGTTCTAGGCTACAGATCGTGGTCTCAACCGGCAAGGGGTCGGATGAGCCGAATCGGAGCGCCGGAGAACGTCGTGAAGACCCAAGCGCTGCTGGAACATTGCGACGGTGACGCCGTCATCGATCGGGGTCTGCGATCGGTAAGCGACGTCCGCACGCCGGAGGTGCAGGCCAAGCCGTTCCTCAAGTGGGCTGGCGGCAAGAGCAAGTTGCTTCCCGCCATCCTGCCCTACGTGCCGTCCCGAATCCGCGACTACCACGAGCCGTTCGTCGGGTCAGGAGCGGTCTTCTTCGCCGTAGCACCGCGCGTATTTGGAACCTGCCATCTCAGCGACCTCAACGACGAACTCGTCAACGCATGGCAGATCGTGCGCGACGCGCCCGACAAGCTGCTAAGCGCCGTCAAGTGCTATGACGGCTTGAACACCGAGGAGGACTATTACCGCGTCCGCGCCGAACGCCCCTCCGACCCGTTCGAACGCGCTGCACGCTTCGTCTACCTCAACCAGACCGCATGGAACGGGCTATGGCGCGTCAACAAGCACGGCGTGTTCAACGTGCCCTGGGGAGCGCGACCGTTCCGCGGTCTCGATCCAGCTGCGATCTCTTCCGCCTCGCTCGCCATGTCCGGAGTAGACGTCGAGCATCGCGACTTTAGGGCGGCGATCGCCAACGCTACGCCGGGCGACTTTGTCTACCTCGATCCGCCCTACCTTCCCGCGTCCGACACGTCGAAGTTCTGCTTCTACACCAAGAAGCGCTTCGTCGTTCAGGATCTGGAGGAATTGGCCGAACTCTGCGCGCAGATGTCGGCCAATGGCATTAACTGGATGATGTCCAACCGCGACAACGAGCGCATGCGCAAGTTGTTCGCTCACGCTCGGGTCATTCCGTTCAAGGCTCGGCGCAGCGTCTCGGCCCAGAACCGGCGCAACATAGAACCCGTTGCGTCTCCGGAGGTCGTCGTCGTCGGAGGTCCGGCATGCCGGTGAAGGCCGCCACGACTGCCTTCCTGTGGCGCTTCGGCATAACGAACTTCAAGGCGGCCTACGGTCGCTACTCGCAGGACACCGAATACGCGAAGAACTACTTCCAGACCGACATGGGGGCCATGCGCGACAAGTTGGTCGACCTGCTCGGCCACTCCGGCACGGCAGGAGAAGACGTGCCTCTGGAGATCCGGTGGCCCGGTGGACATTTCAAGGACAAGTTCAGCGTTAAAAACACCGGCACCGACAGGCGCGGTCAAGTTTACATCACCAAGGGAACGACCGTGCAGTCCAAGGCGGTTACGTCCCCCTTCGTGCCGGGTGATCCTCACGATCGCGGCAAGGCGCTCACGGGTGACAGCCACCTCCCCACAGCCGCCGACGCCAACGCGCTCCTGCAGTCGATACAGAACGCTGGCACGAATCCGTGGTGGATGCTGGTCGCGCTCGAAGGCGAGCAACGCATCCTTCACGCACGCATGATCCTGGAGAACCCGCCGCCCGGGAAGGAGCACTTGGGCCTCGATCAGCAGCCCAAACGAATAAGGGACGCGATACGGAATGCTGCTCCGAGCGACATCAGCATCTTCGCGGATCTCGCCGTCCCCATCCGGGCGGACAGGATCGTCGCCGAGGTCCGGGCTGCCTTCGAACGGAGTCCCAACGTCCTGCTCGTCGGCCCTCCGGGCTGCGGCAAGACCGTCGCGATCGAGGACTTCAAGAACATCTACGCCGAGACGGCCTGGTTCGACGCCGACAGCTACGATTCATGGCGAGCCGACAGCCACAAGGTTTACGACACCGCTTTCCGTCCCACGCTCTCTTACGAATCCTTCGTAGCAGGAATTGCACCTGCCGCAGGTCGAGGCATCCGGCTCGAGGCTCGAAGCGGGCCGCTCGTCGACATGGCGCAATGGTGCCGCGACAGCGATCGCGAGGGACTGCTCCTTATCGACGAGTTCAATCGCGGCCCGGCGGCGGCGATATTCGGCGATACGCTCGTGCTTCTGGACAAGCACAAGAGAAGCGGTGGCGACACCGCCGGTTCTACCATCGCCCAGCCGCACTCCAGCCGCGACATTGACGTCCCGAGAGAGTTCGCGTCGGCCACGGAGCCGCCGTCGAGGCGCGTGCCGAAGTCATTCTCGCTGCCGCACAATCTGCGCATCATCGGCGCCTTCAACGGATCGGACCGTTCCGTCGCCGCGCTCGACGCGGCGTTGCTCCGACGCTTCTCGGTCGTCCGTGTCGATCCAGACCCGGACGTGCTTGCAAGGCACCTCGGCCTCGACGCGTTCGATCAGTCCGATCGTGGCTTCGCCGGCGCGCCGTTCGACACTTGGTCGGGGGACGACGTCCGGCGCCTCGCTGTGCATCTGCTAGTCGCTCTGAACGAGCGCATCCGGCTTCTTCTGGGTTCCGACCACCAGATCGGCCACGCACTCCTATGGGAGGTGCCGGTGAACGGCACGCCGGAAATCACCGCGTCGGCGCTGGCGGCGGAGTTCGAGGAGAAGGTCGTCGGTCGCCTTTCGCAGACACTGCGCGACAAGGATGACTTGCTGGCGGCCATTCTCAACGCGCCCGAGCAGGGCGATCCGGCTGACGACGGCGTCGCTCATTGGCTCAGCGAGGACACCCGCATCGGACGGTTGGTGGGTCCACGCCTTCAGATCAGCAACCTAAAGAACCTGACATGGGAGGAGCAGCTCCGCCGCCTCGCCTTCGTGGCGTTCGAGACCGCAATGTGAGACGCGAACCCATCCGAGCAGTGGAAGGGCAGCCTATCCGCGTGCCGCGCGACGTCTACGACGACCTCGCAGGGGAAGGCGAGCGCGTCGCCGCGAGCTTAGGCCTTCGCATCGGGGGCGTGACGCGCCTCGCAGGCACGCTGCGATTCGACAATATGATCGGCACTATCGCAACGCCGCGCGGATCGATCGAGATCGCGCCGAAGACCCGACCGGGGCAGGACTGGATGCGCAGCGTGGTCGATCTGCTGGACGACCGTCCCGTGACGATCGCCGACGACGTGCCCGCCTCCAGTCTGGGCGGGCCATCGACGTTCCGCCAGCTGCTCGCGACGATTTTTGCCCAACGGCTGACACGCGCATTCGGGGTCGAAGGCCCCATCACCACGATAGAGGTCGAGCATCACAGATCGAGACTTCTCGACGGGCATCTGCGCGTCGAGGAATGGATACAAACACTCTTTTCCGAACCCCATATCTTTCCCGTTGAGCGACAGACGGTATCCACGGACAACGCCTTTAACCGGACGCTGAGTCACGTCGGGCGGATTCTGATGGCAGACGTCACCGATGCGACCCTGCGCCGAAGGTTGATGAATACGCTCAAGGAACTCTCGGAAGGACGCGACGTTGCGGAGCCCCCGACGAACGCGACGGAAATCCACCTTCCGGACCAGTGGGGCGCCTATCTGCCGGCCTGGACGATCGCCCAGATGATTCTCAGGAGGCGGACGACGCCCGACGCCCGCGCGAGGCCGCACGGCATATCCTTCGCGATCGAACCGTGGATCCTCCTCGAGCGGCTTCTGGAGCGCGTCGTCGGTCGACTCGCCACGGCGATGTCAGGGGACGACGCAATGTTTACGTCCCACTCACAGTCCGGAAAGGCGTTCCTCTCCCGCGCGGTCCGCGATCATCGCAGCCGCATGCTGTTCCCGGACTGCACTCTGGTCCGTGAGGGCGTGACGATCGTGAACTTCGAAGCCAAGTATCGCGATCATTCTATCACGAACGCTCCCAAGCGATCCGAAAGCTACCAGGCGATCACCGCGGGCCGCGCGCTTGGAACCCGTCTCGCTGTCCTCGTCTACCCGAATGCAAACGAGGCCGAGGTTTTCGACATTCTGGAGAAGGGGCACAGGCCCGAGCGCCTGGCCACCATCGGTCTCGATCTGTTCGGTTACCGCCGCGGGCAGGAAGGTGAATTCGCGAAGAGCCTTGAGGCACTCATGCAGAAGGCAGGGGTAACCTGCATGATTGACGAAAAGGAACTGGTCAGTTGAAGGACGTCTGGAACACGTTGTTCGACGCATCGTGTCTCATCGGTCTGGCGATCGACAACGCCCGACGCCTCGCGAATCTGACGCTCTGCGCGACGCTGGCGCCCGGTGCCGACAAAATCGCGCTCGGACGTCGCACCCGACAGCTCGCGAGGCATCCAGCGCCGTTCCTCAACCTGCGAGCTACCGAATGGCGGGCTCTCTCGACGCTCGCCGCTCCGGCCCACGGTGCCCGCCCAACGACAGACGACGTGGACGACTGGGTCCGGGCGTTCCAGCAGGCGGATCCCAACAGAAAAAACCTCGGAGCATACGCGACACCGCGCAGCTTTGCGGACGCGCTGGCGAACATGGCGCTGCCTGATCCTTCGGATCGTCATGCGAGCATCGTCGATCCAGCCTGCGGTGCCGGTGCGCTCCTCATCGCGTGCCTGAACAGGATCGAACACAAGTCCGGTGCTGCCCGACGAGCGGCCGCGCTGCGGCTACACGGCATGGAACTCGACCCTGCGGCGCGCGAACTTGCATGTCTCCTCTTGTGGATCTCAGCCGGCGGCGTCGACGAGGACCTCGAACCGATCACCTCCAACGTGAGATGCGGCAACGCGATTCTCCATGACTGGACGAGCGAGAGGCGTTTCGACGCGCTGGTCATGAACCCGCCGTGGGAATCCCTCCGACACAGGTCGGAGGATGCCGAACAGGACCGCGAGCGCCTGAAGACGACCGAGCGGATCAGTCGAACAGTCGACGGAGCCGCAGGGCTGCCGCCGCTCTTCTCCGCGCAGGGCAGCGGGGACCGGAACCTGTGCAAGGCGTTCATCGAACTCGCTCCGCACCTTGTTCGCGACGGCGGTCGGATCGCAGCCCTCGTCCCGGCCGCCTTCGCTTCCGACGAGGGGATGGCGGACCTTCGGACGCTCTATCTCGACCATCTCAGCCTCGAATCCTGGACGGGCTTCGAGAACCGCGAGAAGGCGTTCGACATCGACAGCCGATACAAGTTCGGCGTCGTGACTGGCACAAGGTCGTCCTGTGGAACGAGCCGGATCGCGCTGCGCGCCTTCGCTACCCGCGCCGAGGAACTGCTGGCCCGTCACGTCGTCGTGGAACGCTCTGCGCTCGACGCAATCGGGGGGCCGGTCGGCATGTTCCCCGACATCACTTCGGCGGCGGAACTAAATGTTCTCCGGAAGATGCTGTCGGCAGGAACGCCATTCTTCCATGACGGCGAGCTCGGCATCGTCCGCTACGGTCGCGAGGTCGACCTAACCATCGGGAAGCAGAAGGGCCTGTTCGACCGCTTGGAGAATCGTCAGCTCCGCTGGAACGACGACGCGACCATCGACATCGGCAACGACGGCCGCTTCGTGCCCGTCGTCGAAGGGCGGATGGTCGGTCAGTATGACTTCTTCCAGAAAAGCTGGGTCGAGGGACACGGACGCAAGGCCGTGTGGCGGAACAACGGCGATGCCCCCCTGGCGCAATGTCGCCCGCAATACGTCGCCCGCCAAACCAGCGGTGCCCATCACCGAATCGCCATCTGCGACGTGACCTCCGCCACGAACGCGCGCACTGTTCACGCCTCTCTCGTCCCGGACGGATGGGTCTGCGGCAACACCGCTCCGGTTCTACGGTTCGAAAAGCGGGAGGCGATGCTCGCGGGCTTGGCGATCCTGAACTCCATGACTTTCGACTGGCTGGCCCGTCGGGTGGTGTCCGGTCTCCATCTCAACAAGTTCTATCTCGCCAGTCTGTGCTGGCCGTGTCTCGACTCCGACGACGTCGCCGCATTGGCAGATGCAGGTCGAAGGCTCGCCTCCGTCGCGCCGCGACGACCGCTCGACGTCGAACGGGGCGAAAACGAAGCGGCGACGCGCACACACGTCCTTATCGAGGCGATTGTGGCTCGCGGCTACGGTCTGTCCAGCCGGGATCTCCGGTTCATGCTCAGTGAGAACGGCGAGGAACGTCGCGGCTTCTGGCGCTACTACGCATCCAACGCGGACGCACTCGACGTAGCGCGGCGGGCGTCCGCCCTGCTCGCCGCGTGATGCCTCGGGCTGATCGGCGTGATGATCCCGCCGCACCATTCTTAATGACGTCAGACGTCTACCGCGAGACACGGCTCCGCCCGCTTGCTCACGATCTTGGCGATGACTGGATCGTGGCGGCGTGACAACCTTTGCCGGTCAGATGTGCGTTCCGTGCGATGGCCTCGACGCGCTTCGCGCCGAGCTCAGCCTCGCCGAGATCATGCGCCTGATCGAACGCACCGCCCGCTGGGTGTCGCGCGACACCTTCGAGCGGCTGCCGGTCTGGTATCCCGAGCACACGCGCCGCGGGCTGTTCTACAAGTCGAACTGGAGCGAGCCCCAGCACAACACCAACCGCCAGACCGGCGCGACCGTGCACAAGCACGAGGGCAACAACTACGCCAGCAAGGCGCTCACCCACGCGCTGGGCCTGCGTTCGCGACAGAGACCGAACTGGTCGTGCTGCCACATCTGGGGCGTTGACGACGCGACGTTCGGCTCCAGCAACGTCATCGTGCAAGATGCCCGGTTCTATTCCTGTGTCGCAAACATGGTGCTTCTGCCCACGCCGCTCAAAGCCTTCACCGACGTGATGCCGGAGGTGAAGTGGATGCTGCGCGCATGCGCATTCCACACCTACGGCTGGCGCTGCGATCACGAGATCCTCGGCGCTGCCGATCTCACCGTCTGGACAGCGGACCCTGCCTATCCGATCAGCTGGCCGACGGGGCCGGCCCAGGCTCCGCCGCCTGGCACCGTCCCGATGACTGCTGCCATTGCGCGGGATGCCGATCGTCGGCTTGCTGCAATCCAAGCCGACCTTGAGAACGCTGGCCCGTTCTATCCACGCGAAGAGGTCGCCGCAGCGTTAACTTATTGGCGGCTGCCTGCCGCCAGCCCTGCGCCCCATATCGAGGCTAGCCGATGAAGATTGTCCTCAGCCGAAAGGGATTCGATTCCGCCGCCGGCAAAGCACCATCGCCCATCGTCGATGGACGCCCGATTAGCATGCCCATTCCGGCTACGCGCAGCTCGGTCACGACCTATGCCGATCTCGGGCTTGGCGATCTGGTCGAGCAGGTGACCAAGGGGCGCATCGATCGCACCCACCTGTGTCACCACGATCCCATGTTCGTCGGCGAGGAATGCATCTTCGGCCAGGTCGACGCCGCCCAATCGCATCTCGCGAACCAAGGGATCGGCGTGGGGGACCTCTTCCTCTTCTTCGGCCTGTTCGCCAACCAGCCTACCGGCGAGCGGCATCATCGCTTCTTCGGCTACCTCCGCGTCACTGAGCGTCACCGCGTCGCTGAACTGAGCGAAACAACCCGTCAGGAGCTCGAGCAGCTGAGACACCCGCACGTGCTCGGCATGCGATCGTCGAACAACACTGTGTATCGCGGCGAAGGACGTGCTGCCTCGCAGGCCCATGCCGCTCTACGCCTGACGGAGAAGGGCGGGCCGCTCTCGCGATGGATCGTGCCTTCCTGGATGCGGCAGCGCGGGCTCACCTACCATTCCAAGCCGACGCGGTGGATCGGCGATGTTGGACTGGACTCGGTGGCTCGCGGCCAGGAGTTCGTCTGCGACGTCGGCGACGATCCGATTGCCACCGCCTGGGCCGAGAACATGATCGGCCTGATCCGCTCATGAGCCGCATCTTCCGCTACATCCTGGTTCACGATCACGGCATCGCACCATGCCCGGCGATCGGGCTCATCACCCTCGCGACGTGCAAGCCATCGATCAGAAGGACGGCGGCGGTCGGGGACTGGGTGATCGGGTTCCGCCCCGGATCGCTGCACCGGGGCCTGCTCCTATGGGGCGGCCGGGTGGCGAAGATCATGCCGCACGGCGAATACGAACGCGCTCATCGTGGGCGCCCTGATGCGCTGTATCGGGAGCGACCCGATGGCGAGTTCGATCGCGTCGATCCATCCTATCATCCGACCAAGGCCGAAATGGACCGCGATCTCTCGGCCCCGGTCCTCATCTTCGATCCCGGAAACAGCGTCTATCTGTATGGCCAGCCGCTCCAGCTTCCCGACGATCTGGCTCATCTTGCTCCCGCCGGCCGCGGGCATCGCGTAAACGGGCTGCGTGACAACGACCTGTCCAGCCTACAATCGTGGATTGCGCAACTCTCCGGTTCGACCATGAAGGTAAGCGCGCCACATGCGCGACCGACCGGTCGTCGCTGCTAATCAAAGCTGGAACGAATGGAATGTCGGTTTTCATCCACGCCCTGTCACTGTCCAACTATCGCGGAGTGCTCGGGGAACAGCGACTGGTCGGCCTCTCGTCGTTCAACTTCTTCATCGGCCAGAACAACTCCGGAAAATCGATCATACTCAACCTGATCAGCCGCTACATGCCGATCGCGTCGACGCGACATGGGCAGAGGCGCAAGTCCGATCTGGCCGCTCTCGAAACCAACCTCAAAGCAAATGGTGCAAGCCCGGTCATCGGGATCGGCATCCCCAAGCACATCGTGCTGGAGAAGGCTCTCGATACTTCGAACAGGAACCGGACTCGCCTGAAGGCAGATCTCGAGGTCGTCGTTGATCGTCTGACCGATCCCGACGGAGTGTTCTGGTTCCAGGCGGATCTTAAATCGGCAGATGCACCTACCCCAATTTTAGCGCCGACGAACCAGCTGATTCAACATCAGGAAACCCATCACTCGTTCATTCGTGTCGCTCAAGAGCTGAACTATCATCACATTGGCTCCACCGAGGAGATGATAGTGCGCATCTCCGGCCACATCTCGAAGCAGCTGGACATCACGCTTCCGGGGACAGACCTGATCCCCGCTCTGCGTCGGATCGGTCCGAAGGGAGACGACTTCACCGATCTGAGCGGCAACGGACTGATTGATCAACTCGCCCAGCTTCGCGACCCCACGCTTGATCGCCTCGGCGATCGAGACATCTTCGAGAAGATCAACGCGTTCACGCGCACAGTCACCGGCAACGACAACGCACGCATCAGCATCCCACACGACCGCGAACACATCTACATCGAGATGAACGGTCGGACCCTGCCGCTAGAAAATCTCGGCACCGGAATTCAGCAGGTCGTGATGATCGCCGCGTTCTGCACGATCCGCGAGCGCCAGATCGTCTGTATTGAGGAACCCGAACTGCATCTCCACCCGATGCTTCAGCGCAAGCTGATGGCGTATCTGCGCGAGAACACCAGCAACCAATACTTCATCGCCACCCATTCCGCGGCGTTCATCGACACGCCTGGCGCGAGCATCTTCCACGTCCAACTTGTGGACGGCGACACCGTGATATCCTCGGCCAAGCTGGACAGGGAACGATACTCCATCTGCGCCGACCTAGGCCATCGCGCATCCGACATCGTCCAGACAAACGCGATCATATGGGTCGAAGGCCCGTCCGACCGCATCTATCTCAAGCACTGGATCAGAGCGCTCGACGACACGCTTGTCGAAGGCACCCATTATTCGATCATGTTCTACGGCGGCCGGCTTCTCTCGCACCTCAGCGCCGACGACGAGGAGGTCGAGGACTTCATCAAGCTGCGTGACCTAAATCGGAATCTCGCGATCGTCATCGACAGCGACAAGCCGAATCGATCCGCCCAGCTCAACGCCACGAAGCGGCGGGTCCGGGACGCGTTTCAGGAAGGACCCGGCGTAGCCTGGATTACGAAAGGTCGCGAGATCGAGAACTATGTCGATCATGCCGCCCTGCAGACGGCGGTGAGCACCGTGCATGCGACCTCCTACGACCGCCCGGCGAACGCCGGGGGCCAGTTCGATCATGCACTCGAATTCAAGCCTAAGGCTCCGGCCAAACGCAGCAAGAAGACCGCGCGTCAGCCGAAGCCTACCATCGACAAGGTTAAGGTGGCGCGCGAAATCGTGAAGGCCGCCGCAGACCTAGACCCGCTCGATCTTCGCACTCAGGTCGGTCGGATCGTCAGGATGATCCAAGATGCCAACCATCTGACGTCGGGTGTATAGGAATTGCCTGCGCGGCGATCGACAGAAGTTTAAAATCGAAAACCAAGGAGAAACGCGAGACTGATCCCTTGCGAACTGCAACGCTCAAGCAGGCAAACGCCAAGATACGGAATAGGCATGGTGCCCATGCGGTGCTGTCGTTCCGCCGCTCCCCGCTTTCGGCTGGAGCGCATCTCCATGGATAGGTCAGTTCAAGACCACGACGAAAACTCCCTGATTGGGCTTCAGCGGATCCGCCTTGCCCGTCGCACCCACCAGCCTTCCCTTTGCCCAAGCTCGCAATACGTCCCGCGTCTTCGCCATGGTCGCCCGCTTCACGAACACGAATGCGCTGGGTCCATCATCGCACGGCGGCACCCCATAGCGGCGCTTGCGACAGCGGAACCCAATCATCCCGACCCCAATGATGCGCCCATCCGGATCGACCACCGCCGCGGCCTTGTCGTCGCAATTGTGCGGGCGGCAGGTCGAAATGAACCGCGTGCCGTCGGCCAGTGCGCGCTTTTCCTCGACGCCGCCGCTGATGCCGAGCGCGAACTGGCGCGCCAGCGTGTCGTCGAAGTAGATCGGCTGGCGCCGTTCACCGAAGAACGCCCGCACAGCCTGTTCGGAAGGCGGCTGGACGTGAGCGGCCTGCCCCGCATCGGCACCCGGCGCCGCGATCGCGAATAGGAACATAGAAGTTGCCGCGACGAGAATTCCTGGTCCGATGCCCATCGTCATACCTCCACGATAGTCGTGCGCGCGTCGCGCTCGATCCACCTCGCAAGCGCGACACTGGTCGCCATCGCCGCTACCATCAACGCGACTGTCCAACCTTCGTGCAGCAGCGGTGGCAGGGCGAATCCCGCCTCGAACAGCTTGAATATCAATCGCCCCGCACAGAAAAGCGCCACGATCCGGCACCACGCGAACAGGCCATCGAGCAGCGTGAGCTTGATCCGCGATTGCGTCGGGCGGACAAGCGCCCAGAGCAGCGCGGCCATCGGAGCAGTGACGGTAGCGATGACGCCAGCGGTGTGAGAGATGTTCGCGGCGGCAAGCTTTCCTGCGATCAGTGGTATCGCGACCCACATGGCCATCAGCATCACCAACCGCGAGAACACGAAGCGCCCTGCGGCGCCGCCGATCAGGAATCCAGCCAACAGCGGCATTGCACTTTGCTCCTGCCGATCAAAAGGCGGAGCGTGCGGCGGGCGGCACCTTGGCGTCGATGGCCGCCTCGACCGCCTGCCGGCGCTGCCGGTCTATCTCCTCGCCGTATCGCAGCCAGAGTGACTGGGACAGGAATGACGCCGAAAGGCTCGGCTGCGACGGCGACGACATGATCGTGCAGTCGGCGTCGCCGGCCGTGCACCATCTCGGCTCATGGCCGCCGGGCTGGAGCGTCGCCTGGCCGTATCGCGCCATGACCTGCGCGCGGAAGGCCTCACGGGACTGCCGCTCCTCCGGCACCGTGAAGCTGACGGCCGCCGCCAGCGAACCAGCCGGCCACTGCGCGAATTCGATCGTGAGATACTCGCGGCCGGGACCATGAGCGACGATCCGAGACACGCCGCCCGGCGTCACGCGGCGCAGTCCGCTGCCCTTGAGACGGACGTTCGCTTCCGACGCGACCTCCTGCTCGAAATCGTTCGTATCATCGGTGCGCGCGATCGCGTAGCCCGACCGAACCAACGCGGCACTTACTTCCGCGGGCGACATTCCCAACTTCACTCCGGCGATATCCATCGTCGCAGGACCGGCCTTCGGCAGATCCGGCCGCTCCATCACGATCATCTGTGTCGGACTTGCCGCCACCACCATCAGCGCCAGCAGGACGTGCATTGCCATCGAACCCGATCTCCCCCGTTCGCGAACACCGCACCGGCGGCGCCGCTTCGATGATCGAGGCGACGCCGGCCTTGGTGACCGGATGTTCGAAACTCGCCGTGGACGAGCGCACGGACCTTTAGCCGGGAGGCCTGGACATACGTCCGTGCCACCCGGTCTCAAGGAAACCGGCGGTCTTTCGACCGATCCATCGGCGAGGTTTCGACGCCTCGGCCCACCTGCTGGTGGGCGACGAGCAAACTAGAGCGACACATCGGCGAAGCCAAGGCGGATTTCGTCCGTGCCGCGCTACGACACGGCATCAGAAACTTAACCTTTGCGCGATTAGACCATCGAACGTCCGTCGGCTGACGGACCGGGGCGTCGAAACCTCGCCGATGGTAGTAGGAACGGCGCGCATTCCGGCGCGCCAATGGTCGTCTGGCGCCCTGCGCCGACGCGCGCCTTCCGTCTGCGGCAGCTTCATCCGCCCCGCGATCGGACTGGGGCACGGGCATGACGATGGTTACGATACTCAGAACGACGACGGCCATCGCGGGCGCCATGCTGCTCGCTGCCTGCGGTGGCGGTAGCGGCGGCGTATCCTCCGGTGGAACGATCGCTCCGCCTGTGGCTCCCCCGGCCCCCTCGCCGACTCCTCCACCCGCTCCGACACCTTCGCCGAGTCCCACGCCAAGCGCCGAATACGCTGCCTCAAAACCAGTCGTCGGCATGAAGGCGCAGGCCGCCTATGACAAAGGCCTCACCGGCAAGAGCGTGACAATCGCCGTCATCGACAGCGGCATCGACCTTTCAAATCCCGAATTTGCGGGCCGCATCTCGCCTAACAGCAAGTCGTTCGACGCGACCTATGCCCGCTGCGGCACGTGCGCGCCCGAAACCATCTCCTTCGGCCTGCAGGACGTTCAGGGCCACGGCACCGGAGTCACCTCGGCAGCGGCAGCCGCCGCCAATGGCTCGGGCATCCAGGGCGTCGCGCCCGGCGCCACCATACTCGCGCTGAAGGTCGCCAGCCCGAACCTCGACAATATCACCCCGACGTCGACCTTGACCGAAGGCGGCGTCAACAGCAGCGCGATCCCCAAGGCAATCGATTACGCCATCGACAAGGGGGCGTTCGTCATCAATCTCTCGATCAATGGCAACTTCGCGCCGGGCGCGGCGATCGAGGCCCGCGCCGCGATGGACCGCGTGCGCACCAGCAACATGCTGGTCGTCGAGTCGGTCCGCAACTTCGCCGGCGACAGCCATGCCGGCCAGATCAGCGAAAGCCTGGTCGGCACCGACATGGCGAACAAGAACTGGTTCCTGTTCGGCATCCGCGTCGACTCGAACCTGGAAGCGCCCCCCGAAAACGGCACGCCGGGGGCGCTGGCCGACCGTACCCTCGCGGTCATCGCCGACGGCGTCGATATCACCAAGATCGGCGGCGGCACCGAACTGGTCAGCGGCAACAGCATCGCGGCGCCCGCGATCGCCGGGGCGGCCGCGCTGCTGAAGGAATACTGGCCGCAGCTCGGCGGCAAGGAGATCAGCCGCATCCTGCTCGATACCGCGAAGGATCTCGGCGCGCCCGGCGTCGATCAGGTCTATGGCGTCGGCCTGCTCGATCTGGAGAACGCGCTGAAGCCGCAGAATGCGGCGGTGGCATACTCGTCTTACAACGTCGCCGCGTCGGCGGCGAGGTCGCTCATCTTCTCCGGCGCGTTCGGATCGGCCGATGGCGCAGCCAAATGGGCCGGGTTCGCCGGACGGACGGTGGCGATCGACAGATATGGCCGAGATTTCGCTGCGAACATCCACGTCGGCGGTAGCGCCCGCGCCGCGCAACCCTTCTCGCTTTATGGCACGCTGACGGCGCCGGCCCCGGTGTGGACGCCCACGCCGCTCAATCAGGCCGGCGCGTTCGTGTCGAACGACCGCCACGTCAGCGCCCACCCCGCCGTCGTCACCGGTCCCCGCGCGTTCGCCTTCCGGGTCTCGTCGGATACGGTGGTCAGCGGCCAGACCGGCGGCGGGATCGAGGTGACCAATCTCGCCAGCGGATCGCTGCTGCGCCCGCTGGGTATCGCGACCCAGGGATCGAGCTTTACCGTCCAGTCGAACCGCTGGAGGCTCGAAACCGCGTCGGGCGTTTCCGATCGGCGGGGTGCCGCTTCGCGCACGCAGCGCATGATGGTGACAACGCCCGTCGGCGTGGCGCTCGGCGTGACGATGGCGCGCGAAACCGGATCCGCGCTCGGCCTTACCGGTCTGGACGAATACGCGATCCGGGGCGCCGACAGCACCTTCGTATCGCTAGGCTGGCGCGGCGACTTTGCCGGCTTCCGGCTTATGGGCGAGGCAATCGCGGGTCGCACCGTCGTCGATGCGCAGATCGCGCGCCTCGCATTCGAGCCGATCGTCTCCACCGGCTTTCGAATGCAGGCCGACCAACCGTTGCTGGGCGGGCTGGCTTCGCTTGGCCTGACCTCTCCGCTACGCGTCGATCGCGCGATGGTGCGGTTCACAGGACCCAGCGGCTTCGACGTGGCAGCGCTTGCCACCGTGGACGAGACCCGCCGGTTCGATCTTGCCCCGGATGCGCGCGAGTTCGACGTCGAATTGGGATGGTCGACGTTCGTCGGCCCCGCGCGGCTGGCGTTCGGCGCTGCCTATGGCGCGAATGCCGGCAACCAGCACGGCGTCGAAAACGCGGCGGCGTGGGGCAGACTATCAACCGCCTTCTGAATAATCGACATGACCGGGATGGTGGCAAGGACAGCGGCCACGGCGGCGAGCGCCTGGAACGATGTCCGCCATGACCTCGGCCAGAGTAACCACCTCGGCCTCCCAAACGTCGGCTTCGCTCCATCGCCAGAGAAGTTGCGCGGCATTCACATCCCCGATCGGCGGCGGGGTGGAGCATTTTGCCGGACCAGCCGACCGAGGGAATCAAGGCCTGGACGCGCGACTTCCGCCTGGGCTTCGGATACAGAAGACGAGGCATGGCCGAGCCGCCCGACCGAATGCTCCGCGATGCGTCGTAACTGCGCCGCCGTAGTGTCTACCGTTGCCAGCGCGGCGAACATACCAAGAATCCATGCCCGCGACGAACGACATTCCCGGTGCCGACCCGAGCGTATCGCGCCCAGCGGCCTGCGGCGGGATCGGTTGGCCCGACCTTCCGAACGACAGCGCGATGGTCGCCAAGGGAGATTGCATCGTCCGGTTTGTGCCAGCGCTCTCCGCCGATCCCGTCCCATCGGTGTCCCTGTTCCACGAAGTCGCGGTCGGCGATGCCATCGCGCATCGCGATCACCGCTGGACTTTCCCATTCGCCACTTGTGAAGAGGCAACGCTGGGCGCCGACTGGATGACGCGGCATTCCAAGGATGTGATCTCCGTGTGCCGCGTCGGCACGCCGGCCGCGTTCGGCGACCTCGATTGCTGGATGCGCGTCGGCCTCGTCGAGGAGCAGCTCGAGGCCGAGGAGGAAGAGGATGAGCGGCGCCGCTTGCGCGAGGAGGCCGCCGCGCGCGCAGCCCTCATCGACACCTTCCTCGTGGACGCTGGCGGCCAGTTCGGCCTCGACCTGCGCCGCTTCGGCGCGGAGGCCGGCTTCTGGCGCATCATGTTTCGCGAGAAGTGGGAGCGCGAACGCTTCCGGGACTGGTTCCGGTGCCAGCGTCCGCGCTTCCAGGAGTTCGCCACCTTCCTCGCCGACCATGACGCGGTCGCGCTCGAACGGCTGCTGCTCGCCGAGATGCTGGCAACCGAGCGCCGCATCAAGGCCGCGGGCCTCGGGGTGGGCGGACGTCGACCGCTCCGGTTCTGGAGGGGCGATTGAACATGTTCCGCGCCCTCTCATCTCCGGTCCGCGCCGCAAGCCGGGCGGATGGCCCGTCGCCACCGCCGAGCGTGGTAGTGGCACGCTCGTTCGACGGGGGCGTGCCGCGGCTGGGTCTCGACCGCCCGCTGTCGCTTCTCGGCGGCCACGCGCTGTCTCCCGCCGTTCTGCCGGGAGCGCTCGGCCTGGACTGGCTGCCGCAGGTGCAGGACGTCGTCGGCCGAGCCAGCCTATCCCTCGCCCGCGCTCGCGCCGGCTTCTTCCGCATGCAGCCGACCGCGCTCACCGCGAGGAAGGGCAGCGGGCGGGCGCATGTCGCCGGTCGGATCGCGCGGGTCGCCGGTCTGCCGCTGCTGCGCGTCGACGTCGGCGGCGAGCGCGGCGCCGCGAGGCTTCTGCCACCGGTTCGCGAATGCGACTACGCTTCGCCATCTCCGATCGTCGTGTGCATGGCGGCTACCCGCTGCGCCAATCCGATCGTGCTTCTCGAAGGCGTCGAGTACGCCCGCGACGAAACCGTCGAGCTGCTCGCCTCGATGATGGACCCGGCAGGCTGCGCCCGCTGGACGGACGACGCGCTCCTATGCTCGATCGATCTGCGGGGGGTGAGCTGGCTGCTCTCGCTTCCCGGCCCCGGCGTCGTGCCCGCCGGGCTCGGCCATCTGGTCCGCGAGTCGGCCGACGCCAGCACCGGGAACCAGGACGATCAATGGCTGTGCAAGCTCAGCATCCTGCTCGAGGCCATGGACGATCTCGACGTGCGCGACATCGGGCACAACGCGATCCAGGCCATCGTCGGTTCGATGGAGGTCGAACGGTTCAGCGGCGGCGCGCACAGCCTCTACGACCTCGCAAGGCAGAAGCTGCTCGCCGGCCCCGACGCCGCGACGGCCCCACCCGACTGGTGACCATTCCCATCCCGCGCTTGACGCATTTTCGAGGAGAACGACCATGAAACACCACAACCCCTTGGACGCCGTCGCCGGCGGCGCGCTCGTCCCGGCTCCGGCGCCGCCCGCGCTGGTCGCCGAGATCGTCGGTGATCCGGGCGTCCACACGATCTTCGTCAACGGTCGCGCCTGCCGCGTCCGAGGCGAAGAGATGAGCTACCACCAGCTGGTGCGGCTCGCGCATCCGGGCTCCGAGCTCGATCCGGCGTGACGAAGTGGCCATGACGGTGACCTATCTGCGCGGTCCGGCCATCGCGCCCGAAGGCATCGTGGCCCCGCTCGAGCGGATCCGCATCGTCGACGGGGAGCGCTTCAGTGTCACGCGCACCGACCGTTGGTAGTTCCGGCATCCAGCGGCTCGTCGACGAAGGCTACAGCGTTCTCGTCACGGAGACTCGGTTGATCGTGCGCGACCTGCCCTACGTCGATGAGCACCGGCAGGTGCGTTCAGGCGTGCTCGTGGCCCTGCTGGAGCTGGCGGACGGAGCCGTCCTCCTGCCCGCTTGCCACGGAGTCTACTGGCAAGGTGACAGCCCGCGCCGCCACGACGGTCAGCCGCTCGCGATCGGCGACCGCTTCCATCCGATCGATCACGGCGGCGGGATCGGCACCGAACGAATTCTGTGCCTGAAGCCGCCGGGCCGGGAATTCCACGACTACCACGAGCTCGTGACCGCCTACGCCACGATGATGGCGGCCCACGCCCGGCGGCTCGATCCGTCAGCAACCGCGCGGCCGCACCTGCCGGTCGTGCATGCCGATCCGTCCAGATCTCCGTTCATGTACGCCGACACCGCGACCGCGCGCGCGGGCGTCGGCGGGCTGTCCGAGCGGCTGCAGGGCGGAAGCGTCGGCATTGTCGGGCTGGGCGGGACGGGCGGGTATGTCCTCGACCTCGTCAGCAAGACCCTGGTTGCGACGATCCACCTGTTCGACGACGACCTGTTCCTCCAGCACAACGCCTTCCGGTCGCCAGGGGCGGCGGCGGGGGAGGACATCTCGGCACGACGGGCCAAGGTCGACCACTTCGCGGGCATGTACTCCCGCATGCATCGCGGCATCGTGCCGCATCGGCAGCGGGTAGCTCCCGGCAACATGAAGACGCTCAAGCTGTGCGACTTCGTATTCCTCTGCATCGACGAAGGCGGTGCCAAGCGACCGATCATCGACTTCCTCGAACGGCAGGGGACGCCATTCATCGACGTCGGCATGGGGCTGATCGCGACCGAAGAGGGCATCCGCGGCAGCGTGCGCGTCACCACGAGCACGCCCGCCCGCCGCGACCACGTGCGCGACGCCGGGCGCATCCCGTTCTCCACGGGCGGAGAGGCGAACGTCTACGCGACCAACATCCAGGTCGCCGATCTCAACATGCTGAACGCGGCTCTTGCCGTCATCCGCTGGAAGCGGCTGCGCGGTTTCTACGCGGATCTGGAGGGGGAGCATCACGCCGTCTTCGACGTGGCGGGCAACGCGCTGCTCAACGCCGACCGGACCCCGGTCGGCAAATAGAAGCGGAAAACTCCGAGCGCAGCCGGAGGTGTTCACGAAATGAAAGACGAAGAAGCACTGGCCAGCAAGCTCGCCTTCGTGCGACCGGAAAGGCGCGCCCTCGTCGAGCGGCGCATCGCCGTGCTTGAGCGTCATCGTGCCCTGGCGAAGCCCACCTTGGCGGATGCGGAGCACGCGGCCACCGAACTGAACATCACGGTCAACAGCTTCTACCGACTGCTGAGCGCGTGGACGGCCCGCCGGGATCCGAAAACCGTGCCGGGTGCGGGCCGACCGCGCAGGAACACGGGGCATTGGCCGCACCCCGCCGACGAGTTCGTCCGCGAAACATTGGACCGGCTCCCGCGCGGACGTCCCCACAACAGATATGTCGAGGCGATCACCGCAGCGGCCCAAGAGCAGGGCGTCGACATGATGTCCGCGTCGGCGTTGAAACGCCTGCTCCGCGAGCTGGTGGCCGAACCGCCCATCACGGGCATCTTCATAGACCATTGCGCGGTCGCGATCCCGGTCGAGGGACCATCCGGTCCAGCGATGCCGATCGCGACCGTGATCGGCGACGGCGACGGCGGACGCATCGCGGCGGCCGTTCTGCGCATGGAGCCAGTGTCTCCGGCTTCGGTGATCGCCGTTCTTCAGCACGCACTCGCGAAGGATGTCGTCACGAACTCCGAACGGCGCGTAGTGGTGCACGCCGACGCCGGCCTCGCCGGCGGCTGGACCGCGCTTTGGTCGTCGATCGCGACACATGGCATCGACCGCGTCGGCGAGGACTGGCGCATCATCTGGGGCGGCCGCCTCGGTCGCAGCCTCATGGTGCCGCAGCTGCTGGGCATCGCGTCCAAGCCCCGCTTCGTCACTCTGCCAGCCGAAAGACGGCCGATCGGCATCCACGACGACCTCGACGAGGTTCTGTCGATAAAGACGGCGCAAGCCTACATCGACGATCGGATCGCAGCCTCGGGGTCCGACGCCCGCATCGCCCTCGGCGACGACCCGGTCGCGCTGCTTGAAACGCTCCGCTCGCTCTAGGCGGCCGCCAGGCCGAGCAGGGCATCGGTCACCACGTCGGGGGCGACCGCACTTTCTGTCACCGCTGGGCCGTCGCAACTCCGAACGCCGATCTCCTCGTCGACGAACGCGCTCACGACCTCCGCCGCCCGCCGCAGGTTGCGGTCATCTGCAGGATCCAGCCTTTGCGACGTCGGTTCGGCCATAGACGCGCGCGGCTTCAGCTCCAGCGGACCGAGACGCGGACCGATCACGCGGACGAGAGGAGAAGTGATCGTGCGTCTCGTGGGTCCAAGCGGATCGGCTGCAGCCTCCTTCATGTCTGGAGGTCGCGCGATGACGGGCATTTCGCTCAATACCCGGAATCGCCGCCGCCGACCTCACCCAGACCCTGCTCATCCGATACGATCCCGGCGCCGGGATCGGTTGGCACCGCGACCGGCCTGTCTTCGAGGACATCGCCAGCATCTCGCTCGGCGAACCCGCGACGATGCGCTTCCGGCGACGTCGTGCAGTCGGATTCGACTGCGCGGCCGCGCCGCTGGCCCCGCGGTCCATCTATCATCTTGCCGGAGAGGCGCGCCACGACTGGGAGCACAGCATCGTGGAGATGGAGCGT
The DNA here is from genome assembly GCA_023418595.1 of Pseudomonadota bacterium. Taxonomy (GTDB): domain Bacteria; phylum Pseudomonadota; class Alphaproteobacteria; order Sphingomonadales; family Sphingomonadaceae; genus Sphingomonas. The sequence goes on from JAEZZI010000026.1 coordinate 220,392, forward strand.
GCGCGGTGGTCGATCACCTTCCGCAGCTTCACGACGTCTGCCCGGCAGGGGGCCCTGCGCGCCTGATCGCCTCACCTGCGCGCGTCGTCGTCTCTCGGCTCGTCCGCCATCGCCTCGGCGTAGCCGGGAAACTGCATCATTTCCTCGTCGGACATAATGGTCAGCTGCGACGAGCTCATCATGTCGAATTGCTCGATCGCGACGATCAGCGCCATCACTTGACGATCCAGTTCGCTGTTGCGAAGCACGTCGGGGACGTACGGCACGGTGGGCTTGCGGTCGAGAGTCGCGACGAGGACGTCGATCGACAGGCCGATCTCGATCACGGCGATTATCAGGCTCTGGCTTTCGCCCGGCGCCCGGTCGATCAGGCGGTGCACGTAGGCCTGGGCCGTCCGCAGCGGCTCGAGCCGCGCGACATCCTTGTCGTCCGACCATTCGTTCAATCGTCCCATGATGAAGTTCCGAACGGCGAACATCCCTGTGAACAGCGCCGTCTCGCGCTGCTCGCGCAGATCGTCATCCTTGGCGTTCTTGCGTCGATCGGCGAGCCACCCTCCGAGCAGGACCAAGCCGCCCCCCACCAGGGTCGCTAGCAGGCCCTGTGCGATCTTGATCCATTCGAGCGTCCAGTTCGGATCCGCCATTGCACCCTCCGGTCGCGATCGCCGCGCTGGAAGCCGGCCCCAATCGTGTTAGTCTCGAGGAATGTGCAACCTCTACACCGTGCGCAAGACCGCAGCCGAAGTTGCTGCCCATTTCGGCGTCGATGTGCCGGCGCTGACCAATGTCGGCGAGGACGTCCATCCCGGCGCGCCAGGGATGGTCGTCCATGAGACCGCCGGCGCGCGAACGACGCGCTCGATGACCTGAGGCTTCCCGCTGCGACTGAAGACAATGAAGCCGGACTCGAAGCCCAAGCCGGTCAACAACATCGCCGATCTGACAAAGAACATGTGGGTCGGCCTCGCCCGGAAGCTCCAGTGGCGATGCCTCATCCCGCTGACCGGCTTCGCGGAAGCCGAAGGGGCCAAGGGATCGAAGACGCGGACCTGGTTCAATGTGAAGGACCAGCCGATCTTCGCTTGGGCATCGTCATGCGCCGGACGGACGAGCCGTGGTCGACCCGCACCCCCGAGGGCTTCGCCCAACTTGGCGGCGTTGCCTTGAACGCGCCGACCGGCTCTGGCATCGGGCGGCCTGAGCGCTCGAACACCATAGAGAAAGTGGTGGGATACCGCTTCCTGGCGGACCTGACGGCCGAGCTCCTTCGGAGGGAGATCGACTTTGAGGTCCGGCGTGGCGATGTCGACGCCTATGGCTACGATATCGTGATCGAGGCCCGCGGACTCGCGCGCCACATCCAGCTGAAGTCGTCCTACAAGGGTTCGACCACGAAGCGTCAGAATGTCAGCGTGCTGCTGGCCGCGACGCCATCGGGATGCCTGGTCTGGATCACCTACGATACGGTCACGTATGATCTCGTCAGCTACCGCTTCCTCGGTGAGCCGCCGGGACAACCGCTACGCCTGCCGGAGGACGCGCCCGTCGCGCGGCACACGAGGCCGGACAGTTCCGGCATCCGGCCGCTCCGACAGAACCACCGCGTCGCCAAGAAGGAGAGCATGACGCTGGTTCACAACACCGCGTCCGTCGCGAACCTTCTGTTCGGGCCGGACCGCTAGTCACCGGCGGCCCCCACCTCAAGAGTGCTTGGGAATTCCTGCAGTCAATCTGCAGGAGGAAAAGACATGGCGGACACCGCGAGAACGTCCACCGCGCCGAGCGTGCTGGACGAGGTCCATCGGCGTGCCGCCATCCTGAGACGATACGTCGCCATTCGAAAGCCGTCCCTCGGCGACGACGAGCGCTTCGCGGAAGAGCTGGGACTGAGCAGGGACGCGCTCTACAGACTGGCGAAGTCCTGGCGCCTTCACGGCGACGAGACCCTGCTGCGCGGCTCGCACGCGAAGGCGTCGACCGCCGATCGACGGGCGGCGCTGTCAGCGACCGCCGAGCCGGACCTGGCCGGCGTCAACCCCACCCGTCGTCCACTCATCCGTCGCCGCATCGAGGCGCTGCGCGCCTTCCTGCTGATCAGGGCGCCGACGGCCGAGGACGAGCGGAAGGCTGCGGCGTCGATCGACATGAGCGTAGACTCGTTCCAGCGACTGCACCGCAGCTGGGTGCTCACCCGCGATCCCGCGGCGCTGCCCGGAGGGTCCACCCCCGCCCGCACGCCAAGACGCCGCGCGCCCGCCCTTTCATCCGAGCTGGAGCGCCTGATGGAGGATGCATTCGCCGAGCTCGGCCCTGACGCGAGCACCGCGCAGGCCCACCGCGAGATCGTCGCTCGCTGCCGCCAAGCCGGAATGCGCGCACCCGACAAGAGCACCGTCTACTTCCGGTTCGTCGACGCGCGCGCTAAGATGGCTGCGGCGGACGCGCCCCCCGGCTTCGCCATCGACCATACGGCAATCGAACTGCCCGTCCGGACGCCTCACGGCGACCAGCTGCCCGTGCTGAGCGCCGTTATCGCACTTCCGGCGGGGCGAATCGTGGCGCACGCACTCGCTCTCGATCCCCCCAGCGCACGTAGCGCCGCGGGACTGCTCGCCCGCGCGCTGGATCAGGCGATGTCGGCGGGCGACGCTGTGCCGCTGCACCTGGGTGTGCCCAAGGGGAGCGACTGGGATCAGCTTCTCCGTGCGCTGGACGACGGCGGCGTCGAGACCGTGCAAGGCCCGACCCGATCGCTTCGACCAGGCCACTTCCTGACCCGCATGCTGGGGACAAGACTCGGTCGCCTGAAGCTGCGCCCGCGCATCGCGATGCGACCCACGGAAGCACCGATCAAGCCGATGGGTCGGGGGAGCCAACCGCTGGACCTCCGGGAAGCACGCGACGTGATCGACGAGATCGTGGCCTGGATCAACGCCGACCGCCCGAAGGCCGACAAGGCGTGGGTCGGGGAGAGCCGCCGTCAGGCTCTCACGCAGTCGCTCGGGGCCATCGCCGGCGCATCGGCTAGCTGAAGAGGGCGGCCGCGCGCCTTCCGATCTCCGCTGCGAGCAGCGGGGCCTCATCGATCGGTGCGTCCCGGGGGATCAGCGCCAGGCGGGCGAGGTTGTGTCGCGAGATCGCGTCGTCCACCAGCCTCTCGATGCCCGAGCCGAACGACGGCATCGCCTCGATGCGCCCCGTCCGGAAGCTCCGGCCGGGCTCCTTGATACCTTTGCCGATCCACACGGGACCGAGGCGTTCGCCAAGCGCCGCAACCAGCGACGCCCCGATCGTCGGATTCTCGAACGATCTCGATCCTTCCGGCAGACGCAGCGCCGTCCTAGTTCCGGGAATAAGATTGACGTGAAACGTCGGCGGCGACTTCGACGCGCGCGCGCCTGTGAGATTGAACTCGTTCAAACCGTGTCCGCGGCGTCGGGCGACCTCAGTCTCCCTGTGATTCCGCGGCCAGGCGCGGCGAACTGCCCGCGCGTACGAATCCGCGACCTCGGTCTCCGGCTCGATGTCCCAGCCGAGCACGAGCCCGGTTCCACCGTCGAGCACAGCGTTGAGCCGCATCACGGCCGGTTCGGTGCCCGCCTCGCTCGACATGTCCAGCCCGGCGCTGTCGAAGACGATCCGCTCTCCGAACGGTCCGCGCGGTGGCATCTCCCGCAGCAGCTTTTGCACGGTCCTGCGGACGGTCGCGAAGGCCGGATCGCCAGGCATATCGGCGGCCACTAGGGACCTCACCTCGCCGATCGAAAGGTCAGGGTCCGCGGCCAAGATCGCCGCGATGCGCTTCTCCAGAGCGCTGCGCGCATCCTCTTCCATCCGAATGCCTGGACCATCGCTGGTCGCGTGCACCCCGAGGGCCGCCAGCGAAGGGTGCCGCCGCCACCGGCGCGCGATCGCATAGAAGGTCGAGACACCGGTCTCCGCGGCGGCGGCGGCATCAGCCATCGACATGTGCACCGGAGCGGCGCCCGAAGGCGGATTCAATCCAAGCACGGCCCTCAGACGCGCGACTGCCTTGCGCTTGCGGGACGCCGGCAGCCGCAGCCACAGCGCCTCCTCCGCTTCCGGAAGACCTCCGGGCCACAGGTCTCGAATCTCATCGTCTTCGATCGCCATCGTCACACCGCCGCGGATTTCAGAATTTGGACGGCCATTGCACATTCGCTAACCGAAACCAATAGCGGGCCACAGGCATCATAAAATAATTCTTGCATCTGTGGCCACCGATGAATATTTGGTCATTCTGAACTCTGTGGCCCAATTCGTTGGACAGCAGTCTGAAAGGCCCAACTCCAATGCTCCGCCGTCTCCTCGTTCTCCTTCCGCGGTTCGCCACCCGACCTGCCGCGATCATCAAGGCGGAACGCCGCGCCTCATCGCGCCGCGACCGCCGCGACGCCGACCGTCGCCTCCATCCCCGAGTCGTTCGCTGATGGGAGAGCGTCTGGCGCACTGGCGCGCTTCACAGCAGCGCGAATACCTCCGCGACCAAGCCGTTCCGGTCGTAGGCACTGACGTGTCCCAGCTGCTGGTCCGCTCGCCGCGTCCCGATCACTATCTGGACGAGGGGCAGGAGGCGCTTCACAGCCGCATCCGGGCCTACGTCCGTGAGCGACACATCGATGTCGGGCGCCTGATTCCGCTGGCCAAGATGTATCGCGCCATGGGCGGCGGGGGGCTTCGCACGATGAGCGGCGGCCTCGCCCACGAGAACGGCTGGATGCCGCTCCGGAAGGGCAGGCGGCAGCTCCACTGGCAGGGCGTTGCGCAGCGTGCCCTGCTGGTGCGCTGCGAGAGCGACTTCAGGATCGAGCACGTCGCATCGGAATCGGTAGCCCTCGCATTCCCCTTCGACGACCACGTCGTCCATCTCACCTTCGACGTCGAGACCAAGGCCGTCGACGGGACGATCACCGTCTGGGAGGTGAAGCGCGACGAGCGCGATCTCGCCGATCCCGACTACCGACATGCCCTTGCGATGGCGGCCGAGATCTTCCGTCGGTGCGGGATCCGGTTCGGCGTCATCTTCCGGGATGAGATCTTCGAAAGCCGCACCCACCGCGCGAACGCCGAACTGTTCGCCGGCCGCGCCTTCGTGACGGTGTCGCGCATGCACATCGACCGCCTGGAGGCGCACGCCATGTCGCACGGCGCCCAGTCGACCTACGGCGCCCTCGCCGAGGCGCTGGAGCCGTCCGCACGCAACTTCGGGAAGGCCGTGTTCCAGGCGCTCGTCGTGCGGCGCAGGGTCGAGATCGACCTCACCCGCCGCATCCGTTCCGACACCCCCGTCATCATCCACTGAAAGGAGACCTTCGCATGACGCCCGCACCCCCTCCGACCCCGCCGCCTCGCCGCCGCCATAGGGACCGCCCCGGCGCCCGGCGCCGGCCGGCTCACGGCCATCGCATCCCCTTCCGCCACGTCGCGGTGGGACGCCTCGGCCTGACGGGTCCCGCCGTCTTCGCCCGCGTCCTGCCAAGCGGGGAGGTGCGCGACCTCGTCGTGAGCCTCCGGCTACCCCGCCGCACCACCGACTAGCCACCCAACATGACTTCCGGACGGCGGACCGGGGCCGCATGACGCGGCCCCCGGAAGGGCTTCGTGCGTCCAAACGAGAAGGTCCCACCGATGACCGACGACGACCTCTTCGACCTCACCCGGGACGAGGAGGACATCTACGTTGAATGCGGACGGATGATGCTCGCCAACCTCCACGAGCAGGCCATGCGCCTGCCCAGCGGAGGTTTTCCCGACGGCCTCGACGCCTTCCCCGTCTGAACACCCGATCACTTGAACCCCCGACCACCCGATGCCGGGCCGGCACGTCAGCCGACCCGACGCCCATTCCGAAGGAGTACCGACGCATGCATAACAAGTTCGCCCCCGGCACCATCATCCAGATCGATGGCGCCGAATACAGCGTGATGGGCTATCTCAACGGCCGCATCCACCTCGTCCACGTCATCACCGGCGCCGTCTACGTGCACCCGGACGCCGAGGGCGTCGTGGGAATGCTCACCGACGACGAATTCGACCGCCTGCTCATCACAGGCCGGCTGAAGATCCGAGGCCCGAAGACCAAGGACCGCGTGCGCCTCATGAATGAGGTGTCCGAATTCACCATCGCTCAGGTCGCCGACGTCGATCCAAACGCCGAAACGCGCCTCGTCGTGGCGACCATGGCCGACGATGCCGGCATTCCGAACGGGAACAAGGCGCTCGAGCGCTTCTTCGCGAAGAACTGGACCGACGAGCTGGTTCAGAAGTTCGGACCGCTCCCTCCAGTGCGCACCATCCGCTACTGGCGGTCGACGCGAGGCAGGCAGGGTCATCGCCATCCTCGCGACATGGTAAACCTCAACCGGGTGGCGGGCGTGCGCCGCCAGGCGAAGACTGTCAACCAGCAGATCTTCTGGAAGCACGCCGTCGAGGGCTGGGCGGGCAAGCAGAAGGTCAAGCACATCCATGCGGTCTATGCCGCCGAGATCGCACAGATCAACGACGGCAATCACCCGCTCTTCCCGCCGCTCGAGGAACCAATCGTCCCCGTGTCCGAAAGCACCGTCCGTCGCGCGTTCAACGACCTGGAATCCCGCGCGACGACGGCGACGAGGAAGGGCAAGGCCGCCATCGAGCAGGACTGGTCGGGGGCGGGCCGACCGCTCACCGCCGACTACGCGTTCCACCGCGTGATCGTCGACCACACCAGGCTGGACCTGCAGGTGGTCGACGACGAGTTCGAGATGGTGCTGGGGCGCCCTTGGCTCACGCTCGCCATCGACGTGAAGACGCGCGCCGTCGTCGCGCACCTCATCACCTTCATCGATCCGTCGACCTGGACCGTCGGGGAGATCCTCCGGCGCATGGTCCTCCCCAAGCGGCCGCCCGCCAAGATGGCGGAGCTCTACCCAGTCCTGCGCAAGATCCGGGGCAAGCCGGTCGAGCTCATCGTGGACAACGCCGCGGAGTTCCGCAGCCACATGCTCGAGGCCGCCGCTCGCGGCGCCGGCTTCGCCGTCCGCTTCTGCCCGATCAAGTCGCCGCGCTACCGTGCCGTCGGTGAGCGCATGATGGGGACGATCAACCGCCAGATCTGCGAACTCCTGCCCGGACGCGTCCTCCTTCCCAAGGAGGCCCGCCGGCTCGAGTCGAACCCCGAGAACGAGGCATGCGTGTTCCTCGACGAAGTCGAGGCGGTCGCAAACATGGTCGTAGCCGACTACAACACCACTCCAGGTCCTGACGGCCGGCAGCCCGCGCTGCGGGTGGAGCAGGAGCTCAACAGGCACGGGATCACGAACTTCGCGGACTTCGACTCCTTCAGGATCGACACCATGGCGATCCAGGAAAACGCTCAGCTCTCGCCGAGCGGCATTCGCGCTTTCAGCGGTCTGCGCTACGGCGGGATCGTCGCGGTTCGGGCTCTCCTCGACGACCTCGTTCCCCTCGAAGGACGTCGCCAGCGCCGCGACGACGCCACGGCGACGGTCGACTTCCGCTATGATCCGATGGACATCAGCCGCATCTACGTCTGGAACCGCCGCAACCGGACTTTCGTGGAGCTGACTTGCTCGCACGAGCGATACGCCGACGGCATGCCGGAGTGGTTCCACGACCAGATCCGCGCGGCGGCCGCGCGGGAGGGCGCGGCCTTCAACACCCAGGACCAGCGGCTTGCGGCCCGCGCGCGCCTCGTTCAGGCGATCCGCGACATCAGCCCCACCGAGAAGAAGAAGGCGCGGGAAGCGGTCGCCAAGCTGCTCGAGATCCCGCGCATCCGCCAGATCACCGGCAACATCGTCGAGCTGTCGCAGGTCGAGGCCGAGGCGGTCTCGATGGACGAGTTCATCAGCTGCGACCGGGCGGCCGAGACCTCGCTCGACCAGGAGATCCTCTCCAGCCGTCCTGCACCCGCCCCTGCGCGTTCGAAGGCCAACCTGCGAGGCCGGCGTGCGTCGGCCGAGCGCGACCGCCGCGACGCAGGGCAGCCCGCCCAGACGCCGCCCGCAGCGGAGGTCGGGAAGGAACGCCGTCCGCGTCCCAGCGCCGCACGGGGAGGCTTCGCATGACCGAGAAGGCCAGCGCGCGCGCCGAGCGCATCGGCAAGGCCAACGCGGCCTTCCGCAAGATCAGGATCGACTATCCGCCGATGACCGCGGCAATCGAGGTCATCGAGGAGCTCCGCGTCACCACTCGGCACCGGGACGAGGGCGAAGCGTGCGGCGCTATCCTGCTCGACGCCCCCATCGGCACGGGCAAGTCCATGACCCTCGCGACGGCGGCCGCACATGCGGCCGCCGGAGTCCCGGACGGCCACACGCCGATCCTCGTCGTCCAGATGCCGACCGCCGCAACGACCGACAGCCTCCCCACGGCGATCCTGAAGGCTCTCGGCCATCCGCGGCCGGACCTCGGCAAGGCCGAGGCGCGGTGGCTCCGCGCGACCGCCGACATACGCCGACGCGGCGTGGAGATCGTCGCCTTCGACGAGTTCAACCGGGCCGGACGCCGACCGACCATGAGCCGTCCGATCGCCATGGCCATCCGCGAGCACGTCATGGACGCGGGCGTCGCTGCGGTGGCGTTCGTCGGCACCGCCGAGGCCTCGGTGGTGCTGGGACAGTGCCCCGACATCCTCGACCGCCTCGACGGGGAGATCGACCTCAGTCCGCTCGAATGGAGCGTGGAGGAGGACCGGGAGCTGTTCGTCCGGTTCGTGGCGGACCTGGACGAGGCCCTGGTCGACGGCGACCTGCTCGACGCGGCGTCCGGTCTTGCCTGCAAGGAGATCGCCAGGCCGCTGTGCGAGGCTTGCGACGGTCGCCTGCGTCCGCTCATGGGCATCGTCCGGACCGCGATGGGGCTGGCGCTCCGGCGCCATGCGCCGTCGATCGCGATCGACGACCTTCGGCAGGCCGTCGACGCGTACTCGCTGCGCGCCGGCATCGTCCGTCAGAACCCCTTCTCATGAGGCTCCCCATGGCTCAGGAAATCAAGGCCCCCTGGCAGGTGAGAGACCTTCATCCCCCGCTTGCCGGAGAATCGGCGGACGGGTTTCTCGCCAGGGTCGCCGCTGCCGAATTCGCGGTCCGCACGATCGACTTCACCGTCCTCGCGGGCGCCTCGTTCGCGCACCGCGCCGCGCTGTCGCGGCAGGACGCAAAGGGGATCGCAGTCATGGCCGACTGCCTGAAGGTCGACGCCGGGGACCTCTCCCGGCGCTGCGTCGTCGAACCCGGCGCCCGACGGCGGGTCTCTTTCTTCGGAGCGTCCCTCGACCGGCTGCACGTCGCGATGGGCGTCCGCCGGTTCGCGCCCGCCTCGCTCGACCGGTCGGAACACCACCGCGCCCTGTGGACGCTTCGGCCGTTCCCGTTCTGCGAGGAGACCTGGCAGTTCCTCGTCGAGCGGTGTTCGTCGTGCGACGCCATCCAGCGGTGGAGGTGGACGAACGGGATCGCGCTCTGCGACCGGTGCGCGGAGCCCCTGAACCGGGCCGCCGCCGACGCCGTGCCGACCGAACTGCGGGACCGGCTCGCTGCCGCGATCGGCATCGCGCATCCCGATCCGGAGCGACGGGCGCAATCGCTGTCCCTCCTGCCAGCCGAACTGGCCGGAATCGGCGCCGCAGGGCTGCTCGACCTGCTCTGCGCCGTCGCCGGCGTCGTCGATCCCTCGATTCGCTGGAACCGGAGCTGCCGACTGATCCACCCGTCGGCACCCGCTCCGGCGACCGCCGCCGCGGTCGCGCAGGCTTGGGATGTCATGAAGGCCTGGCCGAGCGGCTTCGAGCGGTTGGCCGGCGATCGGCTGGGCCGGCGGGAGGGTCGCTTCGGCGACGGCAACGACGGGGCCACGCTCGACTTTCTGAAACTGCCCGAGCGAGCGACCCTGCCCACCGACGTCTCGCTGACGATCGAGGACGTCCGGGATCGTCTGCGCTCGAACGCGAACCAGGGCATCCACATCCGATCGGCCGCCGCTCATGTCGGCGCCGCCGTGAAGGCCATCTCCGCCGCGCGCCGGCGCGGCGAGATCGCGACCATCTTCCACCTGCAGGCGAACCGGCCGCTGCCGCTGCTCGACCGGGGTTCGCTTGAAGCGATGTGGGGCGACCCGCGCGTCCGCTACGTGCAGGCCGCGAACTCGCTCGGCATCACCTATCGCGGCGTCGAGGAGCTCGTCGTTCTCGGTCGTCTCGAACCCGCGGCCAACCGCCCGCTGGGATCCAGCCAGGCTGCGGTGACCGCCCCCTCGCTCGACCTGCTCGTGGCCTTGCTCCGGAACGGTTCGGGATCGGTCCTTAAGCATCCGATGCCGCTTCGCGACGCGATGCGGTTCGCGGGCGCGCGCCTCAAGCCCTGGGGCCTGGTCATCGACGCGATGCTGGCCGGCCGCGTCGACTACGTGCTGCGCGACGGCGAAGGGGCTCTTGCCGACTTGATGGAGGTCGATGCCGACGCGGCCATACCCATTGCCCGCGAAGGCAGCGTCGAATCCGACCGATCGTTCTTCGCGATGATGTCGAAGAGGGATGCCGTCGAGACGCTCAACCTCCATCCTCAGAGGAATCATCCGATCCTGGCGACCTGGCCCAGCGACCATTCCGCCGCGCAGACCGTGCCGGTCGCCGAGGTGCTCGCCATCGCGCGTCGGCACGTCTCCGCGTCGGAGATCGCGCTCCGGCTTTCGCTCCCGTCGAATTCGGTCAGGAGGGCGTGCCGCGAGAAGGGGATTCGTCGTCTGTCAGACGCCGGCTACGACCGGGAAGCGTTCGATCGAGCCTTTCCCCATTCCTGAACGAACCTACGATGGAGAGCCCGAAGCCGAGCTGAAGACCGATCAGAACGTCCGGACTTCACAGAGCGAGATTGCAGCTCTATCGAAGCGCTGCGTGCCAGCCGATTCGTGCAAGTCGCACGCAACCAAAAGGCCATGGCAGCGGTTAATCCTTGAACTATCGTTGTTATTTGAGAATCAACTTTCTGTTGAAAAAGCGTCGATCCGTGCATATTGTTTACCTGTTGCCGCTATGCAGGCAATGAAGGAGCTGAAAATGACGAACGTTGCACCCCCCTCTCGATCCGCCGCTCAGACGGTGTTCGACATCGCGGACCTGCTCGTTCTCGTGGAGCGCGTGAGGGCTCAGATGGTGCCGGCTCTCGAGGAGCTGGTGTCCAAGCTTGAGGCTGCGGCCGCAAGCGAGGCCGAGCTAGATTTCGGCGGTCTCGTGAAGGCAGCGCAGCAGCTGCTTGAGCTGGACGACACCGACATGGCGCGCGCACTCAACGTGTCACGCCCGACCATCGGTCGTTGGATCCGCGGCGTGTCATCGCCGCATCCCCTGACCCGACAGGCGATCTGCGGCGCTCTCGTCAAGAAGGCGCGTGGCAAGATCAAGCTCCTGCAGAGCTAATCACCGACGCGTTGCGCGAGCCAATTCATTAAGTTACCTCCGCCGGCCCGGTGAAGATGCCGGACCGACGGGGGCAGACTTGACGACAACCTTTCGCATAGTGGACACATCCGAGGTAGGGCGCGCTCACGCATGGCACTCCGGCTTCGCCGCCGCCAACGACGCCATCTTTCCCCGGACCGAAAAGGCCTTCTTCGATCTGACGCTAGACCGGAACGTCTGGTGCGCAATCACCGACGATGACGAGATCGTCGGCATGTCATACGCGAAGGTCAGCGACGACGAGACGGAAGTGGAGGTCGGCGGCCTCATGGTCTCCGCGAAGACGCGAGGGCGCGGCATAGGCGATCTGATGATGCGCCTGCCCCTCATCCACTTCCTTGTCACGGAACGGCCGCTCCGCTGGGAGAGGCCCCCGGCGATCGTCGCTCACGCCCTCGCGGGAAACGAAATGCCGCGCCGGATCATCACCCGTGCCGGCTTCGAGTTCCACGAGGAGGTGTGCATCCCGCCCGGAGTGCTGCCCGGACTCCGGACCGGACCCGATGGAATGGTCCACGGCGACGAATACCATCTCAAGATCCCGGACGCGCTCTTGGACCTGGCCCAGTGGCTGGACGAGTGGAGCGACGTCCTTCGGGATGGTTCGCCCGCTCGAATCACGATGCTCGAGGGGGAATCCATCGCCGACTGGGCAACCGTCTTGCGCTCGATGGCATGATTCAGCTTGGTCCGCCTTGCTAGACGCTTCCCGACAAGCGATCCGTCGCCTGATCCAAGATCTGCCCTAAAGGCCTCCGCGCTGATCAAAAGATCGCAAGTCCTCCGCACCCGCGAGCCCTGCTCACGATCGGAGAAGCCAAGCGCCCGATGCCGACCCTAAGCCCTTGGTATCGGACGATCGGGCAAACTCGTGAGAAAAACGGCTCACTACGGGCAAGGATGATGACGCGGTCAACTGTTGCGGATTTGCCAACGCTTGGCGATGCGGGCAAACCCTTCTGCAAAGGGACAATTTTTCCCGACATCGCTGACACAGGATCCCGGCTGGAGAAGACGGTTTGTGACGCTTGCGTTACGCCATGATTGCGCGACCGTGACGATTGCGCTTCAGAAAAAAGACAATAAAATTCTACAAATTACAGTTGATCCGTAACTTCGTGTCACACGACTCTCACAATCGAACCCTAGAGGCCCGTTCGGACGGGGCGCGGCTTGCGAGTCGCGACGCCCGCGACAGCAAAGGGGCAAGGTTCGATGAAGCGTTTCTCTACAATTCTGCTCGCGAGTTCGGCGATCGCACTGACGGCATGCAATGGCGCGGCGGATATCGCATCGCCGGGTGAAGGCGTAATCGTGGTGCCGGCGCCGACGCCTGCGCCCACTCCCACACCAACGCCGACCCCGACGCCGACGCCAGGTGAAGGAACGCCGGCCGCCAGCTGCCCGCAGGGCTTCACCGATCGCGGCGTCATCGCCAATCGCCGCAATTGTGAAATCAGCGGACGCATCAGCAGCAATCTCGCCATCGCCAACCTGCCCGGCACGATCTATTCGCTCGCCGGTCGCGTCGATGTCGGCACCGATGTCGGCGGCGACGGTTCGGCAGCCGGTGGCCAGTCGGTCACGCTGACGATCGATCCGGGCGTGGTGATCTTCGCCTCGTCGGGCCTCGACTTCCTGGTCGTCAACCGCGGTTCGCGGATCAATGCCGAGGGCACCGCGACCCGCCCGATCATCTTCACCTCGCGTCAGAACGTCACCGGCACCGCGACCGACAATTCGCAAGGACATTGGGGCGGCGTCGTGCTGCTCGGCCGGGCGCCGATTTCCGACTGTCTGTCGGGTGCGGTCGGCGGCAGCGCCAATTGCCAGCAACAGGTCGAAGGCGCGACCAACGCGCTTTATGGCGGCGCGATCGCCAACGACAATTCGGGCGTCTTCCGCTATGTCCAGATCCGTTATTCGGGGTTCGAGATCGCGCCGGGCAACGAGCTTCAGGGGCTGACGCTGGGCGGCGTGGGATCGGGCACGACGATTGACCATGTCCATGTCCACAACAGCTCGGACGACGGCATCGAGATCTTCGGCGGTCGCGTCAATCTCAAGAACCTGATCATCACCGGTGCCGACGACGACACCTATGATACCGATCTGGGGTATAAGGGCTTCACCCAGTTCATGATCGGCGTGCAGCGCGCAGGCGGCAATTCGGGCGACGCGATGATCGAGGCCGATTCGAACGGCAACGAGGACGCACTGCCGCGCCAGAATACGCGGTTGGCCAACTTCACCTTCGTCCATCGCTCGACGCTGGCGGCTTCGGTCAATGCGATCCTGCTGCGCGGTGCGACGGATTATTCACTGATCAACGGGGTGGTCACGACCCCGCGCATCTGTCTCGACGTCGATGGCGCAGGCACGGTTCGCGCGGCGGACGCGGCGCTCGACGATGTCGGCCCGCCGGTCGTGCAGTCGGTGGTGATGAGCTGCGGCCAGGGCGCATTCAATGATGACGGCAACGTCACGGTGGCCCAGATCCAGGCGTTCTTCAACGCGGGCGCGAACAATAATTCGGCGTTCACCTCCAGCCTGACCGACGTGTTCGTCAACGGCCCGAACGAGCGCGCGGTGACGCCGTTCAACGCATCGACGCTCAGCTCGTTCTTCGTAAACACCAGCTATATCGGCGCGGTCCGCGATGCGTCGGACACCTGGTATCGCGGCTGGAGCTGCGACTCGGCGACCGCCAGCTTCGGTTCGAACGCGGCCTGCACCGCGCTGCCGACCACCTAAACCGGCCAATGGAGAGGGGGGCGGCGGCGCGCGAATATGCGCCGCCGCCCCTTGTCCGATCATGACAGTTCAGTTTTTCGGGGGTTCTTGAGACATGAAAAAGCCGCTCGCGCTCGTCGGCGCGCTGCTCGTCGGCACTGCGCTCGTCGCGCCAGCCGCGTTGGCGCAAACCGCACCGCCGGTGGGGTCGACCCCGGTCGATGCGCAGGATGCCGAGTCCGCGGAAGGCCAGGCTACGCCAGAAATATCCGCGCCGGGCGCCGATGGCACCGAGATAACCGTGACCGGACGGTTCGTCCCCGACGTGGTGCGCTCCACGCCGCAGATCGTCTCGCTCTTGTCGAGCGAGGACATTGCGCGCACCGGCGACGGCGACATCGCCGGATCGCTGGAGCGCGTGACGGGTCTGTCGGTCGTCGGCAACGGTTTCGTCTATGTCCGCGGGCTGGGCGACCGCTATTCGCTGGCGCTGCTCAACGGATCGCCGCTGCCTTCGCCAGAGCCGCTCAAGCGGGTCGTTCCGCTCGACCTGTTCCCGACCAGCCTAGTGTCGTCGGTGCTGGTGCAAAAGAGCTTTTCACCGGGCTATCCCGGTGAATTCGGCGGCGGCGTCATCAACCTGACCACGACCGCGATCCCTGAAAAAACCTTCTTCACCGTCGGGGGCAGCATTTCGGGCGACACCTTCACCACCGACAATGTCGGCTACACCTATTTCGGGTCGGACACCGATATCCTCGGCTATGACGACGGCGCGCGGTCGATCACCGGCGCGTTCGGCGATGCGTTTCGTTCGGGCAATCTCATCACATCGGGCGCGAATTTCACGACCCGCGACATTCAGGACATTGCCGCCAGCTTTACCAACTCGGCGACCTCGGTCGTTCAGCGCAACAAGTTCATCCCGCCCAATTTCGCCGCCGATTTTGCGATGGGGTCATCGACCTATTGGGGCGATGTGCGCGTCGGCGCGATCGCAGCAGCGGGCTATTCGAACAGCTGGCAGACGCGCGAGGCGGTGCAGCAAATCTCGCAAGGCTTTGCAGGCGACGCCCTCAACCCCGACGTCGATTTCGTGTCGGTGCGCACCGACAACCGGGTCGTCGTCAACGGCCTGCTCGGCGCGGGCGTCGAATTTGGCGAACATCAGATTCGCCTGACCAACCTCTATATCCACGACACGCTGAAACAGGCGCGCATCGCGACCGGTTTCGACCGTGCCGCGATCGGCGAGACGCCGGTGCTGACCCAGAACACCGCCTGGTTCGAACGCGAGCTGCGCAACACGCAATTGGTGGGCGAATTCGAGTTCGGCGATATCAGCATCGATCTGCGCGGCGCCAATGGCCGCTCACGTCGCAACGCGCCCTATGAGCGGTCGTTCAGCTATCTGTTCGATGAAAGCGTCGGCGATTACGTCAACAATCTGCGGTCGGGCGGGCAGAATGCGCGCATCACCTTCAGCGACCTCAATGAGACGATCTGGTCGGGCGGCGCGGACGTGACGTGGCGGCTGCCGACTGCGCTCAGCGCGTCGGTGACCGCGGGCTATGCCTATACCGACACGGTGCGCGATGCCTATCGCCGGGAATTCCGCTTCCTGCCCGAAGGCGATTTGCCCTTGGCGGTCGCGCAGCAGCGGCCCGATTTCCTCCTGAGCGATTTCAACATCTACACCTATGGCATCGGCATCACCGAAACCTCGGGCCAGACGGGTTCCGCGGCGTATGAAGCAGGCTTGCGCACCCATGCGGGCTATGTGCAGGCGAATGTCGAGTTCGTGCCCGGTCTGTCGGCGAATTTCGGGGTCCGATACGAGGATGGCCGCCAATATGTGACGCCGATCGACCTGTTCGGAAGCGGTGCGGGCGGCATCACCACCACGCAGATCCAGAACGACTATTGGCTGCCCGCGGCGACCATTACCTGGAACTTCGCCGACGACATGCAACTGCGCGCCAACGCGTCGAAGACGATCGCGCGCCCGCAATTCCGCGAGCTGGCGTTCCAGCTCTATCAGGACACCGAATCGGATCGCCAGTTTTTCGGTAACCCGTTCCTGGTCGACAGCGAGCTGTTCAATGCGGAAGTTCGCTACGAATGGTATTTCGGTCGCGATCAGCGGTTCAGCCTCGCGGGATTCTACAAGAAGATCGAGAACCCGATCGAGCAGTTCGCTTTCCTGACCGCGGGCAACCTCCAGACCAGCTTCGCCAACGCGCCCGAAGCCGATCTCTATGGGGCCGAGGTCGAGGTGCAGAAATATGTGCCGCTCGACACGTTGGGCGGCTTCTTCCTGCCGCGCCGCCTCGTCCTCATCGGCAACTACACCTATTCCAAGTCGGAGATTAAGGTCGGGGCGGATGACGAGGTGATCTTCTCGACCGGCGGTGTGCTGCCCGCGGCGGATTTCTTCCGTTCGGGCGCACCGCTCACCGGCCAGTCGGAGCATATCGCTAACGTCCAGATCGGCCTTGAGGATACCGAACGGCTGTCGCAACAGACGCTGATCCTCAACTACGCGAGCGACCGGGTGACCAATCGCGGCCCCGCAGGCACGCCGCAACAGCCCGACATCGTCGAGCGGCCCGGCCTGCGGCTCGACTTCGTCGCGCGTCAGGGCGTGCAGCTGATGGGCAGCGAGATCGAGCTGAAGTTCGAGGCCCGCAACCTGACGGGGCAGAAATATGAGGAATTCCAGGAAGCGGGCGATTCGCGGATCGACATCAACACCTATGATGTCGGCACGCGTTTCTCGGTCGGCGCTTCGGTAAAGTTCTAACCCCCCCGCCTGCCGCGTCCGGCCCCGAATGTAGCGGGGCCGGGCGCGGTGCCTTTTATGGCGGCGCGACCGTAACAAACCCGTCATCCAGCCGTCACCGGGCCGTCTCCGAATCGCCCTAGAGCGTTCGCATCGCAACAGGGCGGGGTTTCATGGTTCGGGATCTGGACGGGCTGGTGGCGCGGCTGCACACGCTGCCGGTCCCACGCATCTACGGCACGATCGAGCTGGGCGCGATGGCGCTGGCGGCGACGTCGGGTGCTTATCTGATCTGGGCGATCCTGACCCCGGTGGGGGCGTATGGCGACTGGAAGGTCGCGGGCGCGCGGGGCTTCGATCCTGCTGCCGACATGGCGGTGCTGGCGCGGTTCGATCCATTCAATCGCGGAACCGCGGCGGGGGCGACCAATGTCGTGACCGCTTTGCCGCTGAAGCTGTTCGGCATCAGCCTGAATACCGCGTCGGGGCGTGGCTCCGCGATCATCGAGGTCGAAAGCGTCCAGTCGAGCTTTGCCGTCGGCGACGAGGTGATGGCGGGCGTGACGCTGAGGGCGGTGGCGTTCGACCATGTCGTGCTGACCCGCGGCGGAGTCGAGGAACTGCTCTATGTCGACCAGTCCACCCCGGCAGAAACCGCCGCGCCCGAAGACGCGCCCTCCACACCCGCTGCAACCGGCGGCATGACGCTTGATGCGCTCGCCGCCTCAATCCGCGCGACGCCGCGCGTGCAGGACGGCCAGACCACCGGGCTGGTGCTGTCCGCCGCCGACCCCGCCCAATTGACCGCCGCAGGCTTCCAGCCCGGTGACATCGTGACCCGCGTGAATGGAGAGGCCGTGACATCGATCGAGGAACTGCTGGAACGCGCCGCGACCCCGCGGGCCGACGGGGCCGCCATCTTCACCGTCGAACGCGCAGGCCAGGTCCAGACCGTGCGGATGCAGGTCGCCCGATGAAGCGCGCCGGATTGCTCCTTGCTGCCGCCGCGCTCGCCTTTGCGACGCCAGCGGCAGCGCAGCTGACGATGAACGTCCGCGATGCCGATATCCGCGCCTTCATCCAGGACGCGGCGCGGCAGACCGGCCGCACCTTCGTCATCGATCAGCGGGTGCAGGGCAAGGTGTCGGTGGTGACCGACCGGCCCTTGTCACGCTCGGAATATTTCGAGGTGTTTCTGTCGACGCTGCGTGCCAACGGGCTGGTCGCGGTGCCGACCACTGGCGGCGCATACCGCATCCAGCCTGCCGATGGGGCCGCGACCCAGCCGAGCCGTGTCGGCAGCCGGGGGGCAGCGCAAAACCAGTTCGTGACCGAGGTGTTCCGCCTGCGATCGATCGACTCCGCTTCGGCGCTGGAAACGCTGCGGCCTTTGGTGTCGCGCGAAGGGTCGATTACCGCCAATCGCGGGGCCAATTCGATCGTCGTCGCCGATTTCGTCGACAATATCCGACGCATCCGTGCGCTTTTGGGCCAGATCGACACCGACAGTTCGTCGACCGTGCTGATTCCGTTGCAGAATGCAGGCGCGCGCGAGATTGCGACGTCGCTGACGGCGCTGGTCGGATCAGGCGAAGGCGGGCGCGGCACTGCGTCGATCGTTCCCATCGACAGCAGCAATTCGATCGCGCTGCGCGGCGACAAGGCGCTGGTATCTCGGCTGGCGGAGATGGCCCGCGACCTCGATCGCCGGGCCGAAAGCGGTGCGGAAGTGCGCGTCGTCTTCCTCGAACATGCCGATGCCGGGCAGTTGCTGCCGGTGCTGCAAACGCTGGTCGGCCAGCCGGCTGCAGCGGCCGTCGATACGCTCGCCGCCAACCGGCCAGCGGGCGACAATGGCGCGAGCGGTGCTGCCGCTTCGGCCCCTGCACCGAGCGCGCCCAGCGGCCAGGGTAACGCCGCGATGCAATCGGCGATCGGGCGCGGCCCGGTGGTCGTCACCCGGTTCGAGGGCGCGAACGCGATCATCATCGCCGGATCGGCGCAGGCGCAAAAGATACTGGGCGAAGTCGTCCGCCAGCTTGACGTGCGCCGCGAACAGGTGCTGGTCGAGGCGATCATCGTCGAAATCTCCGACCTGGCCGCCAAGAATCTGGGCGTCCAGTTCCTGCTCGCCGGGCGTCCGGGCAGCGGTATTCCGTTCGGCATCACCAATTATTCGAACAGCGGTCCCAACCTGACCGCGATCGCAGGCGCGGTCGCCGCGCGCGAAATCGACCAGACGACGACGATCATCAACGGCGAGACGGTGACGACCTCGACGGGGTCCGAACTGTCGAACACATTGCAACAGGCGGCCGCCGCGTCGCTGCTCGCGACTACCGGCGGGCTGGGCGGGATCGCCACCAATCTGGGGCGCGACGGCATCCTCGGCGCGATCGTCAACGCGGTGCAGTCGGACAGCAAATCGAACATTTTGTCGACGCCGTGGCTCTACACGCTCGACAATCAGGAAGCGAAAATCCTGGTCGGGCAGGAAATCCCGATTTCGACCGGCGAGGCGCTATCCGACAATTTCGACAACGCGTTCCGCACCATCCAGCGCCAGAATGTCGGCATCCAGCTGGAAGTCACGCCCCAGATCAATTCGGGCGGCGCGATCAAATTGTTCCTGCGCCAGGAAGTCAGCTCGATCGCGGGGCCCGTGTCGAACAATTCCGCCGACCTGATCCTGAACAAGCGCGAGATCCAGACGACGATCACTGTGGATGATGGCGAAATCGTCGCGCTGGGCGGCCTGCTCGACGACAACGAGCGCCGGACGATCGAGAAGATTCCGCTGCTGGGCGATATTCCGGTGATCGGTGAGTTGTTCAAATCGCGTTCGCGCAGCCGCAACAAGACGAACCTGATGGTGTTCATCCGCCCGACCATCGTGCGGTCGGCGGCGGAAGCGCGGGCGATTGCGGAGCAGCGTTACGGCTATGCCCGGCGCGAGCAGCTGATCGACCGGCCCGACCGCGAACCGACACTGGACGAACTGGTGCGCGATTATCTGGGGACGGTGCCGCCTGCGGTCGCGCCGCTACCGGGGGATCAGGTGGTCCAGCCCGCGCCGGTTCAGCCATGAGCGGCGAAGCGATCGAGCCGTTGCCGCTGCCCGCTGCGGCGGACGCGGTCATGGCGGCGGCGCTTCCCGCGGACGAACCCGCTAACGAGCCGCTGCTGCTGGTCGCGATCCCCTATAATTTCGCGCGCACGTTCGGCACGGTGCTGGTCGATGCCGCCGATGGCCGGGTGTCGGTGGCGTTGCGCGAGGGCGCCGATCCGCGCGCGCTGCTCGAAGTCCGCCGGGTGCTGGGGCGCCCGTTCGACGTTGCGATCGTCGAGGCACCCGCTTTCGATCAGTTGCTGTCGGACCGTTATGCGCATGACGGCGGCGCCGCGGCGGAAGTCGCGGGGGCGCTTGCCATCGACAGCGAACTCGATCTGCTCGCGAGCGACCTGCCCACCGCCGACGACCTGCTCGCGTCCGCCGACGATGCGCCCGCGATCCGGCTGGTCAACGGCATCATCGCCGACGCCGCGCGCCAGCAGGTGTCGGACATTCATATCGAACCCTATGAAACCGGCCTGATCGTGCGCTTCCGCCTTGACGGCGTGCTGCGCGAAACGCTGCGGATGCCCGCGCATGTCGCGCCGGTGCTGGTCAACCGGATCAAGGTGATGGCGCGGCTCGACATTGCCGAGCGGCGCATTCCGCAGGACGGGCGGATCAGCCTGTCGCTGGGCGGAAAGCTGTTCGACGTGCGCGTGTCCACGCTCCCCGCACGCGCGGGCGAGCGGGTTGTGCTGCGGATTCTCGACCGCGAGAATGCCGGAATCGACCTCGACGTGCTGGGCATGGACGACGGCACGATGGCGGTGTTCCGCGAGGCACTGGCCGAACCCAATGGCGTGGTGCTGGTCACTGGGCCGACGGGATCGGGCAAGACGACGACGCTCTACGCAGCACTCAGGCAATTGAACGACGGCAAGCGCAACATCCTGACGGTCGAGGACCCGGTCGAATATGCCATCGACGGGGTGGGCCAGACCCAGGTCAATGCCAAGGTGGGCCTGAGTTTCGCGAGTGGGCTGCGCGCGATATTGCGGCAGGATCCCGACGTCGTGCTGGTCGGCGAGGTTCGTGACCGCGAAACCGCCGAAATCGCGGTGCAGGCGTCGCTGACCGGGCATCTGGTCCTCACTACCGTGCACACCAACGACGCGGTCGGTGCGATCACCCGGCTGCGCGACATGAAGGTCGAACCGTTCCTGCTCGCCTCCACGCTGCGCGCGGTGATCGCGCAGCGACTGGTGCGCAAATTGTGCCAGTCGTGCAGGCGTCCGGTCCAGGCATCGGCGCTGGTCGCGTCACTGATGGGGTTCGAGCCCGGCACCGTGGTTTACGAGCCCGATGGCTGCCCGGCATGCAACGGCACCGGCTATCAGGGGCGGATCGGCGTGTTCGAAGCGGTCAAGGTGGATGACACGATCCGCCGCCTGATCAACGATGGTGGCGACGAGGCGATCATCGCGCGCCATGCCTTTGTCGGCGCGCCCAATCTGGGCGGCGCGGCACGGCGGATGGCCCGCGCGGGGCTGACCACGGCAGAAGAAGCGATCCGCATCACGCGGCGGAGCGGCGAGGATGGCTGAATATCGCTATCTCGCGCTCGACGCCGCGGGCCGCGAGAAGCGCGGATCGGTATCGGCGGCGGACGATGCGGCGGCGCGCGCGGCATTGATGCGCAAGCGGCTCTATGTCGTGTCGGTCGCGCAAGGGGCGGGCGTGGCGGAGGCGCCGCGCGAGGCGGGCGCATCGCTGATGTCGCAGCTTCGCCTGCGCCGCGAAAAGCTGTCGCAGCGCGAACGCACGGTGTTTACCCGCCAGCTTGCGACATTGGTGTCGGTCAGCCCGCTTGAGGAAGCGCTGCGCACCATCGCCCGCCAGACCGAAAGCGCGCGCGCCGCCGCGGTGGTCACCCGCGTCCATGCGGGCGTGGTCGAAGGCGCGCGGCTGGCAAGCGCCCTGTCGCGCGAGGGCAAGAGCTTCTCGCCGCTCTACCGAGCGATGGTCGCGGGCGGCGAGGCCAGCGGCGCGCTGCCCGAAATCCTTGAACGCATGGCGGCGCTGGAGGAGCGCCAGGCCGAATTGCGCGGCAAGCTGACCGGCACGCTCGCCTATCCGGTAATCCTGGCAATCGTCGCGCTGGGGGTGGTCGCCGCGCTGATGATCCTGGTGGTGCCAAAGGTCGTGTCGCAATTCGACAATGTGGGCCAGCAATTGCCGCTGATCACCCGCATGGTCATCGGCGTGTCGGATGGTCTGGCGAGTTGGTGGTGGGCGATCGGCATCGCGCTGGCGATCGGCCTGTTCGGTTTTGCGCGTGCGCTTCGCCAGCCTGCGTTTCGGTTGCGGTTCGATGCGTGGTTGCTGCGGCTGCCGTTTCTGGGTCGGTTGATTCGCGATCTGCATGCCGCGCGGATGGCGCGGACGCTGGCGACGATGGTCGCCAGCCGCCTGCCGATCCTCGAAGGACTGGCGCTGACCGTCCCCACCATCCGCAACCATGCGCTGCGCGCCGCGACCGAGGGGATCGTTGCCGAAGTGCGCGGCGGCGGCAGCCTGTCGGCGGCGATGCGCCGGGCGGCGATCTTTCCGCCGTTGCTCGTCTATCTCGTCGCCAGCGGCGAAAGCGCGGGGCGGCTCGACCAGATGCTGGAGCGCGCCGCCGCGACGCTGGAGCGCGAATTCGACGCGGTCACCTCTGCGCTGATGTCGCTGGTCGAACCCGGCATCATCGTCCTGATGGGCGGCGTGGTCGCGGTCATCGTGCTCGCGATTCTGCTGCCCATCCTCGAACTCCAGAATCTTGCAAGCGTATGAGGATTGCGATGCTCAAATTCATTAGCTCGTCATTCCAGCGGAAGCTGGAATATCAAGCCGATACTCCCGCCGATGACGACAAGAAGGGTGAGGAAGGCTTCACCCTCGTCGAGCTCATGGTCGTCATCGTCATCCTCGGCCTGCTGACCACGCTTGTCGTCATCAACGTGATGCCCAGCCAGGATCTGGCGATGCGCAAGAAGGCGGAGGCCGACATCGCGACGATCGGCCAGGCGCTGGAGATGTACCGGGTGTCGAACATGACCTATCCGACCAGCGCGCAGGGGCTGGCGGTATTGGCGGGGCAAAGCGGCACGATCCGGCGCCTGCCCGACGATCCCTGGGGGCGCCCCTATCAATACGCCAATCCCGGCCCGAATGGCGGGGTGGACGTGTATTCGCTGGGGGCCGACGGCCAGCCCGGCGGCGAAGGCGAGAATGCCGATATCCGTCTCGCCAACTGACCGCGAACGGGGCTTTACGCTGGTCGAGCTGATGGTCGTGCTGGTGCTGATCGGGCTGGCGGCAAGCGTCGTCATGCTCGCGGCACGCGGACCCGACGGGGCGGCGGGGGACGAAGCCGCGCGGCTGGCGCTCAGGATCGCGGGCGCGCGCGACCGCGCGATCGTCGACGGGCGGTCGACGCGGGTCGAGTTCGTCGCCGACGGCTATCGTTTTGCGCAGCGTGGCGGCGGCGAATGGATGCCGGTGACCGATCGGGGGCTGCGCGCGACGACCCTGCCGAGTGGTGTTGCCCTGGGTGCGAGCCGGGCGATGCTGGGGTTCGACAGCGGCGGGCTTCCCGATGCGCCGGTCGATGTGGTGCTGCGCGCGGATGAGGCGCGGGTGACGGTGCGTGTGGATGCAGCGGGGGGTGTCGATGTCGTCCGGTGAGCGCGGCGTAGGGGGTGGCGAAGCGGGGTTCACCCTGGTTGAACTGCTGGTCGCCCTCGCGCTGTTCTCGATCGCAGGTCTCGCCCTGCTCAAGCTGCAAGGCGTCACGCTCGCCAGCACCGGCGCGATCGACCGGCAACTGGTCGCGGGCATCGTCGCACAGAATATCGCGACCGACGCGCTGACCGACGCCGCCCCGCCCGCGATCGGCGCGGCTTCGGGGGTCGAGCGCAGCATGGGCATCGACTGGGCGTGGCGCCGGGTGGTGACGCGCACCGCCGATCCCCGGATGCTGCGGGTGGACGTCGCGGTGGTGCAGGACGGGCGGACGCTTGCCGGGACGACCGTGGTGCGGCTGGGGGTAGTGCGGTGAGTCAGCATCGGCCTGAATCCTATTCCCGTTCGTTTCGAGCGAAGTCGAGAAACGCGGCCTTGGCGTGTGACAGCGTTTCTCGACTTCGCTCGAAACGAACGGGTGGGAATGATCGAGGGCCGACACGTCCCATCGCACGCGGCTTCGGGTCTTGCGGTCGTTCCACAGAACACGGCTTCACGACGCCTGGCCTTCCCGCCGAACATGGCTTCACGCTGGTCGAAATGCTGGTGGCGCTGGTCATTTTCGGACTGCTCGCATCGGCAGGGACGGCGTTGCTCGTCTCCAGCGTCGATGCGCAAGGGGTGGTTGCCGAGCGGCTCGATCAGTCGGCGGGGTTGCGGCGCGTACACGCGCTGGCCGCGCAGGACATGGGCGCAGCGCTGATGCGTCCGGTGCGCGCCAGCGGTGGCGACATTCCGGCCTTCGAACCCCATGCGGGAACGCGGCTGTTCGCGCTGACACGAGGCGGTGTGGGCGGCGGAGACAGCGCCGATCCGCGTCCGGCCGTGCGACGCGTCACCTGGCGACTCGACCAGGGAAGGCTGACGCGTGCGGTCGCCGACGGCGCGGACAGCCGATCCGAAGGTGCGCCCGTGACCCTCGCCGACGACGTCGCCGCGGTTGCGCTCCGCTATCGCAGCGACGGCAACTGGCAGGACGCATGGCGCCCGACCGATCCCCGGCAATTGCCGCAGGCGGTCGAGATCGCGGTGACCTTCGCCAACGGACGGGTCGCGCCGATGCGGCTGCCGGTGGGGCCGGGCCGATGACGCCGCGCCCGCAGGAACAGGGCGTCGCGCTGCTCAGCGTGCTGCTCATCATCGGCCTGATGGCGGTGGTGTCGGCGGCGATGCTCGACCGGATCGTCGTCGCCTCGCATCTGGCGGCAAATGCGGGCGTGCAGGCGCGCGCGCAGGGCTATGCCCAGGCGGTCGAGACGATCGCGCGGGTGCGGATCGGCGATGCGATGCAGGCCGGGCAATTGCCGCCCGAATGGCAGACGCGCCCGCTGGGCTTTCGCGTGCCCGAGGGTGTGGCTGTCGCGCGGCTCGGCGATGGCGGCAATTGCCTGAACGTCAATTCGGTGGTGATCGAGGACCGGGCTACCGGCACGACCACCGTCAATCCGGAAGGGATCGAGCAATTCGCCAACCTCGCCGCGCTGCTGGGCGTGCCACGCGCACGCGGCGTGCAGATCGCGACCGCGGTCGCCGACTGGATCGACAGCGACGCGGTGCCGATGGCCGGTGGCAGCGAGGGCGAAATGAACGGCCTGCTCCCGCCCGATCGCCTGATCGACGACCCCAGCGAGATTGTCGGCGTTCCGGGCATGACCCCCGAAATCGCCGCGCGGCTGTTGCCATGGATGTGCGCGTTGCCGGTCGGCGGGCTGTCGCCGGTCAACATCGACACGCTGACGCCCGATCGTGCCGAACTGTTTGCGATGCTCGGGCGGCGCGGCCTGACCGTCGCCACCGCCCGGTCGATCCTGAGTGCGCGGCCTCAACAGGGGTATCAGACGGTTCAGGTCGTCCGCCAGCTTCCGGCGCTCGCCGGGGTCGAGATGACCGATGGCGCGTGGAGCCAGCTTCAGGTACGCCCGCGCTGGTTCGACCTGCACGTCACCGTCCAACTCGCCGGAGCCGAATTGAACCAGTATATTCTGATCGACGGCCAGGATTCGCCCGCACGCGTCGTCCGGCGCAACCGGTTCGAGCCATGAGCGATAGCCTGCTGGTCCTGTTCCCCGGCGCGCCCGGCGAAGCGCTGCCCTGGGTGCTGTGGCGTGACGGCATGTTGCTGCGCGAAGGCGCGGGCAGCGATGTCGCCGATGCGGCCGCGGCGCTTGAGCAGCCGCCCAAGGTCGCGGCGATCGTGCCCGCCGCCGACGTGCCGCTCTACCGCATCGAACTCCCCGACCTTGCGCCCCCTCAGGCGCGTGCGGCCGCCTTGTTGATCGCCGCAGAGAATGCCGCCGCGCCCGCCGACACGCTGCACGTCGCGTTGGGGCCGAAGGCGGAGGACGGTGTGCGGATGGCGGCGGTGGTGGCGAGCGCGCGAATGGCGGAATGGCTCGCACGCTGCCGCGCGGCGGGGTTCGACCCGCGCCACATCGTCCCGGCAAGCGCGCTGTTGCCTGCGCCCGATGACGGCTTCGTCGCCGCGGAAATTGCGGGCGAGAAGCTGCTGCGTGGGCGCGACTGCGCGATGGTCGACGATGTGGCGATGCGGCTGGTCGTCGGCGACGCCAGCGTCGATCCGGTCGCACTGCCCCCGCTCGATCGCGCGATCGAGATGGCGGCGGTCGATCTGGCACAGGGCCCGTTCGCGCCACGCAGGCGCATGACGATCGACTGGAGGCGCTTGCGGCGAGTGGGGTTGTTCGCAGGCGCTGCCGCAGTGTTGTGGGTTGGCGCTGGCGTCGTCGATCTCGTCAAGCTGAATGCAGCGACGGATGCGCTCGAGGCCCGCGCGGTGGCGGTGGCGACTCCGCTGCTCCCCGGCGAGACGATCCGCGAACCGCTGGCCCAGTTGCGCGCCGCCAATGTCGCGCGTGGCGACGGCAGCGCCGAATTGCTGGCGATGCTCGCCGCCACCCAGCGCGCGCTCGCCGATGGTCCCGATGTGGCGCTGACCGGCATCGGCTGGACCGGCGACGGCGCGCTGGTCGCGAGCGTCCGCGCGCCCAGCCCGGAAGCGCTGGCGCAAGTCGTGAACGCGCTGCGCGCGCAGGGCTTCGTCGTGCCCGACGCCGCGCCGCAAAGCGCGGTCGACGGCCAGCGCGCAGAATTGAGGATCAGCCGATGAGCGACGTGGTCGGGCTATGGTGGAAGGGGCGGAGCCTTCGCGAGCAACGCCTGCTGCTCGTGATGGCGGCACTGGCGATCACCGTCATTGTCTGGCTGGGCGTGTTGCGTCCGCTGGCCGACGCGCGCGCCGAGGCCCGCAAGCGGCACGGCGACACGCTGGTCGCGGTCGCGCAGATCGAGGCGGAAGCGGCTCGGCTGAAGGCGCTTCCCGACCGATCGGCACCGAACGGCGCGCCGATCGACATCGTCCGCACCGAGGCCGACGCCATCGCGATCACGCCGTCGCTGGTTCAGCCGGATGGCAACGGTATTCGCGTCGATGTTCCGGTGATCGGCGCGCAGGCGCTGTTCACGCTGATCAATCGGCTGCGCGCGCGCGGGCTGTCGGTCGATACGCTGGCCGCGCGGCCGGAGGCGGGCGGATCGCTGGTGGTGACGATGCGGCTGGTGCCGAGGGGAGGGGCGGCATGACGTGGCGGATGACGATCCCTCGCTGGGGGCTGGTGGCGCTGCTGGTGCTCGCCGCGCTGGTCGCGCTGTTTCCGATGCGCGTGGCGATGGACCTGATCGGCCTCGATCGCGCCCGGTTCACCGCGCGCGAGGTGCGCGGCAGCGTGTGGAACGCGAGCCTGAGCGAAGCCCAGTTCGGCGGCGCGGCCTTGGGCGATGTCGATGCCAGCCTGTCGCCCTTGCCGCTGCTGCTGGGTCGCGCGCAGGTCGATCTGTCCAACCCGACCGGGCTCGCCGGTCGCGTAACCGTCGCGCGCCGGTCGGTCGAAGCGGACATCGACCAGGCACTGCTCGAAGGCTTTCCGGCGCTCGGCGCAGTCAGCATCGGCGCGCTGCGGTTGAGCGGCGTCGCCGTCAAGTTCGTCGATGGCCAGTGCGTCGAGGCGGGCGGCAATGTCAGCGCGGTCGTAACCTTGCCCTGGGCGGAGGGCGCGATCCCGCCGCTCGACGCCCGCATCCGCTGCGATGCGGGCGCGCTGCTGCTGCCGCTGGCCAGCGCGGGCGGAGCCGAGCGGCTGGAGATCCGGCTGCACGGCGACCGACGCATCCAGGCGCGCGCGGTGGTCAGCCGCGTGCCCGCGATGCTGGTGCCGTTGCTGGGCGCTGCCGGGTTCCGCGTGGCGGGCGATACGTTGGCGATCGAGCGGGAATGGACGCTCGGCGAGCGTTAGACTCTATTGTGCCAGCAGCGCACTCGCCTGCGCCTGGCCCTGATCGCGGACGGCCTTCGCCTGCGCTTCGGCCTTTTCCTTTACCAGCTCGGCTTCCTGTTTCAGCGCGTCGCTGCGGACCTTTGCCATCTGCGCGTCATAGCTGCCGCCGACGCCGCTCGAATTGACCATTTCTGCCGCTTGCGCTTCGAGCGCGGCGGCGCGGTTGTCGGCTTCCGCCTCGATCTGGTCGGCCTGCGCTTCGGCAGCGTCCTTGATGCGATCGGCTTCCTGTTCCTGCGGGGTCGGCTCTGCGCAGGCAGCAAGCGTCAGGCCGAACGCCGCCAGCGCGGCGAGGGGAGCGAAACGGGCCAAGGTAATTCTCCTTCGAATTCGTGCTAGCGCAACCCATAACCGCGGGGAAGGTTCATCGCGCGCAGGGCTTCGCTTCGTCGCACGCCTGTCCTACAGCAGCCGCACCGATGATCGCGCGCCTGACCCTGACCGATTTCCGCAACCACGCCGACAGCGTGATCGCCGCGCCGCCGGGCTTTGTGGTGCTGGCGGGCGACAATGGCGCGGGCAAGACCAATGTGCTGGAGGCGCTGTCGCTGCTGGCGCCGGGACGCGGGCTGAGGCGCGCGAGCCTGTCCGACATGGCGCGACAGGGTGGCGGCGGCGGGTTCGGGATCGCGGCGACGCTGGCCGACGGGGTGGTGATCGGCACGGGAACGCTGGGCGAGGCCCCCGATCGACGAGTGGTGCGGGTGGACGGCGTCGCGACCCCGGCGACGGCGTTGGCCGAGCGCGTGTCGATCCTGTGGCTGACCCCGGCGATGGATCGGCTGTTCGTCGAGGCGGCAGGCGAGCGGCGGCGGTTCCTCGACAGGCTGACGCTCGCGCTTGCCCCCGGCCATGCGCACCATGCCGCGCGCTACGAAGCGGCGATGCGGCAGCGCAACCGCTTGCTGGGGGAGGGCGGCGTTGCCGATCCCGACTGGCTGGCGGCGCTGGAGGCGCGGATGGTCGAACATGGCGCGGCACTGGATGCCGAGAGGCGAGCGACGGTTTCGGCACTGTCCCAGCGGCTGGCCGGGGTCGAGAGCGATGCCTTTCCGCGCGCGGTGCTGGGGATCGAAGGCTGGTCGGGATCGTCCGACCAATTGCTCCAAGAACTCGCCAGCGGTCGCGTGCGCGATGCGGCGGCGGGGCGGACGCTTGCGGGTCCGCACCGGATCGACCTGGCGGTCACGCACCGCGAAAAGGACCAGCCCGCCGCGCTTGCCTCGACCGGCGAGCAGAAGGCGCTGCTGCTCGGCATCCTGCTCGCCCATGCCGAACTGGTCGCCGATCGCACCGGGCGTCCGCCGGTGCTGCTGCTCGACGAGGTTGCCGCGCATCTCGATCCTGCGCGTCGCCATGCGCTGTTCGACCGGCTGGCGGGGCGGGGGCAGGTGTGGATGACCGGCACCGAAGCGCGGCTGTTCGACGGCGTGCCCGGCGACGCGCTGAGGCTGGAAGTTTCGGGCGGAAGGATCGACCCGGCCTCCTGATCGTTGGCGCATCGTTCCTCGAGCGATACGACTGACGGAGACCCAATGCCCCGCGCGACGCCTGCCAAACTCGACATCCGCGAAGCCCGGCCCAAGGATATTCCGGGCATCCTCAACCTCATCGAAACGGTCTATCCCGGCTGGGACAGCTATACGACCGGCATGATCCGGGGGCAGATCAACAACTTCCCCGAAGGCCAGTTCGTCGCGGTCTATGAAGGCGAGATCGTCGGTTATTGCGCGTCGATGCGGATCGACGAGGAACTGGCGCTGAATGCCCATGACTGGGAATCGATCACCGGCAACGGCTTTGGCAGCCGCCACGACCCGACCGGCGACTGGCTCTACGGATACGAACTCGCGGTATCGAACAACCAGCGCGGGCTGCGCATCGCGCGGCGGCTGTACGAAGCGCGCCGCACCCTGGTAGAGCGGCTGGAACTGAAGGGCGTCGCGTTTGGCGGGCGGATGCCGAACTACCGCCGCAACGCCAGGAAGGTCGACAGTCCCGAGGACTATATCGAGCAGGTACGCGAGGGGAAATTGCGTGACCCGGTGCTCAATTTCCAGATCGCCAATGGCTTCACCCCCATCGGGGTGCTTCCCGGCTATCTGCCCGAGGACAAGGCGTCGGGCGCGTTCGCCGCGCACATGGTGTGGCGCAACCCCTATGTCGATCCCGATGAGCGCCCGCAGCACCGTGTGCCGCGCGACATCGAAAGCGTGCGGCTGGCGACGTGCCAGCTCCAGGCGCGACCAGTGAAGGATTTCGACGAATTCATCCGCAACATAGAATATTTCGTCGATGTGGCCTCCGGCTATCGCAGCGATTTCGTGGTCTTCCCCGAACTGTTCACCCTGTCGCTGCTGTCGTTCGAAAAGCGCGATCTCTCACCGATGGAGGCGATCGACCGGCTGACCGAACACCGCAAGCCGCTGGTCGAAAAACTGAGCGAAATGGCGCTCAGCTACAACATCAACATCGTCGCCGGGTCGCACCCGACGCGCACCGACGACGGCGAGATCCAGAATGTCGCCTATGTCTGCCTGCGCGATGGATCGGTACACGCGCAGGAGAAGATCCACCCGACCCCGAACGAGGCCTATTGGTGGAAGATCAAGGGCGGCGACGGGGTGGACGTGATCCAGACCGATATCGGACCGATCGGCGTGCTCATTTGCTACGACAGCGAATTTCCCGAACTCGCGCGCCGGCTGGTCGACGAAGGCGCGCGGATCATCTTCGTGCCGTTCTGCACCGACAACCGCCAAGGCTATATGCGCGTGCGCTACTGCGCGCAGGCACGCGCGATCGAGAACCAGTGCTTCGTCGTCATGTCGGGCAATGTCGGCAACCTGCCCGGCGTCGAGAACATGGACATCCAGTACGCGCAGTCGTGCATCCTGACGCCGTGCGACTTCCCGTTTGCGCGCGACGGCATCGCGGCGGAGGCAAGCGAGAATATCGAGACGCTGACCATCGCCGACGTCAATCTCGCCGACCTGACCTGGGCACGCGCGGAGGGTACGGTGCGCAACCTGACCGACCGGCGGTTCGATCTCTATCGCATCGCCTGGTCGAAGAAACCGCGCGGCGGAAAGGCACAGCAGCCCGCCGGACGACCGATGGAGCAAAAGGGGCCGGGCGGGGGCTGAGTTACTCGCTTCTTCCCTTCGTCATTGCGAGCATAGCGAAGCAATCCAGAGCCTCTCTTGGGAAGCTGGATTGCTTCGCTATGCTCGCAATGACGGTGTGGGTGTCGAAGGCATCAGCCCGCGGGCGGGATGATCCGGTCGATGCGATAGACGATGCCGTTGCGCGCCATGACGGGATCGCCGACGATGCGCGGGCCGTTTTCGCCCGTGCCGAGCACGACCGCGTCGCCCTGACGGCGCAGCGCCAGCGGCTGCGCGCCCATCGTCGCCAGCTGGCCGGTGCCGCCTTCCGCCGCCAGTCCGCGCATCATGTCCTCGCGCGCGATATAGCCGGGCGAGATGTGCTGGCTGATGAGCGCGATCGCCTGAGGGCGGCCTTCCTCCGTCGAAAGCGCGGTGCGTTGATCCTCGGGCAGGCTTTCGAACGCGTCGTTGACGGGGAGGAACAGCGTATAGCTGCCGACGCCGTTCAGCGTCTGCTCCAGCCCGGCCGATTTCAGCAGTCCGGTCGCGGTGGACAGGTCGCTCTGGCTGCCGAGCGCCGCCAATATATTGCTGTCGCTTTGCGCGGCTTCGGCGACGTTGTTCGCGGGCGCATCGTCGCCGCAGCCCGCCAGCGTCAACGCAGCGCCGCCCAGCGCCGCGACCATCAGTTTCCGCATCCCTTTCGCTCCCCTTGTTATACGATCCTTATACGATCAGTTCGATTGCCTGCTGGATCAGTCGCGTCGTCGGATCGATTTCGTACACATAGCCGTCGCTGTAGCGGTACATCGCATCGTCGCTGTCGACATAGCGGTCGCGGTAATCGAGCGGGACGTTGTAGAAATCATAGCCTGCGGGCATCTGCTGGCCGATGCCCCAGCTGTCGCCGGTCAGCAGTCCGGCGATCCCCTGAATCCCTTGCGTCTGCGGATCGACCGCGAAGATCGCCCCATCGGCGTAGCGATAGTCATAGGCGTCGTCATAGCCGTAGAAGCGGTCATAATATTGCGGCACGTCGTAATCGTCATAGCCGCCGGGCCATTGGTTGCCCGCGAACAACGCGCCGCCGAGCAGCGGCAGGAAACTGCCGATCAGGTTCGACGAGCGATCGACGCCGTACAGATAGCCATTGTCATAGCGCCAGTCGTAGCGGTCGTCGGGCCGCCAACTGCGATAGCCCCACCATTGCTGATAGGGCTCGCGATCGTCCGCCAGCCGCCGCGCCTGTCCGGGGGGCAGGCAGCCTGTGCCCTGACGCGCCAGCCCCGGCGGGCACCCCTGAATATAGGCGGGGGCCGAATAGACATAGCGCCCGCGGTCGTAGCGGCGGACCGGCTGCCAGTCGTCGCGGTCGCCGCGCGACCAGCGGATGCCGGGGCCGCGTGTCGCATCGACGATGCGGACGCGGTTGTCGCCTTCCCAGGCGCGCTTGCCCCTGGGCGTGGCGTCGCGGCCTTTTGTCCGGTCGCCCTTGCCGCGACCGTCGGTGACGCGGACATATTCGGGACCGCCGCGTTCGCGGGCGAAGTCCGGTCCGCGATCATTGCCTCGGCGATCCGCCCGGTCGCGTTTTTGATTTCCCTTGCCGCGCGCGTCGTCGCGGCCGCGATCATTGCCCTTGGCTTGCGGAGGTCCGGCGCGATCATTGCCGCGCGCCTGCGGAGACCCGCCGCGGTCGCCACCCTTCGACGGCGGTCCGGCGCGTTCGCCGCCACCCTTGCCCGGATGGCCGTCGCCGCCCTTGCCCTGCTGCGAAAGGGCGGGCGCCGCGATGCCCAGCGCCGCGACGCTTGCAAGCAGGAACAGGTTACGCATGGCCACTCTCCGTCACGAATATGGCGCCTTCAACGTGGCGGGCGGCGAAATCGTTCCGGGGGCGTGCCATTGACAAATCGGGCGATTGCGCCCACATGCCGCACCGCAGCGCGGCTTTTTGCAGCGTGATCGGGCGGATTGCCGCCCAGGCTCGTCTCGCTGCCCACCGGCTTCCCTAGTCACGCGGGTCGTCATTTTGACCCCGCCCCTCATGCGCCTGGCGCGCGTGGAGCCGCATTGTTTTTTCAAGGAAGATCATGACTTTTGCCAAACTCGGCCTGTCCAAGGCCGTTCTCGACGCGCTTGCGGCGAAGAATTACGATACCCCCACCCCGATCCAGCAACAGGCGATTCCGACCTTGCTCGACGGCCGGGATCTGCTCGGCATCGCGCAGACCGGTACCGGCAAGACCGCGGCGTTCATGCTGCCGTCGATCGACAACCTCATCAAGGCGAACGAGCGGCGCAAACCGATGCGCTGCAGGATGCTGGTGCTGGCGCCCACGCGCGAGTTGGCGAGCCAGATCGCCGACAGCGCGCGCGACTATGCTAAATTCACCAAGCTGACGGTCGCGACCGTGTTCGGCGGCGTGCCGATCGCGCGCAACCGCCGCGATACCGCGGCGGGCGTCGACATTCTGGTCGCGACGCCGGGCCGGTTGATGGACCTGATCGAACAGCGCTGCATGAGCCTCGCCGATCTCGAAATCCTGGTGCTGGACGAAGCCGACCAGATGCTCGACCTGGGCTTCATCCACACGCTTCGCAAGATCGTGGCGATGCTTCCCCGCAACCGCCAGTCTTTGTTCTTTTCGGCCACCATGCCCAAGGATATCAAGGACTTGGCCGACAAGTTCCTGACCGATCCCGCCGAAGTGCGCGTCGCGCCCGTGTCCTCGACCGCCGAGCGGGTCGAGCAATATGTGACGTTCATCAACCAGTCGGAGAAACAGGCGCTGCTGACCCTGTTCTTCCAGAACACGCAAGTAGACCGCGCGCTGGTGTTCACGCGGACCAAGCACGGTGCCGACCGCGTGGTGAAGCTGCTCGCGTCGAACGGCATCGCGTCGAACGCGATCCACGGTAACAAGTCGCAGCCGCAGCGCGAAAAGGCGCTGGCGGAATTCCGCGCGGGCAGGGTGCCGATCCTGGTCGCGACCGACATCGCGGCACGCGGGATCGACGTCAGCGGCGTCAGCCATGTCGTCAATTTCGAGCTGCCGAACGTCGCCGAGCAATATGTCCACCGCATCGGCCGCACCGCGCGCGCGGGCAATGACGGCGTTGCCTTCGCTTTTTGTGCCGACGACGAGCGGCCCTATCTGAAGGGTATCGAGCGACTGACTCGCCAGAAGGTCCAGGTCGTGCCGCTGCCCGCCAATTTCCAGGCAGAGGTCGAACGGATCAAGGAAAGCCGCGTCGGACCGATCCCGGCGGAACGTCCCGATCGCGGTCCGCGCGGCGGGCGTCCTCAGGAGCAAGGCCCGCGGCGTCCGCGCGCGACCCATTCGGCGAAGCCGGCGGGCGAGCGTCGTCCGGGCGGCGGTGGTGGTGCCGGTCGCGGACGCGGCCGTCGCGGACGCGGCGGCGGTGGCGGCGGCGGGCGCACCAGCGCGCAGGCATAAGCGCCGGACGGCTCGCCGATGCACGGCTGGATCATCCTCGACAAACCGCTCGGCCTTGGCTCGACGCAGGGCGTCAGCGCGGTCAAGCGGGCCTTGCGCGACGGGGGATACCCGAAGCGCAAGGTCGGGCATGGCGGAACCCTCGATCCGCTCGCGACCGGCGTGCTGCCGATCGCGATCGGGGAGGCGACCAAGATCGCCGGGCGGATGCTCGATGCGTCCAAGGTGTATGACTTCACCGTTCGGTTCGGCGAGCAGACCGACACGCTGGATGCCGAAGGGCGGGTGATCGCGACCAGCGACGTGCGACCGACCATGGCGGCGATCGAGGCGGTCCTGCCGCGCTTCACCGGCGCGATTTCGCAGGTGCCGCCTGCCTATTCGGCGCTGAAGGTCGATGGCGAGCGCGCCTATGATCTGGCGCGCGCGGGCGAGGATGTGGTGCTCGCGACAAGGGATGTGACGGTCCATCAACTCACTCTCCGTCACCCCGGACCTGTTCCGGGGTCCACGGCGCCCCAAGCGGTTGCGCGCGTGGATGGGTGGACCCCGGAACAGGTCCGGGGTGACGAAGGGTTGCTGGATAGCGTTACCCTCTCCGCGCATGTGTCGAAGGGCACCTATATCCGCAGCCTCGCGCGCGACATCGCCATCGCGCTCGGCACGGTCGGCACCGTCACCATGTTGCGGCGCGTGAAAGCCGGGCCGTTCGACCTGTCCTCCGCGATATCGCTGGACAAACTGGCGCAATCCGCTAAGGACCGCGCGCTTGAGGACATTCTCCTGCCGTTGAGGGCGGGGCTGGACGACATCCCGGCTCTATCCCTCTCCCCCGACCAGGCAGGGCTGCTCAGACAAGGGCGGGTCCTGGTCGGGATCGCTGCTGACGATGGCCAATATTTCGCGTGTCTGGGTGACGAACCCATCGCGCTGGTAGAAGCCGGAGCCGATGAGGTTCGCGTCGTTCGCGGTTTCAACCTCTGATCAGAAAGGACTACGATGTCGATCACTCAGGAGCGCAAGGACGCGCTCGTCAAGGAACATGGTCGCGCAAACGGCGACACCGGCAGCACCGAAGTTCAGGTCGCGATCCTGACCGAGCGCATCGCCAACCTGACCGAGCATTTCAAGACCCACGCAAAGGACAATCATTCGCGCCGCGGTCTGCTGATGCTGGTCAACAAGCGCCGCAGCCTTCTCGACTATCTGAAGAAGAAGGACGCGCAGCGTTACACCGATCTCATCGCGAAGCTGGGGCTTCGCAAGTAACAAGCAGGGGCGGCCCGCCGGGTCGCCCCTTTTGGTATCCCCGCGCAGGGTTTTCCTGCAAAGTAATACTTTGCAGGGGGCCTGAAGGCGGGGAACCAGGGTCATCAAGCGCTTCGCTGATAACCCTGGGCTCCCGCCGACGCGGGAGCACAACGGTCGGGACGCAATTCGGCGGACCGGCGCGAGCCACAAACGGCTCCACACCGGGCGCGTGATGCGCCCGCACATAGGCCCTCCGCGTGATCGGCACGCGGGGAGTGAAGGAAACCAAATGTTCGACATCAAGAAAGTAGAAATCGAGCTGGGCGGAAAGACCCTGACGCTCGAAACCGGGCGCGTTGCCCGCCAGGCCGACGGCGCGGTGATCGCGACGCTCGGCGAAACCGTCGTCCTCTGCGCGGTCACCGCCGCGCGCACGGTGAAGGAAGGCCAGGATTTCTTCCCGCTGACCGTTCACTATCAGGAAAAATATTCGGCAGCCGGCCGCATTCCCGGCGGCTTCTTCAAGCGCGAGCGCGGTGCGACCGAAAAGGAAACGCTGACCAGCCGCCTGATCGACCGTCCGATCCGCCCGCTGTTTCCCGAAGGGTTTTACAACGAAATCAACGTCATCGCCCAGGTGCTGAGCTATGATGGCGAAAACGAGCCGGATATCGTCGCGATGATCGCGGCATCGGCGGCGCTGACCATTTCGGGCGTGCCCTTCATGGGTCCGATCGGTGCGGCGCGCGTCGGGTACGAAAACGGCGAATATATCCTCAATCCGACGCTGGAACAGGTGAAGGGCGGCGATCTCGATCTCGTCGTTGCCGCCACCGGCGACGCGGTGATGATGGTCGAATCCGAAGCCAACGAGCTGTCGGAAGAGGTCATGCTCGGCGCCGTCATCTTCGCGCACGACGCGGCGAAGAAGGTCGTGAACGCGATCATCGACCTGGCGGAAAAGGCCGCGAAGGATCCGTGGGAACTCGCCCCCGTCGCCGACAAGTCGGCGGCGATGGACAAACTGCGCGGCCTGATCGGCGACGATCTGGCGGCGGCCTACAAACTGACCAACAAGGCGCAGCGTCAGGACGCGGTGAACGAAGCGCGCGCCAAGGCACGCGAAGCGCTCGCCGACCTCAAGGAAAGCGATCCCGAGCAGTATCTCGGCACGCTCAAGCTGGTGAAGAAGCTCGAGGGCGAGATCGTCCGCACCGCCATCCTGAAGGAAGGCCGCCGCATCGACGGTCGCGACACCAAGACGGTGCGCCCGATCGAGGCGATGGTGCATTTCCTGCCGCGCGCCCATGGTTCGGCGCTGTTCACCCGTGGCGAAACCCAGGCGATCTGCACCACCACGCTCGGCACCAAGGACGCGGAGCAGATGATCGACGGCCTCAATGGCCTGTCGTACGAGCGCTTCCTGCTCCACTATAACTTCCCGCCCTATTCGGTCGGTGAAGTCGGGCGCTTCGGCGCGCCGGGTCGTCGCGAAGTCGGTCACGGCAAGCTTGCATGGCGCGCGCTGCACCCGGTGCTGCCGTCGATGGATGAGTTCCCCTACACGATCCGCGTGTTGTCGGACATCACCGAATCGAACGGTTCGTCGTCGATGGCGACGGTCTGCGGCGGTTCGCTGTCGATGATGGATGCCGGCGTGCCACTGAAGCGTCCGGTGTCGGGCATCGCCATGGGCCTGATCCTCGAAGGCAAGGATTATGCCGTCATCTCCGACATCCTGGGTGACGAAGATCATCTGGGCGACATGGACTTCAAGGTCGCAGGAACGTCGCAAGGCATCACCACGATGCAGATGGACATCAAGATCGCCGGCATCACCCGCGAAATCTTCGAAGTCGCATTGAACCAGGCCAAGGAAGGCCGCGCGCACATCCTTGCTGAAATGGCCAAGGCGCTGGGCGAAACCCGCACCGAACTGTCGGCGCACGCGCCGCGGATCGAGACGATGCAGATCGACAAGTCGAAGATCCGCGACGTCATCGGCACCGGCGGCAAGGTGATCCGCGAGATCGTCGCAACGACGGGCGCCAAGGTCGACATCGACGACGAAGGCCTGATCAAGGTGTCGTCGTCCGACCTGTCGCAGATCGAAGCCGCGATGAACTGGATCAAGGGCATCGTCGAGGAAGCCGAGGTCGGCAAGATCTACAACGGCAAGGTCGTCAACCTCGTCGATTTCGGCGCGTTCGTGAATTTCATGGGCGGCAAGGACGGTCTGGTCCATGTCTCCGAAATCAAGAACGAGCGCGTCGAGAAGGTCTCCGACGTCCTGAGCGAAGGCCAGGACGTCAAGGTCAAGGTGCTGGAGATCGATCCGCGCGGCAAGGTTCGCCTGTCGATGCGCGTCGTCGATCAGGAAACCGGCGCCGAGCTGGAGGACACGCGCCCGGCACGCGAACCGCGCGAGCGGGGTGATCGTGGCGACCGCGGTCCGCGCGGCGACCGTGGCCCGCGTCGCGATGGCGGCGACCGCGGCGATCGCGGCCCGCGCCGCGAACGCAGCGACCGCGGCGACCGCGCTCCGCGTTCGGAAAAGCGCGATGACGATGGCGGCGATATCGGCCTGCCGTCGTTCATTACCGAGAATTGATCTCGAACGATCGGTTTTCGTCAATCCTCGGGAAAGGGGCCTGGCTTCAGGCCCCTTTTTCGTTACGGCCTTGATCCGCATTGTGGCGCGAGGCTAGGCTGACGCTAAAGCGTCGATGCGCTGGGGACTCCTGTTCTGGATGCGAATGAACGAAGACCGTATCCGGACGAGCCACTGGCTTGAGCGACTGCCGATCGCACAGGGACGACCGCTGGCGGGCTTCGCGGCGACGTGCGGGCTGATCGCGGGGGCGTATTTCCTGCGGGTTGTCGCGGCGCCGTGGCTGCCGCCGGGCTTTCCCTATGTCACTTTTTTCCCGGCGGTCATCATCGCGTCGTTCCTGTTCGGCGTGCGGATGGGATTGTTCGCCGGGATCGTGTGCGGGCTGCTGGCCTGGTATTTCTTCATCCCGCCGGTGCAAAGTTTGCAGTTGGGGTCGGGGGCAATCGTCGCGCTTGCCTTTTACGTGCTGGTAATCGGCACCGACCTGCTCATCATCCACTGGCTGCAACGCACCAACAACCGGCTGGCGGACCAGCGCGAAATCAACCGCAGGCTGGCGGAGACGCGCGCATTGCTGTTCGGCGAATTGCAGCACCGGGTATCGAACAATCTTCAGGTCGCCGCAGGGCTTTTGTCGCTGTCGAAACAGCGCGTGAGCGAGGCTGAAGGGAAGGCCGCGCTCGACGAGGCATCGCGGCGGCTGGCGCTGATCGGGCGGATCAGCCGCCAGCTCTATGACGCGGGCGGGGCGACGCGGTCGATGCGGGAGTTTCTTGAGCCGCTGTGTGCCGACGTGATCGACGCGAGCGGGCGGACGGGGGTGCGTTGCACCGTGAACGTCGCCGACGATGCGCCATTGTCGCCTGACGCCGCAATCCCGCTGGCGCTGATCGTTGCCGAGGCGATGGCCAACGCGATCGAGCATGGCTTTGCGGATCGCGAACATGGCCTGATCGAGGTCGATCTGACCCGCGACGGCGAACGGGTGGTGCGCGTCGACGTGCGCGACGACGGCCACGGCCTACCGCAGGGATTCGAGATCGAGGCGTCGAACAGCCTGGGCCTGCGCATCGCGACGATGCTGGCGGAGCAGCTGAACGGACGGTTCGAACTGCTGGCGGGCAAGGGAACGACCGCGCGGCTGTCATTGCCGACGTAAGCGATTTCGCAGTTGCAGCATTAAAGGTTGTAATTCGAGCGGATTTGGCGCAACAGCGCCTGCATTCGACGGACTCGACCGGAGCAAGGCTTCGTGACGGGTGGCTCGGCCCGGCGCCTATCCCCGGGACAACCGGCACATTCGCTGCCGTAGCCATATTCGGACGTTCCATGACCAATTTCGCCACGCTTCGCCGCGACTGGCTTTCCAATCCGCGTGCGGAGATCCTTGCGGGAATCGTCGTTGCGCTCGCCCTCATTCCAGAAGCGATCGGCTTTTCGATCATTGCCGGGGTCGATCCGCGCGTCGGGCTCTATGCCTCGGTCGCGATCGCCATCGTCATTTCGTTCACCGGCGGGCGTCCGGGAATGATCTCTGCTGCCACGGCGGCGGTTGCGGTGCTGGTCATCCCGCTGGTCCGCGATCACGGCGTCGAATATCTGCTTGCTGCCAGCATCTTGATGGGGGTGATCCAGATCATCGCCGGTCTGCTCCGCCTCGACCTGGTCATGCAGTTCGTGTCGCGATCGGTCATCACCGGTTTCGTCAACGCGCTCGCCATCCTGATCTTCATGGCGCAGCTGCCGCAGCTGATCGGGGTGACGTGGCACGCCTATGCGATGATCGCGGGCGGGCTCGCGATCATCTATCTGTTGCCGCGCGTGACAAAGGCTGTGCCGTCGCCGCTGGTCGCGATCCTGATCCTGTCGGGGCTGAGCATCTATCTGGCGCTGCCAGTCAACACGGTCGGCGACATGGGCGAGTTGCCCGAAGGGCTGCCGTTCTTGGCGATCCCGCAAGTGCCGTTCACTTGGGAAACGCTGCGGATCATCCTGCCCTATTCGCTGACGATGGCGGCGGTCGGACTGCTCGAATCGCTGCTGACCGCGCAGATCGTCGACGACATGACCGATACCGACAGCGACAAACGCCGCGAATGTGCGGGACAGGGGAGCGCCAACATCGTCAGCGCCTTTTTCGGCGGCATGGGCGGGTGCGCGATGATCGGCCAGTCGGTCATCAACGTGACGTCGGGCGGGCGTGGGCGCTTATCGACGTTCGTCGCGGGCAGTTTTCTGCTGTTCCTGCTGGTCGTGCTGGGGCCGTGGGTCGGTCAGATCCCGATGCCCGCGCTGGTTGCGGTGATGATCATGGTGTCGATCGGCACGTTCAGCTGGAATTCGATTCCCAATCTGCGCCGTCATCCCTGGCCATCATCGGCTGTGATGCTGACCACCGTAATCGTCGTCGTGGCGACCCACGACCTGTCGTTGGGCGTGCTGGCGGGGGTCTTGCTGTCCGGCATCTTCTTCGCGGGCAAGGTGCGGCGCATGTTCACGGTCGAGCGGCATGTCTCGGCCGACGGCGCGCTTGCGACCTATGTCGTCAAGGGACAGTTGTTCTTCGCCTCGGTCGATCGGTTCGAACGGGTGTTCAAGGGCGAGGAAAGCGCACCGATGGTGATGATCGACATGACTGAGGCGCATTTCTGGGACATTTCCGCAGTCGGCGCGCTCGACAAGGTCGTCGCGCGGCTGCGGCGCGAGGGCAAGGCGGTGGAGATGGTCGGATATAATCGCGCAAGCGCCGATATCGTCGACCGCTTCGCGCTGCACGACAAGACA
The DNA here is from genome assembly GCA_023418595.1 of Pseudomonadota bacterium. Taxonomy (GTDB): domain Bacteria; phylum Pseudomonadota; class Alphaproteobacteria; order Sphingomonadales; family Sphingomonadaceae; genus Sphingomonas. The sequence continues at coordinate 261,802 of JAEZZI010000026.1, forward strand.
GGGGTGGAGATGGGCGTAGTGCCGCATTGAGGAAGCAAGCAGGGAGTTTCCGTTGCCCGGTGCTCCGCGTTTCCGACAGAAAGTGCCGGGGGTTCTGTTGCCCGGCCCCCCGGCGGCCGCTGGAATCCCCTTCTGTTGCCCGGTGGGGTCCGACCGCGCTTTTTCAGAGTAACTTCAGGCCGTGAGGCCCTTGGTTACGCTGCAATCGCGAGTGCTTCGTTATCGTTGGCACTTGTGTAACGGGCCGTTGCGGTGGTCCCATTCCGAGCGAAAACGGCGCCTTTCAACACACGTCGATCCTGGTTCGGCCCCTCTAGCTGAGCCGCCCGGTCGGCACGCTTCACGCGTGTCGACCAACCGGATCAGATGGTGGAGCCGCCGGGTACTGCCCCCGGGTCCGCTGTGTCTATTATACGCCGCAATTTATCGCCGTAGCCGGGCGAACCCGGCGGGTCCGATATAGGCGCTTGCACGGGCGGGGAAAAGACCCCCGTTGCCCTTTACCGGCGGGGTGGCGATGCTGACCCTAGCGGAACCAGTGCCGTCGGTAGAAATAGGTGGCAATGGCGACCGCCATTCCGGCACAGACGCCGACCACGCCCCAGAATGCCCAGGGCTGATGCGCATAGGGGATCCCCTCGACATTCATGCCGAGCAGTCCGGTCAGGAAGGTGAGCGGCAGGAACACCATCGCGACGATCGCGATCACCAGCGATCGCTGGTCGATCTGTTCGGCGCGCAGGTCGGTCAGCGTTTCGTGGACCAAAGCGGCGCGTTCGCGGATCGCGTCCAGTTCCTCTGCCATCCGCGCGGCACGATCGGCGGCGGCGGCCAGGTGCAGGCGATCCTCCGCCGACAGCCAGTCGGCGCCCAGATTGGCGAGCCGTTCGAGCGCGATGCGTTGCGGCAAAACGAAGCGCCTGAGCCCGATCGCGTCGATCCGCACGCGCGTCACCGCACGCCTGAGCGCAAAGGCGCGGCGGGCATCGAGCGCCTCTTCGCAATCGTCCAGGCTGTCGCCGAGATCGGCGACCAGCGGATCGAGTTCTTCGGCGATGGCCGTCGCGATCGCGGTGACGAGGTCGCCGGGATCGCGCACCTTGCCATCCTTTACCTTGCCACAGGCGCTTTCGATCGCGTCGAGCGGCTGGCGCGACACCGACCAGACGCGCCCGGCGAGGACATAGATGCGGATCGAGGCAAGCGCGTCGTCCTGATCCTCTCCGCGGCTCGACAGGCCGCGCAGGTTGATGACCGCGCCGTCGCCGACGGGTTCGCACCGCGGGCGGGTTTCGCTGGCGGTCAGCGCATCGGCGATGACGCGCGGCAAGCCGGCGCGCTGCTGCAACCAGGCGCGCACCGCATCGTCGGCCAGCGTCAGATGTGCCCACACCATCGCGGCTTGCGCGCCCGGGGCATCGTCGATCGCGATCGGCGACGCCCTGCCATCGGCGTCGATCGCATAGGCGAAGCCGTCGCTCATCGCGTCATTTCCAGAACGACCGTCAGGCCGGGGGGCGCAGGATCGGGCACGTCATCGCCAACCATCCGCACCGCGTCGGCACGCGCACGATCGAGAATTGCGGGGGGCACGTCGGCATGGTGCACGACCGTATCGGCCCGAGCCAGAAGACGGGCGGTACGCAGCGTCAGCTCGTCGGGGTCTGAGCTTTGCAGCGTCACATGTTCGATCCGGCCGGGCGAAGCCGTTGCATCGCTGCCCAGCCACCGAGCCACGGCGTCGGCATCGGCCGTGATCGGGTCGAGCGGACCTGACGAAGCCAATGCCGCACCAAGTGCTCGGCGGCGCCCCGACGCGTCGGGCCAGCGCGCGCGGATTGCCTGGCGCGCGGCGCAGAGCGCATCGGCCAGTGCGCCCAGCCGGGCGGGCAACAACGTTTCGATCCGCTGGCGCAATGCCGCCGCCAGCCCTGCGGACGCGCCGCCGGTGGAGATCGCGACCAGCACGGGCGAGCGATCGACGATCGCGGGCAGCGTGAAGTCGCAGTGGTCGGGCCGATCCACCGCATTGACCAGCACCCCGCGCGCCCGCAGCGCCGCGATTGCGGAAAGCGCATCCGCCTCGTCGTCGATCGCGACGATGGCGATGCGGGCGTCGCCATCGTCCGCCCCGACGACCCGCCCGCCGGCGCGTTCGATCAGGCGGCGCTTGGGCTGGGCGGCCTCGCCGCTGCCCAGCAGGATCACCGGCCTGCCCGCCAGTCGAAGCAAGACCGGCAGACCGTTCAATTCAGTCTTCCAGCCATTCGGGCACGCGTTCGGCGGCCATCAGGTCGTTCGACGGGATGCGGTCGGCGACCACCGCCCATCGCTTGCCCGACACCAGCACCTCGGGCACGAGCCCGCGGCTGTTGTAGCTTGACGCCATCGTCGCGCCATATGCGCCCGCGGTGCGGAAAATGGCGAGGTCGTCCTGCTCCACCCGGTCGATTTCGCGGCCGATGGCAAAGGTGTCGCCGCTTTCGCACACCGGGCCGACGATGTTCGCGGTCATCCGCCCGCCTCGGGGTTCCACCGCGTGGAAATCATGCCACGCGTCGTAGAGCGCGGGCCGCGCGAGGTCGTTCATCGCCGCATCGACGATCACGAAGGGATCGCGCGCGCCGGGCTTTACGTAGAGGACGCGGGTCATCAGCACCCCCGCATTGCCCGCGATCACGCGACCGGGTTCGAACATCAAAGTGACGTCCCATCCCTTGGTCGCGCCCGCGACCATCGCGGCGTAATCGTCGGGGGTGGGAAGCTGCTCGCCTGCCTTGTACGGCACGCCCAGCCCGCCGCCCAGATCGACATGGGTGATCGCGTGACCCGCGCCGCGCAGGTCGGCGACAAGCTCGCCGATTCGTCCGAACGCTGCCTCAAGCGGCGAAAGATTGGCGAGCTGGCTGCCGATATGCACCGCGACGCCGCGCATCGCGAGACCCGGTAGCGCCGCCAGCCGGTCGTAGATGCCGGGCGCGACGTCGATGCCGACGCCGAACTTCGCCTCGGCCTGGCCGGTCGAAATCTTGGCATGGGTGCCCGCATCGACATTGGGATTGACGCGCAGCGTGGCAGGCACGCGCACGCCCTTTGCGGCGGCGAGCTCGGACAGCAGCCGTCCTTCATCCTCCAGCTCGATATTGATCTGGCCGATGCCCGCGTCGATCGCGGCCTCCAGCTCCCAGCGCGCCTTGCCGACGCCGGAGAATACGATGTGTTCGGGCGCGACCCCGGCGGCGAGCGCGCGGTTCATCTCGCCCGCCGACACGACATCGGCGCCGTAGCCGCAATTGGCGAGCACGCGCAGCACACCCAGATTGGGGTTGGACTTGATGGCAAAGGCGATGTGGATGGGCTTGCCTTCGCCGACGCCCGCGTTCTCCAGCGCCTCGCGAAACACCCGTGCGTGCCGCTCCAGCGTCGCCTGCGAATAGATATAGACGGGCGTGCCGACGCCTTCGGCGATGTCGGACACGGGCACATCCTCGCAGTGGAGCACGCCGTCCTTCGGGTTGAAATGATCCATCAGCGCGCGCCCGGCGGGGGAAGATCGAACGGATCGTCCTCGCGTTCCTGCGATTCGGTCAGGATTTCGTCGTTACGGCCGGGACGTGTTTCGGGTGCGGGTTCGAGCAGCCTGTCAGGCGTCGGCGTTTCGCGCGCGCCGTAAGGTGCAGGCGGCAGCGTCTTGCCGTCTTCGAGCCTTAGGGCACCGCGTGACCCGCAAGCGGTCAGCGCCAGCGCGGTTGCGACCAGTAACAACGCCTTCATGCCTTTATCTCCCTGGCGCGTGCCGCCGCGATCGCTTCGCGCACCCGCGCCGGCGCGGTGCCGCCGAAACTCATGCGGCTGGCGACCGATGCCGTCACGGTCAAAACGTCGTAAATGCCGGGCTCGATGCGATCGTCGATGGCTTTCAGGTCTTCGATCGAGAGGTCCGAAAGTTTCGCGCCGCGCTCATCCGCCAGCGCAACCGCGCGCCCGGTGATGTGGTGCGCCTCGCGAAACGGCACCCCGCCTTCGCGCACCAGCCAGTCGGCCAAGTCGGTCGCGGTGGCATGGCCACTTTCGGCCAGCGCCAGCATCCGGTCGGTACGGAAGGTGGCGCTTTCCACCATCCCGGTCATCGCCGCGATCGACAGCGCGAGCAGATCGACGGCCTCGAACACCGGCGGCTTGTCGTCCTGCATGTCCTTCGAATAGGCGAGCGGCAGGCCCTTCATCGTCACCATCAGCGCGGTCATGCAGCCCATGATCCGCCCCGAATGGCCGCGCACCAGCTCGGCAGCGTCGGGATTGCGCTTTTGCGGCATGATCGAGCTGCCGGTCGACCATTGATCGCTGAGTGCGACGAAGCCGAAGGGCTGCGACGCCCAGATCACGAACTCCTCGGCCAGACGCGACAGGTGCAGCGAACATTGCGTGGCGCTGGTCAGGAAATCGAGCGCGAAGTCGCGGTCGCTGACGCCGTCCAGCGAGTTGCGCGTCGGGCCGTCGAAGCCGAGCGCCTTTGCGGTCATCTCGCGGTCGATCGGGAAGCCGGTCCCGGCCAGCGCCGCCGATCCCAACGGGCACAGATTGAGCCGGGCGCGGGCGTCGCGGAACCGCGCGACATCGCGGTCGATCATCTCGAAATAGGCCATCAGGTGATGGCCGAGCGTCACCGGCTGCGCGCTTTGCAGATGGGTGAAGCCGGGCATCACCGCGTCGGCATGTTCCTCCGCGCGGGTCAGCAGCGCGTCCTGCAAGGCGGCGAGTGCGGCGAGAGTCTGGTCGATGGCGTCGCGCACCCACAGGCGGAAATCGGTCGCGACCTGATCGTTGCGGCTGCGCGCGGTGTGGAGGCGACCCGCGACCGGTCCGATCTGCTCCGCCATCCGCGCTTCGGACTGCATATGAATGTCTTCGAGCGCCAGGTCTTCGGCTACGCCGTTCGCCTCGTAATCGGCGGCCACCGCATCGAGACCGGCGTCGATCTTCGCGGCGTCCTCCGCGCTCAGGATGCCGGTCTTGCCCAGCATCGCGACATGGGCCTTCGACCCCGCAATGTCCTGTCGCCACATTCGCTTGTCGAACGGGATCGAGGCATTTATCTCGCGCATGACTGCCGACGGGCCTTCGGCGAAGCGCCCGCCCCACATGCTATTGGAGGTGCCGTTGCGCCCGGAAATCTCGCTTCTCCTGCCTGCCGTGCTGCTGCTCGGCGCTTGCGATAGGCAATCGGCGGACAACGCACAAGCAAGCGCGAATGTCGCCGCCGAAACCGCCGCTACGCCACCCGCGTTCGAAGCGAACAAGCTGGGTCAGGTGAGCCGCGACAACGCAGGCGAGGCCGCACCCGACACGCCGTTCACCGCGCCCGACGGCAACAAGAAGACGCTGGCCGATTTCCGCGGCAAGCCGGTGCTGGTCAATCTCTGGGCGACCTGGTGCGCGCCGTGCGTCGCGGAAATGCCGACACTCGATGCGCTGGCGGAGCGCGAGGGCGAACGGTTGCAGGTGCTGGTCATCAGCCAGGACATGGACGGCGCGGAAAAGGTGACGCCCTTCTTCGAAAAGGCGGCGTTCAAGCGGCTCCAGCCCTATCTCGAACCCGGCATGGCCTTGTCGGTCGGCTATGGCGCGAACCTGCCGACGACGATCCTCTATGACGCCGAAGGGCGCGAGGTGTGGCGCGTGCTGGGCGACACCGACTGGACGGGGAAACCTGCCGCCGACCTGATCGCCGAGGTTTTCTGACGCCGCTCTGGCTTCCGCTCGCCGGTGCCGTCGGCGGGGCGATCATCGGCAGCTATCTTGCGACGCTCGCAATCCGCTGGCCGATGGGGAAAGGCGCTAGCCGGGGCCGATCGCGCTGCGATGTGTGCGGCGTCGCGGTGCCTGCGCTGTCGCTGGTGCCGATCCTGTCCTGGCTGGCGCAGCATGGACGTTGCCGGGCCTGTGGCGCGCGGATCGACCCGCTTCATGTCGCGGTCGAGCTCGCGGCCGCAATCGTCGGCGCGGCTGCGCTGGCCGTCGCGCCGCCCGCTCAGGCGGTAGCGGGGATGGCGTTCGGATGGGCGTTGATCCTGCTCATCGCGCTTGACGCCCGGCATTTCTGGCTGCCCGACCGGTTGACGCTGCCGCTTGTCGCCGGCGGCTGGATTGTCGCGGCGCTGGGGCTGGGCGTCGCGCCGTTCGATTCGCTGATCGGCGCGGCGGCGGGGTTCGCGGCCTTGTGGCTGATCGGCGCAACCTACCGGCTGGCGCGCGGGCGCACCGGGCTCGGCGGCGGCGACCCCAAATTGCTGGCGGCGATCGGTGCGTGGCTCGGGTGGATGCCGCTACCCTTCGTGCTGCTGGGCGCGACGGTGATGGGACTGGGCATCGCGCTGTTGCGGCGCGCGACGGGGCAGGCGGTCAGCGCGACCGACCGGGTTGCGTTCGGGGCGCTGATGGCGCTGGCGGCGTGGCCGATCTGGGTGGTGATGGCGGCGCGCGGGGGCTGAAGACTGCATCGTCGTTGCGAGCGCAGCGAAACAATCCGGAACGAATCGCACGGAAAGCTGGGTTGCTTCGCTCCGCCCGCAATGACGGCGGGAACAGAGCGCGTCCGCTTAAATGCCCGCCAGTCCCTGCTCGCGCAGCCTTGCCTGCGCGCGCTTGTACGCCACCGGCTCGGCGATGTTCAGCCGCCGACGCGCGGCCTCAAGCGGTTCGGCCAGCAGCATTTCGTAATCCTCGCCCGACAGCCATTTGGCGCGTTTGCCGTGGCGATAGCCTTCGATCACCGCTTTCATGAACAGGCGCTCGCCGGTGACGCGCAACGACTTGATCGCGGCACCCGCACCGATCGCCGCCCAGCCGAGGCCACCGGTCTGAGCATAGCTGAACGCGACCAGACACGCCTCGCCCAGATGCTCCTCGGCGGTATAGCCGGTCAGGACGTGCCAGATGTCGTGAATGTCACGTTCGCGCCGCCCAAACCAGCTGACCGGATGCTCCAGGTCGCGCCAGCCGTCATTGTCGGTGTAGCTGATGTCGGCGAGCCAATCGGCGGAAAAGCCGGTGCGGTCGAGAAAGGCGCGATAATGCGCGCCGACACTGCCTTCGGGAAGCGAATCGATCCATTCGCGGTTCGAGAACAACCGCGCCAGTTCGGTGCGGCGATAGGCGATGCGACCGCCCTCGGGCGTGCGGATCAGCCTGGCATAGTTTCGCTGCGCGGAGTCGCCATTCAGTGCGCGCATGATGCGGAACACCTGCACCGTGTCGTCGCCATTGGCGAGCAGCTTGCGCAGCGCCGCCCATGCCGCGCCCCAATCGCGCTTCATCGGCAGCGCGGGATTGATCGGTTGCGGTTGCAATGCCTGAGTCGCCATGGCCGAGCCTTTAACTGACATCGATGTCAGTTATGCGGGCGATCGGTTAAAATTTCAAGAGCCTGCGGCAGAACCGCCCCAAACCGTCATGCCAGCGTAGGCTGGCATATCAAGCGAGGGAGGAATGCGGCTTGAGATCCCGGCTTTCGCTGGGATGGCGGGTTTGTGGCGGGGGCGTAGAGACGTGAGGGGCGACCGGCGTTACCCGCCGATCAAACCCGCATCGGCATCAGCACGTAGAGCGCAGGCGCCTTGTCGTTTTCGCGGATCAGCGTGGGGGCGGCGGCGTCGGCCAGATGGACCTCGACCATGTCCCCTTCGACCTGCCCCAATATGTCCATCAGATACTTGCTGTTGAAACCGATCTCGAAGCCTTGGGCCGCATAATCGCCCGGGACTTCTTCGGCCGCCGTGCCGTTTTCGGGGCTGGTGACCGACAGCGTGATCTTGTCGCGGTCGAGCGCCATTTTGACCGCGCGGGTCTTTTCGGTCGCGATGGTCGATACGCGATCGACGCCCGCCATGAAGCTCTTGGGGTCGATCTTCAGGATCTTGTCGTTGCCGGTCGGAATCACCCGCGAATAGTCGGGGAAGGTGCCGTCGATCAGCTTGGAGGTCAGGATCGCGCGGCCCAGGTCGAAGCGGATTTTCGAGCTCGACAGCGACACGCCGACCGAACCGTCGACTTCGTCGAGCAATTTACGGAGTTCGCCGATGCATTTGCGCGGCACGATGACGCTGGGCATCTCGTCCGCGCCGTCGGGGCGCGGCACCGTGACGCGCGCGAGGCGGTGGCCGTCGGTCGCGGCAGCCTTGAGCACCGGCTGGCCGTCATCCGACACATGGAAGAAAATGCCGTTCAGATAATAGCGGGTTTCCTCGGTCGAGATCGCGAAGCGCGTCTTGTCGATGATCGCCTTCAGCGTTTCCGACGGCAATTCGAACTGCGTCGGCAATTCGCCTTCGGCAATGACCGGGAAATCGTCGCGCGGCAGTGTGCCCAGCGCGAAACGGGCGCGGCCCGCGACGATCGACAATTTCCCTTCTGCGGCGGTCAGTTCGACCTGCGCGCCTTCGGGCAGCTTGCGGACGATGTCGAAAAACGTGTGCGCGGACACGGTGGTCGCGCCGGGCTGATCCACGGCGGCGGCGACGGTTTCGTCGATCTGGAGGTCGAGGTCGGTCGCCATCAGGCGGATGACGCCATCGGCCGATGCATCGATCATCACATTCGACAGAATCGGGATGGTGTTGCGCCGCTCGACCACCGACTGGACGTGGCTGAGCCCCTTGAGCAGGGTTGCGCGTTCGATCGTCGCCTTCATCATTTACCCCCGGGCCGCCGCCCCTCAATTGAAACCCACCGTGATTCGCGGTCGCGAAGGCGGGTATTGCGCCGGATTTATCCTTAGCGCGAAAAAGGGCCGGGGCAAGCAGCCCCGACCCTTCCCTTATCCAGATTCGACACCCGTTTTACGCTACCGGGGCATCGTTCCGGTCAGAGCGTTCAGAAACGCACGCCGACGCCGGCGACGACCTGATGACGATCGGTATCGATGTCGAACTGGCCGGTCGTCGCGCCATTGCGGAACTGGAAGTCCGCTTCGCGATAGTTCGAATAGCGATATTCGAGCTTCGCGTAGGTGTTGCGACCGATTGCCTGTTCAGCACCGGCACCGACGCGCCAGCCTTCCAGCTCGAAATTCTCGTCGGTAGTGGTCGTGCCGTCGCTGCCCAGCAGGTTCAGGCGGGCGTTTGTATAGCCACCCTTTGCATAAACCATGGTGGTGGGCGCAACCATCGCACCGACGCGCGCGCCGATATAGATGTCGCGGCCCGCGCTGACTTCACCGAAACCGAAGGTGTTCGGGTTGACGCGATTGGTCTCGACCTTGCCGGTGGATCCGCTCAGTTCGGCTTCGGCACCGATCACCAGGCCATTGTTCAGCGCGAAATCATAACCGATTTCGCCGCCATACAGGAAACCGTCGACTTCTTGGTCCACGCCTTCGATGCTTTCGGTGCTGCCGGGACGCAGACCGTCATAGCCGCCGACCACGCCGACGCGGGCACCGGTGAACGTTGGGTTCACGTCCTGGGCGAAAGCGGGCGCTGCAAAGGCCGACGAGGCGGCAAGTGCGACAATGAGTGCGTTACGCATAAGAAACTCCATTCTTCACAAATCCCGGATCGTGCCGGGGAGCGAGCTAAATGGTGCGGCGCGGCGAATGTTGCATGAACCTCAGATAAACAGGGATTTCCGTTGCTTTTGGGCCACAGGGGCTTGAAATGGCGACGGTCGATGACAAAGCGAGGGGTGCGATGAATCGAGCGGCGACACGCAAAGGACGCGACTTCATCGCGCGGCATGGGGAGACTGTATTCAACGTCGTCAAGCGGCTGCAAGGCACCCATCCGCATACGCCCCTGACCCGTGCGGGCTTTGCCCAGGCCGAGGAAATGGGGCGGGCGTTGCGGGCCGAACTTGGGGTCAAGCCCCAGCTTGAGCTGTGGGCCTCGCCGACCGGACGCGCGCTCCAGACCTTGGCGGTGATCGCCGAGCATCTCGAACTCGACTGGCACGCGGCGCAGACCGACGAGCGGCTGACCGAAATCGACATGGGTGACTGGGGCGGGCGCTATTATGCCGAGATTTTCGCCGAAGCCGGAAATTTCATCGACCGGGATACAGGGCTGTTCGCGGTTCCGGCCCCTGGAGGCGAGTTTTACGACGGCATCGCGGCGCGGGTGTCAGCCTGGGCTGATGACACGAACCGTGACGGCGACCGGCTGATCATCATGCACGGCATGTCGAGCCGGGTGCTGCGCGGCGTGCTGACCGGTTTGGATCTGCTGCCGAAATTCCGGGCGCCCGTGGCAGGCGGATTGCCGCAAGGGACGGTGGTCGCGATCGAGCGCGGGGTCGAGCGCATCGTCCATCGCGGCACCGGACGCGCGCCCGCATGATCATGACCGCGCTCGTGCTGGCCCTCCAGGCGCAAGCTTCGCCAGAGCGGCCCGCGGGGCGCGTCACGATCGGCGTCCATCAAAGCTGGGGTGCATTCCGCGACACGTCGCCCCGCCGCTGTTTCGCCATCGCTCGCCCCCCCGGCGCCGGCCAGCGCAATCCGGCCTTCGCCAGCATCGGCCTCTGGCCTGGCAGCGCTCCCCGGCCGCAATTCCACGCCCGGCTGAGCCGCGCCAAACGCCCCGACACCCGCGTCACCCTGTCGATCGGCGAACGCCGCTTCGCGCTGATCGCAGGCGCGACCGACGCCTGGGCGCCCGATCCGGCCACCGACGCCGCGATCGTCGCGGCGATGCGCGGCCAGCGGAGTATGAGCGTCGAAAGCGTCGGCGCGAACGGCCGCCCCTTCGCCGACACCTATGCGCTGGGCGGCGCGGCAACCGCGATCGACGCGGCAGTGCTGGGGTGCGCGCGGTGAAATTCTGGCTTTGGCCCGGCCGCTATTATGATTGGGCACGGCAAACCGATCCCTCGGGCATGATGAACCTGGTCGTGCTGCCTACTATCATCGGTGGCGTAGTCACCCTTATTCTAATGTTATGGGGTCATGTTCATCTATCCCCCCAGAGCACGACCGCCTATATTTTCGACCGGGCGCTTATGGTCTTTTTCATTATTTCAGTTCCATGCTGGCTGGGTTACACTGGAGTCCGATTGCTTCTGGAAATTGCCCCGGCGGTCCTCGTAATTGTCAGGGGTGCAAAATGGATGCGGCGCATCGCGGCGCCGCAGTGGCGATCCGGCTGGCGGGCGGCGGGCCGAATTATCGGCGGCCTATTCCGGCGACCTGGCTGGTCGAGCACAATCTAGCGTTCGGGCACCTTTTCCCCTATATCGCGCGCCATGCAGACAGCTACCGCCGCCGCCATGCCCATTCCGGGGCATATCGATCCCGTGCCCGTTCCGCGCGCCTTGGTGCCGCGCAGCGACGGACGTGTCGACCTGCTCGGCTTGTCCAAGATGGACTTGCGCATGGCGCTGGAGACGTCGCAACTCGATCCCAAACAGGCGAAGCTGCGCGCCAAGCAGTTGTGGCACTGGATCTATAATCGCGGCGTCACCGAATTTTCGAAGATGACCGACATTTCGAAGACGATGCAGCCTTGGCTGGAACAGCGTTTCGTGATTTCGCGGCCTGAGGTGATCGAGGCGCAGGTATCGACCGACGGCACGCGCAAATGGCTGCTGCGGTCGGACGATGGCCAGGATTACGAGATGGTGTTCATTCCCGACGCCGATCGGGGAACGCTCTGCGTATCGAGCCAAGTCGGCTGCACGCTCAATTGCCGTTTCTGCCACACCGGCACGATGCGGCTGGTCCGCAACCTGACGCCCGGAGAAATCGTCGGTCAGGTGATGCTGGCGCGCGACGCGCTGGGCGAATGGCCGAGCCAGCCCGATGGGCGGATGCTGACCAACATCGTCATGATGGGGATGGGCGAGCCGCTCTATAATTTCGATTCGGTGCGCGACGGGTTGAAGATCGTCATGGATGGGGACGGCATCGCCCTGTCGAAGCGCCGCATCACGCTGTCGACCAGCGGCGTGGTGCCGATGATGGCGCGCGCGGGCGCGGAAATCGGCGTGAACCTTGCCGTGTCGCTCCATGCGGTGACCAAGGAAGTGCGCGACGAAATTGTGCCCTTGAACCGCAAATACGGAATCGAGGAACTGCTTCAGGCATGCGCCGATTATCCCGGTGCGAACAATGCGCGGCGGATCACGTTCGAATATGTGATGCTGAAGGACAAGAACGACAGCGACGACGATGCGCGCGAACTGGTCCGGCTGCTGCGTCATTACGACCTGCCCGCCAAGGTCAACCTGATCCCGTTCAATCCCTGGCCCGGCGCGCCCTATGAATGCTCGGACCCGGCGCGGATCAAGGCGTTTTCGAAGATCATCTTCGAATCGGGCATCTCCGCACCGACTCGCACCCCGCGCGGTCGCGACATCGATGCGGCGTGCGGCCAGTTGAAGACGGCGGCGGAGAAAAAGACGCGGGCGGAACTCGATCGGCTGGCGGAAGAGAAGCAGGCGGCGTTGGGGTAACGGCCGCCGGTCGCCCTTGAACCGGCTGCCACGACCCGTTTCGTCATTGCGAGCGAAGCGAAGCAATCTGAGAGCCCTGTGTGGAAGACTGGATTGCCGCGCTTCGCTCGCAATGGCGATTTAGGAGCCTGACCGCCTTGCTCGGAGTGCCGCCCCTCGACAATCTCCCGCGCATCCGCTCTAGCGACCGGCGATGCTCGATCTTGCCGCTCTCACCCTTGCTCTGGTCGCAGGAATTGCCGGAGGGGTGATGAATGCGCTGGCGGGCGGAGGAACGTTCGCAACCTTGCCCGCGCTGCTCGCACTCGGGCTGCCCGCCAATATCGCCAACGCAACCTCCAACGTCGCGCTGTTGCCAGGCGCAGCGGCGAGCGCGTGGACGTTTCGCGATGAGTTGCGGCCGATTGCGCGCGTCGCGATTCCGGCGCTGGCGGCGATCACCTTTGCGGGCGGGTTGCTGGGAAGCTGGCTATTGGTGGTGACGCCCAGTGATACGTTCGACGTGATCATTCCGTGGCTGGTGCTGTATGCGTTCGTCGTATTGCTGATCGGCAAGCGCGGGGCGGCGTGGCTGGCCGAGCGGGTGACGATCGGGCGGCGCGCGCTGATGGCGGTGCAGTCGCTGCTGGGCGTCTATGGCGGTTATTTCGGTGGCGGAGTCGGGTTGATGACGACCGCGACCTACGGGCTGCTCGCCGGGGTCGGCCCGCGGGAGATGTTCGCCGCGCGCACGCTGATGCTGGCGGTGGCCAATCTGGCGGCGGCGATCATCTTCATCGCCTTCGCGATGGTCGACTGGCGATCCTGCGTGCCGATGCTGACCGGCGCGATCCTGGGCGGATGGGGCGGCGCGCATCTGGGCAAGCGTCTGGCGCCGGGGCCGGTGCGTATCTGGACGTTGCTAGTCACGGGCATCACGACGATCGTGTTTTTCGTTCGTGCCTATGGCTGAGCGCGGTTAGGATCGAGCGGTGAAGGAGGCGCGGATGGTCGATGCGACGGACGAAGGGGCGGCGCGCCCGATGATCTATCGCCACCGGCTGGCGACGCGTCTCTGGCACTGGATCAACGCCGTCACGGTAATCGTGCTGCTGGGCAGCGGGCTGATGATCCTGAACGCGCATCCGCATCTCTATTGGGGCGAGTTCGGCGCCAATTTCGACGAACCGTGGTTCAGCGTGTCGATGGTGTTCGCCGATGGCCGGGTGCCCGGATGGCTGACCATCCCCAGCAACTACAGCCTGTCCGCCGCGCGGCGCTGGCATCTGTTCTTCGCGTTGATACTCGGCTTCGGCTTGCTGGCGTTCATGATCGCGAGCCTCATCAACCGGCATTTCAGACGCGACCTGAAGGTGGCGCGCGAGGATGTGTCACCGAAACACCTCGCCCACGACGTGCGCGAGCATCTGGCATTGCGCTTCCACGATCCGAAGAAGCCCGCGCGGTACAACAGCTTGCAGAAATGGAGCTACATCCTCGTCATTTTCGTGATGTTGCCGCTCGTCATCCTGACCGGGCTGACCATGTCGCCGGGGATGAATGCGGCGTGGCCGTGGCTGCTCGATCTGTTCGGCGGGCGGCAATCGGCGCGCTCCATTCATTTCATCGTCGCGATGCTGCTCGCCGGGTTCATCGTCGTCCATCTGGCGCTCGTCATCCTGGCGGGGGTGTGGAACGAGACCCGATCAATGATTACCGGCTGGTGGCGCGTGCCCCAGCAGCAGCCGTCGGAGGACAAGCCATGATCCATCGTCGCAAGGTGATCGCCGGACTGGCGGTGGGCGCTGGCGGATTGCTCGCGGGCTGCGACCGGTTGAACGAAAGCGAGGGGTTTCGCGGTCTGCTCCGTCGCGGCGAGGACACGAACATGGCGCTGCAACGGCTGCTCATCAACCGCAACGCGCTGGCCCGCGAATATCGCCCCGACCAGATGTCGCCCATCTTTCGCGCCAACGGCACAAGGCGACCCGAGGGCGATGCCTATGCCGCGCAGGCCGCCGCGAATTTTGCCGACTGGCGCATCACGGTGGACGGCCTCGTCGCCAATCCGCTGTCGCTGTCGATGGACCAGATCCGCGCCATGCCCGCGCGCAGCCAGATCACGCGGCACGATTGCGTCGAGGGATGGAGCGCGATCGGCAAATGGACCGGGCCGCGACTGTCGCTGATCCTGGACGCCGCGCGGTTGCAGCCTGCGGCCAGATATCTGGTGTTCCATTGCGCGGACACGCTGGGCGGGCGTCCCTATTATGAATCGATCGACCTGGTGGATGCCTTTCACCCCCAGACGATCATGGCCTGGGCGATGAACGACCGGGTGCTGGGTGTCCCTTATGGCGCGCCGGTGCGCCTCAGGGTCGAGCGGCAACTGGGCTACAAGCACGCCAAATATGTCGAGCGGATCGAAGCGGTGGCGTCGCTCGACGGGCTGTACGGCGGCAAGGGCGGCTATTGGGAAGATGTCGCCGGTTACGAATGGTATGCGGGGATCTAGCGCGGATAGCGGCGATCCATTTCCGCGATCGAGGCTGCGATCAGTTCTTCCAGCACCCCCATGTCGATGTCCGACAGTCGCTTTATATAGAGGCAGGATTTACCCGTGCGGTGCTTTCCCAATCGCCCCATCAGTTCGGCATGACCGGGAAAGCCGTCGAGCAGATAGAGAACGAGTTCGGCCTTGCGCGGCGAGAAACCGATCCGCGCCATATCGCCTTCGCGTCCGCTGTCATATTTGTAGTGATAGCGGCCGAAGCCCACGATCGACGGCCCCCACATCCTCGCAGGCTCACCCGAAAGTCGTTCCATCGTTGCACGGATCACTCTGGCGTCCGCACTCCGCTCGGGTGGCTGGGCGGCGGCGATGAAAGCATCGACCGATGCGGGGGTGGACTGGGTCTTGTTTTCGGCCATGGGCTTTACCTCCGGCCGGGGACCATATCGCAGAATCCAGGTGCAGAGAACGTCCCCTCGCCATTGCGCCCAAGCCCCCACCCGCATAGAGCGCGCCCGAAATCCCTGTCACCCGGAGTTCCAGCCATGACCGATCAGATCAACAAGGTCGTCCTCGCCTATTCGGGCGGGCTCGACACCAGCGTTATCCTGAAATGGCTCCAGCAGAATTATAACTGCGAGGTCGTCACCTTCACCGCCGATCTGGGGCAGGGCGAGGAACTGGAGCCAGCGCGCGCCAAGGCCGAGTTGATGGGGGTGAAGCCCGAGCACATCTTCATCGACGATCTGCGCGAGGAATTCGTTCGCGATTTCGTGTTTCCGATGATGCGCGCCAACGCGCTGTACGAAGGACTGTACCTGCTCGGCACCTCGATCGCGCGGCCGCTGATTTCCAAGCGCCTGATCGAGATCGCGCGCGAAGTGGGTGCGGATGCGATTTCGCACGGCGCGACCGGCAAGGGCAACGACCAGGTTCGCTTCGAACTGTCGGCCTATGCGCTCGCGCCCGATATCAAGGTGATCGCCCCGTGGCGCGAATGGGACCTGACCAGCCGCACCGCGCTGATCGACTTTGCCGAGAAGAACCAGATCCCGGTGCCCAAGGACAAGCGCGGCGAATCGCCGTTTTCGACCGACGCGAACCTGCTCCACACCTCCTCCGAGGGGAAAGTGCTCGAAGACCCGTGGGATGAAGTCCCCGATTACGTCTATTCGCGCACGGTGAACCCGGAAGACGCGCCCGATGCGCCCGAATTCATCACCATCGATTTCGAAAAGGGCGACGGCATCGCGCTGAACGGTGAGGCGATGTCGCCCGCGACGCTGCTCGCGGCGCTCAACGAACTCGGTCGCAAGCATGGCATCGGTCGCCTCGATCTGGTCGAGAACCGCTTCGTCGGCATGAAGTCGCGCGGCATGTACGAAACGCCCGGCGGCACCATCTATCATCTCGCGCATCGCGGCATCGAACAGATCACGCTCGACCGCGGGGCGGCGCATCTGAAGGACGAACTCAGCCCCCGCTATGCCGAGTTGATCTATAACGGTTTCTGGTTCGCGCCCGAACGCGAAATGCTCCAGGCGGCGATCGACCACAGCCAGGAAAAGGTCGCAGGGACCGTCCGGCTGAAACTCTACAAGGGCGGCGTTTACGTGGTCGGGCGCAAATCGCCCCACACGCTCTATTCGGAAAAGGTGGTGACGTTCGAGGACGATCAGGGCGCCTACGACCAGCGCGACGCGGCGGGATTCATCAAGCTGAACGCGCTGCGGCTGCGGTTGCTGGGACGCCGCGATCAGGCGTAAGCCGGTGGCGGCGGAGAGGGTTGGTTAACCATCCTCGCCTAAGCCGGTGCGATGCCGTCCATCGCCCGGCCTGCCCAGACTTTTTCCGCGCCGACCCTGTGGCTGGCGGTGGGATTGTGCGTCGTGTTGGCGGCGGGGCGCAGCCTGTCCGGTTGGGCGGCGCTGTCGTCGCTGCAACTGCCCGACACCGACGATGTCATGCGGCTCGTCCAGATCCGCGACTGGCTGGGCGGGCAGGGGTTTTTCGACCTTAGCCAATACCGATTGGGCGGTGCGGGCGGCACGGCCATGCACTGGTCGCGGCTGGGGGATATCGGTCCGGCGGCGATCATGCTGGCGACGCGGCCTTTGCTGGGCGCGAGCGGTGCAGAGCTTGCCGCGCTGATCCTGTGGCCGAGCCTGTTGTTCCTGGCTTTCATGCTGCTGAGCGGGTCGATCGCGCGTGTGCTTGGCGGCGATCGGGCAACCGGCGTCGCGATCGTATTGGCCGCGCTCGCCTTTCCGGCGGCGGCGATGTTCGTGCCGGGTCGGATCGACCATCACGGGCTGCAACTGGTGCTGCTGCTCCTTGCCGTTCGTCACATGGTCGGCACGGCGACACGCTCAGCGGGCGTGATTGCGGGCGTCGCGATGGCGGCGAGCCTGGCGATCGGGGTGGAGCTGGTCGCGTCAATGGCGATCCTGTGCGGCTATGCGTGCGCGCGGTGGATCGTCGATGGTGCGCGCGAGCGGTTGTCGGGACTGGCAATCGGGCTGTTCGCCGGATTGGCCGTCATGGCGATGCTGGCCCCGGCCAACTGGATTTATCCGGCTTGCGACGCCTTTACGCGCCAGGCGGCGATTGCTGCGGTTTGCGGTGCAGCGGCGATGGCGGTGCTGGCGCACATCCCATTTGCGCTTGAGCGGCGAGGACGCTCAGTTGCGGCCTGCTTGACGGGCATGGTGACGCTGGGCGCGATCGCGCTGCTCGCCCCGGCATGTGTTGCCGATCCCTATGCCGCGGTCGATCCGTTGGTCCGGTCGCGCTGGATGGCGCATGTGCAGGAAGCGCGCGGGCTGATGGCGCTGACGCCGGGCGAATGGATCGGCATGGCCGGGCTGCCTCTGGTCGCGCTGGCCGCTGCGATCGCACGAACGGCGCAGCGACGCAGCGGCGATTGGGCGTTGGTGACGGCGATCATCTGCGGATCGGTTGCGCTGGCCATGCTTCAGGCGCGCGCGATCCATGTCGCGGCGGCCCTTGCCCCGGCAGTGCTGGCGCCGATCGTCGCCGATATTCGCATCCGCCGCCAGTCGCTCGCCCCGCTCGCCTGGCTGGCGTCGATCGGCATCAGCTATCCGCTGGTGGGCAAGGCGATTGCTGCGCCAGAAATGCTCGATGCACAGCGGTGCGATCCGCAACCGGCAATCACTGCGCTTGAAGCACTTCCGCCCGCAACCGTGCTGGCACCGATCGATCTGGGGCCGCAACTGTTGCTACAAACCGGCCATCATGTGGTGGCGGCGCCCTATCACCGCAATGGCGATGGCATCCGCACATGGCTGAACCCGCACGCATCTAGCGTGGGAAGAATCGACTATTTCATTTCGTGTGGGTCGCCGCTGGCCCGCGAAGCAGAATAACAAGCATCGCGACCATCCCCCCTGCCGCCACGTCGACGAAATAATGCGCACCATGCGTGATTGCCGACGCAATCATCGCCACGTTCAACACCAGGAACGGGATGCGAAGCACGCGCGCCGACCAGACTGCGTAACTGCACAATAGGGCCGTTGCCGCGTGGATCGACGGAAAGGTGACAATGCCCGACGCCGCGCCGAGTGAAAGCACGAAATCCGAATCGCTTCGCACCGCGTCAAAACTCGCAAGGAAGTGATAACCGAAAAAAGGATTTACGGCCCCGGTCGTCTCGGGGGTGAGCGCGAAATGGACATAGCTTCCCAGCGCCGGAAAAAAGGCTGATAGTCCGATCGAGACGAGGCACCCAATCAAGAACGCCTCGACAAACCAATAGCCTCGCGCAGTTTGGCCGGCGAGCATCAGGAGCGGCGGGATCGCCATCAATTGCAGGCTGAAGCTGGAATAGCTGAGGCCGAGCAGTGTCGCGATCCATTCCGATCGGCCCGCAATCCTCACGGCCGTCATCGCGCTCAAACCAAAGCCGTGGTCCCACCCGGCCAGCTGCGCGTCCGCGAGTGGCAGGTCGAGGCGCATCGCGGCGTAGGACAGAATAAGGATGGGGACGGCAAGTACGATGATCAGCGCCAGCCCCTCGACAGCGCCCAACAGGTCGGACAAGCCCTGGCGGTGCAGCAAGACGCCGACTGGCAGGAGGGCGAGGGGAATCACCAGAAGAGGCAGAAAGCTCGGATAATCGACCCGAAAGCCGGTGAGGAGCGGCGCCATGACCGCCACCCCAAGCGCAAGAAATGACGCAATCCATGTACGGTTGCGCTGATGCTTCAACCGCGAAAGCTCGGGCGAAGAAACGGCGTCGTCGCGCTTTACCTCACCCGCCAACCGACACGATATCTGTTTGTCCATGCTCGCCACGTCCGCCTCCCGCGATGGGGCGCGAGACTAGTCTCTGCCGCCTAAGTTCGGGTTAAACGCAAGGTCGGTGGCTCAACGATGAAATCGGAGGGATCAAGCGGGCAGCGAAGGCGATCGCGGAAAACGAAAACAATGCGCCAGTGCAATCAGGGGAATGGTGCCTAGGGACGGGATCGAACCGCCGACACTGCGATTTTCAGTCGCATGCTCTACCAACTGAGCTACCTAGGCACGCCGATCGAGTGATCGGGAGGGGGCTCCTTAGTCGGGGCGTCCGGTGCTGTCCAGCCCTGCCGAACCAGTTTCCGCGTCGGGGTCGCTCTCGGCCGGGCCGGCGGGAATCCGATAGCCTTCGCCCAGCCATTTGAGCAGATCGCGGTCGCGGCAGCCGCGGCTGCAAAAGGGAGTGTGTTCAGGCGCGACGGGCTTGTCGCAGATCGGGCAGGCATTGCGGCGGGGCATCGGGTTCCTTCAGGCGGCGCTGAACAGATGGGGGCGCCCGGTCCGCCTGTGAAGCGCTGTCAGCCAATCGGGACGCCGGTCGAGCGCGGCGATCAGTGCGGCGGGCAGGCGGTGCGCGGTCGGATCGGTCGGGCCGCCGCGCTCGATTCGCCGCAGCACCGCGCGCAGTTCCGCCGCGAGCGGATCGAGCGCGAGCAACTCGGGAAGCGAGGCGCGCGGGCGACGGCGCACCACCTGCAAGAATCCGAAGCCGTTGATCGCGGTGCGTTCATAGGGTTGCGGCAAGGCGCCGTCGAACGCCTCGACCACGCGGTTGCGCGCCGGTTTGTCGGGCAGGGTGGGGAAATCTACGCCGATCGACCCGCCGATGCCGAACCGCCGGATCGCGCGGGCGGTGGCGATGCCACCCGCGATCGCCAGCGGCTCCAGCGGCGGCGCGCCGTCGATGTCGAAAAGGGTCATGGCAGGCGTCACGCTCATGCGCAGCTGCCCGCCGGGAAAGGCGATCTCGCCGCTCGAGGCCTCTGCCAGCAATTCAGACCAGCCCGCGGCTTCCAGCGCGTCTGCCTGATGCGGCTGACAGGCGCGGACGGGGATGCCGGTCGCGGTGATGCGCGCGAGCAGGTCGGGGCCGGGGGCGGGGCCTGCGCCTTCGGGGGCGAGGCGCGCGCGGGGCGGCTTGGGCCGTCCGGCCTCGGGGATCGCCTCGCGCACGATTTCGACCAGCAGGGCGCGGCCTTCGCTCAGCCCCTTGGGAATCGCATCGAGCAGCGCTTCGCCGCCGTCTGAGAGTTCGATCCGCGCGCCGCGATTCGCGGTAGGACGCTCGATCAGCCGTGCCTCGGCGATCGTTCCCAGCGACGGTCCGGCATCGTCGGGCTCGATCCGCGCCTCGACGATCTCGCCTCCCTCGAACAGGGCCGCGCGATTCTCGCCGATCCCGGCCTCATAGAGCCATTCAGACAAGCGGCAGTCCCGCCGCCTTCAGCAGCGCGCGCGCTTCGAACAGCGGCAGGCCGATGACGCCCGAATGGCTGCCCGACAGGAAGCGGACGAACGCCTCGGCACGCCCCTGGATCGCATAGCCGCCGGCCTTTCCCAGCCCCTCACCGCAATCGATATAGGCTTGGATTTCTTGCGGGTGCAGGCGTTTGAACGCGACGATCGTGTCCGCAAGCTTGATCCGCGCGGTGCCGTGCGAATCGATCACGCACACCGCCGACAGGCAATGGTGACGGCGGCCCGACAGCTTGTTCAACAGATCGCGCTGGATTTCGTGCGTGTCGGCAGGCGGCAGAATGCGGCGACCGAGCGCAATGGTGGTGTCGCCCGCCAGCACGATCTCGTCAGGCGCGCGGGACACGGCCCGCGCCTTTTGCTCCGCGAGCCGCAGCGCATAGGCGCGAGGACTTTCGTCTTTCAGCGGGTTCTCGTCGATATCGGGCGCGGCAACGCGCGCCGGGCTGATCCCCAGCCGCTCGACAAGCGAAAGCCGACGCGGCGAGGTGGAGGCGAGGACGAGGTTCATGCGGACATTCGTGTCCGGCTTCCCGTCCACGCCTTATTTGAAGCGATAGGTGATGCGGCCCTTGGTCAGGTCGTAGGGCGTCAGTTCGACGAGCACTTCGTCGCCCACCAGCACGCGGATGCGGTTTTTGCGCATCTTGCCGGCGGTGTGGCCGAGAATCTCGTGGTCATTCTCAAGCCGGACGCGGAACATGGCGTTGGGCAACAGCTCAACCACCTGTCCGCGCATCTCAAGCAGTTCTTCCTTGGCCAAAAAATGCCTCTTTATATGAGCGAAAGTCGCGGCTCCTTACGCGCAAATGACGCGAAAGGGAAGCGGGGCGCGGTGCATCGCACACCACGCCCCCTCGCCCTTAAGAATTCGCGCGGACGCCGCCGTAAATGCCGCGCCGCTCGATCGGATAGAAGATTTCGGACGCCGGCGTCGCGGCGACGACGGCGGAGATGTCGCCGACGGCCTTTTTCGCCGTCAGGTTGCGCGCATCGAGGAAGACGCTGAGCGACTCGGACAGCCGCGCCTTGGCACCCAGCCCGATCGTCGCATAGCCATCGACGCGCAGCGTGTTGCGATAATCCGCCCACGCGCCTCGCGGTATCCATTCGACCCGCGGCGATACGCTCAACGCATCGGTCCCCAGCCGCAGTTCGGCGCGGTAGAGATGTTCGGGCACCACCGGCAGGTGATTGCCGCCATAGCGTGGATCGTCGACGAAGCGGAAATCGTTGAACTGATAGACCTGGTTGAGCGCCAGCCAAGGCGCGAGGGCCAGCGTCAGGCCCGCCTCGACCCCCTGATGCAGCGTGCGATCGGCGTTGAAGGTGGATGCCGGAATGTCCGGACCGATCACGAACTGCAACATCTCCCCGCGAAGATCGGCGCGGTAGAGGCTGATATCCCAGCTAGCGATGCCCAGCCGCCCGCGCGTGCCGATCTCGGTCGTCCAGGCGCGCTGCGGATCGACCGCGACGAAGCCTACCGTTGGCGCCTGCACCAGTTCGGAAAAACCGGGAAGCTCCAGGCTGCGCGACCGGTTGGCGTAAAGCTGCACCCCCGGCACCGGCGTCCACAGCACCCCGAATTTGGGCGAGAAGCCGTCGAAGCGGCCGCCGTCGCTGTTGATGGGCGCGAGCAGATTGTCGACCTCGCGCTCGCCCAGCGTGTGGACCCCGCCCGCGATCAGGCTCAGCGTGTCGCCGAGCGGCAGGCGACCCTCGACATGACTGTTGATGGTATGTGCCCGCTGGACGATGCTCGCGGTCAGTGCGCCGCGATTGCCCGCGAAATTGACGAACTGTTTGGCGTCGGTCGTCCCGAACCGCGCCTGGGTGCCCAGCGTGATTTCCCAGCCCACCGCGTCGCTCACGCGCCCGGCATAATCCAGGCTGGCGAACGCGCCGTACGTGTCCGACTTGTGGTCGATGACCTGAAAGATCGGGTGGTAGAGCTGCCTGGTGTTGTAGAAGACACCCACGCTCGCTTCTCCGTTGCCGATCGCGAAGCGCGTGCGGTTTTGCAACCGGATCGAATCGATGTCGCGGCCATAATTATTGGCGATCAGCACCGCGCGCGCCTTGGCCGGATTGTTGATCGCATCGGTCAGGTTGAGGTTGCCGGGCGAATCCTGACGGATGTGATTGATCGAAGCGTAGAAGCGGGTTTCTGCGCCTGTGTCCAGCTTCAGTCCGACATTGCCGTTCAGCCGCAGCGACCGGCGATCCGATTGCTGGCGGTCGCCCGACGACGTGTCGCCGGTCAGCGCCACGAACACGTCGCCCACCGCGTCCGACGCGCCGTAAGCGATCTTGCCGCGCAGCGTGTCGAAGCTGCCGCCATCGGCGTGCAATTCGATGCCCGGAGCGCTGCGCCCCGTTGGCGTAATCGCGTTGATCGCGCCGCCCAAAGTCGATCCGCCGAACCGCAGCGCGTTACCACCGCGATATACTTCGATCGCCTCGAACACCTGCGGGTCGAGTTCCTGAAAATCGCCATTGTCGTCGGCCATGTTGATCGGGATGCCGTCCTGAAGCAGCGTCAGCCCGCGCATGTGAAACCCGCGGCTGATCCCCGACCCGCGGATCGACAGCCGGGTTTCCTGGCCGAAACGGGGCTGAGCATAGACGCCTGGCGAGAAAGCGAGCGCATCGGCCAGCGAGACCGCGACCTTGTCCTCGAACTGATCGGCCTCGACCCGGTCGGCGCCGCCGGGGCGCTGTTCGGGGTCGGTGGCGCGCTGGCCGATGACGGTGACCTGCTGTTCGTCGCGCGGCGGCTCGTCGTCTCGGGCAAGAGCGGGGAGGGCACAAAGGAGCGCGGATGCGGAAATGCCGGCCGTCAATGCGGCCCGCAGCGTGAAACTGGACATGAAAATACCTTCTTGGGTCGCGTGGCCTTGGGGCAGCACGCGACAGCATCGATCGCACCGCGCGATTGCCCGCGCGGCAAATGGAACTCAGGCGATCATGAAGGCGGGGGGGCCGGTTGCAGGCGGGTCGGGGCGACCAGTCCCTGGCCGATGGCGACGGCGAAGGCGCGCGCCGGGGTTGCGGCAGCGGTGGTGGCAACACGAAATTCGGGATCGATGGCAAGCGGCGGATCGAACGGCGCGGCCAGCCCGGCAAAGGCGCAATGCTGTTTCGCCTCATGCGCCTGACCCGGGTCGTGGTCGTGCATCTGGTTGCGCGCATCGACGAAGGCGGTGACCATGCCGTCGCCGGTACACAGTTCGATCCAGCGCCCCTGATCCGACGGCATCCACCCGCCCGGCACCGCGATCCGCAGCAACAGCGCGCACCCGACCAACGCCAGCGCAACGCGCCTGCCCAGTCCGTTCGTCTCGATGCCGCCCCGCATGGGCCGATCCTCTAGCGCGTCAGTCCCAAAAGAAAACCCCGCCCGGTTGCACGGACGGGGTAAGGTCGCGCTTCAAAATACGGTCAGACGACCGCCAGTGCCGACAGCAGCAGCAATGCGACGATATTCGTGATCTTGATCATCGGATTGACCGCCGGACCCGCTGTATCCTTGTAGGGATCGCCCACGGTGTCGCCGGTGACTGCGGCCTTGTGCGCCTCGCTCCCCTTGCCGCCGTGATTGCCGTCCTCGATGAACTTCTTGGCATTGTCCCAGGCGCCGCCACCGCTCGTCATCGAAATGGCGACGAACAGCCCCGACACGATCACGCCCAGCAGCAGCGCCCCGAGCGCCGCAAAGCCGTTCGCCTGACCCGCGACGAGCGTGATGAGGTAATAGACCACGATCGGCGCCAGCACGGGAAGCAGCGACGGCACGATCATTTCCTTGATCGCCGCCCGCGTCACGATGTCGACGGTATGGGCATAGTTGGGACGGCTGGTCCCCGCCATGATGCCGGGGTCGTTGGCGAACTGGCTGCGGACGTCGTGCACCACATGCCCCGCCGCGCGACCGACCGCGGTCATCCCGAACGCGCCGAACAGATAGGGGAGCAGCGCCCCGAGCAGCAGTCCGACGACGACATACGGATTGGACAGGCTGAAATCGACCGTCACATCGGGGAAGAACTCGGTCAGGTCGGTGGTGTAGGCCCCGAACAGCACGAGTGCGGCCAGCCCTGCCGAACCGATCGCATAGCCCTTGGTCACCGCCTTGGTGGTGTTGCCCACCGCGTCCAAGGCGTCGGTGCGCTCGCGGACTTCGTCGGGTAGCCCCGCCATTTCGGCGATGCCCCCGGCGTTATCCGTAACCGGACCGTAAGCGTCGAGCGCGACGACCATGCCGGTCAGCGCGATCAGCGATGTCGCGGCGAACGCGATGCCGATGATGCCCGCAAGCTGATAGGCGCCGACAAAGGCGACCAGGATGACGATGGTCGGCAAGGCGGTCGCCTCCAGGCTGATCGCCAAGCCCTGGATGACGTTGGTGCCGTGGCCAGTCACGCTCGCCTTGGCGATCGATTTCACCGGGCGATAATTGGTGCCGGTATAATATTCGGTGATCCACACCAGCGCGCCGGTCAGGCCAAGGCCGATCAACATGCACCAGAACAGGTCCATGCCGGTAAAGCCGTCGCCCGCCGCCGGGGCTGCTTCCGCGCTCGACAGCACCGTATCGCTCATCGGATCGAGGAAGCCCGCGCCGCCGATCACCGCATTCATGTCGCCCAGCACATATTGGCTGGCGACATAGATGGCGGGCACCGACAGGATCGCGGTGGTCCAGAACCCCTTGTAGAGCGCGCCCATGATCGTTCCGCCGCCCAGCCGCACCATATAGGTGCCGATGATCGAGGTGATGATGCACACGCCGCCGACCAGCAGCGGCAACGACATGAGCGCGGTCAACTCGGCGTCGGTGCCGGACACCAGCAACGCGATCGACACCATCGTCAGGCCAATCGTCACGACATAGGTTTCGAACAGATCGGCGGCCATGCCCGCACAGTCGCCGACATTGTCGCCGACGTTATCGGCGATCACCGCAGGATTGCGGGGGTCGTCCTCCGGAATGCCCGCCTCGACCTTGCCGACCAGATCGGCGCCGACGTCCGCCGCCTTGGTAAAGATACCGCCGCCCAGCCGCGCGAAGATCGAGATCAGCGATGCGCCGAAGGCGAGCGCGGTCAGCGCCTCGATCACTTCGCGGCTGTTCGCCGGATCGCCCTTGATGCCGACCAGATACCAGAAAATCAGCGCCATCGACAGCAGGCCAAGGCCCGCCACCAGCATCCCCGTCACTGCGCCCGAGCGGAACGCGAGCGTCAGTCCGCCCTGGAGCGAGGACCGCGCGGCTTCCGCGGTGCGGACGTTGGCGCGCACCGAAATGTTCATGCCGACAAAGCCTGCGACGCCCGACAGCACCGCACCGATCAGGAAACTGACGGTGGCTACGGTGCCCAGCGTGACCGCCAGCACGACCGCGACGACGACGCCAACGATGGCGATGGTGCGATATTGACGGCCGAGATAGGCCTTTGCGCCTTCCTGAATCGCGGCGGCGATGTCCTGCATCTTCGCGTCGCCCGCAGGCTTCGACAGGATCTGCTGACTGGTGACGATGCCATAGACCACGGCGATGACGCCGCAGACCAAGGCGAGATAGACGATCTCCATACCCCTTCGGTCCTCCCCGTTATGTCGGGACGGTGCAGGGTCTTGCGCCCTGTCAACCGGCCGCAACTAGGGGGGCGAAGCTATAGCGTTGGAACGAAAGCGCAAGCGGCGTGATGGGTGGGGCACGCGCAACCAATTCCCCGCCGTGCTCCCGCGCAGGCGGGAGCCCAGGGTAACGAAGCGCGACACCTGCCACCCTGGGCTCCCGCCTGCGCGGGAGCACGGCACTGGTTTCGGTCTTAGTGCCGCCACCCAAGCGAAGCGGGCAGCGCCACCTGACGCCCCCCCGCCGTCACCGTCAGCCCGCTCCCCGCCCGGCAGGTTCCGATTGCGGTCGCGGCGACCGGCGGCTTCACCCCGGCAGGCAGCGTGAACAGCAATTGATAGTCATCCCCCGCCGTCGCCGCGAACAGCCGCGCCGTCTCACCGTCGCCCCGCACCGACACGAACGCGCTCGACAACGGAACGCGGTCCAAATCGATCTCGATCCCCACCCGGCTCGCCTTCGCCATCCGCTCGGCATCGATCAGCAACCCGTCGGACACGTCCATCATCGCCGCGACCACGGGCGCGAGCGCCTGTCCCTGCACCACCAGCGGTTGCGGACGGCGATAGGCGTCGATCAGCACGCCGGGGCTGGTCCGCCCTTCGTCCAGCAACGCCAGCCCCGCCCCCGCATCGCCGATCGTCCCGGTCACCCACAGCACATCGCCCGAAAACACCCCGCTGCGCGCTGGCACGCGTGCAGATGCTTCGCCGATCGCGGTCAGCGTGAAGCTGCGCGGCGCGCCCGGCGGCATCCGCACCGTATCCCCGCCGATCAGCGCGCAGCCATGTTCAGCCAGGATCGCGCCAAGCCCCTCGACGAACCGTGCGTCCCATGCATCGTCGCCCGACAGCGTATAGTTCATCAGGCACGCGACCGGCTTGGCGCCCTTGGCCGCCAGATCGGACAGGTTCACCGCCGCCAGCTTCCACCCCACGCTGTCGGCAGGATCGTCACGACGAAAATGCACCCCCTCGACCAGCGTATCGCTGGTGAGCACGAGCTTCGCCCCCCCCACCGCCAGCACCGCCGCATCGTCGGCCAAGCCGCGCGCGGCATCATGCGTGGCAAGCGCGCGGAGCCGGTCGATAAACGCGAATTCGTTGGTCATGGGGAGAGCTTAACCCAAGCGGATAGCACGCGTCACGCATGACGCGACGGAGGAACCAACTCAGCGAAAGCAGCCTGTCGGGAAACGACCCCATTGCGGACATTGAGCAATCTGCCCCAATAAGTTTTATGGCCATAGAACGACGAAGACTCTTTGAGGAAGCGAGAGACCGTTGGCCGCGCAGCATTCGGATTTATCCGACAAAGGGCTTCCCATCATTTGATGCGGAGCCGAGTCTCGTTGAAGTCCACACCGTCATACAATCCGCATGCCAGCCGAAGGGTGAATGGACCCAACAGGACGAGTGGATTGGTCTCGCGAATTGGTCGTTTCATCAAGCTCTTTGGGCAGTGGCTGAAGAAGCTGTTGCCGAGCGGCAGCTTGATCGTGACGAGGTAACATTCGATCGGTTTGACGAATGTATGCGCTCAAACTTGTCAGACGACAGTTGGGCTGCCGAGCGGCAAGAGTATGAGGTTAGCCCCCTCCTCTTTCACTGAAGCAATGTCCGCTTTCCACCCAATAGCAGCTATTCGATCCTATTCCCGAAAGCGGTCCTTCGCAGGTTCACGGCGTGTCACCACCCTTATTGCTCAACACCGCCCCGATATGCGCCTGGCCCCGCTTTTCTGCGAGCAGCGCCTGTCGGCGCCGCTCGGCATAGTTCGCGCGCTGTTCGTCCGTTCGCACATCGTGGCAATGCGGGCAGGCCACGCCTTCCTCGAACCGGGCCGACGCTCGGTCGGCTTCCGACAACGGCATCCGGCAGGCGCGGCATAGGCTGTGGCTGCCCAAGCCCAGCCCGTGGGTCACCGCCACCCGCTCGTCGAACACGAAGCATTCGCCCTGCCAGCGGCTGTCCTTAGGCGCCACTTCCTCCAGATAGCGCAGGATGCCGCCGTCGAGGTGATAGACGTCCTCCACCCCTTCGGCTTTCAGGAAGGCGGTCGATTTTTCGCAGCGAATGCCGCCGGTGCAGAACATCGCGACCTTCTTCTTGCCCGACAGCAGTTCGTCGCGGTGGTCGCGGAACCAGGCGGGAAAGTCACGGAAGGTCCGGGTATGCGGATCGACCGCGCCCGCGAAGCTGCCGATCGCGACTTCGTAATCGTTGCGCGTGTCGATGACCCAACGTTTCGATGGCATCGGGTAAGGACCGGCGTGTGGCTGCGCGGACGGTCAATCGGACGTTGACGACAAACACGGAGTGATCGAAATCGGCGGGATGGTTGATCCGCACGATTGCTCCCCGGCGCTTCACAAGGTGACCCAATGAGATACGGGGTCGTCATTGTCGGTGCGGGCCATGCGGGGGCGGCGTGCGCGATTGCGTTGCGCCAGGGGGGTTATGCCGATCCGATCCGGGTGATCGGCGTGGAGCCCGACCTGCCCTATGAACGCCCGCCCTTGTCGAAGGAATATCTGAGCGGCGACAAGGGCTTCGAGCGGCTGTTGATCCGTCCGCCGTCCTTCTGGGCGGAGCGCGACATCGCATTTGTGCCGTCCACCCGGATCGTCAGGGTCGATTCCGGCAAGCACCGGGTCTTGTCGGATGACGGGCAAGCGTTCGACTACGACACGCTGGTCTGGGCGGCGGGCGGCGATGCCCGGCGTCTGACGTGCGAGGGCGCGTGGCTGGCCGGCGTGCATTATGTCCGTACCCGCGCCGATGTCGATGCGATCATGGCGGCGTTGCCCGATGTGCGGCGCGTGGCGATCGTCGGCGGCGGCTATATCGGACTGGAAGCCGCAGCGGTGCTCGCCAAGCTGGGCCGCGAAGTGGTGCTGGTCGAAGCACAGGACCGCGTGCTGGCGCGTGTCGCCGGGCCGGTGCTGTCGCGCTTTTTCGAGGACGAGCACCGCGCGCACGGCGTCGATATCCGGCTGGGTGTCGGCGTCGATCGCATCATCGGCACGACCTCGGCGACCGGCATCCGGCTTGCGGACGGCGAAGAGGTCGCCGCCGACATGGTGATCGCCGGCATCGGGATCGTCCCGGCAGTCGCACCATTGCTCGCAGCGGGTGCCGAAGGCGCCAATGGTGTCGAGGTGGATGGCCAGTGCCGGACGTCGCTGGCCGATGTGTTTGCGATCGGCGACTGCGCCGAGCATGCCAACCGCTATGCGGACGGCTCGCGGATTCGGCTGGAATCGGTCCAGAACGCGACCGATCAGGCAGCGGTGGCGGCAAAGACCATGCTGGGGATCGATACGCAGTACGACGCGGTGCCGTGGTTCTGGACGAACCAATATGATCTGAAGCTGCAAACCGTCGGGCTGTCGTCGGGCCATGACGAAGCGATCACGCGCGGCGATCCGGCGACGCGTGGTTTTTCCGTTGTCTATCGCAAACAGAGTCGCGTCATCGCACTCGACTGCGTCAACATGGTCAAGGATTATGTGCAGGGCCGCAAGCTGGTCGCCGATGGCGCGATCGTCGATGCGGCATTGCTTGCCGATCCCGCCGTCCCGCTCAAAACGCTCGTTTAGGCGGCGCCAGCCCCGGCATCGGCGCTTGGCATCGGCAGCGCGAGCGCGCATCTGTGCGGGCATGGCCGAGACCGATCCGCCTTCGCCGCTGTCCGTCCCCGTGTTCCGCGCGGTGTGGATCGCGAGCATGGCGTCGAATTTCGGCGGGCTGATCCAGGCGGTCGGCGCGTCGTGGCTGATGACATCGCTGACCCCTTCGTCGCAGATGGTGGCGCTGGTCCAGGCATCGACCGCGCTGCCGATCCTGCTGCTGTCCCTGTGGTCGGGCGCGGTTGCCGACAATCTGGATCGCAGGCGCGTGATGCTGGCTGCACAGGGCTTCATGCTCGCGGTGTCGGTGGTGCTGGCGGTTGTCACCGTTGCCGGGTGGATTTCGCCCTGGCTGCTGTTGGCTTTCACCTTCCTGATCGGCTGCGGCGCGGCGATGAACGGGCCTACGTGGCAGGCGTCGGTGGGTGACATGGTGCCCCGCTCGGCATTGCCGGGGGCGGTGGCGCTCAATTCGATGGGGTTCAACATCGCGCGCAGCGTCGGTCCGGCGATCGGCGGCGCGATCGTCGCCGCGGCGGGCGCGGCGGCGGCGTTCGTGGTCAATGCGATCAGCTATGTCGGACTGATCGCAGTGCTGGTGCGATGGAAGCCCAGCTATCCCGAACGTGTCCTGCCGCGCGAACCGCTGGGCCATGCCATGACCGCGGGCGTTCGTTATGTCGCGATGTCGCCCGACATCCGCACGGTGCTCGCCCGCGCACTGATCTTCGGGGTCGGCGCGAGCGCGGTTCCGGCGATGATGCCGCTGGTCGCGCGCGACGTGATCGTCGGCAATTCGCTGACCTATGGCGTGCTGCTGGGCGCATTCGGGATCGGCGCGGTGGGCGGCGGTCTGATGGTGCGCCGCCTGCGCGACCGGATGAGCGTGGAAGCGATCGTTCGTGCCGCCGCCGCCGCGCTGGTAACCGGCACGGTCCTGACCGGCGTCAGCGCGACCCTGTGGCTGACCATTCCGACATTGGCACTTGCCGGCGGGGGATGGGTGCTGGCGCTGTCCACGTTCAACGTGACGGTTCAACTGTCGGCGCCGCGCTGGGTCGTCGCGCGCGCCCTGTCGCTGTACCAGATGGCGGCGTTCGGCGGGATGGCGAGCGGGGCGGTGCTGTTCGGCGGGATCGCCGATGCACATGGCGTCGAGATTAGCCTGTTCGCGGCGGCGGCGGTCCAGGCGCTGACGATCCTGTCGGGTTACATCCTGCCGCTTCCGATCGCGCGCGACCTGAACCTGGCGCTGCGCGAATGGTCGGAGCCGGAGACGGCGGTGTCGGTCGACGACCGCAGCGGCCCGGTGGTGGTGACCATCGAATATCGTATCGCAACGGAGAACATCCCCCGCTTTCTGAACGTCATGCATGAACGCAGGCGCATCCGCAGGCGCGACGGCGCGCGGCACTGGACGCTGCTGCGCGATCTGGGCGAACCCGATCTGTGGATCGAACGCTATCACGTCGCGACCTGGCTCGATTATGTCCGCCACAACCAGCGACGCACGCTCGAGGATACGCAGAACACGCTCGACATTCTGGCGCTGCATGACGGGCCGTCCAAACCGGTCGTCCATCGGATGATCGAACGTCAGACCAGCACACTGCCCGGCATGCGCGACGCGACACCGCGCGAACTGGCCGATCCGATGACGGATACCGCGCGGCAGAGCTGAACCAGTGGCCAAGACGACCGGGACGACAGCCTTGCCGGTAGCGCCGATCAAAGCATCGCGACCGTCGAGCGCGCGGGACCGGTGTCGATGCACCGAACCGGGCCGTTCCGGTCATAGTCGCGAGGTCAAATCAGCGGCGCTGTGAGCCGGGGCGTTCCCGGCAATCAGATCGCACCCGCCTTCATCTGCTTCACCGCATAATCCGCCGCACGGGCGGTCAGCGCCATGAACGTGATCGACGGATTGACGCACGACACCGACGCCATTTGGGCGCCATCGGTGACGAACAGATTGGCGGCGTCGTGCGCCTGGCTCCATTTGTTGAGTACCGACTGGCGTGGGTCGACGCCCATGCGCGCGCCGCCCATTTCGTGGATCGCGTCACCGGGGACGTGTTCCCTGCGCTCGCTCCTGACATTGGTCAGTCCGGCGCGGCGAAGCATCGCCTCGCCTTCGGTACGGGCGTCGGCCATCATCCGCATCTCGTTATCGCGGAACGTGACGTTGAACTGCGCCTGGGGCATCCCGAACCGATCGACCTTGTCGGGGTGCAGGGAAATGCGATTGTCTTCGTAGGGCAGGCATTCGCCGAACGCCATCATCCCGAATTGCCACGGCGCATATTGGCGCATGCCGTGCTTCATCGACGCGCCGAACCCGACCGGATAGGCGGCGCTGCGATAGGCGCTGCCCTGGTAGCCGTAACCGCGCTTGAAGCCGATCCCTTCATCCCCGCCGACATTGCGGAACCGGGGGATATAGATGCCGCCGGGTCGCCGACCATATTCGATATAGTCGGTCATGCCCGCGATATCGCCGGAGATGTGGACCCGGAAGATATGGTCCATGACATAGCGGCCGAGCGTCCCGCTGGTGTCGAAATGGCTGCGCCCGCTCCCCGCGGGTCGCGAATTGAGCAGGATCTGCGTCGATGCCATCGCCGAGGCGCACAGGAATACCAGCCGCGCGGGGATGATCTCGGCCTGCCTGGACCTGGTGTCGACCACGCGCACGCCCGTCACCCGCTTGCGCGTCGCGTCATATTCGAGGTTGGTGACGACCGCGTCCGACCGCAGTGTCAGCCGGTTGGTGGCCCGCGCCGCGGGCAGCGTGACGGACTGAGTCGAGAAATAAGAACCGAACGAACAGCCGCGGCCGCATTGCGAGCGATTCTGGCATTTGGAGCGACCCTGATCGGGCTTGTCCTCGGTGATGTTCGACAGTCGGCTGTTGATCAGCTTGCGGCCCGGCGACGTCGCCTCCAGCCGTTCCTTCAGCCATTTCTCGGCAATGTTCATCGGCACCGGCGGCATGAATTCGCTGTCGGGCAGTTGCGGCAGGTTTTCGCGGCTGCCCGATACGCCGATATATTTTTCGACATAGCTGTACCACGGCGCAACGTCGTCATAGCGGATCGGCCAGTCGCCGCCGATATTTTCACGCTTATTGGCTTCGAAATCCTCAGGGCTCCAGCGGAAGGACCAGCGTCCCCAGATCAGCGATTTGCCGCCCACCGCGCCGGGGCGGATCCAGTAGAATTTGTCGCCTTCGTCATAGGCGTAAGGGTTCAGCCGGTCGTTATTGTAGTATTTCTGGCTGCTGGGCGACACATAACCGTGCGTGGCGATGAAATAGTCGCTGTCGATCAGCGGTTTGGGCATCATGTCGCGCGCGGGGATTTCATAGGCGGGCTTGCCGTCGAAATCGTAATCCTCGCCATGTTCGACCATCACGCCGCGGTCGAGCATCAGGACGCGCAAGCCCTTTTCGGTCAATTCCTTCGCCGCCCAGCCGCCGCTGACGCCGGAGCCGATAACGATCGCATCGAATGTGTCGGTCGCTGACATTTGAAATAATCCTTGCGTGGTCCGGTCAGGCGCCGAGGCGGCTGAGCGCCTGGAAACTGGTGGTGATGTCGGGCAGGTACGGGGCCGGGGACTGGTCGTTCTCGACATAGAAATGCTTCACGCCCGCCACATCGTTGAGGCTGAAGATATCGGCGAAATCGATCGTTCCCCTGCCGACGCTGGTCATGTCGCCGCCCGCGCTCATGTCCTTGACGTGATAGGCATAGATCTGGCCTGTGAGACGCCGGATCAGCGCCTTGGGGTCAACCCCCGCCTTTACCGTCCAGAACAGGTCGAGCTCGATTCCGACCAGCGGGCTGCGCCCGGCGATCAGCAGATCGAACAGGCTCTGGTCGTCGACCTTCTCGGTAAATTCGAAATCATGGTTGTGATAGGCGAAGCCCAGCCCCGCCTTCTGAAGTTCGGCGGCGAAGCGGTTGAACCCGTCGATCGCGCTGCGCCAGGCGTCCGGCGCGCGTTGTTTCTCGTCCATATAGGGGACGATGACGGTATCCGCGCCAAGCGTCCGCGCCATTTTGACGACGCTGGCAAAATCATTCGCCAGCATGTCATAGCCGACATGGATCGACGGCGATTTCAGGCCGAGCCGGTCCATCGTCTGGCGCAGGGCGGCATGGTCCAGCTTTTCATAGCCGCCACCGCCATATTCGACTTCGCGGTAACCGATCGCCGCGACCTTTTCGAGCGTGTCGATCGGATCAGCGGTAAACAGGTTGCGGACCGTGTAGAGTTGCAGGCCGATCGCCTTGCGGCTGCCTTGCACCGGGACCAGCGGCGCGGTGGTGCAGGCCGTCGCGAGCGCAGCGCCCGCCACCAGCAGGTGACGTCGATCGAGCCTCATGACGAATAGACCTTGTTGACGTTCGAATAGAGGAACGCGCCGTCATAATCGCCCGGGACCGGCAGATATTCGCGTTCCTGGGTGATGCCGATTTCGGACGTGTAGTATCCGGTGATAACGAGCTGGCGGAACTTCTCGAAAAAGTCCTTCCCGCCGGGCAGATCGCCATTCATCGCCAGCGTCAACAGCGCGTCCTGCTGCTCGGGTGTCGCCTTGGCCGCGGCCACGCGATAATCGCGCATGCTACGTGCGTCGATCGTATCCAGCCCGGCGAGAATGGGTGCCTTTTCTTCCGGCTTGGCCCAGTCGGCGAGCAGCTTTTCGATAAAGGCAGGGACTTCCGCGGCGATCGCACCCGGCGTGTCGGTCGTGGGAATCACTCGCTCGCTGAGCGCGGTCACCAGCGCGCGCTGGCCTGCGGTAAACACCGCGGTCGATGGCGGGCCAGTGTTGATCGCGGTTACCTGCACGCCTGCGGCGCGCGCGATCGGGGCGAACAGTCCCGCGCCGAACATCGCGGCGATGCCGGCCAGCGCGTTTCTGCGGTCGATGATCATCGTGCGGCTCCTTGGGCGTCGTGGCTTCGCGCTGCTTCGGGCAGACGGCGGACCCAGATATTGCGGAACGATACCGGTGAATCGTGATCCTGAAGCGTGATCGGCGCGGCGTCGCCATGTGCCTCATATTTGGCGAGCTGTCGCCAGACGGTCGATCCGGTATAGGGCTGGCGGTTCTGCACCAGCACGCCGTTCAGCATGACGGTGACATAGGCGGGGCGCGTCACCGATCCGTCGGCGGCGAAATGCGGGCGTTCGAAGATGATGTCGAAACTTTGCCATTCGCCCGGCGCGCGCGATGCGTTGACCAGCGGCGGGGCCGATCCATAGATCGCGCCGACCGTGCCGTCGGCATAGGTCGGGTTGTTGCTGCCATCCAGAATCTGCACCTCGTAGCGTTCCATGAACCACACGCCACTATTGCCGCGATCCTGCGAGCTGCGCGTGGGCGGATTGGGCGAGCGGAATTCGAGATGGAGCTGGACGTCGCCGAAGCTATCCTTGCTGACGAGCGTGCTCGCTTCCTCGCCCTCCTTGCGCACCGGCACGGTCATCGCGCCGTCCGCCAGGGTCCATGCCTTGCCGGTCGGGATCCAGCGGTCGATCGACTTGCCGTCGAAGAGGATCACCGCGTCCGAAGGCGGCGCGCCCGGCGTGGCGCCGGGCGTGACGATCGGCGGATGCGGGCGGTCGGCGTCGTGAACCTTCCACTTGGTGCCGGGCAGGGTGGGGGTGTCGCGGAAGCCGGGGCGGTCCTGCGCTTCCTGCGGCTGCGCGATGCCCGCGGTCGCGATCATGCCGACGCCTGCGATGACAGTCATTTGTGCAACGATCTTCACGTCTGTTGACCCTTCATGCCTGGTCGACGTCGCGATACGCGGCGATCAACCGATTCTCGCCCGCGCGGCCATCGACCGAATTGCCGTGTTCCATGCCGATCACTCCGGCGAAGTTGCGTGCGCGCAGCCAGCGCACGATGCTGTGATAGTTGATTTCGCCGGTGCCGGGTTCCTTGCGCCCCGGATTGTCGCCGAACTGAATATAGCCGATCTCGTCCCAGCACGCGTCCAGCGTGTTGATCAGGTTCCCGGCCTGGATTTGCTCGTGATAGACGTCGGCGAGCACCTTGACCGCCGGGCTGTTGACGGCGCGAGCGATGGCATAGCCCTGGGGAATCGTCTGGAGGAACACGCCCGGATGATTGACCAGCGTGTTGAGCGGCTCCATCACCATGACCAGCCCGTGCGGTTCATAAATTTCGGCGGCGCGACGCATCACGTCGATCACGCGCCCGGTCTGGAGATCGACTGGCAATTTCCGGTCCATGAAACCGGGGACGACCGTCGCCCATTTGGCGTTCAGCCGCTTGGCGACCTCCACCGACGAGCGGATATCGGCCAGGAACTGCTCGCGCGGGGCATCGTCGTTGCCGCCGAGCAATGGCCGGAAATCGGCCCATTGCGGCATCGACGCGACGAATACGCCCATCGTCATGTTCCGG
This sequence comes from Pseudomonadota bacterium, assembly GCA_023418595.1. Classification (GTDB taxonomy): domain Bacteria; phylum Pseudomonadota; class Alphaproteobacteria; order Sphingomonadales; family Sphingomonadaceae; genus Sphingomonas. The sequence continues at coordinate 298,259 of JAEZZI010000026.1, forward strand.
CTCGCCAGCGCCTTCGCCATCGCATTCTGGTCGGCGAGGGAGCGGTCGCGCGCGATATTGTCCTCCCACGCGCGAAAGCCCTGGTCCGCGGCATAGGCAATTTGTTCGATCAGATTGCCGCGGCTTTTGAAACTGCCCTCGTGCGGTGCATAGCCGAGCGAGAAGGGTTGCCGGACCTGTGCCGGGGCCATACCAGACAAGCCGACCGTCCCGACACCAGCGACGCCGGCTGCCATCACCGATCGCCGCGACAGCTTCATTCCGCTGCTTCCGATGCGGCCGCAGCCGGGGGCGTGCCCTTGCGGCGATCGTTCAGCCACAGCACGCCGAACACGACCAGCAGCACCAGCGGCACCAAGGCAAGCCGCTGGAACGACAGCGATGCGGCGGCATCCTCGACCTGGCGCAGCGCTTCGCCGCTCAGTGCCTCGAACGCGGCGGGACCGCCCGCGAACTCGACCTTGGCGGCATCGAACATCGCGCCCAACTGCGGCAGGACGAAGAAGATCGACAGCGCGCCCGCCGACCCGATCAGCCCGAGCGCCCAGGGACCGCCGCGCGGATAGCGTTCGGAAACCGAGGCCAGCATCGTCGGCCACATCACGCACACGCCCAGCCCCCAGACCGTCGCCGCGACGATCGCCGCCACCGGCGACTGCGCCTGCGACAGCATGTAGAGGCCGATCGCAGCCAGCAGGCTCGACGCCCACAACAGGCCGGGGTTCGACAGAACATGCGCCAGCTTGCCCGCGAAGTGGCGGAATACGAACATCAATGCGCTGACATAGACGAGCAGAAGGATACCGCGCATGCCGACGCGGTTCGACAGGGCGACGTCGATCCACTGTCCGGGCGCCAGTTCGGACGCGGCGGTCAGGAACATCGCGCCGAACCAGATGAAGAAGCTGGGACGGCGGAACACCTCGGTAATCATCTCACCGAAGGTTGTTCCGGTTTCGCTGGCGAGCGGCGGCGGGAAGCGCGTGGTTGCGGCGATGACGATGACCAGGATCGCCGGGATGAACACCAGCGCCATGATCCCCTGCCACGACAGGGTGGTCGACAGGAAGAAGCCGGCAAGCCCGCCGACGATCAGACCGCCCGGATACCAGGCATGCAGGACGTTCAGCCGGTGGGTCATGTCCTCGGGATAAAGCTGGGCGGTCAGCGGGTTGATCGCGGCTTCGGCCAGGCCCCAGCCGATTCCGCTCAACAACATGCCGAGCCAAACCAGCGTGTAGATGTTCATGCCGGTGGCAACCGTGCCCGCGCCGACGATCATGCCGGTGCCCAGCACGAAGCTGAGCCCGCAACCGAGCAGCATGCGCCGCATCCCGATATGGTCGATGAACGCGCTGGTCACGAACACGGTGACCGCAAAGCCGAGAAAGGCCGAGCCGAGCGCGGCGCCAATCAATTCCCCCGCTTCGATTGGCGCGATGGGATCGATCCATTCGGCCTTCAGGCTGCTCGCGATCGCCGCACGGATCGCGGCACTGGCCGCGGCTGTGAACAACGCCAGCACCGCCAGCCAGAACAGTCTGCTCTTGTTCAGCCCCATCGTTTCCACGGCAACCCCTCCCCGCTTATATATTCATGTCCGCCCGGATCTCGCCGATCAGTCGAGCCCGAGCAACCGGCGGTTCAGCCCAGGATCGCTCCCTGCCGCGAAATCGTCGAACGCGCGTTCAGGGCGACGGATCAGATGCGCGGCGATGAACGGCGCGCCTTCGCGGGCGCCGTCTTCGGGATGTTTCAGGCAGCATTCCCATTCGAGCACTGCCCAGCCGTCATAGCCATGCTGCGTCAGCCTGGAGAAAATGCCGGTAAAATCGACCTGCCCGTCGCCCAGCGAGCGGAAACGGCCCGGCCGGTTCAGCCAGTCCTGATAACCGCCATAGACGCCCGACCGCCCGGTCGGATTGAACTCCGCGTCCTTGACGTGAAACATGCGGATGCGATCGTGGTAAATATCGATGAAATCGAGATAATCCATCGCCTGCAGCACGAAATGGCTGGGATCGTAGAGGATGTTCGCGCGGGCGTGGTTACCAACGCCTGCCAGAAACCGTTCGAACGTCGCGCCGTCGTGCAGATCCTCGCCCGGATGGATCTCGTAGCAGAGATCGACGCCCGCTTCGTCGAACGCGTCGAGAATCGGTCGCCAGCGGCGTGCGAGTTCGTCGAAGGCTTCCTCGACCAGTCCCGCCGGGCGTTGCGGCCAAGGATAGAGGAATGGCCAGGCAAGCGCACCGGAAAAGGTGGCATGGGCATCGAGACCGAGGCGCTGGCTGGCCTTTGCGGCCAGTTTCAGTTGATCGACGGCCCAGGCCTGACGTTCTGCAGGCTTGCCGCGCACCGCTTCCGGCGCGAAGCCGTCGAACGCCGCGTCATAGGCGGGATGAACCGCGACGAGCTGGCCCTGAAGATGGGTCGACAGCTCGGTGATCTCGACGCCCGCCTCACGACAGACACCGACGATTTCGTCGCAATAATCCTGGCTGTCGGCGGCCCGCTTCAGGTCGATGCAGCGGCTGTCCCAAGTGGGAATCTGAACCCCGACATAGCCTGCATCCGCCATCCAGCGCGCCGCCGACGCCAGCGTATCGAACGGCGCTGCGTCGCCCATGAACTGGGCGAGGAAGACCGCCGGACCCTTCATGCAGTCATCCCGGACGCGCAGCGCATCACTTGGCGGTTTCCGTCTTGAGATAGACGATCAGCTGCTTGCGCTTGGTCGGATCGGCGACGCGGACCACCATGCGCGTGCCCGGAACGACCTTGGTCGGATTGGCGAGATACTGGTCCAGCGTCTGCTCGTTCCAGCGGATGCCGGATTTTTTCAGCGCCGGGCTGTAATTCTTGAACGTCGCGTCGGTCGCGGCCTGACGGCCGAAGATGCCGTGCAGATTTGGTCCCATGGTGCTTTTACCGCCTGCGTTCAGCGTATGGCACGCCTTGCAGGAGGCAAAGGTCGCAGCGCCCTGGTTCGCAGCGGGCGTTACCGGTGCCGACGGTGCAGGGGAGTACGCAAACGCGAGCGAAGCTGCCGTAACCGGCAGCAGCCCGATAAGAAATTTCATATTCCTCTCCGCTATGGCAACGATCGTTCACTGCATGTAACCCCCCGGCCATGTTCAGCGCAACCGTGCATACGAATTCAGGAGTGACGCCAGTATGAACGCCAGATCGAAAATCCGTTACGGCATGGCGGGGGGCGGCGAAGGCGCGTTCATCGGTGCGGTGCACCGGATGGCGGCGGCGCTCGACGGCGAATTTGAACTGGTCGCCGGCGCATTCAGCACCGATGCTGGCCGCAACGGGCGCAGCGGTGACGCACTCGGTGTCGCGGCAAACCGGGTCTATCCCACGATAGATGCGCTGCTGAATGGAGAGCGCGGACTGCCGGAGGATCAGCGCATCCAGGCGCTGGCGATCGTTACCCCGAATCACCTCCACGCGCCGATGGCGATCGCGGCGCTCGATGCCGGGTTTCACGTCATGTCCGAAAAGCCGATGGCGCTGAATCTGGACGAAGCGCGCGCCATCGCCGAAGCGGTGCGACGCAGCGGTCGGCTCTATGCGCTCGCCTTCACCTACAGCGGCTATCCGCTGGTCGAGGAGGCGCGGGCGCGGGTCGCCCGCGGCGATTTCGGTCGCATCCGCCTGGTTCAGGTCGAATATTCGCAGGGCTGGTTGAGCGCGCCGATCGACGCGGACGGCAACAAGCAGGCCGAATGGCGCACCGATCCCGCGCGCGCAGGAATGGGCGGCTGCCTGGGCGACATCGGCACGCATGCATTCCAGCTCGCCGAACATGTGTCGGGTTTGCGTGTCGAGGCGCTGAGCGCCGACCTGACGACCCATGTCGAGGGTCGGCGCCTGGACGACGACGTATCGGCGCTGTTGCGGTTTGAAGGAGGCGCGCGCGGCACGCTGAAAGCGAGCCAGGTCGCCGCGGGCGACGAGAATGGCCTGCGCCTGCGCATCCACGGCGAGCGCGGCGGGCTGGAATGGGCGCAGATGGAGCCGAACAGCCTGACGCTGCGCTGGCTCGACCGCCCTGCCGAGATCGTCCGTGCGGGCGGCTCTGCTTTGGCCGAAACCACGCTCGCGCGCTTGCGGACTCCCGCGGGCCATCCCGAAGGCTATATCGAAGCCTTCGCCAACCTCTACCGCGATTTTGCCACCGCCATTCGCGGAGACGCGACCGGTGCCCCGGTCGCGGGCGAGGCGCACTGGTTCCCCTCGCTCGATGATGGCCTGCGGACGATGGCGTTCATTGAGGCGATGATCGCCAATGATCGCGGCGCGGAGAAATGGACGCCTGTCGCCCAGCGTTCCGACCCTGGGCGACAGGCGCGGCCATAACTGTCGGTTTCACGACAGGAAATGATTGCGACTGGCGGTTGCCGGAGCGTCGATCGACACCGTGGCAACTTCGTCGTCGATCGGAATGGCAACAAGAGGGCGGGATGATCAGTCGGATTCGGTTTGGCATTCTGGCGCCGCTTCTGTTCGCGCTGGCGGTCGGCAGCCCGATCACCGCCAAGGCGCAAGGGGTGGTTTCCGCCGCCGACCCGCGTGCGTCCGAAGCCGGCGTGGCGATGCTGCGAGAGGGCGGCAGTGCGACCGACGCGGCACTGGCGATGATGGTCACGCTGACCGTGGTGGAACCGCAATCGAGCGGGATCGGCGGCGGCGGGTTCTTTGTCCATCACGACGCGCGCCAGGGTTTGATCGACACCATCGACGGTCGCGAGCGGGCGCCGTCGAATGCAACGCCCGACCGTTTTCTGGGCACGGACGGGAAGCCGCGCGATCATGCCGACGTCTATCCCGGTGGCCTGTCGGTCGGCGTGCCCGGCAACATCCGCCTGATGGCCGATGCGCATCGCCGCTGGGGCAAGCTGCCCTGGGCACGATTGTTCGACCACGCGATCCGCCATGCCGAACAAGGCTTTGCCGTCTCGCCCATGATGGCGCGTTTCATCGCGAGCGCGAACCCGCGCTGGAGGGATTTTCCCGAAACTCAGGCCCTATACGCACCCGGTGGTCGCCCGCTTTCGGAGGGCGCGACGATCCGCAATCCCGAACTCGCACGGTTGCTCAAACGCATTGCGAGCGAGGGGCCGGACGCATTTTACCACGGCGAAAATGCCAATGCGATCATCGCGGCGGTCGGCGGCAGTCGGCGCAATCCGGCGACGCTGACAACCGCCGATATCGCCAGCTATGCCGCCACGTCGCGCAACGCGGTCTGCGTGCGTTACCGCGTGTACAAGATCTGCGGCATGGGACCGCCATCGTCCGGTGCGACGACCGTATTCGGCATATTGGGGATGATCGAGCGGTTCGACATTGGCGCAATGGGCGCGCGCTCGCCCGAGGCGTGGCATGTGATCGCGGAAGCGATGCGCCTGTCCTATGCCGATCGCGATCACTATATCGGCGATCCCGACTTCGTGTCGGTGCCGCTGACGGGGATGATCGATCCCGGTTATCTGGCCAGCCGCTCGCGCCTCATCCGCAGCGATCGCGCCGCGCGATCGGTGCGACACGGTGTGCCGCCGGGCGCTGCGCCGCGCGGTGCGCCCACGCGATCGACCGAGGCGGGGACCACGCATTTCTCCGCCGTCGATGCGCAGGGCAATGTGGTCGCGATGACATCGACGATCGAAAGCGTGTGGGGCAGCCAGTTGGTCGCCAGCGGCATGATGCTGAACAACGAACTCACAGATTTCAGCCTGCAGCCCGAGCGCGACGGATTGCCGGTCGCGAACCGGGTGGAAGGCGGCAAACGGCCATTGTCGTCGATGTCGCCGACCATCGTCTATGACGCGAACGACCGCCCGGTCCTGGCGCTCGGTTCCGCGGGCGGCCCGCGCATCATCATGCACGTCACCAAGACGCTGATCGGGGTGCTGGATTTCGGCCTGTCGGCACAAGACGCGATCGCGCTGCCCAACCTGTTCTTTGACGGAAACACCATTCTGATGGAGCCGTCGGGCGATACGGAAAGGCTGCTTGCCGGCCTGCGCGCGAAGGGCCATTCGGCTCGAGAAGCTCCGATCGGATCGAAGGTCAACGCGGTTCAACGCGTCGATGGCCGATGGACAGGAGCCGCCGATCCGCGCAGCGAAGGCGTTGCGATCGTGCAATAGCCCGACGCCGATGGCTTTTTCCGATCGCCAGGATGATCGGCAATCGGCTCCGGCAGGGGAACTTCAGACCGCGATGCGCAGGGGCTGATTGGACGGGGTGTGATGCGGCTGATCCGGCCAGATCCCGCGCGTGTCATAGACGTGCTTGTCCGCCCGTTCGTCGAGCGGGATGGATTTGAAGATTTCGTGGTCGACGAGCACGATGAAGATCGGGCAATCCTCGATCGCGGCGTCCACATCGATCAGCGTCGCGCCGCTGCCGCCGAAGGCGGGGGGCAGGGCGTCGGCATAAGGTTCGACGATGCGGATGCGCTCGCCGAAGCGGTGCGCCAGATGGCTGGCGACCTTCATTGCGGGACTTTCGCGGAAATCGTCGATGTTCGCTTTGAACGCGAGGCCCAGGCACGCGACGGGGACGCCGGGCAGGCTTTCGATCAGCGCTTCGGCGCGGCCAATCGTATAGCCGACCTTGGCATCGTTCACTTCGCGCGCGGTGCGGATGATGCGGGCGTTTTCGGGATCGCCGTGCACGATGAACCAGGGGTCGACCGCGATGCAGTGGCCGCCGACGCCGGGGCCGGGCGACAGGATGTTGACGCGCGGGTGGCGGTTGGCGAGGCGGATGACTTCCCACACGTCGATGCCGAGATTGTCGGAGATCACCGACAGTTCGTTGGCAAAGGCGATGTTGACGTCGCGGAAGGCATTCTCGGTCAGCTTGGTCATTTCCGCCGCGCGCGAATTGGTGGTGACGCACGCCCCGCGCACGAAGCGGCGATAGAATTGCAGCGCCTTGCGCGCGCATCGCGGGGTGATGCCGCCGATCACGCGGTCGTTGTCGACCAGTTCGACCAGGATGCGGCCCGGCAAGACGCGTTCGGGGCAATAGGCGATGGCGATATCCGGCGTGCCCGTCGAGTGGCCCGGCACCTTCAGATCGGGGCGGAGCTGCGCCAAAAGCTTGGCGACTTCTTCGGTCGTGCCGACCGGCGAGGTGGATTCGAGGATCACGACATCGCCCGGCTTGACCACCGCAGCGACATTGGTCGCGGCTTTCAGCACATAGCCGATGTTGGGCGCGTGATCGTCGTCGAACGGCGTCGGCACCGCGATCACGAACACGTCGGCGGGTTCGACCTGAGTGGAGGCGCGAAGGTTGCCGCGCGTGACCACGCCCGAGACGAGGCCGTCGAGGTCGATTTCCTCGATATGGACCTTGCCCGAATTGACGGTGTCGACGACCGACTGATGGACGTCGATCCCCAGCACCTGCGCACCGGTGCGCGCGATCACGGCGGCAGTCGGCAGGCCGATATAGCCGAGGCCGAGGACGACGACCTTCAGTTCAGAGTCCGAAACCATCCGCAATAATCCCCGAAATCCTAGTCGAGGCATGGCCGTCGCCGAACGGATTGTGCGCGCGCGCCATCGCCTGATGGGCGGCATCATCGTCGAGGAGGGTTGAGATTTCGGAAACGATCCGCGTCGGATTGGTGCCGACCAGCCTGGCGGTGCCAGCGGCCACGCCTTCGGGTCGTTCAGTGGTTGCACGCATCACCAGCACCGGCTTGCCGAGCGCGGGCGCTTCTTCCTGCACGCCGCCCGAATCGGTCAGCACCAGATCGGCCATCCCCAGCGCGCGAATGAAATGCGGGTAATCGAGCGGGTCGATGCGCGCGATGTTGGCGCGGTCGCCGAGCATGTCGTCCATTACCGACACGACATTGGGATTGGGGTGGACGGGGAACAGCACCGCCACATCGTCGCGCGCGGCGATGCGACCGATCGCCTCGGCAATGCCCTGCATCCCGCCGCCGAAATTCTCGCGGCGATGGGTGGTGACGAGCACCAGCCTTTTGCCCGCAAAGCGCGCGGCGATGGCGTCGAGCCCGGAGGCCAGCGACGGGTCGCTCTCGATCCGAGCGGTCGTGGCATGAAGCGCGTCGATCACCGTATTGCCCGTCACATGGATGGTGGCGGGCGCGACATTCTCGCGGCGCAGCGCATCCGCCGCCGTCTCGGTCGGCGCGAAATGCTGGTCGGCAATGGGGGCGACGATCCGCCGATTCACTTCCTCGGGCCAGGGATGGTGGATGTCGCCCGAGCGCAGCCCCGCCTCGACATGCGAAACCGGAACCTTGCGGTAATAAGCGGCGAGCGCGCCGACCATCGCGGTGGCGGTATCGCCTTGGACGATCACCCGGTCGGGCCGCTCGCGGTCCATCACGTCGCCCAAGCCTGTCAACAGGCGCGCGGTGAGGCTGTCGAGGCTTTGCCCCGGCTCCATCAGGTCGAGATCAATGTCGGGCGACAGCCCGGCGATGTCGAGCACCTGGTCTAGCAATCCCCGATGCTGCGCGGTGACGCAGACCCGCACGGCGAGATCGCCGCGCGCCTTTAAGGCGGCGATGACGGGGAACAGCTTGATCGCTTCGGGACGGGTGCCGAAGATGATGAGGATGCGAGGCGTTGCGGTCATGGGCGCCAGCCCTAGCGCGGATCGCTTAAGGACACGCTAAGCAACGTTACCGCTTCGGCTCTCTGCATTAGACGTTACCGGTCCATTATTCGGACGGGTGAAGAATGGAGCGGGTGTAAAATGCCCATCCCCTTCCGCTTCTGATCCGCGCCGTTAATGGGTCTTGAGCCCAGCCCCGTTCGTTTCGAGCACAGTCGAGAAACGCTTGCGCGCGCTTGCCCCACGTTTCTAGACTTCGCTCGAAACGAACGGTGAGCGGGCGTGTAAGCTACATCCCTCGCCTCAACGCCCCGCGCGTCGGCAACCCCGGCAGGAACAATTTGCGGAAACTGATCTTCACCGTCCGTCCCAGCGGATCGAGATAATCGGGCTGATAGCTGAGCGGCACCACCCCGTTCACATCGGTCACCCGCTGGCGTGCGTCGAAGATGTTGTTCACGTCCAGCCCGATCCGCGCGCCGCGCAACCACGGCGCCTTGACCAGCAATTCGGGCTGCGACCCCAGATCGACCCAGCTGCGCAGGTCGAAAGTCGCGAGGCTGTCGAAATTCAGCCGCTCTCCGCCGCTCGCGCCGCCATCGACGAAGGTGCCGCTGCGCCAGTTTCCGTGCAGCCGGACGCCGATGCCGTCGCGCGACCAGCCGGTCCGCAGCTGAACCTCGTGCCGCGCCTGCCCGCCCGACGATCCCGTCGCCGACCCGCCGAGCAGGTCGAGCACCGGCACGCCCTGCCGGATCGTCACCTCATCCTTGAACACGATGGTGTGATAGGCGCTGAACTGGATGCGCCCGCCACCCTGGCCGCCGCCGAAGCGACCGCCGCCTCCGCCGCCACGACCGCCGAACCCGCGTCCGCCAAAGCCCGGCCCGCCGCCGCGCTGGCTCTCGGCCGTCTGCGGAGGTGCCTCACCGGTCGCGGGCGCCGCGGGCGGGGTGGCGCCGTC
>JAEZZI010000004.1 GCA_023418595.1 Pseudomonadota bacterium
GATCGCTGTATTGCTGCTCGGACAGCGTGCGTGGTCGTGGCGCTCCCGTGACGTACCTGTCCCATACGGCTTCCTTCCATTCCAACGAAAGGATCGCACCATCAAACCGTGGGATCAAACACCTAGCCAGGCCGATGTCTATCAGATGATGTCATACGGCCATCTTTACCGGTGTGATCGTCTGCTTCTCCTATACCCTCATCATGTCGCTGTAGGCCGCGATGAGGGAGTTCAGGAAAGTTACAGCGTGGCACAGAGCGTCCGGCGTCTCGGGTTCGCTACGCTCAATGTCGCAGTCGACGGGCATGTTCGGGAGCGGTTGCGTGCGATAACACAGGCGTTCGGCGACGAAATGCCGGCGATCACGAAGTGATCGCCGGCAATGAAACTCGACGACCCGCGAAAATCAGGAGGTACTGCCTCCTTCCCCAGCATTATCGAGCGCACCACGCTTTTCGACGCTGAGGGTCGAAAGCAAGTCAACGCTCCCCTCGGCGACGAGATCGGTCTGTGCAGTGCGAGTCGGCTGGGGCGACGCCATAACAGTGGCCTCTGGCAGCACTTGCTTTGCCGCGGTGCTCGCCACCGCCGTCGCGACCAGTTCGGCCAACTTCTCGACAACTGCAGGATCGTTCAACGACGTGCCGGTGCTCTGGATTTCGAAGATCCGCTGCTCCAGCTTCTCGATCTTGCTCGCCTGATCCGTGTTAATCGACCGCGCTTCCATCAGCTTCTGCTCGAGATGATCGATCTGTCGGCTTGCCGCTTTCAGAGCTGCGTCGCGCTCGTCCACCATCGTCAGCAGATCGTTTCGATCACCCCGCAGGCTATCATTGTCATCCTGCAGATCCCGCGTCCGAAAGCCGGCGACGTGTGTCGCCTCGGCCGAAATTTCGGTGCCAACGGCGACCAGGACGGCTTCGAGCATCTCGCGATGCTTGTCCTGCACGACGAACGGCGGCAGGTGCGTTTGCACGCGTCGCCGATGCTTCCATTCGTCGAACAGGCGATAGAAGGTTGGGTTGGCCTTCTTTCGTCCCATACGCGTCGCGATCATGTTGGCGTTGACCTTCTTCAGGTTGCTGCCCTTCTCCAGCAGAACTTCGTCTGCGGTTTTATCGAACTCTTCCTGTTCGACCCATTCGTCCTTTGTTGCCATCGAAGCCTCGCTCGGCTCGCCCGCAGGTTCGCACCTTTCACATCTTCGCAGCCTTCTCAGGTTTCTCAGGCTGCGGCGTTCGCGCGGGCGCAATTGCTGTTCGCCGCGCCGGCTGGGCACGGCAGAGCTTGCGCTATCGAGGGATGCTACGGGGCCGCCCAGCGGGAAGGCGGCGCCACTAAGGCTAGTTCGAATGCGGAGGTTCCTTTATCGCGTCGACGAAAAAAGGCGGCACCCGGGCACAACGCTCGCAAGAGTGCTGCGATAAACAACATCACGCTCGAGATGAGACGTCGAGCGGTGAGCGACCCGTGGCGCTTGTCGACGATGACGACGAGCGCATCGCTGATCGCGCGCAAGACCTTGCCCAGCATGATCAGCAGGCCATTCGACAGCGCGCGCCGACCGTTCGCCGCAGTGGCGCTTAAGGTATTCGGGACAGGCAGGACACGCTCCATAACACCATTGTAGGACAAGGCAGCCATCGTGGCGAGGTGAAACAGGAATTCGGTGCCGCTCTGGAAGCAGTTCTCGTTGAGATTGCAGGCATTCTATGGTCAGTTTGGAGTCAGAGGGGAAGCATTTGGCCACGTATCTTCCGGTCCAGGGACACTATCACGCGCACCGGCTTACCATCGCCGGCAATGGCGAAGATGCCTTTACGCAGTCGCTCACATCGGCGCGGGTCGAGATGAACCCGCATCAAGTCGATGCGGCGCTATTCGCGCTTAAGTCGCCGTTCGCCAAGGGCGTGCTGCTGGCCGACGAGGTCGGGCTCGGCAAGACGATCGAAGCGGGGCTCGTGATGTCGCAGCGCTGGGCCGAGCGGCGGCGGCGCGTATTGCTCGTTGTCCCTGCGTCGCTGCGCAAGCAATGGCAGCAGGAGCTGTTCGAGAAGTTCTCGATTCGCGCAGTGATCCTCGATGCCAAGACCTATGGCGACCAGCGGCGCTCGGGCACCGCGCGGCCGTTCGAGGCCAAGGACGCCGTTGTCATCGTCAGCTACGAGTTCGCCGCCCGCAAGGCGGACGACGTCCGCGCCGTCGCCTGGGACCTGGTCGTATTCGACGAAGCCCACCGGCTTCGCAACGTCCACAAGAAGGGCGCGAAGCGGGCCAAGGTGCTGAAGGAGGCGGTCGACGGTCGCTTCAAGATCTTGCTGACCGCGACGCCGCTGCAGAACTCGCTGACGGAGCTTTACGGCATCGTGTCGATGATCGACGAGATGCACTTCGGCGGCGAGAACGCCTTCAAAGCGCAGTACATGGGCGCCAACGCCACGCCCGCGTCGCAGGAAATCCTGCGCGAGCGGTTGAAAACCATATGCCACCGCACGCTGCGTCGCCAGGTGCAGGAGGCGGGGCACATCAACTTCCGCCAACGCCACGCCGTCACCTTCCAGTTCGAACCCCATGACGTAGAAACGGACCTGTACGAGCAGCTATCCGCATACCTGCAGGATCCGGACACCATCGCCTATGGCAGCCGCACCAATGCACTGGTGATCCTGCAGGCCCGTAAGAGCCTGGGCTCGTCGACTGCCGCCGTCGCCGGCTATCTAGACACGCTGCTCGAACGGCTGCGGCGCAAGGAGCGCGCCTCGGCCGAGATGACCGACGACTTCGAGGACAGCTTCGAGGAGGAAAAGGAGTCGCTGGATGACGAGGACGGCGAAACCGAGGAGCCGATCGATCCGGTCAAGCTCGCCGCCGAGATCGCCCACGTCGAGGCGATGCGCGATATCGCGCGCGGCATCGGCGTCAACGGCAAGGGCGAGAAACTGATCGCCAACCTTCCCGCCGTATTGGACGAGATCGAGGCAAAGGGTGGACAGCGCAAGGCGGTGATCTTCACCGAATCGGTGCGAACCCAGCACTACATCAACCAGTTGCTCGCCGAGAACGGCTATGCCGGCCGAATGGTGTTGATGAACGGGTCGAACAACGACCCTGAAAGTCGTGCCATCTATGAAGCATGGAAGGCGAAGCACGCCGGCACCGACCGCATATCGGGGTCAAAGACCGCAGATATGAAGGCGGCCATCGTCGAGGCGTTCCGGGGCGACGACAAGACCATTCTCATCGCCACGGAAAGCGGCGCCGAGGGCATCAACCTCCAATTCTGCTCGTTGCTGATCAACTACGACCTGCCGTGGAACCCGCAGCGCGTCGAGCAGCGGATCGGTCGCTGCCATCGTTACGGTCAGCTGGTCGACGTCACCGTCGTCAACATGCTGAACCTCAAGAACCGCGCCGAGGCGCGCATTCACGAGCTTCTCGAACAGAAGCTGCACCTGTTCGAAGGCGTGTTCGGCGCGTCCGACGAAGTGCTCGGTATCCTGACCGATGGCATCGATTTCGAGCGCGAGGTGCTACGGATCGTACAATCCTGTCGCAGCGCCGAAGAGGCCGACGCCGAGTTCGATATCCTGACCGCCCGCATCCAGGACAGCATCGATGCCGATATGGAGGCTGCCCGCGCCAAGGTGCTGGAAAGCATGGACAGCGATGTCGTCGCCAAGCTGCATCGACGAGAGCAAGCGCTGGCCGAAATCCTGCCTGAGTTCCAGCAGCGCCTGCTGATGGTGGCGCAGGCCGAGCTGCCGGAAGCGCGCTTCCCCACGCCGGACGCGATCTGGTTCGATTACGACGGACAGCGTTGGACGACGCGCTGGCCGATGGCGGACGAGCAGGGCTGGCAGTTCTTCCGCGTCGGCGAGGCGTTGGGGCATGAGATCGTGGAGCGGGCAAAGGCTCGCGTCGAGGACGGCGTCGAGGCGGTGGTGTTCGATCCGGCGGCGTATCCCTATCCGGGTCAGCTGGGCGGCGTCGTCGATCTGGCCGGGCGGTCGGGCTGGCTGCGCGCGTTCAAGGCGGTCATGCCGGTGCCGGATGCCGAGCGCGAGGAGGTGCTGATCGTCGCCGAAACGGATCATGGTGAAGTGATCTCTGCGGGCGTCGCCGACAAAATGATGATGGCGCCTGCGCGAAGCCTGGGACCGGCCGACGTCGCTCCCCCTTCAGATAGGCTCGATGCTCTCCGCGAGGCCGAGTTCGTCGCCTTTTCCGAGCGTGTGACGACAGAGAATTATGCGTGGCTGCTTGAAAAGGAAGAGCAGCTTGGTCGCTATGCGCGAGACCGCGAGATCGAGATCGAGGCGCAGGTTGCCGCGCTCGATGCCGAGATCAAGGAACTGGAGCGGGCCAAGCGTGCGCCGGGCCTTGGCATGGAGGAGAAGCTCGCCCAGATGCGGGACATCCGCAAGAAAGAGACCGCACGCGACGACCTGAAGATGTCGCAGTTTGAGACCAAGCGGCAGGTCAACGCCGATATCAACCGCGCGCTCGACGAACTCGCGGCGATGCTCGACCAGACGCCGCGGATCGAGGAATTATTCACGTTGCGATGGACGGTAGTGTGAGCGGCGCGGCCGAGGGGCAGAAAAATGGCTACTGAAGGTGAATGGCTGCCGGGATACACGACAAACGGCGCGTCGGTGCGCAGCGTGTTTGCATCGCTAACTGACGAATTGGCAAAGGCGGGTAAATCACCCGGCACGATAACGTTGTGCTATTATGCTGCGAAAGTATCTGGATGGCGGAAGATCGCCCCCGCACTGAAGGCGTGGAAGGCCGTGGGTGGTCGAGTAATTCGAGCTTATATCGGCACTGATAGCGGCCTGACCGACCCAGCAGCACTTGATGAAATGGTGGATGCCGGGGTCGAGCTATTTCTGCTGGCCGACTATGTCGGTGTCTACCATCCTAAGGTGATTCACTGGGAAAATAAAGAAGGTCAACAGGCTTGGATCGGGAGTCATAATTTAAGCAGCGCTGGTCTCGAGGACAATATAGAGTTCGGGATTCGCGTTACCGGCGACGCTGTTCCGGTGTGGAGAGAATGGATCGCATTATTGAAGTCCGCTAGCATTCCGGGCACGAAGACTGAAATTGCCGCTTACCGAAAGGAGCGCGAAGCGTTCGCAAAGGCGCACAAATCCCCACCACGTTTTGTGTGGAGCAAGCGCAAGACACCGGCTGCTAAGACCAAGGGGAAGAAGCCTGCCGCTCTTGCCGCAATCGAAGCGGACCTGCTGGTAATGGAGCTGATGGAGCGGGAAACCGGCGCCGGTGGCAAGCAAATCCAGCCACCAATTCCGTCTCTGCCGTTCTTCGGCCCATTAGGAAAGGGCGCGTCCAAAGTCATCTCAGCTCGTCTCCGAGGGGATCCGGAGTGGCATCGATTGACCTTGACCCGGATGGCTAACGCGACCGCGCGACTGCACATTGCCGAACTCGATTATGGCGATCGGCCAGGCTTCATCCTGTTCCGGCGCGAAGGCGCGGCTTATGTATACGAGATTGTGTCGGAAGCGTCGCAACCCGCGCGATATCAGCAGCTCGACGCGCTCCCTCTAGAACAGACCCGGGTCGGATCGCGCCGATGGGTGATCACGAAATGAAGGTAATCAGATGAATAAGCGTCTCGGCCTGCAATGGCCCGATCGCGACGTGCGCCACAAAGTCGAGCCGCGCTTGCTCATGCCAGCCGGCGACGGCGTTTATGGCGCGTCTGGCTCGGGTACGTCCGATAACATGCTGATCAAAGGCGACAATCTGTTGGCGCTCAAGGCGCTGGAAGCGACGCATGCAGGCATGGTGAAGTGCATCTACATTGATCCACCCTATAATACCGGCAGCGCCTTTACGCACTACGATGACGGCATGGCGCATTCGCTGTGGTTATCATTGATGCGCGATCGGTTGGAGATATTGCGCACGTTGTTGCGCAACGATGGGATCATTTTCGTGTCGATCGACGACGAGGAGCATGCTTATCTGAAAGTCTTGATGGACGAGATTTTTGGACGCCGAAATTTCTGCGGTAACATTATCTGGGAGAAGAAGAAGAAGCCGTCCTTTCTTGACCAGAACATGGGATCGGTAACCGAGAATATACTGTGTTACTCGCCAGATCGATCATCTTCTCCAGCCTTCACCGGTGGTCTGACGACCGAAGGCAAAAAGTATCCTCTTAACAATGCGGGTAATCCGGAAGCGATCCTTACCTTTCCCCCACGATCGGTGCAGTTCGGTATTGGGGATGGCACAGTGCCCGCGCAGGATATGTCAGGCGGCAACATAAAGACCGTTCTACTCGATGATCTTGTGATCGAGGGTGGAAGGAACGCGACGGTATTTCGGCTGCGTGGCGAATGGCGCTACTCGCAAAAGAAACTGAACGAGATCGTCGCGGCGGGAGAGAATCTGATCATCAGCAAGGTCCCGTTTCGTCCTAATCACGTCAAAGCGGGCGGCGAGACTAAGAAGCTCAAGAATCTGCTGTCGCTGGCGCATTACGGACTTGGAACCTATGAGGACTCTAGTGCAGAATCGCGCGCCTTATTCGGTAGCGCCGCGTTCGACTACCCAAAGCCAGAATCGCTCGTTAGCTTGCTGCTGGAGGCGGTGACGGCGCCGGGCGACCTCGTCCTGGATTCGTTCGCCGGCTCCGGCACCACCGGTGCAGTGGCACAGAAAATGGGCCGTCGTTGGATCATGGTCGAGATCGGCGACCATGCCGACACCCACATAGTCCCGCGCCTGCTCAAGGTGATCAACGGCGAGGATCAGGGTGGTGTAACCAAGGCGGTTGGCTGGGAAGGCGGCGGCGGCTTCCGATACTACACGCTTGCGCCTTCGCTGCTCGAACGCGACGCCTATGACAACTGGGTGATCGCGCCGGAATATAACGGGCCGATGCTGGCGCAGGCAATGTGCAAGCATCTCGGGTTTACCTACGATCCCGCGCAGGATGGCGACGGCAACGAACGCGACGCCGAATGGTGGCGCCACGGTCGATCGAGCGAGCGCGACTTCCTCTACGTCACGACCCAGGCGCTGACCCAGGATGCACTGCGGCTGCTATCCGAAGAGGTCGGGCCGGAGCGCTCGCTCCTGATCTGCGCCCGCGCTTTCTCCGGGAACATCGACGCGTTCGAGAATCTGACGTGCCGCAAGATTCCGGCCAGCATCCTGAGCAAATGCGAATGGGGCCGCGACGATTACTCGCTGAACATTGCAGCGCTGCCGGAACGGGAAGCGGCTGACGACGCGCCGGACGCCGGACCGCTGTTCGCGGGAGAGCCGGCCAATGGCTGACCTCACCCGCGACGATCGCCTTCGCCTTCAGGTCGCGCAGCGGCTGAGCCTGCGCAAGCCGCAAGAGGAAGCGCTGCGGATCCTGGGCGATGTGGCGGGCCGGCTGGACTGGAACGAAACCGCCGATCCGGCGGCGCTTCTCGCTGACATCCGCGCGACCTATCCTTCGGTTGATAGCTTCGAGCGGGCGTTCCCGTCGCTCGCGTTCGCGCTGGCGACCGGTGTCGGCAAGACGCGGCTGATGGGCGCCTTCATCGCCTGGCTGTATCTGACCGGCAGATCGAAAAACTTCTTCGTCCTCGCGCCCAACACCACGATCTACGACAAGCTGGTCACCGATTTTTCGCGCCAGTCGTCGTCCAAATACGTGTTCCGGGGCATCGCCGAGTTCGCGCAGACCCCGCCGATCATCGTCACCGGTGATACTTGGGAGGAAGGGCGCGGCGTGCGCGGGTCCGACCTGTTCGGCGGCGAGGCGATCATCAACATCTTCAACGTCGACAAGATCAACAAGGAAAAGGGCCGCATCCGCTCGTTCCGCGAAACGCTGGGCGAGAGCTATTTCGACTATCTCTCTCGCCTGCCGGACTTGGTGATGCTGATGGACGAGGCGCACCGCTATCGTGCCAAGGCAGCGGCGAATGCGGTGTTCGAACTCAACCCCCGTCTAGGTCTGGAACTGACCGCCACGCCGAAGACGGTCGGCGCGTCGCCGAAGGATTTCAAGAACGTCATCTATTCCTACGGCCTCGGGGAAGCGATGGCCGATGGCTACGTCAAGGAACCGGCGGTGGCGACGCGCGCCGACTTCCGGCCGGACGGCGTCGCTGCCGACGAGCTGGAGCGGATCATGCTCGCGGATGGCGTGACCTATCACGAGCACGTCAAGGTCGAGCTGGACCTCTACGCCCGCCAAAGCGGGCGGCCGAAGGTGCATCCGTTCATGCTCGTCGTGGCGAGGGACACCGCGCACGCGGGCGCAATCCGTGCCTATCTCGAAAGCGAGGACTTCCACGGTGGTGCCTATCGCGGTCGCGTCGCCGAGGTCCACTCCAACCAGACTGGGGAGGAGTCGAACGAGGCGATAGCGCGCCTCGTCGGGCTGGAACACGACGCGCAGACCGACATCGTCGTCCACGTCAACAAGCTGAAGGAAGGCTGGGACGTCACGAACCTGTACACGATCGTGCCGCTGCGCGCGTCAGCGTCGGAGATCCTGACCGAACAGACGCTGGGACGCGGGCTGCGCTTGCCTTACGGCACGCGCACCGGCGTCGAGGCTGTCGACACGCTGACGGTCATCGCCCACGACCGTTTCGACGAGGTCATTAGGCGCGCCCGCGAGCCGGGCTCGATCGTCAAGCTGAAGGAGATCACGATCGGCGAAGGCGGCGACGTGACGCCGGACGCGCGCGAGGTGATGGCGGTGCCGACCGCTGTCGAAGCGATGTTCACCGGGCGCGTTCCGATGGCAAGTGTCGTGCGCGATGGCGACGAGCCTGCGACCTACACGCCGCCTTCGCCGGAGCAGGTTGCGATCGCCGACGCCACGCTCGCCTTCATCCGCGAGCGCGAGCGCACGCTGCCCGGCGGCCTGGCCGACCTCAAGAAGCCTGAGGTGCAGGCGGCGATCGCCGCCGATGTTCGCCGCGCGACGGCCGCGGCTCAGGGCAGCTTCGACGCAGTGATGCAGCCGCCCGCCGTCGAGGCGCTGGTGGCAGAGATCGCCGTCGGTATCGCCGCCAACACGATCGAGATTCCCGAGATCGTCGTCCTGCCGAGCCGCGAGGTGAACTTCTGGTTCGACGACTTCGACCTTGAGGGACTGGACGGCATCCGCTTCCGCCCGTCGAGCGACACGATCCTGATCCGTAACCTGCGCGACGACAGTCAGCGCGAGCTCGCCCGCGAGCGTTCCGGTCCACGCGAGAGGCGGCCGGAAGATTACATCATCCGCCATCTCATCGACTATCCCGAAGTCGATTACGACAGCCACGCGGACCGACTCTACAAATGGGCGGGTCAGGTGATCGCGCGGCTACGCGGCTATCTTGCCACCGAGGAAGAGGTCGAGGCGGTTTCCCTGGAACATGGCCGGGCACTCGCCCGCTTCGTGTTCGAGCAGATGCGGCGGCATTATCGCGAGACCCCAGTCGAATATCGGGCCAAGCGTGTGCGTTCTTTCAAGGCCCTCAAGCCCCAGCAGCTTGGCGTCAGCCTAGCGAAGCGGCTGCCCCTGAATGAAGCAGCATATCCGCTGTCCGCGACGCCGGGCATCCTGTTTTTCGGCTCAACGAAAAGCCCGTATCAGTTCCATAAATTCGATAGCGACCCCGAACGTCGCTTCGCCGCGCTGATCGACAGCGACAACATGCCCACCGTGATCCGGTGGCTTCGCCCAGCCGCCGGCCAGTTCGACATCGAATATGACCGCGGCCGCCGCTACGAACCGGACTTCGTCGTCGAATGCACCGACCGCAAGCTCATCGTCGAGGTCAAGGCCGAACGCGATCTTGCCGACGCCACCGTCCAGGAGAAAGCCCGCGCCGCCCGCGCCTGGGTTGCCAACGCCAACATCTTCGCAGCCGAAGGTGACGGCAAACTCTGGAGCTATGCGTTGTTGTCCGAGCGCGACGTAACCGAAAGCCTAACCATCGCAGGGGTGATGGCAAAGGCTGCGTGATCGTTCGTCCGCATCTTATCCGCCCTCACAGACGGAAATGAACACTATAAACGTCGCGATCGTCACCTGATGCGGCTGCGGACCTGGGCTAGAAAATTATCCCAGAAATAGGCGGCGGCACCAGCGGCGTCGAGGGGTCCATCCGGTCGCGCACGAGGCATTGCATTACGCGCGCCGAACGCCAGACCGTGGGGGGTGTCCTCGACCGGCAGCCAGTCGTTCATCGAATTCCGCGTGCTCGCGGCCGTGTCGTAGCTCAGGCATAGCGCGTTCCGCCACATGTCGCCGCCATGCCAGATGCTGACCTGTCCGACGCGCTTGCCGTCAAGATAAGCGCTGGCAGCAAATGAGCGGCTATCGATCCGCTCGAAGTCCGTATCGATACGCGGATCAGATGCCTTCAGTTCGGCGAGCTTCTCTTCGAACAACGCTGCCGTCGCCTGAAACCCCTCACGCAGGAATCGGTCACGATCAAGGTCTGTCGGCTTCGCGGCGATGCCAAGAAGGGTGGAGGCGTTCGCCGGCCGAATCGTGGCGACCGCGGTTTCCGGCTGGAACGTCGTCGCGTCGGCGGTGCGGGGACCGCTCGCCCTGCCGGCCTTCAGCATGTCGCGGATCGCACCAACGGCATTGTCGAACGCCGTGTCGGTGTCGGGCCAGCTGATGACGGGCTTGCCATCCTTGGGCAGCGCGACGAATTCCGACAACGCTTGACCATCGCCGACCGGCACGCCTTTCCACTGGCAGGGTCTCAAGATGATCGAAACCACGCGCGCCGTGCCGTCTCGCTGGCGTGCGAAGGCGCGCATCATCTCCTGCTCGTAACAATATTCGGAGGCGATGAAGGCCGCCGACACGAGAAGGATGACAAGGTCGGAAGCAGCCAAAGCTGCCTGCACGGCGGGATCGAGATGCTCACCGGGGCGCAGCATCCCGTCATGCCAGATGTCGATCAGCCCCTCGCGCTGTAGTGGTGCGAGGTGTTGCACCAGTTGATCCTTCAATGCCGTGTCGGCGTGGGTGTAGGATATGAAGCCAGTCGTCATCTCCGAGGTCTAGCGTGTGGATGCGTGCCAGACCACGTCTGCCGTTCAGTCGATGTTGGTTTCGCCGCTATCATTCATATGGGTCGACAAAGCCGTGTCAGCCTTCATCATCTTCGCCTTCTTGCGAATCAGCGCCGCTTGTTCTAAATACGTTCCGTTCGGGTCCTGGATTGGGCCGGAGGTAGAGTCGATGCTCGAACCAAGCGCCGCGGCGCTCAGAGCGGAGGACGGCCTCATCCGGATGTGCGGCGTCTGGTGCACAACAGTTGAAGGTGTAGGTGCAGCACCTTCATTGCGGGCCCCACGGTGGGGTGCAATGTCGGTAGCGGGGTAAATCCGCTCCCGGCTTGGGGTGTCAGACCTCCAGGTCGTTACGACGGTCGATTATGATCGACTGCTCGGGCGATTCTGGAGGAAACCGATGCCCGATCTTCTCTCTACAAATAGTGTTGCGAACGATCGCGTGGTGCAGGGTGCCGGCAAGCCGGCACGTGCGGTCAAGTCGTCGAAGGGCGGTGCGAGCGCAACAGGCAGCGCGAGCAAACGCGGAAGTGGCCAAGCCGAACTGAAGTACGGCGGCGCACTGACATCGGCCCTCGCACAGGCGCTCGCGCTCGAACCGCAGAAGAAAACCAAGGATCAGCTGGCCGAGAGTGTCCTCGCTGACGTGGTTGCCGCCATCACTGCCTTCCCGGGCGTGAAGCTCAAGAAGCTGTGGCCGCTGCTCAAGGAACTCGGTGCCGAGAACGACGGCGCGACCTTCAGACGGGCGCTTGTGCGCGCGTTGAAGGAGGAGGCGGAACGTCAGCCTGTGATCGCCCTGTCGCTCCAGACCCGCGCGCCTCGCGTCGATGAGGCCACGAGAAAGTCGGCGAAACCAGATGTGGCTGCGGCGAAGCAGCAGGTCGAACCAGCAGCCATGTCGGGCACATCCACGATCGAAGAGGAACTGCGCAGCCTGCGCGCGCCCGGCTTCTAATCGCCGATCCGCAACCGCGGATGCGGCGACAATCGTCCATTCAACACAGATCAGCGGGGCAGCCCGCTAGAAGGTATATATCATGGTCATCAAGTCATTTCGCAGCAATCCGAACAAGCCCGGCACTGTCGGCAACGGTCCGCAGGCTGGCGGCATCGCAAAGTCGGCGGGCGTGATGCAGTCCTCGGCCATCGCGCTACTTGCCGGACTGCGGGTCGGGTTCATCGACGCCGACAGCACAACCGCGGCGACGTCATCGCTGGTCGATCCAACCCGCCACACCGTCCTCAAGCTCACCGACGATGCCGACTTCGCCGACCGTGCGCAGCGGACCTTTGCCGGGTTCGACTTGGTGTTCATAGACTTCGGCGCCGCCCAGCTATCGAATCCCGAGACGATCCTGCCGACGCTTGGCATCATGGATGCGTTCGGCGGCGCGGCGAATTGCGCGCTCATTCTCAATCAGATCCCGCACAAAACCGGGTTGACGGCGGATCTCAACCGTATCGGCAGCTTCTTCTCGCCGCGTGCACAAATCCGCATTGCCCGACACAATATCGATGGCACTGGAAAGTTCGAGGACCTGCCTGCCGCACTGGCGAACTTTCCCGTTCATTACGTCGATAACTTCCCACCCAACGTCGATGACCTGTGGCGTTCCCGCCGCCTCCTGCCTTCTGACCTGATCGACGCGCCGCCGCCGGGCTATGAACTGGCGACAGCCAAGATTGCGCTGCATCTGCTGCGGATCGCGGAATCCGAGCACTTTGCGGAGTGGCTCGGCGCGGCTGCCGCGATCCCCAAGCTGCGAGCTGCTGCCAAGGACGCGCTCAAATACACCCCGCCGTTGCCCGCCGAGCAGCTCACCAATGCCGTGCTGACCGCATACGACGGGTTGCAGCGCGCGATGCACAAGGTTCTGCACGCGCACTCCGACGCAGACTGCGTCACATCAGCGAGAGAGGCTCAGCACTACGATCGCGAGTACCGCGCGGCGAGAGCCTGATCCGCACGCGTCGGCTCGCTTGTTTTCCTGCCAGCGTCGTTCGAACCGACGTCGAACGGCGCTGACGTTCCGAGGTCAAGATTGTCGGCGCAGCGCACGATCAAATGCCCAAATTTACCCGATTGCCTTCTTAAAGTTGGTGGAGGGGAAAAGTGCAGGATGGGCCCGGTTAACCGGGCCAGCAGGTCGCCATTCCGCGCTGCGCTTGTCACGGCGACCTGAGGAAGCAGATCATGGCACGTAGCCCGAACAAATCTATCGCGTCTTCGCTCCAGACCCTGACGGTCGGCGCGCGCATGACGCTTGACGAAGTCGAGAAGATCGACGCCGCCGCCCGCGCGGCGCACCTTGACCGATCGGCCTATATCCGCCGCGTGTTGAAGGGGCGTGCCATCAGGTTCTACCCCATGGAGATGCTGCTCGCCGAGGCTGTCGCCTTGTTCTCCACGATGCGGATCAGCGTCGAGCTCGGCCGCACGGAAGGTCTCGCAGATGCATTTGATCGGCTCGATGCGCTGCTGGATCGAATGTGCGTCCTGAGCAAGGAAGAGCCACGCCCGTGATTGCAAAGAGCATCGGCCTAAACAATCGGCGTGTGCGGCGTGCCGTCAATCGCGAACTCAGACGGAAGGGATTGCCGACAACAATCGTCTCGCCCGAGCAGGTTCGGGGTCGCGCGGCTGCCCTGACCGATTATCTCCGGGATGCCGATCCGACGCAGCTGCGCAGACTGGAACTGGCGGGTGAGAAGAGCCATGCTGCGCTGATCTACATCGCCGACGTCGCAGCGACGATTGCCGAACTACAGCGCGTCGAACCCGGCGAGAAGGTCGACGTCATCGGCTTCAGGAATTTCAGGAGCGACGACTTCATTCGATGCCAGCGCGAGATGATCGCGACGATGATGCGCTCGCCCGGCATCGATCCGCTCGAGCATTACGTCATCGCCTGGCAGGGCCACGAGCAGCCGACCCCTGAGCAGGTCCACCGCGTTGCCGAGATCTTTCTCGACGCGATGGGCCTGAGCGAGAACCAGGCGATCTACGCCGCTCATTCGAATACGGCCAACTATCACCTGCACATTGCCGCCAACCGTGTGCATCCGAAGACGCACCAACGCATTGCGGCGGGCGGCGACTGGCAGGTCGATATGATTCATCAGGCGGTCGCCATGATCGAATATGAACAGGGCTGGGCATCCGAGCCGAATGCGCTCTATCGTGCCAATGAACACGGCGTCTTCCATAAAGAAACTGGAATTCAGGTCCGGGATGCCACGGGGATCACTGGCCGATATCCCAGCAAGGAGCAGCGCGCCGATAGCCGTGAAGCATCGGCGGCCGAGAAGGAGAAGCTGCCGATCGAGGAACAACTGTCGGAGGGAGCGCGCGCCTACGAAAGACGGACTCAGCTCGCTTCTTTCGAGCGGCTCGCGAAGACGGTCGTCAAGCCGATCCTGCGGACGGCACGATCGTGGTCGGAGGTGCACGAACGCCTCGCCGAGCAGGGCTTCGAATATGAAACCGGCGGAACCGGCGCGCGTATCCGGTGGGCCGACCGCACCCTCGCCGCATCCACTGCGGATCGATCCGCTGCGCTCGGACAGATGGAAAAGCGATCCGGCTTCGGCCCTTTTATCGCTCGAGATCCCTCGGTCGATGTTGTCGAGCGTCGCCCCATGTCGCTGACGGCGGACGAGGGGCCGGAGCGGTATTGGGCCGAACGACAAACCTATGCCGCCGGCCTGGAAACTCTGAAGGGTCATCTTCAATCGCAAAGGGCCGCGATCGAACGGAACCTCGTCGCGATACAGGACTGCATGTCAGCCGACGTGATCGCGGTAGGTTGGGCGGACGCGGGCGCGATGCTGAACGTCGCGCGCGGCGTAGTGGGGCATGAGCATCGGCGACTGACCACAGGCGTCGTCGAGCAGTTTAAGGCGGCTGCGAGCGCGTTGCCGACGCTGCAGAACTTTCCAACGCTGGACGCCTGGTCCGCCGGTGCATCGGTTCCGGCCCTGCCATCCCTGGAAAACATCACCATGCCGGCCATATTCATGTCCTCGGGATATGGGTCGGCACCGCTATCGATTGACGTGCCCGGCTATCGTCGTGTCGCCGTTGGCCGCGCTTTTCATCATCTCGACGAACACGGGAAGGTCGCACTCCGGGACCTCGGCGACCTCCTCGTTGTCGATCAGGCGCACAAACCGGAAGCAGTTCGAGCGGCATTGCTGCTCGCGCAGAAGAAGTGGGGATCGGTTTCCATTGTCAGCGGTGACGCGGCGTTTCGCGCTCTGTGCGCTCGCCTGGCGGTTGAGCAGGGCGTGACGCTGACCGATGCATCGGCTCCGATCCAGGCCAAGTCCGCACAGCACCACGCGCGACTGCCGCCACCAACAGCGGGAAAAGATCGCTTTATCGCACTGACGTCAGACCACCCGGCCAGCAAGCAGATGACGGTGGAACCGCATATGCGCTTGCCGAATCTCGATGCAGTCGCGATCTACAGCGACTTCCCGTTCCTTCATGATCCGCCTGACGATGAAGACGGCGGAACGGTTCGACAGTTCGTCGGCCTACACTCATTCGTGGATGCGTGGCTGACCGTACACAGGAGTGACGCTCAAGATTTCGTCCGGCTTCGACCGCTGGCCAGCCGCATCATGCGTGATGACGAAGCCCGCGCGATCGTGACTCAGATGGAAGCCGAAGGCTGCGCGGAAGCGGACCGTATCGCCCAGCAGGCGCAGTTCCACCAACGTCAGCAGGCAGCGCGTCAGTTCGCGATACAGCGGTCGTGAACCTCACTTCGCCCGCCTTCCGCGGATCGAGCCGAACTTCTGCCATTCCGTCGGGCGCAGCCGCAGCGGCATAACGGGCAGCTCCGGCAGCAGGTCGCCCAGCGCGGTGACCAGCGGCAGCAGCAGATCGAGGCCGGGCTCTTCTTCATAGGATGCGGCGGTCTCGCCATCGGGAACGTGACCGAGCAGATACTGACGCAGGCCGGGATCGAACTTGCGATCGCGCCAGAAGGACGCGACGCGGGTGCGGATCGAGTGGACGTCGACGTCCTTGCGCCCGCGCTTCTGGCTGGTGCCGTTCGGGAAATGGAAGTCGCGCAGTGGCTCGAACACCTTGTCGTAGAAGACGTGGTCGAAGCTCATGCTGGCCTTGGAATTGTAGAATTCGGGGAACAGCAGCTCGTGGCCCTGCTCGCGCATCGCCTTGACGTGGTCGAGGAAGCCGAGCCGGATCAGCGCCGGGCTGATCGGTACTCTGCGATCGGACTGTCCGTTCTTGAGCAGGCGATAGGCGTTGTCGCGGAAGTGGATGTAGGGGATCGGCGCGTCTTCGTAGATGTCGGCCAGCATCAACCCGGCCGGTTCCTCCGACCGCCCGCCGGTGCAGATCACCAGCGGCAGCCCCCAATACATGCCGTCGTGAAAAACGACGTCGCCGGGTGCCAGCCGATTCCACAGCCCCTTGCAACCGGTCCAGACCGGCCCGGAAACGAGCGTGCGGAGGTCGGCCTCCGCCCACGGCAGGCGCTTGCCGCCCTTGCGGCCCTTCACCTTGCGGCGCAGCTTGCCGAGGTCGACGTCGGGCGTGACGTAGCCGTTGGCGTCGGCGAACTTGAACAGCGCGCTGAGCCAGGTGACGTGCTTGTTGTGGGTGATGTCGCTGATGCCGACGGTCGGCACCAGCTCGCGCTCGGCGGCGACCGAATCGCGCTTCCAGATCGCGCGGAGGGCGTCGCCGCGTTCGATGACGGCGGTCATGCCGCCCTCGATGTCTTCGCGGGTGTGGCCGTAGCGGGTCGGTAGGCGCGGAAAGAGCGCGGTCATCGCGCTGCACGTCTGTTGGTCGATCTCCGACAGCATCAGGTCGCCGTTCGCGGCGAGGAACAGATTGACGACAGCGTCGATGTCGCGCCGCCGTTCTTCGCGCCATTCGCGGTCGTCGATTTTCCGCTGAAGGCAGGTCGCGGCCAGCGTTGACAACGGCACGTCGGTCTTCCCAGTCGATCGGACTGCGGCTGTAACGACGGCTGCCGTCACTGTCGGTGTCGGAGCCGGCGTCGTCGCCTGCGCGGTCTCGGGCGGCGGCGTCGGCACCGCCGGCGACACCGCCAGCGCTTCACGAGCCGGCAGGTCGAGCAGCCGTCGCAGCGCGCCCGGCAGCGGCCAGACCTCGGCTTCGGGGTTGGGAAGATCAAGCCCTTCGGTCGCGGCGAGACAGGCGTTGCGATAGGCTGCTGCCGCGACCCGGGACATCGCGCGCAGATTGTTTTCGGTCGGCTTGACCCCGGCAGCCCGCAGGTAGCTTGCCAGATGATTGTTGCCGATCGGCGAGGCACCGCGATGCCGCGCCACCGTCACGAACAGAGCGTCCGCATCACGGGGCGACAGATCACTGTCGGCGAGCTCGTTCCGAAATGCCTCGTCCGCCTCGGGCGGCACGGGGGTCGAAGCGATCAGCGTGAAGTAACGCGCATAGGCAAGATTGATCGCCGCGTGTGCCTCGCTTCGGAACGGCGTCGCTGCCTGCTGGACGATGTAGCGGTCGAGCGTTGCCTCGAACGCGGTCCGGTACACGGCCCGCATGTCGTCGGGCACAATCCGCGTCCGCAGATCCTCGGCAATCACCGTCTCCACCGTCTTCATCTCCATCTCAAGATACCCGGCTCGGGCTCTGGCCTCGCGCGGGCATCGCGTTTTCAACGACATCCGGATGGTTATAGGATCGTTAACGACGGCGACGAAGTGGACCGATCGACGCCACCACAGGGTGGTGCCGCGGGGATAGATGTTGGTGGCCATGCGCGCTCCGGCTGGCATGGCGGGCACAGGCGCGCGCACAGCGGCTAGCACAATTTCTGGCACAATTGTGCGAAACGATTCGCAACCAATTACCCGCCTCCTCAGAAAAGGCGGGCTTTCCGGTCGTTTTCGCTTGACAAAGCCGAAAGTTGTTCGGGGAGACAGGATTCGAACCCGAAACACCTGCCCCCTCGACCCACGGATTTCCGCGGGTTTTGCGGGATCGCGATACCCTTGTGAGTCGGTTTTGGGTATGTGTCCAGTGGTGTTTTCAAGCGACTGGTTTGCTCCCCTAATCGGCCATTCCGGGAAGGCGACTGTCCCCAAAACCTGCCACTCCGCAGCACTCCACTACGCCTCACCTGCCGGAGTTCGAGCCCGCAGCGGCCAATGTCGAATCGGGATGCGATGCTAGGACATCCGCTACCACTCATCGATCTGGAGGGTCTGTCGCAAACCTTATTGC
Source organism: Pseudomonadota bacterium (assembly GCA_023418595.1). Classification (GTDB taxonomy): domain Bacteria; phylum Pseudomonadota; class Alphaproteobacteria; order Sphingomonadales; family Sphingomonadaceae; genus Sphingomonas. The sequence goes on from JAEZZI010000004.1 coordinate 18,323, forward strand.
GAACTCCGCAATCAGCGGCGTCGCGCCGTCAGCCATGCATCGATCTGCGCGATCTCGCGCCGCTGCTCCGCGATGATCTGCTCGGCCAGCGCACGCGCTTCTGCATCGCGGCCGTGTTCCAATTGCGTTTCGCTCATCGCAATGGCTGCCACATGGTGGACACGCATCTGCTGCATGAAATCGACGTCGGCATCGCCAGTATAGGCGGGGGCGTCTCGCATCATAGCATTCATTGATTCCTTGTAGCCAATGGTGGCGTCCGAATCGGTCGCGGCGGGTTCGGACATCGCCATTCCGGCCATGCCGTTGGCGCCACTCATGTCGTGACCGGTCATCTCCGTCGTCACGGCCATGTTATCGTGTGCGCCCGGCTGATCCGAGCAGGCGGCAAGGGCGAGTGCCGCCGTCGTAACTGATAAGATAGTCAAAGATTTCATGATGTTCTCCTTGGCTTGATGATTGTTGGCCGCTTCAGCCGGTGGGCGATTGCGTGCCGAGAACCGCGACCGCCAGGATAACACCCACCGCCGCTGCCGCCTCAAGCGACACGCTCGCGCGAAGGCTTCGCGCACCTTCATTCGCCGATCGCTCGAGCCGCGGCACCAAGCGCCACCGATTGTAGGCGGCAAAACCCAGCATCGCCGCGAATAACAAAAGTTTGAGGATCAGCATGCGGCCATAGTCGGTCGCGACTAGCGCGGGCAGTGCTTTGAACCCGACGATCGCCCATAAATTGACGATGCCGGAGAGGATCAATGCGCCGACGATCAGCGTCCCGGTAACGGCAAAGCGTCCAAGCGCCGCGATCAGTTCAGCGTTGAGGGTGTCAAGCCGGGCGATCGCAAGCAGCAGCAGCGCCAGCGTGCCCAGCCAAGCCGAGGCAGCGATGACATGGACGATATCCGACGCCCGGTGCAATATGCCGATCCCGCCTTCGCTTGCGCCTGCGTGCCCGCTCCACGCCAGCGTCGCCACTGCTGCGAGTGCGAGTATAAGGATTGCCAAACGGGCGCGCGCGGTGGACATCGCGACGACCGCGATTAGCACGAGCAGCACGAACCTTGCGATGCCAGAAATGCCCATCGGTGTCTCGACCGCAAGATAACGGAGCATCTCGCGATCAAGCATCGCCGTATCGCCGCCCGTCATTCCCAATGCGGTCACGGCGAATTGGGCGACGGTCAGCAATGCACCCGCTCCGGCAAGCATCGCGATTGTCAGTGCGGACACCTCGAACGGCATGGTGCGCCGCGCGCATAGCGTCAGTCCGGCGAGCAATAACTGGTCGAGATAGACCAGGAAGCGCAGCGTCACCGCCGCGCCCTCGCCTGCCGCCCATGCAATCACGTCAGTTGACGGCGAAAGCGTGCGTTCCGGTAATCCGGTGCGTGTCGGCACCGACCACGTGCCAGTCGACCCGGTAGGTGCCAGCGGGAAGCGGTTTGACAGAGGTCAGGACGATCGAGCTGCCATCGCTGCCGATCGCGGCGTTGACCCCAGTCATCTTCATGTCGGGATGATCAGCCATGCCCGGCATCCCGGTCATCGTCAGCGTTGCGCCCGATAGCCGGGGGGTAAGGCGTTCGCTGAACTTTAGAACGATCCGCGACACACCCTTAGCCGTGGCATTGGCGGCGGGCGAAGCAGACACCAGCTTGGGATGCGCGACAGCGATACCGGGGGCAGCAAAGGCGATGGTTGCGGCCAGCGACAGCGAAAGTTTCGAGAGGAAACGCATAAAGGACTCCATCGGTTTTCGCCTCCAGATACGCATATGATCTGCCAACCCCTCGAAAAGATTTGAGGGACGCGCCAGCGACACGCGTAAAGGAGGCGACGGAGACGAGGATATGACGACGGATATCGACGACGCCTTGCAGGCGCTGGGACGCGTTCCCGATCACTCCGCCATGAACGGCATCGAAGATCGCGTGCTTGCCGCAATCGATACGCGTCGTGGGCAAGGATTGGGCTCGCGCATGACGCTGGGTCTGGCCATTGGGGCGATGCTGATCGGCGCGGGCGGCGCGACGGTGCCCTACCGATCGGCCACCGCATCGACGCCTGCCAGCTTTGCCGATCCTGGTCCGCTCGCGCCGTCCTCATTATTGCTGGGATCGGGCGAGCGATGATGCGCCGCAACCTGACGATCGCGCTCATTGCGTTTGCCGCGGCATTGCTCGGCGTGTTCGCAGGCCGTGCGCTTGCACCGGCGCAGAACGAGGTGGGAATCGACATCCACGCCGTGCTGCACGACCGGCTAGACCTCGATGCCGATCAGGCGCGGCGGCTGGATATTCTGGAACGCGAATTCGGGGTGCAGCGACGCACGCTCGAAGCAGAGATGCGCGCCGACAACCGGCGGCTGGCGGCGGCGATCCAGGCCGAACATCGCAGCGGTCCGGCGGTCGAAGCGGCGATCGATGCGACGCACAGGACGATGGGCGAGCTGCAAAAGGCGACCCTCGCGCATGTCTTTGCGATGCGCGCGCTGTTGCGCGACGATCAGGCGGTGATTTTCGACGAGGCAGTGACCAAGGCGCTGGTCGAAGACGGACAGTGACGGCGCCACCCGGCGACAGCGACGGCGCGTTGGCGGCACGATCGATCGCGGGCGACGACCGGGCGTTCGCGGAGATCATGGGTCGCCACAAGCAGTTCCTTTATCGCCTGATCCTGCGTCTGGTCGGCAATCCCGACGACGCGGTCGAGCTGGTGCAGGAAGCGTTCGTTGCGGCGCATGGCGCGCTCGGACGCTATGACCCCGATCGCCCGATGCGGACCTGGCTGGCTCGGATCGCGGTCAACAAGGCGCGCGACTGGCAGCGCAAGGAGCGCGTGCGCGCGGTGCTGCGCAGCGTCCTTACCATCGGCGACGCGCCGGATATCGCCACCGACCAGGTGTCGGTCGAACAGACGGTGTCCGATCGCGCGGAGCTGTCGGCGGTGCGGAACCGCATTGCAAAGATGCCCGCGCGACTGCGTGAAGTGCTGGTGTTGCGCGCGGTGGAAGGATTGCCGCAGGCGCAGGTCGCCGAGATGCTGGGTATCAGTGAAAAAGCGGTGGAAACCCGGCTTTACCGCGCGCGGCGGCATCTGGCCGATTAACCTCAGACGGCATCGCCCAGGCGCTGGATGATCGGGCAATCCGGGCGGTCGTCACCGGCGCAGGCGTCAGAGAGCGTCTGGAGCGTATCGACCATCGCCTGCAAGTCGTCGATCTTGGCGCGAAGCTTATCGATATGGCCGCGCGCCATCGCCTTTACATCGCCGCTGCGGCGCGTTCGGTCGCGCCAGAGGCCCAGCAGCTCCGAAATCTCCGCGACCGAAAAACCAAGATCGCGCGCGCGGCGGATGAAGCGCAGCTCTTGGACGTCGGCGTCGGAATAATCGCGATAGCCCGACGCGCGCCGGTCGGCGGGCGGGATGAGCGCGGTCTCCTCATAATAACGGATCATCTTGGCTGAAATGCCCGATTGGCGGGCGGCTTCGCCGATGTTCATGCGCGATCCCTCATTGGTCTGGACGGGCATATGGCAAGGCGCCCTTGACCTTCCAATGGTTGGAAGCCCCACATGTCGTTCGAATCCGATGTCGAATGAGGAGCAAGACGTGGCACAGCAGCCCAACAAGGCAGAGCTATATCGTATGGTGATGCCCGAACACACCTGCCCTTACGGCCTGAAAGCGCTCGACCTGCTCAAGCGCGAAGGGTTCAAGATTGCTGATCACCATTTGACGACACGCGCCGAAACCGATGCGTTCAAGGCCAAGCACGACGTGAAAACGACGCCGCAGGCCTTCATCGATGGCCAGCGTATCGGCGGCTATGACGATCTGCGCCGTCATTTCGGCAAACGGGTGAAAGACAAGGATGCCGTTACCTATATCCCCGTGATCGCGCTGTTCGCGATGGCGGCGCTGATGGCGCTCGCGGCGAATTGGGCGGCGTCGGGTCAGGCGCTGAGCATCCGCACGGGCGAATGGTTCGTTGCCTTTTCGATGTGTTTGCTCGCGCTTCAGAAGCTGAAGGACGTGGACAGCTTCGCGACCATGTTACTGAACTATGACCTGCTTGCCAAACGCTGGGTTCCCTATGGCCACGTCTATCCCTTCGCCGAAGGTGCAGCAGGCGTATTGATGATCGCAGGGGTCGCAATGTGGGCATCGGTGCCGATCGCGCTGTTCATCGGCGGCATCGGCGCGGTGTCGGTGTTCAAGGCGGTCTATATCGACAAGCGCGAGTTGAAATGCGCGTGCGTGGGCGGCGACAGCAAGGTCCCGCTTGGGTTCGTGTCGCTCACCGAAAACCTGATGATGGTGGCGATGGCGGTGTGGATGCTCGCCAAGCCGTCGCTGCTCGGCGCGCACTGATGCGTCCCGCAAAATTTGAGGGGTGGCGCGCCGCCGCGCGTAGAAACGGATAATCAACGGAGCTTCATACCAAATGACTGCATTATTCGACCGACGGCAGATGCTGCGCGGGGCCGGGATCGGCGGCGGCGCGCTGGCGCTGTCGGCCTGGATGCCCGCTTGGGCGCAGACCAACGCGCCCGGCCTGATCCGCGACCTGCCCGAAGTGTCGGGCGAGGATATCCGGCTGAAGATCGCGCACCAGATGCTGACCATCGACGGCAGGCAGGGGCATGGCATCGGCATCAACGGCACCGTGCCGGGACCGCTGATCCGCCTGCGCGAGGGGCAGAATGTTCGCCTGCACGTCGAAAACGCGCTCGACGAGGACAGCTCGATCCACTGGCACGGGCTGATCCTGCCCTTCCACATGGACGGCGTGCCGGGGGTGAGCTTTCCTGGCATCAAGCCGCGCACGACGTTTATGTACGAGTTCCCGATCCTTCAGGCCGGCACATACTGGTATCACAGCCATTCGGGCTTGCAGGAGCAGATGGGGCATTACGGCCCGATCGTGATCGATCCGGAAGTCGCCGACCCGATCGAATCCGATCGCGAGCATGTGGTGGTGCTGTCCGACTACAGCTTCATGCACCCGCACATGATCTTCAAGAAGCTCAAGCAGATGGGCGGTTATTTCAACCAGCAAAAGCTAACCGCGACCGATGGCGAGCCCATGTCGGCCAGCGAGCGCCTCGAGTGGGGTCGAATGCGGATGGACCCGACCGATGTCGCCGACGTGACCGGTTCGACCTATACCTATCTGGTCAACGGTCACGGTCCTCGAGACAACTGGACGGCGTTGTTCAAGCCCGGCGAGCGGGTGCGGCTGCGGTTCGTCAATGCATCGGCGATGACCACGTTCAATGTGCGGATACCGGGGTTGAAGATCACGATCGTTCAGGCCGACGGCCTGAACGTGCGCCCGGTGCCGGTCGATGAATTCCAGATTGCAGTTGCAGAAACCTATGATGCGATTGTCGAGCCTGCGGACGACCGCGCCTATACTTTGGTTGCCGAAAGCATCGACCGGTCGGGAATGGCAGTCGCTACGCTCGCGCCGCGACCCGGCATGGCCGCCGAAGTCCCGCCGCTGAGGAAGCGGCCGCTTGCCACCATGAAGGATATGGGGATGGGCATGGATCATGGCGACGGCGCGGCGGCGGGTGCAGCTGCGGGCTGCACCGCCGAGCATGCGGCGATGGGGCATTGCACGATGCCCGCAGCGGAAGGCGCCGACCATGCTACGATGGGGCATGGTGCTGCCCAAGGTGCGGCGGGCGGCATGGCGATGGATCACTCGATGCGCGACTTCTCAGTCGCGCCGGGGGTGAAGAAGACGCCGACAGTCCAGACTATTTCGCCCATGCCGGTAGACCGGATGGGCGATCCGGGTCAGGGACTGGAAGATGTCGGCCACCGCGTGCTCACCTATCGTGACTTGATCGCGGTTGAGCGTAATCCCGATATCCGCGCGCCCGAGCGCGAACTGCGCATCCATCTGACCGGCAACATGGAACGCTATATGTGGGCGTTCGATGGCGAGAAGCTTTCGGAGGTGCGCGATCCCATTCCGTTTCTGGAAGGCGAGCGGGTTCGCATCACGCTCGTCAACGACACGATGATGACGCATCCCATCCACCTCCACGGCCATTTCTTCGAGCTGGTGACGGGGCATGGCGATTACGCCCCGCGCAAGCACACGGTGAACGTCCAGCCTGGCGGCACCGCGGCGTTTGATTTCACCGCCGACGCGGTCGGCGACTGGGCATTCCATTGCCACATGCTCTATCACATGCATGCCGGGATGATGCAGGTTGTGACCGTGCGTCCGCGGAAGGAAGCGGCATGAACCGGCTGCTTCTTCTTGGTGTCGCGCTGGGTGCGCTGACCGTCGCAATGCCCGCATTCGCACAGTCGCATGGCGGACACAGTCAGCACGGCGCGACGCCTTCGCCCTCTCCGACCCCAAGCCCGGCACCCGCGCCGACAGCATCGGCCTGCACACCGGAGCATGCCGAAATGGGCCATTGCAGGATGCCCGCGGCGGAAACCACCACGCCCCCGTCCAAAGCGACCGAACCGGCAGCGGCCGATCCGAATTGCACCCCTGAACACGCCGAGATGGGCCACTGCATGCCGGCTTCAGGCCCGGTCGAGGGCGAAGCGATCGGCACCAACCTGTCACCCGGCGATGCCCCCGCGCCGCGCCCGGTGGCGGCGAATTATGCCGACCGCATCTGGGGCGAGACCGCGATGCAGCCGACCCGCGACGCCCTGCGCCGCGAACATGGAGGCGGCAGCTACAGTCAGGTGATGATCGACCTCGCAGAGATAAAGATCGCCGATGGGCACACCGGTTACAAATTCGAAGCCGACGCTTGGTTCGGGGGCGACATCAACCGCATAGTCCTGAAAGCCGATGGTGAAGGCGAGTTCGGCGAAGCGATAGACGACGTCGAACTGAAAGCGCTCTACAGCCGCGCGATCGACCCCTATTTCAACCTTCAGGCGGGCGTCCGGCAGGATCTGGGCGTCGGCCCCGACCGCACCCATGCCGTCATCGGCGTCGAGGGGCTCGCCCCCTATTGGTTCGAGGTCGATGCCTATCTCTATCTCTCTACCCAGGGAGAGGTCCGCGCCAGCGCATCGGCCGAATATGACCAGCGCATCACCCAGCGCCTGATCCTCCAGCCCAAGGTCGAATTCGACCTGTCGGCGCAGGACATTCCCGAATTGCGCATCGGATCGGGCCTGACCAGCGCAGAATTCGGCCTGCGCCTGCGCTACGAGATCGCGCGCGAATTCGCGCCGTATGTCGGGATCGTCCATGAAACCAAAGTCGGCCGCACTGCTGATTTCGCGCGGGCGAATGGTGATGGCCGATCCTCGACCAACCTCGTTGTCGGGGTTCGTGCCTGGTTCTGACCTGCCGAGGGAGCGATGCCCCATCTCGTCAACAAGGCAACGATATTCCGCGCGCTGATCGCGGTGGCGAGCGGAATTGCGCGGCGCTATCCCGGATGGGGGGCTGGTTGCGTCGTCGCGCTTGGTGTCGACCTTGGGGATCCGCCCCGCCTCACCAACGCTCCGCCAGCAGTTCCGCCTGTTCCAGCACGGTTCTGACCGCTGCGTCCTGCAGGTCCGGGGGATAGCCGTATTTCCGTAGGATTCGCTTTACCAACACCCGCATGCGCGCGCGGGCACTTTCACGGTGGGACCAATCGACCGTCGCATTGGCCCGGAGGTTGTTAACCAGTTCCGCCGCGATCACCTTCAGATTGTCGTTGCCCAGAACATCGACGGCGCTCTCGTTATCGGCGAGTGCGTCGTAAAAGGCGATTTCGTCCGGGGTCAGTCCCTCCGCCTCGCCGCGCGCCTGTTCGGCGCGGATTTCCTTTGCAAGGTCGATCAGCGTTTGCAGCACCTCGACCGTGCTGACCGCATTGGTGTGATAGCGCGCAATCGCTTCCGTCAGCCGCTCGGAATAACGACGGCTTTCGACCGCGTTGGTGCGACTGCGGGAGCGAATCTGGTCGCCGAGCAGCTTGCGCAACGCCTCAAGCGCCAGGTTCGGGGGCTCCATCTGGCGCACCTCGGCCAGGAAATCGTCGGACAGGATCGAAATGTCCGGCGTGGTCATCCCCGCCGCGCGCAGGATGTCGACGATCTCGGTCGACACCACGGACCGGTCGATCAGCTGCTGCACGGCAAAGTCGCGCTCGCCCGCCGACAGCCCAGTCGCGCTGCTCTTGGTCAGAGCCGCGCGGATCGTCTGATAGAACGCCACCTCGTCCCGCATCGCGCGTGCCGCATCGCTCGCCGCCGCCAGCGCGAACGCCTTGGTCAGCGCGAGCACCGCGTCCTGGAACCGGCGATGCGCGGCGCGGCGGGCGTCGTCGGTCGTTTCCTTCGCCGCCGCCTCATGCTGGCGAGCCAGGATCCACTCGATCGCCTCCGCCAGGCATTTGAGCCGCGCGGCGGGCGAACCCGATACGCCCGGCGCACAGTCGAAGCCATGGAACATTGTCGCTACGACATCGAAGCGTTCGAGCAGCACGGCGACCGCCTCGGCTTCGTCGATCCCGGTCTGCCCGACGTCGGACGCGGAATATTGCCCCAGCGCCTGCTTCAGGTTCTGGGCGATGCCGATATAATCGACCACCAGTCCGGCCGGCTTGTCGCGAAACACGCGGTTGACCCGCGCAATCGCCTGCATCAGCCCATGGCCGCGCATCGGCTTGTCGATATACATGGTGTGCATCGACGGCGCGTCGAAGCCGGTGAGCCACATGTCGCGCACGATCACCAGCCTGAGCGGATCGGCGGGGTCCTTCGCCCGCTTCGCCAGCAGGTCGCGGCGCGCCTTGTTGCCGATATGCGGCTGCCACGCGGGCAGGTCCGCGGCCGAGCCGGTCATCACGACCTTGACCGCCCCTTCCCGGTCGTCGTCGCTATGCCAATCGGGGCGCAACGCCACGATCGCGTCATACAGCGCGACGCAAATCCGCCGGCTCATACACACGACCATCGCCTTGCCGTCCATCGCCGCGACGCGATCCTCGAAATGCGCGACCAGATCGGCGGCCACCATGTCCAGCCGCTCCTTCGACCCGACCAGCTTTTCGACCGCCGACCAGCGCTGCTTCAACCGCTCCTGCTCGTTCGTCGCCTCGTCTTCGGTCAGGCCGTCGATCTCGGCATCGATCACCGGCAATTGCTCGGGCGGCAGCTCGATCCGCGCGAGGCGGCTTTCGTAATAGATGGGCACGGTCGCGCCGTCCTCGACCGCGCGGCTGATGTCATAGACATCGACATAGTCGCCGAACACGGCGGGCGTATTCACGTCATCCTTTTCGATCGGCGTACCGGTAAAGCCGATGAACGACGCATTGGGCAGCGCATCGCGCAGATATTTCGCAAAGCCATAGGCCAGCTCGCCCGTCTTGCGATCGATCCGCGCGCGAAAGCCATATTGCGAGCGATGCGCCTCGTCCGCGATCACGATCACGTTGCGACGGTCGCTGATCCGCGGATAGTCCGCCCCCGACACCGGTGCGAATTTCTGCATGGTGGTAAAGATCACCCCGCCCGACGCGCGATCGAGCCGCTCGGCCAGATCCTCGCGGCTGTCGATCTGGATCGGCGTCTGGCGGATCAGGTCGGCGCACATCGAAAAGGTCGCGAACAGCTGATCGTCCAGGTCGTTGCGGTCGGTAATCACTACGATTGTCGGATTTTCCAGCTCGGGCGTGCGGACCAGCAACCCGGCATAGAAGGCCATCAGAAAGCTCTTGCCCGACCCCTGGGTGTGCCAGATCACCCCGATGCGCCGGTCCCCCGCCGGATGCGCGGCGGCATCGGGCAGGCCATAGCTTTGCGGCCGTTCGCGCAGCGCGCCGCCCGCCGACACTCCCGGCACTGCGCGGAGCGTCGCCGCGACCGCGCGCTGGGCGGCATGGAACTGGTGATAGCCCGCCACGATCTTCACGATCCCGCGCCCGGTATCGCCGAACACCGTGAAATCGCGAATAAGCGTCAGCAGCCGCCCCGTGTCGAGCACGCCCGCGATCATCGTCTCCAACTCCGGCACGCCCTTCGGCGCGATCTCCTCGCCATCGACGGTGCGCCACGGCATGAAGCGTTCCGCATCCGCCGTCAGCGACCCGATCCGCGCCGTCACGCCATCGGATGCAATCAGCAGCGCGTTGGTGCGGACCAGCGACCCGATCTCGCGCTTATAGGTCTGAAGCTGGTTATAGGCACCGGTGACGGTCGCATTCTCGTCGCCGGGATTCTTCAGTTCGATGACGACGATCGGCAGGCCGTTGACGAACAGCACGATGTCGGGCCGCCGCGTATGGCCGCGCTCGATCACCGTGAACTGGTTGATCGCCAGCCAGTCGTTCATCTGAAGGCCCGTGCGCGGATCGGTGAAGTCGATCAGCTTCACCCGGTCGCCGCGAATGGTGCCGTCGGGCGCATGATATTCGACCGGCACCCCCTCGACCATCAGCCGGTGGAGCCGCCTGTTCTCCTCGACCTGGCCCGGCATCTCCACCGCCAGCACCTTGCGGATCGCATCGGCGCGCGCCTCCGCGGGAATATGCGGGTTCAGCCGGTCGACGGCGGCGGTCAGCCGCGCGATCAGGATGACATCGCCGTTTGACGCGCGTTCGGGCGCGGCCCCATCGGGCGAAGCGGCGACGCCATAGGCGACCTCCCACCCCTGCCCCGCCAGCCATTCCAGCGTCGCTTCCTCGACATGGGATTCGGTCAGCTTCGCCATCAATCGGTTCCTTTCCGGCGGGTGGCATGCTGGCCGGGCATCAAGCCGCCACCGCCCGTTCGGCATCGCGAACGCGGATCGCGCCGGACATCAGCTTGGGGAGCAGGGCGTCGCGGGTTTCGGCGAGAGTGCGGGATTGTATCAGATTGGCGAGATACTGATTTTGTAGCGGCTGCAGCACTTCGCCTAATGCACGAATATCTGAGTTCGGCGGACAAACGGTCGTAGCTGCCGTTAGATGGCCTCGCTGAATGTGCCCCATCGTCGTTGCCTTTGAGGCAGCGATGGACTGAAATTCTTGCAAATGGTGCCATACCCAATTGGCGTAGAACCAAGACGGGAAAGTCGATGACGAAACTTTGAACAGGTGCTGATTCAGCGCGCCCATGCCTTCAGTCCAAAATTTTGCGAGCAAGCTGCCCGACCACGAGAACAAGAAATCACCATCATTGACGATATACTTCGATGGGAGCGACATCGAAGCTCGGTTGGTGTTCGCAGAAATGCCCGAGCGTAACTCCGCGATCTTGATAACAGGCAGACTGTCCTCGCCGGGCACGGGAGGAAATTTCTGCAACGCCAAGCCGTTCAGAAAGTCGGCAATTTGGTCGAGCGGCCGCAGCGCCCACCCCTCCGGCACCCCGTCATCGCCAAGGCGGTCGGGGAAGAGCGACCAGAGGTCGGGGGCAAGATAGGCGGGGCGGCCTCCGGCCTTGGCGCGGGTGGGGCCGAAATCGACGAACCAGTCCCGAAACAACGCCCGCGCGCTCGCCTCCAGCGTCTCGTTCATCCGCCGGTTGAGCTCGATCTTGTCATCGAGGGCGGAAATAACTGACGCAATGCTCTGCTGGACACCAACCGGCGGTAGGTCGATCCACATCTGCTTGAGATGCGATGGTCCGTAGTGCTGTATGACGCTCCCTGACGCAACGGCGCTAGGTGTTTGATCCCACGGTTTGATGGTGCGATCCTTTCGTTGGAATGGAAGGAAGCCGTATGGGACAGGTACGTCACGGGAGCGCCACGACCACGCACGCTGTCCGAGCAGCAATACAGCGAT
>JAEZZI010000009.1 GCA_023418595.1 Pseudomonadota bacterium
CCAGGCGGGGCTCGATTTCACCGACGGCAAGGACGACAGCCTCTATCTCTATTTCGACGCCAAGGCGGGGATTCCCAACACCCCCTTCTCGCTCAACGCGCATGTCGGCCGCAGCGAAGGCTCGCTCGGGCTGCTCAACATCGATTCGAGCGACGTCTATTGGGATTGGGCGGCAGGCGTCGAATGGGCGGGCGGGCCGATCGTCGGCGGCGTCAAATATATCGACACCGACATCTCCAACGATGGCGGCTTTGCCCAGTCGCTGGGTCGCGGATCGACCGTCATCGGCTATGTCGGGTTCAGCTTCTGAGGCAAACCCTCAACCGCGCTCGGGCTGAGCCTGTCGAAGCCTTTTGGGTAAGGCACCCTTCGACAAGCTCGGGGTGAGCGCGGTTTGGGTGCTGAGCAAACAAACAAAAGAGCCCGGAAGGACCCTCCTTCCGGGCTCTTTCGTGTCCGATGGCGGCGGGCTTATTCGCCGCCGGGGGTCGTCACCCGCGTCGCCTGGCCATCACCGGGCGGGGCGGCAATGATGTCGCGAGTCGTCGCGCCCTTGTCGATCACATTGGTTTGCGGATCGCCCACGGCAGAGCGCACGCCGGGTTCCGCCGTCGTCTGGCCCGCGGCGTTCAGTGCGTTGCGTTCGGCATCGCTGCGCTGGGCGGGCCCGCCGAACAGCGCCTGCAGCGCCTGGGTCTGGGCGGTGCCTTCGGTCGCGCGAGTTGCTCCCGTCTGGGGCGGGACCAGCCCGAAATCGGGCGGAATCACCAGCGGCGCCTGGCGCGCGACCGCGAATTCGTCGGGACGCTGGCGATCGCCCAGGCCGAGCGAGGCACAGCCGGAAAGCGCGACGGCAGCCGCCGACAAAGCGAAAACAGAAACTTTACGCATTGGAATTCTCCATATCGGCCGAAGCCGTCTCGGGCTTTTCGCGCACGAAGATCGCTCTGGCAAGCAGGATCACGACGCCGATGGTGATCGCGGCGTCCGCGACGTTGAAGATCAGGAACGGCCGCCACTCGCCGAAATGCAGGTCGGCATAATCAACGACATAGCCGAACCGCGCGCGATCGACGATATTGCCAAGCGCCCCGCCCAGGACGAGCGACAGCGCCAGCACGTCGAAGCGATTCTTCTCGCGCAGCATCCAGATGCTGACCCCGCCCGCGATCAGCGCGGTCATAACCACCAAACCCCAACGCATCGCATCGCTATTGGCGGGCAACAGCCCCAGCGACACGCCGATATTGGGGACGAAGCGCAGGTCGAAAAACGGCAACAGCTCCATCACCGCGCCCTGATAGCTGATGCCCAGCACATCGGTGACGATGTATTTGATGAGCTGATCGACGCCGAAGATGATCGCGGCGATGCCGAAGCCGAAGCGTGCGTTGCGGGTCATGCCGCCATCTCCTGTCCGACGACGCGTTCGCAGCGGCCGCACAGAGCCCCGTCCTCCGACACGTCGGGCAGCAGCCGCCAGCAGCGGCCGCATTTGTTATGATCGGTGCGCGCGACGGCGATCTCCTCGCCGCCTTCGGTCACCTTCGCGACGATGAAGATTTCGGCAAGCAGGTCGGCGTCCTCGATCAGATCGGGCACGGTGACTTCGGCCTCCAGGCTCGACCGCACGGTCTTTTCACGGCGCAGCGGCTCGATCGCCTCGGTCACGCGCTCGCGCAGGCGGCGGACATCCTCCCATTCGGTCGAGATTGCGTCGTCGCCGGGCAGCGCGGGCAGGTCTGGCCATTCGAGGAAATGTACCGATCCGTCTTCGGACGGGAAACGCGCCTGCCACACTTCTTCGGCGGTGAAGGGGATGATCGGGGCGGCATAGCGGACCAGTGCGTGGAACAGGATGTTCAGAACCGTCCGATACGCGCGGCGCTTCGGGTCGGCGGCCGCGTCGCAGTAGAGCGAATCCTTGCGGATATCGAAGAAGAAGGCCGACAGGTCTTCGTTGGCGAAATCGGTCAGCGCGCGGATATAGCGGTTGAATTCGAACGCTTCCGCCGCCGCGCGGAGCTCGACATCGAGCTGTCCGAGCTTGTGGAGGATATACAGCTCCAGCTCAGGCATCTTCTCGACCGGCAAAGCCTCCGCGTCGGTGAAGCCGTCCAATGCGCCGAGCATGTAGCGGAAGGTGTTGCGCAGCTTGCGATACGCGTCGCCGGTCCCGGCTAGCACTTCCTTGCCGATCCGTACATCTTCGAAATAATCGGTCTGCGCGACCCACATGCGCAGGATGTCCGCGCCGCTTTCGCCGATGATCTTCAGCGGATCGACGACATTGCCGAGCGACTTCGACATCTTGCGCCCATTGCCGTCAAGCGCGAAGCCGTGGGTCAGGACCGCCCCGTAAGGCGCGCGACCGCGCGTGCCGCAGGATTCGAGCAGGGAAGACTGGAACCAGCCGCGATGCTGGTCGGAGCCTTCGAGATACAGGTCGGCGCGGACGCCTTCGCCATAACGCTGCTCGATCACGAAGGCATGGGTCGAGCCGCTGTCGAACCATACGTCGAGGATGTCGGTGACGACCTCATAGTCCTCCAGCCGGTAGTCCGGCCCGAGCAGCGTTTGATGATCGGCGGCGTACCAGGCGTCGGCCCCGCCTTCGCGGAAAGCGGCGAGGATGCGTTTGTTGACGGCCTCGTCGCGGAGATAATCGCCGGTCGCGCGGTTGACGTAGAGCGCAATCGGCACGCCCCAGGCGCGCTGGCGGCTGATGACCCAGTCGGGGCGCCCCTCGACCATCGCATGGATGCGGTTGCGGCCCTTGGCGGGCACGAAGCGCGTGTGTTCGATCGCGTCGAGCGCGAGGTTGCGCAAGGTGGGCGCGTTGGTGCCGGGATTGACCACCGGGCCGAAGCCAGCGGCTTGCGCGAAACCGGGGAGTTCGTCGGGGGCTGCGCCTGCCTCCCGGACCGACGGCTCGCTTGGCTCGCCGATCAACCCGCTGCGGCCTGCCCCCGGCAGGCCGCCTTTCGCGGGTTGATCCATCGGAATGAACCATTGCGGGGTGGCGCGGAAGATGACCTTGGCCTTGGACCGCCACGAATGCGGATAGCTGTGCGCGAAATCGTCCGACGCGGCGAGCAGCGCGCCCGCCTCGCGAAGATCGCGGCAGATCGGCCCTTCCTCCAGCTTGCCGCCGTTGCCGGACGCGACGAACTTCGGGTTGATGACGCTCCCCTCGCCGCCCAGCCACAGCCAGTCGTCGCGATACTTGCCCTCGCCGGTGACCGCGAAGACGGGATCGATCCCGTGCGCCTTGCACAGCAGGAAATCGTCCTCGCCGTGGTCGGGCGCCATGTGGACGAGGCCGGTGCCCGCATCGGTGGTGACGAACTCGCCGGGCAGGAACGGGCGGGGCTTGGCGAAGAAGCCGCCGAGATGGTGCATTGGGTGACGCGCGGTGGCACCGGCGAGTTGCACACCATTAATGGCACCAACGAACGATTTCCCAAACCATGCTGTCGCTTGTCCACTGTCGGTCGCCGTTGCGAAATAGTGTCCGGCGTTGAGGCGGCGGAAAAACTCGTCAACCAACTGTCGAGCGACAACAAACTTCGTCGATGCGATCTCGCTTAGGCTATCACTTTGCTCGACGGTAAGGCCCAGCAAATCGGCATCGTCCAACTTTGGCTGAACAATCAGATACTCAATCTCCGGCCCATAAGCCAAAGCCTGGTTCACGGGAACCGTCCACGGCGTGGTCGTCCAGATCACCGCATGGGCACCGACCAGTTCGGGCGCGTTCGGCGCGTCCACAATCTCGAACGCGACGTCGATCTGGGTCGACACCACGTCCTCATATTCGACCTCGGCCTCGGCGAGCGCAGTCTTTTCGACCGGGGACCACATCACCGGCTTCGCGCCGCGATAGAGTTGGCCGCTCATCGCAAACTTCAGCAGTTCGCCCGCGATCACCGCTTCGCTGGCGTAGTTCATGGTCAGATAGGGGTCTTCCCAGTCGCCCATCACGCCCAGCCGCTCGAACTGCGCGCGCTGGATGCTGACCCAGTGGGCGGCATATTCGCGGCATTCGGCGCGGAATTCTGCCTGGGGCACCTCGTCCTTGTTCCGCTTTTTCTTGCGATAGGCTTCCTCGATCTTCCATTCGATCGGCAGGCCGTGGCAGTCCCAGCCGGGGATGTAGGGCGCGTCCTTGCCCATCAAGGTCTGGCTGCGAACGACGATGTCCTTCAGCACCTTGTTCATCGCATGGCCCATATGGATGTCGCCATTGGCATAGGGCGGGCCGTCGTGAAGGATGAAGCGCTCGCGCCCCTTACGCTGTTCGCGCAGCCGGTCGTATACGCCGATCCGCGCCCAGCGATCAAGAATCGCGGGTTCCTTGGCGGCGAGGCCCGCCTTCATCGGAAAATCGGTCTTCGGCAGGAAGACGGTGTCGCGGTAGTCGCGTTGAGCGTTGGTTTCGTCGGTCATTTGGCGCTGGCGTTAAAGGAAGCCGCACGCCGGGGAAAGGGGCTAGCGCGCCAATGCGGCCCGCGCCGCGTCGCAATCCTTCGCCATCTGAACCTTAAGCGCATCGAGATCGTCGAACTTCGCCTCAGCGCGGAGATATTCGATCAGCGCGACCTCGATCGTCTGGCTATAGAGATCGCCGGAGAAATCGAAGAAATAAGGCTCTAGCAATTCGTCCGCCTGACCCGCGATGGTCGGGCGGATGCCGAGGTTGGCGACGCCGTCGAGCACGCGCCCGTCGGGGAGCACCCCACGCACCGCATAGATGCCGTAACGCGGGCGCAGATAATTGCCGAGCCGCATATTGGCGGTCGGATAGCCAAGCTGGCGGCCGAGCTGCGCGCCGGGTTCCACCACCGCTTCGATCGTAAACGGACGGGTGAGGAGCGCGGCGGCTTCGCGCGGTCGGCCCGCGGTCAGGAAATCGCGGATGCGGCTTGACGAGATGGTGCCTGCGCCGTCATCGACCGGCGCGACCGTCGCCGCGCCGAAGCCGAGTTCCTGACCGAGTGCGGCGAGCACCGCGACATCGCCGTCGCGCCCCTTGCCGAAGGTGAAGTCTGCGCCGGTAACAACCCCGCCGACGCGCAGGGTGTCGACCAGCCGTTGTTCGGCAAAGGCGCGCGCGGGCAGGCTAGCCAGGTCGCCGTCGAACGCGAACACCAGCATCGCGTCCGCCCCGGCCTCTGCGAACAGTCGCTGGCGCTGGTCGAGCGTGGTCAGGCGGAACGGCGGCGTATCCGGGCGGAAATGGCGCATCGGATGCGGATCGAAGGTCGCGACGATCGCCGGACGCCCTTCGGCCCGCGCCCAGTCGATCGCGCGGCCCGCCACCGCCTGATGCCCGGCATGAAACCCGTCGAAATTGCCGAGTGCGACAATCGCGCCCGCCAGAGTTTCGGGGATAGGGGTTTTGCCGTCGAGCCGCTCCATGAACGCCGGGCTATAGGGGGGCGGGATGCGCGGTGGAAGGGGTGACGTTCCTCCCCGCACGCGGGGAGGTGGCAGCGCGCCAGCGCTGACGGAGGGGGTTCTCCACGCAGCGCAACGTTTGCGGCCCGCCCCCTCCACCAGCCTGCGGCTGGTCCCCCTCCCCGTGCCGGGGAGGATCAGAGTGGCTCCACCCCTGCCCTCAGCAGGCGCAACGCATTGCCGCCCATCACCTGCGCGATCTCGCCTTCGCTGAACCCCCGGTCGATCAGTTCCTGGGTGATGGCGACCAGCTGGCTGGTGTCGAAGCCGGTGGTCACCGCCCCGTCAAAGTCGGACCCAAGCCCGACATGATCGATCCCGACCAGATCGCGGACATGCGTGATCGCATCGACGATGTGCCTGGGCGAGGTGCCGCACACCGCCGCATCCCAATAACCGATGCCGACCACGCCGCCGGTCGCCGCAACGCCGCGAATCTCTTCGTCGGACAGGTTGCGGTTGACGTTACAGGTCGCCTGAACCCCGCCATGGCTGGACACGACCGGACGTCGCGCCATCGCGAGAATCTCGGCGACCGACTGGTGGCTGGCATGGGCGATGTCGACGATCATCCCCAGCTGCTCCATCCGCACGACGACCTGACGTCCGAACGGGGTCAGCCCGCCTTTCGCTTCGCCGTGCATCGACCCGGCAACCTCGTTGTCGAAAAAGTGCGTCAGCCCGGCCATACGGAACCCTGCGGCGTGGAGGCGGTCGAGGTTGCCCAGCCGTCCTTCCAGATTCTGCAACCCCTCGATCGACAGCAACGCGCCCGTCACCTGCGCGCCGCCGCGCCGCTGGGCGAGCAGCGAATCGACATCGGCGGCGGTGCGGATGACGCGCAACCGCCCCTCCGAAGCGCGCGACTGGCGATCGAGCTTGGTCGCGTGCCACAGCGAGCGTTCGAGCAGCGAGCCCCAGGTGCGGATCGGCTGCAACTGGCCAATCGCGAGCATCGTGATGTTGTCGGTGCGGTCCGAATTGGCGTCGTAATTCTGGTTCTTCGGCGTCTTGGTGACCGAGGAAAACACCTGAAGCGCGACGTTGCCCGCCTGCAACCGCGGCAAATCGATCTGCCCGCGGTCGGCGGCGTCGAGCAGGCTGCGTTTCCACAAGAGCGTATCGCCGTGGAGATCGGCGATCGTCAGCCGGGCGTGAAGTTCGCGCGCATCGGGGCTGATTTCGGGAAGCTCGGTCGGCTCGACCTTGTTCATCGATCGCTCGGCCATGCCGGGCGCGAGCAGGAAGAACATGCCGACCGCGACCAGGATCAGCGCCAGCGTGCCGAACAAATATTTCCGCATTCGCTGAATCCTCGCTCTACCCGGCCATCATCGTACCCCGGCGAAGGCCGGGGTCCAGTAGCGATTCCTTGAGGGTGATCGATTCCTCCCGGCTTTCCCAACTGGACCCCGGCCTTCGCCGGGGTACATCTGGCCGGGCAGCCCCCTCAACGCTCGAGCGTGACGAAGCTGTAGGCCGGGCGGTCGAGCTCCGCAGGATGGCGCTCGAGCGCGACCTCGCGCCATTCGCGGCCGAAATCGGGGACGATCGCGTCGCCGTCGGGCGCGCAATCGATCTCGGTCAGTTCGATGCGGTCGGCACGGTCGAGAAACAGCGCGAACACCTCCGCGCCGCCGATCACCGCGACCTCGCCTTCGCCCGCCATCGCGAGCGCATCGTCCGGGCTATGCGCGACTTCGGCGCCGGGCGCGGACCAGCTGCGGTCGCGGGTCAGGACGATATGACGGCGGCCCGGCAGCGGACTGGGGAAGCTTTCGAAAGTCTTGCGCCCCATCACCATCGGCTTGCCCATGGTCACCGCCTTGAACCGTTTGAGGTCGGCGGGAAGGTGCCAGGGGAGCTTGCCATCGACGCCGATCACGCCGTTGCGCGCGCGCGCGAGATAGAAGGTGACGGTCACTTATTCCTCCCCCCGGCGGGGGAGGTGGCAGCACGCAATGCTGACGGAGGGGGCAAGCCACGCAGCGCAACGATCGCGGCCCGCTCCCTCCACCGGCTTCGCCGGTCCCTCTCCCCCGATAGGGGAGGAATCGCAGATTCGATTCATACCGCGACCGGCGCCTTGATATGGGCTTGGGCGACGTAATCGATCAGCTCGAAATCCTCATATTCATAGGCGTCGATCGACGGCGGTTTGCGCTTGATGACGAGTTGCGGGAGCGGGCCGGGGTCGCGGGTCAATTGCAGTCGCGCCTGTTCGAGATGGTTTTCGTAGAGGTGGCAATCGCCGCCGGTCCAGATGAAATCGCCGACCTCCAGCCCCGCCTGCTGCGCCAGCATATGGGTCAGCAGCGCATAGCTGGCGATGTTGAACGGCACGCCGAGAAAGATGTCCGCCGAGCGTTGGTAGAGCTGCAGCGACAGCTTGCCGTTCGCAACATGCGTCTGGAACAGGCAATGGCAAGGCGACAGTGCCATTGCGTGGAGTTCGCCGGGGTTCCAGGCGGTGACGATCTGACGGCGCGATGCGGGGCTCGAGCGGATCGTCTCAAGCAACTCGGAAATCTGGTCGATATGGCGACCGTCTGCGGCCTCCCAGTCGCGCCATTGCTTGCCGTAAACGGGACCGAGGTCGCCGTTCTCGTCGGCCCACTCGTCCCATATGCTCACCTTGCGGTCGCGCAGCCAGCCGACATTGGTGTCGCCGCGCAGGAACCACAAAAGCTCGACGATGATCGACCGGAGGTGCAGCTTCTTGGTGGTCAGCACCGGAAAGCCTTCGCTCAAGTCGAATCGCATCTGCGCACCGAACACGCTGCGCGTGCCGACGCCGGTCCGGTCGTGCTGGATCGCGCCGTCGTCGAGCGCGCGCTGCATCAGGTCGAGATATTGCCGCATAGCGGATGGCGTAGCGCGTGAGCGGCGGGTCGCCAAGCCGGCGCGATGCATCCGAAACGGATTTGATCGCATCCGATCCCGACCCATCTGGGGATTGACGCCGCGCGCCGAACCCGACAAACTCCTTGGTTGTCATGGGGGTGACTTTGGCCTTGGCGGCTGACGTTCAGGCTTCCGCGCAGAAGCTACCCCCGCGGCTGGGCAGGACATTGGCTATGGCCAAGCATGAAGTCGCCGCCTTCGCCTATCTGACGCGCGCGGGACAATTGCTCGGCACGCGGACGATCGGGTCGGGCCTGCCCGGACTCGTCGAGCTACCGATCCGGCCAATCGTGCGCCAGGCAATCCTGCTCGACGCCGACCGTCTGGTGATGGCGCATAACCACCCCAGCGGCATCGCGCGGCCATCGCGTGCGGATATCGATGCGACGCGGCGATTGTCGCGCGCGCTGGCGATGTTCGACGTGCGGCTGGTCGATCACTGGATCGTCACCGCCGATAAAAGCGTCAGCCTGCGCGCGCTCGGTCTGATGTAAGCCGCGCGTCGCGACCCGGCTGTTCGCGTTCCAACCGCTCGGCATTGGGCGTGTAGCGGCACGAGGCGATGTCGGCGGGTTCGGGGCGCGGGCCTTCGGCGCGGAACACCGCCATATAACCGCCGGCCGACGGCATCGTCTGCATCGACACCAGCCGGTAACCGACGGCTGCAAATTCGCATTTGAGCAGATCGGGCGGCGTCCCGTGATTCTGGGTCAGCCGGTCGGCATCGACGACGATGACCTCGCCCTCGGGGCGCAGCGACGGCCGCATCCGCCAGAGGAACTCGTAAGGCTCCGCGATTTCGTGATACATGTGAACCATCAGAATGCGGTCGAAACTGGCCTCGGGCAGGCGCGGGTCTTCGGGCACGCCCAGCCGGACACTCACATTGTCGAGCCGTTCGCGCGCGACGCGTTGCGCCAGCGCGTCGCGCACTTCCGGGACGATGTCCTGCGCCAGCACGCGCCCATCCTCGCCGACGCGGGCGGCGAGGCGCGTGGTGTAATAGCCTTCGCCCGCACCAATATCGGCGACGGTCATGCCGGGGCGGATGCCGGCACGGTCCATCACTGTTTCCGCCTCGTTCAGCCGGTCGCGCGCTTCCTCGGTCGACCAGCGGCTAGAGACGATCGTGGCGACGGGCCGGTCGGCGGGCGGGAAGGTGCCGACATCCTCGATCTCGTTATTGCCCTGCGCGCGCGGCGGACTGACCTCGCACGCCGACAGCGTCAGCGCGATCGGGAGGGTCAGCAACAACGCGCGCGTCAGGCTCAATCGACGTCCTCCACCTCGACGCTTTCGCCGGTCACGCGCTGCGACAATGCCGCGGCCATGAAGGCGTCGAGATCCCCGTCTAGCACATCGCCGGGCGCGGTCGAGGTCACACCGGTGCGCAAGTCCTTCACCATCTGGTACGGCTGGAGGACGTAGCTGCGGATCTGGTGGCCCCAGCCGATATCGGTCTTGGTCGCATTCTCTGCATTGGCTGCCGCTTCGCGCTCGGCCAGCTCGCGCTCGTAGAGGCGCGCGCGGAGCTGGTTATACGCCTCTGCCTTGTTCTTGTGCTGCGAACGCTGGTTCTGGCACTGGACGACGATTCCGGTCGGCAAATGGGTGATGCGGACCGCGGAATCGGTGGTGTTGATGTGCTGGCCGCCCGCGCCGGACGCACGATAGGTGTCGATCCGCAGGTCGCTTTCGTTGAAATCGACCTCGATATTGTCGTCGATCACCGGATAGACCCAGACGCTGGAAAAGCTGGTGTGGCGCCGCGCCGCGCTGTCATAGGGCGAAATGCGGACCAGCCGGTGGACGCCGCTTTCGGTCTTGGCATATCCGTACGCATTCTCGCCCTTGATGAGCAGCGTCGCCGACTTGATCCCCGCCTGCTCGCCCGCGTGATGGTCGATCAGTTCGACCTTCATCCCGCGACGTTCGGCCCAGCGGGTGTACATGCGCTGAAGCATGCCCGCCCAGTCGTTCGATTCGGTGCCGCCCGCGCCCGAATTGATTTCGATATAGGTATCGTTGGCGTCGGCTTCGCCCGACAACAGCGCCATCACCTTGTCGCGCTCGGCGCGTTCGGCGAGCGCGGCGAGCGCGGCGGTGCCCTCGTCCGCCATTTCCTGATCGCCCTCGGCCTCGGCCATTTCGATCAGTTCGGACGTGTCGGACAATTCCTGCTCGATAGCGCGGGTCGCGGTAATCGCTTCGTCGAGGCGGCGACGCTCGCGCATGACGTCCTGCGCGGCCTTGGCGTCGTTCCAGAGCGTCGGATCCTCGACGCGCGCGTTCAATTCGTCGAGGCGTCGCAGCGCGCGGTCCCAATCGAGCGAGCGCCTGAGCAACGCGAGCGCTTCCTTGATCTTATCGACGTGAGATTGCGCTTCGGCGCGCATAGAATTGCTCCAATCAAACCTTCGGTCGGCACCTGCGGCAAGGCGGGGTTTCGACAGGCTCAGCCGGAGCGCTGTGGATAGTCCGCTCCGGCGGTGAAGGGCCAATCGAGACTCGGTTCAGGGAGAGGCGAAAGGGGTGCTTTTCGAGGACCGGCGCGCAGCGTGCTTTCTGCACGTGAGCACCGGAAGCGCAGAAAAGTGCCGCTTGTAGCCCGCCATGAGCCGAATATCGGTTGGCCCTAGTAGATTCCGCCCTGTCTTTGCAAGAAGTCGCTGTCGCGCGGTTGCGCTTCGACCTGACGTTGCACCGCTTTCGCCTCGACCTTCGGCGCTTCCCGCTCGTCGTTGCCGGTGGTGCGCGCGGTGCGGCGGGGTTCGCTTTCGGGTTTGAACGCTTCCCAGATCACGCTGGCGCGCGGGTCGTCGGTCGGCCAGGTGCCATAGACCGGACGCCCCGACATGCGATCGATCCGCACCATCCGGGTGCCCGCCGGCGCGCGGAACGGCAGCACCTCCATTCCTTCATAGGCGGCAGTCGCGAACTGTTTGAAAATCGGCGCGGCGATCGTCCCGCCCTGCGCGTTGCCGAGGTTGGTCGGCGTGTCGTGGCCCAGATAGAGCCCGGCGATCATCTGCGGCGTGCCGCCGATGAACCACACGTCGCGCGGCCCCGACGAGGTGCCGGTCTTGCCCATGATCGGGCGTTTCAGGTCGCGCAGCGTCGTCGCGGTGCCGCGCTGGATGACGCCTTCCAGCACATGCACCATCTGATAGGCGCTCATCGGATCGACCACCTGGCGGGTGCGCGCATGGGGGCGCGGCATCGGCTGGCCGTCGTAATCGCGCAGGTTGCAACGCTCGCACGGGCGCCAGTTTTCCGGCCAAATCACCTGCCCGCGCCGGTTCTGGACGAAATCGATCAGGGTCGGATTGAGCGCGCGGCCATGATTGACCAGCACCGAATAGGCGTTGGTCATGCGCAGCACGGTCGACTCACCCGCCCCCAGCGCATAGCTCAGATAATTGGGAAAATTCTCAGCACTCGCGCCGATTTCGTGCATCAGGTCGGTGACGTGGTTCATCCCCGTCGTGTTCGCGGCCTGGATCGTCATCAGGTTGCGCGACTGCTCGATGCCCCAGCGCATCGTCCGCATCCCTGCACCACGCTGATTGCCGAAGTTGCGGAAGCATTTGCGGCCCAGCCCGGCACCCTGATCGACGCAGAAGGTGCCGTCGTTGATGAGTGTCGCGGGCGTCATCCCGCGTTCGAGCGCCGCGGTATAGACGATCGGCTTGATCGTGGAGCCGGGCTGGCGCTGGGCCTGGGTCGCGCGGTTGAACGCCTGGACGCTGGCGTCGAAGCCGCCCTGCATCGCCAGCACGCGGCCGGTGCGCGGATCCTGCACCACCATGCCGCCCGACACGCGCGGGATCGATCGCAGCGCATAATCGCCGCTCGCGGGCGCAACCGCGATGATGTCGCCAGTCTTCAGCTTGGCGAACGCGGTGCCGCCTTCGCCACGCACCGGCATCTGGGCATTGCCGCGCGACAGCGTCGATTGCGTGCCGTCGGCAAAGCCGATCGCCGCCGTGTCGCCGCTTTTCGAAATGACGATCGCCGCGCGCCAATCCTCGTAATCGAGCGCGATATTGGTGTTGAGCAGCGCCGATCGCCAACCATCGCCTTCGAATTCGGCTTCACGGATCGGCCCGGACCAGCCGCGCGCGCGGTCGAAGCGCAACAGCCCGTCGCGCAACGCCTTGGTAGCATGGCGCTGAATGTCGGGATCTAGCGAGGTCCGCACCCACAACCCGCCGGCATAGACGCTGTGCGGCCCGGCTTCGTCGGTTTCGCCAAAACGGTCCATGAGTTCGCGGCGGACTTCTTCGATGAAATATCCGCCCAGGCTCTCCTGACGCGGCGTCTGGCGCGGGATCGCGCCCAGCGGCATCCGCACCGCCGCATCATGCTGGGCCTGGGTGATGAAGTCGTTGCGCAGCATCTGGCCCAGCACCCAGTTGCGCCGCCCGATCGCGCGCGCCTGATGCCGTTCGGGCATGTAGTTGGACGGCCCCTTGGGCAGGATCGCCAGATAGGCGGCTTCGTGCAGCGCCAGCTCGGCGACGCTCTTGCCGAAATAGGCCTGCGCCGCCGATTCGACGCCGAACGCGTTCCGACCCAGCGCGATCTGGTTAAGATACAGCTCCAGGATCTGCTGCTTGGTCAGCGAATCCTCGATGCGGAATGCCAGGATCGCTTCGCGCGCCTTGCGGATATAGCTGACTTCATTGTCGAGCAGCAGGTTCTTGGCGACCTGTTGGGTGATGGTCGACGCACCGACCGGGCGGCCGTCGCTGCGGATGTTGCTGATGACCGCGCCCACGATCGAGACGTAATCGACGCCCGAGTGATCGAAGAAATTGCGATCCTCGGCGGCCAGAATCGCGTCGATCATCACCTGGGGATATTCGTCATACGACAATTCGACCCGGCGTTCGCGCGCATAGCTGTAGATCGGCAGGCCGTCGGCGGATCGCACGTTGGTCGGCAGCGGCGGCTCATATTCCTTGAGCGCTTCCGCCGAGGGCAGATCGCGCGTTAGCAGCGTGTAAGTAACGACGAACCCGACGCCCGCCAGCAATGCCAGCCACGCCAGCGTGCGGAACCACCAGCGGGTGTGGAGGACGGCGAACCGATCCTCGACGCGCGCCCAGCGCGCGCCCCACCCGCTCATCCCGCGTTGCAGTTTCAGATTGTACGAAGACGCATCGACATCGGCCATGATGATGGCGGTTTAGCAGGATTTGACGCCGCTGCCAGGGGTTCGCGGCGGGTGGAGCGGATGACATGCCCCAACCACCCGTCACCCCGGACTTGTTCCGGAGTCCACAGGGCGGCAGACGTCATCGCGAGATTTTCAAGCACAGCGCAAGCGGCTTGGTGGACCCCGGAACAAGTCCGGGGTGACAAAGGAGGGACTACCGGGCCGCCAGTTGCGTGGCGAAATGAATCTCCACCGACTGCCGGACGGTCTCGGCAATGCGCGCGCGACCGCGGTCGGAATTGAGGAACTCCGCGTCGCCCTCGTTCGACAGATAGCCGGTT
Source organism: Pseudomonadota bacterium (assembly GCA_023418595.1). Lineage (GTDB taxonomy): Bacteria > Pseudomonadota > Alphaproteobacteria > Sphingomonadales > Sphingomonadaceae > Sphingomonas. Next base: position 13,867 of record JAEZZI010000009.1, read on the forward strand.
TCGAACAGCACCGACGGCATGTCGGGCGCGCGCAGCACCATCAGCGACGCCATGCGGTGGAAATGCTCGCGGGTCGGGATGCGATCCTTGGCCTCGCGCCCCAGCAATCGGGCGAAACGGGCCGAGGTATTGAGCGTCTCGCGCTGGGCCAAATCGATCAGGATCGACGAGATGTCCGACGTCTGTTCCGCCAGGTTCACGCCCGCCAGCACATCGGCCTTGTTCTCGCGCGCCGCCAGCCGCGCGGCCTCGCGGTCGGAGGCGACTTCGGACAGGGTATAGGCGGTCGCGCCCGACGCCTGGACATTGCCTGCGCTGTCGCAGTGGACCGAGATGAACAGGTTGGCACCCAGCCGCCGGGCAATGCCGTATCGTTCCTGGAGGATCAGGAAGCGATCGTCCTCGCGCGTCAGGGCCACCCGCACCCGCCCCGATTTGACCAGCGCGTCGCGGATTGCGAGCGCGGTGGCAAGGGTCAGGTCCTTTTCGCGCGTGCCGTCGGCGGCGATCGCGCCGGGATCGTGCCCGCCATGCCCGGCGTCGATCACCACCAGCGGGCGGCTGTCGTCGGCGATGCCGTGGATGCGCGGCAAGGCTGCGCCCTTCTTGGCGGCGGGAACAGCGACGCGCACCTTCGTCGCCGCCGGGCGTTCGGGGCGCTTGCCCATCGAAAAGCTGGGCAGGATGTCGATCCGCCCTGCCCCGCTTGCCTCCGCGAAACCACGCGGATCGACGCGTTTGAGCATCAGCGTCAGCGTCCGGCCATCACGCCCGAAGCTGCCTTCGGTGACGATCGCCGGGCGCGCCAGATCGAACACGATCCGCGCGCCGTCGCCGTGATTGCCCTGGCGCACCGCCGCCACCGGACCGCCGCTCAACGCCTGCCCCGCCCCCGGCTGCGCGCCGGTCACATCGACCGCAATCCGGTCGGGTCCGGCGAGCAGGAATGCCGATGCGTCCGCTACCCGCGCATCAAAGGTCAGCACGATCCGGTCGTCGCGCACCTCGACCGCCGTCACCACGCCCGCCAGCGCAGGCGCGCCTTGAACCCACATCAGGAGGATCGTGATGAACAGCCCCATACGCAGGTTATGCCAAGCGGAGCCGATGCCGGTCCAGCCGAAAATCATGTCGTTGCCCGTCGTTACTGCCCTGTTGAGCATCGAATAGCGCTGGCCGCCTTCAATCGCGGTTCATGGGTGCGGTTAATTTGGCGTTCGGCATATTCTTGCCGGTCGCGCGGCAAGAAGCTGCCAGTTGATGCGCACGCCCGGCGGTGCTAGTCCGCGTAACGACCGGAAAGCTGCGACATGTGCGCCGCAGTTTGTTTCGGCATTCATCGCCCGCCCCCAGCTTCATCCGGGGACGGCGCTTCCAGGTTGACGCTGCATGAGGCTTTTCCCGTCATTTCCGCAACAAGGCGCTCGTTTGAGCGGCCGTGCGGCGACGGGAGTTCCAACCCACCGGGTCGGACATGTCGATGCAGCAGAGGCACATCACCCACATCGTGCGAACGGAGCGGCGCTTTACCGCCCGGTCGCGACCCTTATGAACGCGCGGCCGAACCTTTCGCGGGGACGGCGCGCGTGGAGAGACTTTCATGACAACGCGTATGCTGATCGACGCACGCCACCGGGAAGAGACCCGCGTGGCGGTCGTCAAGGGAAACCGGATTGAGGAGTTCGATTTCGAAAGCGCCGAGCGAAAGCAGCTCAAAGGCAATATCTATCTCGCCAAGGTAACCCGCGTCGAACCGTCGCTTCAGGCGGCGTTCGTCGATTATGGCGGCAATCGCCACGGTTTCCTGGCGTTCAGCGAAATTCATCCCGATTATTATCAGATCCCCCGTGAAGATCGCGAAGCCCTGCTCCGCGAAGAGGCCGAACACGCCGCCGAAGAGGCAGCGCTGCGCGCCGAGGTCGAACATGACGACGAAGATCACGAGGACGGCGACGTCGAAGTGGTCGAGCGTCCGTCCGACGATGACGAAGCCGAGCATGGCGATGATGCGGACGAGGATGGCGCCGAGGGCACCGACGAGGAGAGCGGCGACAATCGCCGCCGCGGACGCGGGCGCAAGAAGGGCGGCAGCGAAGACCCTGCGGTCGAGGCGCTGCGCCAGCGCCGCCTGAACCTGCGCAAGCGCTACAAGATTCAGGACGTGATCCGTCGTCGTCAGGTGCTGCTGGTCCAGATCGTCAAGGAAGAACGCGGCAACAAGGGTGCGGCGCTCACCACCTATCTGTCGCTCGCGGGCCGTTACTGCGTGCTGATGCCCAACACCGCGCATGGCGGCGGCATCAGCCGCAAGATTTCGAGCGCGTCGGACCGCAAGCGGCTGAAGTCGATCATGTCCGAACTGACGCTGCCGCCGACGATGGGCTGCATCGTCCGCACCGCCGGGCTTCAGCGCACCAAGACCGAGATCAAGCGCGATTTCGACTATCTCGCGCGCCTGTGGGACGGCATTCGCGAGGAAACGCTCAGATCCGCCGCACCTGCGCTCGTCTATGGCGACAGCGACCTGATCAAGCGTGCGATCCGCGACATCTATAACCGCGAGATCGACGAGGTGATCGTCGAGGGAGAGGAAGGCTATCGTCAGGCCAAGGATTTCATGAAGCTGCTGATGCCTTCGCATGCGCGCAAGGTGAAGCAATATTCGGACGCGGTGCCGCTCTATCAGCGCCACCATGTCGAGGATCAGCTGGCGGCGATGTATCACCCGGTCGTCCAGCTCAAATCGGGCGGTTATCTGGTCATCAATCCGACCGAGGCGCTGGTGTCGATCGACATCAACTCGGGCCGGTCGACGCGCGAGCACTCGATCGAGCAGACCGCGACCGCGACAAACCTTGAGGCGGCACAGGAAATCGCGCGCCAGCTGCGCCTGCGCGACATGGCCGGGCTGGTCGTGATCGATTTCATCGACATGGATCATTCGTCCAACGTCCGTAAGGTCGAGAAGGCGATGAAGGAGGCGCTGAAGAACGATCGCGCCCGCATCCAGGTTGGTCGGATCAGCGCGTTCGGCCTGATGGAAATGAGCCGCCAGCGGCTGCGTACCGGCGTGCTCGAGGCGTCCACCCGCCAATGCCCGCATTGCGAAGGCACGGGGCTCGTCCGCACCGCATCGTCGGCTGGCTTGTCGGCGCTCCGCCTGATCGAAGACGAAGCCGCACGCGGTCGTGGATCGCACATCACGCTGCGCGCTTCGCAGGAAGCCGCCTTCTATGTGCTCAACAACAAGCGCGCCGACATCGCCGAGATCGAGGAACGCTACGGCGTCCGCATCGAAATCCTGTCGGACGGCGAGCTGGAAGGCGCGCGCATGTCGGTCGAGGCGAGCGGCCCGCCGCCCGCCTACGCGCCCCGCGTTGCCCCGGTCGTCGAGGAAGTCGAGGAAGACTATCCCGAGGACATCGAGGACGAGGCAGGCGAAGAAGAAGCCGAAGCGGCCGAACCGCGTGCGCGCCGCGACCGCGACGATGCGGATGGCGAAGGCGGTCGCAAGCGCCGCCGCCGTCGCGGACGCCGCGGACGTGGACGCGATGAAGGCGAAGCGGCCGAGGGTGAAGACGCTCAGGGCGATCGCGACGAGTCGGAAGGCTCGGACGACGCGCAGGACGCCGCAGATCGCGAAGCGACCGAAGGAAATGGCCACGAACGCGGCGAAAAGCGCAAGCGGCGTCGGCGCGGCCGTCGCGGCGGCGCGCGCCGCAGCGAAACGGCTGCAACCGGCGACGATGCGGTCGATGCCGGTGAGACTGCCGATGCGGACGGCGACGTGCCGGTCGACGAGGCGGTGATTGCGGCCTCCGAACCGGTCGAGCCGGTCGCGGAAGAAGCCGCCGAAAAGCCCAAGCGGGCGCGTCGTCGCCCACGCGCGCGCGCTGCCGATGCGGAAACGGTCGAAACCGTCGAGGCTCCGGTCGAAGCACCCGAGCCGCCAGTCGAGGCGGAGGCGGAAGAAAAGCCGAAGCCCAAGCGCACGCGCCGCAAGACGGTCGAGGCGGAAGCCGCTTCCGAAACGGCCGAAACGCCCGTCGTGGCTGCGGACAGCGGCGAGGCTCCGACCGAACCGGCCGAAAAGCCGAAGCCGAAGCCGAAGCGGACCCGGCGCAAGAAAGCGGACGCCGCCGAAGCCGTGGCTTCGGCAGTCGAGGACGCTGCCCCCACGGATACTGCGCCCGCAGCCAAGCCCGCCATCGCGGCGGTTCCCGATGCGGCTGAGGGCGAAGCGGCAGAGGGCGAAGACAACGCCAGCCCCCGCCGCGGCTGGTGGCAGCGCACCTTCGGCGCATAGCAATGTGATTGGCGGCGTCCCGTTCGCTTCAGCGCGAACGAGACGCCGCCTTCACTAAAGGAGCGACGTGCGAGGCGCTCAAAATCCCAAAACCCCAAAGCCCCAGACCCGTCATCCCTGCGAAAGCAGTGATCTCAAGCCGCATGGCGATCATCCCTCGCCAGATATCCCTGCTTTCGCAAGGACGACGCTTGCAGCCTGGGCACCCCCCCCGCCCCGTCAAAACGCCATCGAATAGCGCCCCACCGCGCCGACATCGTTGCCCAGTTGCGCAAAGTTGCCGGGGTGACGGCGCAGGAACAGGTTTGTCCCCAGATTGCCGACCCAGAGCGGCGTCGAATAGCGCATCTCGACATCGATCTCGCGGCCCGTCGGGGTCAGGTTCAGCCGCTGGGTGGTCCAGACATCGACGCTGCCGCTGGCATAATCCCAGTTGGTCGGCAGGCGTAGGTCCAGCCCGCCACGCGCGACACGCAATGGCTGGGCGATGCGCAATCCCCAGCTGTCGAACCCATGCAGCACGCCCTGCTTGCCGATGTCGAACGCATAGCCGTTGGTGCGCAGCAACCCGCGCCCTTCGACGCCGCGCAGTTCGGCACGGCTCCAGCCCTGGCGCATCGATCCGCCGAGCGACCATCCGTCGGAAAGCGACCAGCGCGCTGCCAGATCGACGAAATGGCTGGTCGCCCGCGCCGATCCGAACGCGCCGGAGAAATGCGCGCCGAGCAACGTGTCGGCCTCCGCCAGCCGCGTGACGTTCAGATTGGCCGCAACCGCGCCGAACCGGCGGTCCAGCCCGATGGTCAGCCGATCGTAACCATGCCGGTCGAACCGGTTGCGAAGCTGGGCAAAGTCGCTTTGCCGCCGGGTGAGCACATCGCCGCTCTCGATGCCGACGCTGACCCCCAACCGCCCGAATTGCTGGCGAACCGCGACCGCAGCGTCCGACGATATGTCGAAGCCGGTGCTGCGCGTCGCATCGCCCGCGACCAGAAACGCAGGATCGTCGCGACCGGACAGCCGCGCGATCAGACCGCCGCTCCCTTCCGCGACGGCAAAGCCGAATGTCGCATCCTCGCCCAATCGCCCGGTAGCCGAGGCGGCAATGGCGCGAGACACCTGCGCATCGACCATCGGCATTTCCAGCCGCTCGATCAGGCTGCGTTCGCGCGCTGGCGCGATCGTCACCGCAATCGACCCGCCGGGAAATGCCGCGGCCAGATGGCGGCGATCGGTGCGCAACACCCCCGCCAGCGTCCGGGCCGGGCCGTCGCGCCGGATGGTGCGCGCCAGATCGATCGCAAAGGCGCGGTCATAGCCATCGAGGATCACGGCCCCGACGCCGTCGCCGCTGGTCGCATCGCCCATCGGCGCGGACAGGATCGCGTTGTTGTCGAGCGACACGCTTTCGCGCGACGCCGCCATGCTGGTCGCGCCGACCGGCTGGAACGCGCGGGTCAGGTCGAGCACGCCGCGGCCATAGATTGCGTCGGTGCCGGGATCGCCCACATCGCGTGCGGTGGTCATCAGCAGGTTGACGATCTGTTGCCCGGTCAGATTGGGAAAGGCCTGCGCCAGCAACGCCGCCGCGCCCGCGATCTGCGGCGCGGAAAAGCTGGTGCCGGACCACAGGAACGGCGTGTTCGCCTGATTGGGTGCGCGCACCCGCTCGCCCACCGCGGCAAGGTAGACCTGCGCCGCATTGCCCGCACGGTTGCTGAACGTCGAAATCACGTCGCCGGTGCCGACCGACCCGGCGATGATGATCAGCCCGCGCGCGACCGAGGCATTGAGGGCAGGCGTCGCCGCGAAGCTGTCGGGATTGGCCTCGCCGTCATTCCCTGCCGAAATGACGATGATGACCCCCGCCGCCGTCGCGCGGTTGATCGCCTGGAGCAGCGACGAACCCACGCCGCCACCGCCGCCCAATGAAATGTTGACGACCCGCGCGCCGTTGATCCGTGCCACGTCGAGCGCCGATGCGATCGCGCTTTCGGGATGGCGGCACCCGCTTTCGTCATTGTCCGGGTCTTCGGTCGCGCAGCTTCCCGGCCGGTCGGTCCTGAGCGCCAGAACGGTCGCATCGAACGCGATGCCGTGCGTGCCTGCGTCGTTGCGCCGTCCGGCGAGCGTGAAGGCGACCGCGGTCCCGTGCCCGCCTTCGTCATCGACGGTGCCGTTGCCCGCCGTGTCCTGCGACGCCGGGTGGATGCGGTTGCCGAATTCCTCGCTCTGCAGATCTATGCCGGTGTCGATGACGCCAACGGTGATCCCCGCCCCCGTCGCCGCGCGGTTATAGGCGGCGAGCGCATTGGCCGAGACCGCGCCGACGGTCGCGCGATATTCGGCGGTGTCGTAATTAACCGTGGGGGTTGGCGTGGGCGTGGGCGCGGGAGCGGGAACCGGCGTCGGCGTCGGCGCAGGGGTCGGTGCGACCGGGGGCGCAGGCACCGGATTGACTCCGCCGCCCCCACCACCGCCGCACGCCGATGCGAGCAACAATACCGCCAGCGCTGAGCCGCTGCGCAAATCACTGGCCCTCAGCCGCGCGGAACCGCGCCGCTCGTCGGAGAGGAAATAGGATACGCAATACATGGGCCGAACCCTCAACCGCCTTGTCGGTTGGCGGAGCGCGCGGGGGCTCACCCATCCCGCTCGCGCGCCTTCGCTTGCCCCGCGCAAGCGCCGTGCCTAAAGGCTTGGCACAATGCTTGCCCAGCTTTCGCATATCCGCAACTGGATTTTCGATCTCGACAACACGCTGTACCCGGCGTCGGCGGGACTGTTTAACCATATCGATGCGCGAATGGGCAGCTTTGTCGCCGATCTGATCGGTTGCGAAACGGATGAGGCGCAGCGCATCCAGAAAGCATATTTTTTCGAACACGGCACGACGCTGGCCGGGCTGATGGTCGAATATGGCGTCGATCCACACGTCTTTCTCGATTACGTCCACGACATCGACATGTCTGCGCTTCAGGCCAACGTCGCGCTCGCCGACGCGATCGCGCGGCTGCCGGGGCGCAAGCTGGTCTTCACCAACGGCGATGCGCCCTATGCGCTCAGGGTGCTCGAGCGGCTGGGATTGCAGGACAGTTTCGAAGCGATCCACGACATCCACGCGGTCGACTATCAGTGCAAGCCGATGCCCGCCGCCTATGCCAGCCTGTGCGACACCCACGGCCTGGACCCGGGCGAGAGCCTGTTCGTGGAGGATATGGCCCGCAACCTGGCGCCGGCAAAGGCGATCGGGATGACGACGGTGTGGGTCGACAACGGCTCCGAACAGGCACCCGATCCGGGACGCGACTTCATCGATTTCACGACACACGATATCGGGCACTGGCTCGAACAACTCTTGGAGGGCACATGTCCAGCGACCTGATTTCCGTCATCGACGCCGCGTGGGAAGACCGCGCCAGTATCAGCGTCGCGACCACCGGCGCGGTGCGCGATGCGGTAAATACCGCGCTGGATCAGCTCGACAGCGGCGAGGCGCGCGTGGCGCAGCCCAACGGCAATGGTGGCTGGACGGTCAATCAGTGGCTGAAAAAGGCCGTACTGCTGTCGTTCCGCCTGAACGACAATGTGCTGATCGACGGCGGCAGCGCAGGCACGCCCGCGTTCGACAAGGTGCCGTCGAAGTTCACCGGGTGGGACGAAACGGCGTTCCGCACCGCGGGCTTTCGCGCTGTCCCCGGCAGTATCGTCCGTCGCGGCGCGTTCGTCGGCAAGGGCGCGGTGCTGATGCCCAGCTTCGTCAATATCGGTGCCTATGTCGGGGAGGGGACGATGGTCGATACCTGGGCGACCGTGGGTAGCTGCGCCCAGATTGGCAGGAACGTCCATTTGTCGGGCGGCGCGGGCATCGGCGGGGTGCTAGAGCCCTTGCAGGCCGACCCCGTCATTATCGGCGATGGCGCATTCATCGGTGCGCGCGCCGAAGTCGCGGAAGGGGTGCGCGTCGGCGAAGGCGCGGTGCTGTCGATGGGTGTCTATCTGGGCGCATCGACCAAGATCATCGACCGCGCGACCGGCGAGGTGTTCCGCGGGCAGGTTCCGCCCTATGCGGTGGTCGTGCCCGGAAGCTTGGGCGGCGGCGAAGGCAAGCCCGCGCTCTATTGCGCCGTCATCGTCAAGCGCGTGGACGAACAAACCCGGTCGAAGACCAGCATCAACGAATTGCTGCGCGATTGACGCCACCGCTGATTCTCAACGGATCGGCACGCCGCGACGGCGACACCGCGCGCGCGGTCGCGGCGTTCGTCCCGGCTTTTCCGGGTGCTGCGACCGCGATGCTGTGCCAGACGCGGATCGCGCCCTATGTCTATGCGCCCGCGCGGCTGGACGATGATTTCGTATCGCTGGTCGATGCCATGCTCGCGACCGACGACATCGTCTTCGCGACCCCCGTTTACTGGTATGCGATGGGCTGGCCGATGAAGGTGTTTTTCGACCGGCTGACCGATTTGCTGCGAGATGAAGCGCTACGCGAAAAAGGACGCGCGCTTGCCGGGAGACGTGGATGGCTGATCGCGGTTGGAACTGACCCCGACCTGCCGCCGGGTTTTGAAGAACCGTTTTGCCGCACCTGCCGCTATTTCGGCATGAACTGGCACCGGTGCCTCTATCTCAACAGCCGCGGCGACGACTGGACCCGGCGCGCCGCTGCCCCCATCGCCTCATTCGCCAGCGCGCTGCGTCAAGCGCGCGGTGGGGTTTAAGCGCATCAACCGCTTTCAGAGCGTCAGACATTCAGCCGACCGCCTCAACCCCCAGTCGCGGAATTTCGATCTTCGGGCAGCGATCCATCACCACCTTCAGGCCCGCCGCCTCGGCACGCGCGGCGGCGGCTTCGTTGATTACGCCCAACTGCATCCAAACCGCCTTCGCGCCCGCGTCGATCGCCTGATCGACCGCATCGGCGGCGGCTTCGGAATTGCGGAAGATGTCGACGATATCGATGGGCTCGCCGATCTGTGACAGTTCGCGGAACACGAACTCGCCATGGATATGCTCTCCGGTGATCTGCGGGTTGACCGGTATGACGCGGTAGCCGCGACCCTGCAGATACTCCATCACACCGTTCGATGCGCGTTCGGGGCGGTCGGATGCGCCGACCATCGCGATCACCCTTGCCGTTTCGAGCAGCTCCCTGATCTTTGCGTCGCTGGTGATCGGCATCGGCTCACTCCCATTCAAAATGCGCTCAGGCTGAGCTTGTCGAAGCCTGGGGAACCCCACCCTTCGACAGGCTCAGGGTGAGCGCGGGGGATCGGTCAGCTTTGACCATCCAACCATGCACCCACGCGCCCGGCCATATCGATGAACGCCGCCGCGTCCGCGCCGTTCCCGAACGCGGGCGGTGTGCCCGCGTCCGACGCGGTGCGGATGCCGATGCTGAGCGGGATGCGGCCGAGGAACGGCACCCCGAGCGCCGCCGCAGCCGCTTCCGCGCCGCCTTGGCCGAACGGGTCCGACACTTCGCCGCAATGCGGGCAGGCATAGCCCGCCATATTCTCCACCAGGCCGATGATCGGCACGCCAGCCGTGTTGAACAGGTCGATCGCGCGGCGCGCATCGATCAGCGCCAGATCCTGCGGGGTGGATACGATCACCGCGCCCGACGGCTTGTGCTTCTGCACCATCGTCAGCTGGACGTCGCCAGTGCCGGGCGGCAGGTCGAGCACCAGCGTGTCTGCATCGCCCCAGTCGGCGTCGACCAGTTGCCCGAGCGCGCCCGACGCCATCGGCCCGCGCCACGCCAGCGCCTTTTCGGGCGCGACGAGCTGCCCCATCGACAGGATCGGCACGCCGTAGGGGGTCGCGACCGGCAGCAACTGCTTGTCGCGCGCCTGCGCCTTGGTTCCGGCAACGCCAAACAGGGTCGGCTGGGATGGGCCGTAGATGTCGGCGTCGACCAGCCCGACCCGGCGTCCCGCCTTGGCGAGCGCGATGGCGAGGTTAGCGGAGACGGTGGATTTCCCCACGCCGCCCTTGCCGCTGGCGACCGCGATCAGGCGGCGGCGCGTGCGGTTCGAGGTCTGGACGATCCGCACGGTGGCGATGCCCGGCGCAGTTTCCGCCGACCCGCGGACATCGGCTTCCAGCGCATCGCGCGCGCCCTCTGGCAGGCCCGTCACGTCGAGCATGATGCTCGCCACTCCGTCTTTCACGCGCGCGGCGGCGCGTCCGGCGGCAATGGGAGCAAGCAGAGCGTTTAGGCCAGCGGTATCGGTCATGCGCGGCGACATAAGCAAAGAACCGCGTGTTGCCACTGTAAATCGCCGCGCGGCCCCCTATAAAGGATGGCATGTCGATTTTTTCGGGGTGGTTCGCGCGCGCCAGCGTGCTGAGGAACGATAATGCCAAAGGCCCGTGGGGCAGTGGCGGTAACAATAATGGCGGCTCGGGCGGCGAAGGCGGCCCGCGCAACCCGTGGCAGTTCCCGCCGGAGGGGAAGCGCAGCCGGGGCGGCAACGCCACCTCGCTCGAGGATTTCCTGAAGCGCACCCGCGGCAATGGCGGCGGGGGTGGCGGCTTCGGCGGCGGCGGGTTCGAAGCGCCCGGCGGCAAGAAGGTCTGGATTTTCGGCGCGCTACTGGTGCTCGCGCTGTTCCTGGCCTTCACGATGTTCCACCGTGTCGGCCCGCAGGAACGCGGCGTCGTATCGTTCCTCGGCAAATACTCGCGCACCCTGACGCCCGGCATCCACCTGACAATGCCGGCGCCGCTGAACACCGTGCGCGTGATCGACGTGACCGGCATCCGCAACGAGGATTTCCCCCAGGGCGGTGGCGAGAATCTGGTGCTGACCGGCGACCAGAATATCGTCGATCTCGCCTATTCGTTGCGCTGGAACATCTCAAACCCGGAAAGCTATCTGTTTCAGATCGCCAATCCCGAATCGACCGTGCGCGCCGTCGCCGAAAGCTCGATGCGCGCGGCCGTCGCCAGCGTGACGCTGGACGAGATCATCGGCGCGGGCCGCTCGGCGACCGAAGTGCGCGTCCAGCAACTCGCCCAGCAGATGCTCGACGAGTATAATTCGGGCATCCAGGTTCAGGGCGTTGCGATTCGTACCGCCAACCCGCCCGCCGCCGTGGACGAAGCGTTCAAGGCGGTCACCGCCGCCCAGCAGGCGGCGCAGGCCAACCTCAACCAGGCGCGGGCCTATGCGCAGCAAATCATCGCCCGGTCGCAGGGTGACGCTGCGTCGTTCGACCAGATTTACGAACAATATCGCCTGGCCCCCGCGGTTACCCGCCAGCGAATCTATTACGAGACGATGGAAGAAATTCTGGCCAAGTCGAACAAGACAATTGTCGAGACGCCCGGCGTGACGCCGTATCTGCCGCTGCCTGCGGTACGCGGTGGGCAGGCGCAGCCCGCGCCCCAGCCGCAAACCGCGACGGGAGCAGCGCAATGACCTGGTCGATCAAGAACCCGATGGTGATCGCCATCATCGCGCTATTCGCCGCGATCATTCTGTCGATGTCGCTGTCGATCGTCCCGGAAACGCGCCAAGGCGTGATCCTGCGGTTCGAACAGCCGGTGGGCACGGTGAACCGTTACCGCGAGGGCGAAGCGTTCGGGAATACCGGCGCGGGCCTGATCGCGCGCATCCCGCTGTTCGAACGGATCGTGTGGGTCGACAAGCGCGTGCTGGATATCGAACTTGAAAACCAGCAGGTGCTGTCGATCGACCAGCTTCGCCTGGAGGTCGATGCTTTCGCGCGCTTCCGCGTCGTCGATCCGCTGCGCATGGTGACCACCGCGCGCACCGAACAGGGTGTCATCGACGCGCTGCGCCCGATCCTGGGCTCGGCGCTTCGCAACGAGCTTGGCAAGCGGCCGTTCGCGGCTCTGCTCAGCCCCGAGCGTGGTCAGGTAATGGAAAACATCCAGACCGGTTTGCAGAATGTCGCGCGCCAGTACGGCGTTGAAATCGTCGATGTTCGGATCAAGCAGGCGGGACTCCCGTCGGGCAGCCCGCTCGATTCGGCACTGGAGCGGATGCGCACCGCGCGTAGCCAGGAAGCGCTGACGATCCGCGCGCAGGGCGAACGCCAGGCGCAGATCATTCGCGCCGAGGCCGATGCCCAAGCCGCGCAAATCTATGCCGCCAGCTTCGGCAAGGATGCCGAATTCTACAATTTCTGGCGGGCGATGCAGTCCTATCGCTACACCTTCAACCAGCGCGGTGATGGCACCGATGGAGAAACGGCATTCGTGCTGTCGCCCGACAATGCCTATCTCCAGCAATTCCGGGCTGGCGGACGCTAAAGGGGCGCTGACGAAACGTTCATATTCAATCGGCGTTCAGCATCGAAAAGGGATGAATTGCGGGAAACCGCCCGGCCCGTCGCGGGTCGTGACACAGTTAGGAAGGAAGACCTAAGTGCGATACGCTTATGCGATCACCTCTGCCCTGCTCGTCGGCGGCGCTGCCGCGACGATGGCGCTCCAGACCCCGGTCGGCGCGCAGACTGCCCAGAATGACGGGATGACCACGGCGTCCGCGCCGCGCGCAGGCGCGCCCGGCAGCTTTGCCGACATGGTCGCCCGGTTGCAGCCCGCAGTCGTCAACATCTCGACCGAACAGCGCGTGACGGTGCAGCAGAACAATCCGTTTGCGGGCACACCATTCGAGGGATTCTTCGGTAATCGCGGCGGCAGCGGACAACCGGTTCAGCGTCGCGGCCAGTCGCTGGGTTCGGGTTTCCTGATCTCCGCCGACGGCTATATCGTCACCAACAATCACGTCGTGTCGGCAGGAACGCGTAACGCCGTCGTCGAATCGATCAAGGTGACGATGACCGACGGTCGCGAAATGACCGCGCGCCTGGTCGGCCGCGACGTTGAATCCGACCTCGCCGTGTTGAAGGTGGAAGGCAACAACCTGCCCTTCGTGCGGCTGGGCAATTCCGGCGCGGCGCGCGCGGGCGACTGGGTGGTCGCGATCGGCAACCCGTTCGGCCTTGGCGGCACGGTGACTGCGGGGATCATTTCCACCGTTCAGCGCAACATTCCCGGATCGGGCCCGTTCGACCGGTTCATCCAGACCGATGCGTCCATTAACATGGGCAATTCGGGCGGGCCATTGTTCGACCTCAACGGCAATGTGATCGGCATCAATTCCCAGATCTTTTCGCCCACCGGCGGCAATGTCGGCATCGGTTTTGCGATCCCCGCCGACGAAGCGCGTTCGATCATCGAAACGCTGCGCAGCGGTGAAACCGTGCAGCGCGGCTATCTGGGCGTCGGCATCCAGCCGCTGACCCCCGACCTGGCACAGGGCCTGAACCTGCCTTCGAACCTGCCACGCGATCGCGGTGAGGTGATCTCCAGCGTTCAGCCGGGCCAGCCCGCCGCATCGGCGGGCATCCGTCAGGGCGACGTGGTAGTGCGCGTCAACAACCAAGACGTAACGCCCGATCAGTCGCTCAGCTATCTGGTCGCCAATGTCCAGCCCGGTACGACCATCCCGGTCGAACTGATCCGCGACGGTCGCCGCCAGACGGTGCGCGTGCGCGTCGGCACTCGTCCTTCCGCGGAAGAAATGGCGGCGAACGATTTCGACCCCAACGCCGAACAGCCGATGCCGGGCCGCCCGTCCGACGACGCCGCATCCGCAACCGCCGCGCTCGGCCTGAGCGTTCAGGCACTCACTCCGCAGATCGCGCGCAGCATCGGCGTTGCCCAGGATACGCGCGGCGTCGTCATCCTCGCGGTCGATCCGTCGAGCGATGCCGCGCAGAAGGGGCTGACTCGCGGACTGGTCATTACCTCGGCCAACCGTACGCCTGTGGCCACCCCTGCCGATCTGGCGCGAGTCGTGACCCAGACGCGCGCGGCTAATCGCAGCAGCGTGTTGCTCTATGTGCAGACCCGCGCGGTCAGCCGGTTCGTTTCGGTGGAACTGGCCGCTCGGTAAGACAACCCAATCTCCAGTCAGCGGCGCGCGTCGGGATACTGACGCGCGCCGTTTTTCGTTCTAGGCTCCCCGAATCTCGAGAGGCGGGGAGCAGGGGCATGAGCGATACGGGCGTCTATATCGGTCTGGGCGGCGGCCAGCCGCAGAACCTGGTCCTCAAACGCGCCAACCGGCACGGGCTGATCGCGGGAGCGACCGGCACCGGCAAGACGGTGACGCTCCAGGGTCTTGCCGAGGGGCTGTCGAATGCGGGCGTTCCGGTGTTCGTCGCCGATGTGAAGGGCGACCTCGCCGGGCTCGGCATGGCGGGATCACCGACCGCCAAGACCCACGAACCTTTCGCCGCGCGAGCGGCAGAGATCGGCATGAGCGGCTGGGCCTATGCCGCCTGCCCCGTGCAGTTCTGGGACTTGTTCGGTGAACAGGGCCATCCGGTGCGGGCCACCGTTTCCGAAATGGGGCCGCTGCTGCTGTCGCGGCTGATGAGCCTGAACGACACGCAGGAGGGCGTACTGACCATCGCCTTCACTATCGCCGACGATCAGGGGCTGTTGCTGCTCGACCTCGACGATTTGCAGGCGATGCTGGTCTATTGCGCCGACAATGCCGATCAGATCGGGGTCAAATATGGCAACGTCACCAAGGCGAGCGTTGGCGCGATCCAGCGGCAGTTGCTCCAGCTCCGCGCCCAGGGCGGCGATCATTTCTTCGGCGAACCCGCGCTGGAACTCGCCGACTTCATCAGGACTGACGAGAATGGCCGCGGCGTAGTCAACATCCTCGCCGCCGACAAGCTGATGGCATCCCCGCGGCTCTACGCCACTTTCCTGTTGTGGCTGCTGAGCGAACTCTTCGAAACGCTTCCCGAAGTCGGCGATCCCGACAAGCCGAAGCTCGTCTTCTTCTTCGACGAGGCGCATCTGCTGTTCGACGAGGCCCCCCCGGCGCTGATCGACAAGATCGAACAGGTCGTCCGCCTGATCCGGTCAAAGGGCGTCGGCGTCTATTTCGTCACCCAGAACCCGATAGACATTCCCGAGACGGTCGCAGGCCAGCTCGGCAACCGCATCCAACATGCGCTGCGCGCCTTCACCCCGCGCGACCAGAAAGCGGTGAAGTCCGCCGCCGAAACCTTTCGCGCCAACCCCAATGTCGATGTCGCGACCGCGATTACCGAGTTGAAGGTCGGCGAGGCGCTGGTGTCGCTGCTCCAGCCCGACGGATCGCCCTCCCCCGTCGAACGCACGCTGATCCGCCCGCCCGCGTCGCGCGTCGGGCCGCTGACGCGACAGGAGCGCGGCGTGCTGACCATGACCGACGCGGTCGGCAGCAAATATGACGAGGCCATCGACCGCGAATCGGCCGAGGAAATCCTGACCGCCAAACGCGCCGAGGCCGAAGCCGCAGCAGCCGCAGAGAAAGCGCAGGCGGAAGCCGACAAGGCCGCCGCGATCCAGGCCAAGGAAGACGCGCGCATCGCCAAGGAAGCCGAACGCCAGCGCGTGGCGGCGGCGCGCGAAGCCGAACGCCAGCAACGCGCCGCCGAACGCGAAGCCGCCAACTCCCCCTGGGAACGCGCCAAGAAAAGCGCCACCCGCACCGCGACGACGACCGTCAGTCGCCATGTCGCGAACGAAATCAGCAAGGCGGTGTTCGGCGGTGGCAAGAGCGGCGGGCTGGGCGGCAAGCTGCTGCGTGGCGTGCTCGGCGGGTTGTTCAGGGGGTAAGTGGCATACCGATCCAACCGGCGCTCAGGCTGAGCTTTTTGGAGCCGGGCTGCTTAGCGTGGCGCGAGCCAAAGGCTTCGACAAGCTCAGCCTGAGCGCAGTTGGTCATGTAGCTGCGATTTGCTTGCCACGCGCTATTATCGCTTACGCCCCCTCGCCCGTTCGTTTCGAGCGAAGTCGAGAAACGCGGATAGCGCGCGTGAGCGTTTCTCGACTTCGCTCGAAACGAATGGGGTGAGGGATGTGCCTAATTACATCGCGGCGAGCAGCGACCCGACATTCACGAACGCGAACGCTACCGAGGAATCGGCGACGCCATACGGGATGAACAGCATGTCGCCGTGACGGATCGCGCCGCACGAATAGACGACGTTCGGGACATAGCCTTCGCGGTCCTGTCGTGCGGCCTCCAGGATCGGTTGCCTGGTGCGACCGATCACCTTTGACGGGTCGTCCTTGTCGAGCAGCACCGCGCCGATCGAATATTTGCGCATCGCGCCGACGCCGTGGGTCAGCAGCAGCCAGCCTTCGTCAAGCTCGATGGGCGGACCGCAATTGCCGATCTGGACCAGTTCCCATGGATAGCAGGGCTCGAGCAGCTTCTGCCCCTCGTCCCAATGGGTCAGGCTGTCGGATTTGATCAGGAACAGGTTCTCGCCGTCCTGACGCCCGATCATCATGTAGTGATCGCCGATCTTGCGCGGAAACAGCGCCATGCCCTTGTTGCGCGCGGCGCTACCGGTCATCGGCACCAGATCGAATTCACGGAAATCGCGGGTGCGCAGCAATTCGGACTGGATGCCGAAGCCGTTATAGGCGGTGTAGGTGCCCAGCCATTCGTAATCGCCGTCGCCATGATCGAAGCGGACGAGGCGCAAGTCCTCCAGCCCGTTCGACTGCTGCTTGGTGATCGGGAACAGCACCGTGCCCGACAAGGTCGCATCGCGGTGACGATGGATCGTCACTTCGCCTTCGGGCGCATGGAGTTCGTCGCCCCGATAGTCGCAGGCGGTGGCGAACGGCGCTTCGGGGGCGAGCTTCAACTGGCCCTTGTCGGTGATGATGCCCTCTCTGAATGCCACCGACGAGATATGGCCTTCGCCGACCGCACGCAGCGACATGATGATGCGCAGGCTACCTTTGGGCATGCCCGACTGGTCGTGGTGCGGCACCGCGCTGGGGTTCATCAGCGCGGCGGCGGCATAGCTGTATTCATGGCAGAAATAGGCGCCGATCAACTGGCGCTTTTCGTCCGAAATGCCGGGATCGATGGCGACCAGTTCGGCGATTTCCTCGAACCGGGACATGAATACGCGGCGGGTCTGCCAATGGCGTGCCTCGAAATCGCGCAACACCGCCTTCAACTGTTTGGCGGTCTGGCCGGGCGACATTTCGAGCACTTCGCGCACCAGCCGCTGGGTGCGGCTTTCGCCCGATCCGTTCGATTGCCAGCCGATATGGAACGGGCGGACCACGACGCGGGACGGGTCGGCGTGCAGCCGCAACGGATGGTGGGACAGTTCGATCATCGGCGACCCCGGCGCATTCAGTGTGTCGGGCGCGCGAACGCGGTCAGGCGATTGCGCGACGTTCGGGCTGTGCCACGGTTCCGCTGCGTTTTGAAAGGGCCGAAATCGCACAGGACGCCAATTGCAGCGCCAGAATCGATTCGGCGCCTTGGTTGCGGTTGACGCCGGTCGGCATCAGCCCGTCGTAACAGCCGCCATCGGCACCGGTCGCCAGCGGCAGATCGAGTTCGTTCGCGCCCAGATACCAGCGATAGCCGCGCATCGCTTCATCCACCCAGCGCGGATCGCGCGTCGCGTCGAATGCGGCCGAGCAGGCGTCGATCGTCGCCTGTGCCTCCAGCGGCTGCTGGTCGAAGGGAAGCGGATCGGCATATTCGCGCCCGAAGCTCTCGGTGCCAATCGCGCGGAAATGCCCCTCGGGAGAAGTCTGGCGCGCAACGATCCAGTCGAGCGTCTCGATTCCGCATGCGACCAGGTCGTCGCGGTCCAGCGCCATGCCGACGCGGATCAGCGCTTCGGGCAGCCGGGCATTGTCATAGGCGAGAACGATTTCAAACCATTTCCATTCGGGTCGCCGTGCGGCGTCGAGCAGGGTGAGCAGCTGATCGCCGAATTGCGACATCAGGTTGCGGGCCAGCCCGTGACCCGGACGCGCGGCATCGATCGACGCCGCGCCCAGCATCGCAAAAGCCTGCGCACGCGGGCTGCCGAAATCGAACGCGATGGGCGCGGTCTGGTCGAACAGCGCCGTCGCCCAGTCGCGGTGCTTGCGCTCGGGCGCCTCGTTGGCGGTGACGCCGAGCGCCCACAGGGTGCGACCGTTCGAATCCTCGGACCCCTTGTCCTCGCACCAGCTGCGGTCGAACGCCATGAAATTGCGGAAGGCACGGGTGTCCGGGTTCCACGCGTGCTGGACGAAGGATGCATAAACGGTCGTCCATTTGTCACGCGTGCCGGCGTCGAGACTGGCGATCCGGCTGGCGAGGATCAGCGCGCGGGCATTGTCGTCGATGCAATAGCCGTGACGGCGATCGGGCACCGAATAGATGCCGTGCTGAAGCATTCCGGTCGCATCGCTCATCCGCTCGACCGCCTGAAAATCGGGATCGAGGATGGTCGGTGCGTTGCGCGCGGCGATTGCGGGGGCCAGTCGGCGGGGTTTGGCGGCGACCGCAGCGGCAAGCGCCGCCATGCCCTTTTCGGCAAGCCGCGACCAGATCATCGATCGACCGCGGGCATAGGCGCGCGCCGCCAGCGCACCGCGCGCCGCATCGTCGCCCAGCAGCGCCGAAACTTCGCGCGCGAAGCCAGCGCTGTCGCCGAAATCGACCAGCCGACCATGATTGTCGTCCAGGATTTCGGTCGCGTGGATATAGGGAGTGGAGACCACCGGCTTTCCGGACGCGACGGCATAGGACAGCGTGCCCGATGTGATCTGCGCCGGGTTGCTGTAAGGGGTGACGTAAATGTCGGCGGCGTCGAGATAATCGAGCAGTTCGTCGATTTCGGCAAATTTGTCGATGAATTCGATATGGTCGCCGACCCCCAGCGTGGCAGCGCGGCGGATCAGGCCGTCGCGATACGCTTCACCTTCATGTGCGACCAGATTGGGATGCGTCGCGCCCAGCACGGCGTATAGCGTGTCGGGATGCTGCGCGACGATTCCGGGCAGTGCGTCGATCATCGTCTCGATCCCCTTGTTCGGGGCGAGCAGGCCAAAGGTCAGTACGACGCGGCGACCTTGCCAACCGAAAGCCGCTTTCCTGCTGTCGGGATCGACCAGCGGTCGGTCGGGCACGCCGTGCGGGATCATCACGATCTGACGGTCGTCGGCGCCGTGGACGCGCTTCAATATGTCGCGCCCCGCCTCCGCCATGACGATCACCCTCGACGCGCGGCGCAGCAGCGCCTCCATCACCCGGCGTTCCTCGGCGCTGGGATGTTCGAGCACCGTATGCAGCGTGACGATCACCGGCAGCGTGACACGGTCGAGCAGACCGAGCAGATAATCGCCCGCCGATCCGCCATAGATGCCGTATTCGTGTTGGACCCACAGCGCCTTCGCGCCCGATTCCTGCATCGCGCGCGCGGCGTCGGAATAGGCAGTGCGGTCGTTCTGCGGAATCGCGCGCGTCACCTCTGGCGGATAGGCATAGCGCCCCGGATGATCGTCCATCGCATAGACGTCGATGCGCAGGTCCGGGTAACGCGCCTTCATCGCCAGATAGGTGTCGGTGGTATAGGTCGCGAGACCGCATTTGCGGGGCAGGTGATTGCCGAGCAAAGCGATGTGGTCGATCGACGCGGGTCCAGCCGCTGAATGCGTCATCTGCAGTCCCTTCGCAAAAGCGAGAATGCGCACCGTAGGAACGGGCGACGACTCGGTAACCGCTTGAAGGACAGATGGTTGCACCGATTGTGCAATGCAGCAAGATAATTCGCGACGAGTGCCGTTCGGCAAGCGCCAAATTGCGTGGGGTCAACCCCGCCCGCGATAATTCTGCACGCCCTGACCGGGCAGCCACAGCCCCTCGGGCGGCGCACCCGATTGCCAGAACACGTCGATCGGAATGCCGCCGCGCGGATACCAGTAGCCGCCGATGCGCAACCATTTGGGCTTCATCTCGTCGAACAGGCGCTGGCCGATGCCGACCGTGCAATCCTCGTGAAACGCCGCATGATTGCGGAACGCGCCGAGGAACAGCTTGAGCGATTTCGATTCGACGATGGTGTCGCCGGGGGCATAGTCGATGACGAGATGCGCGAAATCGGGCTGGCCGGTGACCGGGCAGAGCGAGGTGAATTCGGGCGCCGAAAAACGCACGCAATACAGCTGCCCGGCGCGCGGGTTGGGAACATAATCGAGCGTGGCTTCTTCCGGCGTGGCGGGAAGCGCGCTGGTCTGGCCGAGATGCTTGGGTGTCATCCCCGCGATTTAGGAAGGTTGGGGCGGAATTGAAACAGTCTGTCGAGACGCTGATCCCGGTGTTGGGCGACCAACTGGCCCCCGACATCACGGCGCTGAAAGGCGCGGACCCGGCGACCAGCATCGTGCTGATGATGGAGGTGGACGAGGAGACGAGCTATGTCCGCCACCACAAGGCCAAGATCGCGTTCATCCTGTCGGCGATGCGCCATCATGCGGAACGGCTGCGCGCGCTCGGCTGGACGGTCGATTATGTGCGGCTGGACGATGCCGACAATGCCGGGAGCTTCACCGGCGAAGTCGCGCGCGCGGTCCAGCGTCATGCGCCCGCCACGATCCGCGTGACCGAGCCCGGCGAGTGGCGGGTGCGCGCGGCGATCGACGACTGGGCGGACAAGTTCGATTGCGCGGTGGAGATCGTCGAGGACGACCGCTTCGTCTGTTCACACGCCGAGTTCGACGCCTGGGCCGAGGATCGCAAGCAGTTGCGGATGGAGTTTTTCTATCGCGAGATGCGCCGCAAGACCGGGCTGCTGATGGATGGCGACAAGCCCGAGGGCGGGCAGTGGAATTACGACGCCGAGAACCGCAAACCTGCGCAAAACGACTTGCTGATGCCGCGCCCGATCGCATTCCGGCCCGACGATATCACCCGCGAGGTCATCGCGATGGTCGCAGGCCGTTTTGCCGACCATCCCGGCAGCCTCGACCGGTTCGAATTCGCGGTCACGCATGAAGAGGCGATGCGCGCGCAGCGGCAGTTCCTGAAACACGCGCTGCCCGATTTCGGCATCTACCAGGACGCGATGCTGACCGGCGAGCCCTATCTGTGGCACGCGGTCCTGTCGCCCTATCTCAACGCAGGCTTGCTCGATCCGCTCGACCTGTGCCGCCGGGTGGAGGCCGAATATCGTGCGGGCCGCGTGCCGCTCAATTCGGCGGAAGGCTTCATCCGCCAGATCATCGGCTGGCGCGAATATGTGCGCGGCATCTATTGGCGCGAAGGGCCGGATTATGCGCGGCGGAATTTCCTGAACGCGACACGCGACCTGCCCGGCTTCTACTGGACCGGCGAGACCGACATGCACTGCCTGTCGCAAGCCATCGGCCAGACGCTCGAGCGCGCCTATGCCCATCATATCCAGCGGTTGATGATCACCGGCAATTTCGCGCTGCTGATCGGCGCAGACCCGCATCAGGTGCATGAGTGGTATCTGGAGGTCTATGCCGACGCCTATGAATGGGTCGAGCTGCCCAACACGCTGGGAATGAGCCAGTTCGGAGACGGGGGACTGCTGGGGTCCAAACCCTATGCGTCGTCGGGGGCGTATATCGATCGGACGTCGGATTATTGCCGGTCGTGCCGGTATGACGTGAAGCAGCGGGTGGGCGACGAGGCGTGTCCGTTCAACGCCCTGTATTGGGATTTTCTGGCGCGCAATCGGGGGAAGCTGGGCGACAATCGGCGGCTGGCGATGCCCTATCGAAACTGGGACCGGATGGATGAAGCCACGCAGGATGCGCTGCGGAAACAGGCGCGCGGGTTCCTGAAAAAGCTTGCCTGACTCGCACCCCGGCAGTCAGGATCACCCACACGGGAGGCGCGCATGGACGATCTGGTTTCGACGCAGTGGCTGGCCGAACGGCTCGGCGAAAGCGATCTGGTCGTGCTCGATGCCAGTTGGTTCCTGCCCGAACATGGGCGCGATCCGCGCGCCGAATTTGCCCAGCGGCATATTCCGGGCGCGCGGTTTCTCGATCTCGCAGGGCTGGTCGACGCGCACGATGCGCTGCCGATGATGCTGCCGTCGGACCACCGCTTCAACGAAGCGATGCGGGCGCTGGGCGTGTCGAACGACAGCCGGGTGGTCGTTTACGACGACAGCCCGCTGCATACATCGGCGCGGGGCTGGTGGATGCTGCGGCTGATGGGAGTGCCGCGCGTCGCGATCCTCGATGGCGGGCTGGCGGCGTGGCGTGCCGAGGGGCGGACGCTGGACAGCGGCGAGGCGCCCGCATCGGCGGGCATCTTCATGGCGCATTCGGATCGCGGGCTGGTGCGCGACCGCGCGGCGATGCAGGCCAATCTGGCGAGCGGCGAGGAACAGGTGATCGATGCGCGTTCGCCGACTCGCTTTGCGGGCGACGACCCCGAGCCGCGCGCCGGCGTCGAACCGGGACATATTCCGGGCAGCATCAACCTGCCCTATTCGCGGTTCTTCGGCCCGGACGGCCGCTGGCGGTCGCGCGCGGAATTGCGCGCGCTGTTCGACGAGACCGGGGTCGATGTCGATCGGCCGATGGTCGCCACCTGCGGATCGGGCGTCACCGCCGCGGTCATCGTCTTCGCATTGCATTTGCTTGGAAGCGAGGCGGCGCTCTATGACGGCAGCTGGGCCGATTGGGGCGGCAGCGACCTGCCCAAGGCGAAGGGGACCGCGTGAAGGACGAGGGCGAGGACCGCGAACCGGGCAAGGCGACGCGCGTGGTCGCGGCAGGACGGCGAAAGGAATGGACCGGCGGGATCGTCAATCCGCCGGTGTGGCGCGCCTCCACCATCCTTTACGACAATGTCGCCGAGATGCGCGCGCGCGGCAGCGCCGACACGCATCACAAGCTGTTCTACGGACGGCGCGGCACGCCGACCCAGTGGAGCCTGGCAGACGCGCTGACCGAGCTGGAACCAGGGGCGGAGGCGACGTTCCTCTATCCCAGCGGCGTCGCCGCAATCGCCGCCGCGCTGCTGAGCGTGCTGTCGCCGGGCGACGAACTGCTGATGGTCGACAGCGCCTATGACCCGACGCGCGGATTGTGCGACGGGCTGCTGGCGCGCATGGGCATCGCCACACGCTATTACGACCCGATGGTGGGCGCGAAGGTCGCCGACCTGATCGGCGAGAATACCCGTGCCATCTACATGGAGAGCCCGGGCAGCCTGACCTTCGAGGTGCAGGACGTGCCCGCGATCGTCGAGGTCGCGAAAGCGCAGGGGCTGGTGACGTTGCTCGACAACACCTGGGCGACGCCGCTGCTGTTTCCGGCGATCGAACGCGGCATCGACTATTCGATCCTCGCCTGCACCAAATATGTCGTCGGCCATTCCGACGCGATGCTGGGATCGGTCACCGCTGCGCCGGGCAGGTTCGAAGCGCTGCGCCAGACCAGTTTCCAGCTGGGTCAGTGCGTGTCGGCGGACGACGCTTATCTGGGATCGCGCGGGCTGCGGACGATGGCGCTGAGGCTGAAGGAACAGGGGCGCAGCGCGCTTGCCGTCGCCGGATGGCTGGCGCAGCAGCCGGGCGTCGCGCGGGTGCTGCACCCGGCCTTCGACACCTGTCCGGGGCACGACGTGTTCGAGCGCGATTTTTCAGGCGCGGCGGGGCTGTTTTCCTTCGTCCTCGACGGCGGCAGCGACGCGGCGCGCACTGCGCTGATCGACGCGCTTCAGCTGTTCGGCATCGGCTACAGCTGGGGCGGCTACGAAAGCCTAGTGGTGCCGGTCGATCCCCAGCGCCACCGCAGCGTCACCGACTGGCAGGCAGAGGGGCCGGTGGTGCGCTTGCAGATCGGGATCGAGGACAGCGAAGACCTCATCGCCGATCTGGCGGGCGGTCTCGAAAGGTTTCGCGCGACATGCCGATAGAAGCGGTCAACGCCTGGCTGGTCGCGCGCGGCATCGTCGTGCCGCCGACCGCCGAACTGGTCGAGGCGGCGGTCGCGTTTGGCTTCGCGCTGCTGGCGCTGGCCGCCGGATGGTATGCCGGGCGGCGGTTCGGGCCGCGACTGAACGATTTCTGGACCGAAAAGGTCGGCCATGCCGAAGGGCTGGCGGGCCGGATGGGCGCGATCGTGCGGCACGGCGTAGCGGCGCTGCTGCTGGCGATCATTTTCTATCTGTGGCCCTGGGAGACGCTGGCGGCACTCGGCTTCGGCATCGCGCTGGGGGCGGCGACCGCCATGCTGCTGCTGGAGGTGATGCGCGGGCTGGCCATGCCGCGCTGGGCGGCGCGGACGATCGCGGCGTTCGTGTTCGTCGCCATCCTGTCGGGCGCGATCGGCGGGCTGGGCGAAGTCACCGGCCTGCTCGAAAGCGTCGGATTCAATCTGGGGCGGCGGCGCATCTCGCTGCTCAGCGTCGTCACGCTGATCGTCACCATCATCGCGCTGTTCGCCGTTGCGCGACTGGCCAACCGGCTGGTCGCGCATTCGATCGAACAGGCACGCGGGTTCGATGCGACGCAAAAACTGCTGTTCCAGAAGCTCGCGGGCATCGCGATCCTGGTCGCGCTGTTCTTTTTCGCAATCGATCTGCTTGGCCTCGACCTCACCACCTTTGCCGTATTTTCGGGCGCGTTCGGCCTGGCGCTGGGCTTTGGCCTGCAAAAGACGGTCGGCAATCTGTTTGCGGGCATCGTGTTGCTGATGGACCGGTCGGTAAAGCCGGGCGACGTGATCGTTGTCGGCGACCAGTTCGGTTGGGTGAACAAGATCGGCGTGCGTGCGGTCAGCGTCATCACCCGCGACGGCAAGGAACATCTGATTCCCAACGAGAATCTGATGACGCAGGAAGTGGAGAACTGGTCCTATTCGGATCGTAACGTCCGCGTCCGCATTCCGGTCGGCGTGGCCTATGAAGCCGATATCCAGCTTGCCCAGAAACTGATGCTTGAGGCGGCATCGGAAAGCCCGCGTGTGCTCGACAGCCCGAAACCCAATGTCTGGCTGACTTCGTTCGGCGACTATGCGCTGGAACACGAAATCCTGGCGTGGATCAACGATCCCGAAGGCGGCGTCGGCAATGTGAAGTCCGACGTGCTCAACCGGCTATGGGTAAAGTTTCAGGAACACGGCATCGAAATTCCGTTCCCGCAGCAGGTGCTCCATTTCCGCTCGACCAAGGGCGACCGGATCGGCAGCGTCGCGGGCAAGCGATCGGATGGCCCCGTCGGCGGGCTGGAGGACGCGCCCTAGCGCAACTCAGCGGAGCAGTTCGATCACGTCCGATCGCGCGACATTGGCCTGGGCAAGCACGCTGGTCCATGCATCGCGCAGGATCGCTTCGCGCGTCGTGGCCTCCACCGCTTCGCCTGTTCTGGCCGGAGCGGCGACGGCGGCACTCGCGACCGTTGCAACCGGCACCGTGCCTCGCGCGATCCAGCTTCCCATTGCCTGATAATCGCTGCGTGCGGGCGGGTTGGCGGACAGGGCGGCCGCGACTGAGGTGGCAGGTTCGGCGACCGGAGGCGCTGCCGAGGACGCGGGTGGCGCGGTTTCGGCAGGCGGTGCCGACGCAGCGACCGGTTGGGGGTTCGCGGCGGGCTCGGTTGCGGACGGCTCAGCTGCGGGTGGAGCCTGCGGCGGCGCCGGTTCCGACGTCTGCTGCGGCTCCGGTTGGGGTTCGGGCTGGGGTTGCTGCTGGTGCGGGGGCGGGGTCTGGCCGCGCCCGGGGTTAAGGATCGATCCGATAAGCATGGCGTCAGTCTCCCACGAGGGAATGCGATGCCGCGCTTTCGCATGCAAAGCTGTCGATCGGCTTAGCCGACATGATTTTCGCCGGGTTTACCGTGTCGGGCGATTGGCGCTGCCCCACCCCTCTGGCATCGCGC
Organism: Pseudomonadota bacterium; assembly: GCA_023418595.1. GTDB lineage: Bacteria > Pseudomonadota > Alphaproteobacteria > Sphingomonadales > Sphingomonadaceae > Sphingomonas. Next base: position 39,898 of record JAEZZI010000009.1, read on the forward strand.
GTCAATCGGCCTACATCGGGCGGGTGAGCGAACCCGTCGTGACTGCCCATATCGCCCCCGGCGTCGCGTCGATATCGCGCGGACGCTGGGATGCCTGCGCGGGCGATGCCGACCCGTTTCTGAGCCATGCATTCCTGGCTGCGCTCGAAGAATCGGGATCGGTCGGCCCCGGCACCGGCTGGCAGGCGCTGCCGCTGGTCGTCGGTTCCAACGAGGTGCCGCTGGCGGTCGTGCCGAGCTATGCCAAGGGGCACAGCCAGGGCGAATATGTGTTCGACCATAGCTGGGCCGACGCCTGGGAGCGCGCGGGCCATGCCTATTATCCCAAGCTCCAGATCGCAGTCCCTTTCACCCCCGTCCCCGGTGCGCGCATTCTGGTCCACCCGTCCGTCGACCGCGACGCCGCGACCCGTGCGGCGATCCGCGCGATCGAGACCGTGACGACCGACGCCGGGCTGTCGTCGGCGCACGCGACCTTCGTCGCGCCCGACCAGATCGCGGCGTTCGAGGCCGCCGGGTGGCTGATCCGCCAAGGCACGCAGTTCCATTGGCAGAATGATGGTTATGCGTCGTTCGACGACTTCCTCGGCGCGCTGGCCAGCCGCAAGCGCAAGGCGATCCGCAAGGAACGCGCCGCTGCCACCGAGGGTCTGACGATCCGCCATCTGAGCGGGGCGGCGATCACTGAGGCGCACTGGGATGCGTTCTGGACCTTTTATCAGGACACCGGCGCGCGCAAATGGGGCCAGCCCTATCTGACGCGCGCATTCTTTTCGCTAATCGGGCAGGCGATGGGCGACCGGCTGCTGCTGATCCTTGCCGAACGCGATGGCCAGCCGATCGCGGGCGCGCTCAACCTGATCGGCGGCGATGCGCTCTATGGCCGATACTGGGGCTGCACCGAGGACGTGCCCTTCCTCCATTTCGAGCTTTGCTATTACCAGGCGATCGATGCCGCGGTCGAACGCGGCCTGTCGCGGGTCGAGGCGGGCGCGCAAGGCGAGCACAAGCTGGCGCGCGGCTATGTGCCGGTGCCCACCTGGTCCGCCCATTACCTGCCCGACAGGGGCTTTCGCCACGCCGTCGCCGATTTCCTGCGCCGCGAGCGTGCCGCGGTCGAGCAGGAACAGGCGTTCCTGGGCGAACTCGCGCCGTTCAAACGGCCGGTATGATCTGATCGAGGAAAAGGTGGTGGACAGGGCTGGATTCGAACCAGCGTACGCTTTCACGGGCAGATTTACAGTCTGCTGCCTTTAACCACTCGGCCACCTGTCCATTGGGGCCGCCATCGGGGCGAGCGGCGTCCATTGCCGATGCGCCCCGTCTGTGTCAACGCCTGACCCGCGTCTTTTCATCCCAGCCGTCAAGGAATCCTCGTCATGTCGCGTCGCGGTCATCGCCCCAGCAAGGCCCAGTCGGGGCGTCCGCGCTTCTGGGGCAAGCATGCGGTTACCGCCGCACTCGCCAATCCCGAGCGCGTCATCCGCAAGATCTGGGGCACGCGCGAGGCGCTGGGCGCGCTGGCGCTGCCGTCCGACCTGCCCATCGTCTATGCCGACGCCGCCGATCTGGGGCGGCTGGTGCCGGGCGACGCGCCGCATCAGGGACTGGTCGCCGAAGTCGATCCGCTGGAGGATGTGTGGCTGGGCGATCTGCTCGATCAGGGTCAGGGCGACATGCGCCCGCTGGTTGTGCTCGACCAGGTGACCGATCCGCACAATGTCGGCGCGATCCTGCGTTCTGCCGCCGCGTTCGACGCTCTGGGAATCGTCACGCAGGACCGCCACGCGCCGCCCGAATCGGGGGCGCTCGCCAAATCGGCGTCGGGTGCGCTCGAAATCGTGCCCTGGGTGCGCGTCGTCAATCTGTCGCGGGCGATGGACGAAATGGCGGAGGCCGGTTTCTGGCGCATCGGCCTGACCGGCAATACCGACCTGACGCTGAAGGACGCGCTGGGCGACGCGCGCATCGCGCTGGTGCTGGGCGCGGAGGGCGAAGGGATGCGGCACAATACCGAGGCGCATTGCGATCAGTTGGCAAAGCTGCCGATCTCGCACAGGATGGAAAGCCTGAACGTATCGAACGCCGCGGCGATCGCGCTCTATGCGGTGGCGGCGCGGGGATAGCAGCGGGGGCCGGTTTATGGGGGCAAGGTTACGGGCAATGGTGCTGGCGGTGGTCGCGCCCTTCATCCTGGTCGGCTGCGTGCTGGTTCCGGGCAAGTTCGCATCGACACTGCACATCGCCGCCGACCGCAGTTTTGCCTTTACCTATCAGGGCGAGGTGATCGCGATCGACCTGGCGGGCGAGATGGCGAAGATCGGCGCGATGGGGCGCGCCGCCGGAGACGCCGATACCAAGACCGACACCGACCCGGACGGCATCTCGCTCGACGACATCGCGTTTCAGGATGCCGAAGGCGCCGACGAACAGGCCAAGGCCGATGCGAGGTTCCGCGCCATTGCCGACGCGCTGCGCAAGGAACCGGGATACCGGTCGGTCGAGTATAAGGGCGATGGCCTGTTCGCGATCGACTATGCGACTCGCGGATCGCTGACCCACGGTTTCGTCTATCCCTACAATATCGACGCCGAGGTGATCTTTCCCTTCGTCGTGATCGAATTGCGCGGACGCGATCAGGTGCGGGTGAAGGCGCCAGCGTTCGGGGAAACCGACACGCCGGGCGGCATGGGCGGTCCCGGCCCGTCCAACGACCGGATGGACGGCACCTTCACGCTCACCACCGATGCGGAAGTGGTGAGCCAGAACAACGAGGATGGCGTCGCGAGCGAAGGCGCGCGCAGGAAGATCGTCTGGAAAGCGACACCGCTTAGCCAGGATGCGCCGATGGCGGTGCTCCGGCTTCAGTCGTTGCGCTGAGCCCGGCCGTCACCCCGGCCGTAGTGCCGGGGTCCACCCGTCGGCAGGGTCTGCATTCCAATAATCTGACGCTACGCAAGCGGCTTAGTGGACCCCGGAACAAGTCCGGGGTGACGAAGAAAATCAATCCTCCGCCGCGATCGTCACCCGCAATCCGTCCAGCGCGCTGGTGAACTGGAGCTGGCACGACAGGCGCGAGGTCTCGTTGCGGTCCATCGACGAATCGAGCAGGTCGTTCTCGTCTTCGCTCATCGGCGGCAATTTGCCCGCAAATTCCGGGTCGACATGGACGTGGCAGGTCGCGCACGAACAGCAGCCGCCGCACAGCGCCAGCAATTCGTCAAAGCCGTTATCCCGGATCACTTCCATCACCGACAGGCCCACCTCGCCCTCGACGGCGCGTTCTTCCCCATCGCGGGTGACGACGATAAGCTGCGGCATGGAATCCTCCCTGTGGTTCGCCCGCCGCCATGCCGCGCGCGACCGCCAACATCAAGAGACACCGCCATGGGCCTGAGCGCCGACCAGTTGCAGACCGCACTCGATGCGCTGGCGCTGCGCGAACCCGCCTTTGCCGCGGGACTTGCGCGCGCTGGCTATCCCGAGCCGCGCATCCGCGCGCCGGGCTATGCGACGCTGCTGCGCACGATCGTCGGCCAGCAGGTGAGCGTCGCCGCCGCCACGTCGATCTGGAACAAGGTCGAGGCCGCGGTCGGCGGCGACGCGACCGATCCGGCTGCGCTGATCGCGACCAGCGACGAGGATTTGCGCGCGGCAGGCCTGTCGCGCCAGAAGATCGCCTATGCCCGCAGCCTGGCGGAGGAAGTGACGAGCGGCGCGCTAGACCTCCACAACCTCCCTGCCGACGACGAGGAAGCGATCGCGGCGCTGACCCGGATCAAGGGGATCGGGCGCTGGTCGGCCGAAATCTATCTGTTGTTCGCCGAGGGACGCGACGACATCTGGCCCGCCGGCGACCTGGCGGTGCAGATCGAGATCGGACGGCTGCTTGGCCACACCGAACGCCCCAGCGAAAAACTGACCCGCGCGCTGGCGGAGGCGTGGCGCCCGCACCGCGGCGCGGCAGCGATCTTCGCCTGGCACCACTACCGCGTCGATATGGACGTGATCTGACCCGTCAGTCCGCAGCCGGCATCGGCCCGGCAAGCAGCAGCGGGTCGATCCGCGCATCGCCCCATTTCATGCCCCAGTGCATGTGCGGACCGGTCGCGCGTCCGGTCGCGCCCACCGTGCCCAGCCGCTGCCCGCGGCGAACGGCCTGCCCTTCCTTCACGTCGATCGAATCCATGTGCAGGAATGCGCTGTTCAGCCCCATGCCGTGGTCGATCATCAGCAACCGGCCTTCGAGCGTGAACTCGCCAGGCGTCGCCAGGACGACCACGCCGTCGGCGGGCGCCATCAGCGGCGTGCCGGTGGGCCGCGCGACGTCGACGCCGGAATGATAGCTGCCGGGCTCGCCGCGATAGATGCGCTGCGCGCCGAACAGGCCGGAGACGCGGCCCGTCACCGGCCACAGAAATTGCTGGCGCCAGCCGTTCGCGCCCGTATCCTTTGCGCGCGCAGCGTTGATCTGCGCCAGTTCGGGTGCGCGGCGGCGCTGGAATTCGGCGCTGGGCTGCGAGATGCGGGGCAATGAATTGAGCCGCTCGATCCGCCACGCGCGCGGCGCGACCGCGATCGCCTGAGTCACCCGGCTGCCGTCCGAACGCTCTGCAACCAGCGACGCGGTCGTGCCCGCATCACGGTCGAAGGCGAGGATGAAGCGCCCGTCGCTCGCCACGCGCACCGGCGCGCCGTTCAGCGTCAGCCGCGTCGTCCCCGCAGGCGCGGTGCCGAGCATCACGCCGCCCTGGATCGCCTGACCTTCGAGTGCGATCCGGGTCGCCTGCGGCAGTCGCGCAGGCGTCGGCAGCGCAACCGGCGTCACCGCGACGTCCGCCGGGCTCCACGACGCGCGTCGGACGGGCGACGGCAGCGCCGATGCGCATCCCATCAACAATACCGAAATGGCGGCGCCCGCACCCCAGCGCGCCAACGTCATGCGGCGGTCATCGCCTTCGTCGCGATCTCGGCGCTGGCATAGGGCTGCTGCTGCGCGACGCTCCAATAGCGCAGTTCGTCGAGCGGAATGCGCTCGCCCGATACCGCGCAGACGACATGGTCGCCCGACGCCAGCATCCGAAAGCCGTTGGCCATATAGTGAAGCCGCGCCGCGCGGCTGTTGTTCGACATGAGCATGGTTTCGCGTCCCAGATTGCGCGTCAGAACAGGTCGCCCTGTTCCGGCTTGGTCCCGGTATAGGGTTTTCGCGGCGCTTTGGGAACCGCGCCGTCCACGGTCGCATCGACGTTGCCGTCCCTGAAATGCAGCCGCAATGTGCCTGCCGTGCGTGCTTCAGCGGCGCTCGCCGCCACCTTGCCGCTGCTCCGGGCTTCTACCCAGGCATAGCCGCGCTCCAGCGGACGTTCAGGATGCGCGGCGGTCAGTAGCCGCTCCATGTCCGCCAGCCGTTGCCGCGCCGACCCCAGCCGCGCCTCCAGCGCCGCCGGACGAAGCGCGCCCGCCACCCGGTCGAGCTGCCGCCGCGCCATGTCGGCGCGTCGTTCCAGCCCACGCCCCAACCGCTGCGCCGCATCGTCCACCCGCTGGCGCTGCGGCCCGAGCAGCGCGTCGCGCCTGGGCATCACCCGCACCAGCGCCGCCAGCCGCTCGGCTCCGCGTTCGCGATAGCGGTTGGCGCACCGCTCGCTCCGCGCGCCAAGCGTCGTCAGCGTGTAGTTGAGGTCGGCGAGCACCGGCACCGCGATTTCCGCCGCCGCGGTCGGCGTCGGCGCGCGCAGATCGGCGGCGTAATCGCCTAGCGTCGTATCGGTTTCATGTCCGACTGCCGAGATGATCGGGATCGAGCATTCGGCGATGGCGCGCACCACCGCTTCCTCGTTGAACGCCCACAGATCCTCGATCGACCCGCCGCCGCGCGCGACGATCACCAGATCGGGCCGCGCCACTGGGCCGTCGGCTGCGAGTCCGTCGAACCCGCGAATCGCCGCGGAGATCTGCGCCGCCGCATTCTCGCCCTGCACCTGCACCGGCCAGACGATGACATGGCTGGGAAAGCGGTCTTCCAGCCGGTGGAGGATGTCGCGAATCACCGCGCCCGTCGGCGACGTCACCACCCCGATCACGCGCGGCAGATTGGGAAGCGCCCGGCGTGCCTTGCCCTTGGCGAACAGCCCTTCGGCCTCGAAGCGCGCCTTGTTCTTTTCCAGCAGCGCCATCAGCGCGCCCTCGCCCGCGACCTCCATCCTGTCGATGACGATCTGGTATTTGGAGCGCCCCGGATAGGTGGTGACCTTGCCGGTCGCGACCACTTCGATCCCGTCCTGCGGCACGAACGCCAGCGCCCCCGCCGCGCCGCGCCACATCACCCCGTCGATGACTGCATCGGCATCCTTCAGCGTCAGATAGACATGGCCCGATGCCGCGCGCTTGTAGCCCGAAATCTCGCCCTTCACCCGGACATGGCCGAATTCGCGCTCGACCATGCGCTTCAGGTTTCCCGACAGTTCGCCGACGCTCAGCGGCGCGGCGTTGTCGCCGGGGCCACTCTCGGCTAGCAGGCGCGCATTCGCATCAAACAGGGGATCCGCCATGAACGTCCTTCTGATCGGGTCGGGGGGCCGTGAACATGCGCTGGCATGGAAGCTGGCGCAATCGCCGACCCTGACTAAGCTTTACGCAGCCCCCGGCAACCCCGGCATCGCGCAACATGCCGAAATCGCCGATATCGCGGCGACCGACCAGCGCGGGATCATCGATTTCTGCCTGCGCCATTCCATCGAATTCGTCGTGATCGGTCCCGAAGCGCCGTTGGTCGAGGGGCTGGGAGACAATCTCCGCACGATGGGGATCGCTGTATTCGGACCCGACAGGGCGCCTGCGCAACTTGAAGGGTCGAAGGGCTTCACCAAGGATCTGTGCCGCCGCGCCAACATCCCGACCGCAGGCTATGCGCGCGTAACCTCGCTCGACGGCGCGCGCGCCGCGCTCGGCGATTTCGGACTGCCCGTGGTCATAAAGGCGGACGGCCTCGCGGCGGGCAAGGGCGTCACCATCGCCATGTCGCACGACGAAGCCGAAGCCGCGATCGTCTCGCTGTTCAACCGTTCCGGCGGCGAAGCGGTGATCGAGGAGTTTCTCGACGGCGAGGAAGCCAGCCTGTTCGTGCTGACCGATGGCACGCATCTGATGCCGTTCGGATCGGCGCAGGACCACAAGCGCGTCGGCGACGGCGATACCGGACCCAATACCGGCGGCATGGGCGCCTACAGCCCCGCCCCCGTGCTCACGGCGGCGCTTGAAAAGCAGGCGATCGACGAGATCGTGCGTCCGACCGTACAGGCGCTGGCCGACATGGGGATGCCCTATTCGGGCGTGCTCTATGCGGGGCTGATGTTGACCAATACGGGGCCGAAGCTGATCGAATATAATGCCCGCTTCGGCGACCCCGAATGCCAGGTGCTGATGGCGCGGCTGGACGACGATCTGCTCGACATCATGGTCGCGACGGCGTCGGGGAAGCTGGGCGAACGCGCACCCGCCGGGTTCCGCGACGATCACGCGATGACCGTCGTGGTGGCGGCAAAGGGCTATCCCGGCACCGCGATTGCCGGCGGCGCGGTCACCGGTATCGACGCGGCGGAAGCGAGCGGACCGGTCACCGTGTTTCAGGCCGGAACCAGGGCCGATGGCGACACGCTGCGCGCGAGCGGTGGCCGCGTGCTAAGCGTCACCGCCACCGGCCCCGACCTGCGCGCCGCGCGCGATGCGGCCTATCGCGGGGTCGAGGCGATCGGTTTCGAGGACGGTTTCTGCCGCAGCGACATCGGCTGGCGCGAACTGTCGCGCGGCTGACGCGTTTGGCGCTCCGGCCCCGTGTCGCTATGACCGGGCCTGACCGGTTTTGCGCAAAGGCGGATCATGGAAGAAAAATCGCTGCAATCAACCTCGCCCTTGGGCGCGATCGACACGATGGGGACGATCACCACCATCCATCTGATCGTGATCGCACTGTTCGCGGTGGCGGCGGTGCTGATCATCGTCTGGGGCACCAGGCGCTGGCGCGCCAACAAGCGCGCGATGGCCGAGCTGGAGGCCGATGGCCGGATACAGACCGTCAACGCCGATACCCCCGCCGCGCCGGAGCCGGAACCAGAGCCAGAGCCGGAGCCGGAGCCGCCGGTCGAACGTCAGGCCGAACCCGCTGCCCCGGCACCCGTCGCGGCCCCGCTGTCGGAAGCGATTCCCCAGCCGGTTCCCGTCGCGCCACCCCCGCCGCCGATCGTCGAACCGCAGCCGAAAGTGATCGCGCCGCCAGTGGCAGCGCCCGCCGGCGACAGCGACGGCGACCTGACGCGGCTGAAGGGTCTGGGACCGAAAGTCGCCGCGCGCCTTGCCGAACTGAATGTCACACGCATCGCCGATCTCGCCGCGCTGGACGACGCGCAGGCCGCCGATCTCGACGCCCAGCTCGGCAATTTCCGGGGGCGGATGGTCCGCGACAAATGGATCGAACAGGCCCGGCTGCTGAACGCGGGCGACATTGCAGGCTACGAAGCGCAGTTCGGCAAACTGGGCTGAGTCTGTCTCTAATGTCATTCCCGCCCTTCGACTGCCTGAAAGGCAGTCGAAGGGCGGGAATGACGACAATGTGAGACTAACCCGCCAGCCACGTTCGTCATTGCGAACGCAGCCAAGCGATCCAGCGCCACGCAAGCCGCTATGGATTGCTTCGCTGCGCTCGCAATGACGACGGGTCGAGGCGGTCAGTCGCGCTGTTCGACGAGCAGCTTGTCGATCTTGCGCCCGTCCATGTCGACGATTTCGAAGCGCCAGCCCTGCTCGGTGAAATGGTCGCCTTCCTCGGGCAGCCGTTTGATGACCGACAGCGCCAGCCCGGCGACGGTGGCGAAATCGCGATCCTCGGGCAGGTCGATGCCGATGCGCTCGGCCAGCGCATCCGCAGCCATCTGGCCCGACACCAGCAGCGATCCATCCTCGCGTTTGACGACATGAGGTTGATCGTCGGGATCGGCATCGGACGCGAAATTGCCCGCGATCGCCGCCAACAGGTCGGCGGGCGTCACGATCCCCTCGAAATGGCCATATTCGTCATGGACCATGCCCATCGGCACGCCCGAGCGGCGCAATAGCGTCAGCGCGTCCATCGCATCGACCTGGTCGGGCAGTACCGGCGCCTCGCGCATCAGCGCACGCAATGAAAGTGTTTCCTGCTTGACCAGAGCCGCAACGATATCACGCGCCTCCACCACGCCCAGCACCGCGTCGATCGACCCTTCGGCCACCACCAGCCGGGTGTGCGGCGTCACCGCCAGCTTGGCGAACAGCGCATCGCTGCCGAGATCGACATCGACCCATTCGACATCGGTGCGCGGCGTCATCACTTCGCGCACGGGACGGTCCGCCAGCCGCACCACGCCCGAGATGATCGAGCGTTCATGCTCTTCGATCACGCCCGACCTGGTGGCTTCCGCCACCAGCAGGTGCAATTCCTCTGCCGTCACCCGGTTTTCGGATTCACGGTTCATGCGCAGCAGGCGGAAGACCAGACCGGTCGATTGGTCGAGCAGCCAGACGAGCGGCGCGGCGACCTTCGACAGAAAGATCATCGGCAGCGAAATCAGCGTGGCGATCGGCTCGGGAGAGCGCAGCGCAAACTGCTTGGGCACCAGCTCGCCGATGATGAGCGAGGCATAGGTGGTGAGGCCGATGACCAGCGCCAGCCCCACTGCGTTCGACGTCGCATCGGTCAGCCCCAGCCACAGTTCCAGCCGATCGGCGACCGGCTGGCCCAGGCTGGCGCCCGAATAGGCGCCTGCGACGATGCCGATCAGGGTGATGCCGATCTGCACCGTGGACAGGAACTTGCCGGGATCCTCGGCGAGCGAAATCGCGGCGGCGGCGCCCCGGCTGCCCTTTTGCGCCGCCCCCTCGAGCCGCGCCCTGCGAGAGGAGACGATGGCAAGTTCGGACATGGCGAACACGCCGTTGAGCGCGACCAACGCCAGGATGATCGCGACATCGAGCCAGGGAAAAGGAAGGGGGTCTGTCATGGTTGACTGGCCCAAGCATTAGCGTCTCGCGGGCAGCACGCACAAGCGGCGAATCGCGGGATCGAAAATTTCGCTCCGATGAACGAGCCGTTCAGCATCGATTCGCCCGTGGAACAACTATCAGGCGAGCGGGTTTGGAGGGTCCGAGGTTCGGGTGCGGAAGCCGAATTCCAAGAGGAGGACGATATGAAACTGACCAGCAAATTCTCGATGCTCGCCGCCGTCGGCGCGCTGACCCTGACCAGTGCCTGCGTCACCGATCCGGTGACCGGCGAGCGCACCATTTCGAAAACCGCGCTGGGCGGCGTCGGCGGCGCGCTGGGCGGATATCTGCTCGGCGACCTGGTCGGCGGTCGCAACGACCGCACCGCAAAGATCGTCGGCGCGGGCATCGGCGGCCTCGCGGGTGCGGGCATCGGCAATTACATGGACCGCCAGGAACGCGCGATGCGCGAACGCACCGCCGGGTCGGACATCGACGTGGTGCGCCAGGGCGACGACCTGCTGCTGCGGATGCCGTCGGGCATCACCTTCGCCACCGACAGCGCGAACATCGCGCCCCAGTTCCGCCCGACGCTGGATGAGGTCGCCGCGGTGCTCGCGGAATATCCCAGCACTTATGTCGATGTGTATGGCCACACCGATTCGACCGGATCGGACGCGTACAACCAGGGCCTGTCCGAACGCCGCGCATCGGCGGTCGCCAACTATCTGACGTCGCGTGGCGTCGCATCGGCGCGTCTGGGCACGCGCGGCTTCGGCGAAACCCAGCCGATCGCGTCGAACGACACCGAGGCCGGTCGTGCGGAAAACCGCCGCGTCGAAATCAAGGTCGTGCCGATCGCCGAGAGCGATCTGCGCTGATCCGATACCGGTTATGCGAAAAGCGGCGCGCAGGGCATGCCCTGCGCGCCTTTTTCATGATACCGGTTGATCGAGGGGTGGCTGAGGTTACCGACAGGTCCCCTCCCGCTCGTTTCGAGCGAAGTCGGGAAAACTGCCGAACGCGCTCGGCCCGCGTTTCTCGACTTCGCTCGAAACGAACGGAAATCAGGCGTTTGGGAGCAGGCAAGATGAAGACCGAACGGATCGCCCTTTCCACCGGCATAACCCTTAACGTCGCCACCGCGGGCGGACCCGGCGCGCCACCGCTGATATTCCTCCACGGCTTTCCCGAATCGCATCGCACCTGGCGGCACCAGATCGCCGAGTTCGCGCATGACCATTTCGTCGTCGCGCCCGACCAGCGCGGGTTCGGCGCGTCCGACCAGCCCGAGGGCGTCGAGAACTATACCCCCGACAAGCCGGTTGCCGACCTGATCGCGCTGGCCGACCATTTCGGGATCGATCGCTTCACGCTGGTCGGGCATGACTGGGGCGGCGCGATCGCGTGGATGGCGGCGCTCAACCGCCCCGATCGCGTCGCGCGCCTGATCATCGTCAACGCCCCCCACCCGCTCGTCTTTCAGAAATCGCTGATCGACGATCCCGCCCAGCGCGCCGCCAGCCAGTATATCACCGCGTTCCGATCGCCCGGCATCGAGGCGCATATCGCCAAGATGGGCGTCGAAACCTTCTTCGACACCAGCTTCGCCAAGCACGCCGACCCCGCGCTGCTGGCCGAGGAAAAGCCGCATTACCTCACCGACTGGTCGCGCCCCGGCGCCATGACCGCGATGCTCAACTGGTATCGCGCGAGCGCAATTTCAGTCCCCGCGATGGACGAGGACGCGGCGATGCCCGCTTTCGTCGCCGCACCCTTCCCGCCCGTCCAGCCGCCAACGCTGGTCATCTGGGGGATGCAGGACAAGGCGCTGCTTCCCGTGCAACTCGACGGGCTGGAGACCCATGTGCCCGACCTTGAGATCGCGCGGATCGAAGAGGCCGGGCATTTCGTGCCTTGGGAACGGCCCGACGCGGTCAACTCGGCGATGCGCGACTGGCTCGCCGAGCGTTGAAAAGCGTCAGTCGATCCGGTTGAACTTGCCGAAGTCGGGGCGCGGGCTGCGATCGAAGATGGTCGAACGGTCCCCCTTGCCAAAGGTCGCGATGAAATTGACGGTGACGCCGGGCTGGTCGGCGAAGAATGCGTCGTTCACCTTGTCCGCGTCAAAGCCCGACATCGGCCCGGTGTCCCAGCCCAGCGCACGCGCGGCGATGATGAAATAAGCGCCCTGAAGCGTGCCGTTGCGAAACGCGCTGGTCTTGCGGCCCGCGCGCGCTTCTTCGCTGTCGCCTTCGAACCACGACTTGGCGTCGGTATGGGGGAACAGCCAGGGCAGATGCTCGTGGAAATTTTCGTCCATGCCGATGACGACGGCGGCGGGCGCAGCGCGAATCTTATCCGGATTGGTGCCGGTGGCAGCGTCGGCCAGCTGGTCCTTCGCCGCCTGCGACAGGCACCAGACAAAGCGAGCGGGCTGCTGGTTGGCCGATGTCGGCCCCATTTTCAGCAATTCGTAGATCGCCTTGATATCCGCCTCGGTGACCGGGGTGTCGTCATAGCCGTTATAGGTACGCGCGGTACGGAAGAGAGTGTCGAGTGCGGCGTCGTCGAGAGCTTTGGTCATAGGGAATTCCTTGAAAGATTGTCGCCCCCATCCATTCGTTTCGAGCGAAGTCCAGAAACGCTTGGCTCGCGCTCCGGGCACGTTTCTCGACGTCGCTCGAAACGAACGGGTTGGGTGGCGGGGTTCAGACCGCGCGGACCTCGGTCACTTCGGGGACATAATAGCGCAGCAGCTGTTCGATCCCGTTCTTCAGCGTCATCGTCGACGACGGGCAGCCCGAACAGGCGCCCTGCATCTGGAGATAGACCTTGCCCTGGTCGAAGCCGCGAAACACGATGTCGCCGCCGTCATTGGCGACCGCGGGGCGTACGCGGGTTTCGATCAGATCCTTGATCTGGGCGACGATTTCCGCGTCCTCGGGGTTTTCGGCAAACTCGGCGTCGGCGGGCGGCACCGCGATGCCCGCTGCCGATCCGGCGCGGAACAGCGGCATGTTGGCCGAGAAATGCTCCATCAGCAGCCCGAGCACATCGGGTTTGAGGTCGGACCAGTTCACCCCCGGCGCGGCAGTGATTGAGATGAAATCGCGTCCGAAAAACACGCCCGTCACATCGCCCAGCGAAAACAGCGCGTCGGCAAGCGGCGACGCCTCGGCTTCTTCGGGAGACGCGAAATCGCGCGTTCCCGCTTCCATTACCGGCTGGCCGGGAAGGAACTTGAGCGTGGACGGATTGGGCGTGGTTTCTGTTTCGATCAGCATGTCGCCCATGTGGCGCGGGCAGGCGAAGGGATCAAGGCAAGCGACGGCAACGAAGCGTTTTACGACAGCCTCGTTCAGCAACGCGCAAGGTGCAGGCGTCATCCTCGCGCGCCAGATCATTGCCGCTGGCGACACCGTGCCTCACCGCCTAGATTGGACCTTATGAACAGCCCAGCCCGGCGTATCGCGCGCCTCTCGCTCGTCTCCCTCCTCGCCCTTTCGGTCGCGGCCAATGCGCAGACGGTGCAGACCGCGCCGCAGCCCGCCACCGTCACCGCGCCGCAATCGGCGGGGACGCCCTGGCTGTTTCAGGGCAGCGACATTCCGCCCGATCCGGCATGGACGTTCGGCGTGCTGCCCAATGGCCTTCGCTATGCGGTGCGGCGCAACCGGGTGCCGCCGGGTCAGGTGTCGATCCGCGTGCGCGTCGATGCCGGGTCGCTGATGGAGCGCGAGAGCGAGCTGGGTTACGCCCATTTGCTCGAACATCTCGCCTTTCGCGGCTCCGAACATGTCCCCGACGGCGAATCGAAACGGGTGTGGCAGCGCCTCGGCGTCACCTTCGGGTCGGACAGCAATGCCACCACCACCCCGACCAACACCGTCTACAAGCTCGACCTGCCGACCGCGACCGACCAGGGTCTGGACGAATCGATGAAGATCGTCGCGGGGATGCTGGAGGCGCCGTCGATCACCACCGCCGCGCTCAATGCCGAACGCCCGGTCGTGCTGGCCGAACAGCGCGAGCAGCCGGGGCCGCAGATGCGTTTCGGCGAAGCGTTGCGCGGGCTGTTCTTCGCCGGCCAGCCGCTCGCCGAACGATCGCCGATCGGCAATATAAAAACGCTGGAAGCGGCGACCGAACAAAGCGTCCGCGCGTTCCACCAGCGCTGGTATCGCCCCGACCGCACCGTCGTCGTGATCGCGGGCGACAAGGACGCCAAGCTGCTCGAACAGATGGTGGTCAAGCATTTCTCCGACTGGAAACCGGTCGGCGCGGCGACGCCGACGCCCGATTTCGGCAAACCCGATCCGTCGCAGCCAACGACCGCCGCGACGGCCGAGGCGTCGCTGCCGCCCGCGGTCAGCTTTGCCTGGCTGCGGCCCTGGTCGATCACCGCGGATACCATCCTGTTCAACCAGGAACGCCTGACCGACCTGCTTGCTTCGCGCATCGTCAACCGGCGACTGGAAAGCCGCGCGCGGGCAGGCGGCAGTTTTCTGCGCGCCGGGGTCAGCCTGGACGATGTATCGCGATCGACCAACCTGACCTCGGTCTCGGTCTATCCGCTGGGCGACGATTGGGAAGCGGCGTTGAAGGACGTGCGCGCGGTGATCGCCGACGCGACGACCCGCGCGCCGACCCAGGCGGAGATCGACCGCGAACTCGCCGAGATCGAAAACGCGATGAAGCAGGGCATTGCCACCGCCCCCGTCGAACCCGGCGCGCGGCTGGCCGACACCATGGTCGAGGCGGTCGACATCAATGAAACCGTGGCGTCGGCGCAGGTCAGCTACGACATTTTCAACGAGGCCCGGACTAGGGGCATGTTCACTCCCGCGCGCGTGCTCGCCTCGTCGAAAAAGATCTTCGACGGCACCGCGCTGCGCGGCATCGTCAACACCCGCACGCCCGACAACACCGCGACCGCGAAACTCGCCGCGGCGTTGAAGGCCGAAGTGACCGGTTCGGAGGCGCTCGCCAATGCCGAGCCGGTGTCGATCGACGACCTGCCCCCGCTCGGCCCACCGGGCACGGTCGTGGCGCGCCAGCCGGTGCTGAGCAATCCGGAAATCAATATCGAGGCGATGCGCCTGTCGAACGGCGTCAGCGTCCTGATGTTTCCCAACGATGCCGAAACCAACCGCGTCTATGTCCGCGTGCGGTTCGGCAGCGGGTTGAAGGGATTGCCCGCGAAGGAGCAGACCGTCGCCTGGGCCGGGCCGATGGCGCTGATGCAGTCGGGGATCGGCGATCTCGACCAGGAAAAGCTCGACCGGCTGGTCGGCAACCGCAATATCGGGCTGAGCTTTGCGGCCGATGACGATGCCTGGATTCTGGGCGGACAGACGACCGCCGCCGATCTGCCCGATCAGTTGCGGCTGCTGGCGGCCAAGCTGACGCATCCGCGCTGGGACCCCAATCCGGTCATCCGCGCGCGCGCCGAAATGCTGGCGGGCTATGCGGCGATGGAAGCGTCGCCCGACGGCATCCTTGCGCGCGACCTGGAAGGGTTGCTGCGCGACGGCGACCTGCGCTGGGCAACGCCGAGCCGCGCGGCGGTCGAGGCGCTGGACCCGGCATCCTTCCGCGCTTTCTGGGAACCGATCCTGAAGACCGGACCGATCGAGGTGCAGATTTTCGGCGATGTCGAAAGCGAAGCCGCGGCGCAGGCGGTGGCGGCGACGTTCGGCGCCTTGCCGCCGCGCGCACCGGCCTTGACGCAAGGCCCGCCCGTCGTCGCACCGGCGCACCGCGAAACACCTGTGGTGCGAACCCACAGCGGCCAGCCCAATCAGGCCGCGGCGGTCATCGCCTGGCCGACCGGCGGCGGCAGCGCGGGGCTGGCCGAAAGCCGCAAGCTCGAAGTGCTGGCAGCGGTGTTCCGCGACCGGGTGCTCGACGAACTGCGCGAACGCACCGGCACCAGCTATTCGCCGACGGTGCTCAGCCAGTGGCCGGTCGGGCTCGACAGCGGTGGGCGCATCATGGCCATCGCGATGGTGACGCCCGACCAGACCAGATTCTTCTTCGAAGCCGCGCGCAAGATCGCCGCCGATCTGGTCGCGACGCCGATCACCCCCGACGAACTCCAGCGCGCGGTGCTGCCGACGGTGCAACAGACGATGCGGATGTCGAGCGGCAATAGCTTCTGGATGCAGCAGACCGCAGGCGGCACGCGCGATCCGGCACGGATTCAGGCGGTGACGACTCTGGTTCCGGATTATCAGCAGACGACGCCTGCCGAAATTCAGGCACTCGCGGCGAAATATCTGGGCGCGGACAAGGACTGGTCGATGGTGGTGCTGCCGGAAGATGAAAAATAATCACCGTTGGTGCTGAGCTTGTCGAAGCACTGTCCTTTTCTTGCGTAGCCTGGAAGGACAGCACTTCGATACGCCGCTACGCGGCTACTCAGTGCGAACGGGGTGGAGGTCGCTGAATTCAATCACCCCTGTTTGTAGAGCGCGTCCAGTCGCTCGCCGTAAGCCGCGCGCAGCACATGGCGGCGAATTTTCAGGCTCGGCGTCAATTGTTCGTTCTCGATCGCAAACGGCGCATCGGCGAGGATGAAGCGGCGGACGCGTTCGGTGACCGACAGATCCTTGTTCACCCGCTCGACCGCTTCATTCAGCGCGGCGCGATATGCCTGGTTCTGCGCCAAGCTGACGAAATCGCATTTAGCGCCGCCCGACGCGCACCATTGCTGGGTCCAGTCGGGATCGGGGACGATCACCGCAGTCATATAGGGCTTGCGATCGCCATAGATCATCGCCTGGACGATCTCGTTCTGGAGGGTCAGCATCCCTTCGATCTTTTGCGGCGCGACGTTATCGCCCTTGTCGTTGACGATGATGTCCTTTTTGCGATCGGTGATCTTGATCCGCCCGGCCTCGTCGATCAGGCCGATATCGCCGGTGTGCAGCCAGCCGTCTTTCAGAACGCGAGCGGTTTCTTCCTCGTTGCGCCAGTAACCGCGCATCACCAGTTCGCCGCGCACCAGGATTTCGCCGTCCTCGGCGATCCGCACCTCCGTATTCTTGAGCGGCGGGCCGACCGTGTCCATCTTCAGCCCCGCCGACGGACGGTTGCACGAGATCACCGGCGCGGCCTCGGTCTGGCCATAGCCTTGCAGGAAGGTGAGGCCCAATGACTGGAAGAAATTGCCGACTTCCGGCGTCAGCGGTGCGCCGCCCGACACCATCGCCTTCATCCGCCCGCCGAACCGCTTCGAGATCTTGGGCTTCAATAGCCGGTTGACGATCAGGTTCATCGGCATGTCGCCGATCGCGACCTTGCCCGTTTCCGCCTTCCTGCCGCCGATCGAAACCGCGCGGTCGAGCAGATAGGCGGATACCTTGCCCTGCTTCTCCACCGCCTTGGTGATCCGGGTGCGCAGCACTTCGAACAGACGCGGCACGACGACCATGATGGTGGGGCGCGTCTCCTCGATATTCGACGCCAGCTTGTCGAGCCCTTCGGAATAATAGATCTGCCCGCCCAGCCCGATCGGGAAATGCTGCCCGCCCGAATGCTCGTAAGCGTGGGACAGCGGCAGGAAGGACAGGAACACCTCGTCCCCCCAGCCGAAATCCTCGCTGATGACCGCGCAGCACCCCTCGACATTATGAAGGATCGCGCCGTGATGCTGCATCACCCCGCGCGGCGCGCCGCCGGTGCCCGAGGTATAGATGATGCATGCCAGATCCTCACGCTTGAACTGCGCGCGAGCCGCCGCCGCTTCCGGCTCGGTAGGGTGGTCGGCGATTAGGCTGGACCAGTGATGGAAATCGAGCGTGCCGGACTGACCGATCTTCAAATCCTCCATGCCGATGACATGGTGGAGATTGTCCGAATGCAGCGCGGCCGGAAGCAGCACCCGCGCCAGCTTCGCGGTCGATACGATGACCGCCGCCGCGCCCGAATTCTCGATGATATGGGTGTGGTCGCGTTCGGTATTGGTGACATAGGTCGGCACGGTGACGCAGCCCGCCGCCATGATCGCCAGGTCCGAGATGCACCATTCGGGGCGGTTCTCGCTGACCAGCATCACCCGGTCGCCGGGTTTGAGACCGATCGCGGTCAGCCCCGCGGCAAGGCTCGCCACCTGTCGCGCGGCGTCGGCCCAGCTGATCGACACCCATGCGCCGCCCTGCTTGCTCCATAGAAACGGCTTCGTCCCCTGCTCCCGCGCGCGGGTGAAGAACATGGTGACCAGATTGGGGAAATGTTCGAGCTGCCGCATGGGGCCTTTTGCCTCTCGCTTATATCGTTGGCGAAAGGACTAGCCCCTTTGCCGGAGCGCGCAAGGCCGTAACGTCAATCCGCCCTTCCCGGCATGGGATGGCGGTGAACGAGGATGTCGAGCAGCTTGCGCGGGGTCATCCGCGCGTTCCACGCCTTTTCATGGAAGAAATAGGCGACCGCGTTGCACAGCGGCTCGACCAGCGCGATGCCGCCCGCGATCGCGACCGACCCGGTGAACAGATAAGCGACGGTGAAGCCGATCCCGAGATGGATCACCAGATAGCTCAATGTTTTCGCCAGATCGCGCGACATGCGGAGTCTCCTCATGCGGGCAAGAATGCGCGAGCGGTGTAAATCGATCCAACCGATTGTCGCGAGGACAGTGATCGGGCCGGGCGATCAAATCCCGTTCGCGATGCGGCGCGCGAGGCCCGGTCCTTCGAACACCAGGGCCGAATAGAGCTGGATCAGGCTTGCCCCCATACCCAGCCGCCGCCGCGCTTCGTCGGCGCTGTCGATGCCGCCTGCCGAGATCAGCGGGATCGCGCCGCCTGCGATCGCCGCGACCTCGCCCAGTTTTTCGCGCGCCAGCAATCTGAGCGGCTGTCCCGACAGCCCGCCGCTTTCGCCACGCCAGCGTGACAGCAGTTCGGGGCGCGAAATCGTCGTGTTCGACACGATCAGCGCATCGACGCCGCCATCGATCACCGTCCGCACGATCGGCTCGAGCGAAGCGCGGTCAAGATCGGGGGCGATCTTCAGGAACAGCGGCACGCGCCTGCCCGCGACCCTCCGCGCGCCGTCGCACGCCGCCAGCAATTCGCGGAGCATCACCGGATCCTGCAAATCGCGCAAGTTCGGCGTGTTGGGCGACGAAATGTTGATCGTCACATGGTCGGCAAGCGGTGCCGCCTTCGCCACCGCGGCTGCATAATCGGCGATGCGGTCGCTCGAATCCTTGTTGGCGCCAACATTTACCCCCACCACGCCGCGCCGCCTGGCAGCCGCCACGCGGGGCAGCGCAGCGTCGATGCCGCCATTGTTGAACCCCATCCGGTTGATGACACCGCGATCCTCGGCCAGCCGGAACAGGCGCGGCCTGGGGTTGCCCGCCTGGGCAAGCGGGGTCAGCGTGCCGACCTCGACGCCGGCAAAGCCCAGCGCATGGCTCGCATCGATGCTTTCCGCATCCTTGTCGAACCCCGCCGCCAGACAGACCGGGTGCGCAAATTCGATCCCGGCGATCGTCACCGGGTTGCGTTTGGGTGGCGATCCCGCCCCCGGACATCCCGCCGCCTGCCACGCGGCCAGGCTGCGGATCGTCAGACGGTGCGCCGACTCGGGGTCGAGTTTGAACAGAAGCGGGCGAAAGGTGCTGAACATCGCGTTTTCGCATGGCGCAAGCCGCGATATTCGTCAAAGCCCGTGCCAAATCGATCCGAAATGGCGATTCCATCCAATACGAAACGGGTGCGAATCGATTATCCCATCCCTGCGACCCGAAGCGGACGTCATTGACGAACGCTTAACCCTAATGGCTCTGCGGCCTTTCAGGCTGCAGGGCCATTTCTTTCGGTGACGAAACGGGTTACAGTCGGCGTCCGTCAACAGGGGGACGGAACGCATGTCGATGACGCTCGACTATGCGGTGCCTGGCGCTGGTGCCGCCGAGATATTCACGTTGTTCTATCATTTTCGCGCCGATGTGCCGCGCTTCGAGGATACTGAGCGCGCCGACCACGCCCAGCTGCGGTTCCGCCTGTCTCCCGGCGACGCGACCTATCATTTCGCCGATGGCAGCGTGCAGGAGGCGCCCGCGCACCATGTCGTCGGCCCGACCAGCGGCGCGATGCGCGTGGTGGCAGAGGGGCCGGTGGAGGTGTTCGGCGCAGGCATCACGCCCGCGGGCTGGGCGGCGATCACCGGTCGTGATGCCTCCGGCTTCCTCAACCGTGTCGTGGATGCAGCGCAGTTTTTCGGCGACGCGATCGCTGCGACCCTCAGATCGCTGCAGCACGCGACGACCATCGGACACAGGGTCGAAATCGCCGAAAAGATGGTCTCGCGACATATCGCCCGCGCGCGGCGTCAGGCCGGCTTCGTCAAGCAAGTCGATGCCTGGCTCGCGGCAAGCCATTCTCCCGATGTCAACGATCTGGTAGCCGCGACCGGTCTGTCGCGCCGCCAGATCGAACGCCGCTGCAACGCGCTTTACGGCGCACCGCCCAAATTGCTCGCGCGCAAATATCGCGCCTTGAAGGCGGCCGTGGCACTTGCCTCACATGACGCGGACCCCGACACGCTGATCGAGCGAGGCTTTTACGATCAGTCGCATTTCATTCGCGAGGTGAAGCAGTTCACCGGGCTGACCCCGATGCAATTGCGCGACCAGCCCAATCTGCTTGCGCAACTGACGATTGCCGGGCGCCATAGTCTGACCGGGAAAATAAACCCGATCATCTCGGAAACCTGAAAAGACCACGGTTGACGCGAGGGATCAACGCCCCCATCTGCCTAATCGGAACGATTCGATCCGATTTAAGAACCATTCGCACATGCGCCTCTCCGCCCAGGCAGATTATGCCGTCGTCATGCTCAGCGCCGCGGCCCGCCATTGCGGCGGCGTCGCTCGGCTGAACGCGACGTTTCTGGCGGAGGAAACCGGCTTGCCGCTGCCCACCGTGCAGAAGCTGGTCAGCCGCTTGTCGGCGGCAGGCCTGATCGAATCGACGCGCGGCACCGGCGGCGGTTTCCGCCTGTCGCGTCCGCCCGCCGCGATCAGCCTGGCCGACATCGTCGAGGCGATCGAAGGCCCGATCGCGCTGACGGCGTGCGTCGATGCGGGCAAGCATGATTGCGCGATCGAGGGCAATTGCCGGGTCAAGCCGCACGCGAACGCGGTGAATGGCGCGGTGCGCGGGGCGCTGGCGGGGATCAGCCTGGCCCAACTCTCATCATACCCCGGCGAAGGCCGGGGTACGGTCGGCGAACCGGCGTCGCGCGCAGCGCGACCCACCGACACCCTTCCCAACTGGACCTCGGCCTCCGCCGGGGTACGGAGCTTGTAATCATGGCCACCAAGAACGCCGAGGCGCTTGCCGCCGCGAACAAGAAATATGAGTGGGGCTTCTCCACCGATATCGAGCAGGACTTCGCGCCCAAGGGGCTGAGCGAAGACACCGTCCGGTTCATTTCCGCCAAGAAGGGCGAGCCCGAATGGATGCTCGACTGGCGGCTGAAGGCGTTCCGCCTGTGGGAAACGATGGAGGCTCCCGACTGGGCCAAGCTCAACATCGGCCCGATCGATTATCAGGACGCCTATTATTACGCCGAACCCAAGGCGAAGCCCAAGCTGGGTTCGCTCGACGAGGTCGATCCCGAAATCCTGCGCGTTTACGAAAAGCTCGGCATCCCGATCGAGGAGCAGAAGGTGCTCGCGGGCGTCGAGGGCGCGCGCAAGGTCGCGGTGGACGCGGTGTTCGACAGCGTGTCGGTCGCCACCACTTTTCGCAGGGAACTGGAGGCGGCGGGCGTCATCTTCCGGTCGATCAGCGAAGCGATCAGGGAATATCCCGATCTCGTCCGCAAATGGCTGGGCAAGGTCGTGCCGATGCACGACAATTATTTCGCGACCTTGAATTGCGCGGTCTTTTCCGACGGAACGTTCGTCTACATTCCAGAGGGCGTGCGCTGCCCGATGGAACTCAGCACCTATTTCCGCATCAATGCCGAGAATACCGGTCAGTTCGAACGCACATTGATCGTCGCCGACAAGGGGTCGTACGTCTCCTACCTCGAAGGCTGCACCGCGCCGATGCGCGACGAAAATCAGCTCCACGCGGCGGTGGTCGAACTGATCGCACTCGACGATGCCGAAATCAAATATTCGACCGTCCAGAACTGGTATCCCGGCGACGAGAACGGCAAGGGCGGCATCTATAATTTCGTGACTAAGCGGGCGCTGTGTCAGGGCCGCAATTCGAAGGTGTCCTGGACCCAGGTCGAGACCGGAAGTGCGATCACCTGGAAATACCCAAGCTGCGTGCTGAACGGCGAAAACAGCGTCGGCGAATTCTATTCGGTCGCGGTCACCAACAACCGCCAGCAGGCCGATACCGGCACCAAGATGATCCACAACGGCAAGGGATCGCGCTCGACCATCGTGTCGAAAGGCATATCCGCCGGGCGCTCCGACAACACCTATCGCGGACTGGTTCGCGTCGGCCCGAACGCAGAAGGCGTCCGCAACTTCACCCAGTGCGACAGCCTGCTGCTCGGCGATCAATGCGGCGCCCACACCGTGCCTTATATCGAGGTCCGCAACCCCTCCGCCCAGATCGAGCATGAGGCGACGACGAGCAAGATCAGCGACGACCAGATGTTCTACGCAATGCAGCGCGGGCTGGACGCGGAAAGCGCGGTGGCGTTGATCGTCAACGGCTTTGCCAAAGACGTGCTGAAGCAACTGCCGATGGAGTTCGCGGTCGAGGCGCAGAAGCTGCTGGGGATTAGTTTGGAGGGATCGGTTGGATAGCTCCTTCTTTTTTGAAGCGACACCATATTGGTCCGACGGCGATGAACGCGCCCATTTCGATTGGCTGAAGCGCATTGGCTGCGTCCGGGGTGTGCACGGTGAAGGTCAGCGGCTTTTTATAGAAATCGACCGAGCAGTGACTACGGAAGACCTGCTCGAACTCAAGGCGATCTACCGGCGCTATGGCGGTGACCTCAGCCAACTTAAAAATCTCGAAGAGGGCATAAATGCTCAAAATTGAAAACCTCCACGCCGAAATCGACGGCAAGCCTATCCTCAAGGGCCTGTCGCTCACCATCAATGCGGGGGAAATCCACGCCATCATGGGGCCGAACGGCGCGGGCAAATCGACGCTTGGCTATGTGCTCGGGGGACGGCCCGGTTACGAGGTGACCGAGGGTTCCGCGACGTTCGACGGACAGGATTTGCTCGACATGGAACCGCATGAACGCGCCGCGCTCGGCCTGTTCCTGGGCTTCCAATATCCGGTCGAAATCCCCGGCATTTCCAACGTCCAGTTCCTGCGCGAGGCGCTCAACGCGCAGCGTAAAGGTCGCGGTGAGGGGCCGTTGTCGGGTGCCGAGTTCCTGAAGATCGCGCGCGCGCAGGGCGACGCGCTGGGCATGGATCAGGAAATGCTGAAACGCCCGGTCAATGTCGGCTTTTCGGGCGGCGAGAAGAAGCGCAACGAAATGGTCCAGATGGGGATCATCGCGCCCCGCCTCGCGATCCTCGACGAAACCGACAGCGGGCTCGACATCGACGCGCTGCGCGTCGTCGGCGACGGCATCAACCGCATCATGCGCAGCGCGGACAAGGCGGTGCTGCTGATCACGCACTACCAACGTCTGCTCGATTATGTGGAGCCTGATTTCGTCCATGTGCTGGCTGATGGGAAGATCGTCGCGTCCGGCGGTCCTGAACTCGCCCAGACGCTGGAACGCGAAGGCTATGCGGCGGTGGCGGCTTGAGCGCGATGAACGCGATCATCATTCCCCGCGATGTGCGCGAAGACTGGCGCTGGGCCGATCTGCCTGCGCTTGAGGCCGCGGCGGATGCGCCGTCCGCGGAAACCGGCGTCGATATCGCCGCGCAGTTTCTCGATCTCGACGGCCCGCGCCTGACCTTCGTCGACGGCCAGTTCGAACCCGCGCACAGCCGCCCCGGCAAGGTCGCGGTCGAACGGTTGTCACTCGACAGCGATCACCCGCTCGGCGCGCGCGCAACCGGCGAGGGCTGGGCGCTGACGCTGGGCGACGAGGACGCTACTGGACCCGTGCAGATCGTCCATGTCTCCACCGGCGGCGAAAATCATGTGCCGGCGCGGATCAGGCTTGCCAACGACGCCGTCGCCGAAATCGTCGAAACCCATATCGGCCACGGCTGGGCCAATCGCCTGACGCAGATCGTGCTTGGCGAAGGCGCGCGGCTGATGCGGTCGGTTCGCCTGCTGCAATCCGACGGTTTCGTGTCGATCCGCGACGAGGCCGAAGTCGGCGCGGCGGCCAGCCTGGTGTCGATCTTCCTCGGCGCCGGCGGCATGGGCAGCCGCATCGACGGGCATATCCGCGTCACCGGCGAAGGCGGCTTCGCGGAGATGGGCGGCGCGCTGCTGACTCGCGACGAGCAACGCCAGGAAGCCGCGGTCGCGCTGCGTCACGAAGCCGAATATGGCACCAGCAAACAGGTCTGGCGCGCGGTCGCCGCCGATGGCTCGACCGCCAGCCTCGCGGCGCGGGTAGAGGTTGCGCGCGGCGCGCAGAAAACCGATGGCGAGCAGAGCCTTCGCGGCCTGCTGCTCCAGCGCACCGCAACGGTCAACCTGAAGCCCGAACTCGAGATTTTTGCCGACGATGTGAAGTGCGCGCATGGCGCGACCGTGGGCGAATTGGACAAGCGCGCTCTATTCTATCTGCAATCGCGCGGCATCGACCAAGCGCGCGCGACCGCGCTGCTGACGCGCGCATTCGTGGCGGACGCGATCGACCGGATCGGCGACGAGACGGTACGCGCGGCCTTCGCGGCGGACGCGGAACGCTGGCTGGAGCGGGCGTTGTGAGTCAACAAAGCCAAACCCGTTCGTCCCGAGCGAAGTCGAGGGGCATTTTCGAGCGGAGCGAGAAGCCTCGGCTCCGCTCGGCAGCGGTTCTCGACTTCGCTCGAACGGATCGGATCGGGGGAAGCGCGCTTTGACTCTCACTTTCGACACCCGCCCGCTCGACCTGCTCGCCGATTTCCCGGCGATCCCGGAGGGCTGGGCGTATCTCGACACTGCCGCCACCGCGCAAAAACCCCGCGCAGTCATCGACGCGATCACGCACGGTTACGACACGAGCTATGCAACCGTGCATCGCGGCGTCTATCAGCGATCCGCCGACATGACGCTGGCCTATGAGGCTGCCCGCCGCCGCGTCGCGACCTTCATCAACGCGCCAACGCCCGACGAAATCGTCTTTGTCCGCGGCGCGACCGAGGGGATCAACCTCGTCGCGCAGGGCTGGGCCGCGCATCACCTGAAACCCGGCGACGGCATCCTGCTGTCTGCGCTGGAACACCATTCCAATATCGTCCCGTGGCAGATGGTGGCGGAGAGAATCGGCGCGCAGATCGATGTCGTGCCGCTGACCGAAGACCATCGCATCGATCTCGACGCGATGGCCGACATCCTGACGCCACGGCACAAGCTGGTCGCGCTCGCGCATGTGTCGAATGTGCTCGGCTCGGTCCTCGACGCGCGCCGCGCTGCGGACCTTGCGCACGGCGTCGGCGCAAAGCTGCTGCTCGACGGATGCCAGGCGGTTCCGCGCCTTGCGGTCGATGTGCAGGCGCTCGACTGCGATTTCTACGTGTTCTCCGGCCACAAGCTCTACGGCCCGACCGGCATCGGCGTGCTGTGGGGCCGCGCCGATCTGCTCAAGGCGACGCAGCCGGTGCAGGGCGGCGGCGCGATGATCGACCGCGTGACGTTCGATCGCACCACCTATGCCCCGCCGCCGGCGCGGTTCGAAGCGGGAACGCCGCACATCGTCGGCGTGCTCGGCCTTCACGCCGCCATCGATTATGTCGACGCCATCGGCCTCGATCGCATCCACGCGCACGAAGCCGCGCTGGTAACGAAAAGCCGCGCCGCGCTGTCGTCGCTCAACAGCGTGCGATTGTTCGGACCGGAGGATTCGGCGGGGATCGTCAGCTTCGCGGTCGAGGGGGTTCATCCCCACGATATCGGCACCATATTGGACGAAGGCCAGGTCGCGATCCGCGCCGGGCATCATTGCGCCCAGCCGCTGATGGACCTGCTCGGCGTGCCTGCCACCGCGCGCGCGAGCTTCGGCGTCTATAATGGCGAGAACGACATCAACCGGCTGGTCGCCGGTTTGACACGGGTACGAAAGATTTTTGGATGAATGAGCAGAGCAAAATCGCTGTCGAGGAAGTCGATGCCGTCGCCCCGCCGCCCAAGGCGCGAGTCGAGGATGCGCCGCGCGAGACGTTCGAGCGCAAGCGCGATTATCTCGAAGGCTTTCTTGCCAGGAAGCCCGAACCGCTCGACGGCACCGAGCCGGGCGGCGAACTCTATGAGGCCGTGATCGCCGCGATCAAGGAAATTTACGACCCCGAGATCCCGGTCAACATCTATGACTTGGGCCTGATCTACGGCGTCGAGATCGGTCCCGACAATCACGCGATCGTGACAATGACGCTGACCACGCCGCATTGCCCGGTCGCCGAATCCATGCCTGCCGAAGTCGAGCTTCGCGTCGGCGCGGTGCCGGGCATCGGCGCGTCGGAAGTCAATCTCGTCTGGGATCCGCCCTGGGATCCGCAGAAGATGTCGGACGACGCGAAACTGGAATTGGGAATGCTCTGACCGGAATTCCCGATCCGGCGGCGAAGCGGGTGCGAGCAGCCCCACCGCCGGATCGGGTTAGAGGAACCGCAGCCACGCCCACAGGGGGGTCAGTGTTGGCGGCGTGACCCAGGCTCCTCTGTCGGGGCACATGGAGAAGACGATGACGACGACCCAGACCCGTAACCGCCCCGCGGCGATTATTCTGACGCCTTCGTCGGAAGCGCGGATCGCCGAGCTGATGGCGCGCGCACCCGAAGGCGCGATCGGGGTCAAGCTGTCCACCCCGCGCCGGGGTTGCTCGGGCCTCGCCTATTCGGTCGATTACGTGACCGAGGCCAATCCGATGGACGAACGGATCGAGACACCGGGCGGCAGCTTCTTCGTCGACGGCGCGTCGGTGCTCTACCTGATCGGATCGACGATGGATTGGGTCGAGGACGATTTCACCGCCGGTTTCGTGTTCGCCAACCCCAACGCCAAGGGCGCATGCGGTTGTGGGGAGAGTTTCACCGTATAAATTCCTCCCCCATCGGGGGAGGGGGACCATCCGCAGGATGGCGGAGGGGGTTAGGCTGCAGACGCTGCGCTGCTCGGCACCCCCCTCCGTCAGTGCTTCGCACTGCCACCTCCCCCGAAGGGGAGGAGTTTAAAGCGCCCGGTCGATCAGCACATCGCCATCGATGATCCGCGCGCGCACCCCGTAAACCTGGGCGATCCGCTCGACCGTCATCGTCTCACGCACCGGCCCTTCGGCGACCACGCGGCCATCCTTCATCCACACCAGCCGATCGGCATAGGCCGCCGCCAGCGCCAGATCGTGCAACACCGCCAGCGCCCCGCCGCCGCCGCGCACGAAGTCGCGGAGCAATCCCATCACCCGGTGCTGGTGCCGCGGATCGAGCGCCGCCACCGGCTCGTCCGCCACGATCAGCGGCGCTTCTGCCGCCAACGCCCGCGCCAGATGCACCCGCGCCAGTTCGCCGCCCGACAACGTGTCGGTCGCGCGGTCGGCAAGCGCAGTCAGATCGCAGCGGGCAAGCGCCGCATCGACCGCTTCGGCATCGCGCGGCGACAACCGCCCCAGTGTCACCCCATGCGCGAACCGTCCCAGTGCCACCACGTCGCAGACGCGGGCGGGCCAAGCAAGCGAACGCATCTGAGGCAGATAGGAAAGCGCGCGCGCACGTGCGGCGGGTGGCATCGACGCGGTGGCATTGCCGTTCAGCGTGGCGCTCCCCGTCGCGGGGGTCAGCCCAATCGCCGCCCGCAACAGGCTAGTCTTGCCCGCGCCGTTCGGACCCAACAGCACGACCAGTTCGCCGGGCGAAACCGTCAGGTCGGCACCCGCCACCAACGTCGCCCCACCCGCCTCGACACCCATCCCGCGCGCGATCAGGGTCATGCCAGCCCCCTTCGCCGCACCGCAATCAACAGGAATATGGGCGCACCGACCAACGCCGCGACGACCCCCAGCTTCAATTCATTCTCGCCCGGCATCACCCGCACGACGATATCGGCGAGCACCAGGAACAGCCCGGCAAGCAACGCCGACGGCACCAGACTGCGCGCCGGATCATGCCCCACCCACGGTCGCACCAGATGCGGCGCAACGATCCCTGCAAAGCCGATCGCCCCCGCAATCGCCACCGACGCGCCGGTCGCGACCCCGGCGCCGAACACCGTCGCCAACCGCTGACGGCGGACGTTCAGCCCAATCCCTTGCGCCGCTTCCTCGCCCAGGGTCAGCGCCGACAATCCGCGCCGCGTCGCATAGAGCAAGCCCAGCCCGACCCCCAGAAAAGGCAACCCCAGCGCAATGTCGGGCAGGCCGCGATTGGCGACCGATCCCATCATCCAGTTGACCATATCGGCCAGCGTGAACGGATTGGGCGCAAGATTCATCAGCAGCGACATCAGCGCCGCAGCAAAGCTCGACAATCCGACCCCGATCAGGATCAGCGTCGTCATCGACTGCGCCCGCATCGCGGCGGCGGCGAGCAGGGCGGTCGCCGCGCACGCCCCGGCGATGGCGGCGATCGGCAGGATGAAGGGCGACAGCGCGGCGAAGCCGAAATGGAGCGTGATCGTCGCGGCAAGCGCACTCGATGCGCTGACCCCCAGCACGCCGGGTTCGGCAAGCGGATTGCGGAGCAGGCCCTGCAATGCCGCGCCACTCGCGCCCAGCGCGACGCCGACCAGCCAGGCGGCAAACGCGCGCGGCAGGCGGATTTCCCACACGATCACCCGGTCGGCGACGTCGCCCATTCCGACCAGTGCGGCGAGCATCCGATCGGGCGGCAGCGGCGTCGACCCCAGCAGACATGCGGCGAGAATCGCGACCAGCCCGCCTGCGCCGAGCCACGGGTTCAGCCCGCGCGTCATCGTGGCCGGGCTTTCGCCAGCGCCTCGACCGCATCGACCAGAAACCAGCCGCCGCACGCCGTCCACGCGCCCTCGATTCCCACGACCGGCGTATCGCGCATCGCCCGCGCGACGATCGGGTGGCGCGCGGCGCTCCAGCGGTCGGGCGGCGCGTTCCAGAAGCTGGCGCTGGCGATCAGGTCCGGGCCCTCATGCGCGAGCCGTTCGAGCGGCAGCGTGCGCCAGCCCGGCACGGCCTCGAAATTGTCGTATCCCGCCGCACGCATCATCTCGTCCACCAGCCCGCCAGGGCCGGACGTGACGCCACCCGGCGTGACGTAAAGCGCGCTCGGTCGCCGCGCATCGGCTGGCGGCAGCGCGGCCAAGCGGCGGTCCATTTCCGCCGCCAGTGCCGCGCCCTTCGCGCCCTCGCCCAGTCCGGTTGCAGTCTCCGCCAGCACCTGACGCACCGCCTTCAGATCATTCGCATAGCCGATCTGCAGCACCGGAACCCCCGCCCGCGCAAACATTGCCGCCGCATCCGGCCCGCCGCCATAGGATCGGATGACAAGATCGGGCTTCAGCACCAGCACATCCTCCGCACGCGGTCGCACGCTGGGGACGCCCACCGCTGCGGTGCGCATGTAACTGAAGTCGCGGGTAGCGTCGGTAGAAACCGCGGCGATGCGGTCGCGGTCCACCAGCTTGAGCAGATATTGGTCGGCGCAATAATCCAGGCTGACGATCCGCATCGGACGCTCGGGCGCGATCGGCGCGGCCGATGGCTGCGGGGCGCAGGATGCGCTCCCCAACATCCCGATCAGAATCGCCAGCCTGATTTTCACAATTTGATCCGCACCCCGCCGAACGCCGCGCGGCCCGGCGTGCCATAGGTGGCGACGACCTCATAGCGTTCGTCAAAGAGATTCTCGACGCGGCCATAGACTTCGATCCGTTCGGTTACCGGGAAACTCGCACGAATATCGACCAGCGCATGGCCATCGACGCGCGTCGTGTTGGCGGCATTGTCGAACCGGTCGCCGATATGGGTCACCGTCGCGCCGGTGCGCAGCCCGAACGGCCAGGCGTAATCGACCAGCGCACTCACCGAATGGCGCGGACGGCGGGCGAGTTCGTTGCCGGTGATCCGGTCCTTCGCATCGACGAAACTATACTGGCCGACGACCGACAGCCGATCGACCGGCTTCAATCCCAGCGTAAACTCGACGCCTTCCGCGCGGGTCAGGCGGAGATTGTCGTAATAGCCGAAACGATCCGGCGCGCCGTCGCAGATCGGCGGCGGACTGGCGGTGAAGCACGATACATAATCGATCTGGTTTTCGGTATCGCGCCGGAAATAGACCGCGCCGACCGCAACCGCGCCATCCATGAAGCGCTGGTCGATGCCGACTTCCCAGCTTTCCGACGTTTCGGGCTGGAGCGCCTCGTTCCCGACATTGCTGTAGAGTTGATAGAGCGACGGCACCTTGAACCCCTCGCCATAACTGGCGCGGATACGCGTTGCGCCGTCATTCGGGGTGAACACGCCCCCCGCCGATACCGTCGTCGCGCCGCCGAAGCGGTTGTGTTCGTCATGACGCACGCCGCCCGAAATGGTCAGCCCGCGGACCGGCTTGGCGGTCAGTTCGCCATAAAAGCTGTCCAGCGTGGCGCGTCCCTCGCCCACCGTGCCGAAGCTGTCGGAATCGAACCGCGACCATTCGCGCTCTGCCCCGAACACCGCCTCCGCCCAGTCAAACGTCGCGATGCCCTGATATTCCAACCGCTCGTTGGTGCCGACGGAATCATAGGTGATGGGGAGGAAGCCCTCCGGATCGTAATCCGTCCGCTCGACCCGCGTGATCGCATAGCCCACCCGGTTCTTGAGCGGCCCAAGCGCGAAATTGACGCCCGCATAGCCGGTGATGTCGCGCTGGTCGCCATATTGCAGCGTGTCGCCGAAGGTGAAGCTCGGGGTGAAGCCGTCGATTTCGGTGCGTCCGTCCGCGATCGATCCGCGCAGGTCGATGCCCGCATTTTCGCCCAGCGCGACGTTCACGCGGCCATTGGCGTGCCATTGCTCATATCCGTCGCGCTCGATCCCGCCGCGCCGCACGTTGAACGCGGAAAAGCCTTCGGTCTTGTACCAGCCGCCGCCCAGGCTCGCCGCGACCGGACCGACCGAGGCCGCGACATTGCCGACCGCATTATAGGTCTCGCGCCCGCCCGCTTCCGCGCGCGCATTGATAACGACGCCCTCGCCCGGCTGCGGCGCGCGGGTGATGAGGTTGACGACTCCGCCGATCGCCTGGCTGCCATAGAGCACCGATCGCGGCCCGCGCACCACCTCGATCCGCTCGATATTGCCGGTCAGCAGCGTGCCGAAATTATAGCCGCCACCGGTCGATGCCGGGTCGTTGATCTTGACCCCGTCGATCAGCACCAGCGTATGGTCGCTTTCCGCACCGCGGATGCTGACCGTGCCGATCGCGCCGGGCGCTCCGCTGGTCGTGGTGGTGAGACCGGGAAGCGTGCGCAGCAGATCGAGGACGGTCGCCGACTGGCGCGTCTCGATCACTTCTTCGTCCAATACGCTCACCGATTGCGGCGTCTCGTCGGTATCGCGCGCGGTGCGCGCGGCGGTGACAGTGACACTCTGTTCGTCGCGCCAGCCTTCATTCGCGGGCTGGGCAGCGGCGACCGTGGGAAACAGCGCGGCGACGGGCAGCGCGAACAGGGACAGATTCTTCACTTCGACATTCCTTCGGCCCGGTCGCGGTCGAGGCGACGGGCGGCAACGACAAATACGGGCCCACCGGTTGCCCGGTGCGACTGCGGCCATGACTGTCGTTTCAAAGGATGCGCGAACGCTCCGTCCCCGAATGGCTGAACCCGGCCACGGGTGAACGACGCGATGGCAGGTCTCCTGGCTCGCCGATCGTCGCTTTGCGGCCGTCTTCCCGGTGGTTGGGCACCAGTGACTAAGTGACCGTAAGCTCCCGGCTTACAGTTGCGGGCACAGCGCCGGTATCGCACCGGCTTCCCTCTTCGCTCCCGGTCAGGGGAGAACCATCTGCCCGCGCCCCTACGACCGGGACGTGGCTCCTGTCAATTCGGTGGATCGCACGAGGAGTCAGCGGACCGGGGGCGCCGCGTCGGCGGAGATCGACGCCAGCCGGTCGCGCTCGGTGCTCAGCGTCGTGGACGCCTCGGCGACACCCGCCTCGGGCATGTGATAGCCGTGATAGACGCGGTGCGTGTCGCGCCCGACCGCGAAGCCGCCGAGCACATAGCCGGTCACCAGCCCGATAAGCGAGATGCCGATCAGCCAGATCGCGGCTTTGGCGGCCCAGCCGGCCATGCATCGTCTCCTGTCACTGCCCGCCGGGATAATGCGGGGCGTGGGAAGGAGTTCCCGCTTCCTGAAACACCCAACCCCGTTCGTTTCGAGCGAAGTCGAGAAACGCTAGGACAACAGCCGAAACACGTTTCTCGACTTCGCTCGAAACGAACGGGCAAAGGGACGGACCCTATTTCAGCAATTTCGTCCCGTTATCCGCCAGCTTCTCACGAATCTTGTTGGCGAACATCGCCAGGAAGGGCGGCAGGTCCACCGTCGCCTTCACCACATCCTCGGCCACGTCGAGCCGGCTCGCGACCCGCTGGCCCATCCCTTCGATCGTGAAGAACAACGTGTCGCCTTCCCAGCGATTGTCGGTCAGCGCACCGCCGGGAATCAGGTCGGCGATCTTGCCCACTCCGCCCGAAATCCGCGCGCGTGCGCCTTCGCGGCCCAGTTTGTGGGGAATATCGACGGTGATCGGCTCGGCCATCGGGCGCTCCTCAAGTGAATTAAGCCACTAATACGCTTAGGTAGGGCGTCCGCCCCCGCGCGCCAAGCCTTGCGTGCCGCGCGCTTCCCGGCAATAGCCGCAACCCATGCGTCGATCCTGGACCGCTCCGCTCATCGCCATCGCCTCGGGCTTCGCCTCAGCGCTGGGTTTTGCGCCGACCGACTGGTGGCCGGTCACGCTCGTCGCGGTCGCGGTGCTGCTTTGGCTGGTGCATGACGCGCCGACCTTCAAACGCGCGCTGCTGATCGGCTGGCTGTTCGGCGTCGCGCATTTCACGCTGGGCAATAGCTGGATTCAGCACGCCTTCGACTATCAACAGGAAATGCCGCCCGAACTGGGATATGGCGCAGTCGTCCTGCTTGCCCTTTATCTCGCCGTCTATCCCGCCGCTGCGGCGGGGCTGGCGTGGCGTTGGGGGCGCGTCACCGGCGGACCGCCCGACGAACGCTATGTGCTGGTCTTCGCCGCCGGGTGGATCGTCACGGAATGGCTGCGCGCCAGCATGTTCACCGGCTATAGCTGGAACCCGCTCGGCATGGTGTGGCTCGCCCCCGGCGTCGCGCAGATCGCGAGTTTCACCGGCACCTATGCGCTGTCGGGCCTAGTGGTGCTGGCAAGCGGCGCGGCTTTGCTGCTCGCCGCAGGGCTGCGCTGGCGACTGGCCGCGCTGGTCGCGGTCCCGGTCGCCGCCGCCTTCTTCCTCCAGCCGCCGCCCGCGCCCACCTACGCCGCCGATCATCCGCGCGTCCGCATCGTCCAGCCCAATATCGGTCAGGAGCATGTCGGCACCGACGGTTATAAGGAAGCGGTGTTCCAGAAGCTGCTGAGCCTCAGCGGCGGTCCGGCCCCCTATCCCCGCATCCTCGCCTGGCCCGAAGGGACGGTCAATTTCTACCTTGAGGACGATTATCCGTTCGAATGGTATGAGGGCGTCTCGCCCGCCGTTACCCGCGCCCGCATCGCCGCGCGGCTGGGCGAGCGGGACATCGCGCTGGTCGGCGGCACCGCGCTGATCTTCGGGCAGGACGGCGAACTCGACGGCGCGGGCAATTCGGTGTTCGCGATTGCGCCTTCGGGTGAACTCGCCGGGCGCTACGACAAGGCGCATCTCGTCCCCTATGGCGAATATCTCCCCATGCGATCGATCCTCCAGCCGCTTGGCCTGTCACGCCTCGTCATGGGCGATATCGACTTTCTGCCCAGCCCCGGCCCGGCCAATCTGTCGATCCCCGGTATCGGCCTGGCGGGGATGCAGATTTGCTACGAGATCATCTTTTCGGGCCAGGTCGTGAACGACGCAGCGCGCCCGCAATTCCTGTTCAACCCGTCGAACGACGCCTGGTTCGGCTATACCGGCCCGCCCCAGCATCTGGCGCAGGCGCGGATGCGCGCGATCGAGGAAGGGCTGCCGATCCTGCGCTCGACCCCCACCGGCATCTCGGCGGTGATCGGCGCCAAGGGCGAACTGGTCGCCACCATCCCCAGCGGCGTCGAGGGCGCGATCGAAGTCCCCCTGCCCGCGCCCCGCGAACCCACATTCTTCGCGCGCGTCGGCAACTGGATGGTGATCCTGTCGGCGCTCCTCCTCATCGGAATCGCATTTGCGTTCCGCCGCGCGAAACGCTAGGGCAGCGATATAAGGAAAGCTTTATATCAGGCATGGCAACGGCCTACGCTTTCCGCTTGTCCCACAAAGGAAAACACATGCGTTCCAATTATCTCTTCACGTCCGAATCGGTTTCCGAAGGCCATCCCGACAAGGTTTCCGACCAGATTTCGGACGCGATCGTCGATCTGTTCCTGGGCATCGACCCCGAAGCGCGCGTCGCGTGCGAAACGCTGACCACCACCCAGCTCGTCGTCCTCGCCGGTGAAATCCGCGGCAAGGGCATCTACGAAAACGGCGAATGGGCGCCCGGCATTCTCGACCGCGTCGAACGGACCGTACGCGATACGGTGAAGCGCATCGGTTACGAGCAGGACGGTTTCCACTGGGAAAATCTGCGCTTCGAAAACAATCTGCACGGCCAGTCGGCGCACATCGCGCAGGGCGTGGACGCATCGGGCAACAAGGACGAAGGTGCGGGCGATCAGGGGATCATGTTCGGCTATGCCGCCAACGACACCCCCGACCTGATGCCCGCGACGCTCGACTACAGCCACAAGATTCTCGAGCGCATGGCGGCCGACCGTCATTCGGGCGCGGCGCCGTTCCTTGAACCCGACGCCAAGAGCCAGGTGACGCTGCGCTACGAAGGCAGCAAGGCCGTCGCCTGCACCGCCATCGTCGTCTCGACCCAGCATGCCGAAGGCTATGACCAGGGCGACCGGGAAGCCGAGCTGAAAGCCTATGTGAAGTCGGTCGTCGCCGAAGTCATTCCGGGCGAATTGCTGTCGGACGAAACCGAATATCACATCAACCCGACGGGCAGCTTCGTGATCGGCGGACCCGATGGCGACGCCGGGCTGACCGGTCGCAAGATCATCGTCGACACTTATGGCGGCGCGGCACCGCACGGCGGCGGCGCGTTCAGCGGCAAGGACCCGACCAAGGTCGATCGCTCGGCGGCATACATCACCCGCTATCTCGCAAAGAACATCGTCGCGGCGGGCCTGGCCCAGCGCTGCACGATCCAGCTCGCCTATGCGATCGGCGTGTCGAAGCCGCTGTCGCTCTATGTCGACACCCACGGCACCGGCACCGTCGGCGACGACAAGATCGAGGAAGCGATCGCCCGCATCGAAAAGCTGGGCGGCCTGACCCCGCGCGGCATCCGCCTGCACCTCGGCCTCAACAAGCCGATCTACGCCCGCACCGCCGCGTACGGCCATTTCGGTCGCAAGGCCGACGGCGATTTCTTCCCGTGGGAAAAGACCGATCTGGTCGATGATTTGAAGGCCGCGCTGGCGGCGTAAGCCGAACCCATCCGGTCGAAACGAAACGGCTTGCGCTCCCGGTTTCAGAACCGCTGGAGCGCAGGCCTTTTTTGTTTGCGCGGAAAATACCCTGCCATCGGGGCTTGCTCTAGAGTGCGTTGGTAAACAAGCGCCCCCCCGTTGCGGACATGCCGACGCCGTGTCATCTCACGAGCATCTGTTGCACTGACCGAGGCCAAAGAATTGGGATTTCAGCCCTTTGGATACCCCTTCGAAATCTCGTCGAGTCTGCCACCTGAAAGGGCGAAGGCAGCGCTCAGGTCGAAAAAGACAAGCCTGTTTGATGCACAGAACGGCGCTCGTGGATGGATTGCCGGACCGTTCATCTGTCTTTGGTTCAGCGCATTCGATCGGTACGGACCGATGTTGTTCGGCCTAATATCCGCTGACAACCTTGGCACACGCGTGCGTGGCCGCGCTGGGTCTGACCTGAACGGCGTTGCCATGTTTACCCTTTCGATACCCTTAGTGGGTTGGCTGATCTTCAAGATGGTAGCCGAAGGACAGGCGTCTGGCCGCCAGCTTTTGGTGCTGGGATTAGTGTTCTTGGTAGGAGGGCCTTTGATATATTGGTGGGCGCACAAGGAGCGGAAGGATGCCGAGCCGCTTGTGCGGTTCATTCGCAGTGCACTTGCACAGTCGCCAGTTAACTCCGGATCGGATCCACTCCCCCAAAAGGTTCATGGGGATTTACGCCTTCTGTTGAACAGAGAATATCTTAGCGGACCGGTGACGCGAGCGACGATCCAAAAGGCGTTTATGCGGGTAGGCAACCGAGATTTCCTGATCATTGAGTCCGACGAACAGACGTATCTTCAGACCGCGTGGCGGAAAGGAGGATACATTTTAGAAGTCCGCAAAGGCGGTCCCAGCGAACATTATCGAGCTGTCAGGTCACGGACTGGTGAGTCCGCACAGGGCGAGATTTTTACATACGAGGAGGTCAGCGAAGCTATGGAATCTTATGTTTCCGGCGGTCGGCTTCCGAGTTTTCTCGAATTCAAGCCGATCTACTCACACCAATGACACTCCGCCTTCCGTCTAGACCCTGTCGTTCGCTGGATTTGAACTGATCTACAATTCTCGATGGGCGCCCACCAACTCCGGTTGCTGATCGGCCTGTGTAACGGGTCTGCGTTGTCGCGAAACGGTGCCCGGTCGGCCTTGCCAATGGCCCGTACACAGACGCGCGCGTGTGAACCTCTTCAACTTGTTCAGAACTATCTCCGCCCTCGCGTATATACCGAGCCGCGCTTTCACCGCCGCCGACTGCGGCCCGTCGTCATCGGATCGGGCTTCTTCGGGGGCTTCCACCCTTCCGGCGCATCACGCTTGGGTCGTTCCGATCCGATGCCCATTGCGCCCGGTTGCTGGCGTTCGAGCCCCGCGAAATCGGCGTCGGCGGATGTGCTTCCCGCCGCTTGCCGCCGCACCGCGATCTCGTTGCGCAGCGCCGCCGCGCGCTCGAAGTCCTGTGCTTCCGCCGCCGCTGCCATTTCGGCGGCGAGGCGCGTCAGGACATCGTCGTTATCGCTCGCCATCGACCCCCGCTTTCTCGAACGCGCGCGCGACCAGCCATTCGCTGGCTAGGCCCAGAATCGCGCCTGCTGCAACGTCGATCGGGAAGTGCGTTCCCCGCGCGGGCTGGATCGCACCGATCGCCGCAGCACCCAGCGCTGCGGGCGTGCTTGCGGCGGGATATTCGCGCGCGATCGCCCGCGTCACGGCGACCGCGCCTGCGGTATGCCCTGAGGGAAAGCTGTTCATCGGCCCGTCGTCATGATCGCCCGGCGTGATGCGGTGGGCGTGATGCGTCGAGAACAGCCCCGGACGCGCGCGATCGACGCGCTGTTTGATGAGCGTCTTGATCGCGGTCGCCACCAGATGGCTCGCCAGCATCCGCGCGCCCGTCCGCGCGAGCCTTTTGTCGTCGCGGACCAGCCCGGCGGCCAGCGTCGCCACCGACAGCGCGATCATCGGCGGCTGGTCGGCGATCTCGCTGGCCAGCCCCGCCGCCTTTATCACGGGATGATCCTTGTGCCGCGCGGCGGCGTGGCCGATCGCGATATCGGCGCGTTCGATCCGGGTGGCGGCGCGCTTCGTCTCGCGCGCCGCCGTCTTCTTCTTTTTCGTCACGCAAGCATCCGTAATTTGGGTTCGCGATCGTAGAAGCGGTGCTTGGCCGCATCGACGAAACCGCCCAGATCGGTGACGCCCTTGTCCGGCTCGACGCCGGCCTTGTCGAGCAGCGCCTGCGCGCCGTCATTGGCACCGATCGCCTTCAAATGGCCGAACGCATCCATCGCGAACTGCACGGCGGCGCCTTCCTTCGCCAGCATCTTTCCGGCTTCGTCGGACAGGATGATCGCCACCGCGTCGAAGATCTGGCTGGGGGTGCCCGCCAGTTGCCCGTCCGCCGCACGCATCTTGCCATCGGCCAGCTTCGCGCCGCCGACCTTGGGCGCGACGATCATCACCGTGCCGCCCGCCTGTTCGACCGCCGCCTTTACCGTGTCGATCTCGCCGCCGTCCGAACCGTCGGCGATCAGGATGCCGACCTTGCGGCCTTCCAGCGTCGCCTTCATGTTCTTGTGGATCGACAGCGCGTCGCTCGGCTTCATGTCAACCGGCTCACGCGCCGCCTTGGCCTTGGCGGGCAGGTCGATGCCCAGGCCATCGGCAACGCGCTTGGCCAGTTCCTCATCGACGTTGCGCAGATTGGCGACCATCCGCGGGCGCACCTGTTCCAACCCGACCTTCGACAGCTCGAACACGAAGGACGACGCGATATGCGCCTGTTCGTGCGCGTCCTGCGATTTCCAGAACAGCCGCGCCTGGCTGTAATGGTCGGCGAAGAGTTCGGCGCGGACACGTAGTTTCTCGCCACTCTCGTCCGATCCGGTCGACGCATCGACGGTCACGAAGCCCTTGGCCGCGCTCTCCCGCGGGCCACCCTCTTCGCCATGCTCGGCCAGGCTGTTGGGTTCGTAGTTCGCGCGGCCCTTGGGCACCATCGTCTGCATCATCCCGTCGCGCTGGAAATTATGCATCGGGCATTTGGGCGCGTTGACCGGGATCTGGTGGAAATTGGTGGTCCCCAGCCGCGACTTCTGCGTGTCGAGATAGCTGAACAGCCGCCCCTGAAGCAGCGGATCGTTCGAAAAATCGATGCCGGGCACGATGTTCGACGGCAGGAACGCGACCTGCTCGGTCTCGGCAAAGAAATTGTCGACATTGCGGTTGAGCGTCATCCGCCCGATGATCCGCACCGGCACGTCGTCCTCGGGGATCAGCTTCGTCGCATCGAGCACGTCATAGGGCTGCGCCTCGGCGAATGCTTCGTCGAACACCTG
Organism: Pseudomonadota bacterium; assembly: GCA_023418595.1. GTDB lineage: Bacteria > Pseudomonadota > Alphaproteobacteria > Sphingomonadales > Sphingomonadaceae > Sphingomonas. The sequence goes on from JAEZZI010000009.1 coordinate 79,060, forward strand.
GATGCCGAGATCCCATTGCGGAAAATCGCCGCCATCGATCGCCTCGAACAGATCGCGGCGGTGATAGTCGTTGTCGGCGGCCTGCAATTTCAGCGCCTCGTCCCAGATGGTCGACTGGATGCCCAGCACCGGTTTCCAGTGGAATTTGACGAAGCTCGCCTTGCCCTTCGCGTTGACCAGCTTGAACGTATGGACCCCGAAGCCCTCCATCATGCGCAGCGAACGCGGCAGGGTGCGGTCGGACATCGCCCACATCAGCATGTGGGTCGTCTCGGGCATCAGGCTCGCCCAGTCCCAGAAGGTGTCGTGCGCGCTGCCCGCCTGGGGATAGGCGCGGTCGGCCTCCATCTTCACCGAATGGACCAGATCGGGGAATTTGATCGCATCCTGAATGAAAAAGACGGGAATGTTGTTGCCGACCAGATCCCAGTTTCCTTCCCTGGTATAGAATTTGGTGGCGAAGCCGCGCACGTCGCGCGGGGTATCGACCGATCCCGCCCCGCCCGCGACGGTTGAAAAGCGCACGAACACCTCGGTCTTCTCGCCCTTTTCGAACACCGCTGCGCGGCTCAGGTCCGAAATATCGTCGGTCGCCTCGAACACGCCGTGGGCACCCGACCCGCGGGCATGGACGATGCGCTCGGGAATGCGCTCGTGATCGAAATGAAAGATCTTTTCGCGCAGCACGAAATCTTCGAGCAGGGTCGGCCCCCGTGCGCCGGATTTCAGCGAGTTCTGGTTGTCGCTGATCGGGACGCCGTGATTGGTCGTCAGCATCGACGCGGTTCCGCTCGCCTGCTGATGCTTCTCGCCGCCATTGCCCGTGCTCGTCTTGAATGCGTCGTCGGTCATGATGCCCTCCTGTCGTGATCTTGAAGGACGCAACCGCTCGCGACGCGCAAAGGTCCGCGAGAAAATGCGATCAGGCCGATCGCTTTGGACATGGGCCGCACAGGCGATTAAGGACGCGCGCCATGAACGATCCGACCACCATTCGCCGCCTCTATGGCCGTCGCCAGGGGCACAAGCTGCGCCAGGGCCAGGCTACGCTTGTCGAGGAATTGCTGCCCAGGCTGAAGGTCCCCGAAACCGGCGCGCTCGACGCGACGCTGTTGTTCGGCGACGACCGTCCGATCGAATTCGAAATCGGCTTCGGCAGCGGCGAGCATCTGGCGGGACAGGCGGAGGCGCGCGCCGACCACGGTTTCATCGGCTGCGAACCGTTCATCAACGGCGTGGTCGGCGCGCTAAGCCATGTCCGCGACCGCGGCCTGAACAATGTCCGCATCCATATGGGCGACGCGCTGGAGGTGCTGGAACGCCTTCCCGACGCCAGTTTGAGCCGCGTCTATCTGCTTCACCCCGACCCCTGGCCCAAGGCGCGCCATGCCAAGCGCCGGATGATGAACCACGGACCCGTGGACCTGATCGCCAGGAAGCTGAAACCCGGCTGCGAGTTCCGCCTGGGCACCGATGACCCGACCTATTGCCGCTGGTCGATGATGGTCATGGACCAGCGCCGCGATTTCGAATGGCAGGCGGCATGCGCGCAGGATTTCCTGACCCGCCCCGACGACTGGCTTGAGACGCGCTACGAACGCAAGGCCCGGCGCAAGGGTCATGAGGTGTGGTATTTCCGCTACGTGCGGGTCTGATCAGGCGGCGGGCCAGTGCCCGCTGCGCGCCCAGACCCGACCGAACGCATCCGCGGCGATGCCCGCAATCCCCGGTCGCACGAACAGCCAGTCGCGGATCGCGGGGCCATCCGCCGCGCCGATGGTGCGCTTGTAGCCGCTGTCGCCTGCGCCCCAGTCGACGCGCGTGATGCCGTCGTCCAATGCGCGGACCAGATTGCGGTAATAGAGCAATTTCCCCGGCGAATGCTTGGCGTAAGCAGGCAGATAGCTGTTGGCGATGGCGTATTTCAGGTCGCCGGCGTTGAGATCGAACGAAAATGCCGCGGGCTTGCCATCGACGCGCAGCACCGCCGCCCACATTGCCCCAGCGATCACCGGGTCCGCCGCTGCCAGCCGCCAGAACCGGCCATGGGCATCGCTCGCAAATTTGGCATCGCGCCCATCGGTCCGTTCGCCGATCCAGCTACCGCACTCGATATCGGCAAGCGCGTCGAATGCCGCGTCGTCCCAGCCCGCGCCGCTGACGAACTGCCAGTCGAGCGCGCCATGTTCGCCCAGATGCTTTTCGTGAAAGCGGTTCTTGCGCAGCGTCGAATTGCGCGGCCAGGTGCCTTCGGCGCGCAATCCCGCCATGTCGAGCACGAAGCTTTCGGCGACGAAGCGCGGCACCGCGCGCCAGCCGCGTCGATCGGCGGCAGCGCGCAGCCCTTCGAGCGCCGGATCGCCATCATAGACGGGGCCGAACCGCAGCACGCGGGTGTCGCGCGCGATCGCATCCAGCAGCGCATCGAACGCGCCCGGTCCCGCCTCGCCCGCCACCGGGAAACTGCGAAACGGCCAATAGCTGCCCGCGACCATCGCCATGCCCAGCGCCTGAGGGCCGACCGACACGGCGGGCAGCGCGATCACCGGCATGCCGTCGCGCTCCACCACCCAGGTGCGTGGCCGTCCGCCATAGGCCTGGGCCGCGGCAGCGAACCAGCCGTGGCGCAGGAAACGATACGTGGGCGCGCCGCATTCGGCGACCGCATCGATTGCCGTCGACAACCCGTCGCGCACCAGCACGGCGTACCGGTTCACGAAACTGGCGCGGTCGCCTGCAACGATGGGAGCGTTCATCACCCGATGCCCCTTACGCCCGAATGCGTTACCAACCGGTGGAAATCGGCTCGCGACATCAAGTCGCTTGCAGCGCGGCACGCCCCCGCGCCATAGTCAGTGTGCAATGGAATTTTCCCCCGGCATCTCGACCGTCGCCGCGACGATCCAGTCCGCGATCGCGCCCGTGTTCCTGCTGGCCGGGATCGGCGCGATCCTGAACGTGCTGGCCGGGCGGCTGGCGCGCATCGTCGACAGGGCGCGCGCGCTGGAGAAACTTCATCCCAGTTCGACCGGTCCCGAGCATGACCGCCATGTCTGGGAATTGCGCCTGCTCGACCGGCGGATCACCGTCATCAACGGCGCGCTGTCGCTCTGCGTGCTGAGCGCGGTCGCGATCTGCCTGGTCGTCGCACTGCTGTTCGTCGGCGCGCTGACCGACCTGTCGATCGGTCGCATTGTCGCCTTCGCCTTCATCCTGTCGATGGGGGTGCTGACGATCGGGCTGATTCTGTTCCTGGTCGAGGTTCAGATGTCGCTGAAGGCGATCCACGTCCGCGCCGAATTGCTCGAGCGCGACCGCAAGTGACTCTGCACGCCGAACGCCGATTGTTGCAGGGCGTGATCGCGGCGACCTGTACCGTGTCGCTGTCGGCCTCGGTCGCCTCGATCCTTCAGGGACCGGGATGGCTGATGGACGATGGCTATGTCTCGACCGATCTCGACAGCCATTTCCGCTATCTGTCGGGGCTGCTGCTCGCCATCGCGATCGGATTTCTGAGCTGTATACGCGGGATCGAAAGCAAAGGCCCTCGGATTCGGATGCTGGCGCTGATCGTGGTCGTCGGCGGGCTGTCGCGCGCATACAGCGCGGGAGTGGTCGGACTGCCCTCGTTCGGGCATCTCGGCGGGCTGACGATCGAACTGGTGATCGTGCCGGTCATCACCGCGTGGCAATGGTCGTTCGCCCGGCGCGCGAACCGGGAAGCGGCGATGCTGCTCTGACCCCCTGTCCCCGCTGGTTTCGAGCGAAGTCGAGAAACGTGACCGAAGTATTTGGCGCACGTTTCTCGACTTCGCTCGAAACGAACGGGGGTATTGCGCGTTACCGCACCCCCTCCAGCCCCTCGCCCGTCTCGACGCTCGGCAGATAGCGCGGGGGCTGGCGCAGCTTGCCCGCCTGCTCGAACACATGTCCCGCGCCCAGCAACAGCCCGTCGCTATGCGCGGGGCCGATGAACGAAATGCCGACCGGCAACCCGTCGACCAAACCCATCGGCACGGTCAGGTGCGGATAGCCCGATACCGCCGCCAGCCGGCTCGCGCTCGGCCCGCCGAAATTGTCGCCGTGCACGGGGTCGCTAAGCCAGGCAGGGCCGTTCGACGGCGCGACGTAAAGCTGGGCGTCGGCGGCTTTCAGGATCGCATCGATCCCTTGCGGCCCCGCCTGTCGCCGCGCCGTGGCCAGCGCTTCCTTATAGGCCGGATCGTCCAGCCCCTTGGTCGCCTCGGCCATCACAAAGATTTCCTGCCCGAAATAGGGCATTTCGCGCGCCGCCTCGCTTGTGTTGAACGCCATCACATCGGCCAGCGTACGCACCCTTACCGCAGGCGGGGTCGTCGCGAGATAGGCGTTCAGATCGGCTTTCAACTCGGCAAGCAGCACCGCGAACTCGGCATCGCCCAGACCCGGCAGGTCGGGCATCCTGGCATCGACCAGCACCGCGCCCTCAGCCTTCAGCACCGCAAGCGCGGCGTCGTAGCGCGCTTCGATCTCGTCCGACATGTCGGGACGCAGCACCGCGATCCGCACGCCGTTCAGCGAAGCGCTCGACAGCCCGGCCGCATAGTCGCGCCGGTGGCGATCGGCGTCCCTGGTTGCCGCGTCAGCAAGATCGCTGCCGATCATCGCAGAGAACAACGCGGCGACATCGGCGACGCTGCGGCCCATCGGTCCGGCAATGTCCTGGCTGTGGCTGATCGGCACGATATGCGTGCGGCTGATCAGACCCATGGTCGGCTTCAATCCGACCAGGCCGTTGATCGCAGCGGGACAGGTGATCGACCCGTCGGTCTCCGTCCCCACCCCGACCGCCGCGAAGCTCGCCGCGATCGCCGCCCCCGTGCCCGACGACGATCCGCAGGCCGATCGGTCGAGCGCATAGGGGTTCTTCACCAGCCCGCCGACCGCGCTCCACCCGCTCATCGATTCGGTCGATCGGATGTTGGCCCATTCGCTGAGGTTAGTCTTGCCCAGGATCACCGCGCCCGCCGCGCGCAGCCGTGCCACCACCGGCGCGTCGCGGCGGGTGACGTTGTCGGCAAGCGCCAGGCTCCCCGCCGTGGTCGGCAGTCCTCCGCGCGTCTCGATATTGTCTTTCACCACCACCGGCACGCCGTGCAGTGGCCCGCGCACCCGCCCGGCGCGGCGTTCGGCGTCCATTGCGCGCGCCTCGGCAATCGCGCCGGGTTCGACCGCAATCATCGCGCGGAGAGTCGGACCCTTTCGATCCATCGATTCGATCCGGGCCAGATAGGCAGCGGCAATCGCCTCGCTCGACGCCTCGCCGCGCGTCATCATCGCCTGTAGCTCGGCGACCGACCGCTCCTCGACCGCGACGCTGCGCGTCTGGGCGACCGGATCGCCCGGCGTCGCCGCGCCCATTGCCCCCAACGCCGCCAGCCAGTGCCAGATCATCGTATTATCCCCCGCTACGGGTCGTTCCGACCATTCAACACCGTTCGTTTCGGGCATAGTTGAGAAACGCGATCGATGCGCTCGGCATGCGTTTCTCGACTATGCTCGAAACGAACGGATGGATGGGATCGGATTTGCCACCCCCGTTCGACCAAAGGCTAGTCTGCGAACGCGCCGCAACACAAGCGCTTGTGGTTGCTGGTGCATTCAGGACTCATCCACCGAAATAAATTTCGCGTTCGATTCCTGTTCGCTTGCGTTTTTCGGAACCCCCATGACGCCGCGCGTCGCGGCCGGTCCGGCAATATCACCGCGCGACGAAGCGAGCCTTTTCATCGGCCAGTCGTTGGATGAACAAAAGATTTACGGGCTTGCGTCCGGACGCGTTTGGCCACAATCTCTAGTGGTCACGACGGGGGACAAGCGCTAGCACTGGTATGCCAGCCACGCGATGCCATATCGGGTGGGGGTTTGGCTTTGCGCCCTTCCGATGGCCGCGGACCCGATTTGTTCTGTGGCCTCCACCCCGTCCGAAATGCTAACACCGGGGCTTGTCCCCGAGTCGAACGAATTAGGAACGGGGGCCAGTCATGGATTTCAGGGAAACGCAGGACGATCGCGTGAACGATACCGCCACCCACACCGCCGAAGCGCCCATCGCGGACGCCGCCCACAACGCCCGCGCGCCCAAGCGCGAAGGCTCGGCGAAGACCGTCGACAGCAAGTCGGTGATCCCCTCGCCCTATCCGGTCGAGGTCGATCACAGCCGCGACGCGCTGCTGACCGAATTCGGCAAGGATACGCTCAAGGACCGCTATCTGCTGCCCGGCGAATCGTTTCAGGATCTGTTCGTGCGCGTGGCGTCGGCCTATGCCGACGATGCCGATCATGCCCAGCGCATCTACGACTATATCTCCAAACTGTGGTTCATGCCGGCGACGCCGGTGCTGTCGAACGGCGGCACGGGGCGCGGCCTGCCGATCAGCTGCTACCTCAACTCGGTCCCCGACAGCCTCGAGGGCATTGTCGAGACCTGGAACGAGAATGTGTGGCTCGCGTCGCGCGGCGGCGGCATCGGCACCTATTGGGGCGCGGTGCGCGGCATCGGCGAACCCGTTGGCCTGAACGGCAAGACCAGCGGCATCATCCCGTTCGTGCGCGTGATGGATTCGCTGACGCTCGCGATCTCGCAAGGCTCGCTGCGTCGCGGATCGGCGGCCTGCTATCTCGACATCTCGCATCCCGAAATCGAGGAGTTCCTCGAAATCCGCAAACCGTCGGGCGATTTCAACCGCAAGGCGCTCAATCTTCACCACGGCGTCCTCATCCCCGACGAATTCATGGAATGCGTGCGTGCGGGCGGCGAATGGACGCTGCGTTCGCCCAAGGACGGGTCCGAGCGCGGCAAGGTCGATGCGCGCACGCTGTTCCAGAAGCTGGTCGAAACCCGCCTCGCCACCGGCGAGCCGTACATCGTGTTCTCGGATCACGTGAACTCGACCATGCCCAAGCATCACCGCGATCTGGGGCTGAAGGTGTCGACCTCGAACCTGTGCAGCGAGATCACGCTGCCCACCGGCCGCGACCATCTGGGCAATGATCGCACCGCGGTCTGCTGCCTGTCGTCGCTTAATCTCGAAACCTGGGACGAATGGAACGGCGACAAGCGCTTCATCGAGGATGTGATGCGCTTCCTCGACAATGTGCTGACCGACTATATCGAGCGCGCGCCGGATGAAATGGCCCGCGCCCGCTATTCGGCGGAGCGCGAGCGTTCGGTCGGTCTGGGCGTCATGGGCTTCCACAGCTTCCTGCAGGCACGCGGCCTGCCGATGGAAGGCGCGATGGCCAAGTCGTGGAACCTCAGGATGTTCAAGCACATCAGCGGTCAGGCGAACGAAGCGTCGATGGCGCTGGCGGTCGAGCGCGGCCCCTGCCCCGACGCGGCCGAGATGGGCGTGATGGAGCGCTTCAGCTGCAAGATGGCGATCGCGCCCACCGCCTCGATCTCGATCATTTGCGGCGGCACGTCTGCCTGCATCGAACCGATCCCGGCCAATATCTATACCCACAAGACGCTGTCGGGATCATGGTCGGTCAAGAATCCGTATCTGGAAAAGCTGCTGATCGAAAAGTCGAAGAATTCGGACAATGTCTGGAATTCGATCTTGGAAAAGGGCGGCAGCGTCCAGCATCTCGACTTCCTTTCGCAGGAAGAAAAGGACGTGTTCAAAACCTCGTTCGAACTCGATCAGCGCTGGCTGCTCGAACTCGCGGGCGACCGCGCGCCGTTCATCGACCAGGCGCAGTCGCTGAACCTGTTCATCCCCGCCGATGTCGATAAATGGGATCTGCTGATGCTCCATTTCCGGGCGTGGGAACTGGGGATCAAGTCGCTCTATTATCTCCGCTCCAAATCGGTGCAGCGCGCAGGCTTTGCAGGCGGGGTAGAGGCCGACAACACGTCCGAACTCGCCAAATATGATCTGGGCGAAAGCACGGATTACGACGAATGTCTGGCATGTCAGTGATCGAAGCACCCTTCATCGCCAACGCCAGCGGCGCCGAGCCGCTGGTCGAGACCGGGCCGACGCTGACCTCGGACGAACTCGCGACGCTGGCGACCCGGGCGTTGAAGCGCCCGGAGACGATCAGCGTCGACGAAATCCGCATCCTCGCCGCCTCGGTCCTGGTCGAAGCGACGGGTCAGGCTGCCTGAATTGTGGGCGTGCTGCGACCCTCGAACGCTCCGTGCTCCCGCGCAGGCGGGAGCACGGGTGGCCGTTGGAAGCAGCGGATCGCGCCCCTGCTCCTCCTCCCCCTGCTCACCGCCTGCGCGAGCCAAGTCGCATTCGGCGTCGAACCCGCCGCCCCCGGCTTCCTGCTCGGCCTGTGGCACGGCTTCATCTTTCCGGTCGCGTGGATACTATCGCTGTTCGTCGCCGACATCGCCATCTACGCTGTTCCCAATAATGGCGGCTGGTATGATTTCGGCTATTTCATCGGCGTGGTGTTTCTGGGGGTCGGTGCGCGCAGCACCCGCACCGTCTATCGCACCCGCGTCGTCGAACGCCCCGCCCGGCGCGGCACGGTGATCGAGAATGAACGGTGACGCGGCGATGAAAACCACCCTCACCGCGCTGACCGTCATCGCCTTCGTCGTCGCGATCGTCTGTCTCTTCCTCTCCCGCAACGGTGCCTCGAAAGCGCCGCGCCTGATGGCGATCTGTGCGGGGCTTGCCATTGCCACGGGGCTGGTGCTCGGCACCTTCGCCCTCGTCGCCCAACCCACCGCCTAACGCCCAAGGAGCGCGTCCCATGTCCCTTCTCGAAGCCCGCAAGACCTACAAGCCCTTCGAATATCCCTGGGCGTACGACTTCTGGAAACGCCAGCAGCAGATCCACTGGATGCCCGAGGAAGTGCCGCTGGGCGAGGATTGCCGCGACTGGGCGCAGAAGCTGACCGATCACGAGCGCAATTTGCTGACGCAAATCTTCCGCTTCTTCACCCAGGCGGACGTCGAGGTGCAGGACTGCTATCACGAAAAATACGGTCGGGTGTTCAAACCGACCGAGGTCAAGATGATGCTCGCCGCCTTCTCCAATATGGAAACGGTGCACATCGCCGCCTACAGCCATCTGCTCGACACGATCGGCATGCCGGAAAGCGAATATGGCATGTTCCTCGAATATGCCGAGATGAAGGACAAGCACGACTATCTGCAGAATTTCGGCGTCGATACCGATGAGGATATCGCCAAGACGCTGGCGATGTTCGGCGGCTTCACCGAAGGACTGCAACTCTTCGCCAGCTTCGCGATGCTGATGAATTTCCCGCGCTTCAACAAGATGAAGGGCATGGGCCAGATCGTATCGTGGTCGGTCCGCGACGAAAGCCTCCACTGCGAAGGCATCATCCGCCTCTATCACGCCTTCACCAAGGAGCGCGATTGCCTGACCAAATCGGTCAAGAGCGACATCATGGATATGTGCCAGACCACGGTCCGGCTGGAGGACGCGTTCATCGACCTGGCGTTCGAACAGGGTCCGGTCACCGGCATGACGCCCAAGGAAATCAAGAAATACATCCGCTACATCGCCGACTGGCGCCTGGGGCAGCTCGGATTGAAGCCGATCTACATGATCGACGAACACCCCCTCCCCTGGCTCGCCCCGCTCCTGAACGGCGTCGAACACGCCAACTTCTTCGAACAGCGCGCAACCGAATATTCGAAGGGCGCGACGCGGGGGAATTGGAACGAAGTGTGGGACAGCTTCGACAAGCGCCAGAAGGCAAAGGTCGCAGCGCCTGCAAACGAGGATGCCGATGGCGGCGAGGGGGATATGTTCTCGCGGGCTGGGGTGGCGGCGGAATGAGCGAGGCAACCTTTCCTCACATCAAATCAATTGGGAAGCCTTCTGCCGAAGAAGACGCTGTTCTGGATTATTTTCTGACCACCGATTCCGTTCGGCAAATTGACGACAATGAAGTATTTCTTATTCTCGGAAGAAAAGGTGCGGGGAAAACTGCTCTTGTCCGTCACTTTACTAAAGATCCGAAAAATTCCTATTATCGCGCATTAAACTTGAGGGGATATCCTTGGGAGCTTCATGGCGACCTCGCTAGGTGTTTGATCCCACGGTTTGATGGTGCGATCCTTTCGTTGGAATGGAAGGAAGCCGTATGGGACAGGTACGTCACGGGAGCGCCACGACCACGCACGCTGTCCGAGCAGCAATACAGCGAT
>JAEZZI010000021.1 GCA_023418595.1 Pseudomonadota bacterium
GCCCGCCGGCTCAAGACGCTCAGCGGCCTCACACCCTACGAATACATCGCCAAGATCTGGACGTCAGAGCCAGGCCGGTTCATCGTCGACCCGATCCACCAGATGCCGGGACTAAACACCTAGCCACAAGGTCATGGCCTTATCGAAAATCCGCGCGAATGCTTTCCAGTCGCCTGCCGATATCCTCACGCGATGCTTGAACCCCTGCCTCGCCTGCGTGAGTAGGCCAGTCCGCGATGGCTGCGGCGACGCCATCGATGATTTCCGCGATCCGCACCGGCGCGATGCCGTGCGTCCGTCCCACCAGTTCCACATGATCGCGGGTCGGTGCCCGTCCCTCCCCCGCGACGGCAAGATAATGTTCCCCTCCTGGCCCCGCCGAAAAGGTGAGGTCATAGGCGGGCGCAAGGCGCCAAGCGCCGGCTGCGTCCATCAAAAAGGCATGCTGCCGGGTGTGGTCGTCGCGATTGCTGGCAAGCACGTTAAAAACCATCCGGCGAAACGCTTCTTCCACGTCACGAACGTCGCGCGTGATAGCAAAAGTCGCACGAAGGAACCCGTCATAGTCGATGCTTGGCGCATGCGGCGGCGCTTCGATGGCTCCGGCCAAGCTGATCATGTGCAGTCGATGCCCCGGGGCGGGTCGGTCGAATCGACGGGTCGCGAAGTAACCCGGTCCCTCGCCCGCCGCCAGCAATCGACTTTCGGCCATCTCGATCCCCGCTGCTCTGGCCATCGTGGCGTAAGCCTGTTCGATCGGACCGATATCGACCGGATCAACAAGCGCCGGGAACTTGACGATCCAGCTTTCGAAGCCGGCGGCGCTTTCACCGTCGTCGATGCCGACCTGGCCATCTGGTCCAAAGCCCACATGCACCTTTGGCCGTGCGCCGCCAGACGCGCCGCCGAGCAACGCTAATGTATCTCCGAGAGACGCATGCTCGCCGAGCAGGATAGATCGGGACTGGGTCGCAAGTGCCGCAAGATCAAGCGTGGCCGCATCGGCTGGCGGCGTGGTCAGCGGCGCGAAGGTGAGCGCACCGCGCCCTTGCTCACCGACCAGTGCCAGTCGATCGACCGGGTCGAGCGTGTCCCAGCGCGCTCCCAACCTTTCGACGCGGCGCTTCATCAACAGCGCTCCCCAAGCGTCGGGGAGGCTGTCAGCCAGAAATCCGTGAAGGCCTTCGAAGTCGCGACTTCGCGCTTCGATCAATCCGCGTTCCGGCGGATAGAGCAACGGCGAAACTTGGTTTGTCCCGGAAAGATAAGCGTCGCTCCATTCCAACGCGGCGCGCCCGCCCGCCATGACGACGCGACCAACCGGATCATCACCCGCAGCCTCGTCAATTCGTAAGCCGATTGCGAGTGGTGACCCCGGCCTCAACTTCGTCACACGTTTTGCCCGGATCGTGCGCGTCGACGCGCTTTCGGCGCTTGCGCCTTGGCCTGCTGCTTCAGCAGATCATCCATCGAGGCCGCAGGGGGCGGTGGAAACAGTCCGTCGAGGTCCTGCTCACACCGCAGCACCAGAGCAGCACGCACCATATCCTCGATCGAGGCCTTGCCGATGGTCTCCATCCGACGCCAGGTACTGTAGGACACGCCAGAGCGACGCGCTGCCTCGATCTGTGTGATCCCCATCGCGGCCCGGCGCGCTTGGATACGCGCGCCGAGGCCAGAAGTAAGCTCTGTGGGCGTATTTAACATCGCCCTTATATGAACATTTGAGCCTTATTTGTCAATGAAGTGCCCCAATTTGGGCATTTAGGGATGATTGGGGTTCTTCGCGTCAGAGCGCTGCTTTCGGACCCGTGGTGAACCAACCCGCGACCGTAGATCCAACGGCAACAGCCGAATCGGACTGGGGACCAGATGGCTGGTGATGTTCGGGACGTAACGCTCCATGAACTCGCGCCGCTCGCGAAGGACCACATCCAGCCCTTCGGTCTGGATCCGCTTCGAATAATGTTTGGCGTTGGTGCCCGTGCGTGCGTGCCCCATGACGTCCGCGCGCAGGATTTCATTGACGCCATCAACTTCGTAGAAGCTGCTGCCAAGTGCACGGATCGAATGAATATCCGCGCCCTTCCCCGTCGGTGCCGGAGGAAGGGCCATGTGGTCGGCGATATAATCGACCATATGCGTCCACGCCCGTTCGTAAAAGAACGCGCCGCCCCGTTTCTTGGCCGCAACGTAACATTCGGGGAAGACTTCCGTGTGGCCTTCGGCAGCGACGGCGCCGACATAATCGAGAAAGCCCAGGCGGCACAATTCCTGCGGGATCGGTAGGTAGCGGTTGCGCGCGTCCCGCTTCTCGCCCGCCTTCTCTCCATCATGCCCGCGTGTGAAATTGTCGCGGATGTGCAGGTAAGGTGTTTCGCCGTCGATAAAGACGTCAGCGACCTCGAGGCCGCAGATTTCCTCACGGCACGCGGCGGTATAATACCAGATCAACGGCGCGAAATATGCCGCATCATGATAGACGCTGAGCTTGCGCCCTACGGCCTTCAACCGCTGCTTCGGGCCGTCCCCTCCGGTATAGATCGGGGATGCGAACAGACATTCGAGATGCGACCGCTGCCATGGCGGACGAAGATCGTCACCCTTGTCCTTGATGGTGATCCGCGCGGCACCGAAATCGAGCACCAACGCTGTCGCGGTGCGACTTTTCCAGCTCGTTTGAGAAAGGTGCTTCGATACCGTTTGGAGGAACGACAAATCCCGGTTGACGGTTTTGGGGTTGCGGCGCCCACGTTCGGTCAGTGGCGGAATTTCAGGCAGGACATCAATGAAGGGGCGAGACATCGTGCCTTTCTCAAGGGTGCCGAACGAGAACTTCACGGGGAGTCGCAGCAGACCCTTCTTGAACGCCGCGACGTCGAGATGGTTATAGTCGCCCAAAAGCTTGTCGCCGGTGATCCAGGCAAAGGTTTGCAGGATCCGCCGCTGTTGGGACACGTCGCCGCTCCACACGCCTTCGGCCTTCAGTTCCGCAATAATGTCGTCGATGACCTCGCTGAACCGGCGGCTGTCGAAGATAAGGAATGGGCATTCCTGCGCTGGGACACTGGTCGAGACCCCTGCAGAAGCGCTCGGATGTAAGACGACCGGCGCAGACACGCGCGCGGGGCGCGGGCCAAGATCCGCTGTCAATGCGGTCATTGGGTCGGGCGCATCGAGCACATCATCGTCGAACGCCCGCTGGGCGAGTTCTGCGCCTCGACCCATGCCGCGCAGAATGTGCGTCCGCGCCGGTTCGATAACCGCCTGATGCGCAGGCGCACCGATTGCTTTCAGGATGGCGGCAATTTGCTCATCGCCTAGATTGGAGAGGATCTGCGCCGTATAGAAATCGACGCTCTCAAGGTGCAAGTTGTCGCCTGGTTCAGGCGCATCACGCCGCGAATCCTTTGGGGCTGTCGGACGTTTGGGGCGACGCAAGCTACGACACGCTTGCGCGATCGACGCCGCCACGTCCGGCACCGAATCCGACCAGGGTTCATTGGCATAGGCATCGTTGAGCAGGCCGCCGAGTTCTTCCTCGAGCGCGCGTCGGAAAATTTCGTCGATCTGGTCGCCCTTTAGCGGGGGGCCTTGTTCCAGCATGCAGTCGACCTTCGTCTTCACCACCATGAAACGCGCCGATAACGACGCGGCGCGCTGGCGTGCCACCGATGGCGAAGCCGTGCGCATTGCGAGGGTTACGTGTTTCGAGATAAGATTTTGGAAATGCACGCGGCGTCGGAAGACATAGCGGCCATTGACGCGGCGGGTGTAGGGTATCGAGCACATGATCGGAACTTCGCCTTTCGTGCGCGGACCGATCATTTTGGGGGGTGCTCATGGGGATGTGCCATGGGACCAACCCGAAATATCAGCCGCGCAAAGTGGCGGAAATCCGTGTGTTTTGCGATAAAATGGTCGGGGAGACAGGATTCGAACCTGCGACCCCCTGGTCCCAAACCAGGTGCGCTACCAGCCTGCGCCACTCCCCGACATCGCGTGCGCTTTGCCTGTATCGTCGCACGAGCGCAACCCAAATGCGGGCGCTGCGTCGATAATGCGGCTGGTGGGCCCGGCAGGACTCGAACCCGCAACCTAGCCGTTATGAGCGGCCAGCTCTAACCGTTGAGCTACAGGCCCCTCCAGCGTCGCGAGCGATAGCGGATGGAACGCAGCCGCCGCAAGGGGCTGTCACCCCGCGCGGTCAAGCGCTTCGATCAATTCATCATGGCTGGCGCTGCGCACGCCGAGGCGATCGAGCAGCGCCAATACCTGATCCCACCAGCGATGAAACGCCGCCAAGTCACCGGTATCGCGGACGAAACTGGTATGGCCCGGTGCGACGCTGGGCGAATGGAAGGAGAAATTGAGCAGCCGCTCCCCCTCCCCGATCGCGACGCGGATCGCCTCCAGCGCATCGGCCAGCGGCATATCCTCCGGCGTCAACGCGACCCGCGCGAGCAGTTTGCTGCGCGCGGCAATGGCCGGGCCATAGGGGAACCGCGCCAGCATGGGATGGAGTGCCGCGCCCGACTTTCGCAAGCGACCCGTGAAGATGCTGGTCAGCGGCAATTCGATCAGGTCGCGGTCGATCCAGAAGCCCGCATTGCCGATGGCGCGATAATCGGGGCCGCCAATAGCAGAATAGTCGTAACGCGCGCGCATCGAGCTATCGATGCGATAGCCATGCGCGATCAGGCTGGCGGCGCTGTCCGGCCCCAGCCCATAGCGCCCCGCGCGGTAAATGAGTGGCGCCACCCCGAATGCGGAAACGATCGCGCCGGTCAGCGCCGCGATCTTGGCATGTTCGAGCCGAGTGTCGAGATTGCCCGCAAAGCTGTTGCGATCGTTTACGGTTTCATCGAACGGCGGCGTCACCCAGGAATGAAGCTGGGCGCCGATCGCCGATCGCCCGTCGCGCAGCAACTCGTTCAGCGTTTCGACGGCCAGGGGGGACGTGGCGATCGGATGATCGACCAGATAGGTGATGCCGATGCCGCGTTCGGCAAAGCGGCGATGCGCGTCCGGCAGCGCCGCGATCGCCTGGGTCGATCGGTTGGCGCGACTGAACGGCGCGGACCAGTCGAATTCCTCTTCGGTATCGACCATGATGGTGAAACGCGTCCCGAAATCGTCGGGCCACCGAACATGCCGGTCGATCGCAGGAGGGTCAGGCCGATAGCCGCGGGCGTCGCCGGTCATTCACGGTTGATGCCGCGATCCGTTGGTGGCCGCAACCCGGCTTGCGGCAGGGAGCGTCAGGTGCAATCGATCAGCCCCGATCTCGAACGTCCCGCCCAGTTCGTGCGCTAGGTTGCGCGCCAGTCGCAGCGCAAATTCCGCGCCCAGCAGCACGGCATCGCGCGTTTCGCCCTCCGCCGAATCGAGCGCTTCAATGTCGAGGCCAGCCGGGCGCGCAATGTCGATCGCGACGACCACGCCCGCTTGCTCTATCCGAACATCGATCCGCTCGCCGCGTCCTGCGGCGGCGGCGAGCGTGGCGAACAGCCGTCCAACCAGCCGTTCGATCGCGCGTCGGTCGCCATCGATTTCGGCCTCGACGTCCTCAATCGCGAACGCTGCGCCGCGCAGCGCGAGCAGGTCGCCCAGATCGTTCGCGACACCGCGCATCAGATCGCCGATCGCGATCGCCTGCGGCCGCAATTCCAGACTGTTTCCCTCGATCCGCGCGGCAAGGTCGAGATCGTCGATCGCGGCGATCAACAGGCTCGCCTGTTCGCGGATCACGGTCGCCCGTTCGCGATAGATGCCGGGGACCGGCCCCAGGATTTCGCTTTCGATCATCTCGGCAAAACCGGAAATGGCGTTGGCCGGGGTGCGCAATTCGTGGACGAGCTGACGCATCGACTCGGCGGGCGGACCGGACGACCGGTCGGCGCGTTCGTGTCCGCGCGGCCGCCGGGCCGTGCCGCGATAGCCGATGAACCGCCCGCTGGCCGGATCAAAGGCCGGAACGCCGGATAGCAGCCAGTCGCCCGCCGCATCCGACGTTCCGTCCACACGTAACCGTGCATCACGGAAAGATGCGCGGCGGCGAAGCGCGCCTGCAACCACCGCGTCGCCGCCCACGTAATCGCCACCGGGTTCTGCCAGCGACAATCCGATCGTCGCGCTGCGATTGGTCCCGTCGACCCAGTCGATCACCCCGGCCCGGTCGGTTTCGAACCGGAAGCTGTCGGCGCGGGGCGCGGGGGGCGGCACTGGCGCTGCCGGGGCCTGTTCGCGTTCGCGCTGATAGGCGTCGATCCGGGCGACGACTTCGGCAATGTCGAACGGCCCTTCGGCGGGTGATTCGGCGCGGCGCACGGCTTCGGCGACCACCGGCATGTCGAGCGCCACCGAACCGAGGGAAACGAACGAACGCGACTTGTGAACCGGTGCCGCGACGGCTTGCTCGGCACCAGGCACCACGGACGCACCGGCATCGCCTGCGGGCAGCACCATGTCGGTTGGGCCATAGGCTTCGAGTCCGCGAGCGACCGCCGGGGTTAGGTCGCGGCGGTTGCGCAGCACCGCGCGTGCAGGCGGCGTCAATTCGGGGAGCAGCGCGATCCATGCCGCATCGCTCAACCGCGCGCTCCGAAGCAGCGGCAATGCCACCGCAACGTCGTCGATCGCCAGAAACGCGATCAGCGCGGCAGGTGGGCTAGCGGCCTCAAGCGCCTGGACGCTGGCCACCCGGATAGCGCGGGGCACGCGCGCGCGGAGCGATTCGAGCCGGTGGCGCGCGCGATCGTCGAACGGCGCACGTCCCCGTGCGACCAGATCGACGATCTGCCGCCAGGCCGACTGTGCCGCAACGCCTGAATCGACGTCGCTCGCCAGTACCGTTTCGAAACTGTCGTCGAACCGCACCTAACTCGCCCGCATGTCGCCGCGAAAATCCGCGCCGTGTCTCGGGCCATATCCAGCGTTGTGCCGGTTTGACACCGGCATTTTTTGGGACGTTGCATAGTGGGACAATTGCGTTTGGCGGCAACTATCTTATGTTCCGGCACGAGCCGATGTTCGAATCCTTCGGCCACAAAAGGGAGTTCCGAATGGCGTTCGACCGCATCGACCGGCAAATTCTGTCGCTGCTTCAGGAAGATGGTCGAATGACCAATGTCGAGCTGGCCGAACGGGTGGGTCTGACCGCCCCGCCCTGCCTGCGCCGGGTGCGTGCGCTGGAGGAAGCAGGCGCGATCCGCGGCTATCACGCCGATCTCGATCCCGTATCGCTCGGCTTCGGCATCACGATCTTCGCGCTGGTGTCGCTGCGCAGCCAGGCGGAAAGCGATCTTGCGGCATTTGAGGAGCATATCGCCAGCATTCCCGAGGTCCGCGAATGCCACATGCTGAACGGCGAAATCGATTTCATCCTGAAGATCGTGGCGACCGACCTGAAGAGCTTTCAGGAAATCCTGACCACGAAGCTCACGACCGCGCCCAACGTCACCAGCGTCAAGACGTCGCTGACGATCCGCACGGCGAAGCAGATGCCCGGCATTCCGGTTTCCGAACTTTAAGTGACGGTGACGGTGAGGTTCGATCGAACCTCCCCGGATACCCAGTCATTCGAATAGGCGATCAGCAGAAAAGGGGCGCGAAACCACCGTTTCGCGCCCCTACCTGATTTGGTTGAAAATCAGCTCTGCGTCGCAGTCGTCGTCGGTGCCGGGCCGGTCGAACCGGTGTCCAGCCAAAGCTGCCAGAAACCAGCGATCTGGCTGCGCGGCGCACTGGTGACCTTGGCGAAGGCGGCCCTTGCCTGATCCTTCTGGTTCGACATGGCATAGGCAATGCCGAGACGGGTGTTCACCTCGTCGGCGTTCACGCTGCCCTTTTCAAGCGCGAGGTTAAGCAGTTCGATCGCCTTGGGATAATTGCCGCTCGCCAGATAGGCGTTGCCGGTCGATGCCGCCGACGTGCCGTTGGCCGCCGCGCGCGCCCGCTTTTCGGAGGCGTCGAGCGATCCTTCGGCACGGATGCCGTTATTGGCCTGGGTCAGGATTTCGTTGGCGATCGCGTTGCCGCTCGGCACCTTGCCGTTTGCGCGACCCTGATCGATCACGGCCTTGGCTTCCCAAGGCAGGCCCGTTCCGGTCGCAGCATCGCCATATTCGATATAATCGGACAGGTTCGCCATCGAATTGGACGCGCGTTGCAGGCGATACAGGTCGATCGTCTGGCCCTTGTCCATTCCGCTGGCGCCCTGGCGATACACCGCGATCGCCTTGTGCCAGTTTACGGCAGTCGGATAGGCCCTGATCTGGCGTTGCAGCCATTCGGCGGTGCCCGCCTGATCCTTCGCGGCATAAAGGCGCGACACGGCGAGGCTGTACCAGGATTCGGGCGCCTTCTGGCCGGCGGCTTCACGCTCCTTGATTGCCTGATCCAGCGCGGCCAGGCCCGCCGGAAGGTTCTTGGTCTCAAGATTGGCGGACGCGATCATCACTGCCAGATTGTCGTTCCGGAATCCGGCCTGCTGCGCCTTCTGGAGCAGTGGCAGCGCGGCGGCATAGTTCTTTGCCTCGAACTCAATGTTGCCGCGCAGGAAGGTGTAGCGCGGCAGGTCCGCCGCGGGAGTCCGCGGGCTGGCGATCAGCGCGTCGAGATAGGTCGCGAGCGTCGTGTTGTCCTTCAGGTTCGCGGCCACCGGCACGCCCAAAGCGGCGACGAAATAGCGCTCGTCATCGGTCTTGGCGATGCTGCTGGCGGTCGCGAGCGCCGTGCGCGCCGCGTTCCAGTCCTGCGCCTTGACGGCGGTTTCCGCTGCCGTGGCAGCCGTGCGAAATTCATCGCTGACCGTGATCGGGGCCTGTTTTTCCTGCTGGGCGACGGCCGGGGCCGATCCCAGAGCGACGGTCACGGTGCCGGCAGCGACGGCCGCGGCGAGAGTGGCCTTTACGAAACGCATTTATGTCTCTCCTCAGGGGAAATCTTGGAACAACCTTTGACTGGGAGGGCAAAGGTTTCGGGGCGCTCCCTAAATAACGGCGATGCAAGGGTCAAACCCGCATCCGGGCCACGTCGGATAGTCCGTGCGGCCTGAACGGTCATTGAACGCCCCGCCCTGCGATCGGCTCTACCGACCGTGAGAATGCCGCGCGCCCACGCCCGCGCCCGCGCGCACCCGCGCGAGGCTTGGCTTTGCCCCCCGTGATCGCTAGAGCAGTCGCATCACTGAAACACAGCCCGAAAGCACCAGAATTTGACCGACGAGACGCTCCTCGCCGACCCCAGCGATATTTCCCCCATCTCGATCGTCGACGAGATGAAGTCGAGCTATCTCGACTATGCCATGTCGGTCATCGTCGCGCGCGCGCTGCCCGATGTGCGCGACGGGTTGAAGCCAGTGCATCGCCGCATCCTGTTCTCGGCGAGCGAAAGCGGCTTCACCTATAACAAGCCCTACCGCAAATCGGCGCGCATCGTCGGCGACGTGATCGGTAAATATCATCCGCACGGCGACAGCTCGATCTACGAAGCATTGGCGCGCATGACCCAGGATTGGGCGATGCGGGTGCCGCTGATCGACGGTCAGGGCAATTTCGGATCGATGGATCCCGATCCGCCCGCCGCGATGCGCTACACCGAAGCGCGACTGGCCAAGGTCGCCAACGAGCTTCTGTCCGATCTCGACAAGGATACGGTCGATTTCGTCCCCAACTATGACGGGTCGGAACAGGAGCCGTCGGTACTACCGGCGCGCTTCCCCAATCTGCTGGTCAACGGCGCGGGCGGGATCGCGGTGGGCATGGCGACCAATATCCCGCCACACAATCTGGGCGAGGTGGTCAGCGCGTGCATCGCTATGATCGACCGCGCGACCGAAGGCGGCGACCCGCTGACCGGCGAAGAACTGGCCGAAATCGTCCCCGGCCCCGATTTCCCGACCGGCGCGATCATCCTGGGGCGCAGCGGCATCCGTTCGGCGCAGGAAACCGGGCGCGGATCGGTCATCCTGCGCTCGCGCCACATCACCGAACAACGCGGCGACCGCCGCTCGATCGTGCTCACCGAAATCCCCTATCAGGTCGGCAAGAACGGGCTGGTCGAGAAGATCGCCGAGGCCGCCAAGGACAAAAGGATCGAAGGCGTCAGCGACATTCGCGACGAATCGAACCGCGAAGGCGTCCGCATCGTCATCGACCTGAAGCGCGATGCCACCCCCGACGTCGTGCTCAACCAGCTGTGGCGGCACACGCCCGCGCAATCGAGCTTTGCGTCGAACATGCTCGCGATTCGCGGCGGTCGCCCCGAGTTGATGGGGCTGCGCGACATATTGAGCGCGTTCATCAGCTTCCGCGAAGAAGTCATCACCCGCCGGTCGAAATACGAACTGGCCAAGGCGCGCGACCGGGCGCACATCTTGCTGGGCCTCGTGATCGCGGTCACCAATCTCGATGAGGTGGTGAAGATCATCCGCGGATCGTCGTCGCCGGTCGAGGCGCGTGCGAAGCTGAGCGAGCGCGAATGGCCGGTCGCCGAAATCGCGCCCTATATCCGCCTGGTCGAAGCGGTGGAGCATGAGGTCGAGGGCGATACTTATCGCCTGTCCGACGTTCAGGTCCGCGCGATCCTCGACCTGCGCCTCCACCGCCTGACCGCGCTCGGTCGCGACGAAATCGGCGACGAGTTGAAGGGCTTGGCCGCTTCGATCGCCGAACTACTCGAAATCCTCGGCAATCGTGCGCGGCTCTATGCCGTCATGCGCGAGGAACTGGTCGCGGTGCGCGATGAGTTTGCAACGCCGCGCCGGACCGAGATCGGCGCCGCTATCGACGGGATCGAGGACGAAGATCTGATCGAGCGCGAGGACATGGTCGTCACCGTGACCATGCAGGGCTATATCAAGCGTACCCCGCTCGACACGTTCCGCGCGCAGAAGCGCGGCGGCAAGGGCCGCGCGGGGATGACCACCAAGGACGAGGATGCGATCACGTCGCTGTTCGTTACCTCCACTCATACGCCGGTGCTGTTCTTCTCGACCCACGGCAAGGTGTACCGGATGAAGGTATGGCGCCTGCCCGAAGGCGGGCCAGCCACGCGCGGCCGTCCGATGATCAACCTGTTGCCGCTGGCGAATGGCGAGACGATTTCCACCGTCCTGCCGTTGCCAGAGGACGAGGCGAGCTGGGCCGATCTGCACGTCATGTTCGCGACCGCCAAGGGTTCGGTGCGGCGCAATTCGATGGATGCGTTCGCCAACATCCGCAGCACCGGCAAGATCGCGATGAAATTCGAAGAAGGCAGCGATGACCGCCTGATCGGAGTATCGTTGCTGACCGAGGCCGACGACGTGCTGCTCGCGACCCGCAACGGCCGCGCGATCCGCTTTGCCGCGACCGACGTTCGCGAGTTCCAGAGCCGCGATTCGACCGGCGTGCGCGGTGCGCGGCTGCTGGGCGATGACGAGGTAATCTCGCTGTCGGTCTTGCGCGGGTTCGAGGCGTCTCCGCAGGAACGCGAGGATTATCTGCGCGCCGCCCCGTGGAAGGAAGGCGACCGCGAAGTCACGCTGACGCCCGAACGCATGGCCGAATTCGAAGCGGCGGAGGAATTCATCCTGACCGTCACCGCCAACGGCTACGGCAAGCGTACCTCTGCCTACGAATATCGCCAGACCAATCGCGGCGGTCAGGGGATCACCAACATCGTGACGTCGGACCGCAACGGCCCCGTCGTCGCCAGCTTCCCCGCGCATAATGGCGAGCAATTGATGCTGGTCACCGATCAGGCGAAGCTGATCCGTACCACCGTCGGCGACATCCGCATCGCCGGGCGCAACACGCAAGGCGTCACGATCTTCCGCGTTGCCGAGGGCGAGCATGTCGTGTCGGCGGCCAAGATCGAGGAGACCGAGGAAGAGGCCGAGGTCAATCTGGGCGACGGCGTCGAAGGCGGCGAACCGACGGCAGCCGGCGATACCGGAACCGGTCTGGCGGCAGGACCGGAGGACGGCGAATGAGCCGCCCCGTCACCGTGTTCAAGGTGCTGACCGCCGACCAGATGGCGGCGCTGGAGGACGACGCCTTCGAAGGCGCGCCGGTCGATATCGCCGATGGCTATATCCACCTGTCCACCGCCGAGCAATTGACCGAAACGGTCGACAAGCATTTCGGGGGGCAGACCGACCTGTGGGTCGCGGCGGTAGATCTGGAGGCGCTGGGCGAGCGCGTGAAATGGGAAGAATCACGCGACGGGCAGTTGTTTCCGCACATCTATGGCGCGCTGCCGCTGTGCGTGGTTACCGCCTATGGCGCGTTGAAGCGCGATGAGAACGGCAGCGTGCGATTGCCGGTCGCGGGTTAGGCGCGCCCTCCTGTTCGCTGTCCCCCGTTCGTTTCGAGCGAAGTCGAGAAACGCTTGTACAGGCCTAGCATATTTTTCTGGACTTGGGTCGAAATGAGGATGCGGGTGGGCGCCCTTAACCGGCGATCGAACTTAATTTGACACCTCACATTTCTGTCTTTACAGAAACAACAAATGATGCAGATCGCCGAACATCCCGACGCAAAAGCGTTCATCCTCCACTGGGGCGAAATGGGCACTCAATGGGGCGTCAACCGGTCCGTGTCGCAGGTTCATGCCCTGCTCTATCTGTCCGATCGCCCGATCAACGCCGAGGATATTGCCGAAACGCTGACGCTCGCGCGCTCGAATGTATCGACCGCGCTTAAGGATCTTCAGGGTTACGGCATCGTCCGGCGGGTGCATGTCGAGGGTGATCGACGCGACCATTTCGTCGCGGAGAGCGACTTGTGGGAGATGTTTCTGCGGATATCCGCTGAACGCAAACGTCGCGAAATCGACCCGACGATCGCCTTGCTGGGTGAACTGGCCGACCGGCTAAGGGCCGATGACAAGGCCCCGGCCGTGGTCCGCGAACGCATCACGCGGATGCACGAATTCATCAGCACGCTCGCAGGCTGGCATGACCAGGTGCGGATACTGCCCAAATCGACGCTGGTTTCGCTGATGAAGATGGGCGGCACGGTCGCCCGCTTCGTCGGGGGACGCTCCAAACCAAAGGACTGATTTGCAGGATGCCCCCCGTCACCCTGCCCGACTTCGCACGCGATGCAATTTCGGTAATTACAGAAACAACGGGATCAAGGGATAATCAAAATGGTCGAGATTTCCTACCTCCTCTATCTCGCGATCACCATCGGCATCACGATCTGGGTCGCGCGCACACTGTCGAGCAATGGCGAAGTGTTTTTGACCCAGTGCTTCGGACATAATCGCGAACTCGCTCGGTCGACCAATCATCTGCTCGTCGTCGGCTTCTATCTCGTCAATATCGGCTTCATCACACTGACGCTCAGCTTGGGCACCGAACCCAAGACGCTGGCCGACGCGATCCGCTTCTTGAGCGCAAAAGTCGGGCTGGCGGTGCTGGTGATCGGCGTCATGCACTTCTTCAACATGGGCGCGATCTCGCATTTCGGCCGTACGGTCGAACGCTGGTTTAACGACCGCCCGGAGACCGTACCCA
The DNA here is from genome assembly GCA_023418595.1 of Pseudomonadota bacterium. Lineage (GTDB taxonomy): Bacteria > Pseudomonadota > Alphaproteobacteria > Sphingomonadales > Sphingomonadaceae > Sphingomonas. The sequence continues at coordinate 13,508 of JAEZZI010000021.1, forward strand.
ACGCCTGACCAGCGCGGCTCGAGGGAGACATGCCATGTACGAAAAACCACGAACAGGATCGGCAGTGGCGGCAGCGACCTTCGCTGCCGGTCCGGCCTTTCTGTTGAGCGCGGGGCTGTCGACACTGGCTCAGACCGCCGGAGCCACTCAACGCTTCGATCCGCAAATGCTGGTACTGGCGGCGACCGTCGGCGTCATGGCAATTCTGGTCGGCGCAGTAGTGGCGGTTATTCCCTGCCTGATCGGCGTCGCAATTCTTTCGAGTATCGCGTCCTCGTTCGACGCACTTCGGCTGCCGGTGGTCTGGGGGTTGATTGGCGGCTTGTCGGGATATGCGATCGGATCGCTATTCCTGCACATCGACGATGCGGTATCGGGCGTGATGGCTGTGACCGGGGCGTTGTGCGCGTTGGCGGCACGGTCCTGCCTCCGCTGGACGTGATTGTTCACCCCCGCATCGGCTGGATGCCGACATAGCGCCGCACCGCCAGCGTTTCGACAACGCCGCGGGCGATCAGCGCCTGACCGCCGAAATAAAGCGGCCACACCAGCAGTCCGGGAAGCGCGCTCGACTCCATCGGTCTCATGCGCGCGAAGATCAGCAGGTCGGACGCGACGAACATTACCGCGCCCAGCCCGGCGCGATAGCGCGGAAAGCGGCTGGTCCAGGCCGCCGCCGCCATCGCGCCCAGGCCGAGGGCATAGAGCGCGATCGTCCATTCGCCGGTGATGAGCAAGGTGACAAGCGGCGTGCCGACCAGCAACGCGGCGCCGAGCAGGCTCTGGCTGGCGGTCGGCTTGCGACGGCGGTTGCCGAGATAGAGGATCGTGGCGATGATATGCCCGGCCAGAAACGCGATGCCGCCGATGGTGAAGCCCGAGGTTTCGAGCAACACATCGCCCAGCGCGCCCAATGCCAGAACTAGTGCGATCACCCAGCCGTCGAAATTGCTCGCCCGCGTCGCGGCCCAGATCGCGAGCAGCCCGACGCCCGCGCCTTTCCACGCCACCATAACCGGGCCTTCCAGCCCGAGGCGATCCGCCACGAAATAGCTGATCCCGGCAATCAGCGCCGCCCACCAGATCGCCCGCATCGCATCCCCCGGTCTGTAAATCCCGCCCGCGCCCTGCTAGGCGCGACTCGGTCCCCTGCCCCAGGCCACAACCCACATCATTCGTTTCACCCGCGCAAGGTTTCCGAGATTTGAGCACGACGTCCATGCCCCACGACATTCACATCCTCGGCGGCGGTCTGGCCGGGTCCGAAGCCGCGTGGCAGCTTGCGCAGGCGGGGTTACGCGTCCGCCTGTCCGAAATGCGCGGCAGCGGAGAGATGACGCCCGCCCATCAGACCGATGGCCTGGCGGAACTCGTCTGTTCGAACAGCTTTCGGTCGGACGATGCCGAATCGAATGCGGTCGGCCTGCTCCATGCAGAGATGCGCTCGCTCGATTCGATCATCATGGCGCAGGGTGACGTGCATAAGGTGCCCGCAGGCTCCGCGCTCGCAGTCGATCGCGACGGGTTTTCGGAAGGGGTGACCGCGCAACTCGCCGCGCATCCGAATATCGAGATCGTTCGCGAACGAATCGACGCTCTGCCGAACGAAGGCTTGACCATCGTCGCCACCGGTCCGCTGACCGCCGCGTCGCTGGCAGGCAGCATCGCTGGCGCGACCGGCAGCGATCACCTGGCGTTTTTCGACGCGATCGCGCCGATCGTCCACCGCGACAGTATCGACTTCGACGTGGCGTGGTTCCAGTCGCGCTGGGACAAGGGCGAGGGCAAGGATTACATCAACTGTCCGATGGACCGCGACCAATATGCGGCATTCCATCAGGCGCTGGTCGACGGCGAAAAAACCGAGTTTCGCGATTGGGAAAAGGACACGCCCTATTTCGAAGGCTGTATGCCGATCGAGGTGATGGCCGAGCGCGGGCTCGAAACGCTGCGCTTCGGTCCGATGAAGCCGGTGGGGCTTGACGATCCGCGCACCGGGCGCTGGCCGTACGCGGTCGTCCAACTGCGCCAGGACAACAAGGACGGCACGCTGTGGAACATGGTCGGGTTCCAGACCAAGCTGAAATATGCCGAACAGGTACGTATTTTCCGCACGATACCGGGGTTGGAAAACGCCGAATTCGCGCGGCTGGGAGGCTTGCATCGCAACACCTTCATCCAGTCGCCGATCCTGCTCGACCGGCAGCTCAGGCTGAAATCCGCGCCGCACATCCGGTTCGCGGGTCAGATCACGGGATGCGAGGGCTATGTCGAAAGCGCGGCGATCGGGTTGCTTGCAGGCCGATTTGCCGCGGCGGAGGTCAAGGGTCGGACGATGGAGCCGCCACCGCGCGAAACCGCGCTGGGCGCGTTGCTGTCGCACATCACCGGTGAGGCGCAGGCCGAGACCTATCAGCCGATGAACGTCAATTTCGGGTTGTTCCCGCCGATTCCGGGCAAGACAAAGAAGGCGGATCGCAAGAAGATGTACACCGCGCGGGCGCGCGACGCGCTGGCGGGGTGGATGGCGGGTTAGGGCGTTCGTGCTCCTCGAAAGCAGGAGCGCTGGCCGCAGTCGATACGCACCACTTCCACGACTCCTGCTTTCGCAGGAGCACGGCCGGGGAATATGGCTTTACGCCGCTTGTTCCCAGCCGCCCGTTTCCAATTGCTTCCAGTAGCGCCGCTCGACACCCTCGCGATCGGCCAGCGCTTTCCACGCCGCGCGTGCCTCGCCGATCGCGCCCTCGTCGAAAAAATGAAAAGCGCGGTCGAATCTCAGCGCTTCGTCGCGCCACTCGCCGTCCACCAGCGCGATGTGGCGGGCGGCATTGGTCGGCTCGGCGCTCGTGGAAATCAGGACGGGCTGCGCATCATCCTCCCCTGCACCGGACACGCCGTGCGGCAGGAAGCTGTCGGGCGCATAGGTCCACAGCAATTTATCGATCGCCGCCGCCTGCGCGTCGTCGCGCACCATGATCAGCAGCCGTCCTCCGTCGCCCACGATCCGCTCTGCAATCCGCGGCAGCACGCGGTCGAGCGGGGAGCGCGTCAGGTGATAAAAATCGACCTGCACGGTCCCCGCTCCCTTCCCGCTCAGCCTTCGTGGTTGTCGGCGACGAACCGGTCGAGCACGCGGACGCCGAAGCCGGTCGCGCCCTTGTCGAAGGTCGCGCCGGGCTTGTCCGCCCAGACCATGCCCGCAATGTCGAGATGCGCCCAGCGGACGCCTTCGTCGATGAACCGCTGGAGGAACTGCGCTGCGGTGATCGAACCGGCGCCGCGCGGGCCGACATTCTTCATGTCGGCGATCGGCGAGTCGATCAGCTTGTTGTACGCATCCGACAGCGGGAAGCGCCACAGAGCGTCGCCCGACGCCTTGCCCGCCGCGAGCAACTGTTCAGCCAGGCTGTCGTCGTTCGAGAACAGCCCGCCATGTTCATGCCCCAGCGAAATGATCATCGCGCCGGTCAGCGTCGCCAGATCGACGATCGTCGTGGGTGAATAATTGCGCTGGACCCAGGTCAGCGCGTCGCACAGCACCAGCCGCCCTTCGGCGTCGGTGTTCAGGATCTCGATCGTCTGGCCGGACATCGACGTCACGACGTCACCCGGACGCTGCGCCTTGCCGTCGGGCATGTTTTCGACGAGGCCGCACACGCCGACGACGTTCGCTTTCGCCTTGCGCAGCGCCAATGCCTTCATCGCACCGGCGACCGCGCCCGCACCGCCCATATCCCACTTCATGTCTTCCATGCCGGGGCCGGGCTTGAGCGAAATGCCGCCGGTGTCGAACGTCACGCCTTTGCCGACGAACGCCAGGTCGTAATCACCCGACCCTTTCCCCTGCCAGCGCATGACCAGTAGCCGCGCCTCGCGTTCGGAACCCAGCGACACGCCGACCAGCGAATGCATACCGAGTTCGGCCATTTCGGCCTCGGTCAGAACGTCGATCTCGACGCCGGTGTCCGCCAGTTCGGCGCGCGCTCGTTCGACGAAGCTTTCGGGATAGATGATATTGGCGGGTTCGGCGACCAGGGTGCGGGTAAACTCAAGTCCCTGGACCAGTGCGTCGGCCTTGGCCCAGGCGGCGTCGATGCCCCCCGGCGCGCCGACGATGGTGATCGCCTCCAGGCTGGGCTTCTGCTTGTCGGTCAGTTTGGTGCGATAGACGTCATGTCGCCAGCTGCGCTGCTTGGCCGCGCTGGCGAAACGCGCGACCTCCGTCGCCGACGTCGTGGCGTCGAGGCCGGAGAAATCGACCGCGATCTCGCGCACGCCCGACACCAGGAATCGCGCGGTCAGCGCCCCGCCTGCGCGTTCGTAATCGACTTCGCTGCCGGCACCCACGCCGACCAGCAGGATGCGTCCCACCCCGCCGCCGCGCTTGGCGAAAATCTCGACGATCGCGCCGGTTTCGCCATCGAAGCGCCCGGCTTCCGCCGCGCCCTTCACCAGGTCAGCATCGCCGCCGAAGCGCGCCGTATCGAGCGATCCCATGCCGTCCTTGGCGACCGGGATCGCCAGCACAGGTGCATGGTCGGGAACGCTGGCGGCAAACTGGATTTTCATCGGGCGTTGAGTCCTTTTCGGTAGTGGAAGGAGCCATATGGGCATTGCCTCCGCTTAGACGAGTGGGCAGGCCAGCGCAAAAGGGGTTTGAGCGATTGCGGAACAGGCGGTTGAGTGCGATAGGGCGCGACTGCCCGCATGCAGCCATCGGCCTGGAGTCACTCGCCCTGTGAAGCGTAATTTCCTGCTTTCGAGTGTTCTGCCGGTCAGCGCCGCCTTGTGGTGTGCCCCGGCATTCGCGCAGGATTTGCAGAGTCGGCCCATCGATCCCCCGGCTCCGACCGCCACCACCCAGACGCTGGGCGAAGACGAGATCGAATTTTCGGCCGGCGTTCTGGAATATGACAGCAACAGCGATGTCGTCACCGCGACAGGTGACGTTCGCCTGTTTCGCCGCGGCGAACGGCTGCGCGCGGATAAGGTGATCTGGAACCGCGAAACCGGACGGGTCGTCGCGGAAGGCGACATCGCCGTCACCAATCCGCAAGGCGATGTCGCCTATGGCGACCGCATCGAACTGACCGATTCGCTGCGCGATGGCGTCGTCGACAACATGCTCGTCGTGCTGGAAGAAGGCGGACGCCTGGCCGCACGACGTGGCGAGCGGGTCGAAGGCGGGGTCATCAACGTCGAGGACGCGGCCTACACGCCGTGCGCGGTCACCACCCCCGAGGGTTGTCCCAAGGAGCCGACTTTCAAGATCGAGGCGGTCCGCGTCGTTTATGACCCGAACCGCGAACGGGTCAGCTATTCGGGCGCGCGCTTCACCCTGTTCGGGCTGTCGATCCCGCTGCCCAGCTTTTCGCACGCGATCGGCGGTGCGCGCCAGAGCGGATTGCTCGCCCCCTCGATCCGGCTCGACCGGGTCAACGGACTGGAAGTGGCGGTCCCCTATTTCTGGTCTTTCGGACCCAATCGCGATCTGACGTTGACGCCGCACGTCTTCACCGACGCGCTGCCGATGCTGAAGGCGGAATATCGCGAACTGAACGAAATCGGCGCGTTCCGCATCGCCGGATACGGCACCTACAGCCGCCGGGCCGACGATTTCCTGATCGTGCCGCCGGACGCCGATACCGAGAACGCCTTTCGCGGCTTCGTCGATGCGGCCGGCCGTTATCAGTTCGACCCGAACTGGAGTGCGAGCGCATCGATCCGGCTGTCCACCGACCAGACGTTCCTGCGCCGCTACGACATTTCGCGAGAGGACCGGCTGCGCAACAATGTGAAGCTCGAACGTGTCGGCCCGGACAGCTATTTCGCGATTCAGGGGTGGGCAGTGCAGACGCTGCGCATCGGCGAGAATTCGAATTTGCAGCCGATCGCGTTGCCCGAAATCGATTATCGCAGGCGGCTGGACGGCGGGATCGACGGCGCCCGCGTGATGCTGCAGTTCAATACGCTGGCGCTCACCCGGATCGAGGGGCAGGACACCCAGCGTGCCTTCGCCTCTGCCCGGTGGGACTGGCGCCGCATCACGACGATGGGCCAGGAAATCACGCTGACCGGCTATGCCCGCGGCGACCTCTACAACACCAACGACACGCTATCGACGGTCGTGCCGTCCTATCGCGGTGACGAGGGCGTTACCGCGCGCGCGATCGGCGCGGTCGCGCTAGACGTCAAATGGCCGTTCATCGGTGCGTTTCTGGGCGGCACCCAGCGGCTGACCCCGCGCGTCCAGATCGTCGCTTCGCCTAAACTCGCCAATCTGAATGTCCCGAACGAAGACGCGCGCGCGGTCGACCTTGAGGATTCGAATCTTTTCGCGCTCAATCGCTTCCCCGGGTACGACCGGTTCGAGGATTCGCCGCGCGTCACCTATGGCGCCGACTGGGCGCTCGACCTGCCCGGCCTGTCGGTCAACGCGACCATCGGCCAGAGCTATCGCCTGTCCACGCGCGAGACTTTGTTGCCCAGCGGCACCGGCCTCGACGATCGCTGGTCCGATTTCGTTGGACGCACCGAAGTCCGCTGGCGCGAATTCGTCAGCTTCACCCACCGTTACCGCCTCGACAAGGACGGGCTGGCGATCCGCCGCAACGAAATCGATGCGATGGTCGGCACTCGCCGCACCTATGCCAGCGTCGGCTATCTCCGTCTGAACCGCGACATCGACACGCTGTTCGAGGATTTGCAGGATCGTGAGGAGGTCCGGGTCGGCGGGCGGGTTCAGGTTGCACGCTACTGGTCGGTATTCGGATCGGCGATCGTCGACCTCACCGATCGCAACGAAGATCCGCTGTCGCTATCCGATGGATTCGATCCGATCCGTCACCGTCTGGGGGTCGCCTATGACGACGATTGCCTGACGCTTGGCCTGACGTGGAAGCGCGACTATGAGGATACCGGCGACGCGCGGCGGGGCAACTCGTTCCTGCTGACGCTGGCGTTCAAGAATTTGGGACGCTAAGCCTGCGTTCAGGCAAGTAGAGCGATAGGGCAAGCGCCGGTCCTCCCACCGGGGCGTGAAGAGGTTTTTCGATCCAAGCATGAGCAAGAATCGTTTTTCGGCGCGCTTCGGCGCCCTGTTGGTCACGGCATCGATCTTTACGACGGCTGCGCTGTCGGCGCAGACCGTTCCCGAACAGAATGTGCCCGATACCGGGCTGAATCTGCCCGAAAATCTCCAGATCTTCGGCAAGTCCGACCCGAACATCCGCAAGCCCACGGCCATCGTCAACGAAACCGTGATCACGGGCACCGACGTCGATCACCGGCTGGCGCTGATCGCCGCGCTGCGCGGCTTGCGCGTTCCGCCCGAGCAGATGGATCAGTTCCGGCTTCAGGTCTTGCGCCAGTTGATCGACGAAACGCTTCAGATCCAGGAAGCGGGCAACAACAAGATCGAAATCACGCCGCAGGAATTGTCGCAAAGCTATCGTCGCGTCGCGCAGAACATGCAGATGACGCCCGAGCAGCTGACCCAGATGCTGGAAAGCGCGGGTTCTTCGGAAGCATCGATGCGACGCCAGATTCAGGGCGAACTGGCATGGGGGCGCCTGCTCCAGCGCCGGGTCGAGCCGATGATCAACGTGTCCGAGGCAGAGGTCCAGTCGGTGATCCAGCGGCTGGAAGCATCGAAGGGCACCGAGGAATACGAGCTTCGCGAAATCTATCTCTCGGCCAATCCCGCGAATGCCGCGCAGGTCTCGCAAAGGGCGAGCGCGATGATCGATGCGATGCGCCAGGGACAGAGCTTCGAGGCGCTCGCCTTCACCAATTCCGAAGCCACCACCCGCGCCAATGGCGGCGAACTGGGCTGGGTCCGCGCAGCGATGCTGCCCGAACCGCTGGCGCGCGCGCTGCCGACGATGCAGGTCGGCCAGGTCGCCGGGCCGATCGAGGTGCCGGGGGGCTATTCGATCCTGTATCTGACCGACAAGCGTCAGGTGCTGATGGCCGATCCGCGCGACGCGGTGCTGGCGCTGCGCCAGCTGACGCTTAATTTTCCTGCCGGAACGACGCAGGCGCAGGCCAGCGCAACCGTGGCGAAATTTGCGCAAGTCGCGCAGAGCATCAACGGGTGCGGCGGCGTTCAGGCTGCGGCGCAGCAACTGGGTGCCGATGTCGTCGACAACGACGCCGTTCGCGTCCGCGACCTGCCACCGCAGCTTCAGGAAATCATCGTCGACCTTCAGGTCGGTCAGGCAACCCCGCCGTTCGGGTCGGTCGAAAGCGGAGTCCGGACGCTGGTGCTGTGCGGACGCGACGATACGCGCTCGGCTGCCGTACCATCCGCCGAACGCATTCAGCAGGGGCTGGAACAGGATCGCGTGAACCTTCGCGCCCAGCGTATGCTGCGTGATCTGCGTCGCGACGCCGTCATCGAATATCGCTGAGGTTGAAAGGAGCGGCATGTCGAACGCTCCCATCGTCGTATCAATGGGCGACCCGGCCGGGATCGGGCCGGAAATCATCGCCAAATCCTGGGCAGCGCGCGAAAAAGCGACGCTGCCGGGTTTCTTTGCGGTGGGCGACGTCGATGCGATCGGCGCGCTCGACATTTGTCCGGTTCAGACGATTTCCGATCCCCAGGAAGCAGGCGCGGTGTTCGCAAAGGCGCTACCGGTGCTGGGGCTGTCCGATGGCGGCGCCTCGTTACCGGGCACCCCCTGCATATCCGGCGCGCGCTGCGCGCTGCTGGCGCTTGAAATCGGCGTCGGGCTCGCACGATCGGGCGCAGCCTCTGCGCTGGTGACGGGCCCGGTTTCGAAAGCCCGGCTTTATGCCATCGGCTTCACTCATGCCGGCCAGACCGAATTCGTGGCCGAACGATGCGGGGTATCGCCGGACAATGCGGTGATGATGCTCGCGGGGCCGAGCTTGCGGGTCGTACCGATCACGACGCACGTGCCGCTCGCCAGCGTCAGCGACTCATTGTCGGTCGAACTGCTGGTCGCGCGCGGGATCGCAACCTCACGCGGATTGCGCCGGAATTTCGGGATTGAGGATCCGAGGCTCGCCTTTGCGGGGTTCAATCCGCATGCGGGCGAGGAAGGCGCGATCGGGCGGGAGGATATCGACATCATCGCGCCTGCCATCGAATTGTTGAAACGCGAAGGCATCGCTGCGTCGGGTCCGTTCGCGGCGGACACGATGTTTCATCCGCGCGCGCGCGCAACCTATGACGCGGCTTTGTGCTGCTATCACGACCAGGCGCTGATCCCGCTCAAAACGCTGCATTTCGACGAAGGGGTCAACATCACGCTCGGTCTGCCGATCGTTCGCACATCCCCCGACCACGGCACCGCCTTCGATATTGCGGGCAAGGGGATTGCCGAGCCCGGCGCAATGATCGCCGCGATCCGCATGGCGGGGGAAGCGGCGACGCGGCGCGCCAAGATCGTCGCGACGGCCAAATGACCCCCACGCTGCCGCCGCTGCGTGAGGTGATCCGCGCGCACGGCCTGACCGCCAGCAAGGCGTTGGGCCAGAATTTCCTGTTCGACCAGCAATTGCTCGCGAGGATCGCGGCGATTCCGGGCGATCTGAGCGCAGCAGAGGTGCTGGAGATCGGGCCCGGTCCCGGCGGGCTGACCCGTGCGCTGTTGGCGGCGGGTGCAACCGTTACCGCGATTGAGCGCGACCGGCGGTGCATTCCGGCGCTCGCCGAACTGGCGGATGCCTATCCCGGCAAGCTGCGCGTGATCGAGGGCGATGCGCTGGCGGTCGATGCGCCGTCGCTGTTCGCGGGCAGGCCGCACGTTGTCGCCAACCTCCCCTATAATGTCGGAACGGCGTTGTTCGTCGGCTGGCTGTCGGCAGACTGGCTGCCCTGGTGGCAGAGCCTGACTTTGATGTTCCAGCGCGAGGTCGCCGACCGCATCGTGGCAGGTGCCGGGGACGATGCCTACGGCCGACTGGCGGTGCTGGCGCAATGGCGTTCGACCGCGCGCATCGCGATGCCCGTGCACCGGTCCGCCTTCACCCCGCCACCCAAGGTGATGTCCGCCGTGGTGCATGTGCTCCCCACCGAGGCGCCCCAGGGCGTCCGCTTCGACCGGCTTGAGGCGGTGACCGCGGCGGCATTCGGTCAGCGGCGCAAAATGGTTCGACAGAGCCTGAAATCGGTGCCGGATGCGCTAGCCGCGCTCGACGCACTGGGGATAGATCCCACCCGCCGCGCCGAAACGGTCAGCGTGGCTGAGTTTGTAGAGATCGCGCGAAAACTATCTTGAGCCACCCCGCCACCGTTTGATCCGGGCGTAGCGCGGAGAATGAACCGCGATCAGTTCTTCTCTTCCGGCGGCGGCGCGTCGGGGATGCGGGTTACCGGCGCGGTCGCCGATGCCGTCGCGGTCGGCGCGACGGTCGGTCCCTTGGCGATGGCGGCCGACAGCTGGGTGACTTCCGCACAGCCGGTCGTGCACAGCTTCTGCAACTGGGCAAGGTTGGTCTTGGCCCGGTCCACCGCACCACGCGCGACCAGTGCCTCGCCCTGCCCCTTCAGCGCCTGCAAATCGTTCGGCTCCAGCTTCAGCGCCTCGCGGTACATGCGGATCGCCTTGCCCGGCAGTTCGCGCGCCTGGGCGATGTTGCCCAATTCGACATAGGCTTCGCGGTTGCGCGGATCGGCGGCCAGCGCGGATTCGAGCGCATCGGTCGCGGCTTCCAGATTGCCTGCTGCCTTCGCCTCTTTTCCCGCCGCCAACAGCGCGGTCGATCGCGCGTCGATCTGGTCATCGGCGCGCTGGCCGTGGAGTGCGGTCGAAAAGCTGACCAGCACCAGGGCGGCGGCTGCGGAAACAAGGGTGATACGCATAATCTGCTCCGGGGACGAGATCGTTCTGGCTATCATGGCGCTCGCATCATCGCGACAAAAAAGCCGTCCGTCGAGTGGGTAGCCGGGGTGAGCCGACGACCGGGGCCATGCGGCGACCCGATCGCGGCATCGATTTCGGCAACGGTCCAGCCCGGATGGCGCGCCAGAAACGCCTGAACCTGGTCGCTCCCTTCGGCATCGAGCAGCGAGCAGACGATATGGACCAGCATACCGCCGGGCTTCACGCAACGGCTACCGAGATCGAGCAGACGCGATTGCGTCGCCGTCAACCGCGCGAGTCGATCCGGATTGAGTCGCCAGCGCGCCTCAGGGTTGCGCCGCCAGGTGCCCGTTCCCGAACAGGGCGCATCGATCAGCACCAGATCGGCGCTTCCGACAAAGCGCTCCAGCGACTCCGCCTCGCGCCCGCCGTCGAGCAACAACGTCTCGGCAATCGTCACGCCCGCGCGTTCGGCACGCGCCGGAAGCCGCGACAGCCGCCCGCGATCTACGTCGCTGGCGACGATGCGCCCGCGATTCTCCATCATCGCGGCCAGCGCCAGCGTCTTGCCGCCACCGCCTGCGCACAGGTCGATCACCGTCATGCCGGGCCGCGCGCCGCTGGCGAGGCTGACGAGCTGGCTGCCCGCGTCCTGCACCTCGATCGCGCCCGTCTCGAACAGTTCGTGCCGCTCGATCGACGAATCGGGCGGCAGACGCAGGCCGTTCGACAGGCCTGCAATCGGCTCTGCTTCAGGGAACGCCGCGCGCACCGTGGCGACATCGGCGCGAAGCGTATTGACGCGGATGTCGAGCGGCGCCCGGTCGAGCAAAGCGGCTTGTTGCGGGCGATCGATGCCGGTCGCGGTCAGCATCCGGCCCAGCCATTTGGGAACCAGACCGGTGCGAGCGCGCGGCTCGCCAGGCTCGATGGCCGAAGGCGCATGCCCCTCACCGCCGAAATGCGCGGCGATATCCGGGCGGGTGTCGGCAAGCGCCAGCATCGCGGCGCGTCCGCTTATTGGTCGCTCGCCAAGCAGGCGGATCGCGTCATAGACAAGCGCGCGGACCGCGCGGCGGTCCTTCGACCCGGCATAGCGCCGCCGGGCGAAATATCGCGCAATCAGCGTATCGGCGGCAGCCCCGCCATCGCGGGCGGAAGCGATGATCGCGTCGAGCAGTTCGATCGCGGCTTGGGTGCGTGCGGCGGGGGTCATCGGGCGCTATGGTCGTAGGTGATGGAGTCTGCTTTCTGCTTCGTCACCGCGGCCTTGTTCCGGGGCCCACCAAGCCGCTTGCGCAGCACTCTCGCATCCGGCGAAATAGCTTGCCGCCCGGTGGACCCCGGAACAAGTCCGGGGTGACGAGTGGGTAAGGGCTAGCGAGTCGGGTAATTCGGCGCTTCCCGCGTGATCGTCACGTCATGCACATGGCTTTCCTTCAGCCCGGCATTGGTGATCTGGACGAATTTCGCCCGTTCGCGCATGTCTTTCAGCGTTGCCGATCCGGTATAGCCCATCGCCGCCTTGATCCCGCCGACCAGCTGGTGGATCACGTCGCGCGCCGGCCCCTTATACGGCACCTGGCCTTCGATCCCCTCGGGCACCAGTTTCAGCTGATCCTTGATGTCGCCCTGGAAATAGCGGTCGGCGGAACCCCGGCCCATCGCGCCGACACTGCCCATGCCGCGATAGCTCTTGTACGCGCGGCCCTGATACAGGAACGTCTCGCCCGGCGCTTCGTCGGTGCCCGCAAGCAGCGACCCGATCATCACCGTGCCCGCCCCCGCCGCGAGCGCCTTTGCCGCGTCGCCCGATGTGCGGATGCCGCCATCTGCGATCACCGGCACGCCCGACTTTGCTGCTTCCTCGGCAGCGCTCATCACCGCCGTCAGTTGCGGCACGCCGACGCCTGCGACGATCCGCGTGGTGCAGATCGAGCCGGGGCCGATCCCGACCTTGATCCCGTCGGCGCCCGCATCGACCAGCGCACGCGCGGCGTCAGCGGTTGCGACATTGCCCGCGATCACCTGAACCCGGTTGGAGAGTTTCTTCACCCGCTCGACCGCGCGACCGACATCGCGGTTGTGGCCGTGCGCCGTGTCGATGACAATGACGTCCACCTCCGCATCGACCAGCGCCTCGGTGCGCGCGAAGCCCTTGTCGCCGACGGTGGTCGCCGCCGCCACGCACAGCCGTCCCGCCCCGTCCTTGGTGGCGTCGGGATAAGTCACCGCCTTTTCGATATCCTTGACCGTAATCAGCCCGACACAGTGATAGGAATCGTCCACCACCAACAGCTTTTCGATCCGGCGCTGGTGCAGCAACCGCCGCGCATCCTCCTGCGTGACGCTGGTCGATACCGTCGCCAGATTGTCGCGCGTCATCAGTTCGGCGACCGGCTGATTGGGGTTTTCGGCAAAGCGCACGTCGCGGTTCGTCAGGATGCCGACCAGCTTGCCAGAGCTTTCGACAACCGGGATCCCGCTGATCCGGTGGCGGGTCATCAGCGCCTGCGCGTCCGCGAGCGTCGCGTTCGGCGTGATGGTGATCGGATTGACAACCATGCCGCTTTCGAAACGCTTGACCTGGCGGACGGCTGCGACCTGTTCCCCGACATCGAGATTGCGGTGAAGGACGCCGATCCCCCCCAACTGCGCCATGACGATCGCCATGTCGGCCTCGGTCACGGTATCCATCGCCGACGACAGGACGGGAATGTTGAGCGCCAGGTCGCGCGTCACCCTGGTCCGCGTGTCGGCCTGGCTCGGCAGCACGTCCGATTCCTGCGGGAGCAGGAGAACGTCGTCGAAGGTAAGGCCGAGGGTGATGTTCATGGGGAGCGCCGATCCGGGAGAATTAGAGTCGCGAATTGGCGGCCCATGTAACCAAGGGGGGGGATGAGCGCTAGGGGGGCATGTCCAAGGTTGGCCACAGGACCCATCCCTTACCCGTCACCCCGGACTTGTCCGGGGGCCACCGGGCGACGAACGAAGTGTGCCGGCTCTTGTCCTTGCGCAAGCGGCTTGGTGGACCCCGGAACAAGTCCGGGGTGACGACTGGAGATTTATCGCGCCGCCCGCGCCAGCAGCGCCTTGGCCGCCTCCACATGCATTTCCTCGATCATGCGGTCGCGATAGCGTTCGGCACCGCCGGTGAATGCGGCAATCAACGCCTCGGCCTCGGCGATGTCACGAGCGTTGGGGGAATAAACACGCGTGGCGATATCGATCTGGTTAGGGTGGATCAGCGTCTTGCCGTCGAAGCCCAGATTGCGGCCCTCGATGCATTCCGCCTCCAGCCACTCGGGGTCGTCGAGCGCGTTGAATACGCCGTCCAGGACCCAGATATCGCGCGCCCGCGCCGACAAGATCGCCAGCTGAAAGCACAAATGCATCGCCGCCCGCCCCGCGCCCGGCGGCAATTTCAGTCCCACCGCCAGGTCGTTGGTGCCCATGATGATCCCCGCCAGATCGACGCCCCAGCTGTCTGTGCTGGCAAGCTGGGCGACGTTCATCACGCCCGCCGGAGTTTCGATCATCGCAAGCACCGGCTTCTTCGAATAATAGGCGGCCCAGGTGATCGCATCGGGCGCCTCCACCTTGGGGATCACCACATAATCGGCCTCCGACTTGCGGATCGCCTTCAGGTCGTCCTTCCAGTGATCGCTGTCCTTGGCATTGGCGCGGATGCCGACCAGCTTGCCCGGATAGGTCGCCGCCGCCGCACAGGCCGCGTCGCGCGCGCTTTCCTTGTCGGCCTCCTTCACCGCATCCTCCAGGTCGAGGATCACCATGTCGGCGTTCAGCCCGCGCGCCTTCTCGATCGCGCGCGGGTTGGATGCCGGCAGGAACAGCGCGGTACGCGGAGGGAGTATGGCTTGGCTCATACACCAGTTATGCTAGGCTGGCGGAAATCGGCAAGGGGGAGTGGACGCCATGGCCATCGTTTTCGGAATCATCGCACTGGTGGTGCTGCTCTACCTGTTCGTCAGCCTGAAAATGGTGCGCCAGGGTTATGAATACACGATCGAGCATTTCGGTCGCTTCACCAACGTCGCCAAGCCCGGCCTCAACTTCTATCCCGCCTTTTTCTATCGCGTCGGCCGCAAGGTGAACATGATGGAACAGGTGATCGACATTCCGGGCCAGGAAATCATCACCAAGGACAACGCCATGATCCAGACGGACGGCGTGGTGTTCTTTCAGGTGCTCGACGCGGCGAAGGCGGCCTATGAGGTGTCCGACCTCTATGTCGCGCTGCTCCAGCTGACGACGACCAATTTGCGTACGGTGATGGGGTCGATGGACCTCGACGAAACGCTGTCGAAGCGCGACGAGATCAACGCGCGGCTGCTGTCGGTGGTCGATCACGCGACCACGCCCTGGGGGGTCAAGATCACCCGCGTCGAGATCAAGGACATCCGCCCGCCCGCCGACATCGTTGCCGCGATGGGGCGCCAGATGAAGGCCGAGCGCGAAAAGCGCGCCAACATCCTCGACGCCGAGGGCAGCCGCGCGTCGGACATTCTGCGCGCCGAGGGCGCGAAACAGGCACGCATTCTGGAAGCCGAGGGCCGCCGGGAATCGGCATTCCGCGACGCCGAAGCGCGCGAGCGCGCCGCAGAGGCCGAGGCCAAAGCGACCGAACTGGTGTCGAAGGCGGTGGAACAGGGTTCGGCGCAATCGCTCAACTATTTCATCGCGCAGAAATATGTCGAGGCGGTGGGCAAGTTCGCGACCTCGACCAATGCCAAGACGATCTTGTTCCCGGTCGAGGCGACGCAGCTGATCGGCACGCTGGGCGGGATCGGCGAATTGGCGCGCGATGCGCTGGGCACCGGCAATGCCTCACCATCGCAGCCGGTCGTCGCTCGGCCTTCCAAACCGCCCGCGCCGTTCGGCGAGCGTCAGGAATAGCTTGGCATGGACGGTTTCGGCGAACCCTGGATGGTGTGGCTGGCAGTCGCCGGGGTCGCCGCGATCGTCGAACTGATGATCCCCGGCGTATTCCTGGGCTTCGTCGCGATCGGCGCGACGATCACCGCGATCCTGTCGCTACTCTTCCCCGAACTGGGGCTAGCCGGGCAGCTGGTCAGCGTCGCGGCATGGACCGGCGTGGCAGTGGCGATCGGCAAGCGCTGGTATGGCGGC
The DNA here is from genome assembly GCA_023418595.1 of Pseudomonadota bacterium. Classification (GTDB taxonomy): domain Bacteria; phylum Pseudomonadota; class Alphaproteobacteria; order Sphingomonadales; family Sphingomonadaceae; genus Sphingomonas. The sequence continues at coordinate 29,497 of JAEZZI010000021.1, forward strand.
AGCAACGCGATCGAATCGAGCGATCCGCATCTGAACGATCCGATCCATCGTCTGATCGGCGCGCGGGTCGTCGTGGCTCAGGCGATTACCGGCGGCGAAGGCCGGGTCCGCGTCGGCGACAGCGAATGGCGCGCTTATGGTCCCGATGCCGAGGTCGGTGCGCGGATGCGGGTTACGGGGATCGAGGGCGGCGTGCTGCTGGTCGAACCGGCAGCGGCAAATCCGCCGCCGCAATAGGCCCGTTCCGCTTAGACCTTGGCCGTCATTGCGAACGCGGCGAAGCAATCCAGAGCAGCGCCCGACCCGGCTGGATTGCTTCGCTACGCTCGCAATGACGGAGCGGGTTCTTGCGACGTCATACCCCCTCCACCACCGCGCGCGTCCTCGGCAATGCTTCCGGCATTTCCTCCCGAATGAACGCCAGCATCGCCTCGCGCACATCGCAGCGCAGGTCGAACGCCTGCCCGGCATCCGCCGCGGTCATGATCCCGCGCAACTGGATCGCATCGGCGGTCGTATCTGTCAGCTGCAACCCCATCGCCCGCCCGTCCCAGCGCGGATTGGCGCGCACCACCTCCTCGAACTTGGCGCGGAGGCGTGGCACGTCGGCGGTGGGATCGAGCCAGAAGAAGACGCTGCCCAAAATCTTGGACGACGACCGCGTCCAGTTTTCGAAACTCTGCTCCAGAAACCGGCTGACGGGCACCACCAGCCGCCGCTCGTCCCAGATCGCGACGACGACATAGGTCAGGCGGATTTCCTCGATCCGCCCCCATTCGCCGTCGATGATGACGACATCGTCGATGCGGATCGGCTCGGTAAAGGCCATCTGGATACCGGCGATCAGGTTCTTGAGCGCAGGCTGCGCCGCCGCGCCGACCGCCAGGCCGACGATGCCCGCCGACGCCATCAGCGTGACGCCGACCGCGCGAATGCTGGGGATCGACAGCAGCATCAGGCAGATGGTGATGAAACCGACCACGAAGATCGCGATGCGCGTCAGGATCGCGCTGCGCGTCCGCCTGCGTCGTGCCGCCAGATTGTCGGGAACCGAAATGTCCGCCGTCAGCGTGACGACATCGGCCATCGCCCGGATCATCGCGATCGCCAGCCAGCCGATCAGGAGCGGCACCGCCATCCCTGCCGCGAGCGTCCAGAACCGGTCGGCGCTGTCGGGCAAATGGAGAAACCCGCGAACCGCGGCCAGCGCCAGCGCAACCGCGATCCAGCGGGTCGGGCGATAGGCCTTTGCCAGGATCACGTCGTCGGCCGATCCCGGCGACCGCGCGGCGATCCGGCGCGCGATCGCGGCGCCGACTCTGTGGATGATCAGCGCGATGCCGACGGCCAGCGCGACCACCGCCAGATCGACGACCAGGATCGGCAGTTCGATCCCCCACAGGCGCGTCGAAGCGAGCGACATTCCGGCAATTTCGATTCGTTGCATGCCCCGTCAACCGGTCCGGCACGCAAGCGTTCCAATTATGTCGGCTAGAGAAGCCTCGCCTCCACCGTCATTGCGAGCCCTAACCTGCCCCTGCACGTCATTCCCGCGCAGACGGGAATCCATAACCCATGTCAGTGCTTATGGATTCCCGCCTGCGCGGGAATGACGATGAACTAATGACAGACCGTTTCGCATTTACGCCGGCTGCGTCACCCGCGGCGCGGATTGCCGCACGCCTTCATCCACCGCATCCGCAAATTGGGCGAAATTCTCGTTGAATTGATCGACGAGCTTGGCCGCAGTCGCGTCATATTCGGCCTTGTTCGTCCAGGTCTCGCGCGGATCGAGGATCGCGTCGTCGACGCCCGGCACGCTCACCGGCACCTTGAACCCGAAATTGGGATCGGTACGGAACTCGGCCCCGTTCAGGCTACCGTCGAGCGCGGCGTTGAGCAGCGCGCGCGTCGCCTTGATCGGCATCCGGTTGCCGACGCCGTATTTGCCGCCGGTCCACCCGGTGTTGACCAGCCAGCAATCGACCGCCCCCCTGGCGATGCGTTCTTTCAACAGATTGCCATAGATGCTCGGGTGACGCGGCATGAACGGCGCGCCGAAACAGGTCGAGAAGGTCGCCTCCGGCTCGGTCACGCCGATCTCGGTGCCCGCCACCCGCGCGGTATAGCCCGACAGGAAATGATACATCGCCTGATCCGGCGTCAGCTTGGCGATCGGCGGCAGCACGCCATAAGCATCGGCGGTCAGCATCACGATGTTCTTCGGCACCGGCCCCATATTTTTCTCAGAGGCATTCGGAATGAAATCGATGGGATAGGCGCCGCGGGTGTTCTCCGCCAGCGTCGCATCGTCGAGGTCGAGTTCGCGCGTGTCCGGGTCCATCACGACATTTTCGAGCACCGTGCCGAAGCGCCTGGTGGTCGCAAAGATTTCAGGCTCGGCATCCGCCGACAAGCGGATCATCTTGGCATAGCAGCCGCCTTCGAAATTGAAGACCGCTGTATCCGACCAGCCATGTTCGTCGTCGCCGATCAGGGTGCGGCTGGCATCGGCACTGAGCGTCGTCTTGCCGGTGCCCGACAGCCCGAAGAACACCGCCGTATCGCCATTCGGTCCGATATTTGCGGAACAATGCATCGGCATGATGCCGTCGGCGGGCAACAGATAGTTGAGCAGGCCGAACACGCTTTTCTTCATCTCACCTGCATAGGCGGTGCCGCCAATCAGGATCAGTTTCTCGGTGAAGCTGACCGCGATCACCGTTTCGCTGCGACACCCGTGGCGTGCGGGATCGGCGCGGAAACTCGGCAGGTCGATGATCGTATAATCCGGGCGAAATCCGGCCAGCGCTTCGGCTTCGGGGCGAACCAACATCGTGCGGATGAAAAGGTTATGCCACGCAAACTCGTTGATGACGCGCACATTGACGCGGTGCTCGGGCTGCGATCCGCCGAACAGGTCCTGAACGAACAAGATATCCTTCTGGCCTAGCGCGCTCAGAAAATCAGCCTTGAGCGCGGCGAAATGCTCGGGCGTCATCCCCTTGTTCGACTTGCCCCACCAGATGGTGTCTTCGGTCTCGGCATCGCGGACGATGAACTTGTCCTGCGCCGACCGCCCGGTGTGCTTGCCGGTCGCAACCACCAGCGGGCCTTCCTTTGCCAGCTTGCCTTCGCCGCGCGCCAGCGCCTGCTCGACCAGGGCTGCGGTCTGGAGGTTCCAGTGGAGCGCCGCATCGGTAGCGATGCCCTGCGCTTCGAGGTCGAAACTCGGTTTACGATCAGTCACTTCTCTCTCCCCAGGTCCGTTCGCTCACGGACCGCATACGTATGTCTTTTGGGTCGCGCTTATGGAGCGACTCGCCCCCGGTCAATCAGGTAACCGGTTACCGCGAATTGAGCCGTGCCGCTTTTTGGTCTAGGCGTTGGAAATGGGTTCGAAACAACCGCCTGCCGCGCGATGACGGCAACGATCGCGCTGGTCGACGACGACCGCAATATCCTGACCTCGGTATCGATCGCGCTTCAGGCCGAGGGATTTCTGACGCGCGTCTATTCGGACGGCGAAACCGCGCTCAAGGCTTTTGCCGACAATCCGCCCGACATGGCGGTGCTCGATATCAAGATGCCGCGGATGGACGGGCTGGAGGTGCTGCGCCGCCTGCGCGAGAAAAGCCAGATTCCGGTCATCTTTCTGACCAGCAAGGACGATGAGCTGGACGAGGCGCTGGGGCTGGCGATGGGCGCCGACGATTATATCGCCAAGCCGTTTTCGCAACGCCTGCTGATCGCGCGCATCCGCGCCATCCTGCGCCGCACCGATGCCAGCATCCGCGTCGGCGACGGCAGCGATCAGGAAGCCCCCGCGATCCTCGAACGCGGCAAGCTGATGATGGACCCGGCGCGCCACCGCGTCACCTGGGGCGGCGAAGCGGTCACGCTGACTGTCACCGAGTTCATGATCCTGGAAACGCTCGCGCAGCGCCCCGGCGTCGTCAAATCGCGCAACCAGCTGATGGATGCCGCCTATCAGGACGACATCTACGTCGACGATCGCACCATCGACAGCCACATCAAACGCGTCCGCCGCAAATTCCGCCAGGTCGATGACAAGTTCGACGCCATCGAGACGCTCTATGGCGCCGGATACCGATTTAACGACGAGTGACGACCGCGACCTGTCGCTCCGCTGGTCGGGGCGCGTGTCGCTTACCGCCCGGATATTGGCGGTCAATGCGCTGGCATTGGGGCTGGTCGCGGGTGGTTTCTTCTATCTCGACACCTATCGCGCGCGGATCGTCGACAACCGGCTGGCGCTGGCGAGTGCCGAGGCGCAGCTGATTTCTCAGGCGATCATGGCCGCGCCGCCGCCCGAACGCGAAGGGCTGGTGATGCGGCTCGCCCGGATCACCGACAAGCGCATCCGCCTCTACAATGCCGACGGGACGACAATCAGCGACAGCCTGGCGCTGGGGGTCCGCAATTTCCAGCTGCGCGACCCCGACAAGGAGCCGTGGCAACAGGATTTCGCCCGCGCGCTGGATGCCGCGATCGACACCATCGTCGCCAATCCGCGCGATCCGCTGTTCCGCGAGCGCGGCCCCGACGAGGGGTTGCGCTGGCCCGATGTGGTCACCGCCAGCAGCGCGCGCGCAGCGACTGCCAGCGTCTGGCGCGCGCCCGACCGGACGCCGGTGCTGACCGCCGCCGCCCCGCTGGGCAATCGCGGCAACACGATCCTGACCACCGACAATGCGGTCGATATTACCGAGACGGTGCGCGTCGAGCGCTTTCGCCTGACGATGGTGCTCGGCATCGCCGTCCTGTTGTCGCTGCTGTTGTCGCTGTTCCTCGCACGCACCATCGTCCGGCCCTTGCGCCATCTGGCGCGTGCGGCGCTACGGGTGCGGCTGGGCCGCGCGCGTGAGGTCGTCGTGCCCCGCCTGCCCGATCGCCGCGACGAAATCGGGATGCTGGCGCGCGCGCTGTCGGACATGAGCCAGGCGTTGCGCGCCCGCATCGACGCGACCGAGGCGTTTGCGGCGGACGTGACGCACGAGCTGAAAAACCCCCTCGCCTCGCTGCGATCGGCGGTCGAGGGGCTGGAGCGGATCGAGGATCCCGCGCTGCGGGCCCAATTGGTCGCGGTGATCCACGACGATGTGTTGCGGCTCGACCGGCTGATTACCGACATTTCGGACGCCTCCCGACTCGATGCGCAGTTGAGCCGGGCGCAGTTCGAAGAAGTGGACATGAGCGGCTTGCTTGCCGCGATCATTGATGGTTATCGCCAGCGCGCCATGCCGGAAGGGGTGACGATCGAACTGGGCGCGGTGCCCGGCGAACCCGCGACGGTGCTGGGCGAAGGCGCTCGGCTGGAGCGGGTGTTCGACAATCTGGTCGCCAACGCGCTGTCCTTCTCTCCCCCCGGCGGCACGGTGACGGTCCGCATTGCCGACCTGCATGATTGGGTCGAGGTGAGCGTCGAGGATCAGGGACCGGGCGTCGCCAACGAGGCGCGAGAGGCGATTTTCCGCCGTTTCCATTCCGACCGACCCGACGCGGAAGCTTTCGGCAAGCATTCGGGGCTAGGCCTTGCCATCGCGCGAACGATCGTCGAGGCGCATCAGGGCGGGATCGGGGTCGAATCGCGCGGCGACGGCGGTCGCGGCGCGCGCTTTGTCGTCAGACTGCCCAAGGCGCGCGAACGGCAGAGTGAGGAACGATGAGCCGGTTATCGTCGGAAACATTGCACGCCAGCTGCGTGGCGATCGGCGGGCACGCGGTGCTGATCGAGGGGCGATCGGGCACTGGCAAGTCCGATCTGGCGCTGCGGTTAATCGATCGCGGCGCGGTGCTGGTCAGCGACGATTACACCATCCTGACGCGCCGCGACGGCACGCTGACCGCGACTCCGCCCGCCAATATCGCGGGCCGCATGGAAGTGCGCGGTCTGGGATTGATCGAGGTCGATCATGAGACCGACGTTCCCGTCGCCTTGGTGGTCGTGGCCGACACCGATCCGGTGCGGATGCCCGAAGAGAATGCGCGGCGTGCCATTGCCGGGGTGATGCTGCCCGAGCTTCGCCTGTCGTTGCTGGAGCCCTCTGCGCCGATCAAGGTCGAGCGCGCGCTGGCCGCAACGCTGGGTGCGCGCCGGCCATGAGCACGGCGCCACCCAAACGCATCCTCCTCGTCACCGGCATGTCGGGCGCCGGCAAGTCGACCGTGCTGCGCACGCTGGAGGATCTGGGCTGGGAAACCGTCGATAACCTGCCCGTCCTGTTGCTCGAACGACTGCTCGGCACCGCGCTTCCCGATGACGGGCGCGACGATGCGCCGCTGGCGGTGGGATTCGGCACGACGACGCGGGGCTTCGATGCCGAACGGATCGTCAAGCGGATCAAGATGCTGCGCGGGGATCATGGGCACGAGATCGGAACACTGTTCCTGGAATGCGCCGGCGTCGAGCTGGAACGTCGTTATTCGGAAACGCGGCGGCGGCATCCGATGGCGCTCGACCGGCCCGCCGCCGACGGGATCGCGCGTGAACGCGAACAGCTGATGCCGCTCCGCCGCTGGGCCAACCGGCTGATCGACACCACTAGTTTGCGATCGAACGAACTCGCCAGCCTGATCCGTAACACGTTCGGAGAGGGACGCGAGGGGCCGACGCTGACCATCATGTCGTTCGGCTTCGCGCGCGGATTGCCCAGCAACGCCGATCTGGTGTTCGACATGCGGTTCCTCCAGAACCCGCATTGGGTGCCCGAATTGCGCCCCGGCACCGGACAGGATGCTGCGGTTGCCGATTATGTCCGCGCCGACCCCGCCTATCCGCTGGTCGATCGGATCGAACAGCTGATCGTTGATCTGTTGCCGCGCTACCGGGCGGAGGGGAAATCCTATCTGACCGTCGCGATCGGCTGTACCGGGGGGAGACACCGGTCGGTCCATGTCGCCGAACGTGTCGCGAATAGGTTGCGTGACGCGGGATTTTCGCCCACGCTATACCATCGTGATCTGGGTACAGCGCCGCAAGACGCGCTAGAGCCGGCTCCGGTCGTCAGGACGGAAACACGCGGGAATACGGGTCAATGATCGGTTTGGTTTTGGTGACTCATGGGCGGCTGGCCCACGAGTTCGTCGTCGCGATGGCCCATGTGGTGGGCGATCAGGAGCGGATCATGCCGGTATCGATCGGTCCCGACGACGACATGGAGGAGCGCCGCGCCGACATCGCCGCCGCAATCGCAGAGGTCGATGCAGGCCAGGGCGTGATCGTCCTGACCGACCTGTTCGGCGGCACGCCGTCGAACCTGGCCATCTCGCTGCTCGAACCCGGTCGGGTCGAGGTTATCGCGGGCATCAACCTTCCGATGCTGATCCGGCTGGGCGGCGCACGCAAGGCGATGAAGGTCGTCGATGCGGTCGCCGCCGCGCGCGAGGCGGGCCGCAAATACATCACCGTCGCCTCCGAGGTTCTGGGCGAGGCCGCCGCGTGAGTTCGGCCAGCCGGTCGATCGAGATCACCAACAAGCGCGGGCTTCATGCACGCGCCAGCGCCAAGTTCGTGACCCTCGCCTCTGCCCATCCGGTCGAAGTGACGGTCGAAAAGGACGGGTCGTCGGTGACCGCGACGTCGATCATGGGGCTGATGATGCTGGGCGCCGCCAAGGGCGACACGATCACCATCAGCGCCGCAGGCGACGGCGCACACGACGCGGTCGAGGCGCTGACGGCGCTGGTTGCGGAAAAGTTCGGCGAGGAATAGCGAAGATTTCCGTTCGTTCCGTGCGAAGTCGAGGGGCATTTTCGAGCGGAGCGAGAACGCCTCGCTCGCGCTCGGCAATGCGTCTCGACTTCGCTCGACACGAACGGATTTGGGTTTAGAGACTGTTTCGATGCGCGAAATCACCGCTTTCTCGAACCCGCTCGTCAAATCCGCGCGCAACCTGCGTGAAAAGCGCCACCGCCGCGAACAGGGCAAGTTCCTGGCCGAGGGCTTGCGCATCCTGACCGAAGCGCGCGAGGCGGGCGCGCTTCCCGACCAGCTCTGGTATGCGCCCGACAGCGCCCGGCACCCGCTGGTCCAGAAACTGATCGCCGCGGTCGAGGCCGATCATGGCGACGCCATCCTGACCAATGCCGACATCCTGTCCAAGATTTCGGGCAAGGATAATCCCGGCGCGGTCGTCGGCGTCTATCGCGAGTTCGACACCGGGCTCGAACGGATCGACCGCACCACCTCGCCGCTATGGCTGGTCGCCGAGCGCCTGCGCGATCCCGGCAATCTGGGGACGATCCTTCGCACCGCCGATGCGGTCGGCGCGGGCGGCGTCATACTGCTCGACGATTGCGTCGATCCCTTTTCGGTCGAGGCGGTGCGCGCCAGCATGGGTGCGCTGTTCACCGTGCCGGTCGCGCGCGCGCGCTGGGATGAGTTCGAAGCCTGGCTGCGCGGCGGCCCGGGGCAACTCGTCGGGCTGTCGCTCGACGGCGCGGTCGATTACCAGACGCCAGACTATCAGGCACCGACCTTCCTGCTCACCGGAAACGAAGCGCAAGGGATGCCGCCGCACATGGCCGCCGCCTGCGACGTTCGCGTCAAAATTCCGATGCTGGGCAAGGCCGACAGCCTGAACGCCGCCGTCGCGACCTCGGTAATGGCCTATGAAGTGCTGAACCAGCGCCGCGCGTCGGAAACACAGGGTTAAGCCGAACCGGGCTAACGGACCCAACCAAGCCGTTCGTTTCGAGCGAAGTCGAGAAATGCTCACGAGCGCCAAGCTCACGTTTCTCGACTTCGAGTCTTTGGCTCGAGGTTTATCCTGTGCGCCTGCCTTGGCAGGCAGTCGAAGGGCTCAAACGAACGGATGATTTTCACCCCTTTCTCATGCCACAACTCTTGAAGATGGCACGTTTGACCGGAGTCGCTACCCGAAATGATTGCCGCCGCCCTGTCGATGATACTGGCCCCGCTTGGGCAGGAAGCGCAGGCCGATCCCAACGCCTATCGCGCGGTCGGGACCGAACCCTTCTGGTCGCTGACGATCACGCGCGACCGGATCGTCTATGACGATGCCGAGGATCGCGAAACCATCGTCCGCAAGCCGCGCGCGCAGTCCGTGAACGGCAATCTCGTCTATCGCACACGCGCGCTGACGGTCGTCATTCGCAACCAGGAATGCAGCGACGGGATGAGCGAACGGCGCTTCGCCGATACCGTCCGCGTCAAGATCGGTCGCCGAATGCTGAGCGGTTGCGGTCGCGCCTATCCGGATGCGCGCAGCCTCGGCGGCAGCGAATGGCGGGTCGCGTCGGTCGGCGACACCGCCATCACCCTGCCCCGCCCCGCGACCATCGCCTTTACCGAAGACCGCGTGAGCGGATCGACCGGCTGCAACCGCTTTATCGGCGGCTACACGCTTCAGGCCGGACGCCTGAGCACGCCCCGCCTGGCGATGACACGCATGGCTTGCATGGGCGAAGCGCGCGCGGTCGAGGCGGCGCTGACCGACCTGCTCAACGACCCGATGGTCGCCTACCCGATGCGCAACGGCTCGATCCGGTTGGTGGGGACCGAGGGACGCAGCGCGACGCTGGTGCGAATGGTTTCGGAATAGCCGACTGGCCAGATTAGCAAGCCCCGTCACCCCGGCCGAAGTGCCGGGGTCCACTAAGCCGCTTGCGCCGCGACCATGTTTTCCACCATGCCATGCCTCCCGGTGGACCCCGGCACTTCGGCCGGGGTGACGGTCGGTCTATTCTGCCGCCTTGGCTTGCGCCCGTTCGACCGCCTCATCCGGCGCCGGCAGCGAATCCATCATCGGCGCGCGCGACAGCGCGTCGACCGGCTCGACCGGATCAAGGCTGGCATTGCCGGTATCGACATTCAGCGCCTGAAACCGCCGCGCGGTCACCAGCACGCGCCCGTCGAAGCTGGACACGAACTTGTTGTAATTATCGACTGCGCTGTTCAACCCGTTGCCGACCCGGCGCAGATGCGTCGCCGCCGTCGCCAGTCGCTCATACATCTCCTTGCCCAGCCGCGCGATTTCCTTGGCGTCCTCGGTCACCTTTTGCTGGCGCCACATCGATGCGACGGTGCGCGCAAGCGGCAGGAATGCCGACGGCCCGGCGATGATCACCCGGTTGCGCGCCGCGCGTTCCCACAATTCCATGTCGATCTCGAGCGCGCCGGACAGGAAATTGTCGCCCGGAATATACATGATGACGAAATCGGGCGCCTTTTCGAACTGCGCCCAATAGGCCTTTTTGGACAGCGCATCGGCGTGCAGCCGCACCGCGCGAGCGTGCGCGACCATCGCCGCCTGGCGTTCTTCGTTTGACGTCGCCTCCGCCGCGGTCATGTACGAATCGAGCACGCATTTGACGTCGACGATCAGTTGCTGGTCGCCGGGCAGCCGGATGATGAAGTCGGGGCGAAGCTGACCATCCTCGGTCGCGACCGATACTTCCGCGCCGAAATCCACATGCGCGTCGAGCCCGGCGAGTTCGATCAGGTTGCGGAATTGTTGCTCGCCCCAGCGCCCGCGCGCCTTGGGCGCGGCACGCAGGGCGTTGACCAGCTTGGCGGTTTCGGTGCGCGTTTCGCCCAGCGACGACTTCACCTCGGCCACCGCCTCGCGCAGCGCGCCGTAGCTGTCGGCGCGTTCCTTCTCGACTTCGCGCAGACCCTGCTCGTACCGCTTGAGCGTGGTTTCGACCGGGTTCAACAGCGCCTTCAGCCTGGCCTCGTTCGACTTGCCCTCCTCGCTGAACCGCTCGTTCGCGCGGGTCAAAAACGTCGATTGCGCCTCGGTCAGCAGCTTGCCGGCGACTTCGCGGAATTGCGCGGTCAGTACGTCCTGATTTTCACGCAGATCCTTCAACCGGCTCTCGAACGCGCTCGCCTCGGCTTTCAGAGTCGCCAGTTCAACTGCCTTGGCGTCACGATCGGCCCGCATGTCCGCGAGCGCGACGCGCAATTGCGGCACTTCGGCGGCGCGTTCCTCGGCCCGCGCCAGGTCGGCGATCGCGGATTTGAAGTCGATTTCGCGTCGGTCGCGCTCCTCGCGCGCCTCGACCGCGCCGCGACTGCCCAGATACCAGCCGACGGCACCGCCGATCGCCAGCGCCACCACCACCAACAACACCGCAACCGGATCCATGAATAGACCACCCTTCAGGAACGAAGCGCGAACCTAAAGCCGCCAGCCTGGTTTAGCAAGGGCGATGCGGCGAGCGGGGGTCAGGCCGCCGCGCGGCGCTGCTTGTCAAGCTTTTTCATGATCATCTGGCGCTTTAACCGCGACAGATGGTCGAGGAATACGATGCCGTTCAGATGATCCATTTCATGCTGGATGCAGGTCGCGAGCAGGCCGTCGAACAGTTCGTCATGCGGCTTGCCGTACTCGTCCAGCCAAGTGACGCGGCACGTCTTCGGGCGTTCGACCTCGGCATATTGGTCGGGGACCGACAGGCAACCCTCGTTATAGACCGACTGTTCGTCGGCGGGATCAAGAATTTCGGGATTGATGAAAACGCGCGGGGCTCGGATCGGCTTGCCGTCCTTGCCTTCCTCTTCCTGCAAATCCATCACCAGCACACGCTTGGGCACGCCGACCTGGATCGCGGCGAGGCCGATGCCGTTCGCCGCATACATGGTGTCGAACATGTCGGCGATCAGCGCGCGCAGCTCGTCATCGACACTCTCCACCGGCGAGGACACCAGTTTCAGACGCGGATCGGGGACTTCGACGATGGGCAGGACGGCCATGATACCAATCTATTCGCTAAAACCGCGCTCGGGCTGAGCCTGTCGAAGCCCGCTTCCAGCACCCCTCAACAAGCTCGGGGTGAGCGCATTTATTGGATTTCAGATAGGTTCGCCGCCGCTTTGCGTCAAGCAAGCGGACGGCGCGCGCGCAGCGCCTGGGCCAGCGTCCCTTCGTCCAGATAATCGAGTTCGCCGCCGACCGGCAGGCCGTGGGCCAACTGCGTGACGCGCACCGGGTACCCCTCGATCCGTTCGGCGACATAGTGCGCGGTGGTCTGCCCCTCCAGCGTCGCGTTCATCGCCAGCACGACTTCGTCAACGCCGCCTGCGGAGATGCGCCGAACCAGTCCGTCGATCGCCAGATCCTCGGGCCGCACGCCCTCAAGAGCGGATAGCCGCCCGCCCAGCACATGGAATTTGCCCGGAAACAGCCGAGAGCGATCGAGCGCCCACAGGTCCGCCACTTCCTCGACCACGCAAAGCGAGCGCGCATCGCGGCGCGGATCGGTGCAAATGCCGCACGGATCGCTAGTGTCGATATTGCCGCACACCGAACACGTCGCGAGCCGATCATCAACCGCGGCCAGCGCCGCAAGTAGCGGTTTCAGCGCCGTCTCGCGCTTCTTGAGCAGATGAAGCACCGCGCGGCGCGCCGATCGCGGACCCAGTCCGGGCAGGCGGGACAGGGCTTGGGTCAGCATGTCGATCTCGGGCGATGCCATCTTCGCGACATAGGGGCTTGCAAGGCCCCCTGCCAAGCGGCGACAGAGCGGCGATGCGTATCATTTTCATGGGCACTCCCGATTTCGCCGTCCCGACGCTGAATGCGCTGGTCGCCGCCGGGCATGACGTAGTGGCGGCCTACAGCCAGCCTCCGCGCCGTGCCGGTCGTGGCAAGGCGTTGACGCCTTCCCCCGTCCAGCGCCGCGCGGAAACACTGGGCATCGCGGTGCGGACGCCGGTTTCGCTTAGGGACGCTGAGGTTCAGGCCGAATTTGCGGCGCTGAACGCCGATGTCGCGGTGGTCGCCGCCTATGGCCTGTTGCTCCCCCGCGCGGTGCTTGCGGCGCCGCGGATGGGTTGCCTGAACGTCCACGGATCGCTGCTCCCGCGCTGGCGGGGTGCCGCGCCGATCCAGCGCGCGATCCTCGCAGGCGACGCGGAAACCGGCGTCGGCATCATGCAGATGGAGGCGGGACTCGACACGGGGCCGGTGCGGCTTGAAGGGCGCACCCCGATCGACGGCAAGACCACCGGCGAACTGACCGACGAACTCGCAGGCTTGGGCGCCCGGTTGATGGTAGAGGTTTTGAGCGACCCCGAGGCTTATCCGCCAGTGCCACAATCCAGCGAGGGCATCACCCATGCCGCCAAGATTGACAAGGCGGAGGCGCGGCTGGATTTTACCCGGTCTGCAATTGAGGTCGAACGTCAGGTGCGCGCATTCGCCCCCGCGCCGGGTGCCTTTATCGAATATGCCGGCGAGCGGATACGCATCCTGGCTGCCGCAGTTGCAGAGAAGGCAGGCGAACCCGGCGAAGTCATCGACGACGCGCTCACCATCGCCTGCACCGATGGCGCAATCCGCCCGATCCGCGTGCAGCGCGCGGGACGTGGCGTCATGACGCCGGGCGAGTTGCTGCGCGGTTTCGCGATCCCCAAGGGCGCCCGACTTTGACGCGCTTTGCCCTGACGATCGAATATGACGGCCGCCCGTTCATGGGCTGGCAGCATCAGGATCACGGGCCGAGCGTGCAGAAGGCTATCGAGGATGCCGCGCATGCGATCACCGGCGAAAACGCGCTGGTCCACGCCGCGGGGCGCACCGATGCGGGCGTCCACGCGCTGGGGATGCGCGCGCATGTCGAGATCGCCAAGGACATCGCTCCATTTCGGTTGATGGAGGCTCTGAACGCCAGGCTCCGCCCGAACCCGGTGGCGGTCCTGGCGTGCGAGGCCGTGCCCGACGACTGGCACGCACGCTTTTCCTGCGTGGCGCGCCATTATGAATACCGCATCGTAACGCGCCGTGCACCGTTGACCTGGGAGCGCGGACTGGCGTGGCGCATCCCGCAGGCGCTGGACGTCGCGGCAATGCAGGCGGGCGCGGCGCATCTGGTCGGGCGGCACGATTTCACCACCTTCCGCTCGGCGCATTGCCAGGCGGACAACGCGCTGCGTAGGCTCGACCGGCTGGATGTGGTCGGCGACGGCGACCGGATCAGCGTGTTCGCCTCGGCGCGATCCTTCCTTCACCATCAGGTGCGATCGATGGTCGGCTGTCTGGCGCTGGTCGGTCAGGGCAAATGGTCTTCCGACGACATCGCGCATGTGCTCGCGGCGAAGGACCGTGCGCAACTTGGCTTCAACGCGCCGCCCGACGGGCTTTATTTCCTGCGCGCCGATTATCCCTGACGAGTCAGCAGCGCCGCCAGTTCGACATGGGTGGACCAGCGGAACTGACCCACCGGCTGCACCCAGTCGATACCGAACCCGGCCTCAAACAATATCTTCGTATCGCGTGCGAAGCTACTGGGATTGCAGGAAACATAGGCCAATCGTTTCGCCCCGGACGCGGCGATGTTGGTGACCTGCTCGCGCGCGCCGGCCCGCGGCGGATCGAGCACCAGCGCATCGAAACGATCGAGTTCGGTCGGCGTCAGCGGACGGCGATACAAATCCCGGTGATCGGCGAAGATCATCCGTCCGGCGAGTGAGGCTGCGGCCTTCAGCGCCAGCACCGGCTCGCGTCCCGCCTCGCCCGCATAGATCTTGCCGCCCAGATTGAGCGCGAAGGTGCCAAGCCCGGCGAACAGATCCGCCACCGTCCCGGCATCGCCAACGGCTTCGCGAACGCAATCGACCAGCACCGCTTCGCCATCCTCGGTTGCCTGCAAAAAAGCGGCATGGGGCAACGCCACCGGCACGCCGCCCAGCGTGATCGTGACGGGGCGTGGCTCCCAGCGCGTCTCGGGACCATAGCCGTCATCGATCGCGAACCGGGCGATCCCGTGCCGCTCGGCGAAATCGGGCAGTTGTTCGGCAAAGGCGAGGCCATCGGCGGACACCCCCTTCACCAAGATATCCAGCCCCTGATCGGCGAGGGTGACATGGACATCGGCGCGCGAGCGAGGCTTGATCAGATCGCGAAGAAGCCCCCGCAAAGGCTTCAATAGCGCAAATATTTCCGGTCGGACGACATGGCATTCGACCAGATCGACGAGCGTGCTCGCCCCTGCCTCGGAAAACCCCAACAGGATCGCATGGCCGCGTCGCTCGGCATGAAAGGTCGCACGGCGGCGGCTGCGCGGCGGCGACAGATGCGGCGGGCGAAGCGGCGCGCTCAACCCCTGCGCCGCCAGCGCGCCCGCAATCCGGTCGCTGCCGAACCGGCCATAGCTTTCGTCGTCGAGATGCTGGAGCTGGCACCCGCCGCACGTCGGGAAAAGACGGCAGGGCGGCGTCGCATGATGCGGCCCCGGCACCACGACGCCATCGGCGCGCAGCCTGTCGCCGGGCGCGGCGAAGGCCGCATGGCGCCCGCTGTCGGTCACCCCGTCGCCGCGCGCGGCCACCCGCACGATTGTCTCGCCGTCGCTCACCACACCTCCTGCATCGCGACGGCGCTATGCAAGATCAAATCGTCCGCGGCCAGCCCCGGCCCGGCGATCTCCGCCGCGCGCATGTGCAGCCACGCAGCGGTGGCGACCGCTGCAAAGGGATCGTCCCCCGTCGCGAGCCGTCCGGCGATCAGTCCGGCGAGCACGTCGCCGCTTCCCGCCGTCGCCAGCGTCGCGGGCGAAGCAGCGGACACGGCCACGCGCCCGCTCGGGTGCGCGATTACGGTATCCGGTCCCTTGTGTGCGACGATCGCGCCGGTGGCTCGCGCCGCATCTAGCGTTTGGGCAATCTTCGAACCTGCGCTGTCGCCGAACATGCGCGCGAACTCGCCGCCATGCGGGGTCAGGACCGTCAGGGCGCTCCGCTTCGCGAGGCGGCTTGCCGCCTGTTCGCCCAGCAAGGTCAGCGCATCGCCGTCGATCACCAGCCGCAGGTCCGATGCGAGCGCGGCGTCGAGCAGCGCAGCGGCCCGATCATCGCGCCCAAGGCCTGGTCCGATGCACAGGGCGTCGACGGATCGCTCGCCGATAAAGCCTCTTAGGTCAGTTGCTTCGACGATTTTTCTCGCAATGATGGCGTCGAAGACGCCGCGCTGCCCGTCCGGCGTGCCCAGCACGACATAGCCCGCTCCGCCGCGCGACGCCGCCGCAGCCGAAAGCCGCGATGCGCCCGCCATCGCTCCGCCGACGATTAGCGCAAGCCCGCGCGTGAACTTGTGCGCGGCAGCATCGGGCCTCAGCCGTGCCGGGCGATTGAGCGTGCGCCAATGGCGCGGCATGTCGATGCCCAGATCGGCGAGCACGACATGGCCCGAACAAGCCGCCCCGTCGGCCAGCAAGTGGCACGGCTTCAACGCGCCCAGTGCTACCGTCACGTCGGCACACACAGCATAACCCAGCGCCTCGCCACGATCGGTGTCGAGTCCCGACGGCACGTCGATCGCGACGCAGAATTCAGCAGCCTCGCGCAATGCCTCCAACGGCGCGGCAATTGCGGGGTCGATCGCCCGCGACAGGCCGGTGCCGAACACCCCATCGACGAGCAGCGGACGCGGTGCCGCCTCTGCCAGCGGGACGACCTTGCCCCTCCACTGCGCACGCGCCTTCGCCACCGCGCCCTCGCCTGGCTCGCCCAGCGTCGCGACCATGACGTCATGGCCCCATTCGCTCAGCAACCGCGCGGCGACATGGGCGTCGCCGCCATTATTGCCCGGCCCGGCGAGCAACAGAATGGCGCGTCCCGGGGCATGGCGATGCACTTCCCGCGCCACCGCAAGCCCGGCGCGTTCCATCAATTCGGTTTGCGAAACACCCTTTGCGAACGCCGCCGCCTCGGCCCGGCGCATCGCATCTGCGGTCAGGATCGGAGCGCCCGGCGGGACACGCCTCATGGCGTCGCCGTGGTCGCGGGCAGACGGTAGCGGGCATTGCCCACGGTCACGTCGATCCGACCGTCATCGACCGGCGTCGTCTGCGCCAGTTCGGCACCGTCCGCGGAACTGATCGCCCCGTCGGAGGCGACGCGGAGGCGGTGGAAACCGCCATCGGGTTGGCGGATCGTCAGCAGCGTTCCCTCCGCGCTTGGGGTCCGTTCGGCGGTGCAGCCGGCGGCCATCACCGCGCCCTCGCCGATCGCACAGGGAATGGCGTCGGCCTGAACCGGCAACTCGCCGCTCTGCTCCCCGCACGCCGACAGCAACAGGACTGAAACCAGCAGCAATGCCGCGTCAGATATCCGCATAGACATGGGTTTCGGCGCTCGCTCCGGGATGGGTGACCGCGCCCTTATAGGCGGGACCGACGTTCCGGGCATAGCGCCACAATGCGCCCGACTGATGGTCATTGGTGCGCCCGGCCCAGGCCGCGTGGCGCGCGGCGAGCACATCGTCCGCCACGTCGAGGTCGATCGTCCCCGCTTCCGCATCGATGCGAATGATGTCGCCATCCTCGACCAGCCCGATCGGCCCGCCTTCCGCGGCCTCCGGTCCGACATGGCCGATGCAGAACCCGCGCGTCGCACCCGAAAAGCGGCCGTCGGTAATCAGCGCCACTTTTTCACCAAGTCCCAGACCGTAGAGCGCGGCGGTTGTCGACAGCATCTCCCGCATGCCGGGACCGCCCTTTGGTCCCTCATACCGAATGACGACCACGCACCCTTCCGCAATGTCGCGCGCTTCGACGGCGGCAAAGGCGTCTTCCTCGCAGTCGAACACCCGCGCCGGTCCGCTGAATTGCAGTCGCGCCATGCCCGCAACCTTGACGATTGCACCTTCGGGCGCGAGCGATCCGCGCAGGCCAACCACACCGCCGGTGGGGGTGATGGGCGCGGCGACGTCGTAGATGACCTTCTGGTCGGGGTTCCACGTCACCCGATCGATATTCTCGCCCAGCGTCTTGCCGGTCACGGTCAGGCAATTGCCGTCGAGGAAACCGCCCGACAGCATCGTCTTCATCAGCATGTAAACGCCGCCCGCCTCGTGCATGTCCTTGGCGACATATCTGCCGCCGGGCTTGAGGTCGGCGATATAAGGCGTTGATTTGAAAGCCTCGGTCACGTCGTGCAGATCGAAGTCGATGCCGCATTCATTGGCCATTGCGGGCAGGTGAAGCGCGGCGTTGGTCGACCCCCCGGTCGCCGCGACCACCCGCGCCGCGTTGATGAAGGCTTCGCGGGTGCAGATGTCGCGCGGGCGGATATTGGCTTCCAGCAGGTGCATCACCTGCTCGCCCGCCGCGATCGCGATTTCTTCACGGCTTTTGTAAGGAGCGGGCACCATGTTGCTGTTCGGCAACGACAATCCGATTGCCTCACCGACGCACGCCATCGTGTTCGCCGTGAACTGGCCGCCGCAAGCGCCATGTCCGGGACAAGCCACCTTCTCAAGCGCGGTGAGCTGGCTGAGCGGACAGTTTCCCGCCGCGAACTGACCGACTGCTTCGAACACATCGACGACGGTCACGTCATGATCCTGAAACCGACCCGGCAGGATCGACCCGCCATAGACGAAGATCGACGGCACGTTCAGCCGCAGCATCGCCATCATCATGCCGGGAAGCGACTTGTCGCACCCGGCAAAGGTGACGAGCGCGTCATAGCAATGGCCACGCACGCTCAACTCAACCGAATCGGCGATGACTTCACGGCTGACCAGCGAGGATTTCATCCCCTGATGCCCCATCGCGATGCCGTCGGTGACGGTAATGGTGTTGAAGCGGCGCGGCATTCCTCCGCCCGCGATCACGCCCTGCCGCGCTGCGTCCGCCTGAAAATCGAGCGTCGTGTTGCACGGCGCGGAATCATTCCCCGCACTGGCGATGCCGACGAACGGTTTGGCGATATCCTCCTCGGAAATGCCCATTGCGTAATAATAGCTGCGATGTGGCGCGCGCTCAGGACCTTGGGAGACATGGCGGCTGGGCAGGCGGGATTTGTCGAATGGGGTGCTCATGGCGCACGCCTATGTCGCGAACGGACCTTCTGGCGCAAGTCTATTACGCACGATAGCGATCACGGGCGCGAGAATTTCCGCCCAGCGCGCAACGCCTACACCGTCCGCGATCTGGTCGTTGCGGATTTCGAGGGTGAACGACGCGATGCCCCGCGCTTCAGCATGGCGATTGAGCGTCGCATTCAGCACCTGCCCCGAATAGGGCTGGTTGTCGCCGACGGTGAAGCCTTGATCGGCGAGCAGCGGCACGGCGATGTCCGCCGCGCGCCGGTCGCGGTTTGACAGGATGCCGATTTCCCACGGGCGCGCCTCTCCGCCCGTCTCCAGCGCGGGCGTGAAGCTGTGCACCGCAACGATCAATATGGGTCGCCAACGGTCGATCTCCGCCTTGATGGTCGCATGATAGGGGCGGTGGAACCGGGCGATGCGGGCGGCAGGGTCGAGATCGACATTGCCGAAAATCGTGTGCCCGTCGCTGCGTTCGGGGACCAGCCCGCCATGTCCGACCTCGCGGTTGAGGTCGATGACCAGCCGCGATACGGTAGCGAGGATCGCCGGCGCGTCGAGCGCGGCGGCAAGCGCGCGGGTAAGCGGTGCAGCGCCGATATCGATCGCGACATGCTTGTCGAGCAGCGCCGGGTCGATGCCGAGATCGATATCGTCGGGGACGTGATTGGAGGCGTGATCGCACAGGAACAGGATGCCCGGATCGCCACCGCCGATGACTTCGCAGATGCTCATTGCCGTTCCTTTCGCGCGGCAAAACCAGCGAGGCCTTCGCCAAGTTCGTCATTCGCGAGCGCAGTGACGAACGCCGCATCGTGGATCGCCGGATCCGGATGGCGCAGCGCTCGCTTGAGGCCTGCGACCGCACCCGGCTTGTTCGCGACGATTCGTTCCGCCATCGCCTGCGAGGCCTCCAAAGCGTCCGGCACGACCTGATCGACCAGGCCGATGCGCCCCGCCTCCGCCGCATCGATCGCGTCGCCGGTCAGCAACAGCCGCGATGCCTGTCCGCGCCCGACCTCGGCGATCAGGCGCTGCACATCGACAGCCGGATAGAGCAGCCCCAGCTTTGCAGGCGTCACCGCGAAGCGCCCGGCCTCGCCTGCGATCCGCACGTCCGCCGCCAGTGCCAGCGCGACGCCTGCGCCGAAACAGCCACCATCGATTGCGGCGATCACCGGCATCGGCAGCGCGGCAATCCCGTCGATCGCCGTGCGCATATCGTTCAGGAAGCGCACGCCCCAGCCCGGCTCCATCCGGTTCGCGGCGATTTCGGCAATGTCCGCACCCGCCGAAAAGCTGCCCGCATCGGCGGAGCAGAGGATGACGGCGCGGGTGTCGGCATTGATGCGCGCGACAGTATTGCTGAGGCTTCGCCACCCGGCAAGGTCGAACGCATTGCGCGCGCGACCGCGATCGATGACGAAGCGGGCGATGCCGCCTTGCTGGTCGAGGTGGATCATCGCGCCCCGCCGGGTAGGATGGCGCCCGCCGCAGCGAGGACCATCCACGGACGATTCGCTCCTGGCGCGTGATCCGCGGCATCAGGATAGCCGCGCAAATGCGAACAACCCGTTGTCGTCACGCGAGTTCGGTTTCCATCACCCACCAATGCGGCTCGGCGAGCCGGATGGCGTGCGCCGCCGCCGCGCGGTCGGCCGCATCGTCGAACAATGCGAAACAGGTCGCCCCCGATCCCGACATCCGCGCCAGCCGCACGCCGGGCGCGGCGGCCAGGCGTTCGAGCACGTCGCCGATCGAAGGCGCGATGGCGCGGGCGGGCGCCTCCAGATCGTTGCGCGCCTTCGTCGCGGCGGCGATCAGGTCGCCATCGGGCAAGCCGCCGCGATCGATCCGATCCCAGCCCGAAAAGACCGCTGCGGTCGATAGCGCGACTCCCGGATTGACCAGCAGCACCGGCATGCCCGCGGCGCCAGCGACGGGCGTCAACGCCTCGCCGCGTCCACGCCCGATCGCGGTGCGCCCGAGCAGGCAGGCGGGCACGTCGCTGCCCAGAGCCTCGGCGACCGCGCGCAGCCGGGGATCGTCCGTCGCCACCCCCGCGCGGCGCGCCATCGCCCGCAGCATCGCCGCTGCGTCCGCCGATCCGCCGCCTATTCCCGATGCGACCGGCAGGCGCTTGTCGAGCGTTACCGACAACGGCGGCACCGGGGCGACCTCCGCCCGGAACGCGCGTTCGGCGAGCAGCACGAGGTTGTCGCCCTCTTCGTCTAGCGCCTCCGCAAACGTGCCGGTCACCGTGAATGCGGGTGCTTCGGCATCCGCAATGGTCACCACGTCGCCGTCACCCACGAACACGAACAGCGTCTCCAACTCGTGATAGCCGTCATCGCGACGCGCGCGGACGTGGAGCGCCAGGTTGAGCTTGGCCGGAGCGGGTTCGACGATCATCTCAGCGGTTCGAAGTCTCTGGCGTCAGGCCGGTGGTGATCTTGGCCCTGATCCGCGCCGCGTCCTCGGCATCGGCATAGACGCTGGCCGCTGCCCAGGCATAGCGCGCCTCGAACCGCCTGCCGACCTGCCACAGCGCGTCACCCAGATGCTCGTTGATCTCGACATCGGCGGGTTCGGCCTGCGCCGCGCGCTGGAGCAGAGGCACCGCGCGGTCATAGGCACCCGTCATGTAATAGGCCCAGCCGAGCGAATCGGTAATCGCCGCATCGTCGGGCGCCAGTTTTGACGCGCGTTCGAGCAGGCCCTTTGCCGCGTCCAGATTCTCGCCCCGCTCGGCCTGCGCATAGCCGAGATAGTTGAGCGCATGCGGCTGATCGGGCGCGAGTTCGACCGCACGCTCCAGCAGCGGCAGCGCCCGGTCCCACGCCCCGGCACGTTCCAGCGCGCCGCCGTGCTGAAGATAGAGTGCCCAGCCCGCATTGCCCGCCGACCGCTCGATCGCCAGCGCATAGGCCGCTGCCGCATCCGCGTTGCGCCCCGCCCTGCTCAGCAGGTCGCCCAGCATCTGCGCTTCGCCCGCGCCCGCACCGCGTGCTGCACTGGCCTCGGCCGCGATGGCGATCGCCTCAGCGCCGCGGTTCGCGTTTGTCAGGATTCGCAATTCCGCCTGACGCGCCATTGCCGCGAACGGCGCGTCCGGCTCGACGCCGCGCACCAGCGCCAGCGACCGTTCGGTCGCCCCGGTTCGGCCGAGCAGGCTGGCAAGCTGCACCCGCACTGCATCGTCGTCGGGCGCGAGCATCGCCGCGCCCCGGGCGAGCAGCACCGCCAGCGGCAGGGTCGATTCCGCCGTCAGGTCGGTCGCCAGCCGCGAATAGAGCCGCGCCGTGCCGAACGCCATGTCCGCCTGCTGCCCGGAACGAATCTCGCGCCGCAGCTTCGTGACCGATCGATCCTTGCCGGGCAGCAGCGTGGCGATCATCGACCGCTTGCCGGTTCCGGCGAACAGCCTGGCGGCGGCGATGCGCAGCCCGATATTGGGGCCAACCCCCGCCTGCCCGCCCTCGACCGCCGCCAGCGCCGCCTCGGCCTCGTCATGGCGACTTGCCGCGATCAGCAGCAGGATGCGGGTTTCCGCCGAATATCGCCCCGCGATCGGATTGTCGGTCGGCGTCTCCAGCGCCGGAAACGGATCGCCTCCGCGTTCGCGCACGACCCAAGCGGATAGTGCGGGGACTAAGAAATCGAGCGGGCCCTTCGTCATCCGCGCCAGCGCCGCGTCCGCCGCGGTCAGGTCGCGCGCTCGCGCCGCATCGGCGAACTGGAAAATCGCGACATCGGCAGGCGCCGTGCCAGCCGCATCCATCGCCGCGACCGATGTGCGGATCAGATCGATATCTCCTGCCTCAATCCCCTGACGGTAAGCCCGAAACGCCACGCTTTCCGCCCCCGGCGTCGCCGCCAGCGCCAGCGCATAACCCTGCGCAGCCAGCGCCCCCGCCCCATCTGCATCGGCCGCGCGCGCCTTGACATAGGCGGTCAGCGGATCGGCAGGGTCACGCGCCAAAGCGGGCGCGGCGGTGAAGATTGCAGTCGCAACCGCCACCGCGCTCAGGCTGAGCCTGTTGAAGCCGGATTTGCAGAAAAGCGATCGTCCCAAGCCGCCCTTCGACAAGCTCAGGGTGAGCGCGGTTGGAGCGGACAAAAACGCGAACACCTTACATATTGGGATAATTCGGCCCTCCGCCGCCCTCGGGCACCACCCAGTTGATGTTCTGGGTCGGGTCCTTGATGTCGCACGTCTTGCAGTGGACGCAGTTCTGGGCGTTGATGACGAACTTCGGATCGCCGGTTTCCTCGCCGACCACCTCATACACTCCCGCCGGGCAGTAACGCTGCGCCGGTTCGTCATACATCGGCAGATCATAGGCGATCGGAATGTCGGGGTCTTTGAGAGTCAGGTGGACCGGCTGGTCCTCCTCGTGATTGGTGTTCGACAGGAACACCGAGGACAGGCGGTCGAAGGTCAGCACGCCATCGGGTTTCGGGTAATCGATCTTCGGGACCAGATCCTTGCGCCACAGGCTTTCGTGATCGGGCTTGTGTTTCATCGTGAAGGGCATTTTCAGTCCCAGATATTCCGCCCACATGGTGATGCCCGCCAGCGCCGACCCGGCCATGTCGCCGAATTTCTTGACCAGCGGGACGACGTTCCTCACCTGGCTCAATTCCTTGGCCACCCAGCTGTTTTCGTAGGCCGTGGTATAGGCGGTCAATTCGTC
Source organism: Pseudomonadota bacterium (assembly GCA_023418595.1). Lineage (GTDB taxonomy): Bacteria > Pseudomonadota > Alphaproteobacteria > Sphingomonadales > Sphingomonadaceae > Sphingomonas. The sequence goes on from JAEZZI010000021.1 coordinate 53,012, forward strand.
GCCCTGACGCTGCGACAGGATGGCGTCGGCGGCGGCCTCGGCGGCCATCATGCCCGATTTCATCGCGGTATGCGTGCCCTTGATGCGGGGCACGTTCAGGAACCCCGCCGAACAGCCGATCAGCGCGCCTCCGGGGAAGGTCAGCTTGGGCACCGACTGATACCCGCCATCGTTGATCGCGCGCGCGCCGTAACTGACGCGCTTGCCGCCTTTGAGGATCTTGGCGATCTCGGGGTGGGTCTTCCACCGCTGCATCTCGTGGAACGGCGAAAGATGCGGATTGGTGTAGTTGAGCCAGGTCACGAAGCCGAGTGCGACTTGCCCGTTCGCCTGGTGATAGAGGAAGCCGCCGCCATTCGACCCGTCGGTTTCGGATAGCGGCCAGCCCTGGGTATGGATCACGCGGCCCGGCACATGAAGTTCGGGGTCGATATCCCACAATTCCTTGATGCCAAGGCCATAGACTTGCGGCTGGCTGTCCTTGGCCAGTTCGAACTGGCGGATCAGCTGCTTCGACAGATGCCCGCGCACGCCTTCGGCGAAGAAGGTGTATTTGGCGTGCAGCTCCAGGCCGGGCTGGTAATCGGGCTTGCGCGTGCCGTCGCGCGCGACCCCCATGTCACCGGTCGCGACGCCCTTTACCGAACCGTCGTCGTTGAACAAAATTTCGGCGGCGGCAAAGCCGGGGAAGATTTCGACGCCCAGCCCCTCTGCCTGCTCCGCCAGCCAGCGGCACAGATTGCCGAGGCTTCCGGTGTAGGTGCCCTTGTTGTGCATGAACGGCGGCGTGAACAGGTGCGGCACGCTCATCTTGCCGTTCTTGGTCAGCATCCAATGCTGATTGTCGGTGACGGGCACTTCCGCCAGCGGACAGCCGCTGGTCTTCCATTCGGGGAGCAACTCGTCGAGCGCCTTGGGGTCGATGACCGCACCCGACAGGATGTGCGCGCCGATCTCGGAACCCTTTTCGAGGATGCACACCGACAGCTCGGCGTCCTTTTCGGCCGCGACCTGTTTCAGCCGGATCGCCGCCGCCAGCCCTGCGGGGCCGCCACCGACGATCACCACGTCATACGGCATCGACTCGCGTTCGCTCATCCCAATCTCCTTGCACGCATGTCCCGTCCGGGCCATGCCCGTCGTCGCGCATCCAACACGTCTTGTCCCCCGCGTCGATGCCGGGAGATTGACCGCGGCGTCAAGGCAGGAGTCAAAGGGAAAAATGGGGGCCGACCAACATTTCGACTGGCAAAGACAGGCCGCGAGCACGCTCGAATGGTGGCGTGACGCGGGCGTCGATGTGCTGGTGGATGAGGTTCCGCGCGACTGGCTGGCGACGCCGCTGGCCAAGCCTGCCGTAACGTCGCCGGCCCCTGACGCACCCGTCGTTCCGGCATGGCCCGACACGGTCGAAGGGTTCGTCGCCTGGCGAATGAGCGACTCCGCGCCCGACCATGCGCCCGGCCGGATGGTGCCGCCGCAAATTTCTTCGTCGGCAAGCATGATGCTGCTGGTGGATATGCCCGAGGCAGAGGATGTGGAGCGCGGCCAGTTGGTCGGTGGCGCAGCCGGGCGGCTGCTCGACCGGATGCTTGCCGCGATCGACCTGGATCGCTCGACCGTTCACTTCGTCCCGCTCACCGTCGCCCGTCCCGTCAGCGGCCGGATCGTTGCCGAACAGGAAGCCGCGCTGGGCGGGATCGCCCGTCATTTCATGCAGTTGCTCGCCCCCGACGCGGTGCTGGCGCTCGGTTCTGCGGCGAGCCGTGCCACAGCCGCGACGAATGACAACGCCGCGCGCGGCGGTTTGCGTATCGTTAACCATGACGGGCAAGACTGGCCTATCATCGCGAGCTATCATCCGCGTTTCCTGCTCGAGCGGCCCGCCGCCAAGGCCGAAAGCTGGAAGCATCTGCAGTTGGTTCGCACGTTGTTGAGACAGGGACACGAGTAAGCCTATGCGTATCGCCGCCCTTATCGCCCTTTGCGTGGCCGCCGTTCCGACCATGGCCCATGCCGGGGACCGCGACCGCATCGAACGGCGCGAACAACTGGGCGTGCCGCAACAACTGAGCGGCCCTGAACGCGAGCAATATCGCCAGGTGTTCGGCCATATCCGCAGCCAACGCTGGCAGGACGCGCAATTGATGCTCGATGCGATGCGCCCCGGCCCCTTGCATGCCGTCGCCCGCGCCGAACTCTACACCGCAAAGAACTCGCCGCCGGTCGCGCTGGAACCGCTGCGCGCCCTGCTGGCCGAAGCACCCGAACTGCCTCAGGCGGCGAATATCCGCCGTCTCGCCGAAATCCGCGGCGGCACCAACCTGCCCGACGTGGCCCAGCCCCAGCGGCTGATGTGGTATGACGGCGCCCCCAACCGCGCGCGCACCCGCAGCGTGCGTTCGGATGCGGTCGCGTCCGAACTGACGCGACTGGTCGACCCCTATCTCAAGGCCGACAACGGACGCGGCGCGGAAGCACTGGTCGAGGAACGCGCCAGCCTGCTCACCCCGGAGGCGCTGACCGAATGGCGCCAGCGCGTCGCGTGGATCTACTATGTCGGCGGCGATTTCGGCGACGCGCGCCGCGTCGCCGCGCTCGCGCAAGCCGGACAAGGCGAATGGCGGGTCCAGGCCGACTGGATCCAGGGCCTGGCGTCGTGGCGTCAGGACGATTGCCGCGCCGCGCAGGCCGCGTTCCAGTCGGTCGCGCAGCGTGCCACCGACACCGATTTGCGCGCCGCCGGGCTTTACTGGGCGTCGCGCGCCGACATCGCCTGCCGCCGCCCCGATCTGGTTCAGGCCCGCCTCCAGACCGCGTCGCAATATGGCGAAACCTTCTACGGCATGCTGTCGCGCCAGGCATTGGGACTCGCTGAACCAAAGATCGTGGACGAAGCCGTTACCGCCGACTGGCGGATGCTGGAGCGCCGTCCGAATGTCCGCACCGCCGCCGCGCTGATCGAAATCGACGAGGAAAGGCTTGCGTCCGACATCCTGCGGCATCAGGCGCGAATCGGCACTGCCGCAGAACATCCCTCGCTGACGCGCCTCGCCGGCACGCTCGGCCTGCCTTCGACCCAGATCTGGCTGTCGCACAACGGCCCGTCGGGCGCGCGCCCGACGATCGAGGCGCGCTACCCGATGCCCGACTGGACGCCGGACGGCGGCTGGCGTGTCGATCGCGCATTGGTCTTTGCCCATGCGCTTCAGGAATCGCGGTTCGAGCCGACCATCGCCAGCCCCGCGGGCGCTTACGGCATCATGCAGATCATGCCGGCGGCGGCGACCGACATCGCCCGCGCGCGCGGGACGCCGGTCGATCGCGCGTCGCTGTCGCGCCCGTCGACCAACATCGAAATCGGTCAAAGCTATCTCGAACGGCTGCGCGACCAGTCGTTCACCGGCGGCCTGCTGCCCAAGGTGATCGCCGCCTATAATGCCGGCCCCGCCCCGGTGACGTTGTGGAACGCGACCGTGCGCGCCAACGACGATCCGCTGCTCTATATCGAATCGATCCCCTATTGGGAGACGCGCGGTTACGTCATGACCGTCATGCGCAACTACTGGATGTATGAGCGCAAGGATGGGCGACAATCCGCAAGCCGCTCGGCACTCGCCCAGGGTATGTGGCCACGCTTCCCCGGCCTTCCGGGCGCGAATGGGGTGCGGATACGCTCGGCCACGGCAAGCAACACGGTGATCGGTGCCGATTGACGAAAGCCGGGCGTTCATCCCGGTCCGCATCGCCGTTCTGACCGTCTCCGACACGCGCGGACTGGCCGAGGATCGCTCTGGCGACACGCTGGCGGAACGGATCGAGGGCGCAGGCCATATCCTCGCTGACCGCGCGATCCTGCGCGACGACGCCAATGCCATCGTCGCGCGCCTCCACAACTGGATCGACGACGAGAACGTCGATGTGGTCATTACCACCGGCGGCACCGGCGTCACCGGCCGCGACGTGACGCCAGAGGCGATCGAGCGCGTCGCGGACAAAATGATCCCCGGTTTTGGCGAACTGTTCCGCTGGCTCAGCTATGCCAAGATCGGCACCTCGACCATCCAGTCGCGCGCCTGCGCGTGCGTCGCGCGTGGCACTTACATCTTCGCGCTGCCGGGATCGACCGGCGCGGTGAAGGACGGCTGGGACGGCATCCTCCGCGACCAGCTCGACAGCCGCCACACCCCCTGCAACTTCGTCGAACTGATGCCCAGGCTTCAGGAACGCTGAGCCGTTCTTGATTCGTTCCAGTCGGCGGTGTATAGCGGGGCATGGCGTCTCTCCGCCCCCATCGCGGCGCCACGCTCAACGATGTCAGCACCCGCTTCAATCTGAACCAACGCGAGGCAGACGGCGACTGGCTCGACGCGCGAGAGAGCGTGGACGGCCAAGCTCCTTCGGTGCGAACAACCGTCGCGGTCGAAAAGCCCAAAACCATCCTCGCGCGCAATCGCTCGCCCGACATCCCGTTCGACCGTTCGATCAACCCGTATCGCGGGTGCGACCAACCCCGCAACGGTTACGCACTAGAGAATTCAATATGTTAAGCGGGACTGAGGTGTTGGCCTTCGGTCTGCTTTCACTCAAATTGAGAAAAAAGCTGCCTGTCAGCTAACGACCCCGTATCTGACATTGTTAGTCCCTGCGGGGTTCCGGGAGTTTATGCTTATCTAGATACCAATAAGCGAGGCCGCCAATAATCATGCAAATCGGGATGAGGGCTTGGAAACGAACACCATTCCAAAGGATTACGATTACCGATGCGAGCGTCGTGAGAACGACGATCGATACTGAAACTATGAGCAATCGAGGTGGTGTAGCCCGTCGATGATCTTCGTAGAGAATAACGCCAAGAGCTAGCCCTAATAGAAAACCGGCAAGCGCGTCCGTCTGTATATCGGAAAGGCTCATGTGATATGGGAGGAAGATGTATCCCACTGCTATCACGGTCAAGGCCGAATAAAGCACGCGTTTCCGCTTGTTTGGTCCGTCGACGTTACGTGTCATCACCTGAAATGATAGGCTCTGCTAGGTTCGCTTTCCACCCAAAAATGGCTATTCGCTGATCCGACGCGGAAACCGAGAAGCCGACGAAAGAAGATATAGCAACGAGTTGGATCGACATCCATTTTGTTCTTGCTATGCTCCCGCTATGGGCTACGTCAAAGGCAGAGGCGCGACTACTAACGCGACTAGCACGCGGTTCAGGCTGCCGGAGCGTGAAACCGTCGGCGTTTGGCTGGATCAGGTCCAAGCGGTCGATGGACCGACCATGGCTGTATCTACTGCGGTAACGGAACTGCGTCCGAAGACAATTATCTCACATAATCAATCACCTGACCTGCCGTTTACCCAGTCCATTAACCCTTTTAACGGCTGCGAGCATGGCTGCATCTATTGCTTCGCGCGCCCGACCCATGCCTATCACGACCTGTCGCCCGGCGTGGATTTCGAAACCAGGCTATTCGCCAAACCCGACGCGCCCGCCCTGCTGCGCGCCGAATTATCGAAGCGCGGCTATGTCTGTGCGCCGATCGCGTTCGGGACCAATACCGACCCCTATCAGCCGATCGAGGCCGACTGGCGGATCACGCGTGGCTGTATCGAGGTGCTGGCGGAGACAAACCATCCGCTGACAATCACTACCAAATCGAACCGGGTGCTGCGCGACCTGGACCTGCTCGCGCCGATGGCCGCGAAGGGGCTGGCGGCGGTGATGGTGTCGGTTACCAGCCTCGACCCCAAGATCGCGATGACGCTGGAGCCGCGCGCGCCGCATCCGGAAAAACGGTTGGCGGCAGTGAAGGCATTGGCCGAGGCGGGCGTTCCCACCTTCGTCTCCATTTCTCCGGTGGTGCCGTCGATCACCGATTACGAGATGGAAGCGATCGTCGAACGCGCCGCCGAAGCGGGTGCGCGCGCGGCGTTCTTCATCCCGGTCCGTCTGCCGCACGAAGTCGCGCCCTTGTTTCGCGCCTGGCTCGACACCCATTTCCCCGACCGCGCCGGCAAGGTGATGGCAACGATCCGCGATTTGCGCGGCGGCCGCGACAACGATCCCGATTTTCACAGCCGGATGCAGGGGCAAGGCACCTGGGCCGAGTTGCTGCGAACCCGCTTCCGCATCGCCACCCGCCGCTATGGACTGGAAGGCGAGCGCATCACCCTCAGAACCGACCTGTTCCGCCCCCCGGCGGGAGATCAGGGGGAATTGTTTTGATGTTGCCGAATCCGCAGCCATTCACGCAATCCAGCGGCAGCACGCGCGGTGATTGGATTGCTTCGCTAACGCTCGCAATGACGGTTCAGATTTCGCCGCTCAGGCTTTAGAACGGCACCATGCCCGTCCTTCGCATCCTCATCGCCACGCTGGTCGCCGCGCTCCCGCTTCCCGCCACCGCTCAACCCCGCGCCGAAGGCGACCTGCGCGTCATGGCGTTCAACGTCCGGCTCCCGCTGACAAGCGACGGCCTAGACTATTGGCCCAATCGTCGCGACCATTTCGTCGACACGCTGCGCGCCGCCGATGCCGACATCATCGGCACCCAGGAACTGCACAAGATTCAGGGCGATTACATCGTCGAGCGACTGCCGCTCTATGCCTGGTTCGGGATCGACCGGCGCGGCGGGCGGAGCGACGAGCATATGGGCGTGTTCTTCCGACGCGACCGGCTACGCGTCGTCGATCTCGGCAATTTCTGGCTGTCCGACACGCCGCAAGTACCCGGGAGCATCAGTTGGGACCATCCCTATCCGCGGATGGTGACCTGGGGCCTGATGGAGCGGATCGCCGACGGGCGACGCTTCTATCTGCTCAACACCCATTTCGCCTATCGCGGTGAGGATGTAGAAGCGCGGCGCAGGATGGCCGAGGCGGTCGCGGCGCATATCGAAACCCTGCCCGCCGACGTGCCGGTCGTCGTCACCGGCGATTTCAACGCGACGCCTGACGAGCCCGCCTATCGCATTCTGACCGCAGGCCTGGCCGACGCCTGGACCGCGACGGACAATCGTTCGGGGCCAGACGGCACCTTCCACGCCTTCAAAGGCAAGGCCGACCGCCGCATCGACTGGGTGCTGTCGCACGGGTTCCGAACCCAGCGCGTGTGGACAATCGCCAAGGCGCGGCGCGGACGTTATCCTTCCGACCATTTCCCGGTGGTCGCGGATTTGCGGCTTTCGTCCCCATAACTCCACCGTGATTCCCGCCTGCGCGGGAATGACGATTCAATCGATGAATGCGTTTATCGCGCCTCCGACGCGGCCCCGTCTGAAAACGCGAAGTCCTTGTATTTCGCCCTGAGCGCCGTCTTCAACAGCTTTCCCGTAGCCGTGTGCGGCAGTTCATCGACGAAATGCACCTCATCGGGCAGCCACCACTTGGCGACATGCTGCGCCAGATGCGCCTGGATCTCGTCGGGGGTAACCTCCGCGCCCTCCTTCTTCACCACCAACAACAGCGGGCGTTCTTCCCAGCGCGGGTGATAGACACCGATCGCCGCGGCTTCCGCCACGCCGGGACAGCCGACCGCGGCATTTTCCAGATCGACCGAGCTGATCCATTCGCCGCCGGATTTGATGACATCCTTGGCGCGGTCGGTGATCTGCATCGTGTTGTCGGGGTGGATCACCGCGACATCGCCGGTGTCGAACCAGCCATCGGCATCGACGCAGGGCGCGTCTTCCTTGAAATATTGCCGGATGATCCAAGGCCCGCGAACCATCAGGCGGCCCGAGCTTTCGCCGTCGCGCGGCTGGACGTTGCCCGCATCGTCGACGACGCGCATCTCGACCCCGAACGGCGCGCGGCCCTGTTTGCAGACCTGATCGACCTGTTGTTCGAAGGTCAGATCGTCCCAGTCATAGCTCTTGGCGCCTATGGTCCCGATCGGCGAGGTTTCGGTCATGCCCCAGGCATGGTTGACGCGGATGCCCATCTTCATCAGCCGCTCGATCATCGAACGCGGCGCGGCCGATCCGCCGATGGTGACGAGTTGCAGATGCTCGGGCGCGTCGCCGGTCGCGTCCATATGCTGGAACATCGCGAACCAGACGGTCGGAACGCCAGCCGAATGCGTCACCTTCTCGCGGTTCATCAACTCGCTCAAGACCTTCGGCTCGTTGACGCACGAGAACACCATCTTCATGCCCGTGGCGGGTGCGGCGAACGGCATCCCCCAGCCGACCGCGTGGAACATCGGCACGATCGGCATCGCGACCGCGCGCGCCGACAGGTCGAACACCGACGGCTGCAATTCGGCCATCGCGTGGATCATCGACGAGCGGTGGGTGTAGATCACGCCCTTCGGATTACCAGTCGTCCCGCTGGTATAGCAGAGCATACATGGGTCGAGTTCGGACCCCTCGACCCATTGATAATCGCCGCTTTCGTCGCCGATCCACGCCTCGAACCCGTCGGGGCCGAGGTCGTCGAAGCAGATATAATGCTCGATCGTCGTCCACTCCGGCTTCATCTTCTCGACGAGCGGCGCGAACATCCGGTCATAGAACATCACCCGGTCTTCGGCATGATTGGCGATGAAGGCGAGCTGGTCGGGGAACAGCCGCGGGTTGATGGTATGGATCACCCCGCCCATCCCGATCGTGCCGTACCAGGCGACCAGGTGACGGCTGTGGTTCATCGCCAGCGTTGCGACCCGGTCGCCCGGCTTGATCCCGATCGCCTCCAGCTTTTGCGCCAGCTTGCGCGAATCGCGGGCGATCTCGCCCCAGTTGGTGCGGGTTTCGGAACCGTCGAACCAGCGCGTCACGATCTCGCGCGTGGCATGTTCGCGTTCCGCATGCTCGATCAGTCGTGGAATCCTGAGTTCGAAATCCTGCATCCCACCGAGCATCTATCTCTCCGCTATCCGACGGCGGCCAGCCGCCTTTCCACGGTCGTTAATTCGACCTTTCCGACATCCTGCATGTTCTCGACCAGGGCTGCAAGTTCCGCATCGAGCCGGAACTGCCTGCCCAGCAGCACGATCGCGATATCGCCGTTCGAAAGCGGGGTATGGACCCGCACCTCGCCGCGCCCGCCGGTGCGCCCGTCGAGCACCGCCGCCAGTCGCGGCAGCACGCGCGGATCGCCGACCGTCAGGTCGAGCGCAAGCCTGACGCTGGTCGCCATTTCCTCGAGCGGTTGGACCCGCTTGACGGTGGCGCGCGCCGTTTCCTCGCCCGCGCGGCGGTCGAGTTCGACGGTCAGCAGCGCGCAGCCGCCTTCCTTCGCGGCTTCTTCGAGATGTTCGCACGGCCCCTCGTCGAAACAAGTGGCGATCACCTGTCCGCTCGCATCCGACAGCGTCGCCATCATATAGCGTTTGCCGCGCGCGGAAGTGCGCCATTTCGCATCCTCGACCAAAGCCGCCAGCGTCGCGCCCGTGCGAGCGCCCTCGGGGATCGAGATGTCCGCCAGGCTGACGATCGGCCGCGCACCGTGAACCTTGGCGAGATGCGCATAGCGGTCGAGCGGGTGGGCGGAGAAATAGAAACCGAACGCCTCACGCTCGGCGTTGGTGCGCTGGGTGATCGTCCACGCCGCTGCCTGGGGCAACTGGATCGCGACATCGTTGACCTCCGCCTCGCCAAACAGCCCGCCCTGCCCGGTCGCGCGCTGATCGTGAGTGCGGCTGGCGACCGCGAGGATGGTTTCGGCAGCCGCGTGAACCCCTGCCCGGTCAGCATGAACCGCGTCGAATGCGCCCGCCGCCGCCAGCGTTTCCAGTTGCCGCTTGTTGACCAACCGCGGGTCGATCCGCCGCGCAAGGTCATCGAGCGAACGGAACGGACCTTCTTTCGCGCGCTCTTCGCACACCAGTTCCATCGCACGCTCGCCCACGCCCTTCAGCGCGCCAAGCGCGTAACGGACGGCGGCACCCTCTTCATGATCCTCGACGCTGAAATCGGCTGAACTCGCATTGATGCACGGCGGCAGGCACGCAATCCCTAGTCGGCGCATATCGTCGTGAAAGATCGCGAGCTTGTCGGTCTGGTGAATGTCGTACGCCATCGAGGCGGCGAAGAACGCCTCCGGGTGATGCGCCTTGAGCCAGGCGGTCTGATAGGCGAGCAGCGCATAGGCCGCGGCGTGCGACTTGTTGAAGCCATAGCCCGCGAACTTGTCGATCAAATCGAACAGCTCGTTGGCCTTGGCCTCGGGGATCGCGTTGTGCTCGGCGCAGCCGGTGACGAAGATCTGGCGCTGCGCGTCCATCTCCGCTTTGACCTTCTTGCCCATTGCGCGGCGCAACAGGTCGGCACCGCCCAGCGAGTATCCCGCCAGGATCTGCGCGGCCTGCATCACCTGTTCCTGATAGACGAAGATGCCGTAGGTTTCGTTCAGGATCGGCTCGAGCAGCGGGTGCGGATATTCGACCGGCTCGCGCCCGTTCTTGCGCGCGCCGAACATCGGGATGTTATCCATCGGCCCCGGCCGGTAGAGCGAAACGAGCGCGATAATGTCGCCGAAATTGGACGGACGAACCGCCGACAGCGTGCGCCGCATCCCTTCGGATTCGAGCTGGAACACACCGACCGTGTCGCCGCGCTGCAACAGCTCGTACACGCCCGGATCGTCCCAGCCGAGCGCATCGAGATCGACCTCCACGCCGCGCTTCTTGAGCAGTTCGACCGCGCGCTGGAGCACCGAAAGCGTCTTCAGCCCCAGAAAGTCGAACTTCACCAGTCCGGCGCCCTCGACATATTTCATGTCGAACTGGGTGACCGGCATGTCCGAACGCGGATCGCGGTAGAGCGGGACGAGCTGCGCGAGCGGACGGTCGCCGATCACCACGCCTGCGGCATGGGTGGACGAATGGCGCGGCAAGCCTTCCAGCTTCATCGCCAGGTCCATCAGGCGCCGGACGTCATTGTCGTTCTGATATTCGCGCAGCAGGTCGCTGACGCCGTTCAGCGCGCGGTCGAGCGTCCAGGGGTCGGTCGGATGGTTGGGCACCAGCTTCGCCAGCCGGTCTACCTGGCCATAGCTCATCTGAAGCACGCGGCCGGTATCCTTCAACACCGCACGCGCCTTCAGTTTTCCGAAGGTGATGATCTGCGCGACGGTATCGCGGCCATATTTGTCCTGGACATAGCGGATGACCTCGCCGCGTCGGGTTTCGCAGAAATCGATGTCGAAGTCGGGCATCGACACGCGTTCGGGATTGAGGAAGCGTTCGAACAGCAACCCCAGCGCCAGCGGATCAAGATCGGTGATGGTCAGCGCCCAGGCAACCGCCGACCCCGCGCCCGAACCGCGCCCCGGCCCCACCGGAATCCCGTTGTCCTTCGCCCATTTGATGAAGTCGGCAACGATCAGGAAATAACCGGGAAACCCCATCTGAATGATGACGTCGAGTTCGAAATCGAGCCGGTCGAAATAATCGGGGAAGCGGGCACGGAGGGCGGCTTCGGAGAGTTCGGTTTCCACCCCTCCAAACGCAACCTCAACCCCGTTCTGGCTGAGCCTGTCGAAGCCCTGTCCTTCTTCTTTTCTATCTGCCGAAGAAAAGGACAATGCTTCGACAGGCTCAGCATCAGTGCATTGGTTGTTTCGCGCCGCCTCCAGCGCCGCCACCCGACGCAACCGCTCGACCAGCCCCGCAACCGAATCCTCGCGCAATTTCCGCGCCTCGCCCTCGCGGTCGCCCGCCAGACTGGGCAGGATCGGCTTGCGCTTGGGCGCCATCACCGCACAGCGTCGGGCGACGACCAGCGTATTCTCGATCGCCTCAGGCAAATCCTCGAACAGCGCGCGCATCGCGGTGGCGGGCTTCATCCACGCATCGGGCGACGACCGGTTGCGATCGTCCGACGCGACATAGGACGAACTGGCGATGCACAGCATCGCGTCATGCGCCTCGTGGAAACTCTCTTCGGCAAAACAGCACGGATTGGTCGCGACTAGCGGCAGGTTGCGGGCATAGGCAAGATCGATCAGCCTGGCCTCAGCCGCGCCTTCCACCGCATCCAGCCGCCGTATTAGCTCGATATACAACCGGTCGCCGAACATCGCCTGCAACCGGTCGCAATACGCTTCCACCTCGGGCGCGATCCCCTCTGCACAGAGCCGTGCCAGCGCCCCCTCGCTCCCGGCGGTCAGCGCGAGCAAGCCGTTCGAATGCCGCGCCAGCATGTCGAAATTGACATGCGCGTCCTGCTCGATCGGGCGGTCGAGATGCGCCGCCGACACCAACGCGCACAGATTTTCGTAACCGCCCTCGTCCTGCGCATAGAGCGTCAGCCAGTCGATGATCGGCGGCTGATTGTCGGGCGTGCCGGGCCGCGCGACGCCCAGCATCGTGCCGACGATCGGCTGCACGCCTGCGTCCTTGCAAGCGTCAGAAAACGCCATCGCCGCATAAAGACCGTTGCGATCGGTCAGCGCGACGGCCGGAAACCCCAGCTCGCGCGCACGCTTGGCGATCGCCTTCGGCTCGATCGCGCCTTCCAGCATCGTATAGGCGGAAAAGACGCGGAGCGGCACGAACCCGGAATGTTGCATGGCCGCGATGCTAGGGGGCGGATGCGGCAATGGAAAGGCGCAAGACCGCGTTTTCCACAGCTTTCGCCTTCGTCACCCAACCGCTACCCAACACCGGCCTTTGCCGGGGCACGTGACGTCCAACGCAATGCGCCTAAAGCAGCGCCTCGATATCATTGACCAGATCCTCGGGCTTGGTCGTCGGCGCATAACGCTGGACCACCTCCCCCTCGCGGTTCACCAGAAATTTGGTGAAATTCCACTTGATTGCCTCGGTCCCGAGCACGCCCTTCTGCGCTTTCTTCAGATAGTTGAAGATCGGCGCGGCGTTCTCGCCGTTCACGTCCACCTTCGCGAACACCGGAAAAGTGACGTCATAGTTCAGCGAACAGAAACTGGCGATCTCCGCCGCGTCGCCGGGCTCCTGCGCGCCGAACTGATTGCAGGGAAAAGCCAGCACCTCGAAGCCGCGGTCGGCGAAGCGGCGGTGCAGCGCCTCCAGCCCCTCATACTGCGGGGTGAATCCGCACCTGGACGCGGTGTTGACGATCAACAGCACCTGTCCCGCATAGTCGGACAGCGCAACATCGGTGCCATCGGCGGCCCGGACGGTCAGGTCGGTGACTTTCATTCCAGCACTCCATCATGCAGGCGAACCACGCGGTCCATTCTGGCCGCGAGCCGTTCATTATGCGTGGCGATCAGCGCGGCGGAGCCTTCGTGACGAACGAGGCGCAGGAATTCCTCCAGCACCACGTCGGCAGTCGCCTCGTCCAGATTGCCGGTCGGCTCGTCGGCCAGCACCAAAGCAGGCCGGGTCGCGAGCGCGCGTGCCACGGCGACGCGCTGCTGCTCGCCGCCCGACAGCTGGTTGGGGCGGTGTGTCAGCCGCTTGGACAGCCCCAGCGCCGACAGCAGTTCCGCCGCGCGCGCATCGGCATCTTCGCGCGTCGATCCGTGGATCAACTGGGGCAGCACGACATTTTCCGCCGCGTTGAAATCGGGAAGCAGATGGTGAAACTGATAAATGAAGCCCAGTCGATCGCGGCGAACCTCGGTGCGGCCACCCGCGTCCAGCTTCGCGGCTTCGGCCCCGGCGATCATGATCGATCCCTCGAACCCGCCTTCGAGCAGCCCGACCGCCTGGAGCAGCGTCGATTTGCCCGATCCCGACGGGCCGACCAGCGCGACAATCTCTCCCGGCGCGACCGACAGGTCGACGCCGCGCAGGACGTGGATCGTCTCACCTCCTTGCGTGAAGTCGCGGCGCAGGTCGGTGGTTTGGAGAACGAAATCACTCATAACGCAAAACCTGAACCGGATCGGTGCTCGCGGCCTTGTAGGCGGGATAGAGCGTCGCAAGGACCGAGAAGATGAAAGCCATCACCGCGATTACCACTACCTCGACCGGGTCGGTGCGCGCGGGCAACTCGGTCAGGAATCGCATCTGCGGATCCCACACCTGTTGGCCGGTGAAAAAGCCGATCAGACCGACGACGCCCTGGCGGAACTCGATGAAGATGAACCCAAGGATCAGTCCCGCGCCGATACCCAGCGCGCCGATCATCGTGCCGACGGTCACGAAAATCCGCATCATGCTCGACCGGGTCGCACCCATCGTCCGCAGGATCGCGATGTCGCGCGTCTTGGCGCGGACCAGCATGATGAGCGACGACAGGATGTTGAAGACAGCGACCAGAATGATGATCGACAGCACGGTGAAGGTCACCACCCGGTCGATCGCCAGCGCTTCGAACAGTTGCGCGTTCATCTGTTGCCAGGTGACCAGTTGCGCCTCGCCCGACACCTTGGGCGCGAGCGGGGCGAGAATATCGACCACCCTGTCGGCATCGGCGGTGTTGAGTTCGATCATCCCGACCGAATCGCCCATCAGCAGCAACGTCTGCGCATCCTCCATCGGCATCACCACAAATGCCTTGTCGTAATCGTACACGCCGACTTCGAAGATCGCGCCGATCCGGTAACTGACGATGCGCGGCATCGTGCCGAACGGCGTGGTGTGGCCTTCGGGGCTGATGAGCGAAATCTCGTTGCCGACGGTCGCGCCCAACGACTGGGCGAGGCGCGATCCGATCGCGATCGTGCTGCTGCCGGGGACCAGGCTGTCGATCGAGCCGATCTGAATGTTGCTGGTGATCGTTTCGTTGCGGCGAATATCCTCGACCAGCATGCCGCGCACCAGCGCCACTTCGACGCGGCCTTCATGGCTGCCCATCAGCGGTTTTTCGATCATCGGGGTCGCCGTGGTGACGCCGGGCGTGGCCTTCGCCTCGTCGAGCACGGCGCGCCAGTTCTGCAACTGCCCGCCATAGCCCTGGACGACGGCGTGGCCGTTCAGCCCGGTGATCTTGTCGAACAACTCGGCGCGAAAGCCGTTCATGACGCTCATGACGACGACGAGTGCGGCGACGCCCAGCATCACCGCGATCAGGCTGATCCCGGCGACGAGCGCGATGAACGCCTCTCCGCGACCGGGCAGCAGATAACGGCGCGCGATCATTCGCTCGTAACGCGATAACAGCATGTGGCTTGGATCAATCCCGCAAAAGATATGGTGTTACCCGCATGGTGTAGGGGGCGCGGCGTCGCCCCGCAATGGTGGCGGGTGCGAAAAGCCCTTGTTGCGGAACTGCCACAGACTGCGCGCAAAATACCGCAACCACGGTTCCGACCGATGACAAGCGGCCATTCATCGCCTAGCAAGGATCACACGAAGCGCAGGCCAACGGCCGTGGTTCGGGGAGGGCTTTCCGCCCCGCCTGACTGGGAGGTGGGCGTGCGGGCAGAATGCCATCTTTAAGGGGGCTGACGAGCATTCGTCACGCAGGCGCCCGGATCGGAAACGGTCCGGGCGTTTTCCTTTTCCGGGGGCTACTCGACCCGTGGCACCTCTGATGCTCCCCATCTCTTGAAAATCGTCGTCGGTATTCCGATTTTCCAACCGTTGCGGTGCTGCATTGGTGGGCCGCAATCACGCCGCCCGGCCCATGGCGGGCGGCATGACGTCACATCTTGCTCATTTGGAGGATTTGAAAATGCGTCAGTTTGACTTCACCCCCTATCGCCGCACGGCCATCGGCTTCGACCGGCTGTTCGACATGCTCGAGGCAGCCGGACGCCAAGCCCAGGGCGACAATTATCCGCCGTTCAACCTCGAACGGCTTTCCGAGGACCGCTATCGCATCACGCTGGCGGTCGCTGGCTTCAAGCCTGAAGAAATCGACATCACCGCGCAGCAGAATTTGCTCGTCGTGGCGGGCAAGAAGGCGGAGGACAGCGCGAACGATCGCGCCGCCTTCCTGCATCTGGGCATCGCCAACCGCAACTTTGAGCGTCGGTTTGAACTTGCCGATTTTGTGCGCGTCGAAACCGCCGATCTGGCCGACGGTCTGCTGATCGTCGAGTTGGTTCGCGAAGTTCCGGACGCAATGAAGCCGCGCAAGATCGCAATCGGCTCGGCAACTTCCGCCCCTACGATCGACCACAAGGCGGAAGACGACAAGGAGGAACAGGCAGCCGCCTGAGGCCTCCATCGTTAGTCCGCGACGCTTTAGCTCCCTTTCAGCGGCGCGGCCGGGGCGCCCGGATCCAGGTCCGGGCGCTTTGTTTTATCGGCAAAGCCCATCTTCGGGCGACGGGTAACTGGCGTCATGCGCGAAGGGCAATGAATCAGACGAAGCGGCTTTGCTTGACCGCGGCTTCGATGAAGCTGGCGAAAAGCGGATGCGGATCGAACGGCTTGGATTTGAGCTCCGGGTGGAACTGCACGCCAACGAACCAGGGATGGTCGGGCCGCTCCACGATTTCAGGCAACGTTTCGTCGGGCGACATGCCCGAAAAGACGAGGCCACCCGCCTCCAGCGTATCGCGATAGGCGGTATTGACCTCATAGCGATGGCGATGCCGCTCGCTGATGTCCTGCGTGCCGTAGATGGAAGAGACGACGCTGTTGCCTGCGAGTTTGGCCGGATAGGCACCCAGCCGCATCGTGCCGCCCAGGTCGCCGCCCGCCTCGCGCTTTTGCAGACCCTGTTCGGTCATCCATTCGGTAATCATGCCGACCACCGGCTGTTCGGTGGGTCCGAATTCGGTGGTGGTGGCCCCCGACACGCCCCCTGCCCGCGCGCCTTCGATACAGGCCATCTGCATGCCGAGGCAGATGCCAAAAAACGGCACCTTGCGTTCGCGCGCGAAGCGGACGCTGGCGATCTTGCCTTCCGACCCGCGCTCGCCGAACCCACCGGGGACCAGGATGCCGTGCATAGGCTCCAGCTGCGCCGCGATTTCATCCTCGTCGCCTTCGAACAATTCGGCGTCGAGCCAGCGGACATTGACCTTCACGCGGTTGGCGATGCCGCCATGAACCAGCGCCTCGTGCAGCGACTTGTACGCGTCGGGCAGCCCGACATATTTGCCGACCACGCCGATCGTGACTTCGCCTTCGGGATTCTGCACCCGTTCGACGATCTCGCTCCAGCGGTCGAGTTTGGGCGCTTCGCCGGGTTCGATGTCGAACGCGCGCAGCACTTCGCTGTCCAGCCCTTCGGCATGATATTGCAGCGGCACGCCGTAGATGCTCGATGCATCGAGCGCGGGGATGACCGCTTCGGGCCGCACATTGCAGAACAAGGCGATCTTCGCGCGTTCGGACGCGGGCAGCGGATGTTCGCAGCGGCACACCAGCACGTCGGGCGACACGCCCAATGCGGCCAGTTCGCGGACCGAATGCTGAGTCGGCTTGGTCTTCAGTTCGCCCGCCGCCGCGATATAGGGCACGAGCGTCAGGTGGATGCTGACCGACTGGCCGCGGCCGAGTTCATTGCGCAGTTGACGGATCGCCTCGATGAACGGCAGCGATTCGATATCGCCGACCGTCCCGCCGATTTCGCACAGCACGAAATCCAGCCCCTCGGTATCGGCCCTGGCGAAATCCTTGATCGCGTCGGTAACGTGCGGGATCACCTGCACCGTCGCACCCAGATAATCGCCGCGGCGTTCGCGCTGGATAATCTGTTGATAGATGCGCCCCGAAGTGACGTTGTCCGACTGGCGCGACGGCACCCCGGTGAAGCGTTCGTAATGGCCGAGGTCGAGGTCGGTTTCCGCCCCGTCGTCGGTCACATAGACTTCGCCATGCTGATACGGGCTCATCGTGCCCGGATCGACGTTCAGATAGGGATCGAACTTGCGGATGCGGACCTTGTATCCGCGCGCCTGGAGTAGAGCGGCGAGGCTGGCGGCCATCAGGCCTTTTCCAAGCGAGGAAACCACGCCGCCGGTGATGAAGATATACCGCGTCATGGGAGGAGAGCCCTAGCGTCGATTGGGTGGAAACAGCAAGCGTCCTTATCCGGCAATCACGCCGGACGGACACGAAAACGGTGAAATGATCGGCTTATTGGACGAGCGGAACGCCGCCGCTTTCGTTCGCCGCAGCCTGATTTTCCGCCGCCGCGACGATGTTCGCGACATCCTCCTCGGTCGGCGCGCCTGCGGCAGGCGCCGTCTGCGCCGCCGGGCTCTTCGCCAAGCTGGTATCGATCGACCCCGATCCGCGATTCGCGGCGAGGAAAGCGAGCAAGATGCACATCGCGACGAACACCGTCGCCAGGATCGCGGTCGCGCGCGTCAGGAAATCGGCAGCCCCGCGCGCCGACATCAGCCCGCCGCCGCTGCTGCCGGTGGTCAGGCCGCCGCCTTCCGAACGTTGCATCAGGATCACCGTCACCAGCAAGGCGGCGATGATCGCCTGGACGACGAGGAGAAAGGTGAACATGAGGCGCGCCTGAAACCGATATTATTGGTGAAGGCGGCGACATAGGCGAGCGCGGGTCCGCGATCAACCATCCCGCCTGAACCGCGACAACAAATCTGTCACGGGTGGGAAACATCGTGGGCGGACCGACGTTAATCCCCGCGAAAGCCCGATGCTTGCGGGCGTGTAACGGAAATTGAGTATGGCCACCGCGACCGCTACCCCGACCGCTACCCCGATGCTCAGCAAATGGATGCAGACGCTGGTCGATTACGTCCGTTCTGGCGAACCCGATTTAACCAATCGCCAGATGGCGCTGTTGCTGCTGGTGTATCTCAAACCCGGACCGCATACGGTGCGCGGGCTGGCGCGTGCACTGAACGTTTCGAAGCCGGTTATCACGCGCGCCTTGAACAGACTGGGTGCGCTCGGCTATCTGCGCCGCCAGCGCGACGATGCAGACAAACGCAACATTTTCGTGGCGCGCACCGATGAAGGGGCGGAGTTTCTTGAAGAGTTCGGACAATTCGTCATCGCCGACGGCGAACCACAACCCGACCGGAGCGGTGAGCGCCAGCGCGCAACCGCGTAAACGGTTCGCGCTGACCGGCCGCTCGACGATCGTCGACCCCCGTACCCAACCCGTACGCCGTGACCTCGCTGCGATCGCGCTCGCCGATCGCGTTTTCGCCCCCCATTATGCCGAGCACGTGATGCGAACCGCGATCGCGGCCAGCGCAATCCGCCAATCGAGCCGGCTCGACAGCGAACAGCTAGGACAACTGGCCCCGGGCGACGTGTTCGAACTCTATGAAATATCGAGCGAACAGGGCTGGGGACGGTCGGTCGCAAGCGGTGTCGTTGGCTTCGTCGATGCCGCAGCGCTCGGCCCGTATGTCGGCGATAATGATGCGGGGCACGCGGACGCGGCATGACGGCGCGGGTCTTCATCGACGGCGGGGTCGGCACCACCGGCCTTGAAATCCGCGACCGGCTGGCGGGACGCGGCGAGATCATGTCGGTCACGCTGCCGGAGGATCGGCGCAAGGACGCCGCTGCACGCGCAGACGCCCTGAACGCTGCCGATTTCGTCATCCTCTGCCTGCCCGACGACGCCGCGATCGAGGCGGTGTCGCTGATCGAAAACCCCGCCACCCGCGTGATCGACGCGTCGAGCGCGCACCGCACCGCCGATGGCTGGACCTATGGTTTCGCCGAACTCGAACCCGGCCAGCAGGCCGCGATCGCCGAAAGCCCGCGAGTCAGCAATCCCGGCTGCTATCCCACTGGATTCCTCGCGCTGGTCCGCCCGCTGGTACGCGCGGGCGTGATCCCGCACGACTGGCCGTTCAGCGTCAACGCCGTGTCGGGCTATTCGGGCGGCGGCAAATCGATGATCGCGGCGTTCGAGGATGCCGGCGCGCCCGGCGCCGACGAGACCGCCTGGCGCGGCTATGCGCTCGGCCTGGCGCACAAGCACATGCCCGAGATGCAGCGCCACGCCCGCATCGTTCACCCGCCGATCTTTGCGCCATCGGTCGCGCGCACCTATCGCGGAATGGTGGTTCAGGTGCCGCTACCGCTTCACGCGTTGCCGCGCAGCTGGACGCTGGCGCAGGTCGAAGCCGTGCTTGCCGATGCCTATCGCGACAGCCCGCTGATCAGGGTTGCGAGCGGCGATGATGCGCTGGTCCGGGTGGAGGACGATGCGGGCACCGACCGGCTGACCGTCCGCGTCACCGGCAATGCGGATGCGGGCATCGCGATGCTGATCGCGACCCTCGACAATCTGGGCAAGGGCGCTGCGGGTGCCGCGGTTCAGAACCTCAACATCATGGCGGGACTCGATCCGGTCGCGGGGCTGATCCTTTAACCTCCCTTCCGTGCTCCTGCAAAAGCAGGAGTGTTGGCAGCACTTGCCTCCAGCGCTCCTGTTTTCACAGGAGCACGTAAGAATGCGCTTACTTGGACTATACCCGCCCAAAACCAAAAATACCGCCTCCGGGGTTGGCCTGACCAGTTTCGCACGGCATAGGTATGCCGCCTCGTTCGCAGGCACGCCCGCGTCTGCTAGTCAGCCCGTCAACCGAGTTTTAGGATCGACAGTTATGAGCGAAGCCGCCGGCAAACTGCTGCTGTTCGGGGCGACCGGCGATCTGGCGCAACGGATGCTGATCCCCTCGCTTTACGGCCTTCATGCCGACGGCCTGCTTCCCGACGGATTGACGATCACCTGCACCGCCCGCTCCGATCATGACGATGCGGGTTTTCGCGATTTCGCCGCCAAGGCGCTCGGCGAATTCCTGCCCGACGACCGCAAGGACGAGGCTGCGATCGCCAGCTTTCTGAAGCGTATCCAGTATCAGCCGCTCGATGCCTCGACGCTCGACGGATTCAACGATCTCGCTGCCAAGATCGGTGATATTTCGGGCGGTCTTGCCATCTTCCTGTCGACCGCGCCGTGGTTGTTCGGCCCGACGATCAAGGGTCTGCAATCGGCGGGCCTTGCGGGCGACAATGTCCGCATCGGGCTGGAAAAGCCGCTTGGCAACGATCTCGAATCGAGCCGCGAGATCAACGACATCGTCGCTGCAGCCTTTCCCGAAGAGCGCACGTTTCGCATCGACCATTATCTGGGCAAGGAAACCGTCCAGAACATTCTGGCGCTGCGCTTCGCCAATCTGATGTTCGAGCCGGTGTGGAATTCGAACCATATCGAACATGTCCAGATCACGGTGTCGGAAACCGTCGGGCTGGAGGGGCGTGCGGGTTACTACGACGATGTCGGCGCGCTGCGCGACATGGTGCAGAACCATATGCTCCAGCTGCTCGCGCTGATCGCGATGGAGCCCCCTGCGCATTTCGACGGCACCGCGATCCGCGACGAAAAGGTGAAGGTGCTGCGGTCGCTGCGGCCGATCAAGCCCGCCGATGTCGATGCGCTGACGGTGCGCGGCCAGTATCAGTCGGGTGCGCTCGATGGCAAAGTCGTGCGCGGTTACGACGACGAACTGGGCAAGGAGTCGAACGCCGAAACCTTCGTGGCGCTGAAGGCGCATGTCGACAATTGGCGGTGGAACGGCGTCCCCTTCTACCTTCGCACCGGCAAGCGGATGCCCGAGCGGCGCAGCGAGATCATCGTCCAATTCAAATGCGTGCCGCATTCGATCTTTGCCGATCGCGGCGCGAAACTGCACGCCAACACGCTCATCATCCGCCTTCAGCCAGAGGAATATATCCGGCTGCTGGTGATGTCGAAGGAACCGGGGCTCGACCGCGAAGGGGTGCGGTTGCGCGAAGTGCCGCTCGACCTGTCGCTCACCACCGCCTTTGCAGGCACGCGGCGGCGCATCGCCTATGAACGATTGCTGCTCGACCTGATCGAGGGTGACCCCACCCTCTTCGTCCGCCGCGACGAGGTGGAGGCGCAATGGGCCTGGATCGACCGCATTCGCGAAGGCTGGGCCGCCAGTGCAACCAAGCCCGCCCGTTATGCGTCGGGAAGCTGGGGCCCGGAGGCGAGCTTCATGCTGACCCGCCTCGACGGCGCGACGTGGCAGGATTGATTTGACAGGCGAACAGCCTCCCCCCGCGCTCACCCTTAGCCTGTCAAAGGGTGTTGAGATGAAACACGGCTTCGACAGGCTCGGCCTGAGTGCAGCCGGAGCAAACAAGGATAGACAATGACCGAGATCGAATGGTGGGACTATGACGACGCCGACGAGATGGCGAATGCCGTCGCGGGCGACATCCAGTTCATCATCGAAAGCGCGATCGATGCGCGCGGCGCCGCCGTGGTCGCGCTTGCGGGCGGACGCACGCCACAGCCCGCCTTCGACAAGCTGGCAGAAGCCAAGATCGACTGGAAGAGGGTGACGATCATCCCCACCGACGATCGCCTGGTGCCGATGGGCGATCCGCTGTCCAACGCGACGATGATCGCCAAGACTTTCCTGCCCAAGGGCGCGCGCGTGATCCCGATCACCAGCGAAGCCGCGTCGGATTACAAGGCGAGCGGCCGCGCGGCGGACGCGCGGTTGCAGGACCTCCACTGGCCGCTGGACCTGTGCCTGCTGGGCGTCGGTGCGGACGGGCATACCGCCTCGATCTTCCCCGGACCCGATCTGGAGGAAGCGCTGAACGGTCCCAGGGAACGCCGCGCATTGGGCGTGATGCCCGACCCGCTGCCCCCCGAAGCGCCGGTCGCCCGCGTCACCCTGTCGCTCGCCGCGATCACCTCTGCCCGCGCGTTGATGATTGCAGTAACCGGCCAGGCCAAGCGCGACGTGATCGAGGCGGCAATCGAGGAAGGCGTCGGCTCACCCTACCCCATCGGCCGCGTGCTGGCGCAGTCGGAGTTGCCGGTCGACATCCACTGGAGCGAATGATGACTCTCCACCCCGAAATCGCCGCCGTCACCGATCGCATCATCGAAGCGTCGCGCGAAAAACGCGCCGCCTATCTGACGATGATCGCCCGCGAACGCGATTCGGGGGCGGACCGGCCCAAATTGGGCTGCGCTAACCTCGCCCATGCCTATGCCGGGACTGACGAGCAGCGCGACGAACTGCGCCCCGCCAACCGCATGAATATCGGCATCGTCACCAGTTACAACGACATGCTTTCGGCCCACGCGGTCTATTACCGCTATCCCGAGCAGATGAAGGTCTGGGCGCTGGAGGCGGGTGCGACCGCGCAGGTCGCGGGCGGCGTGCCGGCGATGTGCGACGGTGTTACGCAGGGCTATAGCGGCATGGAACTGTCGCTGTTCAGCCGCGACACCATCGCGCTGTCCACGGCAATCGCGCTTTCGCATCGCACCTTCGAAGGCGCGGCGCTGCTCGGCATCTGCGACAAGATCGTGCCCGGTCTGCTGATGGGCGCGCTGCGCTTCGGCCATCTGCCGATGATCCTGATCCCCGGCGGGCCGATGCGGTCGGGCCTGCCCAACAAGGAAAAGGCCAAGGTCCGTGAAGCCTATGCCGAGGGCAAGGTTGGGCGCGAGGAACTGCTCGATGCGGAAATCGCCGCCTATCATTCGAAAGGCACCTGCACCTTTTACGGCACCGCCAATTCGAATCAGATGATGATGGAGGCGATGGGGCTGCACATCCCCGGCGCGGCCTTCGCCAACCCGGGCACGAAATTGCGCCAGGAGCTGACCCGCGCCGCAGTTCAGCGGCTGCCGGAAATCGGCTGGAATACCAAAGACTATCGCCCGCTTGCCGAATGCGTCGATGAACGCGCGATCGTCAACGCCGCCATCGCGCTGCTCGCCACCGGCGGGTCGACCAATCACCTGATCCACCTGCCCGCCATCGCGCGATCGGCGGGGATCGTCATCGACTGGGAGGATTTCGACCGGCTGTCGAAGGCCGTGCCGCTGCTCACCCGCGTTTATCCCAATGGTTCGGCAGACGTGAATGGGTTTGAGGACGCCGGTGGCCCCAGCTTCGTCATCCGCGAGCTACTGTCGGGCGGGCTGATGCACGACGACATCCTGACCGTCGCCAAGGGCGGCATGGCCCAATATGGCCGCAAGCCCGAAATCGACGACGACAGCCTTGTCTGGCGCGATCACCAGGCGGAAAGCGGCGACGACAGCATCGTCCGCACCCTCGACGCTCCGTTCGCACCCGAAGGAGGTTTTCGTATCCTGTCCGGAAATCTGGGTCGCGCCTGCATCAAGGTGTCCGCCGTCGACCGCGACCGCTGGACGATCGAGGCTCCGGCCCGCGTCTTTTCGACGCAACAGGAAGTGCAGGATGCGTTCAAGGCCGGCGAACTCGACCGCGACGTGGTGGTGGTGGTGCGGTTCCAGGGACCGCGCGCCAACGGGATGCCTGAACTTCACAAGCTGACCCCGCCTCTGGGTGTGCTCCAAAATCGCGGCTTTCGTGTTGCGCTGGTTACCGACGGGCGCATGTCGGGTGCGAGCGGCAAGGTGCCCGCCGCGATCCACCTGTCGCCAGAAGCGCTGGGCTGCGGTGCGATCGGCAAGGTCCGCGACGGCGACATCATCCGCGTCTGCGCCGAGACCGGGCAATTGGAGGCATTGGTGGAGCCAGCCGAATGGGCCGAGCGCGCCCATGCCGAAGCGCCTTCCGCCGCCGACGGCACCGGGCGCGAACTCTTTGCGATGATGCGTCAGGCAGACGAAGCAGAAAAAGGCGCGTCGGCGATGCTCGCGGCGGCTGGGTTGTAAGGAACGACCGTCATTCCCGCGCAGGCGGGAATCCATAACCTCGAACGTCAGAGAATATGGATTCCCGCCTTCGCCGGAATGACGACAAAGGGAATAGAGAGGTCAACATGGAAATCGTCGCGGTCGATATCGGGGGCACCCACGCCCGCTTCGCCATCGCCGAAGTGGAAAATGGCCGCGTCGTCCGGCTGGACGATGAAGTGACGATGAAGACCGTCGATCACGCCAGCCTGCAACTCGCCTGGCAAGCCTTCGGCAAGACGCTCGACCGCCCGCTCCCCCGTGCCGCCGCCATCGCGGTCGCATCGCGGATCGGCGGCGACCTCATCAAGCTGACCAACAATCCGTGGATCATCCGCCCCGCGCTGGTGAAGGAACGGCTCGACGTGGACAACTATATCCTCGTCAATGATTTCGGCGCGATCGGCCATGCGGTGGCGCAGCTTGGCCTCGACCATTTCGAACATCTCTGCGGCCCGGACGAAGATTGGAAAAAGCCCGGATCGATTACGATCTGCGGCCCCGGCACCGGGCTTGGAGTCGCCCAGGTCTATTGGTGCAGGAACGGCGATTACCATGTGATCGAAACCGAAGGGGGGCACATGGACTTTTCCCCGCTCGACGGGCTGGAGGACGCGATCCTCAAACGCCTGCGCCGCACCTTCACCCGCGTTTCGGTCGAACGCATCGTCGCCGGACCCGGTATCCTCGCCATCTACGAAACGCTTGCCCAGATTGAAGGGCGCGCGATCACCAGCCTGTCGGACCGCGAAGTGTGGGACATGGCGTTCGAGGGCAAGGACAGTCTGGCGGTGGCCGCGATGGACCGGTTCTGCCTGTCGCTGGGCGCGGTCGCGGGCGACCTGGCGCTGACGCATGGGCCGAAGGGCGTCGTCATCGCCGGGGGGCTGGGCCTTCGCCTCAAGAACCATCTGGTCAAATCGGGGTTCGAACAGCGGTTCGTCGCCAAGGGCCGTTTCCAGTCGCTGATGAAGTCGATCCCCGTCCGCCTGATCACCCATCCCCAGCCCGGCCTGTTCGGCGCGGCAGCGGCCTATGCACAGGAGCACAAGGCATGAGCGACATCGAAACCATCATGCGCACCAGCGCGGTCATCCCGGTGCTTGTCATCGACGATGCCGCGACCGCGCGTCCGCTGGCCGAGGCACTGGTCGCGGGCGGATTGCGGGTGCTCGAAGTCACTCTTCGGACCCCCGCCGCGCTCGACGCGATACGTGAGATGAAGCAGGTGCCCGGCGCAATCGTCGGCGCGGGCACGGTCGTCAATGCCGATCAGTTTGCGGCAGTGATGGACGCGGGCGCCGAGTTCATCGTCTCCCCCGGCCTGACCGAGCGACTGGCCCGACCAATCATTGAATCGGGCGTCCCCTTCCTCCCCGGCATCGCCACCGCGGGCGACATCATGCGTGGCTATGATCTGGGGCTGAGGCATTTCAAGTTCTTTCCCGCGGAAACCAGCGGCGGCCTGAAGGCGCTGAAGGCGCTCGCCGCCCCCTTCCACGAAGCGCAGTTCTGCCCCACCGGCGGCATTACCGAGGCGACGGCTCCAGAATGGCTGGCGTTCGAAAAAGTGCTGTGCGTCGGTGGAAGCTGGGTCACCGGCGGCACGCTGGCCGACGCCAAGGCCAGGGCACATGCGGCTTCCAGGCTGCGCCCCTAGAACCTGCCCCCCCTCCGGGCGAGGTGGCAGCACAAAGTGCTGACGGAGGGGGCGCCACGCATCGCGCGCTCGCGGCAGACCCCTCCACCATCCTTCAGATGGTCCCCCTCCCCCAATGGGGAGGAGTTAGGCATTACATCTCGCCCCGCTCCCGCCGGATCGCATACCATTTCCGTACATTGGCGTTATGCTGCTCCAGCGTATCGGCAAACACATGCCCGCCCGTCCCGTCGGCGACGAAATACAGCGCGCTGGTCGTCTCCGGGTTCAGCACCGCGTCGATCGACGCCCTCCCCGGATTGGCGATCGGCCCGACCGGCAGCCCCGCCATCGCATAGGTGTTGTATCCATTGACGGCATCCAGTTCGGAACGCCGGATGCGCCGCCCCAGCGGGCGTCCCTGCGTGATTGGATAGATCACCGTCGGATCGGCCTGTAGCCGCATGCCCTGACGTATCCGGTTCGAATAGACGCCCGCGACCATCCGCCGTTCCTCAGGCTTGGCAGTTTCCTTTTCGACCACCGCGGCCAGAATGATTGCTTCCTCAGGCGTTTTCGCCACCGTGTTCGGCGTGCGCTTTTCCCACGCCTTGGCAAGATAATCCGCCATCGCCTTCTGCATCCGGCCAACCACCGCCGCACGGCTTTCCCCGCGCGTATAGCTATAGCTGTCGGGCAGGATCGATCCTTCTTCGGGCACCGGAATTTCGCCCGTCAACTCGGTCGCCGCCATCAGCGCGTCATGGACCATCACTGAAGGCCAGCCCTCTGGCACCGTCACGAAGCGCTGGAGCGTTGCCCCCGACTGCATCATTTCCAGTACCTGCGACGCACTGGCGCGCGCCGGAATCTCATATTCTCCGGCGCGGATCGGCGCATCGGAACCCAGGAAGCGCGCGAACAACAGGAACCGGTCGGCCGACGAAATCGCCCCCGCCGCCTCCATCGCCCGCGCCGCGGACGATAGCGTCGAGCCCTGAGGCACCACCACCGTCACATCACGTTCGGCAGGACCGTCCCCGCTCCATTGCAGGACGACGAAGAACAGCCCCGCCACCAGCGCAAGCGCCGCGACGACCCCGATGCAACCGAGTTTCTTCACAAGGAAACCCCGACCGGCCGGGTCAATCCATCGCCTTCATCACCAGCGACGCATTGGTCCCGCCGAAGCCAAACGAATTGTTCAGCACCGCCTTCACCTTGCGCTCCTTCGCCTCATAGGGGACGAGATCGACGCCCGCGCAATTGTCGCTTGGGTTATCGAGGTTGAGCGTCGGCGGCACCACCTGGTCTCGCATCGCGAGGATGCAGAAGATGCTCTCAACCGCACCCGCACCGCCCAGCAGGTGCCCGATCGCCGATTTGGTCGACGACATCGACAGCGTGTCGATCGCACCGCCGAACAGCCGGCGCACCGCGCCCAGTTCCAGCTCGTCGCCGAGCGGCGTCGAGGTGCCGTGCGCGTTGATGTAATCGATGTCGGTCAGGCTGAGACCTGATTTCTTCATCGCCATCTCCATCGACCGGAACGCGCCCGATCCTTCGGGGTGCGGCGCGGTGACGTGATAGGCGTCACCCGACAGGCCGTATCCGATCACCTCGGCATAGATTTTCGCGCCGCGCGCCTTCGCGTGTTCATATTCCTCCAGCACGACGACGCCTGCGCCCTCGCCCATGACGAAACCGTCGCGGTCCTTGTCATAGGGGCGGCTGGCGTGGGTCGGATCGTCGCGGAACCCGGTGGAGAGCGCGCGCGCCTGGCCGAATCCGGCGATGCCGATCGGGCAGATCGCGCTTTCCGCACCGCCCGCAAGCATCACGTCGGCATCGTCCATCGCTATCATCCGCGCTGCGTCGCCGATCGAATGCGCGCCGGTCGAGCACGCAGTCACGACCGCGTGGTTCGGCCCCATCAGCCCGTATTTGATCGAAACCTGACCCGAGATCAGGTTGATGAGGCGTCCGTGCACGAAATGAGGAGAAACCCGCTTGGGTCCCTTTTCGGCGAGCACCAGCGATTCGCTCTCGATCCCCGGCAGACCGCCGATGCCCGACCCGATCGAACAGCCCGCGCGCAGCCGTTCCGCCTCGCTCATGTCGGTCAGCCCGGCATCTTCGAGCGCCTGTCCGGCGGCATCGATGCCATAGACGATGAATGGATCGACCTGGCGCTGGATCTTGTGATCGACGCGCTTGCCCGGATCGAAGCCATATTCGTGATCGGGCGCCTTCACTTCGCAGGCATAATTGGTGTGGAAATCGCTCGCATCGAAACGGGTGATGGTCGCCGCGCCTGACTTGCCCGCAATGATGTTCTTCCAGGCTTTCTCGACATCGGCCCCCAGCGGAGTGACGAGGCCCAGACCGGTCACGACTACGCGGCGCATAAGCATTCCCTCAAACTCTTCATCGTCGGCTCGCCGCATCCACCTGAAGCAACGCGACCAAGCCCGTTTCAAACGAAACGGCCCCCCGTCCCCATAGCACAAGCCGCGGGACGGGAGGCCGTCTGAAAACACATCCGGCCCCCATTATGGGGCGGCCATGCGCGGTATCGCGCTCAGGCCTGATGTTCGTCGATATAGGTGATCGCGTCCTTGACGGTCGTGATCTTTTCGGCAGCATCGTCGGGGATTTCGACGCCGAATTCTTCTTCGAACGCCATCACCAGCTCAACAATGTCGAGGCTGTCTGCGCCCAGGTCGTCGATGAAGCTCGCATCCTCGGTCACCTTTTCGGCTTCGACGCCGAGGTGCTCGACGACGATCTTCTTCACGCGATCGGCAGTCTCGCTCATTCCCTGTTCCTTCTTAAATGGGTCTTTGAAATTCGGTTATTCCTGAACGCACGTAGAACGCCGCCCGCGCGGTGGCAAGAGGGGCGGGTTCTTCGCGGTCCGATCAAATCATCGCCATGCCGCCATTGACGTGCAGTGTCTGGCCCGTGACGTAACCGGCTTCCCTCGAGGCGAGATAAACGACTGCCGCGCCGATATCCGCGCCGTCGCCCAGATCGCCCGCCGGAATCTTGGTGAGCAACGCAGCCTTCTGAGCGTCAGGAAGCACGTCGGTCATCGCTGACCGGATGAACCCCGGCGCGACACAGTTGACGGTGATTCCCCGGCTGGCGAGTTCCTGCCCCAATGCCTTCGACATGCCGACCAGCCCGGCCTTCGACGCGGCATAATTGGCTTGGCCCGGATTACCGGTGGTGCCGACGACCGACGTGATCGATACGATCCGCCCGAACCGCGCCTTCATCATCGGCTTGGCGGCCGCTCGGCACAGCCGGAACGCAGCCTCCAGATTAACGCGGATCACCTGATCCCATTCATCATCCTTCATCCGCATCGCCAGATTGTCGCGCGTAACGCCGGCATTGTTGACGAGAATATCGAGCTTCCCCAGCGCCTCCACCGCGCGCGGCACAAGCTGATCGACCTCGGCGCCATCGGACAGATTGCATGCCAGAGCGACATGATCGCCACCCAATTCGGCCCGAAACGCCTCCAGCTTCTCCGCATTCGATCCCGATACCGCCAGCCGAGCCCCCTGCCCCGCCAATGCCTTCGCAATCGCCGAGCCGATTCCCCCCGAAGCGCCAGTCACCAGCGCCGTCATGCCTGTAAGGTCGAACATAAACTCTCTCCGAAACAATCGTCATTCCAGCGCAAGCCGGAATATCAAGCCGCATGATCCGCCAGCATCTGCTGGGAAGGCAGCCTTCTTACATTCCCTTCAGCACCGCCTCGATATCGTCCATCGAAATCACGCTGGCCGTCGTCGCATCCGGCGCGGAGCGCTTGACCATCGGGCCGAGCACCTTGCCGCCGACCTCGACGAAATCGCTCACGCCTGCGTTCACCATCGCAATCACCGATTCGCGCCAGCGGACCATGCCGGTGACCTGTTCGACCAGCAGCGCCTTGATCGTCTGCGCGTCGGCGACGGGTGCCGCGGTGACGTTGGCGTAGAGCGGCACCAGCGGCGCCTGCACCGCGACCGCGCCCAGCGCGTCGGCCATCACGTCAGCGGCGGGCTGCATCAGCGGACAATGGAACGGCGCCGACACCGGCAGCAGGATCGCGCGCTTGGCCCCCATTTCCTTCGCCAGTGGCAGCGCGCGCTCGACGGCGGCCTTCGCGCCCGAAATCACCACCTGCGACGGGTCGTTGTCGTTGGCGACGGTGCAGACTTCGCCTTCCGCCGCGGCATCGGCGATCGCCTGCGCCTTGTCGCGATCAGCACCCAGCACCGCGGCCATCGCGCCCTCGCCCACCGGCACCGCCGCCTGCATCGCGCGCCCGCGCGTCCTGAGCAGCCGGGCGGTGGTCGCCAGGTCGATCGCCTCCGCCGCACACAAGGCGGTATATTCGCCCAGCGAATGCCCCGCGACGAAATCGGCCTTGTCGGCCAGCCGCATCCCGCCTTCGCGCTCCATCACCCGCAACACGGCGATCGCATGCGCCATGATCGCAGGCTGGGCATTTTCGGTCAGCGTCAGCTCGCTCTCCGGCCCCTCGGTCATCAGCTTGAACAGATGCTGCCCCAGCGCCTCGTCGACTTCCTGAAATACCTCGCGAGCGACCGGCGACGCGGCGGCAAGCGCCTGGCCCATGCCGACCGACTGGCTGCCCTGCCCCGGAAAGATGAATGCGCGCACGGTCCCGAACCTCTCAATCTGTGAAGCGACCGCGCCTATGCGCTGGAAAACCGGCTTGCAAGCCGCGCGCGATGCCCGGTTCTGAACACAGGTTCATCAAACCCGCAGTTTTGCGACCGTTTGCGACCATTTCGCTGCTTGCGCGACAATCGCCTGCGACACCCTGCCCCCAGATTGTCCTCATCGCCGCACAACCAGCGGCAAGCTATCCAAACGAGGAGTAAGGCACATGAAAAAGCTAGCCATCGCAGCCATCGCCGCTTCGATCTTCGCGGTCCCCGCCGCGGCCGACGCGCAGCAGCGCACGATCGTCCGCGAACGCCCGAACGCGACCGTCGTCATCAATCGCGGTCCGGGCTATCAGCAGCGTCAGGTGATTCAGCACAACAACCAGCGCAATTTCCGCCAGCAGCAGCGGATCGCACATCGCCAGTGGCAGCGCGGCCAGCGGTTCGACCGGCGCTATGCCGCCAACTATCGCCAGATCGACTACCGCCAGTATCAGCGTCGCGGCGTCTATGCCCCGCCTCGCGGTTACCAGTGGGTCCAGTCGGGCAATGACGCGGTCCTGATCTCGATCGCCAGCGGCCTGATCGGCGCGGTCATCGGCGGCGCGATCTTCAACTAAGGGAGCGCATACCCCAGCGACGGGCGGCGTGTCGGAAACGGCACGCCGCCTTTTTCCTTGCGCTCTCAGCGCAAATCCGTATGGAGCGCGGGATCACGGGTGCAGGACCATCGTCCCGCGCCCTTGATTCATTGACCAAGACGACAGCCGGAGGGGTCTCGCGATGGGCGCGAAGATCAGCGATCGGCCAAGAGTGAGAAGAAGCTATGGCTCTTTATGAGCACGTCTTCCTTGCGCGCCAGGATCTGGCACAGGCGCAGGTTGACGCACTGGCGGAAAACGCCGCCAAGATCATCACCGACCATAAGGGCAAGGTCGTAAAGACCGAAAACTGGGGCCTGCGCAGCCTCGCCTATCGCATCGCAAAGAACCGCAAGGCGCATTATGTGATGCTCGAAATCGACGCGCCGGGCGATGTCGTCGCCGAACTGGAACGCCAGACCAACATCAACGAAGACGTGATCCGCTACATGACCATCCGCACGGATGCGCTGGAAGACGGTCCTTCGGTGATGATGCGCAAGAGCGACCGTGGCGAGCGCCGTGACCGCGGCGGCGAACGTGGCTCCCGTCGCGACCGCGACGGCGGCGACCAGTAAGGAGTAGCGAGACATGGCACGACCCTTTTTCCGCCGCCGCAAGAGCTGCCCCTTCTCCGCGAAGGACGCGCCCCGGATCGATTACAAGGACGTTCGCCTGCTTCAGGGCTTCGTCTCCGAACGCGGCAAGATCGTCCCCTCGCGCATCACTTCGGTGAGCGCGAAGAAGCAGCGCGAACTGGCCCAGGCCATCAAGCGCGCCCGTCATCTGGGCCTGCTGCCCTACATCGTTAAGTAAGGAGCGCCCGCATGGATATCATTCTGCTGGAACGCGTCGAAAAGCTCGGCGCCATCGGCGACGTGGTCAAGGTGAAGGACGGCTATGCCCGTAACTTCCTCCTGCCCAACAAGAAGGCGCTGCGCGCCAACGAAGCCAACAAGAAGGTGTTCGAGGCGAACCGCGAACGCATCGAGGCAGAGAACGCCGCGAAGCGCGCCGACGCCGAAAAGGACGCCAAGAAGGTCGACGGCGCAAGCGTCACCCTGATCCGTCAGGCATCGAACACCGGCCAGCTCTACGGCTCGGTCGCAGTCCGCGATCTGGTCGAAGCGCTGGAAGGCGAAGGCCACAAGATCGCCAAGAACCAAGTCGTCCTGGACAAGCCGATCAAGTCGATCGGCGTCTATGACGTGAAGGTCGCGCTGCACCCCGAAGTCTCGGTGACGGTCAAGGTCAACGTCGCGCGTTCGCCTGAAGAAGCCGAAATGCAGGAACAGGGCGTCGACGTGATGGCCGCGATGTTCGAACAGGACACGGCAGGCTTCACCGAAGACCGCGACCCCAATCTGGAGCCGGGCGAATTCGCCGCGGCCGAAGGCGATGCGGGTTCGGAAGACGCGAACCAAGCCTCGGAGCAAGAGCAGGCCTAAGCCGCTCGACCACCGACGGCAGGCAATCGAAAGGGCCGCCCCGGATATGCCGGAGCGGCCCTTTCTTGTTTCAATCGACTTTGATGACTACGCTCTCCCCAGCCTGTCGAAGGGCACTACTTCTCGCTCAGGGACAGGCTGCCACCGCCCCACACACCGCCACCAGCGGGATAAGCGCCAGAATAACCGGAAAAATTTGCTTGACCATCGTTCACCTGTCTGTTCGGCGAATAGAATGCGCGGAGCGACGAATGGTTGCGTGGGGATGAATTCGCCCTTCCCTGCCCCCGCCAAGGGCCGAGCCGCTGTCGCATCCCGCATCGCTGATCGTTTGCAACACGCCCTGATCCTGATCGCATTCCAAATCAGGCGAGGAATCACTTCCGCCCGAACAGCTTCTCGATATCGCCATGCGCCAGTTTCACCCAGGTCGGGCGACCGTGGTTGCATTGGCCCGAATGCGGGGTGACTTCCATTTCGCGCAGCAGCGCGTTCATTTCCGCGACCGACAGCACGCGCCCTGCCCTGACCGATCCGTGGCAGGCCATCGTCGAGGCGACGTGATCGAGGCGCTCTTTCAGCGACAGCGCCTCGTCGAAGGCGCCAAGCTCGTCGGCAAGGTCGGTGACCAGCCCGGTCGGATCGCCGCTGCCCAACAGTGCCGGGGTCGAACGCACCAGCACCGCGCGCGGACCGAAGCGTTCGAGGTCCAGGCCGAATTCGGCGAGTTCTGCGGCGCGCGCCTCCAGCCGGTCGCACGCCACTTCGTCGAGTTCGACGACTTGCGGGATCAGCAGCGCCTGGGCGGCCACCCGCCCGCCCGCCAGGCCTGCACGCATCCGTTCCAGCACCAGCCGTTCGTGCGCGGCATGCTGGTCGACCAGCACAAGCCCGTCCGCGGCCTCGGCGACGATATAGGTCTTGGCGACCTGCCCGCGGGCGACGCCCAGAGGGTGCTGGATGGTCGAGGGGACGGGTCCGGCAGCGGCTTCCGCGCGGGCCATCGGGGGTGGCGAGAGGAAGGTGGGGCGGGATTCGCGGAAATGATAAAGCCCCTCCCCTTCAGGGGAGGGGTTGGGGTGGGGCGTTGCCGCAAACGGAGCGTCTGAGTGGAGAGGCCCCGCCCCAAACCCCTCCCCTGAAGGGGAGGAGCTTAAGTCGCTTCGCCACGTGCCGAGCGCCGCTTCGCTCGGGCGCTGGACGCTGCGATGGCCCGCCGCGTCCAACGCGCGGCGCAAGCCGCCGACGATCAGCCCGCGCACCATCGCCGGATCGCGGAACCGCACCTCGGTCTTGGCCGGGTGCACGTTCACGTCCACCTCACTGGCCGGCACGTCGATGAACAGCGCCACCACCGCATGGCGATCGCGCGCCAGCATCTCGGCATAGGCGCCGCGCACCGCTCCGATCAGCAGCCGGTCCTTCACCGGCCTTCCGTTGACGAACAAATATTGGTGATCCGCCACGCCGCGGTTGAACGTCGGCAAACTCGCGATCCCGCCCAGCCGCACGCCTTCGCGCTCCGCATCAATCGCAACGCTGTTCTCGACCAGCGCGCGGTCTGTCAGCCCCGCCACCCGGTCGGGCGCGCTTTCGTCCGCCTGGACGTGCAGCGTCCGCCGCCCGTCATGCTCCAGCGTGAAGCCGACATCGCTGCGCGCCATCGCAAGCCGCTTCACCACATCGATGCACGCAGCATATTCGCTCCGCGCCGACCGCAGGAACTTGCGCCGCGCCGGCACCCGCGCGAACAGCCCCTCGACCTTCACTCGCGTTCCCGGCGGCAGCGCGGCAGGACCCTCCTCGACCAGATCGCCATTATCAACCACCCGCCGCCAGCCGTCTGCACCCCTCACCCGACTCTCGATCGTCAGCCGCGCAACACTGGCGATCGACGGCAAGGCTTCGCCGCGAAACCCCATCGTCGTCACATTCTCGATGGCGTCATCCGGCAGTTTCGACGTCGCGTGCCGCTCCAGCGCCAGCGCCATGTCGGCGGGAGTCATGCCGCAGCCGTCGTCGATCACCTCGATCCCGTCCACGCCGCCGCCCGCCAGACGCGCGACGATCCGTGCGCTGCCTGCGTCGATCGCATTCTCGACCAGTTCCTTCAACGCACTGGCGGGTCTTTCGACCACTTCACCGGCGGCGATACGATTGACCAGATGCGAAGGCAGGCGGCGTATTGACATGGGTGCCGCTCTAGCCCAAGCGGCGGGCTTCCGCGACCCGCATCCGCACTGCTCGATCGATGCCGCATTTCCGGCAGCGGTGGGGACAGGTCAAGGATAAAGGGTGGACCTGCCGACCCAGCATATCGGGCGGCCGACGACGGGCGAAGCGATGTTCTTTTCCAGATTCTTCAAATTCATGTCGCACGATATGGCGATCGACTTGGGGACGGCGAATACCGTCGTCTATCTGCGCGGGCGCGGCATCGTGCTCAACGAACCGTCGGTGGTCGCGGTCGAAACGCTGAACGGCGTGCGCAAGGTGAAGGCGGTCGGCGACGACGCCAAGCTGATGATGGGCAAGACGCCGGGTTCGATCGAGGCGATCCGCCCGCTTCGCGACGGCGTGATCGCCGACATCGACGTCGCCGAACAGATGATCAAGCACTTCATTCAGAAAGTGCACGGCCAGCGCCGCTTCGTCCGCTGGCCCCAGATCGTGATCTGCGTGCCGTCGGGCTCGACCAGCGTCGAACGCCGCGCGATCCGCGACGCCGCGTCGAATGCGGGCGCGAGCCAGGTGTTCCTGATCGAGGAACCGATGGCCGCCGCGATCGGTGCCGACATGCCCGTGACCGAACCGATCGGCAGCATGGTCGTCGATATCGGAGGCGGCACCACCGAAGTCGCGGTGCTGAGCTTGCGCGGACTCGCCTATTCGACCTCCGTCCGCGTCGGCGGCGACAAGATGGACGAAGCGATCGTCTCCTATGTCCGCCGCAACCACAATCTGCTGATCGGCGAAGCCACCGCCGAGCGCATCAAGCAGGAAGTCGGCATCGCCAAGCCGCCCGCCGACGGCATCGGCCAGACCATCCACATCAAGGGTCGCGATCTGGTCAACGGCGTGCCCAAGGAAATTCAGATCAACCAGGGACAGATCGCCGAAGCGCTCGCAGAGCCGGTGAATACCATCGTCGAAGGCGTTCGAATTGCGCTGGAAAACACGGCCCCCGAACTCGCCGCCGATATCGTCGATCAGGGCATCGTGCTCACCGGCGGCGGTGCGCTGCTCCAGGGCCTGGACGAGGTGCTGCGCGACGAAACCGGCCTGCCGGTGTCGGTCGCCGAAGACCCGCTGACCTGCGTCGCACTCGGCACCGGTCGCGCGCTCGAGGACCAGATCTATCGCGGCGTGCTGCTCGCCGTTTGAGGGCTCGCCGCAACGCGCGACCATGTCCCCTTCCGCTCGTGCTGAGCCCGTCGAACCACTGTCTTTCTTTCGTCCTGTCTGCCCAGCGGCACGAAGAAAAAACAGTGGTTGGCACTATGCGCCGCCCTTCGGGTCGACAAGCTCAGCACGAACCGGGACAGATCGAATTTATTTTCTGCGGGTTCTGGAACGGCATCCGTCCTGCGACTTAAATGGTTCACCCTTCCTCCCGATTCTCGTCGGAAGGTTATGCTAGACTGGGATCAAAGTGGCGCCGCAACGCAACAGGCGTCCGGGCTTTTCGCGGCGGGCGCAATATAGTCTGTTTCTGGGCTATGTGATCGCCGGCGCGGGCGCGCTTCTCGGCGCGATCCTGCTTGCACTGTCGGCGATCAATCCCCCCGCCTATCAGCATCTGCGCGGCGGCATCCGCGAAGTCACCACCCCAATCTCGTCGGCGCTCGACTGGCTGCGCCGGTCGGTCGGCAACGTGCCCGAGGCGATCGGCCATTATTTCTTCGTCATGGGCGAAAACGAACAGCTCCGCGCCGAGGTTAAGGCCATCCGCCCCGTGCTGGTCCAGGCCCAGTCGATCAACCGCGAAAACGCCCGGCTGCGCGCGCTGCTCCGGGTTCAGGATGTGCCGGTTCAGGGCATTGTCACCGCGCGCCTCGTCAATTCGTCGGCTTCCAGCACCCGTCGTTTCGCCACGTTGAACGCCGGATCGCGCCACGGCGTCCGCATCGGTCAGCCGGTGCGCGGTCCCGAAGGCCTGATCGGCCGCACCGTCGAGGTCAGTCCCAATACCGCGCGTGTGCTGCTGGTGATCGACACCGAAAGCATCGTGCCGGTGCGCCGCGCCAGGGACGGCCTCCCCGCACTCGCCATCGGTCGCGGCGACGGGCTGATCGACATCCGATCGGCCAATGTCGCCAACATTCCGCTTAATTCGGGCGACCTGTTCGTCACCTCGGGCACGGGCGGCCTTTATCCGCCCAATGTCCCGGTCGCGCGGGTGATGCGCAACGCCGACGACGCCAGCCTGGCGCGTCCGATGGCCAGCCCCGACGCATTCGACTTCGCACTGGTGCAGAATGCGTTCCAGCCGCCGCCTGAACCCGCCACCCAGGCCGAACGCGCGCCAGGAATCGACGCCCCGTGACGCCGATCAACGCCTCGCGGATCGGCGAGCCCGACCCGCCGGGCCGCGAAGTCTGGCTGGCTCCGGTAACCGTGATGCTGGGATCGCTGCTGACGCTGATCCCGATCATCGCGACCGTCCCGTTCCTGCCGCCCTTCGGGTTGATGCTGCTGATCGCGTGGCGACTCAGACGGCCCGATTGCTTCAAAACCTGGGCGGCGGTGCCGCTGGGGCTGTTCGACGATCTCGTCTCCGGCCAGCCGCTCGGCAGTGCG
Organism: Pseudomonadota bacterium; assembly: GCA_023418595.1. GTDB lineage: Bacteria > Pseudomonadota > Alphaproteobacteria > Sphingomonadales > Sphingomonadaceae > Sphingomonas. The sequence goes on from JAEZZI010000021.1 coordinate 90,723, forward strand.
ATGTTATTGTGGACGATTGCCTATCTGGCCATCGACATCATCGACGCGCGGCTGGTATGGCGAAGCTTCTGGCATGACTTCGCGATTGCGGCAGGGGGCGTCGCATTCGTGCTGGTGGCGGGACGGCTGGTCGCGACCGGCTTCACCGCACATGTCGACACCGTGCTTTTGGTACAGATTTTGATCGCGATGGCATTCTACCCCCTGATCGCCCTGCTCGTTGCCCGCTGGGACCCGCGAGTCGCCGAATGAGCGGTCCCGCGCGCATCGTCAGCGAAGCGGCCCAGAGTTTCAGCTTTTCGCGCCGCGCGATGTTCGTCGGCGGCGGGCAGGCCGCGCTTGGCCTGGTGCTTGCGGGCCGCATGGGCTGGCTGTCGATCGCCGAGAATGAACGCTATGCGCTGCTCGCCGACAGCAACCGGATCAATATCACCCTGGTCCCGCCACGCCGCGGGTGGATCGTCGACCGTAACGGCGCCCCGATCGCCAGCAACCGAACCGATTTCCGGGTCGACCTGATCCCCGACCGGATCGAGGACAAGGAACGCGTCGTCGGCCAGCTCCGGGATTTGCTCGCGCTCACCGCCGACGATGTCGAACGCATCATGGAGGATCTGAAGGGCGCCTCGGGATTCCAGCCGGTGCCTGTCGCCGAAAATCTCGACTGGGAACGCTTCGCTGCAGTCAGCGTGCGGCTGCCCGAACTGCCCGGCGTATCGCCGACGCGCGGCTTTGCCCGCTATTACCCCGCAGGCGCGGCGGTCGGCCACCTCGTTGGCTATGTCGGCGCGGCAACCCGCGAGCAGTTTCTGGAAACCAAGAACCCATTGATGAATACGCCGGGGTTCAAACTAGGCAAGGACGGCATCGAAAAGGTGCTGGAAGACAAGTTGCAGGGCGTGCCCGGCGCCAAGCGCGTCGAGGTGACGGCACGCGGGCGGCTGGTGCGCGAACTCGATACCCGTCCCGATAGGCAGGGCGGGACGGTCAAACTGACCATTGATGCGGGACTACAGGAATATGCCGCGCGGCGGCTCGGCACCGAATCGGGGTCGGTCGTGGTGATCGACTGCCTGACCGGCGGCGTGCTCGCGCTCGCATCAATGCCGGCCTATGATCCCAACGCCTTTTCGGACGGGATCAGCCGCAACGAATGGGCGATGCTGTCCGAAAACGACCATCTGCCGCTGACCAACAAGGCGTTGCAGGGGCTCTACCCCCCCGGATCGACGCTGAAGCCTACCCATGCGCTGGCGATCCAGTCGATGGGGATCGACCCCGAACGCCGGATCAACTGTCCCGGCGGCTATCAGCTCGGCAATCGCCGCTTCGGATGTCTCGGGCGTCACGGACCGATGAACATGCACACCGCCATTGCCCGGTCGTGCAACACCTATTTCTACGCGCTGGGCCGCGAAATCGGCATGGACGCGATGGCGGAGGCAGCGCGCAAGCTGGGGTTCGGCGAACAGTTCGACCTGCCGATGCCGTCGCAGCGTTACGGCACCGTTCCCGATCCCGAATGGAAACAGCGTCGCTGGAACCAGGCCTGGACTCAGTCGGACAGCCTGAACGCCGCGATCGGCCAGGGCTATTATCTGGCCAGCCCGTTCCAGCTTGCGCTGTCCACCGCGCGCATCGCCTCGGGCCGCGCGCTCGTGCCGCACATGATCGCAGGTCAGGTCGGCGCGCCGGGCGTGCTCGGCTTCTCGCCCGAACATCTCGCCGCGGTGCGGTCCGGCATGGACGAGGTCGTCAACGGCGCAGGTACGGCGGGTCGCTCCAAACTTCCCTTTCCCGACATCCGCATGGGCGGAAAAACCGGCACCGCGCAGGTCCGCCGCCTGTCGGGCATGGCGCGCGGCGGGCGCAACGTGCCGTGGAAATACCGCGACCACGGGCTGTTCGTCGGCTTCGCGCCGGTCGATGCGCCGCGATATGCGGTCGCGGTCGTCATCGAACACGGCATGTCGGGCTCTGGTGCGGCGGCGCCGGTCGCGCGCGACTGCCTGACCTTCCTGTTCGACCGCAACAAGGCGATGGACGTGCTCGCGCCGATGGAAAAGGAATGGGGCGGCACGATTTCGGAACGCATGGCAAAGGAGCAGGCGGTGTTCCTGGCCCAGCGTCAGGCGATCGCCGCGGGCCTTTCGCCACCGGCCGACGCTGCAACAGCCGCGCCCGCCACGGCTGCGTCTCCCTCGCCTGCGGCTGCTCCGGCGACGGAATGAACGCGCTTTCGATCGTCCCCGCCCCCGTCATGCGCCTGCCATGGGGGGCCTTGCTTCTCGTCCTCGCGCTGGGCGGGTTCGGCGCGCTTATGCTCTACTCGGCCGCCGGAGGCAGCATGTCGCCCTGGGCGTTCAGCCACGCCAGTCGCTTTTTGGTCTTTTTCGGCGTGGCGATGGTCATGTCGCGCATCCCGATCGACTGGTATCGTCGTGCGACCTTTCCCGCTTACGGCATCGCCTTGGTACTCATCGTGATGACCGAATTTGTCGGCCATACCGCGGGCGGCGCGCAAAGTTGGCTCAATCTGGGCTTCATGCGCCTTCAGCCGTCCGAACTGATGAAGCTCGCCATGGTGCTGGCGCTCGCGCGTTTCTACGAAATGCTGCCCGCGGGCGAGACTCGCAAATTCAGCGCGATCTGGCCTGCGGCGATCCTCATCATGGTCCCTGCCCTGCTGGTGCTGATCCAGCCCGATCTCGGCACCGCGGTCATGATCATTGCGGGCGGCGCGACGCTCATGTTCCTCGCGGGCGTGCCCCTGCGGTTGTTCGTCGCGGGCGGGCTGGCGGCGGCGATCGCGATCCCGCTGATGATCGAATATGGCATGCAGGAATATCAGCAAAAGCGCGTGCTGATCTTCCTCAATCCAGAGGAAGATCCGCTGGGGGCGGGCTATCACATCACCCAGTCGAAAATCGCGATCGGATCGGGCGGCCTGTTCGGCAAGGGCTTCCTGAACGGCACTCAGGTTCACCTCAACTACCTCCCCGAAGGCCATACCGATTTCGTCTTCGCGCTGGTCGCAGAGGAATTCGGGCTGGTCGGCGGCGTCACGCTGATCGCGATGTTCGTCGCGCTCTGCGGATGGGGCGTGGGGGTCGCGATGCGCGCCAAGACCAAATTCGAACGCCTGACCGCCGCGGCGATCTCGGCGACGATCTTCTTCTATGTTGCGATCAACCTGTTGATGGTGATGGGGCTGGCGCCGGTCACCGGCATCCCCCTCCCCCTCATCAGCCACGGCGGATCGTCGATGATGACGGTGATGTTCGCGCTCGGCATCCTCTTCGCCATCGACCGCGAAAGCCGCAAAGTCCAACGCTGGTGATTTTTTGTGGGATAGGCTGTTGCCAACCCCGAAACCCGGTGCTAACCGCGCGCTTCCAATCGAAACGGCTGGCCGTCGAAGCCGCCGATTACACCGGATGGACGCATAGCTCAGTTGGTAGAGCAGCTGACTCTTAATCAGCGGGTCCTTGGTTCGAGCCCAAGTGCGTCCACCAAATTCTCCCGGTTTCTCAATAACTTGGCAGGTCGTTTGGTCTGGCGACTTTGCTTCTAGCGCGCAGGGGTAACGGCTAGGGTAACATGCGTCTCAATCGATATCGTTGCTGACCACAGTCAGGTTTGGCTTCTCCCCGGTAGCCTCAAGGCGATCGATCCGCTTATCGATCTCATCGGCTAGCCCATGCTTGAGATAGCGGTAATTGGGGATTTCCAAGTCTGGCCCGCCTTCACGAAGCATGGCTGCGAACCCTTTTCCGTCTAGCAACTGATCGTGATGCATCTGCGTCACCAGAGTCGACAAAATCCCCGAATAGAAACCCACAATGTTAGCTAGGATTTCTTCGTGCGTTCCGATCAGGCTTCGTTTCATAAATCACCTATCCTGCTAGCTGTCGCCGCTGACGCTTCGCTGCCTCGTTGTGGGTAGCGTTCATGGAGGCCTTGATAAGCGAAGGCGCGGCCTGGGCAAGCACTTGGCCCGCATGGTCGCGCACGATCGCGGCAAAGCCGTTGTTGTTAGCAACGACCTCAACATGGAGCTTGGTATCGCCCCGCGATGCGCCACGCCCATTGTCGTTCGTCGCGAAGTGGCCTGGCGGCACGACATGAACCCGCTCGCGCGCCGACACTCTGGCGCGGGGGATGCCGTTGATCGACAGAAGGTTGCGGTCCACGCCGGGAATGCCGCCGACATCGAACGCGCCCCCGTTCGCAAGCCCTGGCACGCCGATAGACCGAGCAAAGTTGGCGTAGGCCGCTGCGTTCATGTTGCCTACCGCCGCGGTCGAGGGAATCCCGCCCCCGATCAAACCGAGCTTGCCAAGGATGCCCACGGCCCCCTCGACCGCGCCCAGCCAGTCGCCAGATTTCAGGCTCCCGACGATCGACTGGATCGAGCTGGTAACACTTTGCGCCAGAGACGCGAAGCTATCGCCCACCCGCTCGTTTGCTTTAACAGCCGGATCGACCATCAGTGTTTGCAGCCTGCCAATATGCTGGCCGACCTGATCGACCATATCGGGAATGTAGGAATTGCCGACGACGCGATCGTAGAGTTCAAAGAATTTGTCGCCGACCCATTTGAGCTTCCCCGCGACCCAGTTGAATACCGCGCCTAGCTTGTCCTGGAGCCATGTTTTCACCCCGACAAAGAGGTTCTCGACAATCGCGGTGATCTTGTCCCAATTCTTCCACGCGAGGTAAATCCCGCCGATTAGCGCCGCCGCGCCCAAAATTACCGGGTGCGCGAACAGGAAGGTCATCGCCTTTGCCAAGAGCGGAACGGCGGTGGTCAGCTTCCCGACGACCATCAGCAACGGCCCGGATGCGGCTGAAAGACCGCCGATGACGACTACCGTCTCCTGCACGGGGCCGGGTAGCTGGGTGAACCAGTCCAGCGCCGAGTTCAGTTTCTCCAGCAACGGATTTAGAACCGGAATCAGCTTGTCGCCGATCGACACTTGCAGTTCCGAAAACCTCGCTTGCGCGGCCTTAATCTGATTGGCCATGCTGCCCGACGTGCGCTCCACGTCACCGGATGCATCGGCGAATTTCTCTTGCAAGATCGCGACGCGAGCGAGCACCTTTTCTTGCTCGCTCATCGCGGAGGTCGAGCTGCCGAACCCCATCTCCATTCCCTTGGCGGCGAGCACGTTATCGTTGATGACGACGCCAAGTGCTTTCAGGCTCTCGTATTCGCCGGTCGCTGCGGCAAACAGGCGGCGTTGGGCATCGTCGTTCGAGAGGTTCTTGAAACTGGCAACATCCTGCGCGAGCACGGTTAGCTTGCGGCTAAACTCCGCCGCTTCACCCTCAGGCATCATATCCTTGAAAAAGCCGTGAAACATCGCGGCGGATTGCTGTAGCTCTTGCGTGCTACGCCCCATCGCGTTTCCCGTTTCTTCCGCCCACCTATTCATGCTCGCACTCATCGAACCGAACGTCGTGTCGAACATGGATTGCAGCTCTTGCGCGTCGATCGCGGCTTGAACGGCTCCTTTCCCGAAAAGCGTTAGCGGAGCCGTGACGCCGATCGTGAGGCCAGCCCCCAGCTTCGTCATCGACTCCCCGACCTTGCGCGCCACGTCGGTCGCTTTCGCCGAAACGCCATCCAGGTCGGTTTCTGCTTTCTTGAGGCCGCGCGTGTCCGCGTCGAGCACTAGCTTGGCAAAATCAGCCATTCACGCCCCCTATTGGTTCGATGCGGAATTTGCGGTGGTCAGTCACTGATCGCGGCCCGCCGTGCCTGTGCCGCTTCCTGTTCCTTCTTGAGCGGCTCGTATTTCGCGAACGGCAAAAGGCTGTCCACGAATTCGGGCAGGTCTTGCCCCGCCGCCGTATTGATCGCCAACGCCTGCTCCAGATCGGCAATGCGCTCGGCAAGTTCCGGGTTATGCTCCGTCTCGTATTTCGAGCGAAGGAGAGCGGTTCGCTCGTCCGTCTCACCCGAAAGATAGGCGGGCGCATCCACCACCGCCGCGATCGTCGCCGCGTCCTTTCGCTTGACGGCCTCGGCTAGAATATCCGACCGCTCGGCCTGGGACAGTCCGCGCAGATAACCGCGGATTTCGGGTGCGCGATGGTTTTCGACCATCTCAAGCGTGCTACGCATGGCCGCGCGACAGGCCTTGATCTCAGCCGTCGCCTTTTCCTTCGCCCGCTCGTTGGCCTCTGCGGCGCTCTTGACCTTTTTGAATGCCATCTCGCGCATCTGGATGAAATGAGCGGCCTCGGTCATGGTCGGATCGGGCTTCTGAAAGGCATCGACCAGGTTCTCGCAAAAGGTGCGATAGCCGTCATGGGCGTTGCGAAGGCTCTGCATCGCGCTGTCGCCGTTCTCGACCCGTGCCTTCAGGTTCGGGCGAACATATTGGCTCCCGTTGAGGTTGTCGGTGATCTTGAGATGCTTGGGAAAGTTGATCGCGCTCATCGGTGTTCCTTTCAGTATAGACCGCGCACAGCGCCGGTCTGGCTGGAGGCTTGTCGTTTCGTGGCGAAGGCCACCGCACCCGCCACCGCGTTCGCACGGTCGTCATGGGCACCCGGCGGATGGTCGATCGATTCCCGTCCTCCCCGGTGCGCGCGGCGCTCCAGGTTGGCGAATTGGCGCTGCATCCGGGCATCTGGCGGCAAGATGACGGCCCCCGAATTGATACGGGCCACGAAGTCGAGATAGAGCGCGCTGCGGTCCCGATCGCTCGGCACGTATTCGATCCCGTGCTTGCGGAATTCGTCGCTCGGCCACCGGCCTGCGTAGCGGTCGCCGTGAATGCGGTTGACCCGGTATCCGCGAAGCAATGCGGCGAAGTCACAGACGATCGCCGCCGGGGACATTTTCTCGCGTCCCCATACGCCGTCTACCACCGTCACCTCGCCCTCCCGGTGGGCAATCGCCAGGGTGAATTCATCCGCGCCGCCGCCGTTCGGATCGACAAAGGCGTGATACTGCTCGCTGTCGCGCGCTGGCAGGATCGGCGGGTTCGACCGGCTGGCCCGTTCGACCAGTTCAATGTCAAGAAACGCGTCCACGTCCTGTCGGAATTCGGCCAGGTATTCGGCCCTTGCCCGTTCCGGGTCCTCGCCCAGCGCCGCCGCGACAATGGCCGGGTCGAGCGTCGGGTTCATGGTCAGGCTGGGGGCTTGTGCGACCAACACCCGCCGCGATGCGTCGTTGCCGTAATGCGCCTTGAACGCGCGCCACAGCTCGCCGCGCTTCGCGTGGGGCGATGACAGAGCAATCAGCGGCCCGCCAAGCGTGGCGAGGCCAGGTCGCACCGCTGCGATCGTTTCCGCATCGGGCCTCGCGCCGTCGCTGAACCAGAAGGCGATTTCGTCGGCGATGACACAGGCGAGGGTGTATCCGCGCACCGATCGGAAGCTGGCAGTCGCAATCTCGATTGCCGTGCGGTTCGTGAATTCGATGCCCGTCTCGGTTTCCCGGCGGATCATGGGCCGGATCATCGGGTGCTCGCACAAGCCTCGGACGTAGCGCATGGCCGATCGAGCCTGTGACCTGTCAGCCGCCAGCAACAGCACGGTGGCGATCTCGCCCGCCGATAGCTTGTCGCGGTAATCCATGAACGGTGCGTGATAGGTGGATAGCAGGGCCGCTATCTGCGTCTTGCCACCGCGCCGCCCGATCGCTTCCCATAGCTCGGCAAACGGGCCGCTGGGGGCTTCCGTGCGGCCCGTGAGAGACAGGAAGGTGGCGAGGTCGCTATCGTCCAGGGGCAAGCCGTAGAAGCCCGCCAACAGCGCGCGCCACGCCGCGAAGCTGTCGCCCCCGAATTGGGCACCGAATAGCGCGGGGTCCGTCATCAGGTCGCGGATGGTGAGAGGCGCGGTCACTGTGCCGTCCTCCCCGCCAGGTATTGATCGAGCGAGGGGGTCAGGTCGCGCATCCGTCGCTCAAGCCCCAGATCGGACAGCAGGCGGCGAAGGGAGTTGCTGATCGTCGCATATTGCCCAGCGTCGAATTGCGCGCCTGTTGCCAACTCGCCTTCGCGTTCCTCGCACCAGATCGCCAGCGTGGCAGAGCGCGCCACAAGCTGCGATTGCGCCTCGGTCAGCTCGCCGCCCAGGTCGCTTTCGATCCCGGTCACGATTTCCCGGAACCGCCGCGCCATCTGCGATCGGCCATCCACGCCAGACAGCATGACGCTGCCCGTTCCTTTGCGGGTGCTGAATTGTGGCGGTGGCGGTGCTTTTGGCATTCAAATGTCGCTCTTGTTACCCCAACGTTACCCCTGCACAGAACGCATGAGAATGCAATAGGCTCAGACCTTTGGGTTAGCTAGTGTTTTGAAAAGAGATACCCGTGATTGAATATCAACGGGTCTGGCGATTTGGGGGACGGTCCGAGCCAAGAAAAAGCCGCAAGATGGGTTTCTGTTTGCAACCGACTTTATCGAGGTGCTGCCCCTGAAAGCGATACCCCCACCCCCGGTTACAGATCGGGACAGACAGCGCCCGACTGCGGGGCGGGACAACGGGACAGGGTCTAAAGACCCTTGTCCCGCCTGTCCCGGTGTCCCGGTCTTGTCCCGTTTCTTGTCCCGGCTATGTCCCGGCAATATGATGAGTAATCCACGCCCATTGGTTCCAAACCCGCACAATTCCTTCACTTTGCAGCTTTTCGACCGATCGGTTGAAGGTGCGCTTGGCAGTGTCCCGGCTTTGTCCCGCCTCTGTCCCGGCAGCCGAAATCGACTTGTCCCGCCACCTCTCGAATTCCACCACCTTTCCGACCCGATTGCGGTCGATTTCGGTGTCTGGAATTTCGATCGGAAGGGGCTGACCAGACTGTTCGATCGCCTCCCCAAGCTGATCGTAGGCAAGCCGGTTTTTAGTGCTGAGGCGGCCAACCGCTTTCGCGAACGGATCGGCACTGGGGGTCAGGTCGCGGTCGGTGGCCTGGACGACGCAGGAGGTAACTGGTTCGCCGTCCTCATCCTCGCCCAGTTCGATCGGGCGAAGGTTGAACAGGAACCGCTCGTTGTCCTCGCCATCCTTCTGCTTCTTCACCTCTGCACGTTTCGTCCGGCCGGATTCGATCAGGATAATGGTATCGACACCGCCCCTGAGGCTGCTGTGCCCTCGCGGTTCGGTGCTCTCGGCATCTTTCGGGCGATGGTGGACCGGCATGACGCAGCATCGGAATTCGGTGGCAACCCGATCGCAGTTCGCGACATAGGTCGCCATGTCGTCGGTGTTCTCTTTACCTGCCCCAAACGTCTTTGAGAGCGTGTCGATGACGATCAGCGCAGCGTCGAAGCCGTGGTGCTCAATCTCGGCCCGAATCGTATCGACCAGGCGAGAAACGTCCGCTTCCGGGTCCTGGAGGTTGATCGGGCAGGGAACGAGCGTAATCGGCACAGCTTCGTCAATTTGATGGTGTAGGCGAAACGCGACCATGCGGTTGCGAAGGCCATTCACCCCCTCGGCACCTACATAGATGACCGCGCCCTGCTTGACCTTGCGACCCTGCCAATCCCACCCGAGCGCGATGTGGAACGCCATATCGAGGGCAAAGAAGCTCTTGCCTGAGCCGGGGTGTCCATAGATTAGCGCCAAGCCCTGCGATGGCAGGATGCGCTTGATTAGCCAAAGGCCGGAAAGCACCGGCTCAATCTCGTTGAACCGCTCGACCGGAAGCGCTGTCCGAGAGGGTGTTCGGGCAGGTGGCCCCGTTTCCGGTTGCCATGCTTCGCCCCAATCTGGCGCGCTATCGAGGTAATCGTTTACCCCGTCGTCATCCGCGAACATGCCTTTATTCATGGGCGCTGCCCCCTGCATCCGCGTTCGATCATCCGCGCCGCGCCCAGCAATCCGTCGATCGCGTAGTGGACGAACAGCAGCGTCCGAAGCGGCGAACTGTCCAGCGCGTAACTGGTCGCCAATCGCAGCCCCTCGGACAGCGCGGGATAGCTTTCGTCGCAGCAAACCCGACGCGCTGCCGCCATCTGATCGCGCTGGCGCAAAAGCTCCACGCGGACGGCAAGCGTCATCGGATCGACGTTCGGATAGTGAACCGTGATCGAGGCACGATAGCCCCGATCAAGGTCCGACACCGCTTCGGGGATGGCGAAGAATCCCGCCGGAGCATTCATGCAGCGGTCCCCGGCGGGTTAGCGTTGAATGCCACCTGATCGTGCAGCTTCAACCCCAAGGTGCGGGACAGCCGCTCGCCATATTCGAGCGCGGCCGCATAGGTCGGAAACTCGCAATCGTGACCGACGCCCGCCGGGGTCGGCAGCACGACAACCTCGAAGGCCGCGCCGAACGCTTCCTCGCGGACGACAATCCACGGGTCGTTTTGTTCGGGCCGGAAGCGCAGCGACAGGCGCTCGCGCGGGAAGGGGATGAGGTTAGCCATTGCGCCGCGCCTCCTCCTTTTCGTCCATGACGTTCAGCCCCTGAGCCGCCAGATGAACTAGCGTGGACGCCGCGCGGACGGTGGCAACGATCAGAAGGGGGTTGAGCGTTCCGGCTCCGCCGTTCGGATCTAGAGCTTCATCGAGGCACGCCAGCACGCCATGTGCCTGGTCGAGAAACTGGTAGGGCTCATCAACGATGTTGGTGCAGCCGTTGAGCCGAAATTCGGGCTTTGGGGTCGCAGCCATTATTTCCGCCCCCCAAGTTGGAGGTGGAGCAACGCGCGATGCGTCTCGGCAAGGCGGTTGTTGGCGAGGTCGAGCTGGTTGAGCGCCCCGAACAGAAGGCATTGCGCGTTCTTCGGGCTGCTGTCGAACACGTCAACGGCAACGTCGATCATGGAGCGTAGCACCTCGAGATCGGCGGAAACGTCGTCGATCGGAGTCAGGTCGAAGGTCGCGAAGGTTGGCTTTTCAGTAGCGGATGCGCTATGGGCTTGAGCGTCCGGCAAGACACTCCCAGCCCCTGCGCTTCCTACGGCGCGGGGGTTTTGCGTTTCCATTACGCCACCTCCGCCTGGGCACCGAGCCATTCGACCACTTCGGCCTCGCGCCAGTAGCGCCGCCCGCCGATTTTGCTTGCCGGTTTCGGGAAGCCTTCGCGCTTGATCCAGCGCCAGATGGACATATCGGATACGCCGCCGCACAGCTCTCGCACGGCAGCAGCGGGAATTCGTTTTTCGGGATGCATTGCCACGTCCTCGTCGTTGAACATGGCTCACCAGTTAGGGCACGTTTCGGTGTCTAATCGCCCCTATTGGACACCTTTTCCTTCGTAATGGGCGCGTTTGAAAGTTGAGGCTTTCCCCCAATGCGGTCGTCGCTGCGCTGCGATCCTAAATGCGTCCCGGAAGCCCTTGCCGCGCTCATGGGCGATGGCGCGAACAAATTCCCTGCGGTCTTCGTCGCTAGCCAGCCGGTTCGCTTCACCCCCCAAAGCAGCCTTATTCCATTTCTCCACGGGGGCTTGCCACTGGAATTTCGATTCGATCTCACCCCATAATTGACCGCAGGCGAAGATCAGAGCCGCGTTTGAATAATTTCCGTCATCCTCAATTGTGCAATCCAGGGCCGCGCCCACTAAGCCCAGATATCCCCACAGGGGCAGGTGCGGCGAGTCCGGCATGATGCTGTCATCATAAGCCTCTGCAATGCACTTGCGGCAGCTTGGATAGAACAACTCCTCAAGTGCCCGCGTTTTCTCTGAAACCGGCTGGCCGAAACCCACTGCCGTCGCCATCCGAAGCAGTCGATTTATGTCGTTGTCTTGTCCAGCCATGCGCGACTGAATGATTGCGATAGAATGGTCCGCAAGCTGACTAAACCAAGGTATGTTAAGGCGCCGCATCACGCGATGGCCACCACGTTCTCGGCGTCATCCATGACCCGCGCGCGCTCGGCTCGCGCCTCGATCGGATCGCGACCCGCCACAATGTCCGCCACCGCCTGCGACCAAAGCTCCAGCGCCTCGGCCTTCTCGGCTGCGTAATCGTGCCGCTGGTAAACCTCGACAATGCCGCCGCCGGTCCCGCTAACGTGGTTCAGCACAGCCTCGGTAACGCGCACCGGCACCCCCAGCCGCGCCAGACCGGTTGCACAGGTGCGGCGCAGATCGTGCCAGCGCCAGGGTTCGATTTCCGCGCCCTCGCCCGCCAGCTCCACCATCTTGTCCGCAATGGCCGTGTGCGCCTTGCTGAATCCCGACACAGGCGTTTTGCCGGTCGTCGTGAACAAGTAACCCTTCGCGCTCTTGACGCGCTCCAGCGAGCTTAGGACGGCCCGTGCGCCGCTCGACAACGGAAGCGTGTGGGGACGCTTATTCTTCGTCCGCTCTTTCGACAGATTCCACTTGCCCGCCACCAGCTCCCCGTCCGTCATGGCGGATACCTCGCCACGCCGCTGGCCTGTCAGCAGCAGCAGCTTGCCGATCGCCCCGAACGGCTGGCCTACGGCTTCGCAGGCTTGCCAGAACAGGCGGATTTCGTCGTCGGATAGCACCCGGTCGCGCTTCACCTCCGGCACCGGCGGCTTGACGCTGGTTGCTGGGTTGAATTCCAGGACGTCACGCTCGACGCACCAGTTCAGGAAGGCGCGAAGGTGCGCCAGCACCCTGTTGGCGGTGATACCGCGACCGCTGTCCACAATCTTGTCCAGCAGGTCGATTACGTCCCGCTTCTTGATCGAATGCACGTCGCGCTCGCCCCATTCGACAAGGACGTTCCGATCGAGGAAGGCGCGCGCCTGATCGCCCGATCGCAGCGGGGCGAGGTGGCGGCGTTCGTATAGGTCCAACAGGTTCTTGATCTTGTCGCGGCCCTCAAGCTCGGCCTCCAGCCGCGCGGCCTTCTTCGCCTTTTTCTCCACCGCCGGGTTGATGCCGCGCTCGACCTGTTCCAGCGTAACGCCAGCCGCCGTGCGCGCGTCGGCGAGCGATAGCCCCCCGCCCTCACTGTCGCGCTGATACCGCCCCAGCGTCAGCTTGCAGGGCTTGCCTGCATAGCGATAGCGGATTGCCCAGCCCTTCACCCCGCTAGGCTGCACGACAAGGTAAAGCCCCTGCACCGTGCCGTCTGGCATCTCGCGTCTGGCCTTGCCGCCAACCGCCGCCTCGATCGCCTTAACCGTGAGTGCCTTTGCCATGCCGCCCGTCCTGTCCATAGAGCGGCACCGTGCCGCCTGGGGTAACACTGGGGTAACAGATCGGCGTGTTAGCGCCTGTTACCCTCACTCCCTATCTATGGCTAACAATAGACGGCATTGCAAGCGGTTTCGGCGCTTTTTGCGGGGCGATACCCGTTGATAAGTTAGGCTGGGATAGGAGTTGAGACGGCTTGTGCTTTGTCTCTTAATCAGCGGGTCCTAGGTTCGAGCCCTAGTGCGTCCACCACCTTCTCACATTTTAGCGCTCGTCTCGCAAAAGGCGTTAGCGTTCGTGTGCGCTCCGGCTACAATTTGCTTGTGCAATTGCGAAAAGGGTGGGCGATGGCAGACGCGGCGGGGTTCGGGCTGGGGCATGCGGTAATCCTGCTTGGCGCGGGGGTGGCGGCGGTGCCGCTGTTCCGGCGTCTGGGTCTGGGGTCGGTGTTGGGCTATCTCGCCGCTGGGTTGGTGATCGGGCCGTTCGGGCTGGGGTTGTTTTCCGATGCCGAAACCCTGCTTCACATCGCCGAACTGGGCGTGGTCATGTTCCTGTTCCTCATCGGGCTGGAGATGCGACCTTCGAAGCTGTGGAAATTGCGCCGCCAGATTTTCGGGCTGGGTGCGGCGCAGGTGCTGACCTGTGGCCTGCTGCTGACCGGCGTCGGGATCGTCGCGGGCTTCCCGCCGGTCGTCGCGGCGGTCGGCGCCATGGGCTTCGTGCTGTCGTCCACCGCGGTCATCATGCAGACGCTGGAGGAGGAAGGCGAAACCGCCAGCCCCGAGGGGCAAAAGTCGGTCGCGATCCTATTGCTGGAGGATCTGGCGATCGTGCCGCTACTGGCGCTGGTCGCACTATGGGCCGCATTGAACGGGCGCGGATCGGCGGACGCCCTGCCACTGTGGCAGAGCGTGGCGATCGCGGTTGGCGCGCTGGCGGCGCTGATCGCCGCGGGACGCTGGCTGCTCGACCCGCTGTTCGGGATCATCGCGCGGGCCGGCGCGCGCGAAGTGCTGACCGCCGCCGCGCTACTGGTCGTGCTGGGGTCGGCGCTGTTCATGCAGGCGGCGGGCCTGTCGATGGCGATGGGCGCGTTCCTGGCCGGGGTGCTGCTGTCCGAATCTAATTACCGGCATCAGTTGGAGGCCGATATCGAGCCGTTTCGCGGCATCCTGCTTGGCCTGTTCTTCCTGAGCGTCGGCATGTCGCTGAACCTGTCGGTGGTGACTGCCGAATGGCGTCTGGTGCTGGGCGGGGTCGTCGCGTTCATGGCGGTCAAGGCGAGCGGCATCTATGCGATCGCGAGGGTCGCGGGGTCCGATCACCGCGCGGCGATCCACCGTGCCGCGTTGTTCGCACAAGGCGGTGAGTTCGCGTTCGTCCTCTACGCCGCGGCGCTGGGCGTGGGCCTGTTCGATCCGCGCGTGTCGGCGATCATGACCGCGATCGTCATCCTGTCGATGGCGCTGACCCCGTTGATCCTGATCGTCCAGGCGCGGATGCGTAGCGAAGCGCCGGTGTCGCTCGACGGCATCGACCGCGCGGAGGATCTTCACGGACGCGTGCTGTTCGTCGGCTTCGGACGTTTTGCCCAGGTCGCGAGCCAGGCGCTGCTGGCGCGGCGAGTCGAGTTGGCTCTGATCGAAACCGATGTCGACATGATCCGCGCCGCGGGCAATTTCGGGTTCAAGGTCCATTATGGCGATGGCACCCGGCTCGACGTGCTGCACGCATCGGGCGCGGCGCGGGCCGAGGCGATCCTGGTCTGCGTCGATAATCCCGAGGTAGCCGACCAGATCGTCGAATTGTGCCGATCCGAATTTCCGCTGGTCAAACTCTATGTTCGCGCATTCGACCGCGGGCATTCGCTGCGACTGATCAAGGCGGGGGTCGATTACCAGATTCGCGAGACGTTCGAATCCGCGCTGGCGTTCGGCCATGCGGTGTTGACAGGACTGGGCTTCGACGAAAGCGAAGCGCGCGAAGCGATCGACGATGTGCGCGAGCGCGACGAGCAGCGCGTCGAACTGGAACTGGTGGGCGGGCTGGCGGCCGGACGCAAGCTGCTTCGCGGCAACATGGCGACGCCCGAACCCGAACCCTTCTTTCCGCCGGCGAAATCCTGATCGTGGTCCGCGTTCAGTCGGGCGAACGGCGGCGCAGTTCGTCGATGGGATCGTCGTCGATCCCCTTGAGCTTTGCCCCCGAGAGATAGGTCGCCCTGCCCAGCAACTGGGCGCCGATCGGCAGCGTGAACAAAAGGAACAGGATCGTCAGGATCGCCGTCGATACCGGCACATCATCGACGACGACCAACGCGCCGAGCACCACCCAGATGGTGCCGAGCGTTCCCGCCTTGGTCGCGCTGTGCATGCGTTGCAACGGGTCGCGAAGGCGCACCAGTCCGATCGCGGCGATCAGCATCAACAACACGCCGCCACCCAGCAGCACCGCACCCAGCCAGGTCATCGGTCACGCGCCTTTCGTTCGAGGAACAGCGCAAACGCGGCGGTCGCGGTAAAATTCACGAGCGCGAGCGCCAGCCCGATGTCGAGAAATACGCCACGCCCGGTCGCCACCGCGGTCAGCGCGCCGAACGCGATGGCGAGCGCGGTCATCATGTCGAACGCGATGAACCGGTCCGCGAAACTCGGTCCGCGCACCAGTCGCCATCCCGACAACGCCAGCGCCGCGCAGAGCAAGACCGCAAGGATCGTCGCCGGCAGGGACAGGTCGATCATCGCTCCAGCTCCGCGATACGGCGTTCATAGAGACGGCGAAACTTGTCGATCGACGCCTGTGGATCGCGCGCGTCGAGCAAGTGGAGATACAGCCGCGTCCGGTCCGCCGACACATGGATGCAAGTCGATCCCGGCGTCAGCGACGTGAAATAGGCGAGCATCGCGACCGCCCAGGGGCGCGTCACGCGGACCGGCATCACCAGGATGGCGGGTTCGGTGCGGATGCCGGGCGCCAGCACGATCCGCGCGACCGTCCAGGTCGATGCGAACAGATCCCACAGGAAACTGATCGCGAGCATCAGGGCGGCGAAAAACTTGGCGAACAGCCTCATCCGAACATCCCCATCCGGGCAAGCGCCGCCGTCGATTGCTGCGCGATGCTGAGAACCGGGCCGGGCACAAGCCCGATGGCCACGGTCACGGTCGAAAGCAGCGCCATGCCCGCAAGCATCGGCACAGGGACGGCGCGCGCGCCGCGTCCCTTCAAATCCTTCCAGCAACTCGCCGACCACAGGATCGCGACCGAAAAGATCGTCAGCAACGCCGCGATCACGCCGGCCGCCAGCAGCCACAGGTTACCGGCATCGATCGCCGCGCGAAACACCAGCACTTTCGCCCAGAACCCCGAAAAGGGCGGGATACCGGCCAACGACAGCATCGGCACCGCGAACAACGCGCAGAAAACCGGATTGCGTTTCAGCATCCCGCCCATCGTCCGCAGATCCCAAGATCCAGTCGCACGATGAATTGCGCCGGCACCGAGGAACAGGTTGGTCTGCACGATCATCGAATGGATCATGTAGAAGACCGCCGCCTCGACCCCCGAGCGGCTGACGAGCGCCAGGGCGGCGAGCATATACCCGACCTGGGCCACGACATGGTAACCCAGCAACCGCCGGATGTCGTTCTGCGCCAGCGCGCCCAGCGAGCAGAGCAGCATCGTCGCCGCCGCGATCAGCACCAGTATCGGTGTGATATGCGCCGCGCCGATGCCGCCCGAACCGATCGCGAACACGCCGCCCGCGATCAGCAGCAGCGCGTAGAACCCCATCTTGGTCAGCAGCCCGGCAAACGCCGCCGCCACCGAAATCGGCGCAGGCGCATAAGCCGCAGGCAGCCAGACGTGCAGCGGCACCACCCCGGATTTGAGCGCGAACCCGCCCAGCAACAGCGCGGCGGCAGTTGCCGTCGCCACGGTGGGGGGCGCGCCGGAGAGACGCGCCGCCAGCACGCCCAGATCGAGCGTTCCGGTGCTGCCATAGATCAGCCCGACCCCGGCCAGCATCGCCGTCGCGCCGACGATGCCGAGCGTCGCGTAGCGCACCGCCGCCCCGACCTGTTGTTCGCGCCGGTCGAGCATGACCAGGCCGAGCGCGGCAAGCAAGGCGAGTTCGAACCAGACATAGAGATTGAACAGATCGTTGGTCAGAAACGCGCCGTTGACCGCCGCAATCATCGCCAGCGTCAGCGCATCGTGCCCACTGCGCCTGCGCCGCAAGCCCACCGACGCATGGCCGTAGATCGCGACCGCGACCGAAATCAGCATTGTGACCACGACCAATGCGACGCCCGGCAGCCGCGCGGCAAAGGAGACGCCGAATCCCGACGGCCAGCCGCCGAACACCGTGAACGCCAGCGTTCCGCCATCGCTGGCGCGGACAAGCAGCGACAGCGCGGCGATCAGGGTCGCGACCAACACCGCCAGCGAAAAGCCCTCGCTCACACGCGGGCGGTCGCGCAGCAACAGCGCGATCGCAATGGCGACCAGCGGCAATGCGACGGGCGCGACCAGGATCAGCGCGTCATTCAACCGAGCGTTCCTCTTCGGGCCAGGCCTGTTGATCGGGTACGTCGAGGTCGCGCGCGTCGAGCGAGCGGGTTGCGCGCCAGGCGCGCAGCACGATGGCGGCAAGCACGATGGTCAGCGCGAACCCGATGACGATCGCGGTCAGGATCAACGCCTGGACCAGCGGGTCGGCGGATACGCCCAACGCTCGCGCGCCATCGGCGATGATCGGCGGCTGGTTGCTCGCAAACCCGCCGCCGATGAACAGCGCCAGATTGATCCCGGTCGACAGCAGCGACAGGCCCAGCAGCATCCGCAACAGGTTGCGCGACAAGGCCATGTGGAGCGCGCAGACGATGATCGCGGCGGCGCAGAATGCGTAGAAGATCGTCATCGCGCGCCTTCCTTCTGCAATCCGAACAGGAACGACAGCACCGCCCCCAGCACCACCAGATAGACGCCGATATCGAACACCATCGTCGTGCCCAGCTTTGGCAGCCCGCCGCCCGGTTCCCACCACAAATGGGTCAGGAACGGCACGCTGCCCGACATCAATCCCGGCAATCCGCTGGCCACCGCACAGATCAGGCCGATACCGACCAGCGCGAGTGGTTGCAGCCGCAGCGTGCGTTCCGCCGACGCCGCGCCCCGCGCCAGCGACAGCACCGCAAAGGCAAGCGCCGCCGCCAGCCCGCCGACAAAGCCGCCGCCCGGCTGGTTATGGCCGCGAAACAGGATGATGATCGACGCGACCAGCAATAGCCAGAACAGCGTGCCGCTGGCCGCTGCAAAGCTGAAATGCACATGCCGCGCCTCCGCCACGTCGCGCCGCGCCCCGGCCCGCCGCGCCAGCAGGCTGCTGCCCAGGATCGCGGCGACCGCGATCACCGCGGTCTCGCCCAGCGTATCGAACGCCCGGAAATCGACGAGGATGACGTTTACGACATTGGCGCCGAACCCGGCGACATAGCTCATCCGGCCGAACCATTCAGAGGCGTCGGATGCGACGCGCCCCGCCGCCATGTCGATCAGCGCCACGCACATCACCACGCCGAAACCGAGCGCGATCGCGCCGTCGCGCCAATGCTCGCCGTGCGACCGCGTATCGCCGCGCGTCAGCGGCAATGCGAGCAGCAATGCGGTCAACAGCACCACCAGCAGCGCTTCGACCGTGAACTGGGTCAGCGCCAGATCGGGCGCACCGTTGAGCATGAAGGTGATGGCGATCGAAAAGCCGGTCAGCCCGACCCCGACCAAAGCCGTCAGCGCGTTGCGCGACCGCGCGGCGACCACCGCCCCCGCGACCGCGGCCAGCCCCGTCAGCACTTCGGGCAGGCGCAGCGCTCCGCGATCGACGGGGAGGCGCGGTGCGGTGCCCGATGCGAGCATCGACCAGGCGGCCAGCACGACGAAAGTGACCAGCGCCACCGCGACATAGCCGCGCAGATCGCCATGCTCGATCCGCCGGGTCAGCCCCGTGCCGGTCCGCATCAGCCAGTGGACCGAGCTTTCCCACACATTCTCGATCGCGTATTGATCCATGCGCACGCGCGACCGCAGCAATTCGTGGATGCGGCGCCAATATCGGATGATTAGTACGCCGATCGTCACGACGACTGCGCTGAGTGCCAGCATCGGTGTCAGCCCGTGCCAGACCGACAAATCAACCTCCACCGCCGAACCATAGACCGCAGCAACCGCCGGCCGGATCGCGACCCGCGTGATCCATTCGGGATCGAGGCTGATCGTCAGCCCCAGCAGCGCGAGCAGCAGCGGCGGGGCGACCAGCGAGAAGGTCTCGCCATGCTCGACGATCACGGTTTCCCTGGGTTTCAGGAAGAACGGGCGCAGCGTGATGACGCCCGCCACCCCGACCATCACCGCGTTGACCAGCACCGCGATTGCGAGCGGTGCGAGTTCCCAGCTGCTCGCAAGCTGCGCTTCGAACAGAAATTCCTTCGAGATGAAACCCAGGAACGGCGGGATGCCCGCCATCGACAGGCTGGCGCCAATGCACGCCGCCGCGGTGAGAGGCAGCGGCCGCCATAAACCGCCCAGCGAGCGCAACCGCCCCTTCCCCGTCGCATGGATCACCGACCCCGCGCAGAAAAACAGCGCCGCCTTGTACAACGCGTGCGCGAACAGGAACCCGATCATCGCCAAGCTGGCGCGCGGGCCGTCGAGCCCGACCAGCAGCACCAGAATGCCAAGCGACGCGATCGTCGAATAGGCAAGCGCCGCTTTGAAGCTTTCGGCGCGTAGAGCCTGAATCGCGGCGACGATCATGGTGACGCAGGCAAAGCCGACCAGCGCGGGACGCCCCCAGTCGGTCGCCGCGAACACCGGCTCGAACCGCGCGAGCAGATAGATGCCGAGTTTGACCATCGTCGCCGAATGCAGAAATGCCGATGCGGGCGTCGGCGCCTGCATCGCGTTGGGCAACCAGAAGTGGAACGGGAACTGCGCCGATTTTGTGAAGGCTGCGACCATGATCGCGACTAGGATCACCGGTCCCAGCGGGTGCGACGCGACCTCTCCCGCGCGCGATACCGCCTCCGCCATCGAATAGCTGCCGATGACATGGCCGATCAGCAGCGCGGCGACGACCAACGCCAGCCCGCCCGCCGCGGTGATCTGAAGCGCCATGTTCGCCGCGCGGCGCGACTTTGCGCTTTTGTGATCGAACCCGATCAGCAGATAGGACAGGATGCTCGTCGCTTCCCAGAACAGGATCAGCAGCAACAGGTTGTCGGCCAGCACCGCGCCGAGCATCGCGGTCATGAACAACAGGATCAGGGTGAAGAAACGCGCGCGTTCGCTGCGCGACTTGTTGGTCAGATAGCCGCCGGCATAAATGGTGACGAGGCCGCCGATGCCGGTGATCAACAGGCAGAAAAGAAACGAGAATCCGTCGAGCCGCAGGGTGAAGTCCAGCCCCAGCGACGGCGTCCACATCCACCCTTCGCCGCGCACCCATCCGCGTTCGACGATCGGCGCCATCGCGACGAAGGCGGCGAGCAGCCCGAACGGCAGCACCGCGACGACGAACCCCGCCCCGCGCCCGATGACGCGCGCGGCCAGCGGCACCAGCAGCGCGCCGACCAGCGAGACGAACAACAGGATCAACATGCGCGCGGCTCAGCCATCTGAAGGGCGAACCTGCTGGGGCAACACGCTGCGATCAAGGACGATATGAAGCATTGAAATGTCCGACAGAAAAAGCTGGCGCGCCGTGAAGCGCGGCGGGAATTTCCTAGACAGACGGGGGGCCTCGCGACCATATCGGTATCGCAGGCGGATCGCGATGCGACTGACGATAGCTTCGATAGGCGAATTTATTTCCCGCATGCGTGCTTGCGTCGAGCGACCCGGCGATGGCGTAAGTCGGCTTAGAATCCGGCCCGTCGCCGACCTGGGCGTCGTCGCCAATCTCGGCCTGCCCCGTGCCGCCGATCGCAACGTCATAGGTCGCGACGCTGAACGGCGAACCGGCGACGCGTTCGACCGGCGTGGTGGCGGGCGTCAGCGCATGAACCGAAACGATCAGCAGCGCCAGCACCGCCAGCGCGCGCCGAACCGTCCGCATCAAGGGAGAGGAAGTCGTCACCACGCTTCCTACTAACCTGTCGTGTCATAATTGCCACCCGCGACTTGGGTCGTCGGCAATTTCCCCGACAGCGCCCAGGGCGCGCGCCGAACATCCGGCCGTTTCGGTCTAAGCGTTTGTCAATCTTTGACTATTACAACCGTGCCGATGATGTGCCGCGTGTTGTTCCTTTTTCCCGTGCCGACTGCCCCGCGATGTGCGGTGGCCGCGGGTGGCGCATGCTGATTCCCGTCGTCGCCGCGGTCGTCGCCGCGTTGCTGCTTGCGGTGGCGGTGTGGGCGACGCGTCGCCGGAGCTATGCGTTGCGCGACCGGATCACCGACGCACAGACGATGCTAGACCGGCGGTTCATGGGATCGCAAACCGACCGCGCTGCGAACGCGATCGACGCATTGATGGCCCGGATCGACAACGACGCACACCGCACGGGTCAGGTTCATTCGGCCACCGGTTTGCCGACGCGCGAGCCGCTGTTCGTGCGGATGACCGGCGACGGCCACGGCATGTTGCTGCTGCTCGCCTGCCGGGATTACGACCGGCTGTGCGCGTTCGATCCGCTGCTGGCCGACCGGGTGCTGACGGCCATCGTCGACCGGCTGCGCGCGATGCTGCCCGCCAGCCGCTTTCTGGCGCATGTCGATCGATCGCATCTGGCGATCTGGATGGGGCCTGACGTTGAGCCGGGGGCCGCGACGACCGAGGCCGATGCGCTGGTCTATGCGCTCGGCGACCGGCTGATCGATGGCGATCGGGAGATCCTGCCCGAAATCGTCGCCCGGCATGCACGTTTCGATGCGGCGAACGCGTCGCCCCAAGCGATCCTGTCGCAGACGCTGTCTTCCTTTTCGGTCCCGCTGGTCGCCGACACCGCCGAAAACGTCGCCACGCTCGATCTGAGCGCGCATGCCCGCGAGCGTTTCGCGGTCGAACAGGATTTGCGCCAGGCCGTCGCGCGCGGCGAGTTGCGGATGCAGTTCCAGCCGTTGATCGACGCTACCGCGGGCCGCGTGTGCGGTGCCGAGGCGCTGCTTCGCTGGCACCATCCGAGCCGCGGCATCGTTCCGCCGGGGCGGTTCATCCCGATCATGGAAGCGGCCGGACTGTCGCAGGAAATCGGGCTGTGGGCGCTTAACCACGCGCTGCGCGAAGCGCGCCACTGGGCGACGAGCGAAACCGACCCACTACGCGTCGCGGTGAACGTGTCGGGCCATCAGCTCGAAGCCGACGACCTGTTGACAATGATCGAACGCACGCTGGCACGGCACGCCCTGCCCGCGCCGCTGCTGGAGGTCGAACTGACTGAAAGCGTTGCGCTGGCCGATGGCGACCGCGCGGCGCGGCTGTGCGAGGCATTGCGCGAACGCGGCGCGGCAATCGCGATCGACGATTTCGGCACCGGATATTCCAGCTTCAGCGCGCTGCGCGCATTGCCGTTCGACAAGATCAAGATCGACCGCGCCTTCGTCACCGATATCGACACGAGGCGCGACAACCAGGCGATCTGCGCCGCGATCCTGGCGCTGGGGCGCGGACTGGGCATCCGCGTTCTGGCCGAAGGGGTCGAGACCGCGCGGGAATATGCGTGGCTGCGCACGCATGGCTGCCAGTTCTTCCAGGGCTTTTATTTCGCGCGACCGCTCTACAGCGACGCGTTTCTCGACTTCGTGCGCGACCGGGACACGCTGTCCCGATTGCTCGCCCCGACCGAAATTCCGCTTTCCCCCGAAAGGTTGAGTGCATGACCGCTGGCTTCCGCAAGATTTCCACCCTGGCTCTGGTCGCCGCTGCGATGGGTCTGGCCGCCTGTTCGGGCGGACCGAAGGTCGCGACCGGCGCGCCGCCCGCAGCCCCGACCGCGGCGGGAGAGATCGAGGCGATTGCCGAACTGCTGCAGGAGGGCGAGGCGAAGGACGCCCGCAAGCGGCTGGACAAGGCGCTGAAAGGCGATCCGATGAACCCGTCGCTGCTGGTGTTGCTTCAGGGATTGACCGGCGACGCCAAGGTCGATCTCGGCCCCACCAGCTATCCGCACACCGTGCGCGCGGGCGAAACTATGCCAGAACTGGCCCAGCGTTTCCTGGGCAATCGGCTGAAAGCGTATCAGCTGGCGCGCTATAACGATATCGAGATACCCGCGTCGCTGGTCCCCGGTAGCGTGCTGCGCATTCCGGGCCAACCGCCGCGCGTGGCGCCCGCACCACGCCCGACGCCGCGCGCGACTGCGCCGTCCACCGCGACGCCGCGCGCCAAGCCGCCTGCTGCGGCACCCGCCACGCCTGCGCCGCGCGCCACGCCCGCCGCCAATCCCGCTGCGGCCCAGCGCGCGCGGTCTGCGGGTCTTGCCGCGCTGAATCAGGGCAACGTCGCGAATGCCGTCACGATGCTGCGCCGCGCCGCCGCGCTCGACCCCGGCAACCCGGCGATCGCGCGCGATCTGGCACGTGCCGAACGGATCGCGGCCACGGTGCGGTCGCGGCGGTAATCCATTGATAAGGCATTGATCGTACAAGGCGAACACCGGGTTAAGCAGGTGGGGCGTGCCGAATGACGACGATGTTGGGACGATACCAGATTGACGGTCGGCTGGGCGAAGGCGCCATGGCCGACGTCTTTCGCGCCCACGACCCCGATATCGGGCGCACCGTCGCGATCAAGCTGCTGAAGCCGCAATATGCACGCGACCCGGAAATCGGCGCGCGCTTCCTGCGAGAGGCACGCGCGGCGGGAGCGCTCAGTCACGCGAATATCGCAACCATCTTCGATGTCGGCGAAGTCGATGGCGTCGCCTATATCGCGATGGAGCTGGTCGACGGAAAGCCGCTCGACGAGGTGCTGCACGCCGCCGGGCGGATGCCGTACGAACGCGTGCTGCGCATCGGTCGCCAGCTCGCCGATGCGCTCGCCTATGCCCACCGTTCGGGCGTGGTTCATCGCGACGTGAAGCCGTCGAACATCCTGATCTCTCCCGACGGATCGACCGCCAAGCTGCTCGATTTCGGGGTAGCGCGCGTCGGCGACACCGAAGGTGCGGCACTGGCCAAGACGCATGTCGGCCAATTGGTCGGCACGCCGCGCTACATGAGTCCCGAACAAGCCCTGGGCCTGCCGGTCGACGCGCGGTCCGACCTGTTCTCGCTTGGCGTCGTCCTGTATGAAATGGTGACCGGCAAGGTCGCGTTTCCCGGAACCGGCCTCGCCGCGCTCGCCATCCAGATCGCGCAGGACAAGGTTGCACCGATCGGAGCGAGCGCCGCCGACTGCCCGCCGGGCCTGCGTTTCATCATCGACAAGCTGCTGGCGAAGAAGCCCGACCAGCGCTTTGCGGATGGCGCCGCGCTGGTCGCCGCACTCGACCGCGAATTGAGCGCCGAGCGCGAGGTGTCATCGACGCGCCGCGGCCTGCCGCTGCGGATCAAGCTGCCGCTCACGCTATTCGTTGTCACCGCCCTCGCGCTGGCCGCCAGTGTCTATTCGATCCTGGGCCGCGAGCAGCGCGCGCTTGAACAGATGGCGGCGATTTCGGGCAACAGCATTGCCGCGTTCGTGACCGGCAATGCCGCTGTGGTCGCCGCCGACAATGCAGGGCTGGCCTCAGCCGATCAGGACTGGGCATCGCTTCAGGCGTTCGTCGCGACCGCGGCGCAGGACGACGGCGTGCGCAACATCATCGTTGCCGATGTCGATGGCGTCATCCGCGCGTCGAGCCGTCCAGACCAGATCGGCCAACGTTATCGGGCGACCACCGGCGAGCCGACCATCGACGGCGCTGGCGACCGCGCGGTCACCGGCGCGGCGGATCAGGGCGCGGGCACGGGCCTGCGCTTCGTCCGGCCGATCCTATATGCAGGCGCACGCTTCGGCACGGTCGATCTGGTGCTCAAGCGGAACGCGCTGGACCAGGCCATTGCCCGATCGAAAGCCCTGCTCGCCGCGCTGTCGGCGATCGTCATGATCGCGGTGCTGATGGTCGGCTATCTGAGCGGTGCGATGGTCGCGCGACCGCTTCGCCGGCTGCGCATCGCTCTGGACGATGCCGCCAAGAACGATTTTGCGATGCGCCTGTCGCACCGTCGCCGCGACGAATTCGGCGAGGTGTTCGATGCGTTCAACCGCGCCGCCGCCGAAGCCGAATCGCGGGTGCAGACGCGCGCCGCAGACGCCGACGCCGCCGTTCTCGCCACCCGCATCGCGGCCTGAAGGGTAAAGCCCCATGTACATGCTCCAGCTGTTCGACGCCGACGATGCGGTCCAGCCGATCGACGCGCGCCTGCTCCAGGACGGCACGCTTAGCATCGGGCGCGATCCCGGCGCGGGCTGGCCGATCGCCGATCCCGAATGCGCGCTGTCGCGGGCGCATTGCGAATTTCAGGTCGCGGCTGACGGCCTCTATCTGAAATCGCTGGGCAGCAACGGCGTGTTCGACGACATTGCCGGCACGCGTTTCCCCGATGGTCAGCCCGCACCCGTATCGCTGCCGGGGGCGCTGAGGATGGGACGATTCCGGATCGTCGCGACTCATGCGCCGCATAATGTCGCGGGCATCGACGAGGGCCGGACCATGGTGCTGACCCCGCCGCTGGGTGCGTCGATTGAGGTGCCGAGCGACTGGGCCGAAGCCGCGCCGGTCGCAGCCATCGGCGACGGCTCGCTGCTCGAGGCGTTCTGCGAAGGCGCGGGGCTCGATTCGTCAACGCTGTCGAGCGAAGAGCCGGAGGAAGTGATGCGTCGCGCCGGTGCGCTTTATCGCCAGATGGTGCTGGGCATCGGCGACCTGATGACCGAACGCAATCGTGCGCGTGCGCGATACCAATTGACCCGCACGACGATCGGCGGCGAAGGCAACAATCCGTTCAAATGGGCGCCGTCGCAGCGGCTGGCGATCGACCTGCTGCTTGCCGGATCGTCGAGCTTCCTGTCGGGCCCGGCCGCGCTCAAAGCATCGTTTCGCGACGTGAAGCGCCATCTGGTCGCGACCTTTGCGGGATTGCAGGGCAGCCTGCGCCATGCGGTCGACAGTTTCGATCCTGCCCGGATCGACGCCGCGATTGCCGACAAGGCGAGCCTGCTCAAAAGCCGCGCCGGGCTTCAGATCGAAGAAGTTGCGCGCCGCCATGCCGATCTGTCGGCCCAGATCGAGGCAGGCGATGCCGGTTCGCTCGACCATGCCTTCGTCACCGCTTATGACCGCACCGAAGCGGCGCTCAATCGCGGCGAGGCGGAGTGAACACGCTGTTCCGCAGGCCGAAGCCGGTGCCGTCCCCCGTCATCCGATCGACCAGCCGCACCCATGTCGGTCGCGTGCGCAGCGTCAACGAGGATCGGCTGCTCGACGCGCCAGACCGCGCGCTGTGGGTGGTGGCCGACGGCATGGGCGGGCACCGTGCGGGCGACGTCGCCGCCGACGCGCTGATCGCCTGTCTCGAAGCCAGAGGATCATTGCCCGATGCCGCTTCGCTGGACGCCGCACTGGTCGAGGCGAATGGCGCGATCCGCGAGCAGACCGGCGGCCAGGGCGGAACGACGGTGGTCGCGCTACAGATCATCGGCACGACAGCGACGCTTTCCTGGGCGGGGGACAGCCGAGCCTATCTGATCCGCGACGGCGCATTGCGGTTGCTGACGCACGATCACAGCGTCGTCCAGCAGCTGATCGACGCGGGCGTCATCACGCCGGAACAGGCGCTGCATCACCCACATGCCAACGTCATCACCAATGCACTGGGCACGTCGACGGAGGTTCAGATCGACACCAGCGCAATCGAGCTGATGTCAGGCGACCGCATCCTGCTCTGTTCGGACGGCCTGTCGCGCTCGCTCAGCGAACGCGACGTTTCGGGCGATTGCGCGCTCGACCCGCTTGCCGACCGGCTGCTGACCAACGCGCTGCAACGCGACGGTCACGACAATATCTCGCTGATCCTAGTCGAAATCGGGTAGGCGCCGACCACCGCACCTTGCGTGCCGCGACCGGAGCCTTAGGGACGGTCGGGCCACAAAGGGGGAAGATGATGAAGCGATCGGCTCTGATTTCGGCATGCGCGTTGTTGCTGGCGCCGCCCGTATTCGCGCAGGACAGGCTAGGCGAGCAGGCCGAAGTCGATATCGCGCCGCCGGTCGTCTCCACCACCCGCCACAGCGGCACGTTCGGCGGCCAGCGCATCGCGTACCGGGCGGTCGCGGGCGAAACCTATCTCCGCGACAAGGATGGCAAGCCGCTCGCCGCGATCACGTCGTACAGCTATATCAAGGAAGGGCCGGTCGATCCGAGCCGCCCGGTCGCCTTCATCTGGAACGGCGGGCCGGGATCGGGATCGCTGTGGCTGCACATGGGCGCGTTCGGGCCGAAGCGGGTGGTGGTGCCGTCTGACGCGCGCGACGACGGCGCCCCGCCCTTCCCCATCGTCGACAATCCCGAATCGCTGCTGGATGCGACCGACCTGGTGTTCATCGATCCGGTCGGCACCGGGTTCAGCCGCGCGCTGGGCAAGACCGATCCCAAGGATTATTGGGGCATCACTCAGGATGCACGATCAATGGCCGAATTCATCCGACTGTGGCTGTCGGAACATGGCCGCTGGAACGCGCCCAAATATATCGGCGGCGAAAGTTACGGCACCACCCGTGCGGCGGCGGTGATCCGCGAGCTGGAGGGCAGCTATACCGACGTGTCTGTCAACGGCATCATCCTGATCTCCACCATCCTCGACCTCAGCCAGGCGGCGGACGTGCCGGGGAACGAACTGGGCTATGTCACCAACCTGCCGACGATGGCGGCGACCGCCTGGTATCATGACAAGGTCGCGAACAAACCCGCACAAGTCGCGGATTTCGTTGCCGAAGCACGCGCCTTTGCGATCGGTCCCTATGCCGCCGCGCTGCTCAAGGGCAATGGGCTTAGCGACGCCGAGCGCCAGCAGATCCTGCCGCAACTGTCGCGCTTTACCGGCATTTCGCAGAGCTTCCTGAGCAACGCCGAACTGCGCCTGTCGCCGAGCCGCTTCTACAAGGAATTGCTGCGCGATCGCGGGCTGACGGTCGGGCGGCTCGACACTCGCTATACGGGTCGCGATTACGATGCGGCGGGCGAGCGGCCCGACAACGATCCCAGCTTCTACGGAATCGACGGCGCCTATACCGCGGCGATGAACCAATGGGCGCGCGCAGGGCTGAAATACTCCCCCGAGCGGACCTATGTGTCGATCGGCGGGGTCGGCGACTGGGACTGGAACATCGGCTCCGGCCCGCGCGGCGGATCGGGGTATCTCAACGTCGCGCCGTTCATCGGCAAGGCGATGCGCGAGAATAGCGGCCTGCGCGTGTTCGTCGGCCAGGGTTATTACGACATGGCGACGCCGCTGTTCGGGGCGGAATATTCGCTCAACCGGACGGGCATCCCGAACGACGGGCGGATCACCTGGGCCTATTATGAATCGGGCCATATGATGTATGTGCGCGAAGAGGATTTGCGCAAGCTCTCCAGCGATTTGCGACGCTTTATTCGCGCGCATTAGCTCCTGAATCCGTTCGCATTGAGCTTGTCGAAATGCTGTCTTTCCTGGCCCGAAGAAGGACAGTGCTTCGACAGGCTCAGCACGAACGGGGATGGGTAGTGGTTCAATCGGCAGCCGGCGGCTCCGCCCCCGAAAACACCCCGTTCAAGAACCCCGCGGCGTCGTCGAGCACCGGTCCCTTGCCGCCGAACGGTCGCGACAGCGCCATGACAATCCCCTCATGGCTCATCCCCGGATATTCGCGCACCTCTGCCCGCGCTCCGAGACCATTCAGCGCCCTTCCCAAAGCCACCGAATTGCGCGGGCGAACCACCGTGTCGGCGCTCCCTGTCGCCAGCAGCATCGGCGGCGCATCGGCGCGCGCATAGCTGATCGGCTGCGTCGTCTGCTTATCGGCAATATGGCCCATCGCAACCTCTGCGCGCGGGGAGGTGAAGGGCAGGAAATCATACGGACCAGCGAGGCCGACCACCGCCTTCACGGCGTCGGACGGCGCACCCGCCCCCGCCAGCCAGCGCGGATCGAGCGCGAGCAACGTGGCGATATGCGCCCCCGCCGAATGGCCCGCGAGCGCGATCCGATCGGGATCGCCGCCGTAGCGCGCGATATTGGCGCGGGTCCAGGCGACGGCCTGCGCGCCGTCGGTCATGAAATCTTCGAACAAGGGCTTGCGGTAATCGGGGACGACGGTGACATAGCCGCGCGACGCGAAGGCGCGGCCCGCAAAGCCGTACTCCTCGCGCCGCCCCATCGCCCAGCCGCCGCCATAGATGAACACCACCACCGGGCGCAGGCCGTTGCCGCGTTCAGCCGGGCGCCAGATGTCGAGCGCCTGACCGTGATCGCCGAAGCCCACGCCCTCGGCTGCACGCTCGGTCCCGCGTGCGCCGGTCGCGCGGTCGAGCGAATTGAGGATGCCCGGCGGCGAACAGGCGGCAAGCAGCGGGACCAAGGCCAGCGCCGCCCACCGCCGCGCGGTCACGAAATGTAGCTCGCGGTGGTCTTGGCGGCGATTTCCTCCGCCGTCACGCCGGGCGCCATTTCCACCAGCTTGAACGGGCTGTCATGGTCGGGCCGCTGGAACACCGCGAGATCGGTGACGATCATGTCGACGACGTTCCTGCCGGTCAGCGGCAGCGTGCATTCGGGAATGAATTTCGGATCGCCCGACTTGGCGTTGTGTTCCATGACGACGATGATCTTCTTGACGCCCGCGACCAGATCCATCGCCCCGCCCATGCCCTTGATCATCTTGCCCGGAATCATCCAGTTGGCGATGTCGCCGCCTTCGCTGACTTCCATCGCGCCGAGCACGGTCAGGTCGATATGCCCGCCGCGGATCATCGCGAAACTGTCGGCGGACGAGAAATAGACCGATTGCGGCAGTTCGCTGATCGTCTGTTTGCCCGCATTGATCAGGTCGGGATCTTCCTCGCCTTCATAGGGAAACGGCCCGATGCCGAGCATCCCGTTTTCCGATTGCAGCGTAACCTCTACCCCTGCCGGAATATGGTTTGCGACCAGGGTGGGGATGCCGATCCCCAGATTGACGTAAAACCCGTCCTTCAACTCGCGCGCGGCGCGTGCCGCCATCTCGTCGCGTGTCCACGCCATGATTATCTCCCCTGTTCCGGGCCGGGCCGGTCTTCGTTGCTGTCGGGCGTGGACGGTGGGGCAACGCCGGCGCTGCCCATCACGCCACAGAAATTGCGCGCGTCGAGCGCTTGGAGTTCGGCGATCCGCGCGGCCTGGTCGACCGACGCCAGATCGACCGTCTTCGCCTGTTCGGCGAGCGCGGCGAGCACTTCGGCGCTGGCTTCGGTCAGCACCGGCTTGCTCGACGCCTCCATCGCGCCGCCGACCGCTTCGGCGTGCGGCGCGGCGATGCGGCCCGCTTCGCCCGGTCCGGCTTCGACCGCCTGTTCGAGCAGTTCCGCCGGGATGTGTTCACGCCATGCGCTGACCATATTCGCGCGCCAAGTCGGCAGATGCTTGTCATAGGTTGCCTGAAACGCGGGCGCGAACACCGCGCAGCCCCGTTCGGCACCCAGCGCGACGAATGCGCGCTTGAACGTGTCGGTGCCCGCGACCGTCCGCATCAGGAAGCCGCGAAACTGGGTGTCGGGCAGCGCTGCGGCGACGATCGCCTCGTCGGTGACCTGCGCCAGCGCGGGGGTGGCCGCGGCCAGCGCGGTCATCGCCATCAGGGGAAACCGGATACGGATACGCATACTCGTCTTCCTCACTCGCCGGGATCGCGCCACTGCTTGTCGACCGGGAACACCTCGTCGAAATCGCCGCGGATGCTGGGACCATAGACCGGGTTGGCGAACATGAACCAGCCCGCGCCCCACATCGTCGCATAGTCGCCGCGGCCTGCCGCTTCGCGCCGCTCGCGAACACCCAGCGTCCTGGCATTGAAAAGATCGGAGAAATCGCCGAGTTGGTCGCCCGCCATCGCCACCACGCAATAGCGTTCGGCGATGACCGCGCGGCGCCCGTCCTTGGCCGACCCTTCGCCGACATCGCCCGCCAGCCACAGCGTCTCGCGATGCTTGACCGGTCCCAGACCGTTGCGGTTGAGCGCGTCGGCGGTCTGCGCCGCATGCACGCTTTCGCGATTGGTGTTGTAGATCACAGTCACGCCCGCCTGACGCAATGCGCGCAGTGCCGTCACCGCGCCGGGTATCGGCGCGACCTTGTCGGCGCCCGTACGCTCCCAGCGCTGCCAGCGCGCGCTTTCGAAGCTGCGCCCGGTGATCGCCTCGTCATACTCATAGCCGAGATTCTGGAGCACGGTTTCATCGACATCGAGCACGACCGCGAACGGTCGGTCGCCACACGGCACCCAGCGCGGCGCGGCAAGCGTTGCGCCTTCCGCCAGCACCACACTGTTGCGCGGACGCGTCTTGATCGCCGCGAGGGTGTAATCGCGAAACCCGCGGAACGCCTGAATCGATGTCGCGGCGGATTCGCCCGAACCGTAGAGCCACTGCATGCCCTTGGGCGGCGTGGCTGGGCGTGTCGGTGAAACCGGTTGTGTTGCAGGAAGTTGCGTCGCGGTGGTCGCACAGCCTGCGAGCAGAAATGCCGCGGACCCAACGAACACCGTTCGTTTCGAGCGCAGTCGAGAAACGCTGCGCCAACGCTTCTCGACTTCGCTCGAAGCAAACGGATTTGGGTGATGAACCATTACGCGTCCTCGCGCTGGCGGACAGTGCGGAACTCGATCTTCTTGTCGTAGGGGGCGCCGACGATCATCCGCTTCACATAGATGCCGGGTAGATGGATCGTGTCGGGGTCGAGGCTGCCGACCGGCACCACTTCCTCGACCTCGGCGACGCAGATATTCGCCGCGGTCGCCATCGGCTGATTGAAATTGCGCGCCGTCTTGCGAAAGATCAGATTGCCCGCTTCGTCCGCCTTCCAGCCCTTGATGATCGAGAGGTCGGCGCGGATACCGCGTTCGAGGATATATTCCTCGCCGTCGAAGACCTTCACTTCCTTGCCCTCGGCGACCTTCGTGCCCACACCGGTCCTGGTGTAGAATCCGGGGATTCCCGCCCCGCCCGCGCGGCAGCGTTCGGCGAGCGTCCCTTGGGGACAGAATTCGACCTCCAGCTCGCCGCTCAGATATTGCCGCTCAAATTCCTTGTTCTCGCCGACATAGCTGGAGATCATCTTTTTGACCTGACGCGAGCGGAGCAGCTTGCCCAGCCCTTCATTGTCGATGCCGGCATTGTTGCTGGCGATCGTCAGATCCTTGACGCCAGCCGCCTGGATCGCGTCGATCAGCCTTTCGGGAATCCCGCACAGGCCGAAGCCGCCCGCGCAGATCGTCATCCCGTCGTGAAGCAGGCCTTCGAGCGCAGCTTGCGCGTTGGGATAGAGCTTCTTCATCGACGATTCCCTCCTAAAGGCTTCGCGCATCGCGATAGTCGGGCGGGCGCCGGACGGTCAAGCGAACCTGAACCGGCTTTCAACTTCGGCGGCACGCGACACCCCCTCCCCAAAGCGCCAACGGCTCGCTAGACCCTGCGGTCATGACAGAAAAACGCACCGGTGGCCGCATCCTCGTCGACAACCTGATAGCACAGGGCTGCGACCGCATCTTTCAGGTGCCGGGGGAAAGCTTCCTCGCCGTCCTCGACGCGCTGCACGACAGCCCCGAGATCGACGTGGTAACGTGTCGGCAGGAAGGCGGCGTGACCTTCATGGCGTCCGCCGACGGCAAGATGACCGGGCGACCCGGCGTCGCCTTCGTGACGCGCGGGCCGGGCGCGACCAATGCGTCGATCGGCGTGCATGTGGCGATGCAGGATTCGCGGCCGATGATCCTGTTCATCGGTGATATCGACCGCGGCACGCGTCACCGCGAGGCGTTTCAGGAAATCGATTTCGAGGCGATGTTCACGCCAATCGCCAAATGGGCGGCGCGGATCGACGATGCGGCGCGGCTGCCAGAATATATTGCGCGTGCCTATGCCACCGCGATGAACGGGCGACCGGGTCCGGTGGTGCTGGCGCTACCCGAGGACATGCTGACCGATATGGTCGAAGCGATCGACCGTCCGCGGACCGAAAAGCTGCCGCAAGCCGCCGACGCCGCGTCGATGCAGCGCCTGACCGAGATGCTGGGTGCCGCGAAGAACCCGGTTGCGATCATCGGCGGCGCGGGCTGGTGCGGCGGCGCGTCGAGCGCCTTTGTCGAGGCGGCGGAGCGGATCGGAATGCCGGTGGCCGTCGCGTTTCGCCAGCAGGATTCGGTGCCGAATACGTTGTCGGTCTATGCCGGGAATCTGGGCTACGGCCCCTGCCCGCTGCTGCCCGAGCGGATCAAACAAGCCGATTTGCTGCTCGTGATCGGCGCGCGGATGGGCGAAGCGACCACCGACGGCTACACGCTGATCGACCCCGATCATGCGGGCCAGACGATGGTCCATGTCCATCCCGACCCGGAGGAACTGAACCGCGTCTATGCCGCCGATCTCGCGATCTGCGCAGACATGCGCAGCTTTGCGACGGCGCTGAACGCGGTCGCGGACCTGCCGAGGTTCGAAACCGGGGCGGAGGCGCATGCCGAATGGCTCGACTGGTCCGATCCCAAGCCGCGCGAAGGGATCGAACTCGATCTTGGCCCGTGCGTTGCGCACATGCGCGATGTGGCACCCGCCGACACGATGATCTGTAACGGCGCGGGCAATTTCTCAGCGTGGTGGCATCGCTACTGGCGCTATTCGGGGCCGTGCGCGCAGCTTGCCCCGACCTGCGGGGCGATGGGATATGGCGTGCCCGCAGCCGTCGCGGCGGCGCTGCGCAATCCCGACCGGCTGGTGGTCGCCACCGCAGGCGACGGCGATTTCATGATGAACGGCCAGGAACTCGCGACCGCGATCCAGCATGGCGCGAACATGATCGTGATCGTCGTCGATAATGGCGGATACGGCACGATCCGCATGCATCAGGAGCGCGAATATCCGGGCCGGGTCAGCAGCACGAGCCTCGGCAACCCCGATTTCGCCGCGCTTGCCCGCGCTTATGGTGCAAGCGCCGAGACCGTCGAGCGGACGGCGGAATTTGCCCCCGCGTTCGACCGGGCAATGGCGCAATCGGGGTTAAGGCTGCTCCACCTGAAGACCGAGATCGAGGTCATCAATCCGGCCACCACGATCAGCGCGATCCGAGCGCGCTGATCTCAGCTCTTTGCAGAAGGCAATGCTCGCGCGCGCTCCGCTCTTCGACTTGCCTGTTAGCGCAATCCTGCCGATTCGACGCGGTAGGCGGCGGCCAGGCCGACATATTCCTCGTCCCAGCCATCGACGACCGATGCCATGTGGAGCGGGCCGTCCCATGCGAACAGCGTGTCGGTCCTGGAAATCGCGTCGGACTCCTGATCCCGGACCGCTCTCGCCACCCGCAGCACGTCGGCAGTCAGATCGGTGCGTCCGTTCCGTTTGGCAAAGTCGGCACAGCGTTCGAGCAGTTCGGCAAGCGCCTCGGCACGCGCGCGCGAGAATCGCTCCGTCGCACCGGTTTCACGCCCGAACATACTCTATTCCCCCAGATGAAGCCGGGTGTTTCGCCAGCAGCTTGGCGGCGCGCAATGCATAGCCTACCCAATATGGCGACATGAGTGTCAGCACCGATCGAAAATTTCGCGCCATCGAGAATTAATGATGATCCAGACGGCAAATGGAGATGCAGTCCTGCCTGCCCGGCTGATTGGTCGTATCGCCGCCGAAATGGCAATCGATTGCATGATCGCCACCCGACGCGCGCATTTCGACGTATTTTCGGGCGGGGCTACTTATGACCGGGTGGTGCTGTTTCTGGCGCTGATGCGTCATGCCGCCTGTCCGTTGGTGGGTGCAAGGACCAAGGCGCGGGCGATGAGCATCTCTGGTCTCGCGGCATCGCTCAACCAGCCCTTCGAGACGCTGCGCCGGCATGTCCAGCGACTGGCGTTGGCCGGGTTGGCGATCAGATCGTCCGACGGTGTGACGATTCCCCCATCCGCGTGCGAATCGCCCGTCATGCTCGCACTCGCGCACCGCATCCATGACGTCATGGTGGCGATGATCGATGATCTGGTACGCCTGGGGGTGGCGATGCCGGATTCGAGATCGGTCGAAACCCGGCCTGCAGAGACACTGCACGCAGCACTCGACATGATCTTATACCTCTCGGAACGGACCCGTCCGGTGTATGGCACGTCGCTATCGGCCATGGCTATGAACACGATCGTCGCCGCCAATGTCCGGGCCATTACCTATGACCCCGTGCTGGCCAGGCAATATGGAAGGATAGACGCGATACCGCCCGATCATCTGCGCCGTCCGATCACGGTGGCGGCGCTCGCTCGGGCATTGGCGCTGCCGCACTCGACCGTCGCAAGGGAAGTGAGGAGATTGAAGGATGCCGGACTGGTGCGGATCGGTGCCGACGGGGTGATCGTCGATCGCAACGCGTTGGCCATCACCGTTCTCAGCGACAGTAACCGCGCGGCGACGGTGCGCGCGGTGCAACTGGTGCAGCGATTGCGGAACGGCGGTTTCGATTTCGCCAACCCTGCACGACATTATCTCGGTGGCGAGCGACCCGCGATGACACCGTACAGCTGACAGCAGAAGGGCCGCTCCCTGAACGGAAGCGGCCCCTCTTGGCTGGTTATGTCAGCGATCAGATATCGTCGCCGAGCGCACCCTTCACCGAACCGGCGGCCTGCTGGGCCTTTCCCTTGGCTTCCTGCTTTGCGCCTTCGGCCTTTGTTTCGGGATTGTCCGACTTCTGCTTGAGGTTGCCGATGGCTTCGTTGACGTTGCCTTTGATCTTGTCGACGAGTTCGCCCATGATACTAGCTCCTTCTAAAAACTCGCGCTTTCAGCGCGGTAGCCGCGTTTTGCGGTCTCGGAGAAAAAACGGGCTAACCGGAAAAGAGTTCCGTCAAATCAGTCCCGCCAGCGGCGACGACGGATCGGCATATAGTCGCCGTCCCATCCGGCCGGCGCGATAGGACAGCCGCCCGCTTTCGACCGCCAGCCGCATCGCCCGCGCCATCAGGATCGGATCCTTCGCCTCGGCGATCGCGGTGTTCATCAGCACGCCGTCGCAGCCCAGTTCCATCGCCACGCCCGCGTCCGACGCCGTGCCGACGCCCGCATCGACCAGAACGGGCACCTTCGCCCCCTCGACGATCAGGCGGATCGTCACCCGGTTCTGGATGCCCAGCCCCGATCCGATCGGCGCGCCGAGCGGCATGATCGCGACCGCGCCCGCATCCTCCAGCCGCTTGGCGGCGATGGGGTCATCGACGCAGTAAACCATCGGCTTGAAGCCTTCTTTCGCCAGCACTTCGGTCGCGCGGATCGTCTCGACCATATCCGGATAGAGGGTGCGCGCTTCCCCCAGCACTTCCAGTTTCACCAAGTCCCAGCCGCCCGCCTCGCGCGCCAGCCGCAACGTGCGGATCGCGCTTTCCGCATCGAAACAACCGGCGGTATTGGGAAGGTAAGTGATCTTCTTGGGATCGATATAGTCGGTCAGCATCGGCGCGTTCGGATCGCTGACGTTGACGCGACGCACCGCGACGGTGACGATCTCCGCCCCCGATGCCTCGACCGCGGCGGCGTTCTGTTCGAAATCCTTGTATTTGCCGGTGCCGACGATCAGCCGCGACGTAAAAGTCTTGCCGGCGACCGTCCAGGAATCGTCCTGGTGGTCGCCACCGCCGACGAAATGCACGATCTCCAGCTCGTCGCCGTCCTCTACCGTCACATCCTCAAGCGTCGATCGCGGCACGATTTCCAGATTGCGTTCGACCGCGACCTTTTCGGGCATCAGCCCCAGTTCGCGCGTCAGCTGCGCGAGCGTCAGCCCATCGCGGACGCGGCGATGTTCGCCATTGAGTCGAATGCTGACGGTGCCGTCGCTGTGCAAGGCTGCTCTCCGGTGGTCGGTTCGGCCAAGAAACGTCTCTCGACTTGGCGCGGCCCGAACGGGTAGGGAAAACGGCAGATATGGCGTGATCCCCGCCCCCGCAACCGGAAGGTCCGCAATGACCGACACGATCTTCGTCCTGAACGGCCCCAACCTCAACCTGCTCGGGATGCGCGAGCCCGAGATTTACGGGCACGAGACGCTCGACGACATCGCCAATCAGCTGGACGATCGCGCCCGTGACCTGGGCCTGACGATCGACCTGCGCCAGTCGAACCATGAAGGCCATCTGGTCGACTGGCTGCACGAGGCGCAATCGGTCGGTGCAAAGGCGGTATTGCTCAACGCAGGCGGCTTCACCCACAGCTCGGTCGCGCTACATGACGCGATCAAGGCGATCAGAACGCCCGTGATCGAGGTGCATCTGTCCAGTCCGCACGCACGCGAATCATTCCGTCATGTCAGCCTGATCGGACAGGCGGCGAAGGGAACCATCGCGGGCTTCGGCGCGCTTTCCTATATGCTGGCGCTTGAAGCCGCCGCCCGTCTCTGACAGGAGGCCCGTTTCCGATTCACTGGGGGTCGCATGACCGAGCATAACAAGCATGGCGGAATGAGCGTCGATATCGAACTGGTGCGCGCACTCGCCGCCGTTCTCGACGATACGCAACTGACCGAGATCGAGGTCGAGGACGGCGACCGCAAAGTGCGCGTCGCGCGCCAGGCCGCGCCCGCTGCACCGATGGCCTACGCGCCCGCGCCGGTCGCGGCGGCAGCGCCTGCATCGCCCGCGCCGTCGGCTTCGGAAACCGGTGCTTCGGCACCCGCTGCATCCACCGCACCCGCCAATGC
The DNA here is from genome assembly GCA_023418595.1 of Pseudomonadota bacterium. Taxonomy (GTDB): domain Bacteria; phylum Pseudomonadota; class Alphaproteobacteria; order Sphingomonadales; family Sphingomonadaceae; genus Sphingomonas. Next base: position 128,745 of record JAEZZI010000021.1, read on the forward strand.
GGTCAAATCGCCGATGGTCGGCACCGCCTATCTTGCCGCCGAACCCGGCGCCAAACCGTTCGTCACCACCGGGCAGAGCGTCCAGGCGGGCGACACGCTGCTGATCGTCGAAGCGATGAAGGTGATGAACCCGATCCTCGCCACCGCGGCTGGCACCGTCAAACAGGTGCTCGTGGAGAACGGCCAGCCGGTCGAATTCGACCAGCCGCTCGTCGTCGTCGAGTAACGCGGCGTGGCCAAGATCAAGAAACTGCTCATCGCCAACCGCGGTGAGATCGCGTTGCGCATCCATCGCGCCTGCCACGAAATGGGGATCAAGACGGTCGCGGTGCATTCCACCGCTGACGCCGACGCGATGCACGTCCGCCTTGCCGACGAAGCGATCTGCATCGGGCCGCCGCCGGCGGGTGAGAGCTATCTGAACATCCCCAACATCATTTCTGCGGCCGAAATCTCTGGCGCCGACGCGATCCATCCTGGCTATGGATTCCTATCGGAGAACGCCAAGTTCGCCGAGATCGTCGAGCTGCACAACATCCTGTTCGTCGGCCCGAAGCCCGAACATATCCGGGTGATGGGCGACAAGGTCGAGGCGAAGCGGACAGCGGGCGCGCTCGGCCTGCCCCTCGTTCCCGGCTCCGACGGTGCGGTCAGCGATGTTGCCGAGGCCAAGCGGATCGCCGCCGAAATCGGCTATCCGGTCATCATCAAGGCGGCATCGGGCGGCGGCGGGCGCGGCATGAAGGTGTGCGCCGCCGAGGACCAGCTTGAAACGCTGATGAGCCAGGCCGGTTCGGAAGCGAAGGCCGCTTTCGGCGACGCGACCGTCTATATCGAGAAATATCTCGGCAATCCGCGGCACATCGAATTTCAGGTGTTCGGCGACGGCAAGGGCCATGCGGTGCATCTGGGCGAGCGCGACTGTTCGCTCCAGCGTCGCCACCAGAAGGTGCTCGAGGAAGCCCCCTCGCCCGTGCTTGCCAAGGCCGATCGCGACCGGATGGGCGAGATCTGCGCGAAGGCGATGGCCGATATGGGCTATCGCGGCGCGGGCACGATCGAATTCCTGTGGGAAAATGGCGAATTCTATTTCATCGAGATGAATACCCGCCTCCAGGTCGAACATCCGGTGACCGAGATGATCACCGGCATCGATCTGGTCCGCGAACAGATCCGCATCGCCGAGGGCGAGCCGCTGTCGGTCCGCCAAGACGAGATCGAATTTCGCGGCCACGCCATCGAATGCCGAATCAATGCCGAGGATGCGAAGACCTTCGCCCCCTCGCCCGGCACCGTCGTTCAGTTCCACGCCCCCGGCGGGATGCATGTCCGCGTCGATAGCGGCATCTATGCCGGGTATCGCATTCCGCCCTATTACGATTCGATGATCGCCAAGCTGATCGTCTATGGCCGCACCCGCGAGGGGTGTCTGATGCGGCTGCGCCGCGCGCTTGAGGAATTCGTCGTGACCGGTGTCAAGACGACGGTGCCGCTGCATCGCGCCTTGCTCGACGACCCCGAATTCCAGAAGGGCGATTATACGATCAAGTGGCTGGAGGAATGGCTGGCGCGCGAGGAAGAACCGGCGTGAAGGCCCGCATCCTCCACAATCCCCGCTGTTCCAAATCGCGAGAGGCGCTGGCGATCCTGAAGGACGCCGGCGCCGATGTGGAGGTGGTCGAATATCTGAAGGACGCGCCCAGCGCAGCCGAGTTGAAGCGGCTGTGTGACAAGGCTGGCATGTCGCCGCGCGACGGCCTGCGCACTGCCGAGCCGGGCGCGAAGCTGCTCAAGGACGCCGACGACGCGACCCTGCTCGACGCGATGGCCAGCGATCCCATCCTGATCGAACGCCCGCTGGTCGAAACCGACAAGGGCGTGCGCCTGGGCCGCCCGCCCGAGCGGGTTCGGGAAATCCTGTAATCCCTTCTGTCACCCCGGCCGAAGTGCCGGGGTCCAGCGCACCGCCAGGATGACGCCCCGACATTGATCGATGCGTGAGCGGCCGGGTGGACCCCGGCACTCGGCCGGGGTGACGATTGAGGATCGCTCCTCTACACAGGCGGATGAAAAGCGAGGGGCATGCACAAGCGATGACGAGTCACGACCGACTGCCCCTCGAACCCGGCCGCAATTGTTGGCGAATCGAGAAGGCCGAAAAAGCCACCGTCATCGTCGATGCGGAGGACTATTTCCGCATCTCACGCGAGGCGATGAAGGCCGCCAAGCACCAGATCATGCTGGTCGGCTGGGATTTCGACGCGCGCATCCGGCTGGTCCGCGCAGGCGAGGACGATGCACCGGTCACCGTCGGCGAGTTCATCGACTGGCTGATCGAACGCACGCCCACCTTGCAAATCCATCTGTTGCGATGGGACGTCGGCGCGATGAAGAACCTATTCCGCGGACGTACCATTTTCACGCTGATGCGCTGGGCGAAGCATCCGCGCATTCACCTGAGGCTGGACGGGCACCATCCGACCGGCGGTTCGCATCACCAGAAAGTGGTCGTGATCGACGACTGCATCGCCTTTTGCGGCGGGATCGACATGACCGCCGGACGCTGGGACACGCGCGAGCATCTCGACGACGATCCCGAACGGACCGGTCCGGACGGCGAGCCCTATGGCCCGTGGCACGACGTGACCACCGCCTTGTCTGGCGATGTCGCGGCCGCGCTGGGCGACCTGTGCCGGACGCGATGGGTGAAGGCGGGCGGCAAGCCGCTGTCCGTCCCGCCATCGACAAAAGCCTGCTGGCCCGATGAGCTTCCCGTCCAGTTCACCGACGCCGAGGTGGCGATTTCGCGAACCCATCCGTGCGTCGACGGCGACGACGAGATCCGCGAGATCGAGGCGCTCTATTGCGACCTGATCGCCCACGCCAAGCACTGGGTCTATGCCGAAAGTCAGTATTTCGCATCGCGCAAGGTTGCCGAGGCGATCGCCCGGCGGCTGGACGAGGAGGACGGCCCCGAATTCGTGCTGGTCAATCCGACGACCGCCGAAGGATGGCTGGAGCCGATCGCGATGGACAGCGCACGCGCGCGCCTAGTCCAGGCGCTGCGTCACCGCGACAAGCATGACCGGCTGCGCCTCTATCACCCGGTCACCGATGGTGGCGAGCCGATCTATGTCCATGCCAAGGTTACGATCGTCGACGGCCATGTGCTGCGCGTGGGTTCGTCCAATTTCAACAACCGGTCCATGGGTCTCGATACCGAATGCGACGTGACGATCGACGCCGACCGCGACGGGAACGAGGACGAAGTCGATACCATCCACGACATCGTCTACGACCTGCTGGGCGAACATCTGGGCGTCGGCGCCGACCGGGTGGAAAACACCCATGCCGCGACGGGATCGCTGATTGCCGCCATCGAGGAATTGCGCGGCCCCGGCAAGACGCTGATCCCCTATGAGGTGCCGGACCTCAGTTCGGTGGAGCAGTGGCTGGCGGACAACGAAGTGCTGGACCCCGAACATCCCGACGATGCGTTCGAGTTGACCGACCGCAAGGGCCTTTTGCGCCGCCTGCGCGCGCATCGTCCACACCGCCCCCAGACCAAGCGCGCCAGCTTCGCGCTGGGCGCGGCAGCCGCGGCGCTCGTCGCAGGCGGTGTGGCGGTCGCGGTTGCGAAACGGGGGAAGCCTGGCGATGAAAGCGAATAATCCTCCCCGTTCGTGCTGAGTAGCACCGCAGGCGCGTAGCGAAGCACGAACGGGGATTGCAGGGACAGCTTTGCTCTAGCCCCCCGCCCCGCCGCTCGCTAAAGCCCGCAGCCATGACCGACAGCCCGCAGATCACGTCCGAAACCGTCGCCGAACACGGCTTCACCCCGGAAGAGTATGAGCGCGTCCTGCACGCGATGGGCCGCGAGCCGAACCTGACCGAACTCGGCATCTTCTCGGTGATGTGGTCCGAGCATTGCAGCTACAAATCGAGCCGCATCCACCTGAAGAAGCTGCCGACCCAGGCGCCCTGGGTGATCTGCGGTCCCGGCGAGAATGCGGGCGTCATCGACATCGGCGACAATCAGGCCGCGATCTTCAAGATGGAGTCGCATAACCACCCGTCCTACATCGAGCCCTATCAGGGTGCGGCGACGGGCGTCGGCGGCATCCTGCGCGACGTGTTCACGATGGGCGCGCGCCCGATCGCCAACATGAACGCGCTGCGCTTCGGACGGCCCGATCATCCCAAGATGCGCCACCTGATCGCGGGCGTGGTCCACGGCATCGGCGGCTATGGCAACTGCGTCGGCGTGCCGACGGTTGGCGGCGAAGTCAATTTCCACCCCGCCTATGACGGCAACATCCTGGTCAATGCGATGACCGTCGGCATCGCCGATACCGACAAGATCTTCTACAGCGCGGCCAGCGGCGTCGGCAATCCGATCGTCTATGTCGGGTCGAAGACCGGGCGCGACGGCATCCACGGCGCGACGATGGCGAGCGCAGATTTCGGCGACGACGCCGAAGCCAAGCGCCCGACGGTGCAGGTCGGTGATCCCTTCACCGAAAAGCTGCTGATCGAGGCGTGCCTGGAACTGATGGCATCCGACGCGATCGTCGCGATCCAGGACATGGGCGCGGCGGGCCTGACTTCCTCCAGCGTCGAAATGGCGTCGAAGGGCGGCGTCGGCATCGAACTGATCATGGACGACGTGCCCCAAAGCGAAACCGGCATGACGCCCTATGAGATGATGCTGTCCGAATCGCAGGAACGCATGCTGATGGTGCTCAAGCCCGGCCGCGAGGCCGAAGCGGAGGCGATCTTCCGCAAATGGGAACTCGATTTCGCGGTGATCGGCCATGTCACCGATACCGGGCGCATGGTGCTGAAATGGAAAGGCGATACCGTCGCCGACATCCCGCTCGCCCCGCTCGCCGACGAAGCGCCGCTCTACAACCGTCCGCATGTCCCGACGCCAAAGCCCGCCGACCTCACCGACGAACCCGAATCGACCGATCTCCGCGCCGATCTACTGACGCTGATGGCCTCGCCCGACATCGCCAGCCGTCGCTGGATCTGGGAGCAGTATGACCACATGGTCGGCGGCGACACCGTGCAGCGCCCTGGTGGCGATGCGGCGGTCGTGCGCGTCCACGGCACGCAAAAGGGCCTGGCGATCACCACCGATTGCACCCCGCGCTATTGCTTCGCTGACCCGGTAGAGGGCGGCAAGCAGGCGGTGGCGGAAGCATGGCGTAACCTGACGGCGGTCGGCGCGAAGCCGCTCGCGATCACCAACTGCCTCAACTTCGCCAATCCGCAGCGCCCCGAAATCATGGGCCAGATCGTTGGCTGCCTTGATGGCATGGGCGAAGCGTGCCGCGCGCTCGATTTCCCGATCGTGAGCGGCAACGTGTCGCTTTACAACGAATCCAAGGCGACCGGCGGCGGTTCCGCCATTCTGCCCACGCCCGCGATCGGCGGCGTCGGGCTGCTCGCCGACTGGTCGAAATCGGTAACCATCGGCTTCAAGGGCACTGGCGACGTCATCATCGCGCTGGGCGAGCGCGGCGGGCATCTGGGCCAGTCGATCTGGCTGCGCGAGGTGCATGGCCGCGAGGAAGGTCCGCCGCCGCCGGTCGACCTCCGCGCCGAACGCCGCACCGGCGATTTCCTGCGCGCGCAGATCGAACGCGGCAACATCACCGCGGCCCACGACGTGTCCGACGGCGGCATGGCGGTGACGATCGCGGAAATGGCGCTGGCGTCGAACATCGGCGCGATGATCAACGAGGCCCAGCCGTTCGGCGTCGCGGGGTCGTTCTTCGGCGAGGATCAGGGGCTGTACGTCGTCACCGTCAAGGACGAGGCGCTCGCCGATTTCCTGAGCCACGCCGCCGAAGCCGATGTCCCCGCCGACCCGATCGGCCGCACGATCCGCGACCGGCTGGTGTTCGAACTCGACGAAGGCGATTTCTGCCTGACCATCGCCGAACTGCGCGAGGCGCATGAGGGGTTCTTCCCCAAACTGATGGGCGAGGACGCCGCGCTGGCCTGAACCCGACAGGGATCGACGCATCCCTTTGCCGCGTGGCCGCGTTGAGCAGCGAAACGGCAAAGGACGACGACCATGACCACCGGCAACGAAACGACCGAGACCGCGACCGAACTGGGCCTGACGCGCGGCGTCCGCCTGTGGCTACGCGACGCGCCCGAGGCGCTGCGCAACGCCATCGAACCGGAGGCGATCGGCGCCGAACTGCTCGCCTCCCCGTCCACCGGCATGGATGTCGCAATCATCGTCGTCGATGCCGACAAGTCGATCGAGCGCGAGCTTCAGGCGCTGGCCGGGTTGATGCAGCCTGCAGGGCATGTCTGGGTGTTGTGGGAAGGCGACGCGGTGGCGAGCGATGACGTCGTGCGGATTGCGCGCGATCAGGGATTCCTGACCGGCGATACCCACCGCATCGCCAACCGCTGGATCGGGCTGAAGCTCGACCTCGCACCGTCGGACTGAGATAACGACAACCAGCACCCTAAACCATCATTTCCGCGCAGGCGGATTATTGATTGCTGGTCGCTCGCTACGCCTCTGAATAAAGCCTTCTGCTTTCACGGGGGGACGCTGCACATGACCGAAACCATCACCGATCGCATCGCCGCACTCGACATCGTGCGCGGGGTGGCGGTGATGGGCATCCTGGCGATGAACATCGCGGGTTTCGCGCTGATCTTCCCGGCCTATTTCAACCCGCTTGCGACCGGTGACGCGACCGCGCTCGATCGCGGCGTCTATCTGTTCAACTACGTCCTGTTCGACGGCAAGATGCGCGGACTGTTTTCGCTGCTGTTCGGCGCATCGATGCTGCTGGTGCTCGAGCGTGCCGAGGCGAAGGGTGAAAACCCGGCGCGCATCCATTACGCGCGAATGGTCGCTCTGCTCGGCTTCGGGCTCCTGCACCTGTGGCTGGTCTGGTGGGGCGATATTCTCGCGCATTATGCGATCGTCGGCATGGTCGCCTATTTCGCGGTGCACCAACCCGCACGGACGCAATTCAAGCTCGCCGCCGCGCTGATCGCCGCGCACACGCTTTTCACCGTCGGCTTGCCTTTTCAGATCGCGACGCTGCAAAGCCAGCTTCCCGCCCCCGCCGCCACTACCGCGCTTCAGGGATTCGCCAACAGCTTCGGCATCCCCGACGCGGCCCGCGCGGCGAAGGAGACGCTGATCTATCGCGGCGATTATGCGGGCATCTTCGCCGACCGCTTCGGTCGTTTCGGCTGGGCGCCCATCCGCGATCTGCAATATATGGGGATGGAGACGCTCGGCCTGATGCTGATCGGCATGGGGCTGCTCAAAACCGGGTTGCTGAGGGGCGAATGGCCGGTCGCACGAATGCGGCGCTGGACGGCGATCGGCATTGCCATCGGTCTCGCCGTATATCTCCCGCTCGCCTGGTGGATGGCGTCGGCGAATTTCTCGTTGCTGAGCGTCGTCACCGCCACTCTTGTCGCGCCGGTGCCGTTGCGGCCACTCGTCATCATCGGTATCGCCTGCCTGATCCTGCTCGCCGCGCGACCCGGCGGCGCGCTGGCACAGCGCCTAGCCGCCACCGGACGGATGGCATTCACCAATTACCTGCTGACCAGCCTGATCTGCACCGCGATCTTCTACGGCTACGGACTGGGGCTGTTCGGCCAGCTCTCGCGACTGGAACTATGGGGCGTGGTGCTCGCCGTCTGGGCGGGGATGCTGCTCTGGTCGAAGCCTTGGCTCGATCGATTCGCTTACGGGCCGCTGGAGTGGCTGTGGCGCAGCATTGCGCGCGGTTCGGTTCAACCGATCCGCCGCCTCGCCTGACCGCACATCATGCGAACGCCTCGCATTAGGCTTGCGAATCATTCGCACTCTCCCTATCACCGCCTCAGCGTAGCGAGGGTGTGCATGGTCGTTTGTGTCTGCAATGCAATTCGGGAACGCGATGTCCGCGAAGCCGCCCGTCAGGGTGCCCGCAGCGCGTGCCAAGCGTACCGGTCGCTGGGTCGCCAGGCGAAATGCGGCCAATGCGTCCCGTTTGCGCGAGCCATTATCGACGCCGAAGCCCGCGACTGCATGACAGTCGCAGCTTGAAAAATGGCGGATTTCCGCCGTTTTTTGCTGTCCAGATCCCCGATTTGAGCGTATCATCGCCGCCGACCAGATAAAGGAACGGTGCGATGAAGGGTGACGAAAAAGTCGTCGAGTATCTCAACGAGGTGCTCAAGAACGAGCTGACGGCGATCAACCAGTATTGGCTGCATTACCGCATGCTCGACCATTGGGGCGTGAAGAAGCTCGCCGAGTTCGAGCGCCACGAATCGATCGACGAGATGAAGCATGCCGACTGGGTGTCGGAGCGCATCCTGTTCCTCGACGGGCTGCCCAATTTCCAGCTGCTCGGTCGCCTTCGCATCGGCGAGACGGTCGAGGAAGTGCTGAAGGCCGACCTCGCGCTCGAAATGGAAGCGGTCGCGGTGCTGAAGGACGCGATCGAGCATAGCGAGAAGGTCCGCGATTATGTCAGCCGCGACCTGTTCCGCCGCATCCTCGACAGCGAGGAAGAGCATGTCGATACGCTGGAAACCCAGTTCGAGATGATCGAACGCATGGGCATCCAGAATTATATCCAGCTCAATTCCAAGCCCGAGGAAGCCGGGGAGTAACCCGATCCGTTATTGCATACGCAGCAAGGCCATCCAGCGCGGTCGTTTGCCGGACTGGGTGGCTTCGCTGCGCTCGCAGTGACGAAATAAGGGCTCTCAGCCCACCGCGCGTCGGCCGAACCCGCCCTGCGGCTTGCGCATCACCAGCGGATTGGCTTCGCGCTCGAGCAATTCCAGCGTTTCGTTGAACAGTTCGCGCAGGCCCACGACATGTTCCAGAGCAGCGTCGGGCGATTCGCGCGTTTCGACACAGGTGCGGGCGATGTTCTCGATGATCTCGGCGCGATCGCCCAGCGGGTCGGCCCCGAACTGGCGCGATTCGCCTTTCAGCGTATGGGCCGGCAGCACCAATGCCGCCGCATCGTGCGCGCGCATCGCCGCCTCGATCCGGTCGACCGCCTTGATGCCATCCTCGCGAAAATAGCCCAGGATTCGCACGAAATTGCCGCCCAGCTCGGCGCGCGCCTGCTGGTACGTCGTCCAGTTGACCAATAGGGTGCCTTCAACCGGCGCCTGCATCATTCCCACTTCGAACGCCCCCGCAATGTCACACGGGAATTTAGGCGCGAACCGGTAAACAGGGTGTTGATGCAGCAACGGAAATATGCGCTTGCGAACCGGCGGGCATGGTCCATTCGGGCGGCGGTTTCGGAGGCGGTGCCGATCCCCGGCGCGGCGGGCAGGCGGACGAGAGCGTCGAAAAAGCCAGCCTTTCGCCAAGTAAACCCGCCTCGATTCACTTCGTGCGAAGTCGGTCAATACGGAGCATGGCACTCGGATCACGTTTCTCGACTTCGCTCGAAACGAACGGAGCAAGGGCGGATCGATTCCTGACAATTCGCCCCGACGCATCTGCCCGAAGTCACCGACGAATACGAAACAGCCCCTCGCCGATCACGGCAAAGTCCGCGCCATCGGCCAGCGCAACTCGCTCGATTTCACCGGGTGCTGCCGGATCGTCGGCGTGGATCAGAATCTCATCCGCATCGCCATCGCGCATCGCCTTGGCCAGCCGGATCGCGGGCCACGGGCATTTCAGCCCGCGCGCGTCGATTTTGGTGGTCAAGACTTATCCTGATCGAACGGATTTTTGGGCGCGCGCATCGTCATCCGCACCGGCACGGCGCCGAACCCGAATTCCCGACGCAACCCGTTGATCAGATAGCGCCGATAGCTTTCGGGAAGCAGGTCGACGCGGGTGCCGAACAGGATGAAGCTGGGCGGGCGCGACTTGTTCTGGGTGATGTAGCGCGGCTTGATCCGCTTGCCGCCGGGTGCGGGGGGTGGGTTGGTTTCGATTGCGCGTTCGAACCAGCGGTTGAGCTGGCCGGTGGAGACGCGCGCACTCCATGCCTCGCGGGTTTCGAACGCGACCTTCATCAGCGCGTCGATCCCCTTGCCGGTCGCGCCCGACACGGTCATCAGCGGCACGCCCTTGGCCTGCGCCAGCCCTTCCTCCAGCGCGGCCTTGACGCCGTTGAACAGGCTGGAGGCGTTTTCCGCCACGTCCCATTTGTTGAGCGCGATCACCAGCGCGCGGCCTTCCTGAAGCGCGCGGTCGGCGATCTTCAGATCCTGGACCTCCAGCCCGCGCGTCGCGTCGATCAGCAGAACCACGACCTCAGCAAAGTCGATCGAGCGCAGCGTGTCCATCACCGACAGCTTTTCGAGCTTTTCCTGGACCCGCGCCTTCTTGCGCATGCCCGCCGTGTCGATCAGCTTGACCGGGCGGCCTTCCCATTCCCACGGGACCGAGATCGAATCACGCGTGATCCCCGCTTCGGGTCCGGTAATCAGCCGGTCCTCGCCGACCATGCGGTTGATGAGCGTCGATTTGCCCGCATTGGGTCGCCCGATGATCGCGAGTTTCAGCGGCCCGTCGGTTTCCTCTTCGGCCTCGTTCGCCACCGCGTCATCGTCGCGATCGACATAGGGACGCAGCGCGTCGAACAGATCGACCACGCCTTCGCCGTGCTCGGCGGACAACGGGATCGGATCGCCCAGCCCCAGCGCCATCGCCTCGATCACGCCGGTTTCCCCGGCCTTGCCCTCTGCCTTGTTGGCGACGACGACGATCGGGGTTTCGGAGGTGCGCAGCCAGCGCGCGATTTCCTCGTCCAGCGGCGTCACCCCGGCACGCGCATCGACCATGAACAGCGCGACATCGGCAACCGCGACAGCGGCTTCGGTCTGCTGGCGCATCCGGCCGGGAAGCGTCGCCGCGTCCTCGTCTTCATAGCCCGCGGTGTCGATGATGACGAATTCCAGCCCGAGCAGGTTCGCCTCGCCCTCGCGCCGATCGCGAGTCACGCCCGGCTGGTCGTCGACCAGCGCCAGGCGCTTGCCGACCAGCCGGTTGAACAGTGTCGATTTGCCGACATTGGGTCGGCCGATAATCGCGACGACGGGCATTGCGGTCATAATCTAATCCAATATGCCCATCGGGAGGTGCGAAGGCGGCGCGAACGCCGTCTGCATCCTCAGCGATAGGCCGAAATCGTGCCTGCGTCGTCGATCACGTACAGCGTGTTGTTGGCAACCACGGGCGGCAGCGAGAATGGCTGGCGCCCCTCGATCGTCTGCAACACCGATCCGTCGGCGGGGGAGATGAATACCAACTGCCCTTCGCTGTTGACCGCGACCAGGCGATCCCCGGCAAGCACCGGCCCCACCCAGGAAATCGCGCCCGTGCTGCGCTTCACATTGCGCCAGCGCGGCAACTGGTTCGCCCAGCGCACGCGCCCGCTGTCGCGCGATAGCGCCAGTACGCGCGCATCGTCGGTGACGACGAACATCCAGTCGCCCGCGATCCACGGCGTCGAGATGCCCGACAGATTCTGTTCCCACAACCGCCGTCCGGTCAGCAGGTCGAGCGCAACGGTGCGCCCGCCGAGACCGACCGCATAGACGCGGTCATTGTCGATCACCGGTTCGGCGTCGATGTCCGACAGTGCCGACACCGACGTGGAGATCGACGTGCGCGACAGGGCGTCGGCCCACAGCGCATTGCCGTTTTCGTAACGATAGGCGTTGAGTTCGCCCGACGAGAAGCCCGCGACCACCGTGCCGCGCGCCGCCGCCGGGGCCGCGACGCCGAACACGCCCTGCGCTTCGGGCGATGCCGCCGCGGTCCAGGCGACGCTGCCGTCGGCCTGGTTCAACGCGAACAGCTGGTTGTCCTGGCTCTGGACATAGACTTGGCCGTTGGCGATCGTCGGTGCGCCACGCAACGGGCCGCTCGGCTTGGCGCGCCATGCGATGCCGCCCGTGCCCGCGTCATAGGCGACGACATCGCCCAGCCCGTTGGTCGCATAGACCCGGCCATTGTCATAGCTGACGCCGCCGCCGAACCGCGAACCTTCGTTGGCGTTGCCCTCTACCGTGTTGGCGCGCCACACCTGGGCACCGGTCGCGGCGTCCAGCGCATGGACCACGCCGGTGACATCGACAACATACAGCCGCCCGCCGCCGATCACCGGCGACGAGGCCAGCCGCGCGCGCAGCGAGCTGCCGGGTATCGACGCGGTCCATGCGCGCGTGACCGACGCGCCCAGCGCCAGATGCCCCATCGACTTGGCGGCATTGCCGCCCGGCTGCGACCACTCGGCATTGACCTGTGCGGCGGGCGCGGTCACCGGCAGCGACGCGATGCTGGGATCGACCGCCAGTTCGGCGTCCGACGTCAGGATCGGCATGCGTTCGCCGACGACCGGCGTGCCCTTGTCGCGGCCATTGAAAATCCCGCAGGCGCCAAGGCTCATCAACGCGGCGATCGCCGCGGTCGCTTTCAACGCTGTTTTCATTCGCCGTTCTTTTCCTCGCCAGCGGCCGGAGCCGCGCTATTTCCCTGGCCCGCAGTGCCTGCGTCGCCAGCCGTCGCACTCAATACGCTGGCCATCTGAACCGCACGTTGCCGGATCGATTCGGGCACATCCTCGGTCGCGGCGATATCCTGGAACACGCGCAGCGCAAGGTCGGGACGGTCCATGCGAAGATGGGCCGCGGCAACCAGTTCGCCCGCGCTGCCGAACCAGGCATTTTCCTTCGACGCCAATCCCTGAAGCCGACCGATCACCGCCTGCGGCTGCATCGTGTCGAATTCCGCCGACGTCTGACGCACCAGCGCCAGATCGCGGTAGACCTGATCCATGCCGGTGTCGTTCGCGACCTCGGCGAATTTGGCTGCTGCACCCTTCAGATCGTTGCGCGCGAGCAGCATGTCGGCCTCGGTAAACCGCGCCATCGCGCGCATCGCTTCCGAATCGGACTTGGCCAGTTCGGCCAGCTTGGGTTCGGCCGCCGCCGTGTTGTTCGCCGCCAGATCGTCGAACACGCTTGCCAGCTGCTCGCCCTGGTCGCCCGCGGCGACTTCCTGTCGGTGCTGCCAGAACAGATAGGCGCCGAAGGCCAGAATCGCGGCGATCACGCCGACGATCACCCAGCGGCCCCAGCGCTGCCAGAAGCTCAGCAACTCGTCGCGGCGCAGTTCCTCATCGACTTCGCGAAAGAATGCGTCGTTGTTTTGCGGGGTAAGCGCCAAGGGGAACTCCGTGGATGGCGGGGGTATCGGGCGCGGACATTAGCCGTGCGGGTTCGGTATGGGAAGCGGTTCAAGCCTTGGGGCGATAGACCTGTTCTTCGCCCGGAAACGCGCGCGATCGCACGTCGGCGGCATAGGTTTCGACCGCGGCGGAAATGCGCCCCGCCATATCGTCGAACTTCTTTACGAAGCGCGGGGTACGCTCAAACAATCCCAGCATGTCCTCTGCGACCAGCACCTGACCATCGCAGCGATTGGACGCGCCGATGCCGATGGTGGGGCAAGAAACCTTTTCAGTGATCTCGATCGCGATCGGCTCGACCACGCCTTCGATCACGACCGCAAAGGCGCCCGCATCCGCCACCGCGACCGCATCGCCGACGATCTTCGCCGCCTCCGCCTCGCTACGTCCCCGCGCTCCGTAACCGCCGAGCATGTTGACCGCCTGTGGGGTCAGCCCGACATGGCCGACCACCGGAATGCCGCGTTCGGACAGGAAGCGCACGGTGGGTGCCATCGCCGCGCCGCCCTCAAGCTTGACCGCCGCCGCGCCGGTTTCCTTGAGCAACCAGGCCGCCCTTTCAAACGCTTGCTCGCTCGACGCTTCGTAACTGCCGAACGGCATGTCGATCACGACCAGCGAGTGGTAACTGCCGCGCACGACCGCAGCGCCATGCGCCGCCATCATGTCGAGCGTGACGGGCACCGTCGACGGTAGGCCGTAGATCACCTGGCCCAGGCTGTCGCCGACCAGCAGCAAGTCGCAATGCGGATCGAGCAGCTGCGCCATCCGCACCGTATAGGCCGTCAGCATCACCAGCGGTTCCGCATCCGCCCCCTTGCGCTGCCGGATCGCGGGCACCGTCACCCGCTTCATCGGCGCAGGCGTCGGGTTGGCGCGGCTGGTCGCCGTATCGATCGTGAACGTCGTGGACATGCGCGCGCTCCTAGGCGTTCGCCGCGTCGCCGCCAAGCTGCAAGCGATCCGATGCACTATTCAGGTGACATCATGTTAGGTTTAATATACGTCGAGTCGCATCAGGCTTACATGGAGTTCGGCAATGTCGTTCCGGGAAAAAATCCACTGGGTGGCGTTCGTCGCCATCATCCTCGCGTTCGGCTGGTATTTCCTCAGTTACCCCTGGAGCGCTTCACCCTCGAGCGCCGGTCTTTGGGCGAGCGGCGGCATGTTGATCGCGGTGTCGATCGGCATCATCCTGGCGATGACGGTGGCGACGGCGGTCATGGCGATCCGCAACCGGCACGAAGTCGATATTCGCGAGGACGAGCGCGACCGGGCGATCCACCGCCAAGGCACGCATCTCGCCTATTATCCGATGGTGATCGGCAGCTGGACGTGCATCGGCCTGATCTTCGCAGGCACCGACAGCGTCGTCCTGCTCAACGTTATTCTCGCGATGGTGGTGTGCGCCGAGTTGCTCCGCATCGGATCGCAAATCTGGCTCTATCGTCAGGGTTGAGCGATGGCGAAGATAGCGATCCGCAACGACATCCGCACGCTGCGCTTTCTCTCCGGAGAGATGACGCAAGCCGAACTGGGCGAACGCATCGGCGTCACCCGCCAGACGATCGCCGCGATCGAGGCAGGCAAATATTCGCCCAGCCTGGAAGCCGCATTCCGCATCGCCCAAGTGTTCGGCAAACCGCTTGACGAGATTTTCAAATGGGAGGGCGACTGACCGCCCTCCCCTGTGCCCGTCAGCGCAGCCAGCCGCGCCTGTTGGCGAGGTTGGCGAACCAGATCTGGAAAATCGCGATGGCAAGGATGAAGATCGGGAAGATCAGCGTCCATGCGCCTTTTTCCGCGATCAGGTCGGTGACGCCGAACACCCAGCCGAACTGGACGACCACCGCCACCGCCGACAACAGGAATAGCACGATCGCCAGCCGTCGCCTGAGCAGCAGCGCCACGGCACCCAGAAACCCGCCCCAGGTCGCGAGGCCATAACCGGTCGCGAACCAGGCCGGGCGCCCCAGATACATCCGGCGGTCGTAATCATCCATCGCCGCGAGCATTTCTTCGCTCATCGTCACGTCGGTATAGAATGCGAATACGCCCATCGCGCCCCAAAGCAAGATCAGGATCGACATGATCCAGAACCAGGTCGGCGGTTTCGCGCTTGCGTCGTTCATGGCCAAACTCCCCCAGCCTCCGTCGCGTGCCTACGCCGCGACGTTGATGGGCGATCCTACGCCTTTTCACTCGCATTCGCCATCATTTCGATTGCGTTACGTCACAGCAAGGCGCGCGCCCATTGCTCGGCTTTGAACCCGACCAATATGCCGCCGGGATATTCGACCACCGGGCGTTTTATCATCGACGGCTGGTCGACCATCAATCGGATCGCTTTGGTCTGATCGATATCGGCCTTGTCGGCATCGTCGAGCTTGCGAAACGTGGTCCCGGCCCGGTTGAGCAACGGCTCCCAACCGACGGAGTCCGACCAGCGCGCCAAATGCTCGGCGTCGATCCCGGATTTCTTGTAATCGTGGAACCGATAGTCGATCGCGTTGTCGGCAAGCCAGGTCCGCGCCTTCTTCACCGTGTCGCAATTGGGGATACCGTATAGCGTGACGCTCATCGTCCGTTCCTCATCGCGCGATACAGGCCATGCCCGCCCAGAGCGCCTCGATCCGCGCATCGGGGCCGCGCCCCGTCAGCACGCCCGACAAGCCGCCCGCGTCGAATTCGGTGCCGAGCGAAGTCTGGCTGATTTCGGCGACCAGGCTGTCCTCCATCTCGGCGCGAGTCGATCCGATCCGCACCCCGCTCATCGACGAGAAATCGCGCCCGCCGCGCGGATTGGCCGACCAGCCTGCGAAGCGGTCATTCTCGAAATAAATCGTCATCCGATCGCCGAACTGCGCGCCTGTGAGCGGCGCGACTTCGCACCGGTTTGTCGCTGACGGATCGCCCAGCGCGCTTCTGACCAAAGCCAGGGTCTCGACCCGTGGCGTTCCGAACGCGATCATCCGGGTCCGCCCGCTATTCGGATCGACCAGTTGCAACCCATCGCCCGACAGCGCCAAGGGAATGCGCTCGGCCGGGTCGGCATTGGCCGCAGCGGGGGCGTTGCACCGCACGCGCGTCGATTCGCTGCCGCTGATCGTGACGTTCAGACGCCCGCCCTCGCCCATAGCCAGCCGGTACTGGCGCTGTTCGGTGATACCTTCGCCGGTGGAGACCGCATCGACGTCGATCGCGCCACCATCGCGCGGCGTCACCCGCGTGACCCGCGTCACGCTTTCATGAAACCGCATCTCGCGCGCATCGATCACCAGCCGCATCTCGCTCCCGTTCGCACCGCACGCCACGGCATCGCTGTCGAAGGTGCCACGAAACGCCGCGGGGATATCGGGAAGCGGTGCGGCGGTGGCGATTTCGGGTGTCGTTTCATTGACCGACAGCGCATTGTCCGCCTCGTCCGGGCCACCCGAACATGCCGCCAAGGCGAACGCCGAGGCCGCCATCAACCAACCATAGCGCATTCAAAAACCCTCTCTTCAGAACACCGCTTTGGGAGTGTCCTCGCCCATCATCGCCTGGCGCACCAGCGGAATCGGGGGGCCGCCATAGGAGAGGAAGCTGTCGTGAAACGCCTTCCACCCCTGACGCCCGCCGCGCGATGCGGTCCAGTCCTCGCGCAATTTGCGGATCATCAGCTTGCCCAGCGTGTAGTTGAGATAGGCCGGATCATAGGTGCCGCGCGCCGCCTGTTGCCGGGCATTGCCTTCGTCCTGATAGCATTCGTTCTGGAACAAGGCCTGCGCCTGCGCCTGCGTCATGCCGCGCGCGTGCATCCCGATCGCGGCGGCATAGCGGCAATTACGCAGCAGCGCGTTCGACAATTGCCCGATATGCGTTTCGGGATCGCCGCGCAGCCCCGCCTCCCACATCATTTCCTCGACATAATGACCCCAGCCTTCGGCGCTCGCATAGCCGACCGCCAGCTTGCCCAGCAGGTTCGGATTGCGATTCGAATGAAGGAACTGGAGGAAATGGCCGGGAAAGATTTCGTGGACGGTGATGAAGAGCAGGTCCGCCTCGCCGGGCAGATAGGCCTGCTGCACCGCTTCCGGCCAGGCCGGATCGGGCGGCGAGATGTAATAGATCGACGACAGCCCTTTTTCGAACGGGCCGGGGATGTCGATATAGGCCAAGTTCTGACGGTTATAGGGGGGGCTTTCGCGCACCTCCGCCTGTTCGGTGCCGGGGATTGTCACCAGATCCTGTTCGATCAGAAAGGCGCGCAACTCGGGAATTTGCCGCGTTGCCGCCGCGACCGGCCCGCCCTCCGCCTTGCGCGATCGAACCTCTGCCATGCACGCCGCGACGCTCGCGCCCGGCAGCAATTCGGCGCAGGCCTGCTGCAAATCGGTCTGGTTGCGGCGCAGGTCGGCGATGCCGATGCGTTCGAGTTCGGCCAGCGGCACGTCGACGCCTTCCGTTGCCTTCAGCATCCGCGAAAAGCGCTCCGGCCCCATCGCGAAATCCTGCGTCGCGCGCGGGCGCTCCCCCTCCAGCCACTCGGCAAGTCTGCGCATCGCCTGCGACGCGGCCTGAGCGGCGGTGGCAAATTCGCGCTGCATCGCCGGGTCTTGAACCGATGCGAACGCCGCGCGGGCATCGCCGACATAATAATCGGCCAGACCGCCGAATCCGGCAACGCCGTAATCGATATAGCTGGCGGGCATCGGCACCCGCAGATTGGCGCGAATCTGCTGCGCGGCAGTCGGGACGTCTTTCAAGAACGCGATCATTGCCGCCATCCGCGTCGCCGGATCGGCATATTCGCGCGCGACATAGACATTGGGGTCGAGCCCGCCGCCGACATAGAAGGCCGGATTGCGCCGCCATTGCTCGGCATCCTCCAGCCAGAACAGCTTGCCCTCGAACGTCTTGACCAGATGCTCGCGCGCGAAATTCTCCTCCGCGCTCAACCGGCGGAAAGCGCGCGCCTGCGAAATCGCATCCTTGTAGAAGGCCGCCTGCTTGCGAATGCCCGCCTCGCTCCAGTCGGGCAGGCGACCGTCGTATTCGTGCCGCCCCTGATAGACCGCGAATGCGGGATCGATCGCCATCCAGCCATCGATCGTGCGCTGGAGGAAACCCGCCCAGTCGTCCTGATTAGCGACGACGCCGACTCGGTTGCCCGCTTCCTCGTCCGACGAACAGGCCGCAAGCGCCAGTCCGATCGCCGTCAATGCTGCCAGGGGTCCAAACCGCATCGTCATCCTCTCGCCTGTCGCGTCATTTGATTACAGGGATTCGCGCGATCGGCCACCCCGCAATTGGAAGGCGTTGGCGGGCCTTCCGTTACGGCACGCTGAACCGGTCCGACAACCTGTATCCACGTTTCCACAGCCATCGCCCCGTATAAATCTTCATTGCCGCTTCCGCCCATCCACGCCTAAACCCGCGACCGCATGAGCCCGCATCCCTTCGCCATATCCAGCTTTCGCGCCTATTGGGTCGCGCGGCTCACCGCGACGATGGCGCAGATGGCGATGGTTATCGTCATCGGCTGGCAAGTCTATGACATCGCCCGCGAAACGATGGGGATCAGGGCAGCGGCGTTTCAGCTCGGGCTGATCGGCGTCGCGCAGTTCGTGCCGCTGCTGGTTCTGTCGCTGGTCGCCGGCTGGGTTGCCGACCGGATCGATCGCCGGGTGATCGCCCGCGCCGTTATCGGGCTGGAGGCATTCTGCGCCTTTGCGCTTGCGTGGCTCAGTTGGACCAACACGATCACGTTGCCGTCGTTGTTCGCGGTCGCGGCGCTGCTGGGCGTCGCGCGTGCCTTTGCCGGACCGGCGCTCCAGGCGCTTGCCCCCAATCTCGTTCCCGCCAAGGTGTTGCCGACCGCAATCGCTCTCAGCTCGATTGCCTGGCAGGCGGGCGCGGTGATCGGCCCTGCGCTGGGTGGCTATCTGTACGCCGCCGCGCCGTGGCTGCCTTACTTTGTGTCGGGTGGGCTGTTCGCACTCGCGTTCGTCATGCTACTGCTGATCCATCCGGTAAAGCGCGCGGCGATCACCGGATCACGCAACCCGTGGCGTCAGATGGCCGAGGGGTTGAGCTATGTCCGCCACAACCGGCTGGTGTTCGGTGCGATCAGCCTCGATCTGTTCGCGGTGCTGCTGGGCGGTGCAACTGCGATGCTCCCCATCTATGCCCGCGACGTGCTGATGATCGGCGCGGAAGGACTGGGCCATCTACGCGCCGCCCCGGCGATCGGCGCGGTCGCGGTCGCGCTGCTGTTTTCGTGGCGTCCGCTGACCAACGATGTCGGCAAGAAGATGCTGTGGTCGGTCGCCGCCTTCGGCCTTGCCACCGCGATCTTCGGAATGGCCGGGCCGCTGCTGCTGCCTTTGCTCGGGCCAAGCGCGGTCGGCAGCGATTTCGCGCCCGCGGTCGCGCTGTCGCTGGTGGCTTTGTTCGCGATCGGCGCGACCGACATGGTATCGGTCTATGTCCGTCAGTCGCTCATTCAGTTGCACACGCCCGACGAGATGCGCGGTCGCGTTGGCGCGGTGTCCACCCTGTTCATCTCCGGCTCGAACGAGCTGGGCGAGGCACGCTCGGGCTTCCTCGCCGCGCTGGTCGGGCCGGTCACAGCGGTTGTCGCTGGCGGGTTCGGTGCCATATTGGTCACCGCATTATGGGCCAGGCTGTTCCCGGAACTCGTCCGGGCGCGGACCTTTGACCCGCCAGAAACTTTGCAACTAGCGCCCCTCAAGGAGACACCGGCATGAAGGCGAACACCATCCTGGACACGATCGGCAACACGCCGCACATCCGCGTGGCGCGGCTGTTCCCGGATGCAGAGGTCTGGATCAAGTCCGAACGCTCAAACCCCGGCGGGTCGATCAAGGACCGCATCGCGTTGGCGATGATCGAGGCGGCGGAGACATCCGGCAAGCTGAAGCCCGGCGGCGCGATCGTCGAGCCAACCAGCGGCAATACCGGCGTCGGGCTGGCGATGGTCGCGGCGGTCAAGGGGTACAAGCTGATCCTGGTGATGCCCGAATCGATGTCGATCGAGCGCCGACGCCTGATGCTGGCCTATGGCGCGACGTTCGACCTGACCCCGCGCGAAAAGGGGATGAAGGGTGCGATCGAGCGCGCGACGGAAATCGTCGGCGAAACGCCAGGCGCATGGATGCCGCAGCAGTTCGAGAATCCTGCGAACATCGATGTGCATGTCCGCACAACGGCTCAGGAAATCTTGAACGACTTCGCCGACGCCCCGCTTGATGCGATCATCACCGGGGTTGGCACCGGCGGGCACATCACCGGCGTTGCCGAAGTGTTGAAGAAGGAGTGGCCCAGGCTGAAGGTCTATGCGGTCGAACCAGTGCTGTCGCCGGTTATCTCCGGCGGTCAGCCGGGTCCGCACCCGATCCAGGGCATCGGCGCGGGCTTCGTCCCCGCCAATCTGCACATCCAGTCGATCGACGGCGCGATCCAGGTCGACGCAGACGACGCCAAGCAGATGGCGCGACGTTCGGCGACCGAAGAAGGCATGCTGGTCGGCATTTCGTCCGGCGCGACGCTGGCGGCGATCGCCAAGAAGCTGCCCGATCTCGCGCCGAATGCGCGGGTGCTCGGCTTCAACTATGACACCGGCGAACGGTATCTGTCGGTGCCGGATTTCCTGCCCGAGGCGTAGCAACCGCTCCTCCCCCGTTCTTGCTGAGCTTGTCGACCCGCAGGGCGGCCCATGGCGCCAACCACTGTCCTTGTTAGCACAAAGAAAAGGACAGCACTTCGACAAGCTCAGTGCGAACGGATTTGGTTAGTATCCAGATGCAGCAGCCAGAGAACACGATCCCTATCCTACCCCGCACCGCCATCGCCCTGCCCCTGTGGCTGGCAATGGCGGCGTTGGCGCTTCTCGCGATCGTCCTCCCGCTGCTCGTCGCCGCCAACCCGCCACACATCCCCTCAGAAGTCGCGCGCCAGGTCCGCACGCCCGAACGGATCGTGCAACGCACCGAACTGCCGCTCGTAGAGCCGATCGAGTTTCAGGCGGTCGATACCGACGATGCGCGCGCGTTCAACGCGGCAATCCCGTTCGTAACCGGTCCCAATCCCGCCGCGCGGCCGTTCCGCTTTGCCGGATCGGCCAAAGATCGCGCCCGCGCCGTCGACTGCCTCGCCGCCGCGGTGCTTTACGAAGCGGGCGACGATCGGCGCGGGCAGGAGGCGGTGGCGCAGGTCGTGTTAAACCGCGTCCGCCACCCTGCTTTCCCCAAAAGTGTGTGCGGCGTGGTGTTCCAGGGGTCCGAGCGCGCAACCGGCTGCCAGTTCACCTTTACCTGCGACGGTGCGCTCGCGCGGCGCTATTCCGACGGTTTCTGGACCCGCGCCAGGCAGGTTGCGAGCGCCGCACTCGATGGCAAGGTATTCGCAGCCGTCGGCCTCGCCACCCATTACCATACCGACTGGGTCGTCCCCTATTGGAGCGCCAGCCTCGACAAGATCGCGGCGGTTGACACCCATCTGTTCTTCCGCTGGACCGGATGGTGGGGCACGCAGCCAGCATTCAACCGCGCCCATGCCGGCGGGGAGCCGGTCGTCGCGAAGCTCGCCGCGACCTTCGCCGCGCATCGCAGCGGACTGGAGGAGGTCGCCGAAGCCGCTGGCGTGGACACGCCGGTGGTCGTCGCCGCCGACCTGCTTCCGCGACCGATGGCGGGCGATCCCAACACCTTCCTCGTCGCGCTCGATCCGCGCATGCCCGCCGCCAATTTCGCGGCACTCGCGGCGCAAAGCTGTGGCGAGCGGCCCTATTGCAAATTCCTCGCCTGGACCGACAAGACGCCAATCCCCGCCGCCGTGCCATCCGATCCCAAGGTATTGGCTGCGATGTCGTTCAGCTATCTGCGCGACCGCCCGCAGGGATTCGAGAAGGCCCTATGGAATTGCGAGGAGTTTCCGCGCACCAGCCAGGCCGAATGCATGCGCCAGCGGGTGGTGGTTGCGGTCCCGACACGGGCCGTGCC
This sequence comes from Pseudomonadota bacterium, assembly GCA_023418595.1. Taxonomy (GTDB): domain Bacteria; phylum Pseudomonadota; class Alphaproteobacteria; order Sphingomonadales; family Sphingomonadaceae; genus Sphingomonas. The sequence goes on from JAEZZI010000021.1 coordinate 150,970, forward strand.
TGCGAAAACCGAGCAACCCGTTGCCGTCGCACGGCCAGACACCCCCGCGTTGAGCGGTGTGCGGCGAAAGACCGGGACACTGGCGCCGCTGGTGCCCGCGCCCGCTCCTGCCACCGCGCCGCAGCCCGAATAGACTTCCTCGTCATTCCCGCAAAAGCGGGTATCCCGCTCCTGCCCTCTCCATCGTGAGGATGGGAGATGGATTCCTGCCTACGCGGGAACGGCTGTTATCGTCGCCGTAACGGCCGGATCGCGTCGACCAGCGCCCACGCCTCGCCCGGCCGGACGTCCTCGACCGATGGCGTCGCAATCATCGATGCGCCTGCCGTGTCCGAATAGACGCTGGCCGTTCCCAGCCGTCGCTGAAGCCAGGTCCGCCGCACCGTGATCGCCTGAATGTTGCGCGCAGGCACGATCCACTTTTTCTGGCCCAGCACCCCGCGCTGGACGTGGAAGGTCCGCCCGATCAGCCCGTATCGATGATGCCCGCGCTGGAGCGCCGCGACGATCCCGACCGGTACCAGCAGGAATATGAACAGTCCCGTCAGCACCGCCAGAAATACCGCCGCCTCCGCCAGATTTGTGCGCGCGATTACCAGCGCCACGATCGGCGCGATCATCCAGCCGATCCGAGTGATGACCATCCGAAAGACATGCATCGTCGAAACCCGCGTCAACGCATCCGGATCGGCGCGTTTGAGCGACAGCGGCGCGAGCACCGTATCGATTTCCTCGGGCCGCGCGAACGGCGCGACATCCTGCCGCCCGCCCTCACCCTTCTCGCCGCTGCCCAGCGTCTGAAGCTGCATCTCCGCCCAGCCGAGCAGGCGCATGACGAACCCGTTTTCGATCACCGCGAGCTGCACGCGCCGCAGCGCGACGACCGCCTCGGTCCGGGTCAGCAACCCGCGCACCCGGCGATACCGCCCGCCCTCGTCGGTCAGCGTGAAACCATAGTCTCGCAAAAGGGTCCGCACGACACCGGCGACGACCCCCAACAGGAGCATGACGAAAATCACGGTCAGCGTGACACCCGCGACGAAAGCTGTCTCCGCCGTGGCGCTTGCCGCCTCGGCGCGCGATCTAAGGTCGTCGACCTCGATATTGCGCCACGGCACCCAGTCATCGAGATATTGGAACGTGCCGCCGATCACCGCCAGCCAGACCAGCGAAAACCGAAACAATCCCGAATAAAGCACCCGTCCCAGCGTCATCGAAAACAGCACGGGGGCGTCATGTTCGACTGGCGCGACGGCAACGGCATCCCCCTCGGTATTCGCCGCCGGTTCGGCATTGGCCTGCGCCGCCCGCCTGCGGATCACGCCGCGCAGCCGCTCCGCCTCGGCCATCGACACGCTGTCGAGCGCCCCTTCATTCTCGCCCGCGCCGCCGGTTTCCAGATTTACCCTGGCCAGTCCAAACAATCGCGCGAGCAGTTTGCGCTCGATATCGACGTCCTGCACTCGGTCGAACGGAATGGTGCGGCGATTGCGCGACAGCACGCCGCTCTGCACGACCACCGCGTCATCGGTCAGTTCATAGGTGAAGCGCCACCACGACAGGAACTGGAACACGCCGACCACCGCCGCCAGCCCCAGCGCAATCAGCCCCGCCAGCCACAGGTCGAAATCGCGCGCTAAGGTCAGGAATGCCGGGACGCCGAATACCAGTCCGGGCGCGCCGCGGATGACGTTGAGCGCAATCGTCCCCGGATGCAGCCGCCGGGCAGATTCCGACATCACCACGGTTCGGCGCGAACATGGGTGCGCACCACGTCGCGCAATTCCTCCGCCGTCGCGCGCGAGATGCCGGGCAGCGACACGGTCGCATGCGCCGTGCCCGCGGTGTGGACGATCAGCGTTGCCACGCCGAACAAGCGCTGGAGCGGCCCCTGCGCCACGTCGATATGCTGAACGCGGGTGAGCGGGACGATGGTATGGACCTGAGTCCAGACGCCATGCGCGACGTGCAACTCGTCATCCGCCAGTGCCCAGCCCCAGGCGCGGAACCGACGCAGCGGCGCACCCGTCCCGCCCCACAAGGCGATCAGGCCGAGGATCGCAAAAGACGGCCACCACGGCCAGCCCAGCTGATCCTGAAGCAGCTTTCCCAGCCCGAACCCACCGGCGGCGAGCATCAGGCTGGGGACGGCGTTGAGGATGAGCATTACCCATCGCTGGCCGGGTTCGAGAGGGGTCAGCGGGGGCGGTGTGCTATCCATATAATGCGCTTATGCCGCGCGAAACATCTCCGGATCAAGCGCCATGATCGCATCCGCGCCGCCTTCGATCTTGCGGCGCAGGGCGCCGGTATCGGGCAGGATGCGTTCGGCGAAGAAGCGCGCGGTTACCAGCTTTGCTTCCAGAAACTTGGTGTCGCCGCCGCCTGTCGCCAGCGCCTTCTGCGCGGCCGTCGCCATCCGCAGCCACATCAGGCCGGTCGCGACGATGCCCATCAGGTGCATATAGCTGTGGGCACCCGCGCCGACATGGTTGGGGTTCTGCATCCCGTTGGCCATGAACCACATGGTCGATGCCTGAAGATCGCCCAGCGCTTTCTCCAGTCGTCCGGCGAAATCGGCGAGCTTTTCGTCGCCCTTGGCTGCGGCGATTTCCTCGGTCACGACTTTGAACAATGTCTGCACCGCGCGGCCGCCATTCTGGGCCAGCTTGCGCCCGACCAGGTCCATCGCCTGCACGCCATTGGTGCCTTCATAGATCATCGCGATCCGCGCATCGCGGACATATTGCTCCATTCCCCATTCGGCGATGTAGCCGTGCCCGCCATAGACCTGCTGGGCGTTGGTCGCGATGTCGTATCCCTTGTCGGTACCGTACCCCTTGATGACCGGGGTCAACAGTCCGACGAGATCGTCGGCCGTCTGCCGATCTTCCTCGCTCGACGCGTTGTGGGCGAGATCGACCTGAAGCGCACCCCACAGGCACAGTGCGCGAAGGCCTTCGGTCAGCGCCTTGGCTTCCATCAGCATCCGGCGCACGTCGGGATGGACGAACAGGGTATCGGCCTTTTGCTCAGGCTCGGCCGCACCCGTCAGCGCCCGGCCCTGGCGGCGATCCTCGGCATATTGCACCGCGTTCTGATAAGCGGTCTCCGCGACGCCCAGCCCTTGCAGACCGACGCCCAGACGCGCGGCGTTCATCATGATGAACATCGCGGCGAGACCCTTCATCTCCTCGCCGACCAGCCAGCCGATCGCGCCGTCGTAATTCATCACGCAGGTCGAATTGGCGTGGATGCCCATCTTGTGCTCGATCGATCCGCACGACACGGCATTGCGCTCGCCCAGCGATCCGTCATCGTTCACCATGAACTTGGGCACGACGAACAGCGAAATCCCCTTCGAACTGTCCGGCGCGCCCGGCGTCTTCGCCAGCACGAGATGGATGATGTTGCTGGTCAGGTCGTGCTCGCCCGACGAGATGAAGATCTTGGTGCCGGTGATCGCGTAGCTGCCGTCGCCCTGCGGCTCGGCCTTGGTCTTGATCAGGCCCAGATCGGTGCCGCAATGCGGCTCGGTCAGGTTCATGGTGCCGCCCCATTCGCCCGACACCATGCGGGGCACATACTTTTCCTTCTGGTCCTGCGAACCCTTGGCCAGCAGCGCTGCGATCGCGCCGTGCGTCAGCCCCGGATACATGGCGAACGCCATATTGGCGGAGATCATATATTCCTGAAACGCGGTCGAGACGACGTGCGGCATCCCCTGCCCGCCGAACTCTTCGGGTGCGGAAAGCGTCGCCCAGCCGCTTTCGACGAACTGGTCATAAGCGGCCTTGAACCCGTCGGGCGTCGTCACGCTGCCGTCGTCATGGCGCGTGCAGCCCTGTTGGTCGCCGGACAGGTTGAGCGGGAATAACACTTCGGCGACGAAGCGTCCGCCTTCCTCCAGCACCGCATCGACCACATCGGGGGTGGCATTGGCGAAACCGGGCAGGTTGGCATGGCCTTCAAGACCAAGCACGTCGCTTAGGATGAAGCGGGTATCGCGGACGGGGGGCGTATATTGGGGCATCAAATCTCTCCGGACGTATCTTTAATGGCGTTGGTCGGTGTCGATCACCGCCAGGAAATCGTTAAGTTCCTCGATCGAGGCATCGATGTCGCGCTTCTGCGCCTCGAGATGCGCGATCTTGGCGCGGCAGCGTTCGATGGTCACCTGGCGCTGCGCCTGACGCCCGTCGCCGATGTCGTACAGGTCGATCATCTCGCGAATTTCACCGAGCGAGAATCCGACTCGCTTGCCGCGCAAAATCCACGCCAGCCGCGCGCGATCGCGGTGCGAGTAGACGCGCTGCAGGCCCTTGCGCTCGGGCGCGATCAACCCTTCGTCCTCGTAGAACCGCAATGCGCGCGCCGTCACGCCGAATTCCGCGCACAGGTCGGAAATGCTGAACGTCGTGCGGTCCGGGCGCGGCGAGATCGGCGCGAGGCCGGCGATGATGGGGTCAGCCTGGGACATGGCCGCGACTATGCTTTCCCTTTACGTGAACGTCAAGAGGCCGGCGCTACGTCATCCGCACAGGGAAACCGCCCGCGTCGATCGCGGAACGCTGACACCTCGCCCGCAGAATGGCTCAGCCGCTCGGTTTCCATGCCCGCCAGTAACGCATCGCCGCGACAAAGATCGGCGCATTCGGCGGGCAACGCGCCGGGGAAGCGGATCACCTCTCCGTCATAATCGGCGTCGAAGCGGCATGCCTCGCCCAGTTCGATCGCCAATCCGCCGTCAGTCCGCCGCGCCATGCCGCGCGCGCTGCACCCGTTGCCGTCCCCGTAATCGATCGACACTCCGATGATCGCATCGGCCGCATCGCCTGCACGCAGGCACAGCCGGTCTGCATCGCGCGCGAACAGCCCGGTCAGCGGCGCGGCGTCGGGATCGGGCACCAGCCCGCGCGCGATCGCTGCTTTCTCCAGCGCCGGTCCCGCCGCATCGGGCGCGTCGGCCACGGGCTCGGAACAGGCCGCCAGCAGGACGAAAGCGAGCGCCGCGACCCTCAATCGATTCGCTCCAGCCCGTGCGGCGTCACGCGGCGAAAAAAGCAACTGCGCGCCCCGGTGTGGCACGCCGGCCCGGCGGGTTCGACGATCAGCCACAGGCAATCCTGATCGCAGTCGATCCGCATTTCGACGACGCGCAGCATATTGCCCGACGTCTCGCCCTTCTTCCACAGCGCGGCGCGGCTCCGCGACCAGAAATGCGCGAGCCCCGTTTCGCGCGTCATCGCAAGGCTTTGCGCGTTCATGTGGGCGACCATCAACACCTCGCCGCTTGCCTTGTCGGTCACTACAGCGGCCACCAGGCCGGCAGCGTCGTATCTGGGATCGAGCGTCAGCCCGGTATCGCGTCCATCGGCCATCGCATTGATCTAGCCTTTGGCGGCGCGCGCGTCACGCCCGCCGTGCGCCGCCTCTGGCAAAAGCCGGGCGCTTTCCCTAAGCTGCGTGGCCTGACCAACCCAGCGACGGAATTTCGATGCGTTTTCTGAAGATCCTGTTCTGGATCCTGATTGGCGGCCTGGCGGCGGCGTTCGTCATCTATAACGAGGCAGAGCGCGTCGAAATCGCTTTGTGGGGCAATCTGGTCGCCGATGTCAGCCTGCCGATCCTGCTGGTGCTGGTGTTCCTGCTGGGGCTGATTCCGATGCTGATCGCCTATCACACCTTGCGCTGGCGGATGCGGATGCGGGTAAACTCGCTGGAGCGCACCATCGGCGAATTGCGCCAAAGCCAGGCAGCGCCTCCGCCGCCGCCTGCGGTCGATCCGGGCGACCTGCTGGTCGGCGTCGATCCGATCGGAAAACGGGCATGAGTGCACGCATCTATGTCGCGCTCGACACGCCCGATCTGGCGCGGGCAAAGGCGATCGCGAATCGCGTCGGCCATCATGTCGGCGGCATCAAGCTGGGACTCGAATTCTTCATGGCCAATGGGCGCGCGGGCGTCCACGAAATGGCGGAAATCGGCCTGCCGATCTTTCTCGACCTGAAGTTCCACGACATCCCCAACACGGTGGCAAAGGCCGTGCAGGCGCTGCGTCCACTGGAACCGGCGATCCTGACCGTCCACGCGTCGGGCGGACGCGCGATGATGGAGGATGCCAAGGCGGCGGCACCGACAGGCACGAAGGTCGTCGCGGTGACGATGCTGACCAGCCTCGACGGTCAAGACCTGACTTCGATCGGGCTGGCGTCCGATCCGCACGAACAGGTGGTGCGGCTGGCCGAACTCGCGAAATCGGCAGGGGTGGACGGTATCGTCTGCTCCGGCGCCGAAGTCGCGGCGGCGAAGCGCGCCTGGAAGGACGGCTTTTTCGTCGTCCCCGGCGTGCGCCCCGCCAACGGATCGGCGCTTGGCGACCAGAAGCGCGTGGTTACCCCGCGCGCGGCGCTCGATGCGGGTGCGTCGATCCTGGTGGTCGGCCGCCCGATCACCCAGGCCGAACACCCCGACCAGGCCGCCCGCGCGATCGAGGCGACGCTGTAGAGCGGGGTGACGCAACCCCCTTATCGTTATTGCGAGCGCAGCGAAGCTATCCAGCGTCGTTTGTGGCGCTCTGGATAGCTTCGCCGCGCTCGCAATGACGACAAAAGACAGCGGGCGCCTTGATCGCTTCGGGCACCAACGCAACGAAAGGATGATGCGTTGTCGGTAAAGCCCCACAAGGCAGTGCGAATCCTCGGGATCATGAGCACCGTGGTTGCAATCGCCCTGATCGGCCTGATGATCCATACCGGCGATCCGGCATCCTCATCCTGGTGGCTGGCGGCAATCCCGTTCGCGCTGTGGATCGTCGGCCCGGCGGTTGCGCCCTACCTGCTCGCGCAGCGGCAGCGCGACCGGCGCGTGGCAATCGCGATGCTCGGCTTTCTCGTCATCTCCACCCTGGCGTCTGCGTTCGCCTATCATGACATGATGTTCGTATCGGAATCCTCGACCGCGGCGTTGGTGTTCCTGTTCGTGCCCTTGTATCAGTGGACCGCGTTTCTGATTGTCGCGGGCATCACGCTCATCGCGGCAAGATGGACGAGACGGGGCTGATCGTGCGCATGGATATCCGGATCACGACCGCTACCGCCGACGACATCCCCCACCTCCACCCGGTGATCGAGCGCGCCTATCGCGGCGACGATGCGCGAGTGGGCTGGACGCATGAGGCCGATCTGGTCAGCGGCGCGCGGACCGACCTGGCGACGCTGGCCGCATTGGTGACTGATCCCGAGTCGCGCCTGCTGATCGCATGGGAAAGCGACACACCGCTCGGCTGCGTCAATGTCGCGGATCGCGGGGGTGGTCTCGCCTATCTCGGCCTGCTCTGCATCGAACCCGCACGCCAGGGGACGGGGCTGGGCAAGCAGTTGATGGCGGCTGCCGAAGCGTGCGCCCGGTCCGATTTCGCCGCGACGCGCATGGAGATGACCGTGATCGACCGGCGCGTCGAACTCATCGCCTGGTATCGCCGCCACGGCTACGCGCCCAGCGGAGAGGCACGCCCCTTCCCCATCCCGCTCGATCCGCCCCTGCGCATGACGGTGCTGGTCAAGCCGCTCGTCTGACGGCAAAGCGGTCGACATGCCGACCACTGCCAAAATCTGCGGCCTTTCTACGCCCGACACGCTCGCCGCTGCGGTTGCCGGCGGAGCGAGCCATGTCGGCTTCGTCTTCTTCCCCCCCTCGCCACGCCATGTCGATTTCGATCGGGTGGCCGGACTGGCAAGCGGAGTCCCTTCGTACCTCGCAAAGGTCGGGGTGTTCGTCGATCCCGACGATGCGCTGATCGACGCGGCGCGCGCCGCCGGGCGGCTCGATGCGATCCAGTTGCACAAGACCGCAGCCGACCGCATCGCCACGATCCGCGCGCGCACCGGGCTGGAAATATGGGCGGCGGTCGCGGTGAAGACCCGCACCGATCTCGACCGCGCCCGCGCATTCACCGGAGCCGCCGATCGCATCCTCTATGATGCGAAAGCACCGGAAGGCGCGGCGCTCCCCGGCGGCATGGGTCTGCGATTCGACTGGTCGCTGCTGGAAGGATTTCGCCACCCGCTCCCCTGGGCGCTGTCGGGCGGGCTGGACGCAGGCAATGTCGGCGAAGCGGTACGGCGCACGGGTGCGACACTGGTCGATGTATCGTCGGGGGTCGAGAGCGCCCCTGGGGTGAAGGACGCGACCCGGATCGCCGCATTTCTGGATGCGCTTCGCCGCGCCTGAGCCTCGACACGCCTGCGTCGCCTGCTAAAGGACGCAGCATCATGACCGCACCCAACAGCTACCGCGCCCAGCCTGACGAACGCGGACATTTCGGTGATTATGGCGGGCGCTATGTCGCCGAGACGCTGATGCCGCTCGTCCTCGAACTGGACGAGGAATATAAGCGCGCCAAGGCCGACCCCGCCTTCGCCGCGCAGTTCGACGATCTGCTCGAACATTATGTCGGCCGCCCCAGCCCGCTCTACTACGCCGAACGCCTGACCGAAGCGCTGCGTGAAAGCGCCGACCAAGGCATGGGCGCGCAAGTCTGGTTCAAGCGCGACGAGCTGAACCATACCGGCGCGCACAAGATCAACAATTGCATCGGCCAGATCCTGCTGGCGATCCGCATGGGCAAGACGCGGATCATCGCGGAGACCGGCGCGGGCCAGCACGGGGTCGCGACCGCCACCGTCTGCGCGCGTTTCGGCCTGCCCTGCGTCATCTATATGGGCGCAAAGGACGTCGAGCGGCAGCAGCCCAACGTGTTCCGCATGAAGCTGCTCGGCGCCGAGGTCCGCCCGGTGACGAGCGGCGCCGCGACGCTGAAGGACGCGATGAACGAGGGGCTGCGCGACTGGGTCGCGAACGTCCATGACACCTTTTACATCATCGGCACCGCGGCGGGTCCGCATCCCTACCCCGAACTGGTTCGCGATTTTCAGAGCGTGATCGGCAAGGAAGCGCGCGCGCAGATGCTCTCGCGGATCGACCGCCTGCCCGACCTGCTGGTGGCGGCGATCGGTGGCGGATCGAACGCGATCGGGCTGTTCCATCCATTTCTCGACGATGCAGACGTAAAGATGCTGGGCGTCGAAGCGGCGGGCGAAGGGCTCGACCGCAAACACGCCGCCAGTCTTGCGGGTGGTGCGCCGGGCGTGCTCCATGGCAACAAGACCTATCTGCTTCAGGACGAGGACGGCCAGATCGCCGAGGCGCATTCGATCTCTGCGGGGCTGGATTATCCCGGAATCGGGCCCGAACATGCGTGGCTGAAGGATATCGGGCGGGTCGAATATACGTCGATCACCGACACCGAGGCGCTGGACGCGTTCCAACTGCTCTGCCGCGCCGAAGGCATCATCCCCGCCCTCGAACCCAGCCACGCCATCGCTGCGGTGGCCAAGCGCGCACGGGAGATGCGCTCGGATCAGGTAATCCTCGCCAACCTGTGCGGGCGCGGCGACAAGGACATCTTTACCGTCGCCGAGGCGCTGGGGGTGGCGATATGACGAATGAAGAAGATACCGCACCAAACTTGGCTCGGCTCGCACGGCTGATCGTCCGTATGTTCCTGCTTCTTTTTGTCGCTAGAATTGTTGTCAAATGGATAGCGTCGGAAAACATCGATGCTTGGCTTGCATGGCTGACTGATGGCTGGCTCACTGAGCTCGCGATTTGCGCTTTCAGCGCTGTTTTGGTGAGCGTGCCTGCCATCTACGGCTTGGCAAACAATCGTTACGTCGATCGCGCTTCACGATGACTCGCCTTGCCACCGCCTTCGCCACCGCGCGCCACCAAAACAGCGCCGCGCTCGTCGCGTTCGTCACCGCGGGCGACCCGGCGCCGCAGGCTACCCCCGAAATCCTCGACGCGCTTGTCTCGGGCGGCGCGGACGTGATCGAACTGGGGATGCCGTTCACCGATCCGATGGCCGATGGCCCCGCGATCCAGGCGGCGAATATTCGCAGCCTCGCCGCAGGCACCACCACCGCTGACATCCTTCAGATCGCCACCGATTTCCGCACGCGGCACCCCGATGTGCCGCTCGTCCTGATGGGATATGCCAACCCGATGCTCCGCCGCGGGCCGGACTGGTTCGCGCAGGCCGCGCGCGATGCGGGCGTGGATGGGGTAATCTGCGTCGACATTCCACCCGAGGAAGACGACGCCCTTGGCCCGGCGTTGCGCGGCGTGGGCATCGCCCCGATTCGCCTCGCCACGCCGACCACCGACGCCGCGCGTCTGCCCCAGGTCCTCGAAGGCGCCAGCGGCTTCGTCTATTACGTCTCGGTCGCCGGGATCACCGGGCTGCAACAGGCCGCGATATCCTCGATCGAGGAAGCCGTCGCGCGGCTTAAAGCATCCACCGACTTGCCGATCGCAGTCGGCTTCGGCGTCCGCACGCCCGAACAGGCCGCCGCGATCGCCCGCGTGGCGGACGGCGTCGTCGTCGGTTCGGCCATCGTCGAACTCGTGGCAGAGCACGGCGCGGATGCGCCCGCCGCCGTCACCGCCTATATCCAGACCCTCTCCGCCGCGATCCGTGCGGCCAACAAGGAACCCGCATGAGCTGGCTCGACAGCGTCCGCAACGCGCTCCCCTTCGTCACCAAGCGCGAGACCCCCGACAATCTCTGGCACAAGTGCAAGGGCTGCGGGCAGATGGTGTTCACCAAGGAGCTGGAGGAGAACCTCCATGTCTGTCCCTTGTGCGAGCATCATGGCCGCATCGGGCCGAACGAGCGCTTCGCCTATCTGTTCGACGAGGGCGAGCATGAGGTGCTGCCTTCCCCACGCGTCACCGAAGACCCGCTCAAGTTCCGCGATTCGAAACGCTATGTCGACCGGATCAAGGCGGCGCGCAGCGAAACCGGCGATCAGGACGCCTTCGTCAACGCCGCCGGGCTGATCCAGGGCCGCGAGGCGGTGGTCGGCGTCCAGAATTTCGGCTTCATGGGCGGATCGATGGGTCAGGCGGTCGGCGAAGCCTTCATCGCCGGGGTGGAGGCCGCGATCGCGCGCCGTGCGCCCTATATCGTCTTCACCGCCAGCGGCGGCGCGCGGATGCAGGAGGGTATTCTCAGCCTGATGCAGATGCCGCGGACCACCGTCGCGATCGAGATGCTGCACGATGCGGGTCTGCCCTATATCGTCGTGCTGACCGATCCGACGTCGGGCGGGGTGATGGCTGCTTACGCAATGCTCGGCGACATCCAGATTGCGGAGCCACGCGCGACGCTCGCGTTCACGGGACGCCGCGTGATCGAGAACACGATCCGCGAAAAGCTGCCCGACGATTTCCAGACCAGCGAATATTATCTGGAGCACGGGCTGATCGACATGGTGACGCACCGCAAGGAATTGCCCGAGGTGCTTGGCCAGGTGATCGGCCATCTGTGCGGCAAGCGGAAGGCGGCTTAGCCTGTCTCCGTACCCTTCCCGTTTGTTTCGAGCGAAGTCGAGAAACGTGAGTTGGGCGTAAGCGGGCGTTTCTCGACTTCGCTCGAAACGAACGGGTGATTGGAAGAAGCGCATGGACCACGCCCGCTCCACCGACCCCACCGTCCAGGCCCAACTCGACCGATTATGGGCACTCTCCCCCGGCGCGGACGTGCTGGGGCTTGAGCGAATCACGGCATTGCTCGCCGCGCTCGGCGACCCGCACCGCGCGATGCCGCCGGTGTTCCACGTCGCAGGCACCAACGGCAAGGGATCGACCTGCGCCTTCCTGCGCGCCGGGCTGGAGGCTGCGGGTCACCGCGTCCACGCCTATACCAGCCCGCACCTCGTCCGCTTCAACGAACGCATCCGGCTGGCAGGCACGCTGATCGACGACGCGGCGCTTGCCCCGCTGCTCGCGGAAGTGCTGGACGCGGCGGAAGCGGCGAAGGTCAGCGCCAGTTTCTTCGAAATCACCACCGCCGCCGCCTTCCTCGCCTTCGCGCGCACGCCCGCCGACGCCTGCGTGATCGAGGTCGGCCTTGGCGGGCGGCTCGATGCGACCAACGTCATCGACGCGCCGCTCGTCACTGGCGTCGCGCAACTCGGCGTCGATCACGAAGCGTTTCTGGGTAGCGATCCGGTCGGCATCGCGCGCGAAAAGGCGGGGATCGCCAAGGCGGGTGTACCGCTGGTGACCATGGATTACGGCGCGGCGATCAACCGGGCGATCGCCGACGCTGCGAAGGACGCAGGCGCGACCGTGCTTCGCGAAGGCGTCGACTGGCGATGGTCGATGACCGACGCGGCCGATCACGTCCTGCTCACCGATCGCACCGGCACGACCCGCGTGCCTCCCCCCGCGCTGGTCGGCGATCACCAGCGCGCCAATCTGGCGCTCGCGCTGGCGATGCTGCGCGCGCAGGACAGGCTGCCGGTGACCGACGAAACCCTGGCCGCCGCACCGCTCGCCGCAAGCTGGCCTGCGCGGATGCAGCTTCTGGGCAACGGACCGCTGGTCCGCCTGCTCCCGGCGACAAGTCGGGTCTGGCTCGACGGCGGGCACAATGCCGCTGCTGCCGACGCACTCGCGCACGCGATCGCCACCGTCGCTCCGGGCGCGGGCGTCGATGTCGTCATCGGCATGCTCGCCAACAAGGATGCAGGCGCGCTGATCGAACGGCTCGCCCCGCATGCGCGCAGCGTCACCGCGGTGCCGGTGCCCGATCATGCGCATCACACGCCGGAGGAACTGGCCCGCGTCGCCCGCGCCGCAGGCATCGCAGATGTCTCGACCGCGCGCGATATGGCGTCGGCGGTCCGCTCCCTGGCGACAGGCGGCGAGCCTGTCACCGTTCTGATCTGCGGATCGCTCTATCTGGCGGGTGAAGTGCTCGACCTGAACGACGAGTTGCCTGACTGATCTCTATTGATATTGACTTGCAATAACGCGTCCGTCAGCTTGGTCGCAGAGCTTACGGAGTCCCGCCCCATGCATGTCACGAACCGATTCGCGCACAGCCTTCCCCATGCCGCGCCGACCGACGATACGCGCCGCACCATCCTGTTCGCGATGCGCCAGATGGGCGCGAAGGGACTGGACGACGCCGCGACGGCGCACGCATTCATGACCCATTTCGGCAAGGATTTCCGCCGCCCGCTCACCCTGATGCGGACGCTGATGCTGGAAATGTCGCGCGGGGCGGCGGGGCCGATCACCATCGCGCCCTGGTGCTGTAGGCGCATGACCGCGCAGGAATCGACCCTGCTCGCGGTCGTCGAGCGCGCCAGCGACAATCCGTGCGCGGCGGCGCTGCTGCTCGCCGACCTGATGGGCGTGCGCGATGCGGGGGCGGCGCTCTCAACCGCGCAGGCGCTGGCGTTCGCGCTTGCCGATTGCGGGCGGCCATTGGTGCGGGATTGACCTCCAAACCCCCGTTCGTTTCGAGCGAAGTCGAGAAATGCTCACGCGCGCCCGGTTCCCGTTTCTCGACTTCGCTCGAAACGAACGGAGAGGGGGGCTTTATCCTTTACGGCTCCGCAGGCGCATCCTCGCGCGCATCGCCCTGCCCTTGCGTCCCCGCGCTGCCGATCGATGCATCGACCAACCCCGATCGCATCATCAGCCAGAACAGAATGATGCCGGGAAACGCCAGAAACGTCGTCACCAGATAATATTCGACGTAACCGATCGCCTCGATCGCCGCCCCCGCGGTCGTACCCGACAGGAACCGCCCGAGGATGCTCGCCGCCGCCGACAGCATCGCGAACTGGGTCGCGGTGAAGGACAGGTTGCACAGCGCCGACAGATACGCGACCACGCACACCCCGCCGATACCGCTCGCGAAATTCTCGAACCCCATCGCCAGCGCCATGCCGATGTTGGTATGCCCGGCCGCCGCCAACGCCGCGAACGACACGTTCGACACCGCCATGAGCACGAGCGAAATCAGCACCGACCGCTTCATCCCCAGTCGCGCATACATGATGCCGCCAACGAAGATGCCGACCAGCAACGCCACGAAACCGACGCCGACATCGTAAAAGGCGATTTCGTCGTTTGTGTATCCCAGATCTTCGAACAGCAGCCTGAGCGTCAGATTGGCGAGCGTATCGCCTAATTTATGAACCAGCACGAACAGCAGGATCAGCCACCCGCCTTCACGCTTGAAGAACTCGGCCAGAGGCCCGGCAACCGCGCGCTTGCGGCTGTGTTCGGTCGCGGTTTCGCCTTCACCCGTCACCGGCGGCAACAGTGTGAAGATCACCGCGGCTATCGCGCCGATCCCCAGTAACATCATCGCCAGCGGATCGGTCCAACCCGCCATGATCGCGCGGACGAAGCCCGCGACGGGCGCGAGCATCACCCAGGTCAAATGGCTCGAATATCCCGCGTCGCGCGCGCGCCTGGCGGTCAGATCGAACAGCGGAAAGGCGTAGCCGACCAGCACCATGCGGCTGAGGATCGTCACGTCGAGCAGCTGGTCGATCCAGGTGCCGAGCAGATAGACGGGCACGAACGACGCGGCGAACACGCCGTAAGCCTTGCGCCCCATATAATCGGGCCATTCGCGTGCGACCTTGCGCACCGGCTCCCCGATCAGCAGTGCGACCAGCAGCGCGGGCGTCACGAAGAACGCACAGACGATATAGGCCGCACCCCAGCCGTATCGCGCGGCCACGACCAGCGCGAGCGCCCCCGCCCCCGCTGATCCGATCCGCCAGCCATATTGCGACATGCCCGAACCGATGCCCAGTTCGTGCGGTTCGAGCAGTTCGATCCGATACGCGTCGATAACGATGTCATAGGTCGCGCCCGCCAGCCCGACGCAGATCGCCGCGATCGCGACCGCAGGCAGATTGCCGGTGGGATCGATGCTGCCCAGCACCGTGACCGCCGCGAATACAAGCAGGCTGGTGACGATCAGCCACGACCGCCGCTGGCCGATCGCGCCCAGCAGCGGCAACCGGAACTTGTCGATCACCGGCGCCCATGCCCATTTGAGGTTATAGGCAAGGAAGGTCAGCGCGAATGCGGTGACGGCGGACTTGGTGATCCCGTCCTGCGCCAGCCGCGTCGTCAGCGTCGCGCCGATCATCGCGAACGGAAAACCCGATGACATCCCCAGCCCCAGCGCGGCGAGCGGCGCGGGGCGTAGATAGGGTTTGATGCTGTCCAACAGGCTCGCCCGTGGCGCCGCCGCCCCGCCCGCTTCGTTCATTTACGCTTGCTCCCCGCACATATTGCGCGCGACACTAGCGCAAAATCAGGCAGAGGATAGTCATGAACGCATGCCCCCCGACGCAGGGCCAACTCGCTCTGGCGAAGGCGCTGGCCGATGGCGGCACGCGCGAGGAGCGCGCCGTCGCCTATGTCGATGCCGCGCATTACACCGACCCCGAACGTCATGCCCAGGAACAGGCGCGCATCTTTTCCCGCGTGCCGCTGGTGATCGCGCCATCGGCGCTGCTTCCTGAACCCGGAATGGCGATGCCGCACGACGGCTTCGGCAAGCCGCTGCTCATCACCCGCGACCGCGAAGGCCGGGCGCAAGTCTTCCTGAACGTGTGCCGCCACCGGGGCACCCGGCTGGTTGAGGATTGCGAACCCGTCAAAGCCGGTCGCCTCGTCTGCCCCTATCACGCCTGGACCTACGCGCTCGACGGCAAGCTGATCGGCCTGCCCCGCGCCGACGCGTTTCCCGGTCTCGAGAACGGCGATTACGGCCTACGCAAGCTGCCGACCCGCGAGGAAGGCGGGCTGATCTGGTTCGCGTTCGACGAAACTGCCGATTTTAGCGAAGCCGCAGCGCTAGGCCGCGATTTCGCCGCGTTCGACCTTGCCGGACAGCACGCATTCCGCAGGCGGACGCACAAGGTCGCTGCCAACTGGAAACTCATCATGGATGCGTTTCTGGAGGGCTATCATATCCAGCGGCTGCATTCGGGCACGATCGCGCCTTTTTTCAAGGATGGCGTCGCCGCCGCCGACACAATGGGCGCGCACCAACGCTCCGCCGTGGGCCGCGCCGCCGAACAAGACGCGCTGTCGTCCAGCGACTGGGCGGTGCTGCGCTCGGCGATCACCTATACCTATCAGATGTTTCCCGGCGCCGTGCTGGTGGTCAGCCCCGACTACATCAACCTGATGGTGCTGATGCCGCAGGACGAAAACACCGTTCTGGTCGAGGATTTCATGCTGATCCCCGAAGCCCCCACGACCGAAAAGGCACTCGCCCATTGGGAACGCAGCTGGGAGTTGCTCGACGGCGGGGTGTTCGCCGCCGAAGATTTCCGCGCGGCGGAACTGGGACAACAGGGCTTGCGCTCGGGCGCGATCGACCGGTTGACGCTGGGGACGCTCGAACTCGGCATCCGCGCCTTTCACGACCAGATCGCGCGCGCGATCGGCGACACCTGACCATGATAGGGTAAAGGTGGTAGCGGAGGAGGGATTCAGTCGATCCCCCCTACAGCGTTGCTTCTGTTCCGGTTGATCGCCGACAGCGAACCGCAAGCTGTGGGATGACGGAGCGGTTGGCCATTCAGGCTCAGCCTGTTATCGGGCGCTCCTATGACAGATTGCGGGTGCGGGCCAACGGCGGCAGAGACAAAGGAACAGCAGCGGGTGCTTTGGATAGCACTTGGCCTCAATGCCTTCATGTTCGTCGCGGAGCTTGCCGCTGGGTTGATCGCCAACTCGTCAGGACTGATCGCCGATGCCCTCGACATGCTTTCGGACGCAACGGCCTACGCTATTGCGCTGGTTGCAGTCGGACGCGGTGCTCGCTTCAAAGCGAACGCTGCGATGGTCAGCGGCGCGCTCCTCCTCATTCTGGGCATCGGCGTTGTCGTTGATGTAGTCCGACGCTTCATCTCAGGGGAGCCACCAGAGGGCGCTTGGATGATAGCTGTCGCGGCTGTAGCCCTCGCCGTCAACGCGACCGTGATGCGTCTCCTGAGCAGGCAGCGGCAAGATGAGGTGCACATCAGAGCCACTTGGCTCTTCACTCGCGCCGATGTGGTAGCGAACATCGGCGTCATCCTTTCCGGTGTCGCCGTCCTTCTTACGGGCATCCGCTACTTCGACCTTGTGGTCGGTGCTGCCATTGGACTCTATGTCGCTAAGGAGGCGCTGGAGATTCTTTCCGAAGCTCGAACGGCGAAGGCGGAAACCGCGCCAGATTAGACGCCGCGAACCGTCGTCGGTTACGATCCCAACGCACGATAAACGCTTGTCCTGCCGATGCCGAGCAGATGCGCGATCTCGGTTGGATTGTTGCCCTGCGCGTGCAGCTTCTTCACCTTCGCATAGTCAATGCTGGGCGAGCGCCCACGGTATTTTCCATCGGCCTTGGCCTTGGCGATACCCTCTGCTTGGCGCTCCGCTCTTAGGTCAGCCTCGAATGCGGCAACAGCGCCGAGGATCGCCAAGGTTAGCTTACCGGTGGAGGTCGTCGTATCGACGCCCGACTGTGCCAAGCAGCGAAAGCCGACCTCCCGCTGGTCGAGCACGCCCAGAATGTTGTGCAAGTCTTGGGTGGAACGCGCCAGCCGGTCGAGCCGCGTCACAATCAGCGTGTCGCCAGCCCTTGCGAACTCAATCGCCTCGGCGAGAGCGGGGCGATCACCTGTGCTCCGGCCAGACTTCTTTTCGCTGAAGATTCGTTCGCATCCGGCCTCGCGCAGTGCATCGTGCTGGATTGAGAGGTCTTGGTCTTTCGTGCTGACTCTCGCGTAGCCGACCAACATGTTCCGTGTTCCCTTTGGCTCTCGGACTCTAACGGTATGTTCTAAAAGGGTCGATAGGTCAAGTCTTATGGAACACATTATGGTCCCGCCGCGCCTGTTCCACCAAGGTATACCCTGTCGGACGCGATCACTTCGGCGAGTTCAGCTTGGCCTTTGCGGCTTGTTCCGACTGGTTCGCGGTTCGCAATGCGTCCTGATATTTCTGCGCAGCATTGCTCTTCTTGCGTCGTGCGTTGTCGATCTGTTGGTTTGCCTTCAATCGCTTCTGTGCTGCCTTTATGGCTTCGTCCTCTATGGACTCGATGATGTCTTTGTATCTCATGTCCCTCTCCTTTGAGCATTACTCTCCATTGCCCTCCTGACGGAGAGCGTTGGCGTCCGGTGATTTCACGGCGATCTCGGCCCTGCTGGTAGCAACAGACGACGGTCGAACGGCGAGGTCGGTGGTCAGGCCGACAGCGGCAGCATGACGACTCGGTCGGTGTCGTCGGTCTGCCAGACATCCTTGAAGGTGTAGCTGTGCCACCCCTTCGCGCCGTGGATCGGCTCCACCACGCATGTTCCGCTGGCGACCAGCGTCCGCCAGATGTTCCGATCCGAGCCGCGCCGCTTCTCCCCGGCGAACAGCGCCTCGAACTTCGACCAGTCATCCGGGGCGACTTTGAAGGCTCCGTGAATATGGCCCGTCAGCAACGAACCCTCTACAATGCCCACGGCTGGTGTCTGGCGCGCGCGATTCTGGGCGAGGTTGAACCCGCGCCCGATCAGGCGGCGCTGAACCAGCATGTGCGCCTTGACGAACAGGCGATGAAGTGCGGGCACCGACTTCGTGAAGTTGGCGTCGTTGGGCTTGAAGGTGATGGCGTGGGTGAAGTCTTGATCGGAGAGAAAGTTCAGCCAGTTCGTATTTAAGGTGGTGGTGGGCATGACTTGAAGATACCAGACGCCGTCCCGCGCTTTCAATAAATCAATCTGCGCTTCGTGCTGATTTATTTATAGCCGCGAACTGGCTCTCCCTGTCAGGATCAGGGCATGGATCACTTTAACCACACAGACAAACACAACGAGGCGCGGCGCGAGTTCGTGCGCGACCTCGCACGAGCACTTGCGAAGATCATCGCCGCCGCTGACTATGCTGCCGAAGCCGCAGGTCTGGAGTCGAGTTCATGATGCCCGCCATCGGCGCGATCTACGCGCGCTACAGTTCGGACCTTCAGGACGAAACCTCCATCGCCGACCAGATTGGCCTGTCGGAGCGGCGCGCTGCTGCGAACGGGCATAGCCTGCCCGCAGCGAACCGCTTCACCGACTACGCCAAGAGCGGCGCATCGGTCCTGCTGCGCGACGGCTACAAGGCGATGATGAAGGCCGCATACGACGGCGACTTCACGGTCCTGTATGTCGAGAATGTCTCGCGCCTGTCGCGGAACAACGGCGATGTCCAGAAGGCCATCGAGCACCTGACCTTCCTCGGCATCACCGTCATCGAGGCGGCAACGAACACCGTGCTCGACCCGATGGGCGCGGCGGTGAAGGGGCTGGTGGCGCACCTCACCCGCGAGCAGACCGCGCAGATGGTGCGGCGCGGTCTGGACGGCATCGTCCGCAACGGCTTCACCGCGGGAGGCCGCGCCTACGGCTACCAGTCGGCACCGCGACACGCGCACGAGAAGCGGCGTGGCGGCATCCTCCTGATCGTCGAGGATCAGGCGCGGATCATCATCGAGATTTTCGAGCGCTATGCGGCGGGCGAGACCCCACGCGCCATCGCAGCCGACCTCAACGAGCGCGGGGTGAAGCCGCCACGCGGGAGCCGTTGGGCAGCGTCGTGTATCCACGGCGAGGCGGCACGCGGCAGCGGCATTCTGAACAACGAACTCTATGTCGGTCGCATCGTCTGGAACAAGAGCCGGATGGTGGTGAACCCGAACACCGGGAAACGCGTGTCCCGGCGCAATGACGCTGCCGAGTGGGTGCGCGCCGAGGCCGAGCATCTGCGCATCGTGTCGGAAGACTTGTGGGACGCTGTAGCGGCTCGCAAGGCGAAGAAACGGCAGGAGTCGCCACAGCGTGCCCGCGCCGCCAAGCGCGTGTTCAGCGGGCTGCTTCGCTGCGGTGCCTGCGGTAGCGGCATGTCCACCAAGGGCGCGGACAAGACGGGCCGCACGCGGTTCCAATGCTCGCGCCACAAGGAGAGCGGCGACTGCCCAGACCCGCGCAGCTACTACATTGACGAGATCGAGGAGCGGGTGTTGGGCCTGCTGCTGCGCGAACTTCAAGAGCCGGATGCGATCCGGGACTTCCTCGACGCATACGATACAGAGATGAAGCGGTTGCGGATGTCATCGACAACCCAGCGGGCATCGCTCGAAGCGGAACTCGCCAAGGCGTCTGCCCGAGCCACCCGCCTGAACGATATGTTGATGGATGGCTTCGGGGATCGCGTCCGCGTCAACGATGAACTTCAGGTCGTGCTGGTGCGTGAAAACGAGTTGAAGCATCGGCTGGCGGCTATGGCTACGCCCAGCGTCGTCGTGCTCCACCCCGGTGCGCGCGAACGCTATCTTACCGCCGTTGCCCGCCTTCACGAAACGCTTGGCGGCGACGGCGAGACGGAAGCGGCAAAGGTCGTGCGCGAAGTGATCGAGACGGTAGTGCTTCACCCGGCTGGCGCGTCGCGCAACCGCCACACGCCACCGCCGAAGATCGAGATCATCGGTCGTTTGGAAGCCCTGATTGGGCAGCGTTTCCTGATGCCCCGCGCTGTCGGGGGGATGAATGGTAGCGGAGGAGGGACTTGAACCCCCGACCCCAGGATTATGATTCCCGTGCTCTAACCAGCTGAGCTACTCCGCCCCAAAGGGTCTCACCCTTGCGGGGAGAGCGGGCCGTTTAGTCAGCCCCGCGCGGTCGGTCAAGCGAACATATGGCGCGAAATCGGCTCCCACGGGCCGCCGCGATAATGGAAGCAGCCGATGCCCGCGATCGCCAGCGGGCGCGGGCGAAATCCCGCTTCCAGCTCCGTTTTCAGGGCGCGCGCGACGCCGGGTTCGACCTTGTTCTGGATGGTGACGTGCGGTCGCCATCCCCCCGCGTCCTGCGGGGTCAACAGCGTTGCGAAAGCGTCGCGCAGCGATTCGCGGATCGCCTCAAGCTCGGGCGATTCGACCCGGAACGCCACCCCGCGGCCCAGGTTCATCATACCGGCCAGCATTGCCCGCGGTGGTGCCACCCCCCGAGCCTCCTGCGTCAGCCGACGCTTCAACTCGTGCACCACCGACGGCGGCAGATGGTGGAACAGCGTCAGATGCGCGTCGAGATGGTTGCGCTCCGGCGGGAAATGCGCGCGGCGCAGGCCGGTAAGATAGGCCGCATCCTCCGCTCCGAACAGCGCCGACACGATGATCGGCGCTCCCACGAGGGGGATCGGCGCGGAGGTCAGGGTTGCCTGGCTCAAATTTCGACCTGGCTGCCCAGCTCGACCACCCGGTTGGTGGGCAGGCGGAAAAACTCCATCGCGCTTTCGGCGTTCCGCAGCATCCACGCGAACAGCTTTTCACGCCAAACCGACATGCCGGGCGTCTCCGCCGTCAACAGGGTCTGGCGCGACAGGAAGAAGCTGGTCTCGACCATTCGGAAGTCCGCTCCACAGGCATGAACCTGCTTCAGGGCGGCCGGAACGTCGGCATCCTGCATGAATCCGAAACGCAGGATCATGCGGTGAAATCCCTGCCCCAAAATTTCGAGTTCGACGCGTTCGTCGTCCGAAACATAGGGCACGTCGCTGATTCTGACCGTCAGCAGGATCACGCGCTCGTGCAGCACCTTGTTGTGCTTTAGATTGTGGAGCAGTGCGTGCGGCACGCCTTCGGGAGTCGAGGTCATGAACACCGCCGTCCCCGGCACGCGGGTCGCGGATGTCGCGGCCGACTGGATGAACACCTTGATCGGCATCGCCGCCTCACGCATCCGCTCGATCATCAATGCCCGACCGCGCGACCAGGTGGTCAGCAGGGTGAAGATGACCAGGCCGACCACCAGCGGGAACCAGCCGCCATCGGGAATCTTTGTCAGGTTGGCGGCAAAATAGGCGATGTCGACGATGAAGAAGATCGTCAGCAACGGTACCGCATAATACCATTTCCAGCGCCACAGATAGAAAAGCGCGACCGTCAGCAGACAGGTGTCGATCAGCATCGCGCCCGTCACCGCGATCCCGTAAGCGGCGGTCAGATTCGACGACGACTGAAAGGTCAGCACCAGCAGGATGACCATGATCATCAGCGCCCAGTTGACGAACGGGATGTAGATCTGGCCCGCGGTCGATGCACTGGTATGTTCGATCCTCAGGCGCGGCATGAAGCCCAGCTGGATCGCCTGTTGTGTGACCGAGAACGCGCCGGAGATCACCGCCTGGCTGGCGATGATCGCTGCCGAGGTCGCGATCACCAGCAGGATGATCTGGAACCAGTCGGGCGCCAGCAGGAAGAACGGGTTCTGAAGCGCCAGCACCCCGTCGCGCATCAACAGCGCGCCCTGGCCCATATAATTGCACATGAGGGCCGGGATCACGAACCACAGCCAGGACAGCTTGATCGGCTTGCGCCCGAAATGCCCCATATCGGCATAGAGCGCCTCCGCCCCCGTCACCGCCAGCACCACCGACCCCAGCGCAAGGAACGCAGGCAGAGGGTCGATGATGAAGAAATTGACCGCGTAATAGGGATTGAGCGCCCACAGGATCGACGGGGTTTTCAGAAAACTGATGATGCCCAGCGTCGCGATAGTCGCAAAATAGGTCATCATGATGGGGCCGAAAAACGCCCCCACCCGCCCGGTGCCGTTGCGCTGGATCGCGAAAAGGAACACCATGATCGCAACCGCGATCGGCACGATCCACCCGGCAAAGGCGGGGGCGGCGACCGAAATCCCCTCCACCGCGCCCAGCACCGACACGGCGGGCGTAATCATCGAATCGCCGTAGAACAGCGCGGTCGCGAACACGCCCAGGAACACGACCCCGCGCGACCAGCGCTGTTTGGAGGTTCGCCCGGAAATCAGCGCGAGCAGCGCCAGGCTGCCGCCCTCGCCCTTGTTATCCAGCCGCATGATGATGGTGACGTATTTCAGCGTCACGACGATCATCATCGACCAGAACATCAGGCTGACCACGCCCATGATGTGTTCGGTGTCGAGCGCGAGCGGATGGTGCCCGGCGAATGTTTCGCGAAACGCATAGAGCGGGCTGGTGCCGATATCGCCGAACACCACGCCGATCGCGCCGACCGCGAGTTTCCACAGACCCTGCGCGCGGCCATGCGCGTCGAGATGCGCGTGGCCGTGATTCGGGTCCGCTGCGGGCGACGCGGCGTCCGGGATTTGTTCGTTTGAGGTCACAGGCTCGGCGTTGCGACCTGGAGGGGAACCGACGACTTGGCCATACGACCGTCTGCCTGCCTTTTGCGATAAGCGCGCGCCGTTAGCATGGGCGAAAACGGGCTGCAATGGCACCCCATACAGGGGGACAATCCGGCTTTGTTTCGCTATGGGGCAGCGAACGATTCTTTCGCGGAGAGGAAATAATGCGAGTCGGCGTCCCCAAGGAAATCAAGAACCACGAATATCGCGTGGGCCTGACCCCGCCGTCGGTCGAGGAACTGGTGCGGCATGGCCATGACGTGTTCGTCGAAACGAACGCGGGCATGGGCATCGATTTCACCGATCAGGACTACAAGGACGCCGGCGCGACGATCCTCAACACCGCCGCCGAAGTGTTCGCGCAGAGCGACATGATCGTGAAGGTGAAGGAACCTCAACAAGTCGAAATCGCGATGCTGGAACCGCGCCACACGCTGTTCACCTATCTCCACCTCGCCGCCGATCAGCCGCAGACCGACGGGCTGATGAAATCGGGCGCGACCTGCATCGCGTACGAAACCGTCACCAGCGATTCGCGCCAGTTGCCGCTCTTGAAGCCGATGAGCGAAGTCGCGGGCCGCATGTCGGTTCAGGTCGGCGCACATTATCTGGAAAAGGAACAGGGCGGGCGCGGCGTATTGCTGGGCGGCGTCCCCGGCGTCGCGCCTGCGCGGGTCGCGATCATCGGCGGCGGCGTGTCGGGCGTGAACGCGGCGCAGATGGCGACGGGCCTGCGCGCAGACGTGACCATTTACGACATTTCGAACGAACGCCTCGCCGAACTCGACATGCATTTCGGCAGCCAGATCAAGACCGCCTATGCCAGCCGTGCGGCAATCGCCGCCGCAGTCGCAAAGGCGCATCTGGTGATCGGCGCGGTGCTGGTCCCCGGCGCCGCCGCACCCAAGCTAGTGACGCGCGACATGCTCAAGACGATGAAGCGCGGATCGGTGCTGGTCGATATCGCGATCGACCAGGGCGGCTGTTTCGAAACCTCGCGCGCGACGACGCATGACGACCCGGTTTATGAGGAAGAAGGCGTCA
The DNA here is from genome assembly GCA_023418595.1 of Pseudomonadota bacterium. Classification (GTDB taxonomy): domain Bacteria; phylum Pseudomonadota; class Alphaproteobacteria; order Sphingomonadales; family Sphingomonadaceae; genus Sphingomonas. Next base: position 175,116 of record JAEZZI010000021.1, read on the forward strand.
TCCATTATTGCGTCGCCAACATGCCCGGCGCGGTCGCACGCACCTCGGCATTCGCACTCAACAATGCGACGCTGCCGTTCGTGCTGAAACTGGCGAACCAGGGTGCGGAAGCGGCGATGCGTGCGGACAAGCATCTCGCCAATGGGCTGAACGTGTCCGACGGCAAGATCCGCCACGAAGCGGTCGCCGAAGCGTTCGGTTACACGTTCGAGGCCTGGCAGTAAGGGCTGCCTTTAGCGCTCTCGTGCTCCCGCGAAGGCGGGAGCCCAGGAGCCCCTAGCGTTTTCGATTGTGGCTCTGGATTCCCGCCTGCGCGGGAATACGAGCCTGCTATCCCGCCCGATCGCGCATCTCGATGATCCGGTCGAGCAACGCCAGCCGCATCGCAATCGCGTCCTTCAACCGCCCCTCCGGCGTCAACGCATAGGCTTTGGCCCAGCGCGCGCGCGCGCCGTCGAGATCGCCGGTGCGGACATGCGCGAGCCCGTCGAAAAACCACGGTCCCGGCTGCGACGGATCGATCAGTATCGCGCGATCGAACGCCAGCCGCGCGGCGGGCGAAATCGCCTGTCCGCCGTCATGGTCGACGATTGCGTCGCCCAACCCGGTCCACGCCCCCTGGCTAGCCGGGTTGGCACGCGCGGCGGCCAGCATCACCGACACCGCGCTGCCCGTTGCCCCGCCGCGGCGTAATCCGTCGCTGGCGACGAAACTCGCGGCTTCTGGTCCGAACCGTCCGAAAAATGCCTGGCGCAATTCGACGATCTGCGGATCGACGGGGCGTCCCGCAGCCCGGTGCTCGACCGGACTGCCCGGCAGCGATGGTTCGCCCTGCCACGCATAGCCCGCCGCCCCGAGCATCAGTGCCGCCGCGGCGAACGCCCAGAGCGGGCGCGGGAAGCGCAGCCACCACATCGCCACCGCCGCCGCGACGCCCGCGGCCAGCAACATCGCCCAGCCGATCATGGCCGCCGCCTCCTGAAACTGCGCCGCGCGATCAGGATGCCGAGCGCCAGCAGCGCAAGCGGGGCAAGCCATAGTGGCGCGGACAAGGCCGACATCGGCGGGTCATAAGTGATCTGGTCGCCATAACGGTCGATCAGCCACTGCCGCACCTGCCCTGCCGACTCGCCGCCTTCGATCCGTTCGCGGATCAGCGCGCGCATGTCGCCCGCCATGTCGGCATCGCTGTCGGCGACCGACTGGCCCTCGCAGGTCAGGCAGCGCACCTGTTCCATCAGCGATTTGGCTTCGGCTTCGCGCGCAGGGTCGGCGAGTTGGGTGTCCGCATAGCGTGCAGGAGCGGTGGTCTGGGCGGAGATTGGAGATGCTGCGAGAACGCCCAGCCCCACCCAAATCGTCACCCCGGATTTATTCCGGAGTCCACAAGGCCGCTTGCGTGCGGTTCGAGTCTTTTGCGGTTGCGCCGGCCGCACGGTGGCCCCCGGAACAAGTCCGGGGTGACGAGATGCGCGTGGCCCGGTCACTCCGCCGACTCCAGCGCCGCAAGGATCTCCGGCACATCCTCGGCGCGAATATCGCCGATATGCTGCATCACGATCCGCCCCTGACCGTCGATCACGAACGTCTCCGGCACCCCCGCCGAGCCGAGATTGAGCTGCACCCGCCGTTCCGCATCGTCCCCGATCGCGCGATAGGGATCGCCGTGCCGCGCGAGAAACGCCGCCACCGCATCCGGCTCGTCGCGGATCGCGATCGCGTCGATCGTCGCGCCCGCCTCCTTCAGCGTCATCAGATGCGGCGCCTCGGCGATGCACGGCACGCACCAGCTGGCAAAGACGTTGAGCAGGCGCGGTCGCCCGGTCGCGAATGCCTGGGTCGACAAGCCCGGCTTGCCCTCGATCATCGGGTCGAGCGCGAATTCGGGAAGCGGCTGGCCGATCAGTTTCGATTTCACCGTGCGGTCGGCGGGCGCGAACAATGCGCTCGCGACCAGAATCGCCACGCCGACGAAGATCGCGAACGGCACCCACAGGATCAACTTGCGCTTCATGGGACATATCCCCGGACTTCGGGTTTCGCCATCCGCTTGCCGCGCACCCGCCCGATCAGCGAAACGAGGCCGCCCAGCGCGATCAGCAGCGCGCCATACCAGATCAGCGTCACGAACGGCTTCCACCACAGCCGCAACTGCCAGCGGCCTTCATCCGCGCGCTGGCCGATCACCGCGTAAAGCTGGCCGTTCCAGTGAGTCGACAACGCCGCCTCGCTGGTTTCGGTCGGGGGCGATGCGAAGAAACGCTGTTGCGGGTTGAGCGCCACCGCGCGTCCGCCCTCCCCCTTGCGCGCGACCAGCACCGCCTCGACCCCGGTCCAGTTGTTGCCGACTGTCGGCCGCACGCCTTCAAACGCAATGTCGAACGGGCCGACGGCATAGCTCTGACCGGGCCGCGCGGCGACCAGCACTTCCTTGCTGAATGCCGTCTCGCTCGCCATTCCGGCGATCGACACTGCGACGCCCAGATGCGCGATCACCATTCCATAGATGTGGAGCGGCGTGCGGCGGAGGTTGCGGCCTGCCAGTGGGGCAAGACTCGCTACGCCGAGCGCCGCGGCAAGCGCCAGTCCAAGGATCGGGAACATGCCACCTTCGGGTGCCAGGGCCAGCACGACGACGATCCCGACGACGAACGCCGCGATCGGCCACTTCATCCGCGTCACCAGCGCGCGCGTCTCGTCGCGGCGCCAGCGCAGCAGCGGCCCGGCGGCGGCGACCACGAACAACGCCAGCGCGATCGGCACGGTGGTCTTGTTGAACACCGGCGGCCCGACCGAAATCTGCTGCCCCATCCACTGCGCGACGATCGGATAGAGCGTGCCGATCAGGACGATGCCGAGGATGACGCTCAGCAGCAGGTTGTTGACCACCAGCGCGCCTTCGCGGCTGACCGGTTCGAACAACTTGCCTTGTTTCACCGCGCCGATGCGCGCGGCGAACAACGCCAGCGCGCCGCCGATATAGAAAGCGAGCAGCAACAGGATGAAGGTGCCGCGCGTCGGATCGACGGCAAAGGCGTGGACGCTGGTGAGGATGCCCGAACGCACCAGAAATGTGCCCAGCATCGACATTGCGAACGCGACCAGTGCCAAGACGATCGTCCACGCGCGAAGCCCGTCGCGCGTCGCCAGCACCGTTACCGAATGGAGCAGCGCGGTCGCCGCCAGCCACGGCATCAACGAGGCATTCTCGACCGGATCCCAGAACCACCAGCCACCCCAGCCGAGTTCGTAATAGGCCCAGTAACTCCCCGCCGCGATGCCGATGGTCAGGAATATCCACGCCAGCAGCACCCAGGGCCGCATCGCCCGCGCGAAAGCCGGGCCGACATCACGGGCGACCAGCGCGCCGACCGCGAACGAGAACGCCACCGACAGCCCGACATAACCGACGTAGAGCGGCGGCGGATGAAAGGCCAGGCCGGGGTCTTGGAGCAACGGGTTGAGGCCCAGCCCCTCAGGCGCGGCGGGCAGGACGCGCGCGAACGGGTTCGAGGAAAACAGCAGAAACGCATAGAAACCAATGGCGATCAGCGCCTGCGCGCCCAGCGTCGCGATCAGCGTATCCTGTCGCAACCGCCGCTCGAACAGCGCGATCGCCGCGCCCGACAGCGCCAGGATGGTAATCCACAGGAGCATCGAGCCTTCGTGGTTTCCCCACGTCCCCGTCACCTTGTAGAGCATCGGTTTCAGCGAATGGCTGTGCTGCACGACCAGCGCCACCGACATGTCCGACCGCACGAACAGCGCGATCAGCGCACCGAACGAGGCGATGGCTAGGAGGCCCTGCACGATCGCGACGGGGCGGATCGAAGCGAAGAGTTGCTGGACGGCTTCGCCCCGACCGTCCGCTTGCGACGGTTTTCGCAAAAGGCTCAACCCCAGCGCCGCCATCGCCAGTTGCAACACCGCCAGCGCCGCGGCCAGCCACAGCGCCGCGAGACCAAATTCGGCGATCATTGTTCCAGCGACTCGCTCTTGTGCATCGCGCCCGCAATCTCGGGCGGCATGTAGCGTTCGTCATGCTTGGCGAGGATATTGTCGGCGACGAAGCTGCCGTCCTGTTGGAAACGCCCTTCGGCGACGACGCCCGATCCTTCGCGAAACAGGTCGGGCGTGATGCCCGCGAACCGTACGGGCACGGTTGCCGCGCCATCGGTCACGTCGAACGCGATCGACACGCCGTCGGCGGCGCGCTCGATCGATCCTTCGACCACCATGCCGCCCAGCCGTACGCCGCGATCGAGCGGCGGCGCGCTTTTCTGCACATCTGATGGCGCATAGAAGAACGCCGCCTGATCCTGAAGCGCCGACAGCGCCAGCAGCGCTGCGCCGATCACCGCCGCCAGCGCCGCCAGGCCCAGCCACAATCGCTGATGTTTCGCCTTCATCGCCGCAGCGCCTCCGCCGCGCGCTCGGCCCGACGCATCGCCAGATAAGCGATCAGCGACATTCCGCCGGTCGCGCCGATCACGATCGCATAGGCCGCCACGATGAAATTCCAGTGGTTCATGCCGACGCCATCCGCCGCATCCGCGCCTCGACGCGGGTTTGGGCGATCATCGCGCGCATCCGCATCAGCACCAGTGCGCCGAACAGCGCGGAAAAACCGCCGATGCTCCACCACAGCGGCCACAGCATCGACGGATCGATGCTCGATCCGGTCAACCCGATGCTCTGCGCCTGATGCAGCGTGTTCCACCACACCACCGAATAGCGCACGATCGGCAGCAGCACGGTACCCGCAATCCCGAACAGCGCGACCACCCGCCCGTCCCCGCCGCGCTCATGATCGGCACGCGCCAGCGCAATCCAGGCGAGATAGACGAAGAACAGGATCAGCATCGACGTCAGCCGCCCGTCCCATTCCCACCAAGTCCCCCAGGTCGGACGGCCCCAGATCGAACCGGTGATGAGGCACAGGGCCGCGAACAACGCCCCGACCGGCGCGATCGCGCGTGCGGCGACGTATGCCAGCGGATGTTTCCACACCAGATAGGCGAAACAGGCGATCGCCAAGCTCGACCAGCCGCTCAGCCCCAGCCAGGCGGCGGGGACGTGGATGTAAAGGATACGGAAACTTTCGCCTTGGAGATAATCGGGCGGCACTTGGGCGAGCCCGCCCCAGAATGCGACGGCCAGCGCCACCACCCCTCCCCAGAACAGGATGGGCGTCATCGGGCGCGCGATCTTCAGGAAGCGCGTGGGATTGGCGAGGGCGTGAATCACGGTGTCTGGGGTCGCTTTAGGGGGAAATGTCGGCACTTTCCACCTGTATCGATATGGCCAGTAGAGCGTAGCGAAGCCACGCTCGACAACCCATCAGGCCATGCCGCCCCGTATCCGTTCGTTTCGAGCGAAGTCGGGAAACGCGACCCGTCAGCCAAACGCGTTTCTCGACTTCGCTCGAAACGAACGGATCGGGAGACATTGGTGACCAACGCACCCTTTTCGCTTGATCTGCGTTAAGCGCACAACGACGGACCGTGCCGAATTGCCGACGAAATGCGGCATGTTCCAACGTAACAAGGGGTTAGCGTCATTTCGCCGGAGACCATGATCCTTGCCGTGTTCGTGGCCGTCTATATCGGCATGGCGACCGGCGGCATTCCGCGGCTGAAGGTCGATCGCGCGTGGATCGCGGTCGCGGGTGCGACGCTGTTGATCGTCGCCGGGGCGTTGAGCGTCGAGACTGCGGCCCCCCTGGTCGAGATCGACGCGATCGTGCTGCTGCTGGGATTGATGATCCTGTCGGCACAGTTCGACCTGGCGGGCTTCTATGGGCGCTGCGCGAAAATGGTCGTCCGCACCGGCGACAACCCTGCGCGACTGCTGGCGCTGGTGGTGGTGATGGGCGGATTTCTCTCAGCCGTCCTGGTCAACGACATCGTCGTGTTCGCGCTGACTCCGGTGCTGTGCGCGGGCGTGCGCGCAAGGGGCTTGATCCCCGCCCCTTCCTGCTGGCGCTGGCGGGGGCCGCCAATGCCGGATCGGCGGCGACGCTGATCGGCAACCCGCAGAACATCCTGATCGGCCAGGCAGGCGGCCTCGACTTCTTCCGCTTCATCCTGGTCTGCGGCCCGCCCGCGATCATGGCCTGCGGAGTCGTCTGGCTGGTGATCTGGGCGATGTGGCGCAGGCGCTGGGTGCTGGCGGAGGGACCGGGCGGCGCGTTGCCCCATGTCGCGTTCGACCGGGGCGCGATGACAAAGGCGCTGATCGCCACCGCCGCGCTGCTGATCCTGTTCGCAACCCCGATCCCGCGCGAGGCCGCCGCACTCGCCATCGCCGTCGCGCTGATGGTCAGCCGCCGCTTCGCCAGCCGCGATCTGATCGCGCGAGTCGACTGGAACCTGTTGCTGCTGTTCGCCGGGCTGTTCGTCGTCACCGGCGCGTTCAGCGAGGCCGGATGGGGCGCTCAGACCGGCGCGTGGATGCAATCGTTCGGCTTCGCAAATGACCGCGCACTGCCGCTCGCCATCGCATCGCTTTTGGGATCGAACCTGATCGGCAACGTGCCATTCGTGGTCGTGCTGCTGCAAGTCGCGCCGGATATGTCCGCCGACACGTTCCACGCGCTGGCGCTGCTTTCCACGCTGGCGGGCAATCTGCTGATCGTCGGCAGCGTCTTGAACCTGATCGTCGCCGAAAGCGCGCGCCAACAGGGCGTGCGGCTGGGATTTCTGGATTTCGCGAGGGTGGGCATCCCCGTCACCCTGCTGTCGATGACGGTGGCAACCGCCTGGCTGGTCGCCGGGGGATGGCTGATATGGTGAGGAGAAGCTGATGGCGAGCGCGCCGATCGACATAGAGCATCGCGAACCGAGCACCCAGTCGAAGCGCGGGCTCGACTGGATGAACTTCTTCCTCGCCGATGTGCGCGACGGAGTCGGACCGTTCCTCGCCATCTACCTTCTCGCCACGCATAGCTGGAGCGCGTCGGCGATCGGCGTCGTCATGGGCGCGATGGGCGTCGCCACCGGCCTCGCGCAGATCCCGGCAGGCCAGTGGATGGACCGGGCCGAGAACAAGCGGCTGCTGTTGATCCTCGCCTGTATCGCGGTAGCGATCGCCACGCCGCTGATGACGATCGTCACGACCTTCCCCGTCGTGCTCGCCTGCCAGATCATCGTCGGCGCGGCGGCCGCGTTCATCATCCCCGGTATCGCGTCGATCACGCTGGGCGTCGTCGGGCCGAAGCGGTTCGCGCCGCGCACCGGGCGCAACGAGGCGTTCAACCATGCGGGCAACATCGTCGCCGCGTTGATCGCCGGTCTGGTCGGCCATTATCTGGCGCGCGAATATATCTTCTGGGTGGTGGCGCTGTGGAGCGTGTTTTCGGCGCTGACGATCCTGATGGTGCGCAAGGACGAGATCGACCCGCGCGTGGCGCGGTCACCGACACCGGCGAGCTGCACGTCAGCAGTTTTCGCAAAGTCCTGACCGATCGCCGCATCCTGATCTTCTTCTTCGTCGTCCTGCTTTTCCATTTCGGCAATGCCGCGATGCTGCCGCTGATGGGTCAGGAACTGACCGCCAATGCGGGCGGCTCGGGCGCGGCATTGTGGATGAGCGCGTGCATCATCCTGGCGCAGGCGGTGATGATCCCGGTCGCGACATTCGCGGGCAAATATGCCGATATCTGGGGGCGAAAGCCGGTGTTCCTGATCGGCCTGATCGCGCTCCCCATCCGCGGCATTCTCTACGGATTTTCGGATGAACCCTGGTATCTGCTCGCAGTGCAGGCGCTGGATGGCGTCGGCGCAGGCATTTTCGGGGTGATCTGGGTGCTGATCGTCGCCGATCTGACCAAGGGGACCGGGCGCTATGCGGTGACGCTGGGGGTCATCAATGTCGGCCACATGATCGGCTTTTTCCTAAGCCAGACTTTGGCCGGGATGGTGGTGGACGCCACCGACAGCTATCGCTGGGGCTTCTGGTTCCTTGCCGGGATCGCGACGCTGGCGCTGCTGCTGTTCCAGTTCGGCATGAAGGAAACCAGGCACAATCCCACCTGATCGTTCGGTGCGACCAAACACCCGTTCGTTTGGAGCGTCGTCGAAAAACGCGGCCGAGAGGTGCAGCCAGCGTTTCTCGACTTCGCTCGAAACGAACGGGTGAAGACTCTTCTTTACCGCCTCGCAAGGGTCCCCGCTTCCCCGGCCGCGTCCAGCGGCTCACACGTCGTCATCGTCTGACCATCGCTCATCATCGCAGCACCTGCCGATACGGCTTTGCCGGAACTCGGTCGATTACGACCAAGAGTTTCACAAGCGAGTAGTTCTGATTCAAGGTCTTGGCTGTGGGCGCGGAGCGAGAGAGGTTGCAGGCACAAACGAAAAAAGAGACCGCCGTTTCCGGGTTTCCGCGCATGAGACCTGACTGCTGGGCTGACCGACACCGAGCCAGATTTGCCTGTCGACGAGAGCACCAGTCCAGCGCCTGCTCCCGACCTGTAACTGCAACCGCCAACAAAAAAGGGCGCCCGAAGAGGCGCCCTTTTCGCATTACGCTAGACTGTCCGGTTCCGTGAGGATCAGAACGCCGCGCGATATTGTTCGTTGCCGACAAATCCGAGATTGGTGACCTGCGACCGTTTGATGATCGCGAGCACTTCATCGACCGTTTCGTAACGGGCCATCGGGTCAGGCTGGAAATGCAATTCCGGCGCGGGATCGATGGTCAGCGTCTGTTCCAGATACTGGGCCAGCGTGACTTCGTCGATCGGCGCGTCGTTCCAGGTCAACTGGCCCTGCGCGGTGATGATCAGCTTGTTGCTGATCGGGTCAATGATATTTTGCGGCTGATCCGGATTTGGCTGCGGCAGATCGACTTTTACCGCGTGCGTCTGGATCGGAATGGTGATGATGAACATGATGAGGAGAACGAGCATGACGTCGATCAGCGGCGTCGTGTTCATTTCCATCATCGGCTCACCATCATCGGTGCCGGCGCTCATTCCCATATCAGGCTACTCCTAACTCTCAGGGCTTACTGGCGAGTCGTGACTGCGCCCGCGGGCGGTTCGGAGATGAACCCGACCTTCGCGAAACCAGCCGACTGCATGGTATAGATGGTGCCCCCGATGCAGCGATAAGGCGTGTTCACGTCGCCGCGGATATGCACTTCGGGAAGTTCGAGACCGGCGGCATTCGGACCGCCCTGGCGTTCGACTTCTTCTTCCAGCTTGGTCACTGCTCTTTCGAGCAGGTTTTCGGCCGTCACCGGAGTCATGTTCCAATAAACCTGGCAGGTATCGCCTTGGCCCATCACGGAAAGATTGACGTTTTCGGGCTTGGTGGTGGTCGCTTCGAACTGCACCTTGGGCAGTTCGAGTTCGACCGTCTGCACCACGACCGGAACCGCAATCAGGAAGATGATGAGGAGAACCAACATGACGTCCACCAGGGGCGTCGTATTGATGTCCGACATCGGCTTTTCATCGGAGCCATCGCCCCCAACGCTCATCGCCATCGGCGTTATCCTATCCTTGTCACGCGTCTCGCCCGAGGGCGAGAGGGGGTGGCGAGCGCATGGCGCGCCACCCGGTACTCCAATCGATTATGCGCGCGGCGTCTGAACGCCACCGGTCTGGCCGGCGGTCGCGGTCGGCGCCTTGCTCGCGGGCGCTGCTGCTGCGGCCGTACGTGCGGCAGCAGCCGTGGTCGCGCCGTGGTTCGGACGGACCGCGCCTTCCGACGCGAGGAAGCCGAGCACATCGGTCGAGAAGGCCGACAGGTCTTCCGCGATTGCCTTGTTCCGGCGCTGCAGCCAGTTGTACGAAAGCACCGCGGGAACCGCGACGGCGAGGCCCAGTGCGGTCATGATCAGTGCTTCACCGACCGGGCCGGCGACCGCATCGATCGATGCCTGACCCGCCGCGCCGATCTTGATGAGCGCGCGGTAGATACCGATAACCGTACCGAACAGACCGACGAACGGCGAGGTCGCACCCACGGTCGCGAGGAAGGCGAGGCCGTTGCCCAGCGACGAGTTGATCGACGCTTCCGAACGCGCCAGCGAACCGTGCAGCCAGTCATGCGCTTCGACCGGATCGGTCAGCTTCTTGTGCTGGTCCTGCGCCGCGATGCCGTCATCGACGATCTGGCGATATGCGGAGTTCTTGTCGAGCTTTGCCGCACCTTCGCGCAGGCTGTTCGACTTCCAGAACACTTCGCGGACGCGCTTGCCCTGGTTGATCACCTTTTGCTGTTCGAACAGCTTGGTGAACAGGATGTAGAACGAACCGATCGACATGATGACGAGGACCGCGAAGGTCGCCCATGCGATGACGCCGCCCTGTTCGAGTGCTTCCCAGAAACCGTAGGGGTTCGACCCTTCCGTAGCTGCCGCACCAGCGGCGAGGATGTTGATGAGCATTTTGAGGTTCTTCCTTAGAAAAATCTGCTTCCGACCAGCGCCGAGGCACCGACCGCCGGCAAGGGATTAGCGATCAAGCTGCCAGGTAACCGACAACGGATAAGTCGACTCGACGGGCTGGCCCGCCTCGTTCTGCGCCGGCGTGAACCGGGCCCTGCGCGCACCGCGGCACGTAGCGTCATCCAGCGCCGAATTGCCCGACGAACTGGTGATAACGCAGTTGGACACGGTGCCCGTTGGCGAAATCGTCAGCGTTGCGCGAGCGCGCCCTTCCGCTTCGTCGCGAATGGCCGAAGGCGGATAGTTGGCGGTACCGAAGAACCGGCCGATATCGCCACGCGGACCAGCCTTCTTGCTGATCGCGGGCGGCGGAGGCGGGGCCGGCGGCGCGGGAGGCGCAGGCGGCGCCGGGGGCGCCGGGGGCGCGACGGGTTGGAAATCGGGGATGATGTCCGAGGTGCGAATGGGCGGCGAAGGCACCGGCACCCTGACGATCGGCTGCTGCACGACGACGGTCGTCTGTGGCGGCGGCGGGGAAGCGGACTCCGGTGGCGGAGGCGGCGGCGGCAATTCTTCCGGCGGCGGTGGCGGGGGCACGGTCACGTCGATGACGTTCAGTTCTTTCTGGGCCTTTTTCACATATTCATATGCGAGACCCGAAATGAACGCATAACCGATAATGACGTGGATGATCGCAACGATCCCGATCGCCACAAACCGACTGCCACCTGCTTTTTGGTCAGCGTAGGCCATTCAGCAAGGTCACTCCTAATTAACCCGTTCGAGACATCGCCCGGCCTGACGGCGACGGGAAACAAGCCTGACCGGCATAGGCGTTCGCCCATGCCAGTCACGGAAACGATTCTCTAACTTCACGCCTTGCATTCCGCAAACCATTTGTCGGACGCAAGAAACGTACAAACGTCGTGGACAGGAATTATTTCTGTATCAAGACAGCTTGGTTCGTTAACGGTATCCCGTATGAACGCACTCGCCAAGCCTTTCGTTACGGCAACCGCCCTTTTGCTGGGCACCGCCGTGGTTTCCCCCGCTTTAGCGCAACTTGGCGCCCCTCCTGCCGCCGGCCAGCCGGTCGCCGATATCGATTATCCGCGCTATGCCGCACAGGTGATCGAAGCACCGTTGATCATCGACGCGACGGTGCGGTCGACCAGCCGGATTCGCGGCGACGAAGCGGTCGGTCTCGCTCCGGGACATGTCCGTTATTACGTCACCGCGGACGTGCTTTCGTTGATTCGCGGGACGACCGCGATCCCGTCGCGGGTCGGCTATCTGCTCGACGTGCCGTTCGATTCGCGGGGGCGCGCGCCGCGGTTGAACCGCCTGCGCGTGCTCTTGTTCGCGCGGCCCGTCCCCGGTCGCAGCGATCAGGTGCAGCTGCTGTCGAACGACGCGCATTACGACTGGTCGCCCGAACGCGATTCGCTGGTGCGGCGAATCGCAAAGGAAGTCGTGTCTCCCGACGCGCCGCCCGAAATCACCGGCGTCGGCAACGCATTCCACACGCCCGGCGACCTGCCGGGTCAGGGCGAGACGCAGATTTTCCTGCTGACTGCGCGCAACGATCCCATTTCGCTCAGCATCCTGCGTCGTCCCAATGGCGAGCGGAGCTGGGCGGTATCGCTGGGCGAGATCGTCGGCGAAGGATCGCGCCCGCCCGCGCGCGACACGTTGCTCTGGTATCGCCTCGCCTGCGGGCTTCCCGGCGCGCTGCCAGAGGGCAATGTCGCCGCCGACATGCCCGAACATGCGGCCATCGTGCGCGAGGATTATCAGTTCGTGCTCGAATCGCTCGGCCCGTGCCGGGGCAGCGGCACGCCCAATCCGACCGCATGGTAGGCGCTTGCGCTATTTCCGGTGGCGGGTGAGCGTGATGCCGATCGCCTCGCCCGCCTCGGCGATCGCCAGCTTCACGATCTTCACCTGAACGCGCGACACGCGTGCATCCTCGACGAACAGGGTTTCGGCGATGTGGTCGGCAACGCCCTCGATCAGGGTGAAATGGACGCCGGGCGGGAGCGACGTGCTGGCCGCCGCTTTCAGGTCGAGATAGCTTTTGGACGCCGACAAGGGCGTATCGGGCGCGAAATGTTCGGGACAGTCGAGATCGACGGTGATCGAAATCCGCAGCGGCTGGGGAAGATGGGTTTCCTCCGAATAGACGCCGGTCAGCACCTGGACCTCCAGGTCATGGACTTCGAGTTGCAAATGATCCTTCAACGCGCATTCCCCGCTGGTTACGAAGCGCGCCCATAGCGGTGGCGTCCGCCGGGGGGAAGCCATACGGGCATCCCCACTTGGGCACCGCCAACGCCAATTTGCTTTGCGTGGGACGGGTGCCCCGCTAATAGGCCGCGCCCCGAGCCATCCGCCCGAACCACCCGCCCAGAGCTTCCGAAAGCCACAGCCCGCATTGGACCAGCCCTTCGTCCCCCTCGAGACGATCGATCCCGAACGGATCGAAGCGCTGCTCGACCGTGCGTTCGGGACCGACCGGCATGCCCGTACCGCCTATCGCGTGCGCGAGGGGACAAAGGCGATTCGCACCCTCAGTTTCGCGGCGCTGCGGGACGACGGCGATCTGGCGGGGACGATCCAGTGCTGGCCGGTCGAACTCCGCACGCAAGCGCGCGCAGTGCCGATGATCATGGTCGGCCCCGTGGCGGTCGATCCGCGCTGGCAACACGCGGGACTGGGCAAGGCACTGATGACGCACATGCTCGCCATCGCCGAACGCTCCGCCCTCCCCGGCGCCGATGCGCTGATGCTGATCGGCGACCAGGATTATTACGGCCGCTTCTTCGGTTTTTCCGACGAACATACCGGCCAATGGACCCTGCCCGGCCCGTTCGACCGCGACCGGCTGCTCGCACGCGGGTGCCGGGTTCCGGCGCTTGCGGGACAGGTCGCGGCACGGCTCGTCCGATCGGGCTTGCCCGCGCCCGCGCCGATGCCCTAACGGATCGATCATCATGAACGATCAGACCCCCGACCTGTCGAGCCTGTCGCTCGCCGACATCGCCCGGCTGGCCGAGGAGCACAAGCTGCCCCCCGTCGAACGCTGGAATCCCGATCATTGCGGCGACAGCGAAATGCGGATCGCGCGCGACGGGACATGGTTTCACCAGGGGTCGCCGATCGGTCGCCCGGCGATGGTCAAACTGTTCTCGACCATCCTGCGCCGCGAGGACGATGGCAGCCATGTGCTGGTCACACCGGTCGAGAAACTCGACATCGAGGTCGAGGACGCCCCTTTCGTCGCGGTCGAGATGAAGGCGGATGGCGAAGGCGAAGCCGCGCGGCTGCATTTCCGGCTCAACACCGACGACATCGTCACTGCCGGTCCCGACAACGCCATCCGGTTCGAGAGCCATGAGGACGGCCCCCGCCCCTATCTCCATGTCCGTCGCGGGCTGGAGGCGCTGATCTCGCGCGCGGTCTATTACGAACTTGCCGAGCGTGCGCTGGCGGATGCGAGCGGCACGCCCGGCATCTGGAGCGACGGGGCGTTCTTCGCGATGGAGCCTGTCCGAGGATCGACCGAGTGACGCTGGCCAACCGGCTGCGCCACGCACTGGCGGCGGTCGATCACGATCAGCTGGTCCTGTTGACCGGCGACGATCGCGACACCGATGTCGGCGCGAGCGAGGCGCTGTATGAGGCCGCAGTGCTGATCGCAGTGACCGACCGGCCGACGCCGGGCCTGATCCTGACCCAGCGGCGCGACGATATGCGCAACCATGCCGGTCAGGTCGCCTTCCCCGGGGGGCGCATCGACCCGACCGACGCCGATGCGGTTGCCGCCGCCTTGCGCGAGGCGCAAGAGGAAATCGCGCTGGCTCCAGACGCCGTCGAGATCGTCGGAATCGCCGATCGCTATCGCACCGTCACCGGGTTCGACGTGACGCCCGTGGTCGGCGTCGTCGCGCCCGATGTGGTGCTGCGCGCCAACGAAGCCGAGGTCGCGGACATTTTCGAAGTCCCGCTCGATTTCGTGCTGGAGCCCGCCAATCACCTCGAAGCCAGCGTCGAATGGCAGGGCCGCGACCGGCATTATTACGAGATTTTGTGGAACCAACGGCGCATCTGGGGGGCGACCGCGGCGATGCTCGTCAACCTGTCGCGGCGGCTGCGATGGACAGCGTGACGCTGCCCGAAGCCGACTGGCGGACCCGTCCTGGCCTGCGCGAACTGGCGGCGGCACTGGGCGCGGACGACGCGCGATTCGTCGGCGGCGCGGTGCGCGACACGTTGCTCGGCCTGCCGGTGTCCGATGTCGATATCGCCACGCGGCACAATCCCTACAGGGTGATGGCGACGCTGCGGTCGGCCGGGATCAAGACGATCCCGACCGGCATCGCCCACGGCACCGTCACCGCGATCACCGAAGGCGGCCCGGTCGAGGTGACGACGCTGCGTCGCGACGTATCGACCGACGGCCGCCACGCCCAGGTCGTGTTCACCGACGACTGGCGCGAAGACGCCGCGCGGCGCGATTTCACGATGAACGCGCTCTATGCCGATCCGCAGACGGGCGAAATCTTCGATTATTTCGGCGGGCTCGACGATCTGAAGGCAGGCCGCGTGCGGTTCATCGGCGATCCGCTGGGCCGCATTGCCGAGGATCACTTGCGTATCCTGCGCTTCTTCCGATTCATGGCGCGGTTCGGCGACATGCCGGACGAGGCGGGCCTTGAGGCGTGCGTTGTGCGCGCCAACGACCTGATGGCGCTGTCGCGCGAGCGAATTGCCGACGAGTTCCTGAAGCTGCTGGTCGCCCGCGATGCGGTGCGCGTGCTGCGGCTGATGATTTCGCGCGGCGTGCTGCTGCCGGTCTTGCCCGAAGTCACCAAAGACGGCATCGACCGGCTCGAACGGCTGACGCTGCGCGAGGCGGCGCTTGGCTTCGATCCCGATCCCATCCGTCGCCTGATCGCCGTCGGTCCATCGGACGCGGCAAAGGCCGATGGGGTCGCTGCACGGCTGAAACTGTCCAACGCCCATCGCAAGCGGATTGCCGCCGCGATCGGCGATGCGAGCGAAGCGCCGCGCCCGCTTGCCTTTCGCATCGGCAAGCACGCCGCCATCGACCGGCTGTTGCTGGCCGATCTCGAAGAGGCCGACGCGGCGGCGCGCATGGCCGAGATTCGCGATTGGGACGTCCCCACCCTCCCCATCTCCGGCGGAGAAATCGTCGCACGCGGGATTCAGGCCGGGCCGGAGGTGGCCAAACTGCTGGGCCAGGTCCGTGACAAATGGGTGGCGGAAGGATTTCCCGACACGCCCCGCGCGCGCGAAATTGCCGATGTCACCGTGGATCAGTGGTTGCGCGAAACCAGCAGGTCATAGGCCGCGTCGGCCTCGACCGGGCGCGAGAACAGATAGCCCTGACCATAAGTGCAGCCCATCGCCGCCAGCGTCTGGGCAAGCTCGTTCTGCTCGATCCCTTCGGCGGTGGTCTGCATCCCCAGTGCCTGCGCCAGGCTGAGGATCGCGCGGACGATCGCGATCTTGTCGCGATCCGCCAGCATTCCCGCGACGAAACTGCGGTCGATCTTGAGCAGGTCGATCGGGAGCTTCTGCAAATAGGCCAGGTTCGAATATCCCGTGCCGAAATCGTCCATCGCCAGCGTCGTGCCCAGATCGCGCAATGCCAGCACCGTTTGCGACACGCGGTCGGGATCGCCGACGATCGCGCTTTCGGTGAGTTCCAGCGTCAGGCGACTGCCGGCGATGCCGTGTTTATCAAGCACACCGCGCACCATGTTTGCCACCTGATCGCGCTGTAGCTGGATTGCCGACAGGTTGACCGCCATGCGGGTGCCGCAATCGCCCCCTGCCTTCGCATCCCATTCGGCCAGCGTCCGCACGCATTCGTCCATCGCCCAGCGACCGAGCGGAACGATCAGCCCCGACTCCTCCGCCACCGGAATGAAGTTCACCGGCGACATTTCGATTCCCTGCGCCGTCCGCCAGCGCGCCAGCGATTCGAACGAAGTGACGCGACCGGTCGCCAGATCGCAGATCGGCTGAAAGGCGAGATACAGATCGCCATTGTCGATCGCGCGGCGCAGTTCGGCCTCGATCGAGAATTGCTCGCGCGCATGGTCGAAGCTGCGCGATTGATAGACCTCGACGCGGCCCGTCGTCTGCGACCGCTTTACCGCGAATTGGGCGTGGCGGATCAGGTCTTCGGCGCTGTCGGCGCTGTCGGCCCCCAGCGCGATGCCGATCGAGCAATCGACCTGAACCTCATGCTCCGACAGGCGAAACGGCGTGGATAGCGCCGACTGGATTCGCTTGGCGACCTGAAACGCATCGCCCGCGCCGTCCTCGACCGACAACAGGATGCCGAATTCGTCGCCGCCGGTGCGGGCCAGACTGTCGCGACCGCGGAGCGCCCCTTTCAGGCGACGGGCCACCGAAATCAACAGTTCGTCACCCGCCAGCGATCCGATGCACGCATTGATCCGGCTGAACCGCGCCAGATCGACGGCAATGACGGCATGGGTCGCAAGCGCGCCCTCGGCCAGCGATTCGAGCAATTCCTCGAACCCCGCGCGGTTGGGCAGGCCGGTCAGCGCGTCGGTGAACATTTCGCGCCGCAGGCTCTGTTCGGTGCGATGCCGGATGGTGTTGTCGACCAGCGTGACGAAGCAACGTCCGATGCCTGCGCGGTTGTGGCGTCGGGCAAGCGTCACGCCGTAATGGCGACTGTCGACCGCCTCGCCGACTTCCCAGTCGAACTCGCAACGCAGGTCGGTGCTGCCCAGGAAAGCCGCGATACGCGCCGCATTGTCATCGACGAACACCGACTTGCCCGATGTGGTCCCTAGTCCCGCAAGGCGGAATGCCCGGTTCACGACGTCCAGGTGCACCATTCCGTCGCGGAGCGTCGCGACGCAGCAGGGGACAGGGACCAGTTCGATGCCGGAGATATGGTCGCTCGTTCCGGGCACGGGCGCCGGTGGCGCGGTGATGACCGGCGCGTCGCGCAACGTCTGCGCTGCGGGCTTCCTGCGAAACATTCACCCACCGGCCTAATAACCAGTGGTTAAAAGCTGTTGAACGAACGCGCGGTCAGAAACGGTTGTCGCGCGGGAAACCGGTGGGCGGCATCCGCCCCGCCGCGCCCCGTGCGGCACGCCACGACCCCATGTCCGGCTCGGTCCGGGTGCGCCCCTGTTCGCCCCCCATCGTCCAGCTAAGCCCGTCATCGAACCGAAAAGTCCGCGCATCTGACAAGCCGCCGTCGCGGTAGCGCTGGATTTGCACCCCCTGCCCGCGCACAAGTTCGCCGAGTTCGGACAGCGGAAATACCAATAGCTTCCGGTTATCCCCCACCGCCGCAACATAATCGTCGGTCGGCGCGATCGGGCGGATGACCTTGAGCCTTGATCCGGCGCGTGGGTTCATCACCTGCTTGCCCTTGCGAGTCTCGGCAATCGCGTCGGCAGTGCGGAGCACGAAGCCGCGTCCGTCGGTGGCCGCGAGTAACATGCGGGGCGACGCGCTGACCGGCACCAGCCCGACGATCTCGCCCTCCAGATCGATCATCGACCGCACCGGCTCGCCGAAACCTCGGCCGCCGGGCAGTTTGTCGGCACCCAGCGTGTAGAAGCGTCCGTTATCGGCGGCGAGCAGCAATTTGTCGGTGGTCTGCGCGTGAAAGGCGAACAGCGGGCCGTCGCCTTCCTTGAACCTGGCGGCGTCGGCGGCCGACAGGTCGCCATGCCCCTTCATCGCGCGAATCCAGCCGCGCTGCGACAGGATGACGGTGATCGGCTCGCGCTCGATCATCGCCTCCAGCGGAATTTCGCGCGCGGGGGCGGCTTCCTCGACCAAAGTGCGCCGCTTGCCGAGTTCGGTTTCCGGGCCATAGCGGTCGCGGATCTTGCCCAGATCGCGTTTCAGCCGCGTGCGCTGGCGCGCTTCGGAGCCGAGCAGAAGGTTCAGCTCGGCCTGTTCCTTCTCCAGCGCGTCGCGTTCCTTGCGAAGCTCCATTTCCTCAAGCTTGCGCAACGACCGCAACCGCATGTTGAGGATCGCTTCGGCCTGACGGTCGGTCAGCTCGAATTCGGCCATCATCACCGGCTTCGGCTCGTCCTCGGTGCGGATGATCTCGATCACGCGGTCGAGGTTGAGGAACGCGATGATATAGCCCGACAGCAATTCCATGCGATCGGCGATCTTGGCCAGCCGGTGTTCGCTGCGGCGACGCAACACCACGAATTGGTGATCGACCCAGGCCGACAGCGCCTCGCGCAGGCTCATCACCCGCGGGGTGCGGTCCTTGTCGAGCACGTTTAGGTTCAGCGGTACGCGGGTTTCGAGATCGGTCAGCCGGAACAGCCCGTCCATCATCATGTCGGCATCGACCGTGCGACTGCGTGGCTCCAATACGATCCGGATTTCGGCATCCGACTCGTCGCGGATATCGCCCAGGATCGGGAATTTCCTGTCGTTGATGATGGCGGCGACCTGCTCGATCAGCTTGCCCTTTTGCACGCCGTAGGGGATTTCGCTGACGATGACGTGCCAGCCGCCGCCCTTTTCGCGCACGACTTCCCATTTCGAGCGCACGCGAAACCCGCCGCGACCGGTCGCATAGCTTTCGGCGATGGCGGCTGCGCTGTCGATGACGGTGCCGCCGGTCGGGAAATCCGGCCCTTTCACATGCCCCAGCACCGCCGCGTCATCGGCTTGCGGGTGGTCGATCAGAATCACCGCCGCGTCGATCAGTTCGGCGGCGTTGTGCGGCGGGATGCTGGTCGCCATGCCGACCGCGATTCCGCTCGCGCCGTTCGCCAGCAGATTGGGGAACAGGCCGGGGAACAACTCCGGCTCATGCTCTTCACCATTATAGGTCGGCTTGTAGTCGACCGCGTCCTCGTCGAGGCCCGCCATCAGGTCGATCGCGACCTGAGTCAGCCGCGCTTCGGTATAGCGATAGGCCGCGGCGTTATCGCCGTCGATATTGCCGAAATTGCCCTGTCCGTCGACCAGCGGATAGCGCAGCGCGAAACTCTGGGCGAGCCGCACCATCGCGTCATAGACCGACTGGTCGCCATGCGGGTGATATTTGCCGATCACGTCGCCGACGACGCGCGCGCATTTCTTGTAACCGCTCGCCGGATCGAGCTTCAGCAACCGCATCGCCCATAACAGGCGCCGATGAACCGGCTTCAGCCCGTCGCGGACATCGGGCAGCGACCGCGCGGTAATCGTCGACAGCGCATAGACGAGATAGCGTTCGCTGAGCGCGGAATCGAAGGGATGATCGACGATCGCATCGAACGGATCGGACAAGTCGGTGGCCATAGACGCGCAGGACTAGCAGCGCGCGTTGCGCGGCGTAAGGGGCGGTTTTCTTTCGTTCTGCGCGACTCCCCTCCCTCCGTTCGTTTCGAGCAAAGTCGAGAAATGCCAACCCGACCTTTGCGACACGTTTCTCGACTTCGCTCGAAACGAACGGGTTTTGATTGGATACCCATTCCACCCCGCCACGTTATGGTGCTGACAGGATGGCGATGCCGATCGCCTGCGGAGAACACCGAAAATGGCGATTGCCAGCTATCTGAACGCGATCCGCACCGCCGTCCCGCCGCACGACGTCCACCGCGCGTTCATCGACTGGGCGACCGCACAGCTTCGCGCCGATCGCGACCGCGCGCTGTTCGCCCGCATGGCCGATCGCGCCGGGATCGACCACCGGATGAGCGTGCTTGCGCCGCCCGAGCATGGCGGCGCCCAGACCGATCGCGGCGGCTTTTACGGCGACGCATGGCCGGGCACGGCGGAGCGGATGCGGCTTTACGCCGAACACGCGCCTGCGCTTGCCGCCGGTGCCGCACGCAAGCTGGGTCCGCTGGATCGCGTCACTCATCTGGTGCTTGCCAGTTGCACCGGCTTCGTCGCCCCCGGCATCGACCAGCTGCTCGCCCGCGAACTCGGCCTGTCCGATACGGTCGAGCGCACGCTGATCGGCTTCATGGGCTGCTATGCCGCGGTGACCGCACTCAAGACCGCGCATCACATCGTACGGTCCGACCCGCAAGCGGTGGTGCTGGTCGTCACCGTTGAACTCAGCACGCTCCACCTCCAGCAATCGAGCGACCTGGAACCGCTGCTCGCGATGCTGTTGTTCGCCGATGGCGCGGCGGCGGCGTTGGTCAGCGCCGATCCCACTGGGCTGGCGATCGAGGCGCCATTCGCCCTGGCATTGCCCGACAGCGACGCGCTCATCACCTGGACGATCGGCGACACCGGCTTTGCGATGGGGCTTTCGGGCGAGGTGCCGGGTCGAATCTCGGCAGCGCTCGCAACCGAAGCCTTTGCCGACCGCATCGGCGATCCGCAGGCGGTCGACAGCTGGGCCGTCCATGCCGGCGGGCGATCGGTGCTCGATGCGGTCGAACACGGGCTGAAGCTCGATGCGACCGCACTTGCCGACTCGCGCGCGGTACTGAGCGATCACGGCAATATGAGTTCGGCGACATTGATGTTCGTACTGGCGCGCATCCTCTCCGGCGATCCCGTGCAATCGGGGGTGGCGCTCGCCTTTGGCCCCGGTCTGGCGGTCGAGGGGTTCCGGTATCGGTCGCCATGACCGGCCTGACGCACCGCTCGCTGGCCGATGAAAAGATGGACGCGCCCGACCTGGCGCCCGCGACCTATGACGCGGTGCTGGCCGATCTGGCGCGGGTGAACCGGTGGACGCTGGCGGCGCGACCGACGATCGGCTTTCTAAACCGGCTGGCGACGCGCGGCGACCGGTTGCGGATATTGGATGTCGGCTTCGGACAGGGCGACATGCTGCGGCGGATTGCGGAGTGGGGCGCGAGCCGTGGCGTCGCGCTCGATCTGGTCGGCATCGATCTCAACCCGCGCTCGGCGCCCGCTGCCGCGGCTGCGACCTCAGCGGGTATGGAGATCGACTACCGCACGGGCGACTATGCCGACCTGGCGGGGGAACGCTGGGACGTGATCCTGTCCAGCCTGGTCGCGCACCATATGAGCCACGCGCAGTTGATCGCGTTCCTGCGCTTCATGGAGGCCCATGCCGTGCGCGGATGGTTGGTCAACGACCTGCACCGCCACCGCTTTGCCCATGTGGGCTATCCGCTGCTTGCGCGTGTGCTGGGCGTCCACCGCATCGTCCGCGAGGATGGGACGCTGTCCATCGCCCGCGCCTATCGCCCTGCCGAATGGCAGCCGCTGCTGGTCGAGGCAGGCGTCAAAAGCGCGCGGGTCGTGCGCCGCTTTCCCTTTCGCCTGTGTGTTGAGCGATGCCGCTGATCGTCGGCGGCGGCCCGGCGGGAGCCGCCGCCGCGATCATGCTCGCGCGCGGCGGGATACCTCCGACGATTCTGGAACGCAAAACCGGCAACCATGACGCGCTATGCGGTGGATTTCTCAGCTGGAACACATTGAACCGGCTGAGCGAAATGGGCATCGAACCGGCAGCCCTGGGCGGTCACCGGGTCGATCGGCTGCATCTGTTCGCGGGCCGGCGCAGCGCGCGATTCGCACTCCCCGCCCCCGGCATGGGCGTGTCGCGACGCACGCTCGACCGGCTGTTGCTCGAAAGTGCGGTCGCGTCCGGCGCGACGCTGAGGCGCGGGGTCACGGTGCGGCGGGTCCAGGGGCGGACGCTCCATCTGGCCGACGAAGGCGAGATCAGCGCTGCCCATATCGTGCTGGCGACCGGCAAGCACGACCTGCGCGGCGCGGTTCGCCCCGTCGCAAGCACCGACCCGGCGATGGGGTTGCGCTGGCGGTTTCCCGCTGTCCCGGCGCTGGCCGAGCGCATCGCAGGCGCGATCGAACTGCATCTGTTCGATCACGGCTATGCCGGGCTGGTGATGCAGGAGGACGGCCACGCCAATCTGTGCCTCGCCATCCGGCGCAGCGCCTTCGTCGCCGCAGGCCAACGCCCCGCAGCCGTGCTCGCCCGATTGATCGCCTGCCAGCCCGCGCTTGCCGACCGTCTTTCCGGCATCGATCCCGGCGAGGCCCAGGCGATCGCCAATGTCCCCTATGGCTGGCGCGCGACCGCCGCCGACGCGCACGGCTTGTTCCGCGTTGGCGATCAGGCTGGCGTCATCCCGTCGCTGGCAGGCGAAGGCGTCGGCATCGCGCTGGCGAGCGGGATTGCGGCGGCGCAGGCAATCCTTGGCGGGCAGGGTGCGAGTGCGTTTCAGGCGGAGTTGGGTGGGAGTCTCAAACGACCGATCGGCGCCGCCTCTTTGCTATGGCGCGCCGCCGAACGACATTGGATCGCAAGTGCGGCGTTGCCGATTCTGCAACGACTGCCGGGCGCAGTCGGTCACGCCATGCGACTGACAAGGGTTTGATCTTTACCGCTTCTCGCTTCACCGTTTGTTTCGAGCGAAGTCGAGAAACGCGTCATTCGCGCCAGGTTTACGTTTCTCGACTTCGCTCGAAACGAACGGAAGGTGGAAAAACAAGCAAGGCGGGTCATTGTCGCACTCCGCCAGCCGCGATACGCACGGCCATGCGCTTTCTTCTCGTTCCGCTCGCTCTGGCACTGACCGCCTGCGCCCCCAACGTCGGTCCAACGCCCCAATCGGCAACGCTGATGACGTGGGGCGACCTGACCGCGCGCGTCCGTCCAAAGGCAGATGCGACGATCGCCTATGACGCGCACGAATATCAGAAGGTCGATGTCTGGCTCCCCCGCACCCAACCTCCGCACAAGACGGTGCTGATGGTGCATGGCGGCTGCTGGACCACCGGCGTCGCCGACCGCACGCTGATGGACTGGGCCGCCGCCGACCTGCGCGACGCGGGCTATGCGGTGTGGAACATCGATTATCGCGGGATCGATGTGGGCGGCGGCTATCCGGGCACCTTCGCCGACGTCGGCGCGGCGGCGGATGCAATGCGCGATCATGCCGCGCGGTTCGGACTCGATACGCGAAAGGTCGTGGCGGTCGGGCATTCGGCGGGCGGGCATCTCGCCTTGTGGCTTGCCGCGCGACCGAAGCTGCCCGCCGACAGCCGCCTGCGCACTGCCGACCCGCTACCCATCGCGCACGTCGTCAGCCTGGGCGGCCTGCCCGATCTGCAGCGCACCGCGAATACGCCCGACAATGGCTGCGGGGTAAATGTCGTCGCCGATCTGGTGAAGGGCGCGAACCCGGTCGATCGTTACCGCGATACGTCGGTCGCTCGACTGTTGCCGATCGGCGTGCCCCAGGATCACGTCGCCGGATTGCAGGACCGCATCATCCCGCTCGACCTCAAGACCGATTTCGTCGCGAAGGCCAAGGCAGCGGGCGACGATGCGACGCTGCACCGGATCGACCGCACCGGCCATGTCGAGCTGGTGTCGCCGGGCACCGCCGCATGGGACCGGACGCGCGAATTGATCGCAAAGGCGTTCGCGCAATGATGACGCTTGAGGAAGCCCGCGCGCTCGACGCCGCCGACCCCTTCGCCGCGCATCGCGCGCACTTCGCGATTCCCGACCGCGTCATCTATCTCGACGGCAATTCGCTGGGCGCGCTGCCTCGCGCGACGATCGACGCGGCCCGCTACACGGTGGAGCACCAATGGGGCGAGCGGCTGATCCGCAGCTGGGGCGAAGGCTGGATGGACGCGCCCGCGCGGATCGGTGCCAAGATCGCCCCCCTGATCGGCGCTCGCCAGGACGAGGTGATCGTCGCCGATTCGACCTCCACCAATCTTTTCAAGCTCATCGTCGCCGCGCTGCACCACGATCCCGCGCGGACGGTGGTGGTCAGCGAAGCAGGCAATTTCCCGACCGATCTCCACATCGCCGAAGGCGCGGTCGCGTGCGTTCCCGGCGCGACGCTGAGAGCCGTCCCGCGCGAGCAACTTGCCGAAGCGATCGGCGACGACACCGCGCTCGTCCTGCTGACCCATGTCCATTACAAGACCGCCGAACGCTTCGACATGGCGGCCTGGACCGCCCGCGCGCACGATACGGGCGCGCTGATCTGCTGGGATTTGTCGCACAGCGCGGGCGCGGTGCCGGTCGATCTGGGCGAGGCGGATTGCGCGGTCGGCTGCGGATACAAATTTCTGAACGGTGGCCCCGGCGCGCCCGCATATCTGATGGTCGCGAAGCGGCACCAGACGGCCTGGACAAACCCGATCAGCGGCTGGATGGGCCACGCCGCACCCTTCGCCTTCACCGACGCCTATGAAGCCGGCGCGGGGATGGAACGCTGGCGGACGGGCACGCCCCCGATGCTGTCGATGAACGCGCTGGAGGCGGGAATCGACGAAATGGCAGGCATCGACATGGCCGGGCTGTTCGCCAAAAGCGCCGCGCTGTTCGACATTCTTGCCGCGCAGGGCGATGCCATCGGCCTCGAATGCGTGACCCCGCGCGATCCCGCAAAACGCGGCAGCCACATCGCCTTTCGTCACGCCCATGCGCGCCAGATCGTCGAAGCGCTGATCGACCGTGGCGTGATTGGCGATTTTCGCGATCCCGACATCATGCGCTTCGGCCTGACCCCGCTTTATCTGAGCCATGAGGACATTGTGCGCGCCGGTCGGATCATCGCCGAAACCGTCGCTGATTTCCCGCGCGATTGATTGCGCGGGCAACGCCGGTCCGATATAGGCGCGACCCATCTTTGATGCCCCGGCGAGCCACCGCGCCGCCGGGGCAATCGCTTTTGACGAAGGGCAAACCGCCGATGGCACGTCGCCGCCAGATATACGAAGGCAAGGCCAAGATCCTGTACGAGGGTCCGGAACCCGGCACGCTGATCCAGTATTTCAAGGACGACGCCACCGCCTTCAATGCCCAGAAAAAGGGCACGATCAACGGCAAGGGCGTGCTGAACAACCGGATTTCCGAGCATGTGTTCACGCTGCTTGGGGCTATCGGCATCCCGACCCATTTCATCCGCCGCCTGAACATGCGCGAGCAGTTGATCCGCCAGGTCGAAATCGTCCCCATCGAGGTCGTGGTGCGCAACGTCGTCGCCGGTTCGCTGTCGAAGCGGCTGGGGATCGAGGAAGGGCAGCAGCTTCCCCGCACGATCGTCGAATATTATTACAAGGACGACGCGCTGGGCGACCCGATGGTCACCGACGAACATATCCTGGCGTTCGGCTGGGCGCAGCAGGAAGAACTGCACGACATGGCCGACATGGCGATCCGCGTGAACGATTTCCTGTCGGGCCTGTTCGCCGGGATCGGCATCCGCCTGGTCGACTTCAAGCTCGAATTCGGGCGCATCTACGACAACGATTTCAGCCGCATCATCCTGGCCGATGAGATCAGCCCCGATGGCTGCCGCCTGTGGGACATGGCCAGCGGCGAAAAGCTCGACAAGGACCGCTTCCGCCGCGATCTCGGGGGCGAGGTTGAGGCCTATCAGGAAGTCGCGCGGCGGCTGGGGTTGCTGCCCGAGGGCGGGGAGACAGCGGTGCTCGACTTGGAGACGCACCGGAAGAAGCGGGGGAAATAGGGGTTTCCGCCACTTCCTAAACCGTTCGCCCCGAGCGCAGTCGAGGGGCATTGCCGAGCGTAGCCGAGCGTCTCGCTCCGCTCGAAAATGCGTCTCGACTTCGGCCTCTTTGGCCGTAGTTCATCCCGAGCGCGTGCCTTGGCAGGCAGTCGAGGGGCTCGACACGAACGGGTTTGTAGATAGCGGTCGGACCGCTATCCCCTCCCCCATGACCTACGACGCGATCGTCATCGGCGCCGGGCATAACGGCCTGGTCTGCGCCTACTACCTCGCCAAGGCCGGCCTCAAGACCTGCGTCCTAGAAGCGCGCGGCATCGTCGGCGGCGCTGCCGTGACCGAAGAATTCGCCCCCGGCTTCCGAAACTCGACCGCCAGCTACACGGTCAGCCTGCTTCAGCCCAAAGTGATCGCCGACATGGCGCTGCATGTCCATGGCCTGCGGATGGTCCACCGTCCGGTCGCCAATTTCCTGCCGCTGCCCGACGGCCGCCACCTGATCGCGCATAACGACACCGCCAAGACCCAGGCCGAGTTCGCCAAATTCTCGACGAAGGACGCCGACCGCCTGCCCGCTTATGGCGAAGCACTGGAAAAAATCGCCGACGTGCTGCGCGCCTTCGCGCTCAAGGCTCCGCCCCAACCGGGCGGCGGGATCGCATCGCTGGTCGCCGCGATCGCACATGGCCGCACCGCCGCGAAGCTATCGCGGGAAGCCCAGCGCGATCTGATCGAACTGTTTACCAAAGGCGCCGCCGAATTCCTCGACGGCTGGTTCGAAAGCGAACCCGTGCGCGCGCTGTTCGGGTTCGACGCGGTGGTCGGCAACCATGCCAGCCCCTATACGCCGGGCTCGGCTTATGTCCTGCTCCACCACGTCTTCGGCGAAGTGAACGGCAGGCGGGGCGCATGGGGCCATGCGATCGGCGGCATGGGTGCGATCACGCAGGCGATGGCGCGCGCGTGCGAAGCGGCGGGAGTAGCGATCCGCACCGATAGCCCGGTCGCGCGCGTGCTGACCGCCAAAGGCCGCGCATCGGCGGTCGAACTGGCGAGCGGCGAAACCATCGCCGCGAAGATCGTCGCCGCCAATCTCGGCCCCACGCCCTTGTTCGGAAAGCTCTGCGATCCCGCCGACCTTCCGCAAGATTTCCGCGCCCGCATCGCGCGCTACAAGACCGGATCGGGCACGTTTCGCATGAACGTCGCGCTCAGCGAACTGCCGCGCTTTACCGCACTGCCGGAACCCGGCGCGCATATGGGCGCAGGCATCATCATGGCCCCCAGCCTCGATTACATGGATCGCGCGTTCGACGATTCGCAGGCGCACGGCTGGTCCCGCGCGCCGATCGTGGAAATGCTGATCCCCTCGACCCTCGACGACAGCCTCGCCCCGCCCGGCGCGCACGTCGCCAGCCTGTTCTGCCAGCAATTCGCGCCCACCCTGCCCGATGGCCGAAGCTGGGACGACGCCCGCGAAGCCGCCGCCGATACGGTGATCGCCACCGTCGAAACCTACGCCCCCGGATTCAAGGCGAGCGTGATCGCGCGCCAGATCCATTCGCCGCTCGACCTCGAACGCAAATTCGGGCTGGCGGGCGGCGACATCTTTCACGGTCGCATGAGCCTCGACCAGATCTGGGCCGCGCGGCCCGTGCTCGGCCATGCCGATTACCGCAGCCCGATTCCCGGCCTCTATATGTGCGGATCGGGCACCCATCCTGGCGGCGGCGTCACCGGTGCGCCGGGGCATAATGCGGCGCGTGCGATCCTGCGCGACCGGTCGGTGCTGGGGCGGCTTGTCGGCGGACGCGCGCGCGCCTAATCGCCAAGACCATGACCGACACGCCGCTCAAGCTCTACAATTCACTCACTCGCCAGATCGAGGAATTCCGCCCGATCCGCGACAACGAAGCGCGCGTCTATACCTGCGGTCCGACCGTCTACAACTACCAGCATATCGGCAATATGCGCGCGTTCCTGTTCGCAGACACGCTGGGCCGTGTACTGAAATGGAAGGGCTACGAGCTCCGCCATATCATCAATATCACCGATGTCGGCCACCTGACCAGCGATGCTGACGCGGGCGACGACAAGATGGAAAAGGCCGCGCGTGCCGAGCAGAAATCGATCTGGGACATCGCCGCGCATTACACCGCCGTATTCAAGGCGGACATCGAACGGCTGAACATCACCCAGCCA
This sequence comes from Pseudomonadota bacterium, assembly GCA_023418595.1. GTDB lineage: Bacteria > Pseudomonadota > Alphaproteobacteria > Sphingomonadales > Sphingomonadaceae > Sphingomonas. Next base: position 203,210 of record JAEZZI010000021.1, read on the forward strand.
GCCGAATGGACGGTCGCGACCGACTACGTCCCCCAGATGATCGAGTTCGCCAAGCAGATCGCCGACAAACATTGCTACGAAATCGACAGCGGCCTCTATTTCGACAGCACCACCGTCCCCGATTACGGTCGCCTGGCGCGCGCCAGCACCGGCGACGGCGAAAGCCGCATCGACCCGGTATCGGGCAAGCGCCATCCGCAGGATTTCGCGATCTGGCGCAAGTCGCCTCCCGGCGAACAACGTCAGATGGAATGGGATTCGCCCTGGGGCCGCGGCGCGCCGGGCTGGCACCTCGAATGCTCGGTCATGAGCCTGGAGCAACTGGGCCATCCGTTCGACATCCATACCGGCGGCATCGACCACCGCGAGGTCCACCACCCGAACGAGATCGCCCAGAACCAGGCCCATTGTGGGTGCGACACCGCCGAGCCCGGCTTCACCGGCGCGCGAATCTGGATGCACAACAATTTTCTGGTGGATCGCGGCGGCAAGATGTCGAAATCGGCCGGGGAATTCCTGACGCTGCAAGTGCTGGTCGATCGCGGCATCCACCCGCTGTCGTACCGGCTCATGTGCCTGAGCGCGCATTATCGCAGCGAATTGGAGTTCACGTGGGAAGGCGTGGTCGCGGCGCAGACGCGGCTGAAGCGGATCGTTCAGACCATCGAGAAGCTGCGCGCCGGGGCGCCCAAAGGCACCGGCGATGCGGCACCTTATCTGGCGCGCTTTGACGCGGCGATCAGCGACGATCTGAATAGCTCGCGCGCGCTGCCGGTCCTTGACGAATTGCTTGCGGAAAAATCGATCCCGCCCGCTGATCGCCTGACTGCGGTGGCGGCTTTGAACGAAGTCCTGGGCCTCGAACTCGCGACGATCACCCGCGCCGACCTGCGCGTCCGCCCCATCTCCGCATCCATCGACGCCGACACGATCGAAGCCAAGTTGGTCGAACGCAAGGAAGCCCGTGCGGCCAAGGATTTCTCGCGCTCCGACGCAATCCGCGACGAACTTGCCGCCGCAGGGGTCGAGGTAATGGATGGCGACCCGCTCGGCTGGGACTGGAAGATCGCCTAAATTCATCCGTCACCCCGGCCGCAGTGCCGGGGTGACGCGGATTGATGTGACGGGGGACAGGACATGGGTTGCGACTCGCAACTGACCGGCTACCCTAACGAAATGAAAGCCGTGCTCCCCGTCCTCGCCCGCCCGCTGCTCGAACCCAGGCTGCCGGACAGCATCGACGTCCACTGGTTCGCGCACCGCGACGATGCGCTCGAACACATCCCATCCGCCGTTATCGGCTGGGTCGACATGCACCAGCCCGGCTGGACCAGCGAGATCGCCGCCGCCGGCGCGAACCTGAAATGGCTGTCGACCATCTATGCCGGGGTCGATGCGTTCGACACCGACTTGCTCAAGCAACGCGGCACCATCCTGACCAACGGCGCGGGCATCAACGCCTATGCCGTGGCCGAATATGCCGTGCTCGGCATCCTCGCCGCCGCCAAACGCTATGACGAGGTGGTGCGCATGGCCGACCGCCGCGAATGGAGTATAACAGCGCCGGGACAGGTCGAACTGTTCGAAACCCGCGCACTGGTCATCGGCTATGGCTCGATCGGTCGATTGATCGGAGAGCGGCTGGCGGCATTCGGTGTCGACGTCACCGGCGTTACCCGGTCGGGCCGCGACGGCACGCTGACCCCCGATCAGTGGCGTGCACGGATCGGCGACCATGACTGGATCGTCCTCGCCGCCCCCTCGACCGGCGATACCCATGCACTGATCGGCGCCAGCGAACTCGCCGCGATGAAGCCGACCGCCTGGCTCATCAACGTCGCGCGCGGCGACATGGTCGATCAGGAAGCCTTGATTGAGGCGCTGCAAAAGCGCCGCATTGCAGGCGCCTTTCTCGACACCGTCACCCCCGAACCGCTACCGCCCGAACACCCGTTATGGATAGCCCCCAATACGCTCCATTCGATGCACCTGTCGGGCCGCAGCCAGACCAAGATGTTCCTGCGCGCCGCCACGTTGTTCCTCGACAATCTCGACGCGTTTCTGAACGGTCGCCCGATGCGGAACGTCGTCGATCTCGACGCGGGCTATTGACGCGGATGGGGTAAGCGAGCGCATCGTTCACGCCCGATAGCTTTTCTTTGCTTGCTCCGATTTACCCAATAGGGGTAAGCAGGCGGCATGAGCACACTCGCAGGTTCTAAAATCCGCCGCTTCCGCGAAGAACGCGCCCTGTCCCGCGCGGCGTTCGGCGCGTGGTTCAATACGCCCGGATCGACGGTCCAGGGCTGGGAGGAGGAAGGCAAGCGCGCGAGTTCCGCCATCGCCAACCAGATCGCCGCCAACGGCATCGCCCACCATGCCGACTGGTATGTCAACGCCCGCAATTCGGGGGACAGGATGAACGACAGTTGGACCCCCGACAGCTGGACCGGCGACGCGTTCGAGGCGCGCCAGCTTCCCGATTATCCCGATGCCGCCGCGCTCGGACAGGCGACCGACACGCTCGCCAGCTTCCCGCCGCTGGTGTTCGCCGGCGAGGCGCGCAACCTGACCGCCGACCTCGCGCGCGTGTCCGAAGGCCGCGCCTTTCTGCTGCAGGGCGGCGACTGCGCCGAAAGTTTCGCCGAGTTTCATCCCAACAACATCCGCGACACCTTCCGCGTCATTCTTCAGATGGCGGTCGTCCTCACCTTCGCGTCGAAGCTGCCGACGGTGAAATTGGGCCGCATGGCGGGCCAGTTCGCCAAGCCGCGCTCGGCGCCGATGGAATCGATCGACGGGGTCGAACTGCCCAGCTATCGCGGCGACATCGTCAACGACATCGCTTTCACCCCCCAAGCGCGCATCCCCGATCCGCAGCGCCTGATCCGCGGTTACACCCAGTCGGCAGCGACGCTGAACCTGCTGCGCGCCTTTGCCAGCGGCGGCTATGCCAATCTGCACCAGGTGCATCGCTGGACCCACGATTTCATGGGCCGCTCGCCCTGGTCCAAGAAATATGCCGACGTTGCTGACCGCATCGGCGAAGCACTCGAGTTCATGGCCGCGTGCGGGATCGATGCCGACAGCGTGCCGCAACTGAAGGCCACCGAATTCTACACCAGCCACGAAGCGCTACTGCTCCCTTATGAGCAGGCGCTGACCCGGCAGGACAGCTTGACCGGCGACTGGTACGACACCAGCGCGCATTTCCTGTGGATCGGCGACCGCACCCGGTTCGAAGGATCGGCGCATGTCGAATTCCTGCGCGGCATCGGCAATCCGATCGGCATGAAATGCGGGCCGAGCCTGGAGCCGGACGCGCTGATCCGCCTTCTCGATACGCTCAACCCGCAACGGATTGCGGGCCGGATGACGCTCATCACCCGCTATGGCCACGACAAGATCGAAAAGGGCCTGCCCGCGCTGATCCGCGCGGTGAAGCGCGAAGGCCATCCGGTGGTGTGGAGTTGCGACCCGATGCACGGCAACGTCATCAAGGCCGCAAATGGCTACAAGACCCGCCCCTTCGACCGCATCCTGGCGGAAGTCCGCGGCTTCTTCGCCGTCCACCGCGCGGAGGGCACGTTCGCGGGCGGCATCCATACCGAGATGACCGGCCAGAACGTCACCGAATGCACCGGCGGCGCGATCGACGTGACCGAACAGAGCCTGGCCGATCGCTATCACACGCATTGCGACCCGCGGTTGAATGCCGGTCAGAGCATCGAGCTGGCGTTTTTGCTGGCGGAAATGCTCAATCAGGAAATGGCGGAGCGGCGCAAGGCGGCTGCTTGACGCCCCCCGTCCACCCGCCTAGGTGTTTAGTCCCGGCATCTGGTGGATCGGGTCGACGATGAACCGGCCTGGCTCTGACGTCCAGATCTTGGCGATGTATTCGTAGGGTGTGAGGCCGCTGAGCGTCTTGAGCCGGCGGGCAA
>JAEZZI010000028.1 GCA_023418595.1 Pseudomonadota bacterium
TTGCCCGCCGGCTCAAGACGCTCAGCGGCCTCACACCCTACGAATACATCGCCAAGATCTGGACGTCAGAGCCAGGCCGGTTCATCGTCGACCCGATCCACCAGATGCCGGGACTAAACACCTAGGCATCTACCATCAGAATTCGAGCTTAGTCCGAGGTTAGGAGTAATAGAGGTTGGGGTATCAGTCTCTGACCCGCAGCTCGAGCGCATGATCAAGAACGTTCTAGAGTGGCGAGAGATCGGTCGGGTGACGCGGATATGGTGTCAATTCAAAGCGCGGATTGGACCATGAAGGGAAACGGCGCCGAATGTGTGGTCGGTTGTTAAGTCTGGACTACGGCATTTGTGCCGCAAAGGCCCCACATTAAGTTAGTGGCCGATTTTAGGCGTGTCAGTTAGCTTTGGCGGCGCACCTTAATGCGTAGCAGTCGACAATCTCCGATGCTGGCATTGGGCGGCCGTAGCGAAAGCCCTGCCCTTCCGAACACCCCAAAGCGATCAAGGCCTGTTCCTGTTTCGCCGTTTCGACGCCTTCCGCGATGACGGAAAGGTCAAGGCTTTGAGCCATGCAAATAACTGCCTTTACAATCGCGGCATCGCGAGGCTCGCGGTCGATCGACGCGACAAAGCTGCGATCGACTTTTAACCGCGTGATCGGATATTTCTGGAGAAGGCTAAGGGACGCGAAACCGGTGCCGAAATCATCGAATGCGACGCCGACCCCTAGCGCCCTGAGGTGACCAAGTGCTTTCGTCGACTGAGCGCTGTGTTGAAGCACGGTTGTCTCTGTGATCTCCAGTTCTATTTGTTCGGGAGAGAGGTTATGCCTTTTCAAAGCTTCCGATACGATCGAGAGTAACCGGTCGGAGCGCAATTGAGCTGCAAAGAGATTAACTCCAACGCGCTGCTTACCCAATCCAGCACGCTGCCAATCAGAAGCTGCGGCGCACGCTTGGTCAATCACCCATGTGCCGACGTCTTCCGCAATTGCGCTTTCTTCTAACACACTCATGAAGGTCTGCGGGGTAAGCAAGCCGTGCTGCGGATGGCGCCATCGCAAGAGTGCTTCAGCGCCGGTAAGACCGCCGTCATCAAGATCAACTTGTGGCTGATACCAAAGCTCGAACTCGGAATTTGCAAGGGCCTGGCGAAGCTCCGAACCAAGACGGAGTCGCTGTTCCGCACTGTTTTGCATGGCTCGAACGAAGAAGGTACGAGTGCCACCACCATTGGCCTTTGCGCTGTACAGCGCCAGATCGGCGCAAGACAGAAGGACTTCGACTTCGACTGCATCGTGCGGTGACATGCCGATGCCGATGCTGGTGCCTACGTAAATTGATTGACCGCCAAGTTCAAAAGCGGGGGTCAATACATCGAAAATGTCTTTAGCAAGCGCATCGACCAGTACGGGGTCTGAGCAATCTGCAAGCAGAATGGCAAATTCGTCCCCCCCGAGACGGGCGACGAATGCTGAAGGGCCCACAGCTCGTTTCAGGCGCTCTGCGACCGATGTTAGCAGTGCGTCACCGACAGAGTGGCCAAGCGTGTCGTTGACATGCTTGAAGCCATCCAGGTCGAGCAGAAGCAAGGAGCACGGCACGCGAGCAATGTCCGCCGCGAGCCGATCGAGAAGCGCGTTGCGATTGGGCAAAGACGTTAGCGTGTCGCAGTGCGCAAGATGCTCCAGCCGTTTCCTTGCTGAGTGCCGGTCGGCAATGTCGCGAAGCAGCGCGCCAAACATCGGCTTACCGTCTTCGAACCACATGGAGAGCGAGAGATCGACTGGAATCTCACTCCCATCAGCGTGCAGCGCAAGAATATCGACCGGATGTCCTGCTAGTCGCGCCTGTCCAGTCTGAACCGCCCTGGCAAGACCAGCGTCATGCGCAGCGCGGAGTTTAGGCGGTATGATGATGGAAAGTGGTTGGCCGATCGCTTCCTCAACTGTGTATCCGAAGAGCTCCTCTGCAGCGGTATTCCAAGACACGATCAAATTTTCAGCGTTCGCACAAACAGCTGCGGTTGCTGAATGGGCAAGCATCTGCTCGTAGCGACGCCCGGTCTGATCTTGACCCGGAGCCCCAGTTTCGAACGTTCGCGTGTTCTGATCTCGCCGCATTGCCCTGCCTCCGACTCGCTTATGGCGAGCGGTGGTTAATCTTTCGTCGAGCAGGCGGGGCGTAATGCTTCAGACAAAGGGTGACTGCAGATTTCGTGCGCACTCGCACTTGCAAACTGTTTGCTTTGAATAGGTCCTGATAGCGGTTATTCCGATTTCTAGGATAAAAGGGCCCTGCCGTTTCCAAAGCCATCGAACCACCTATTTCGAAGGGAAATGTTCTCGCCAGGAGGATTGGGGCAATCACCGCCGTAGCGGTTAGCGTCGAGGCCAGTCTGCCGGCCCGCGGCGAAGGCGGCATCAAGAGCTTCGTCTTCATCTGTCGGTAACATCGTGTGTCGAACCCAGCGCGAAGAAAAAGTAATTGGGGATCACCAAAAAATTATGACCGCGACCCCGATATCCACCGATACCTGCCACCGATCCTTCGTCTTAACAAACGTCCGCTTCTAGGATCGCCACATTCCGAAGCGAATGGCTGGAAGTAGGGCGCAAACCAGTCGCTTAAAAACACCACTGGACACATACCCAAAACCGACTCACAAGGGCATTGCGATCCCGCAAAACCCGCGGAAATCCGTGGGTCGAGGGGGCAGGTATTTCGGGTTCGAATCCTGTCTCCCCGACCATCATGGCGCGGATCGGCGCTTTTTTTCAGAGTTCCAGCATCCGCCATTCGCCGGGAGCGAGCCCGTCGAGTGTCCACCCGCCGATCCGCCAGCGGATCAGGCGCAGCGTCGGATGGCCGACGGCGGCGGTCATCCGTCGGACCTGACGGTTTTTTCCTTCGCGGATCGTGAGTTCCAGCCAGCAGTCGGGGATCGACTTCCGCTCGCGAATGGGCGGATTGCGCGGCCATAACGCGGGGGGATCGATCGCCCGCGCCTGTGCCGGGCGTGTCGTACCGTCCTTCAGGGCGACGCCACGCATCAGTCGATCGATCGCATTTTGATCGGGAATGCCTTCGACCTGGACGAGGTAAGTCTTGGGCAGTTTGAACCGCGGATCGGCGATGCGCGCCTGGGTCGGGCCATGATCGGTCAGGATCAACAGCCCCTCGCTGTCGCGGTCGAGCCGCCCGGCGGGATAGAAGTCGGGCATTGCGATCACGTCCGACAGGGTATCGCGCGTCGCGCCACCATCGCCGCGATCGGTGAACTGCGACAACATGCCATAGGGTTTGTTGAGCAGCAGCAGGCGCGGCATGGGGGGTCGGCCCTTATGCGGGCGCGAATTCGCCGCTGCGTTCGTCCATGACGTGCAGCACACCGTCGGCAATCGCGAAATAGGCGCCGTGGAGCTTGAGCTTTCCGCTGCGCTCGCGGTCCGGCACGAACGGGAAGGTCCGAAGGTTCGCCAGCGAAACCCGGACGGTTTCCAGCTCCAGCGCGCGGATCGCTTCAGGCCCGTCGCCATGTTCGGCGAACACGCGCCCGCGCGCGTCGTCGAGCAGGTCGATCCAGTGGGCGATGAAGCCGCCGCTTCCCGGTTCGGCATCCTTGAAACATTGCGACAGCGCGGCATGGACGCCGCCGCATGCGCCGTGGCCCATCAACACGATCTCCTCGACCTCCAGCTGGGTCACCGCGAATTCGAGCGCGGCGGAGACGCCGTGGCGCCCGCCGCCCGTTTCGAACGGCGGCACCAGATTGGCGACGTTGCGCACGACGAATATTTCGCCCGGAGAGGTGTCGAAGATCTGGGCCGGGTCGACCCGGCTGTCGGAACAGGCGATCACCATCACCTTGGGGCTTTGCCCTGCGCTCAGCGTCTGCCAGCGGGCGCGTTCGGTCGCCCATTCCTGGTCGCGAAAGCGGTGATATCCCTGGACGAGTTCTGCGAATCCGGTCATGCGCGCATCCATAGCGCGTGCAGGCCTCGGCGCAAACGCCCGGCGCTTGTGCCGCCGCCTGTCCGTGGCTATCTCGCGAGGCATGAACGACCCGACGCCCGTTGTCCGCCCGCCCCGTCAGCGCAAGCCCGACTGGATTCGCGTGAAAGCGCCGACGTCCGCAGGCTTTGCCGAAACCAAGGCGCTGATGCGAGCGAAGAAGCTGACGACGGTATGCGAAGAGGCTGCGTGCCCGAACATCGGCGAATGCTGGACCAAGAAGCACGCGACGGTGATGATCCTGGGCGATACCTGCACCCGCGCCTGCGCCTTCTGCAACGTCAAGACGGGGATGCCGCGCGCGGTCGATGCAAAGGAACCCGATCACGTCGCCGAGGTCGCGGTGCAGATGGGGCTCCAGCACATCGTCATCACCTCGGTCGATCGCGACGACCTGCCCGATGGCGGCGCGTCGCAATTCGTGAAGGTCATCCGCGCAATCCGCGCCGCCGCCCCCGCGACCACGATCGAAATCCTGACCCCCGATTTCCGCAACAAGGCCGACGCCGCGGTCGAGGCGATCGTCGAGGCGCGGCCCGATGTCTATAACCACAATCTGGAAACCGTGCCGCGGCTCTACCCGACGATCCGCCCCGGCGCGCGTTATTACGCGTCGCTGCGCTTGCTGGAGAGCGTCAAGAAGCACGATCCGTCGATCTTCACCAAATCGGGCGTGATGCTGGGGCTGGGCGAACAGCGGCTGGAGGTGCATCAGGTGATGGACGACATGCGCTCCGCCGATGTCGATTTCCTGACGATGGGCCAGTATCTGCAACCCACGCCGCGCCACGCCAAGGTCGAGGATTTCGTGACGCCGCAGGCGTTCGACGCCTATGCCGCGATCGCGCGGGCGAAGGGCTTCCTGCTGGTCGCATCCTCGCCGCTGACCCGCTCCAGCTATCACGCCGGCGACGATTTCGAAAAGCTGCGCGCCAATCGCGAAGCGAAGCTGGCGCGGAGCGGGAAGGGCGTTCGCGCCTGATGCCCAAACATACCGAGACCCGGCATCTCCCCTATACGCCGGAACAGATGTTCGACATGGTCGCCGATGTCGGCCGCTATGGCGAGTTCCTGCCCTGGGTCAGCGCGATCCGGGTGCGGTCGGACAGCGAAACCGAAATGGTCGCCGACATGATCGTCGGATTCAAAGGACTGCGCGAGACGTTCACGTCGAAGGTCGACAAGCAGCGTCCCCGCCACATCCGCGTCGATTATGTCGACGGGCCGCTCAAATATCTCAACAATGACTGGACGTTCCGCGCGGATGATGACGGCGGTTGTTACGTCGATTTCTGCGTCGATTTCGCATTCAAGAACCGGATGTTCGAAATGCTGGCGGGGCAGGTGTTCGACCGGGCGCTGCGCAAGATGATCGGCGCGTTCGAGGACCGGGCGCGGGTGCTTTACGGCGAGGGCGGGGCGTCCTCCGCCGCCTGATCGTCGCCCAGCGGGTTGGCGCCGGGCATCAGCAGATCGAGCGCGCACAACGCCGCCTGAAGCCGGATTGCGCCGCGGCCCTCATCGTCGAACCTGCGCTCGTCGGCGACCACGTCGCGCGGATCGTTGCCGCGTTCGGCGCGCGCGAAGACCACCGTGCCGACCGGCTTCATCTCGCTTCCGCCGCCCGGCCCGGCAATGCCGGTGATCGCCACCGCAACATCGGCCTGAGAATGCTTGAGTGCACCCTGCGCCATGCTCCACGCCACCGCCACCGATACCGCGCCGAAGGTTTCGACCAGATCGGACGGCACGTCGATCGCGCCCAGCTTGGCTTCGTTCGAATAGGTGACGAAGCCGATGTCGAACACGTCCGACGAGCCCGGAATTTCGGTCAGCGCCGCCGACACCAGCCCGCCGGTGCAGCTTTCGGCGAGCGCGATGCGACGACCGGCGGCGCGGTTCGCGTCAACGACCCGCCGCGCGGCATCGACCAGTTTGGCGGGCAGCACGTTCTCCATCAGGCGGCGGCCGGGCAGATACGCAGGCGGCTCGGCACGCGATTGCGCATCTCGGACCGTTCGTCATTGGTCGCGACCTGAGCGAACAATACGGCAAGCCCCGCCAGATTTCGGGCAGGCAGCGGCTCCATCAGCGTGACGGCGCGGTCGATCGTGGTGCAATCCTGAGCACGGATTTCCTTGACCAGCAACTCGGTCATCATCGTGCCGACCAGCGGTGCGGCGAAATCCGAATCGAGCATCGAGCTCGCCTCGGGCTGAATTTTGGCGATCGCGCGCTTGGCGGTCGGCCACGCGCCGCGAGATTCCGCCTGATATTTTGCGAGGAACGGGCTCGACAGGCGACGGAGCATCGCGTTCTGGGGCAGGTTCGCGGCGCAGAGCTGGCCGGTGCGCTGGAGCATTTCGGGGGCGACGAACAGGAACAGCGCCTCGGCTTCTTGCGTCGTCACGCAATTGCGGCTGGCCTGTTCAGCCTGCGCGATCGGCGCGGCGACGATCGCGGCGAGCGCGGCGGTCAGGCCGATGAACGGGATACGCTTCATATACTGGAAACCCCTGAAAAACGGACGGTGGCGACGGCCTGAGCGGCGATGCCTTCGCCGCGCCCGGTGAAACCGAGCCGTTCGGTCGTCGTCGCCTTGATGCTAACCCGCGCATCCGGCAGCCGCAACAGATCGCCGATCCGCGCGCGCATCGCGTCCCGGTGCGGCCCGATCTTGGGCGCCTCGCAGATCAGCGTCAGGTCGACAAAGGTGACGCGTCCGCCCTCCGCCTCGACCAGGGATGCGGCGTGCTGGAGGAACTGCGCCGAATCCGCGCCGCGCCATTTGAGATCGCTCGGCGGGAAATGCGTGCCGATATCCCCCGCCGCGATCGTGCCGAGCAGCGCATCGGTGATGGCGTGGAGCGCGACATCGGCGTCGCTGTGCCCGGCCAGCCCTTTGTCGTGCGGGATGCGGATGCCGCCCAGCCACAATTCTTCTCCGGCCGCCAGACGATGCACGTCATAACCGCTGGCGGAGCGATATTCGGGCGCGGCGGCAACGCGCGCCTCCGCCCCGGCAAAGTCGGTCGGATAAGTCAATTTCTCAAGCATCTTGTCGCCTTGCACGAGGATGACGTCATGGCCGCTCGCCCTCGCAATCTGAGCATCGTCGGTGGCGTCGGCACCGGCGGGCCACTGGCGATGCGCGGCGAGAATGGCGTCGAAGCGAAACGCCTGCGGGGTCTGGATGCGATGGAGGTTGTCGCGGGATACGACCTCCTCCAGCATCCCCGAACGCCGCGATCCGTTCGTTTCGAGCGAAGTCGAGAAACGTGAGCTAGGCGCTTGTAAGCGTTTCTCGACTTCGCTCGAAACGACCGGGGAGGGCGTAACAGTAGAGATAGGACGGGCGGAGGCAGCACCCCTAGCCAACGTATCGGCGATCGGCAGGGCAGGCACCGCACTCGCGTCCCGGTCCAACGCCGCGATCAGTCGGTCGACCACCGCCGCCGGGACGAAAGGCCGCGCGGCGTCGTGGATCAGCACCCGCGAAACGTTACTGTCGGCAAGATATTCCAGGCCACGCCGCACCGAATCCCGCCGCGTCGCGCCGCCCTCGACCCATTCGACCTCACCCAGCGCTTCCCTGAGCAAATCCTGCTGCCCGGCACCGATCACCAACACCACTCGGTCGATCCCTGGATGCGCGGTCAGCGCACGGTGACTGTACGCGACCAGCGCCCTGCCGCCGACGCGCGCGAATTGCTTGGGCAGCGCCTGCCCCGAACGCTCGCCGCGCCCGGCGGCGACGATCAGCGCGACGGTGGTTCCCTGTTCCATCGCCCCATCTGCTAGCGGAGCGCGGGCAACGCCGCCAGCCTTGCGCGCACGCGGCGCTTCGACTATGGGCTGCCCGTTTTTCAGGCACATCGATGACCAAGCTCAAGCCCATCCAGATCGGACCCGTCCGGATCGACGCTCCCGTCCTGCTCGCGCCGATGACCGGCGTGACCGACTTGCCGTTCCGAAAGCTCGTGCGACGTTATGGATCGGGGCTGAACGTGACTGAGATGATCGCCAGCCAGGCCGCGATCCGCGAAACCCGCCAGTCGATCCAGAAGGCCGCGTGGGATCCGATCGAAGAGCCTGTGTCGATGCAGCTTGTCGGCTGTACCCCCAAAGAAATGGGCGAGGCGGCAAAGCTGAACGAGGATCGTGGTGCTGCGATCATCGACATCAACATGGGCTGCCCGGTGCGAAAGGTCACCAATGGCGACGCCGGTTCCGCGCTGATGCGCGACCTCGACCATGCCGCGCAACTGATCCGCGAAACCGTCGATGCGGTCAGTGTCCCCGTGACGCTGAAGATGCGGATGGGCTGGTGTCATGACAGCCTCAATGCGCCCGAACTGGCGAAGATCGCCGAACAGCTTGGCGTCAAGATGGTGACCGTTCACGGACGCACCCGCAATCAGATGTACAAGGGCTCCGCCGACTGGGCGTTCATCCGCCGGGTCAAGGACGCGGTGTCGATCCCCGTCATTGCCAATGGCGATATCTGCACGCTGGAGGATGCCGATGCCGCGCTCGAACAATCGGGTGCGGACGGCATCATGATCGGGCGCGGGGCTTACGGAAAGCCGTGGCTGCTCGGCCAGATGATGGCCTGGCTGACCGAGGGCAAGCGCCTCGCCGAACCCAGCTTGGACGAACAATATCTAACCATCGCAGAACATTATGACGCGATGCTCGACCATTATGGCGATGTGATCGGTGTCAACATGGCGCGCAAGCATATCGGCTGGTACACCAAGGGACTGACCGGATCGGCGGAGTTCCGCAACAAAGTCAACCAGATCCCCGATGCGCGGGTGGTCAAGACGATGCTCGCCGATTTCTACGCGCCCTATCGCAGCCGCGCGGCGGCATGAACGACGCGGCGAAGGCGCCTCGCTTCGCCGAACTCTTCGCCGCGCTGCCGGTCGCGACGCTGGTGCTCGATCCAGAGGGTCGCATTGCCCACGCCAATGGCGCTGCCGAACATGTTCTCGGCTTTTCGGAGCGCGCGCTGATCGGCAAGCCGCTCAAAGAGGTGATCGTGCCGCCTTCGGGCTATGCCGCGCGGCGGGAGGGGCACGGTTTCGCCGCCTATGATATCGACATGGAGCGGCTGCGCGGCGGGCGGCTGCGCGGCGATTTCGTCGAGACGTTGGTGGTCGATCACGACGGCTGGCGGATCGTCACCCTGCACGAAGCGCCCCAATCGCGCCGCCTGGGCCACGGTCCCGAACGCAGCGCGGGCGCACGCGCGGCGATCGGCGCGGCGGCGATGCTCGCGCACGAAATCAAGAATCCCCTGTCGGGCATTCGCGGTGCCGCCCAGCTGATCGCCGGCGGCATCGACGATGTCGAACCGCTGACGACGCTCATCACCAGCGAAGTCGATCGCATCGCCGCGCTGATCGACCGGATGGAGGATTTCACCCACGACCGCCCGTTGCGGCTGTCGCCCGCCAACATCTATCCGCTGCTCGGCCATGTCCGCAGGCTCGTCGATGCGGGCTTCGCGAACGAGTTAACGATCGTCGAGCGGTACGATCCCTCGCTCCCCCCGGTAATGGTCGATGCCGATGCGTTTCAACAGATCATGCTGAACTTGTTGAAGAACGCAGCCGAAGCCACTGAAAACATAGACGAACCCCAGATCGTTATCGCCACCGCCTATCGCCATGGCATGGCCGCCAGCCCAGCGCCCGGCCAGCCGCGCCGTCCGCTGCCGATCGAAATCGCGGTTGTCGACAACGGCCCCGGCGCGCCTGAGGACATCGTCGAACATCTGTTCGAACCGTTCGTGACGGGCAAGCGCGAGGGCAGGGGGCTGGGCCTGCCGCTGGTCGAAAAGCTGGTCGGCGAAATGGGCGGAATCGTCCAATATGATCGTGAGGGCGATCCCCCACAAACCATCTTCCGCATCCTGCTCCCCAGAGCCGTCCAGGGAACCACGCCGCAATGACGCGCCAAGCCACGATCCTCGTCATCGACGACGACGCCGCGATCCGCACCGTGGTCGGCCACGCGTTGCGCCGCGACGGTCACAAGGTGATCGTGGTGGACAGCCTGAAGGCCGCGCGCTCCGAACTGGCGGTGAGCCTGCCCGACGTGCTGATTACCGATGTGGTGCTGCCCGACGGCGACGGGCTGGACCATGCCGCGACACTGGCCGAAGAACATCCCGGATTGCCGGTCATCGTCTTTTCCGCGCGTAACACGCTGGCGACCGCGGTGCGCGCAAGCGAGGTCGGCGCGTTCGATTATCTGCCCAAGCCGTTCGATCTGAACCAATTATCCGCTGCCGTCACCGGTGCGCTCGCGCGCAGCGCCGGTCAACCGGTGGATACGGGCGATGATGACGGGGCCGGGCCGCTGATCGGGCGGTCACCCGCGATGCAGGACGTTTACCGGATCATTGCCCGCGTCGTCTCGAACGACCTGACCGTGCTGATCTCCGGCGAATCGGGCACAGGCAAGGAACTGGTCGCGCGCGCAGTCCACGATCTCGGCGCGCGCAAGGGCGGGCCGTTCGTCGCGCTCAACATGGCGGCAATCCCGCGCGAATTGATCGAGGCGGAATTGTTCGGCCATGAGCGCGGCGCGTTCACCGGCGCGCAGGCGCGGGTCGCGGGAAAATTCGAGCAGGCCGCGGGCGGCACGTTGTTCCTCGACGAAATCGGCGACATGCCGATGGAGGCTCAGACCCGGCTGCTCCGCGTGCTTCAGTCGGGCGAGTTCACCACCGTCGGCGGCACACGCACGATCCGCGCCGATGTCCGCATCGTCGCGGCGACCAACAAGGAATTGTCGGCGCTGGTCGCATCGAACCAGTTTCGCGAAGACCTGTTCTACCGGCTGAACGTCGTCCCCGTCACGCTTCCGCCCCTGCGCGAACGGCGGCAGGACATTGCCTTGCTCGCCAGCCATTTCCTCGACCGGGCGGCGGCGGACGGCCTGCCGCGCAAGCGTCTCGACGAACCGGCGATCACCCTGCTCGAAGCGCATGGCTGGCCGGGCAATGTGCGCGAGCTGGAAAATGTCATGCGCAGGCTGGCCGCCCTCAGCCGCGACGAAGTGGTGGGGGCGGGGGAATTGCGGCTGCTGCTCGCCGATGGCGTCATGACGCCAGGCGCCTCGCCGACGTCACTCCCGGCAGAGGCGATCGAAACCGCCGTGCGCGCCCGCATCGCCGAAATCGCCCGCGAAACGCCCGCCGCGCTGGAGGATGGCACGCTGTACGACCGCATTATCGCCGATGTCGAACGCCCACTGATCGAAACGATGCTGGCACGGCATGGCGGCAACCAGCTGCGCGCGGCGAAAGCGATGGGCATCAACCGCAACACGCTGCGCAAGCGACTTGACGATCTCGGCATCGACAGCCACCCGCCGCGCCGAACCGGTAACGAGTAGCGCCAGACTGCCGCCGATTGTGTGTTCTCTTGGCAACAATCCCGTTGTATCACCGCAACGATGACTGTTGCCGCTGAGCCGCTACGCGAAGCAGAAGTGCCGAGAAAGCGGCGCTTTGCGGTTACACGCACGGTCGAACTGGGCGTATTCGCGCTCTTCGCCTCGGTTCTGATCGCTACCTATTTCATTCTGGCCGATGCGCAGGCAGGCGAACGTTTGCTGACGCCGCCGCTGGTCGCACTGCTGCTCGTGTCGAACCTGATCCCCGCGGTCGCGTTGATGGTCCTGATTGGCCGCCGGATCGCGCATCGTCGTGCCGCCGATTCCCCGATCGGGGGGGGCGGCAAGTTGCATGTTCGTCTAGTTGCGATATTCTCGGTGCTGGCCAGCGTGCCGACGCTGTTGCTTGCGGTGTTCGCGTCCCTGCTGTTCCAGTATGGCGTAGAATTCTGGTATTCGGACCGGGCACGCGGCATGCTCGAAAACGCGGTCGCGCAGGTCCGCGACAATTACGCCCGCGAACTCGACCGTATCGTGCGACAGGCCGCGCCGATGCGCGAAGATCTGCTTTATTATTTGCAAACCGCGAACATCGACGACAAGCAATTCGTCAACGGCCTGGTGTTCCAGCTGTATCAACGCGAATTGTCCGAAGCAGCGATCCTGCGGATCAGCGATCAGGGCGAATTGCAGACGCTGGCGATCGTCAATCCCTATGACCGCGAACTGGCCAGCATCCTGACGCCCCAGCGTTTCGCGGCTGCGCGGCAAAGCGCGAATGCATTGCCCATTTCGGAACCCGATCGCATCGGCGTGCTGGTCCGGTTCAACGAAGACGATAACACCTTTCTCTATGCCGCACGCGTGTTCGAAGACGATCTGGGGATTCAGATCCGACGCGGCGAGGAAATCATCGCCGACTACCGCGCGTTGCGGGAGCGATCGCAGCGGCTACAGATCCAATTCAACGCCGCGTTGCTGATCCTCTCGATCCTGATCGTCGGCCTTGCGGTCTTCGTCGCGCTCGCAGTCGCCGACCGGCTCGTCCGGCCGGTGAGCGAACTGGTCGGCGCGGCGCGGCGCGTGGCGGAAGGCGATTTGGCGGCACGGGTTACCGCGCCCAAGTCGCAGGATGAAATCGGCACGCTGGCGACTGCCTTCAACACCATGACCGATCAGCTGCAACAGCAAACCAACGCGCTGGTGTCCGCCAATTCCCAGATCGAATCGCGGCGCGCGTTGATCGAGGCAGTGATGGAGGGGGTGACTGCGGGCGTGGTGTCGGTGGGCGCGGACCGGTCGATCCGGCTTATCAACAGCACGGCCCTTTCGATGCTGCGCGCAGGGGAGGGGACCGCGCTAGGCAAGCCGCTCGGCGACGTCGCACCCGAACTCAACCATCTGCTCGACAGCGACAGTCGCGAGGCGGTGGTGCAACTGACCACCGGCGGCGAGGCGCGGACGCTGGCGGTCAAGATCGCCAGCGACGGCGCAGGGCGCATCCTGACTTTCGACGACATCACCCAGCAATTGCTCGATCAGCGGCGCGCCGCTTGGTCCGACGTCGCGCGGCGCATCGCGCATGAAATCAAGAATCCGCTGACCCCGATCCAGCTTGCCGCCGAACGGCTCCAGCGCCGCTATGGCAAGCAGATCGACGCCGATGACGACACTTTTGCGCGGCTGACCGAAACCATCGTCCGCCAGGTCGGCGACCTGCGCCGCATGGTCGACGAGTTCTCGTCCTTCGCGCGGATGCCCAAGCCGGTGTTCCGCGAGGAATCGGTCGTCGATCTCGCCCGCCAGTCGCTGTTTCTGCACGAAGTCGCCCATCCCGCGATCCGCTTCACGCTCGATCATGGCGACATCATGCCAAGCCTGATCTGCGACCGGCGCCAGATTGGCCAGGCGCTGACCAACATCGTCAAGAACGCGGTCGAGGCCGTCGAGGCGCGCGATTACGAACCCGGCAAGGGCGAGATCAGCGTGACGCTGAGCGAAGGCGAGGCGCATCAGGTGCTGGTCGAGATCGCCGACAACGGCGTCGGGCTGCCGATCGAACGCGACCGCATCGTCGAACCCTATATGACGACGCGCGCGCGCGGGACGGGGCTGGGCCTCGCGATCGTCAAAAAGATCGTCGACGAACATTTCGGGACGATCGCCTTTGCCGATCGGGCAGGGGGCGGCACCGTCGTCACCTTGTGTTTCGACGCCGCGCTGCTCGCGAACATGGCGGGCGTCGATGAGGACGAAGGGGGAGCGGGCGAAGCGCGGCCCGCCATGCTGACGCGCAACTCCAATGGTTGATGTGACATGAAACTCGATATTCTGGTCGTCGACGACGAAACCGACATCCGCGAACTGGTCGCGGGCGTGCTGGAAGATGAAGGCTACGACACCCGCGGCGCCGCCGACAGCGATGCCGCGCTGGAGGCGATCGCGACGCGGCGGCCCAGCCTGGTGCTGCTCGACGTCTGGCTTCAGGGGTCGCGGCTCGACGGGCTCGATCTGCTCGACGAGATCAAGCGGCGCGATCCGTCGATCCCGGTGCTGGTCATCTCCGGCCACGGCAATCTGGACACGGCGGTCGCGGCGATCCGGCGCGGGGCGTCCGATTTCATCGAAAAGCCGTTCGAGGCCGAACGCCTGCTGCTAATGGTCGAACGCGCCACAGAGACCGAGCGGCTGCGGCGCGAAGTCGCCGCTCTGCGCGCCTCGGCAGGGCGCGAGGACGACCTGACCGGAAGTTCGACCGCGATCAACGCGGTGCGCGCGACATTGAAGCGGGTGGCGGGCACCGGCAGCCGGGTGCTGATTACCGGCGGTCCGGGCGTCGGCAAAGAAGTCGCCGCGCGGCTGCTCCACGGATGGAGTCAGCGCGCCACCGGCCCGTTCGTCATCGTCAGCGCCGCGAGGATGACGCCCGAGCGCGTCGAAGAGGAACTGTTCGGCGTCGAACGCGAAGGCGACATGGTGCATCCAGGCCTGCTCGAACAGGCGCATGGCGGCACGTTGTTCCTGGACGAGATCGCCGACATGCCGATCGCGACCCAGGCGCGCATCCTGCGCGTGCTGACCGACCAGAGCTTCACCCGCGTCGGCGGCCAGCGCATGGTGAAGGTCGATGTCCGCGTCGTCTCCGCCACCGCTCGCGACCTGACCGTGGAGATTGCCGAGGGGCGCTTTCGCGAGGATTTATACTATCGTTTGAATGTCGTACCCGTCGTTATTCCTGCCCTGTGCGAACGTCGCGAGGATATTCCGCCGCTGGTCGAACATTTCGTTGCGCATTACGCCAACGAGCGCCGCGTGCCGACGCCGGAGATCGCGCCGGATGCGATCGTCGCGCTGCAATCCTATGAATGGCCGGGCAATGTCCGCCAGCTCCGCAACGTCGTCGAACGCACCATCATTCTGGCGCCAGGCAACCGCATCGGCCGGATCGACGTCGATCTGCTTCCCGCCGAAGTGCTTGGCCCGCTAGAGGGGGTGGACGGCGATTTCGGCAGCAATGTCGTGATGGGCGCGCCGCTACGCGAAGCCCGCGAGACATTCGAACGCCAGTATCTGCGTGTTCAGATCCGACGATTCTCGGGCAATATCTCGCGCACCGCGAGCTTTATCGGGATGGAGCGCTCGGCACTTCACCGCAAGCTAAAGATCCTGGGCATCACCGAAACGCGCGAGGATTAGGGGCGGCGGCGCTGGACGAACCGGGGTCGCAACCCTAGATTGCGGATGCAACCCGCCACGGGGGCGGGGCGTTCGACGCCGGATGCCGGCGCATTGCGGGGCCATGACCTCGCCAAGAAAATAAGGGCAAGAGTCGATGGCCGAAAAACAAAGCTCGCTGCAAGATCTGTTTCTGAACGCGCTCCGCCGTTCGAAAACGCCGGTGACCATGTTCCTGGTAAAGGGCGTGAAGCTCCAGGGAATCGTCACCTGGTTCGACAATTTCTCGGTGCTGCTGCGCCGCGACGGCCAGTCGCAATTGATCTACAAACACGCCATTTCGACCATCATGCCCGCGGGTCAGGCCGATCTCGACGCGATCGTGAAGCAGGTCGCCGAACAGCAGCACAAGAACCCGTTGCTCCAGGAAATCTTTCTAAACGCGGTGCGCAAGAGCGGGGACAATGTAACGATGTTCCTGGTTAACGGTGTCATGCTTCAAGGCCATATCGCCGCGTTCGACCTGTTCTGCATGCTGCTCCAGCGCGAGGGGATGTCGCAGCTGGTCTATAAGCATGCGGTATCGACGATTCAGCCTGCCAACCCGCTCAACCTCGCCGAAGAGCAAGCATCGCTGGACCAGGATTGACCACCGGATTCGAACGCGACGCGCGTGAATTCGCGCGCGGTGCCAAGGCGATCGTCGTGCTGCCGGACACCGGCGGCGCGGCGCGCGATGCCGAAGCGCGGGTCGAGGAAAGCGCGGGCCTTGCGCTCGCCATCGGGCTGGAAGTCGTCGACAAGACGGTGTTGCGCGTGCGCCAGCCGAAGCCGGCGACGCTGATCGGCAGCGGCCAGGCGGACGAACTCGCCGCCGATGTCCGCGACTTGTCGGCCGATCTTGCGATATTCGACGCCAGCCTGACTCCGGTTCAGCAGCGCAATCTGGAAACCGTGCTGGGGTGCAAGGTCATCGACCGCACCGGCCTGATCCTCGAAATCTTCGGCGAACGCGCGGCAACCGCGGAAGGGCGGTTGCAGGTTGAACTCGCACATCTCGATTACCAATCGGGACGACTGGTGCGCAGCTGGACCCACCTGGAACGCCAGCGCGGCGGCTTCGGCTTTCTGGGCGGTCCCGGCGAAACCCAGATCGAGGCCGACCGGCGGATGATCCGCGACCGAATGGCGCGCCTGCGCCGCGAACTCGATCAGGTCGGCCGCACGCGATCGCTGCACCGCGACCGGCGCCAGCGCGCGCCGTGGCCGGTGGTGGCGCTGGTCGGTTATACCAATGCCGGAAAATCCACGCTGTTCAATCGCTTGACCGGATCCGACGTCATGGCGAAGGATTTGCTGTTCGCGACCCTGGACCCGACACTGCGACAAGTGCGCCTGCCCGGCATCGACAAGGCGATTCTGTCCGACACGGTGGGGTTCGTCAGCGACCTGCCGACCCAATTGGTCGCCGCGTTCAAGGCGACGCTGGAAGAAGTCGTGTCGGCCGACCTGCTGCTCCACGTCCGCGATGTCGCGCATCCTGATACCGAGGCGCAGGCAGCCGATGTCGAAAAGGTGCTGGCCGAACTGGGCGTGGATGACGAAACGCCGCGCTTCGAGGCGTGGAACAAGCTCGACCTGCTCGACGACGAACGGCGCGAGGCACTGAGCGCGGAAGCGGCGCGGCGCGACGATGTGGTGGCGATCTCCGCACTGACGGGGGAGGGCGTTGACCTGCTCGTCGAGACGGTCGCCGATCGGCTGACCGTCGGGCATCGCCGCTATCAGATCGCGCTCGACGCGGGGGACGGCGCGGCGGCGGCATGGCTGCACGCGCATGGCGAGGTGCTTGACCAGTGGGTAGATGGCGCGCAGATCGGCTATGAAGTGCGAATGGCGCCCAGCGATTTCGACCGGTTCAACCGCCGCGAGGGGTAGGTCGGCGCCGCATCGATCCACTCTGTTCGAGCGGTGAAATGG
Organism: Pseudomonadota bacterium; assembly: GCA_023418595.1. Taxonomy (GTDB): domain Bacteria; phylum Pseudomonadota; class Alphaproteobacteria; order Sphingomonadales; family Sphingomonadaceae; genus Sphingomonas. Next base: position 17,078 of record JAEZZI010000028.1, read on the forward strand.
TGATTCGACGGCAAATCACCGCGATATGGGAAGATACTCCGATAGCGACGCATCACCCCGATAGGTATTTCGCCCGCTGCCACAGCGCTTCCTTTTCATCCAGCGATAGCGACTGGAACGCGTCACCGTCCGTTTGCTCTATGCTGCGGAAACGCCGCTCGAACTTGCTGTTGGCCAGACGCAACGCCGCTTCCGGGTCGACGCCAAGATGCCGTGCCCAGTTGACGACCGCGAACAGCAGGTCTCCGAGTTCTTCGGCGCGGGTGGCATCGTCAGCATGTTCGATTTCTTTGATTTCCTCGGCGATCTTCGCCTTGGGGCCGCGTTCGTCGGGCCAGTCGAACCCTGTGCGCGCCGCGCGCTTCTGAAGTTTTTCGGCGCGCAGCAGCGCGGGCAGGCCGAGCGCCACGCCATCGAGCGCACTGGTCGCGCCCTTCGCCTCGCGTTCCTCGGCCTTGATCTGTTCCCACAAATGGTGGCCGCCATCGTCACGGTCACCGAAAATATGCGGGTGCCGGCGTTCCATCTTGTCGCTGATCGCCGCAATCACATCGCTCAGACCGAACGCGCCGATCTCTTCGGCCATTCGCGCGTGGAACACGACCTGGAGCAACAAGTCGCCAAGTTCGTCCTTCAGGTCGTCCAGATCGCCGCGCTGGCATGCATCGGCGACTTCATAGGCTTCCTCGATCGTGTAGGGCGCAATCGTCTCGAACGTCTGGACGCTATCCCATTCGCAGCCGGTCTTCGGATCGCGCAAGCGCGCCATGATTCTGGTAAGCCGTTCGATCATTCATCGGCGCTACAGGACAGGAGGGCGCCGTGACAACCGCCCTCCCGACTACACCGCGCAAGATCGATAATATGTATTATGTAAATCTCAAGCCTGTGTGCTGGGTATGGGTCTTTGCCGAGAGCAATCCCATCACAGCCTCAGATCGAACGTGTAAGTCGCCGCGACGCCCACGTAGAACTGGTTCTCCGAACCGAAATTCCGCACGATCGGCGATTTATCGCCTGCGCCGACCAGACGATCATATCCGGCCTCGCCGTAAATGCCCCAGCGATCCGTCAGCTGATAATGGCCCGACGCTTGAAGCCCGACGGCATACAGCCCGCCATCGGGCGCATAGGCTACGAGACCAGTGCGGAGCGCGACGTCGGGCGCGACGCCGAAATAGCGGCCCTCGAACTCTCCGTCGCCAAATCGCGCGCGCGGACCGACGCCCATCACCAGCTTCTGGTCGGCGCTGCGAAGGATGTAATCGACCGCAAGATCGCCGACGAGGCCGTCATGCCCATTGATGCCGATCCGTGCTTCGCCGCGCAGGCGAATGGCGGGCGAGGCATAGGCTTCGACAAAAATGCCGGGTTCCAGCCCGACCTTGATGTCGCCCACCGCGGCGCCGACGTCGGATTCGCGACGCTTTGCGCGGAAATTGAACGTCGGACCGATGCTGAAATTCTCGCCGCGGATCAGCCGGATTCCGGGGCTGTCGTCCGACGCGCTATAGGGCATGGGCTCGCCGGGACGCCGGATCTTCCCGAACGGCAGCGGAAACACCGAATAGCCGTCCGAGCCGAGATGTTCCGGTCCGACTTGCGCGCCTAATCCGACGGTAATGACGCGATCACGACCGTCGCCGTCCTGCGCGCTCGCGATGCCCGGCGCAGCCACGGCAGCGGCGAATGCAATAACAGCGACGCGGCGCGAGGGCCGCTTCATGATCGCGCGAAAAGCCATAAATTCCCTGCCCTTATCCCTGTTCGCAACGATCATGTTTCGACAGTCGAACCCGATCCCGCGGCGTCGGTAGCGTTTGTCGGCGCAGTTGGTTCCAGGATCAATACCCCCTGCTCCACCCGCCATCCGTGCAGACGCGACAATACGTTCATGCCGATAACGTTCAGATCGCTGTCGCCAGGCAGGATGACCGCCGTGACATCGCGCATCGTCATGTTGCCGATCGTCAGCGTCGCGATGGTCGCACGCTGCGTCGCCATCGTTCCACCGGCGGTTTGAAGAATGACGGGGAAACCCCTGACGACAGGCTCTATTCCAGCCTCCGCCGCCGTTTGTTCGGAGAGCACGGTCAGCGTCGCGCCGCTATCGATCAGGAGCCGTTTGTCGACGCCGTCGATATTCGCATTCGCCCAGTAATGGCCGTCGATCGACCGCCGGATCCGCACCGTGTCGCCATCGACCGTCTGTTCGGCGATGCCCAGCGATTCCAGCCCGCCGCGCGCAATCGCGCCCAGTTCTTCGCGACGGTCGATGATGAGGAACAGAACCAGCGCGATCAGCGCCCAGGCGAGCAGTGATTTAAGGACGAACCCGATCGAAACGCGCCGCACGGACAGCGCGGAAATCACCAGCACCAGCGCGCCAATTCCCCATAGCAGATGGACCGTATCGAACCCGCTCACGCCACCAACTCCATGCCGTCATAACCGGGCTCGATGCCCTGCGGCAGTGCGTTCCTGAGCGTGGCATAGTCCATCGAATTATCCATATGCACAAGCGCCGCACACACGGGCCTGCATTGGGCGATCCATCCGAGTGTCGCGTCCAGATGCGAATGCGTCGGGTGCGGTTCGCGTCGGAGCGCATCGACGACCCATATGTCCAGCCCGTCGTAGAGAGAACGCATGTCGCTGGTAAATTCATGGAAGTCGGTGGCGTAACCGATTGCCTTGCCGTTCTTTTCGAACCTGAGCCCGGTCGCGAAAATGTTGCCGTGCGGTTGATCGACGCTGGCGACGTCGATGTCGCCGATCCGCCGCGTCTCGCCCAGCGGTTCGATCGTCGCGGTGGCGCGGTATCCGCCGCCACCATCGAACACATAATCGAAACGGTGCTTCAATCGCCGGATCGTCTGCGGATACGCGAAGCCCGCGACCGGACGACGCATCGTGTGGAAAATCTGCCGCAGATCGTCAATGCCATGCGTGTGATCGGCATGGTCATGCGTCCAGATCACCGCGTCGACGCGATCGACGCCCGCCGCGTTCAACTGCTCGCGCATATCGGGGCTGGTATCGACCAGGATGCGCGTGGTTTCGCTTTCGACCAGCACCGATGCCCGCGTCCGCCGGTTGCGCAGCTCGCGCGGATCGCACTGGCCCCAGTCATTGCCGATTCGCGGCACACCGGAGGATGTCCCGGAGCCGAGAATGCGGATTTTCAGCATGACTGGGCGTTGCAGGAGGCGATCACGTCAGCGTCTTGGCGAACAGGGTGTGGAAATTGACTCGGGTCCGTTCGGCCAGTTCGTCGGCGTCCTCTCCGCGCAACTCGGCGAGAAAGCGACAGGTGTCGGCGACGAAAGCCGGCTCGCCCGGCTTGCCGCGATGCGGGACGGGAGCGAGAAAAGGCGCGTCGGTTTCGATCAACAGCCGCTCGATCGGCAACCATCTGGCCGTGTCCTGCAAATCGCGCGCGTTCTTGAACGTCACGATGCCGGAGATCGAGATATAGAAGCCTAGGTCCAGTGCCTTGCGTGCGAAATCTCCGCTTGCGGTGAAGCAGTGGATAACGCCGGGATGGGCCCCCTTCCCCATTTCTTCGCGCAATATCTCCGCGGTATCGTCTTCCGCGTCGCGGGTATGGACGATGATCGGCAAGCCGGTGTCGCGCGACGCGGCAATGTGACTGCGAAAGCTCGCGCGCTGGCGGTCGCGGTCGCTATGATCGTAATAATAATCGAGCCCGCTTTCGCCGATCCCGACGACGCGAGGATGCGCGGCACGCTCGACCAGCTTGGCGGTGTCGACATCGGGATGCTGGTCGGCTTCGTGCGGATGGATACCCACCGTCGCCCAGACATCGGCCTCGCGCTCGGCGACGCCCACCACGTCGTCCCATTCGCTTTCGCGCGTTGCGATGTTGAGCATTGCGGTGACGCCAGACGCCCGTGCCGCCGCGAGCACCTCGTCCTGCCGCTCGGCAAGGCCCTTATAGTTCAGATGACAATGGCTGTCGGCTAACCGCATCAGGCGGGTTCTTCCTCGATCACTTCGCGTCTCGGGAAGATGGGGGTCGGCGGCGCGATGCGGAACCCCCGATCTTGCAGCGCGGCATACCAGTCATCGCGATCGTCGAGTGCTGCATGGCTGCGATCGTTGACGCCCAGCTGATCGAGCAACGTCGCAGCGGAGGTCGGCACCACCGGCAGGATGGTGACGCCAAGGCTGCGGATCGCGCGCAGCAGCGTGCCCAGCACGGCATTCATCCGTTCGGGATCGGTCTTGCGCAGCGCCCAAGGCGCCTGGGTGTCGATATAGGCGTTGCACGCGAACACGCCCAGCATCCACGCCTCGACTGCTTGGGTCAGCGCCAGATCGGCAAACTGGGTGCGGAACTCGGCACAGGCGGCATCGACGGTATCGAGCAATTCGCCATCCGCCGCATCGGCGCGTCCTGCGTCCGGCAGTGCGCCCTCGAGATTCTTGGCAATAAACGCCAGCGTCCGCTGCGCCAGATTGCCGAAGCTGTTGGCCAAGTCGGCATTGGCGCGCGTCACGATCGCCTCGGCGGAAAAGCTGCCGTCCTGCCCGAACGACACGTCGCGCATCAGGAAATATCGGAGTGAATCGACGCCATATTGTTCGGCCAGCTTCATCGGATCGACGACATTGCCGCTCGACTTCGACATCTTCTCTCCGCGGTTGAGGAGGAAGCCGTGGCCGTAAACCTGCCTGGGCAGCGCGATCTTCGCAGACATCAGGAAGGCGGGCCAGTAAACCGCATGAAAACGCACGATATCCTTGCCGATCAGGTGGATGTCGGCGGGCCAGTATCTTGCCATGCGATCCGTATCGTCGGGATAGCCCGCGCCCGTCAGGTAATTGGTCAGCGCATCGACCCAGACATACATGACATGGTCGTCCGATCCCGGCACCGGCACCCCCCAGTCGAAACTGGTGCGCGACACCGACAGATCGACCAGACCGCCCTCGACGAAACGGATCACCTCGTTGCGGCGGCTTTCGGGGCGGATGAAATCGGGATTGGCGGCGTAGAAATCGAGCAAAGGCTGCTGATATTTCGACAGGCGGAAGAACCAGGTCTCCTCCTTGGTCCATTCGACGGGCGTTCCTTGGGGCGACAGCTTCGCGCCCCCTTCCCCGTCGGTCAGCTCCTTTTCCTCGTAAAAGGCTTCGTCGCGGACCGAATACCAGCCTTCGTACCGGTCGAGATACAGGTCGCCCGCGTCCGCCATCGCCTGCCAGATCGCCTGGCTGGCGCGGTAATGCGCCGGCTCCACGGTGCGGATGAAACGGTCGCACGAAATATCCAGATCGCGCGTCATCGCATCGAAATGTCCAGACATTTCATCCGCGAGCGCGCGGACCTCGACGCCCCGCCCGCGCGCGGTCTGGACCATCTTGAGGCCGTGTTCGTCGGTGCCGGTCTGAAAGAACACGTCGCGGCCCGCCTGGCGCTGGAAGCGCGCGATCGCGTCGGCGGCGATCATTTCGTAGGCATGACCGATGTGCGGCTTGCCGTTAGGATAATGGATCGCGGTAGTGATATAGAATGGATCGGCCATGCGGTGGGCCTTATCGCGGGGAAAGGCGGAAGCCAATGGACCACCTTTCCGTTGGACCACCGGACGAGGTTGTTACGATTGTCCCGATTTCGCCGGAGCCAGTCGCGCGACGATCCCGGCCAGCTCGAACACGCTCGATTGCGCATCCAGCGAAAGCCCAAGCGAACTTGCCGCGACCGAACGGCTGGCGTCGTAAACCCGAAGCGCCGATGCCAGCGCATCGCCCGACAATCCGCGCGCACGGTCGGCGACGAAGCCCGGCACGCGCTCCAGAAACGCCTCGTAGCGCGGCTGTGCGTCCTTCGTCGACAACGACTTGGCGAGCCGGTTCCGCACCGCATTGTCCGCATCGCCGGTGTCCGCGATCGTCGCCAGATCGCGCTCGATCGCGGCGAGGTCCAGCCCCGCAAAGGACAGCGCCCGACCGGGCGATCCGGCGCCTGCGCGGACCAGCGTTTCGATCTCTTCCGCCGACGCATCGGGAAGCCGATCGCGCAGCAACCGCGCGACGTCGCCGTCGGGGACCGTTTCGAACCGCAAGACCCGGCACCGCGACCGGATCGTCGGCAGCAACCGTCCCGGCGAATGGCTGATCAGCAGGAAGATCGTGCCGACCGGCGGCTCCTCCAGGCTCTTGAGCAGCGCGTTCGCCCCGGCGCGTTCGAGGTCGTCGACCGAATCGATGACGATCACGCGCCGATCCCCCAGCGTCGGTCGGGTCGCGAACCGACCGATCAGCGCGCGGACATCGTCGATCGGGATCGACCGTTTCAGTCCTTTTTCGGGCTTTTCGGGATCGACCGGCGGACGCGACAGCGCGCGGAAGTCCGGGTGATTGCCCTTGTCGAACAACTGCGCCGCCGTCCCGCGCGGAGTCGCGGTGGGGGACAACACGCCCTCCCCGTCTTCCTGCGCGGCCAGCAGCCGCCCCGCTGCCTCGACCGCGAAGCTCGCCTTGCCGACCCCTTCCGGCCCCGCGAACAGCCAGCAATGGTGGAGCGATCCGCCGCGCGCCGCCTGATAGAAAGCCTGGTGCGCGGCGCTGTTTCCGACAATTGATGTCATGGCAGCAGGTCGGAGAGATCGGCCATCAGCGCATAGGTGACGCTGTCGGGATCGCCGCTTGCATCGATCCGGCGCACCCGGTCGCCCTCGGTATCGGCGATCCGAGCAAAGATCGCCGCCACCTGCGCGTGAAAGTCGCTCGCGCGCATCCCGAACCGGTCGGTGGCGTCCCCGTCGCGCGCACCGGCGCGCGCTGCGCCTGCTTCCGGCGACAGTTCGAGGAAATAGGTGCGGTCCGGCAACAACCCCTTCGATCCGAACCCGTGCAGCGCCAGAATTGCGGCGTCGTCGATCCCCTGCGCCCCCTGATAGGCCCGCGTCGAGTCGATATAGCGATCGCAGATCACCCAGCTTCCGGCCTCGACCGCAGGGCGGATCAGGCGCTCGACATGATCCGCGCGCGCGGCGGCGAACAGCAAGGCTTCTGCATGCGGGCTCCACCGTGCGACATCGCCCTGCATCAACAGGCTGCGGATCGCCTCCGCGCCGTCGCTGCCGCCCGGTTCGCGGGTGACGACGACATGCACGCCGCGTTCCTCCAGCGCGGCGGCGAGGCGGCGGACCTGGGTCGACTTGCCCGCCCCCTCCCCGCCTTCGAGCGAAATGAATGTGCCGCGCACCGCTCGCCCGATCAGGCGAACAGCGCCATCAGGCCGGCCCAGGCGCGCCCGAAGAACCCGGCTTCCTCGACCGCGGTTTCGGCGACCAGCGGCATGGTCTGCGGCGCCATGCCCGGCATGGTGACGACCAGGTCGGCGACATGCTGGCCGGCGGCGATCGGCGCCTTGATCGGACCGAAATAGACAACCTTCGCCTCCATCTCGGGCGAGGCGCCCGCGGGGATGGTCACGGTCAGGTTCCTGGGCGCGACCAGTCCGACTTCGGACGACGAGCCCAGTTGCACCTCGGCGGTGGTCACCCGCTTGCCCTGCGACACCACCGGACGCGCGCGCCACGCGCCGAAGCCCCATTCCATGAAGCGCACCGATTCCTCGGCACGTCCGCCATAGCTGTCGAGTCCGGCGACGACCATCACCAAACGGCGACCGTCGCGCTCTGCCGATCCCGTGAAGCCGTAACCGGCCTCCTGAGTATGTCCGGTCTTCAGCCCGTCCGCGCCGTTGACGCGGCCCAGCAACGGATCGCGATTGGGCTGGGTGATGGGCGAACCGCCCATCGTCTCGCCAAAGGTGAATTCGCGCTTCGGGTAGAAACGCTTGTAGAGGTCGGGGAAATTGGTGACCGTCGCCGCCGCCAGCTTCGCCAGATCGCGCGCGGTGACATAGGTGCAGCCTTCGTCCGGCCAGCCGTTCGAATTGCAGAAATTGCTGTTGGCGAGGCCGATTTCCCTGGCCTTCGCATTCATCAACCCGGCAAATGCCTCTTCGGTGCCTGCAATCCCCTCGGCCAGCACCACGGAAGCGTCGTTGCCCGACACGACCACCACGCCGTCGAGCAGATCGGCGACGGTCACTTCCTGATTGGGCGACAGGAACATGGTCGAACCCGCGCTCGGACCGTGCCAGCGCTGCCAGGTTTCGGGCCGCACGCGCAGCCGCTGATCGAGCTTCAATTCGCCCTTCTTGATCAGGTCGAACGCCACATAGGCGGTCATCATCTTCGCCATCGACGCAGGCGGCATCCGCCGGTCGGCGTCTTTGACGAACAACTCCGCGCCCGACGACAGGTCGATCATATAGGCGACCGGCGCCCTGCCCTGAAACGACGGCGCCTGCGCCGCGATCGGCGTGGCGAGAAGGGCGGTCAGGACAAGCGCGGGGGCGATCTTACGCATCGAATATATATCCGGTCTTCAAGGGGTTACGAAAAGGGTTTCGAGTTCAGTTCGAACGGACGACGGTGGCATCGCGGTATCCCGCAGCCACCGCCTTCGCGCGCGCGGCGTCTGCCTCTGCGCGGGTCGCGAACGGCCCCATCCGTACGCGGGTAAGCGCACCGCTGGCATCGGTAAAGCCACCCAGTCGAGTGGCGAGCGATTTGGCGTTGGCGGCATTGGAGAAAGTGCCGACCTGAACCACGAACCTGCCCGTGCGGGCTGTGCTGGCGCTGGCGGCAGGCGCCGGCGTGGCGACGACAGATTTCGGCTTCGGTGCGGGAGTCGGTGCGGGCGAAGGCGTCGGTGCCGGGCGCGGTACAGGCGTAATTGGCGTAGGCGGCACATTCGTCACCGTCGCCGTCGCCGGGGCTTGTGGCAATTGCGCTCGAAGCCCCTTCAGCAACGCTTCCGGCGCGTCGAGCCGAGTCGGCGCCGCCCCGCCCGCCGCCAATGCGGCTTCATCCTGCGCGGTCGGCGCCATTGCGCGCACGCGAACCGGTGCGGGCCGCGACAGGTCTATCCCCAGTTGGCTTGCCGCCGCCGCGGACAGCGCGACGACCGATCCGGCCGGCAACGACACCTGCTCCTTAATCGCGACCAGGATCGTCTTACCGCTGTCGAGCGCGGTGACTTCGACAAAATCTCCCGATCTCAGCGTCGCGTGCGCGGCATAGGCGCGGATCCGCGGCGGCGTCACTCCCTCATAAGCGCGGGCATAGCCGACCTGATCAACGCGCACCTCGCCCGGCTGCAATTGCGACGATCCGCTCGGCGTGCCCTCGGGCGCCGTCGGCATTTCCTGTGGTGCAGCGCCCCCCAGCGCGAGTGCCGCCAATGGCAGCAGAACCAACTCAGCGCGCGATTTCATCCGCCAGCAACCCCACCGATAGAGCATAGAAATTGGAACAATTATAATCGAGAATGACGCGGTAATTCCCGGTCAACAGATACGCGGTCTGGCCCGGCCCGTCGGGCTCGATCAGCGACGCCATGACATTGTCGCCCAGCGTGCGCCCCTGCGGTGTGATCCCCAGCGCGCGCCATTCGGCCATCGTCCGCCACTGGCTGTGCCGTTCGAACACCCGCGGGCAGCGCGGCGACACCATCCGCGTCGCCAACTCGCTGCGGTTGAAGTTGCCGGGCACCCGCACCGGCACGCCCCAGGGCTCGCCCGGACGCCAGCCCGAAAACACGAAATAATTGGCGATCGACGCCAGCGCGTCGGCTTCGCTGCTCCAGATGTCGGCGACGCCGTCCCCATCGCCATCGACGGCAAGCCGCAGATAGACCGACGGCAGGAACTGCGGATGCCCGGTCGCCCCCGCCCAGCTTCCCACCAGACGCGACCGCGGAATGCCGCGATCCATCGCCTTCAACACCGCGATGAACTCGCCCGCGAACAACTCGCGTCGGCGGCCTTCATAGGCCAGGCTGGCCAGCGACCGCGCCAGATCGAAATCACCACGCACCGCGCCATAATTCGTCTCATGCCCCCATATCGCGACCATCACCTGCGTCGGCACACCGGTCTGTTCGGAAATTCGGTACAGCGTCGGGCGCACCCGTTGATAGGCGTTGCGCCCGCGATTGATCCGCGACGCATCGACATGCCGCGCCTTATAGGGCGCAAAGGGCGGGATCGCGCTCGATCCCGGCGCGCCGCCCGGCTGGGCGCGATCGAGTTCGACGACGCGAGGGTTGTAGGTCAGCGTGGGCACGACCGCATCGATCGTCCGCTGGCTGACTCCCTGCCGCCGCGCCTCGGCGGACAAGGTCCGCATATAGGCGTCGAAACTCGCCCCATCCTGCGCGAACGCGGCCGAGGAGGGACAAATGGCTGCAAGCGCGAACGCGAAGAGGCCTAGCCCCGCTCGCCGCGCATTTCCGAACACTACCCGCATGACGGTTGTTATGCACAGCGCGGGCGCACCGCGAAACCCCCGTCGACACATTTGCTTGCAACAAACCCGCCGATCGCCCTATTCGCGCGCTCAAGCGGAGAGGTGGCCGAGTGGTTTAAGGCAGCGGTCTTGAAAACCGCCGTGGGTGCAAGCTCACCGTGGGTTCGAATCCCACCCTCTCCGCCACTTCGGAACAACGATGGGCACTCCGCCCGCCGCCGTGGCTACGCCATTGGCGGCCAGCACGCGGAGCAGGTTGCTCTTCGATCCCATGATGCGGACCTCGCCGCGATCGACCTCGACCCGCTGCGCCAAGGCGCGAAGATGGTCGCGGCGATAGCCGCCGCCTTCCGTGCGGATGCGCCGCCGCGCCGTTGACGCGAACTTTCGCAACGTGGCCGGCGTGATGGCCTGCTGCGTCGAGTTGAGCAGGAGGGCCGAGGCCCGCTCGGCATCCGCCCGCGCCTGATCGCGAGTCGCCTTCAAGGCGACGATGCGATCCCTGAGCGCCGGATCGTCCAAATCGGCGACGCCGCTTTCGATCGCGTCGTAGAGCCGTTTCAGGCGCAGCTCGGTCTCGGCGGATCGCCGGTTCAATTCCGCGATATGCTCGCGGCGCCGGTCGCTGCGCTCCTGTCGACGATCCAGAACCTCGGCTAGTACATCCTCCAGCCGGTCGGGATCGAGCAGCCGGTCGGCCAGATAGTTTGCGACCAGATCGTCCAGCCGCTCCATCGAAACCGTCATGCCCTCGCAGGCGGTCGCGCCCTGCCGCGCCTTCATCGAACAGGTGTAATAGCGATAGCGCCCACCCTTCCCGGTGCGAATCGTCATCGCGCCGCCGCACTTCCCGCAATGGATCAGGCCCGTCAGCAGCGTCGGGCCACCGACGACCTGCGGATGGGCGACCTTCGGGTTGCGCGCCTTGAAATGTGCCTGCACCGCATCGAACGTGGCCTGGTCGATGATCGCCGGAACCTCGACCGCGATCACTTCCTCGGAGGGCTTCAATTCCTTGCTCTTGCCGCGCTTGTTGAACTCGTGGCGGCCGATATAGGTCGGCCGGGTCAGCATCCGATGAACCGTGCCGATGCCCCAGCGGCCGCCGTCGCGCGTGAAGATACGGCGCTCGTTGAGATGCTTGGTGATCGACTTCACGCCCATCGGGCCGGATGTGCCGTCGCCTTCCAGCGCCAGCTTGAACGCCAGCCGCACCGTGTCGGCGTGGATCGGGTCGATCTCCAGCTTCTTCTTCATCTTCGCGCCGCGTTGCTCGGCATCGACCACGCGATATCCGATCGGCGGCAGCGAGCCGTTCCAGAAGCCTTGCCGGGCATTTTCCTTGAGCGCGCGAAGGACGTGCTTCGCATTCTCCTTCGACTGATATTCGTCGAACAGCGCCATGATCTGACGCATCATGACGTGCATCGGATCGTCGCCCATTTCCTGCGTGATCGACAACAGCTTGACGCCGTTCTTGGCGAGCTTGCGAACGTAGAACTCCAGTTCGAAGTGATCGCGGAAGAAGCGCGAGAAGCTGTGGACCACCACTACGTCGAACGACGCGGGCTTGCTGGTCCCGGCCTCGATCATGCGCTGGAACTCGGGCCGCCGGTCGTTCGTCGCCGATGCGCCGGCCTCGACGAAGGTATCGACCAGCTCCAGTCCCCGCGACAGGCAATAGGCTTCGCCCTGCTTGCGCTGATCGGGGATCGACACGTCATGCTCGGCCTGCCGCGCCGTTGAAACGCGCAGGTAAAGGGCGGCGCGCAGCGGCACGGTCATGGTAGCGAACTCCTCACATCATTGGCACGGCCCGAACAGCTCGTCGAAAACGTCGCCGAACCATGCCTCGAACACATCCACTTCCGCACTCGTGACCGGCACGCGCTCGGGCCAGTCGTCGGTGACGGTCCAGGTCGAAAGATCGTCCTTCGGGCTTTTCCCCGCGCAAGGACGGAGGCTGCCGACCGGCAGCGTGGCATAGTCGAACAGGTCGTCCGGGCATTCGGCCCGGCGACGATGGGGGCGACGATGGACTTTGCGGGCAAGGGCCATCCCGACAGGCTGCTTCGCGCTCGCGCCTCATGCAAAGCCTCTGTCGCGGCGAAGCGCAGATAGGGGCGAAGAGCGGCGCGCTGCATCGTAGCGTTCGATGCGGCCGGCCTCATCGTCAGTCGTCCGACTCGAAGCTGCGCTCCTCGCGGCAATGCCACAGGCGCAGGATGAAGATCGTCGCATCCGCAATCTCGTAGCGCAGCTCGTAATTGCCGACGATGATGCGCCGAACCTCGCGCGGCTCGTAGGCGTCCAGCTTCTCGCCGATCCGGGGATAGTCGAGCAGCCGATCCGGCGCGCGCGAGAGCTGCTGCACGACCCGCGCCGCCGCCTCCGGGGCAACCGGACGCAGATGCTCGTGCAGCCGCACCAAATCCGAGGACGCCTTGCCGGTCCACTTGATCCTCATGCCGAAGGCGGCGGCAGCGGGGTGTCAGTGCCGAGGCTGTCCGCCCAAGCGCGCACGGCCTGATGGTCGATCACGCGCCCGGCATCGACATCTTCCATTGCTTCGAGCGTCATGCGGTGACGCTCCTCCTCCTGATCAACCCAGGCGGCGAGCGCCTGTTTCATCACCCAGCCACGCGAGCGTTCGAGCCGCGAGGCCATTGCTTCAACCTTCTCCGCGAGGTGCAGCGGGACGTGTGCGGTCAACACTTTTGTCTCAGTCGCCATGTTCATCACCTGCTATCAACCCGATTAAAATATAATCGAAATAGGCTGGAAAAGCAAGGTCAGCAGAATGGCTTGGCGCCTCCCTACGGGACCGCCGCTCTATCTCCGCTGCGCTCCGACCGAGCCCCTGACGGGTCTCGTCCCTGCCGGGTGACGATCAGCATGGCGGGGTGGCGCTGCTGCGCCGTTCGGCAATCCGCTGCGCGGATTGTTGTCTTTCCGATCTGCGGAGATCGAGCCAGGGCTGCGCCAGCCCGATCGCATCTGGTCGTTTCTCTCCCCGTCGATGGGGTGGGCGACGCTTCCCTTTAGGCCCGCCGCGCCGGGCCGCAACGCGCTGTTGGCGCGTCCTCCACTGCGTTCCGGTCCTGCGGATGCTGCCCGGCTCCGCCAGCGGGCCAACGGCAAGCTTCTTCGCCGCCCACCCCATTCCGGGGTGAGTGTGGTTTTTAGGAGAAGTGTGATGAACGCTGTTACCGAAATCCTAGCCGCCGAGCCTGTGTCGGGCGTCGAGATTTTCGTGCCGCTCGCCAAGCTCAAGAAGTCCCCGCGCAATGCCCGCAAGGTGCCGCATGGGGAAGCCGCTATCGAGGCGCTGGCCGCTTCGATCCAGCACAAGGGGCTGATCCAGAACCTTGTCGTAGAGCCGGAAACCAAGGAGGACGGGACGCCGACCGGCAACTATCTCGTTACCGCTGGTGAAGGCCGCAGGCTGGCGATGTTGCTGCGCGCCAAGCGCAAGCAGATCAAGAAGTCGGAAGTCGTGCGCTGCTGGCTCGATACCGCCAACGATCCGTCCGAAATCAGTCTGGACGAGAACGTGACCCGGACCCCTATGCACCCCGCCGACCAGTTCGAGCGGTTCCGCGAACTGTCCGAAAGCAAGGGCTATGGCGTGGAAGAAATCGGCGCGCGGTTTGGCGTGTCGGCTGGCGTGGTGAAGCAGCGGCTTCGCCTTGGCGCTGTCTCGCCCAAGCTGTTGCAGGTCTATCGGGAGGACGGTCTTACGCTGGATCAGCTTATGGCCTTCGCTATCACCGAGGACCATGACCGGCAGGAGCAGGTTTTCGCCAACCTGCATCACAACCGCGAACCGTGGATCATCCGGCGCGACATGACCGCAAGCAATGTCGTGGCAGAGGACCGGCGCGCGATATTCGTCGGAGCCGAAGCTTACGCGGAAGCGGGCGGCAACATCATCCGCGACCTGTTCAGCGAGGATCGTGGCGGGTTCTTCGAGGATGCGGGTTTGCTCGATACGCTCGCCGTCGAGAAATTGCGCGAAGTTGCCGAGCGCGTTCAGGCCGAGGGCTGGAAATGGGCCGAGGCGCATATCGACTATCCCCACGCCCACGGGATGCGGCGCTTCTATCCGCAGACCGTCGCCCTGTCCGACGAGGAGGAGGCGCGGGTCGATGAGGCATGGGCCGAGTACGACCAGATCGTCGACGGCTATGACTCGCTGGATGAAATGCCCGAGGATTTGGCGGCGAAAGCCCGTGCGCTGGACGCCGAAATGGACGCCCTGTCCGCCAAGCGTTCCGCCTACGACCCCAATGTGATCGCCAATGGCGGTGCGTTCGTCGTACTTCAACATGACGGCACGGTCAGGGTCGAGCGCGGTTTCGTGCGGGCCGAGGACGAGGCGTTGGCGGACCCCCAGCCGGAGCCGGAAGAAGGCGATGCGACCGAGCCGCAGATGGGCGACGACGAGCAGCCGGAGGACGGCGACGAGGACGTGCAGGATGCCGACGAGGACGAAGACCCGGGCAAGCCGATTTCCGACAGCCTCACCCGTGACCTGTCCGCCTATCGGACGCTGGCGCTTCGCGTGGCGCTGGCCGAGCAGCCCGATATGGCCCTGATCGCGCTGACCCACACGCTGACCGCGCAACTTTTCTACAGCTATGCGGAGGCCGGTTGCCTTGAGGTTCGTCCGACCGTGACCCCCTTGGGGAGCCATGCGGACGGGATCGAGGACACGCCATTGGCGGCACGG
The DNA here is from genome assembly GCA_023418595.1 of Pseudomonadota bacterium. Lineage (GTDB taxonomy): Bacteria > Pseudomonadota > Alphaproteobacteria > Sphingomonadales > Sphingomonadaceae > Sphingomonas. Next base: position 32,165 of record JAEZZI010000028.1, read on the forward strand.
GCGAGCGAGCAGCACGAGGCATGGGCCGAGCGGATGCCGCGCGACGTGGCGGACCTGTGGGGCTTCATCGTCGGGCTGGACGAGGCGAAGCGGATTGCGTTGCTGGCGCATTGCGCGGCTCGCACCGTCAACGCTCTGCGGTTGCCGTGGGACCGCAAGCCCCGGTCGCTGCAAACGGCGGACAGGCTGGCGGACGCGCTGGCGCTGGACGTGGCGAAGGACTGGACGCCGACCGTGGACAGCTACCTTGGCCGCGTCACCAAGGCGCATATCGTGGACGCTGTGACCGAAGGCGTGTCCGAGGACGCCGCTCGCCGCATCGCGGACATGAAGAAGCCGGACATGGCGCAAGCCGCCGAGCAGCTTCTTTCCGGGACCGGCTGGCTTCCTGCCGTGCTGCGGACGCCCGAACCGGAGGGAGCGGACCCCGCGCCTGCGGAGCCGGAGGACGCGGATAGCGTGGAGCAGCCGCCCGAAGTGGAGGACAGCGAAGCATCCTTTGCTGTCGCCGCCGAATAGCGGCACGGGGCCGGGACCGCGCGAGCGGTCCCGGCTTCTTTTTGTGACCGGCGAAAAATCGCGGCCGCGCCCGTTGGGGCGCGGCCGCTTTCCCATTGCACAGGCGCCCCGCTCCGAGGACGCGGGGCGGCGTGCTGATAGCGGATCGACCGTTGCATTTCTGGAGGTGGGTTCGTCGAGTAAAGTTGCAGACCCACGCGGCGGGACCGCTCGGCGACTATGATGCGGGCGATGAGCGACGGTCTATGCCAGCCTCGCGCGGGATCTCGGCGAACACATAGGGAGCGTCAGCGGCGTTCGCTCTCCTGTAGTCTTTGCGAAGGATTACTTGCGAGGTGAGCCTGGCGCGGTCCAGCAAAGAAGCGAATGCCCTCCGACTGACGATGCCCATCATAGCCACGGCGTAGAATTTCCGGCTCGGCGACAACCGCGCGGCCTCTCGATTGGCTTGATCTAACCGGGGCCGGCTTCGCCTTGATCGGCCTGGCGCAACGGCGCCGCGCGGCTTTTTTCCGCCGCCTTCGGCTTTGCATCGCGAAACAAAAAAGCCGCGCGTCGCCATCCTCCGCTGTGCTTCGGCCGCAAGCGGTGCGCGTCCGATCATCCCCGCTTCACCGATCGCCATCGAGGCCGCGGCGGTCGTGGCCCGAAGCAAAAGGAACTTCGACATGGCCACCATCGGCACCTTCACCCAGGCGGGCAACGGCTCCTTCAGCGGAACCATCAAGACGCTCACCCTCAACGCAAAGGCCACCCTCCGTCCGATCGAGAAGGAGAGCGATAAGGCCCCCGATTTTCGTCTCGTGGTCGGCACGGTCGAGTGCGGCGCGGGATGGAAGAAGACCAGCCGCGAGAACCGCGACTACATCTCGGTCAAGCTGGACGATCCGACCTTCGCGGCTCCGATCTACGCCACTCTGGTCGAAACCGAGACCCCCGGCGAATACGCTCTCATCTGGTCGCGCTGACCTCGACACGGCGCCCCGCTCCCTCTGAGCGGGGCGCCTTCGTGTGTTGGTTCGCCAGTTCATAATATGGACGGGCCATCGGCCCGGCATGTTGTGAGGTGCTTGGGGCGCCGCCCCCAGCGCCCTTCGGAGCGGCTTCCGCCCAGCTTCCTTCACGCGCGAGCGCGTTCCGTGCAGCCGGTTCCCCGCGAAGCCGCCCACTCCGGTTGCACCCCCGGTCTCGCCGACGGGCAGGGTTTCAGCGCGGCGTTCCGCTGCGCGGAAACCCAAGCCCAAGGAGTTCAGCCATGTGTCATCAGCTTGCCACCCGGTTCGGCCGCAACGCCCATCAGATCAGCGGCCGTGAGGCGCTCGACAACGAGGCGCTGTATCGGCACGTGCCGTCCATCTTCGCCCGCGAGGCGCACGACAGCCGTTCGGAGCGCTATGTCTATGTTCCGACCATCGACATCGTGGAGGGGCTGCGCCGGGAAGGATGGTTCCCTTTCTTCGCGGTTCAGTCGGTTCCGCGCGACGGCAGCCGCCACGGCCACGCCAAGCACATGCTGCGCCTGCGCCGGGACGACGGTATCGGCAAGCCCGAGGCGGCCGAAGTCATCATCGTCAACAGCCATGACGGGACCAGCGCCTATCAGATGTTCGCCGGGATGCTGCGGTTCGTCTGCACCAATAGCATGATCGCGGGCGAGCGGTTCGAGGAGGTCCGCGTGCCGCACAAGGGCAACATCCAGCACGATATAATCGAGGGTGTTTACACCGTGGCGGAGGACTTCCCCCGGCTGATCGACGCCAGCGAGACCATGAAGGAGGTTCGGCTTTCCGAGGAAGAGCGCCGCTTACTCGGCGAGGTCAGCCTGGTCGCGCGCTACGGAGAGGACGAAAGCCCGTTGCGGCCCGAGCAGATCATCGAGCCGCGCCGCCGCGAGGACATGGGTGACAGCCTGTGGACCACGTTCAACGTCATTCAGGAGAATGTCGTTCGGGGCGGATTACAGGGCCGCAAGCGCAATGCCGAGGGCCGTATCCGCCGCAGCCAGACCCGCGCCATCAACGGCATCGACCAGAACGTGACGCTCAATCGCGCGCTTTGGACACTGGCCGAAGGGATGCAGCGCCTCAAAGCCTAACTATCGCCGCCGCAGGGCCGAGCTCGGCCCTGCGGCTTCGCCATTTCCGCGCCGATCCGCTGCGGCGGATCGGCGGCGGCCGCGCGTCCCCAAGGTCCGCGCGGCCGCAAAGGTTCGCTCGCCGGGCTGCCGCCCGGCTCGCTTTGGGTAGTCATTTCGGCAGTGCTGTTCTATGAAGTCCTCGGGCCGCTACGCGGCGGCCTGGGGTGTGGAAACCCCGGATTAACCGGTTCGGCGCCGGCCGTGACGGCGTCGCGATCCTTGACCATGCGGTCGGGGAGCCTGCGACGTATGTCCAGGTGCCTCGGTGCTAAAGGTCGTAGGAACCGAGTTAATCCGGTTTTCCAACTCCCCGATCACGGGTTCAGGAGCTGTTTGCGGGGGCGCACCGCAAATCAGCAGCCCTGTGAATTGTCGAGGCATTGCAGATTCCGCGCGCAGTCATGCAGAACGAGCGCATCGAAAATGCTCCGACATTGGCTTATTGGTTAACGCGGGCGGGAAGTCGGGGGCATCATGGTCAAGATGGGATTCGATGAATGCGCGCCTGATTCGCAGCAGCTCACCAGCTATGACGAGGGTCATTTGGCGGACTATCTGCGCTTGTTAGATGCTAACGCAGATGGAACCGATTGGCGCGAGGCAGCGGGACTGATTTTCGGCATCGACGCCGCCGTGGAGCCGGATCGTGCGAAGACGATGCATGACACTCATCTAGCTCGCGCGCGGTGGATAACAGAGGTGGGATATGCTCATCTGCTCGGCTGTCAGCCCCCGCTAAACCGTTAAAATTGAACTCCAATTTGGATCGAGTTCGGTTGTTATGGTCCCGCCCGCGCGACATGGTTGTGCGCGATCTTCGCTCTATCCTGTAGGTAAGGCGGCGACGATGTTGCGTTCTCCGAAATCCGCGCAGAGCGCGGCGGGGAGGATGCAATGCCGACGCCACCTGGGCGTCGCCAGCGGCGCGCCGGCGGACTGTCCGACGCCCTCGGGCGCGCCGATTTAGCAGCTGAGTTCCTACGCCGAAACCGCACCTATCGCGCCGAACACACGCAGATGCAGCAGCGCATCGCGAGCGGCGCCGTCGCGAAGAACGCCGCCGAGACGGCGTTCGCGCGGCGCTGGGGGTTGTCCTTTCGCCACGGCGCCGGATGAGCTTTTAGAGTCGGTCATCTGGCGCCCGGAGCTGACCGCCGTCACGGTCATTCTCGACGCCGCGCCGGAGGGATTTGAGACCGCCGCCCCGGTCCCTCCGCGCGCGCTGGGCGCGCTGCTCGCCGACCTGGCCGGGATCGACGGCCGCCATGTCGTCGTCGCCGACGCGGCCGGCGAGCATCGGCTGTGGCTGCGCGATCCTGCACCGGGCAAGCCGCTCGCCGCGATCATTCCGCTCGACAAGGACTTCATCACCCGGATCGCGAGCCTGCTGCGCTTTCACCGGCGTCTGCTCGGCCGGACAGCCGGGCCGCTGCCGCGCGGCTGGCCGCTGACGGCCTATCGGCTCGCACGGCTCGACCTGATGCTCCGCGCGATAGACCTCCGTCAGAACGGCGCAACCTACCGCGAAATCGCGACAGCGCTGGGACGCGATGACGCTGCCCGTCTTTCCGCGAGCGACTGGAAAATGTCGGCCTCGCGGTCATTCGTCGTGCGCCTGGTCCGCGACGGCATCGCCATGATGAATGGCGACTATCGCAAGCTGCTCCGCATTCGTTGATCGTCCTAAACGGCCCCTCGAAATTGGATTATAGGACTTTCACGCAATATAAGGTCGCGCAGTTTCCGGCGCGGCGGCGTTGCGGCAGCAAAGTAACGACCTAACATCAAGAACGAGCATTGAGAGCGGTGGCTATTAGGGGCAGGTAGCGACTAACTTGATCGCGGTCGCTTTGCTTCTCTTTGGCGCTGAGATCATGGTAGTCCGTCGCCGCTTGCCGATCCCATCGTTCCACCAGTTCGGCAGGCAAGACGAGCGAGCCGTCTGCTTGCCTGACGCCCTTTGAATGCATGTATCGCTGCCAATGTGACCAGCGCTCATGCTCGATCGCAGCCAGTTCGTCCATGAGACCGTACAAGACGGCATCGACGTCGATCGGATCGCCCATCGGTTAGATGAGCCCGTCAGCGACAAGCTGCCGATAATGCTGTCCGAGAACCGTCAACTCGCAGGACTTGCTGTTCATCGCTGCGTGCCACATGTGGGCTTCCCCGACCGGACGAACCAAATTTACCTTCACATAGCGCTGTAACACCGCAAAGACCGCGTTCTTTTGGGGGTCTGGTGGCGGTAGATTTGGGTCAGCCTTCTGTTCCTCCGTGCGTTCCGGCTCGTAGCTGGGATCTAGGGGAAAATCATAGTCCGGGCGGGGGAAATATGTCGCCAGCACTTGCAAATCCGCAAGCGGGATCGGTGCTGCAGCCTTACGCAATGACACGAAGGTCTTCACATTGGTCTTGAACATAGGGCGTTGTGCCCAAGGGCCAAGAGATTGATCGATATGCGCATAGACGCTGCCGGGCGTTACGTCGCCAAGTAGATTTGCAGCCGCACCGCCGAGTGCATCGACGAATAGGCTCGTGAAGACACCGGCCCCACCTCCGGGAACTTCCATCGCATATTGCTCTGCGGTTGAAGCCGTCAGAATGGTCATGCCTTCCTTCACTTCGGCAATCATCTGCTCCGGCCGCGTGCCTGCAACGCCACTGTGGCAACTATCGAGAATGACGATCTTGTTCTTTGCGGGAGACTTCCCTGCGAGAGTCATCAACTCGGAGAGCGAGAGACCATCGTCGCCAGACTTGCATTCCGTGCCACACAGAAAACCGCCAGTATCTTCAATGTAGCCATGACCGGCAAAATAGAAGAGCGCGATTTCCGAATCGTCAGCAAATAGTTCTCTAACCGCGTCCTTGAGCCGCCCCTTTTCGACTCGATCCGTCGCGCTGGTTCCAGTCAGCAACATCGGCGTGGCGAAATTGACAGTGCCGTCGGCATGCCGTTCGAGCACGCTTTTCACCGAGTGAGCGTCATTTACGCAACCACTCAGGCCGCCAATGTGGTCGTAGTGGTCGATACCGACAATGAGAGCCTTACGCACAAATGCACCTCATCAAAGCGAGTCGATGAAGCCGCTGATATTCGTGTCGCTCCAGACGTACGTGGTCACGCCCGCCAGACTGGTCCGGTCATTGGAGTAGGCGTAGATGCCTCGAATAGGCTTACCCTCTTCCTGAGCGCACTGAATCTCCCATTTTTGGCCGCTCGAAGTCAGCGAGTTTTTGCTTACGAGGACGATCACACCGTCTGAACGACGGATGCGAGTGCGCACCTTCGTCTTCCAATCATTGTCGTAAGCCTGCTTCACCGACATGTCGATGAACTCATACGGAGCGCGGGGATGAAGCGACTGCCCCTTCAAGAAATCCCGCTGGCGTTCGTCTTCGATTGCGAACGCGATGAACACCACTTTCTTGTCAGCCATCTCTGCCCCCAAGTGATTCTGGATAAGCCAGTAAACCTGTGATTGCATATAGCGGCTGGGACGCAAGGAAGACATAGTTCATTCCGCTTCCGGCTGAGGCCGATCGCCCTCGCGGGGTGGTCGCGTCCGTGCAGCCGCACATCTTCATACCCCACCCGGCCGCCTCAGTTCTGACAATTACGCCTCCTGCCGCCACCGCCCGCAGGAGCAGTCACTTGTCCGATACGCCTCCCAATCTGCCGCCCCGCTTCCTGCGCACGCCGGAAGCCGCGCGGTTTCTCGGCCTCTCCGGCCGGACCCTCGAAAAGCACCGCTATTTCGGGACCGGCCCTGCCTACCGCCGGATCGGCGGGCGGGTGGTCTATTCGGTCGATGACCTGCGCGCCTGGGCCGACATCGGCATCAAGCACTCGACCTCCGATCCGGGGCAGGACGACCTCATGCCGCGTGCGGATTCGGCCATCGCTCGGAGCCGGCGATGACCGTCCCACCGTCGCCCATGCGCCACCGCCAGCCGTCCGATGACGGCATGACCCGCGTTGAACTGACCTGGATCGAGAAGCGGATCGAGCACTGGATCAGGTTCGGCCGCGTCGCGGTGGACGAAATCGTTGATCGCCGCCGCCGCATCGTCCAGTTCCGTCCCGGCGCGATCTTCGCGTTCGTCCGATGGGCGGCGAACGACTACGGCACGGTCAGCTCGCGCATTGACATCGTGCGCGCGGTCGGCGCGAACGAGCCGTTCACGACGCTCCCGTTCGTGCGGCCGGGCGGCGACATCCTGCTCAAGATCGAAGGCTGGCCCAAGGTCAGCCAAGTGCTCGCCGCGATCGACGCTACCGAGGCGGCCGGCGTCGATCCATGCGACGCCGCGCCCGATCACTGGCGGCATGTCGCCAACCGGATCGCGGCCGGACAGCAGCCGCGCCCCTACACGATTGAGCGTCATCGCGCCTGGCTTAAGCGCCGGGAGATCGAAGGATGACGCGCCGTGGATGGGCCATTGCGACAGCATCCGCCGCGTCGCTGTTCGCCGCGTCGTTCCTCGCCGTGGCGGTGTTCGACCCGTTCCCGCGCGTCGTCTGGAACGCCAGCGCCAGCGCGCCGATCGGACTATACCGGATCGAGCCGCTGCCCGATCCGCCGCACGGTGCATTGGTCGCCGTGAAGCCGCCACCAGCGCTGGCGCGATGGCTGGCGGAGCGCGGCTATCTCGGCGAGCGTGTGCCGCTGTTGAAGCATGTCGCGGCGCGGCCGGGACAGATCGTGTGCCGCATCGACGCGGTGGTAAGCGTCGATGGGCGGCCCGTCGTCGTCGCCCAGCAGCGTGACGGCCGGGGCCGCACGCTGCCGGTCTGGCAAGGCTGCCGCACGCTGCGCGCCGGTGAGCTGCTGATGCTCAACCCCGACCACGCCGACAGCATGGACGGCCGCTATTTCGGGCCGCTGCCGGCCTCGACGGTGCTCGGCCGCGCCACGCCGATCCTCACCCGCAACACGCCCGACGCGCCGCTCACCTGGCGCTGACCCGCTTTCCCGCCCGCCAACCCAAAGGAGATTCCCATGCAGATCGGCAGCTTCTTCCGCACCGCCAAAGGCTACGAAGGCATCATCGAGACGGCGACGCTCGACATCCGTATCTCGATCGTTCCGGCCGAGCAGAGCGACGCCGACAAGGCGCCGGACTGGCGCGTCCATCGCGGCGATGACGGCGAAGGCCCGGAGATCGGCGCCGGCTGGAATGAGACCGGCGAACGCGCCGGGGATTACGTCTCGCTGCGCATCGACGACCCCGCCTTCGCGCAGCCGCTTCGCGCCGCGCTGTTCCAGAGCACCGCCGACAAGTCGGCTTGGTCGCTGCGCTGGAACCGTCAGCCGAAGTCGCGCGAGCAGGATTGATCCGGTGCGCTTCCCCATAATCCCTTTGTTCGCGGGAAAACCGTCTCATCCCTCCGTCCCGCTCGGTCGCAGGCCGGCCGGCGCGCGCAGCGAAGGTCAAGGGCGGCCAAAGGCCGGCGCTCCGCGCGCACCCTTGAGCGTAGCGAGCACGCTGGCAGGCTGGCGGCGGAGTGGAGTGGGATCGGCAGTGGCGCCTGCCGTCATGCTGCTGTCCGGCGGCGTCGCGTCTGTCCCGGCGGTGGCGCAGGAAGTGCCGGCGGCGCGATCGGCGGCCGTCCATCCCTATGCCGGTCATGTCGCCGGGGCCGCGCGGCGGTTCGGCATCCCGGAAGCGTGGATATGGGCGGTGATGCGCGTCGAGAGCGGCGGCAATGCCCGCGCCGTATCGCGCGCCGGGGCGATGGGCTTGATGCAGATCATGCCCGCGACCTGGGCGGGGCTTCGCACCCGCTACGGCCTCGGCTCCGATCCGTTCGACGTGCGCGATAACATCATGGCGGGCGCGGCCTATCTGCGCGAGATGCACGACCGCTACGGCAACGCCAGCGCTATGCTGGCGGCCTATAATGCGGGACCGGGCCGCTACGACGACTTCGTGTCGCGCGGCCGTCCGCTGCCGCCCGAGACGGTCGGCTATCTGGCCCAGCTCGCGCCGATCACGGGCGCATCGAGCGCGGTGGAGGCGGCGACCACTGCTACGCCTGATCCGTTCGCATGGCGTCGTGCAGCGCTGTTCGTCCGCACCGCTAGCGCCGCTTCGGAAGCTGTCGTCGGGCAGTCGGACGGAGAAGAAGCCGCGTCCGAGCTGCCAACCGACCGGCCGACATCTGGCGGCGTTCGCGCTGCCGATCCGTCCGCCAATGAGCCGCGCGAAACGCTGTTCGTGTCCCGCGCCCGCGCGGGCCGACCGCAATGATCGGCCTGTCGCCCCCCTCATCCGTCCGAAGCAGTAAGGGGGCTGGGGAGGAGGAAAACGGCAGGGACAGACGAGGGCAAGATATAAGCCGCACCCCGTGTCGTCGAAAAGCCAAGGCTTTTCCGTGGCTTCACGCGGGGGCGTCGGTCGGCACGCGTGCCGCGCGGAAGGAAAAAGGCAGCAATATCAATGCGCCGAACGGCACCAAGGGCCGTTTTCGGCGGAAAGCGCCCCGGCCGTGAGCGAGGACAGCGAGTTCTGCGTCCGGCCGGGCAAGGCCAAGCGTAGCAAGGCGCAGGGGCGCAATGCGCGCGGTCTGGTGGCTGAGGTGCTGCGCGTCGCGGCGATCCACAGCAGCGGCAGGCGCACCGGGGGCGGGCCGCGCCGTGGCGGCCAGTCGAGTTTCGGCCGGGGCCGCACGGCGTTCGCGCGCAGTCGCCTGTTCGGCTCGGGCCGGCGAGTGATGGTCAAGATGCTGCCCGTCACCACGCGCAGTCGAGGCGGGCGGCGCATGGCGCCGCTGTCCGCGCACGTCGCCTATCTAAAGCGCGAGGGCGTGACCCGCGATGGCTCGCCGACCCGGATGTTCGACGCGGCCGGCGACAACGCAGACGATCGCGCCTTCACTGACCGTTGCAAGGACGATCGTCATCACTTCCGCATCATTGTATCGCCAGAGGATGCGGCCGAGCTGACGGACCTGCGCGAATACACGCGCGACCTCATGCGCCAAATGGAGACGGACCTGGGCACGCGGCTCGATTGGGTCGCGGTCGATCATTGGAACACCGACAATCCGCACGTCCATCTGCTTGTGCGCGGGCAGACCGACCAGGGTGCCGATCTCGTCATCTCCCGCGACTACATCAGCCACAATCTCCGGTCGCGCGCGCAAGACTTGGCTTTCGCCGAGCTGGGGCCGAAACCCGAACATGAGGTGCAGCGCGCGCTCGACCGCGAGGTGACGGCAGAACGCTGGACCCGGCTCGATGCCGAGATCCAGCGTTCTGCCGACGAGCTGGGCGTGATCGACCTGCGCGCCGAGCGGCCCGGCCCGGACGATCCGCGCCTCCGCCGGTTGATGGTCGGCAGGTTGCAGCATCTGGAAACGATGGGCCTCACTGCCGAGGGCGAGCCCGGCCAATGGGCCGTCGCCGAGGGCGCGCAGGCGAAGCTCCGCGAGTTGGGCGCGCGCGGCGACATCATCCGCACGATCGGCGCGGCGCTCAAGGACCGCGGGCAGGACCGGTCGCTCGACAGCTACGCGGTCCTCAGCGGCGCGCCCGACAAGCCGATCGCCGGCCGGTTGATCGACAAGGGGTTGCACGACGAGCTGACCGGCACGGCCTATGCGGTGATCGACGGCACAGACGGCCGCACGCATCATGTTCGGCTCCCCGGCATCGAGGCGCTAGAGCATAGCCCGGCGATCGGCGGTATCGTCGAGCTGCGCGCAATCGGCAAGCCCGGTGAGCCGAAACCGACCCTGATCCTTGCCACGCGGTCGGACCTCGACCTCACCGCGCAGATCAAGGCGCCCGGCGCGACGTGGCTCGACCATCGGCTGATCGAGCGCGGCGCGAGCGTCGCGGACAGAGGGTTCGGCGCCGAGGCGCGCCGCGCGATGGACGCGCGCACCGATCATCTTGTCCGCGAAGGACTGGCGCGCCGCTACGGCGAGCGGACCGTGTTCGAGCGCGGACTGATCGACACGCTGCGCCGCCGCGAGCTGGACGCCGTTGGCGCGAAGATCGCCAGCGAAACCGGGCTGGCCTATCGGCCGACGCAGGCCGGCGAGAAGATCGCCGGTGTCGTGCGGCAGCGTCTCGTGCTCGCCTCCGGCCGCTTCGCCATGATCGACGACGGTCTCGGCTTCCGCCTCGTGCCCTGGGCCAGCGCCCTCGAACAGCAGCTTGGCCGACAAGTCGCGGGCGTGATCCGCGATGGCGGCGGCCTCGACCTCGCGCTGGGCCGCAAACGCGGCCTCGGTCTGTAACCCCGAAAAGGAGTCCTCAATGTCCGCCACCAAGATTCTTTGGGGCCAGGTCTTCGCCGTCTTCCTGATCGTGCTCGCCGGGGTGTGGGGTGCGACGCAGTGGACGGCCGCCGCGCTCGCCTATCAGCCCGAGCTGGGGCCGCCCTGGTTCGCTGCGTTCGGCTGGCGCGTCTATCCGCCCCCGGCCTTCTTCTGGTGGTGGTTCTCGTTCGACGCCTATGCGCCCGCGATCTTCCAGACCGGCGCCTTCATCGCCGCGTCGGGCGGCTTCGTGTCGATCGCGGTCGCGATCGGCATGTCGGTGTGGCGGGCGCGCGAATTAAAGAACGCCGAGACCTATGGCTCGGCTCGCTGGGCGACCGAGCGGGAGGTGCGCGCAGCCGGGTTGCTAGGGCCGAACGGCGTGGTGCTTGGCAAGCTCGCCGCCGATTATCTGCGCCACGACGGTCCCGAGCATGTGCTGTGCTTCGCGCCCACGCGCAGCGGCAAGGGCGTCGGCCTTGTCGTGCCGTCACTGCTGACCTGGCCGGCCTCGGCGATCGTGCATGACATTAAGGGGGAGAACTGGACGCTGACCGCCGGCTTTCGATCGCGCCACGGCCGGGTGCTGCTGTTCGATCCGACCAACGCGGCGTCCGCTGCCTACAACCCGCTGCTGGAGGTGCGGCGCGGCCAGTGGGAGGTGCGCGACGTGCAGAATGTCGCCGACGTGCTGGTCGATCCCGAAGGCAGCCTCGAGCGTCGGAACCACTGGGAGAAGACCTCGCACTCGCTGCTGGTCGGCGCGATCCTCCATGTCCTCTATGCCGAGCCGGACAAGACCTTGGCGGGCGTCGCCGGGTTCCTGTCCGATCCCGGTCGCACGATCGAGCAGACTCTGGCCGCGATGATGGCGACGCCGCACCTGGGCAAAGCCGGCGTGCATCCTGTCGTTGCTTCCGCCGCGCGCGAGCTGCTGAACAAGTCCGACAACGAGCGATCGGGCGTGCTCAGCACGGCGATGTCGTTCCTTGGCCTGTATCGCGATCCCGTCGTCGCGCAGGTCACGCGCGCTTGCCAATGGCGCATATCGGATCTGGTCGAGGGCGATCGGCCGGCAACGCTCTATCTGGTCGTGCCGCCCAGCGACATATCCCGCACCAAGCCGCTGATCCGCCTCATCCTCAACCAGATCGGGCGCCGGCTGACCGAGGAGCTGACCCCGAAGGGCAACCGGCATCGGGTGTTGCTGATGCTCGACGAGTTTCCCGCGCTCGGCCGGCTCGACTTCTTCGAATCCGCCCTGGCGTTCATGGCCGGCTATGGACTCAAGGCGTTCCTCATCGCGCAGTCTCTCAACCAGATCGAAAAGGCTTACGGCCCGAACAACGCGATCCTCGACAACTGCCATGTCCGCGTGAGCTTCGCCACGAACGACGAGCGGACCGCCAAGCGTGTGTCGGACGCCCTCGGCACCGCGACCGAGATGCGGGCGATGAAGAACTATGCCGGGCACCGGCTGTCGCCGTGGCTGGGGCACTTGATGGTGTCGCGGTCGGAGACCGCCCGCCAGCTCCTCACGCCGGGTGAGGTGATGCAGCTCCCGCCCGACGACGAGATCGTGATGGTGGCGGGCGTCCACCCGATCCGCGCGAAGAAGGCGCGCTACTATCAGGACCGGCGGCTGTCCGAGCGGATCATGGCGGCGCCGGCGTCCGTGGCTGCCACGATCCGTCCCGACGATTGGACCGGGCGGCAGGCGGCCGCCGATCCAAAGCAGGTCGCGCGGATTGTCCGCGATGCGGAAGACGCGGCCAATGCCGGTCTGCGCCGGGAGCCCGAACTGCCCGAGCATGTCGCCATCGCGCCCGAAACGGCAGCACCGCCAGCCCAGGAGTTCGCCATCGTCGATGACGAACGGGACGACGCGGCGCGGCAGGCGGCCGTGCGGCGCCGGATGCAGGGACTTGCGCGGCAAGCGTCGCTCGACCCCGGCGACGGCATCGAGCTGTAGGAGGCGATCATGCGGACCCGGCTCAACGTCTATTTCCCGCCCGCGCTCGCCAAACAGGTTGACGAGCTGGCGATCCGGCGACGCATATCACGCTCGGCGATCGTGGAGGCGGCGGTGGCGTCCTACCTGTCGCCGGACGGCACCGACCGGATGGAGGCGGCGTTCGCGCGCCGGCTCGATCGCCTGTCGCGGCAGGTGCAGCGGCTGGAGCGCAATACCGGACTGAGCACCGAGGCACTGAGCCTGTTCGTCCGTTTCTGGCTGTCCGTGACCCCGCCGCTGCCCGACGAAGATCAGGCAGCGGCGCAGGTCAAAGGTCGTAAACGCTACGAGGGTTTTATCGAGACGCTTGGTCGGCGCTTCGCCAGCGGCAAGACCCTCATGGACGAAATACCGGAGGATGTCTGGCCGCGGTCAACATCGCCCGAGTCGGAGTAGCAGAAGCGCGCCGACCTTGATGTAGTCTGCAAGAGACTTCGCCTCCGGCACCGTATCTACCGCCCCTTCTACTACGCCGATAACTAGCTGTTGCGACGCGAGCATTGCTGCGTCTCTTGATGTGCCCCTGACGCCGGGCGGCGGTTCGCCCGGCCCAATCGAGGGGCCAGTCGTTGACCGTCCAGCCAATCCGATCCGAGGCGAAATCACGCGGCGCGCGGATGCTGCGCACGGCGCTGGGACCGTCGATCACAGCCTGGCTCGACGACCCCGCCGTCATCGAGGTGATGCTGAACCCGGACGGCCGACTTTGGCTCGATCGGCTCGGCGAGGGGATTAGCGATACCGGCGAGATGCTGTCCGCCGCAGACGGCGAACGCATCGTCCGGCTGGTCGCGCACCATGTCGGTGTCGAGGGTCATGCTCGCAGCCCCCGCGTCTCGGCCGAACTGCCCGAGGGGGGCGAACGGTTCGAGGGATTGCTGCCACCCGTCGTCGCGGCGCCGGCCTTCGCTATACGCAAGCCCGCCGTCGCCGTATTCACGCTCGACGATTACGCACGCGCCGGGATCATGTCGGCAGTTGAGGCCGAGGCGTTGCGCCACGGCGTCGAGACCCGCGCCAATATTCTCGTCGCTGGTGGGACCGGCGCGGGCAAGACAACGCTGGTCAACGCGCTGCTCGCCGAGGTGGCAAAGACCGCCGATCGCATCGTCCTGATCGAAGACACGCGCGAACTGCAATGCGCCGCGCCCAACCTCGTCGCCATGCGCACCAAGGATGGCGTGGTGTCTCTCGCCGAGCTGGTCCGCTCATCACTGCGCCTGCGTCCCGACCGCATCCCGATCGGCGAGGTGCGCGGTGCCGAGGCGCTCGACCTCATCAAGGCGTGGGGCACCGGCCATCCCGGCGGGGTCGGCACGATCCACGCCGGCACCGGGCTAGGCGCGCTGCGCCGCATGGAGCAGCTCATCCAGGAGGCCGTCGTCACGGTCCCGCGCGCGCTGATCGCCGAGACGATCGACCTGATCGCCGTGCTGGTGCGCGACGCGCACGGGCGTCGGCTGACCGAGCTGGCCCGCGTTGAAGGGCTCGATCCCACGACCGGCGATTACCGCCTCGCATCCCTTTCCACCACCCAATCGGGAGACCTGCCATGATCCATGCCATTCGGCATGGCGCACGCCGCGCCATGCTTACCACCACCGCCGGCGTGGTCGCGCTGACCTTCGCCGTTCCGGCCCGTGCCGGTGGATCGTCGATGCCCTGGGAAGCGCCGCTCCAGTCGATCCTCGAAAGCATCGAGGGGCCGGTGGCGAAGATCGTGGCGGTCATCATCATCATCGTGACCGGCCTGACTTTGGCGTTCGGCGACACCAGCGGCGGGTTCCGCCGGCTGATCCAGATCGTGTTCGGCCTGTCGATCGCGTTCGCAGCCAGCTCCTTCTTCCTGAGCTTCTTCAGCTTCGGCGGCGGGGCGCTGGTCTGATGCTCGACGTGGCCGAACCGATCGCGGGTTTCCATGCTCCCGTTCACCGGGCGCTGACCGAGCCGATACTGCTCGGCGGTGCCCCGCGGGCGCTCGCCATCGTCAACGGAACGCTGGCGGGCGCGATCGGCCTCGGCCTGCGGCTGTGGATCGCAGGCCTGGTCATCTGGGCCATCGGCCACGGGCTGTCCGTCTGGGCCGCCCGCCGCGACCCGCAATTCGTGGACGTGGCCCGCCGCCACCTCCGCTTGCCTGTTTGGATGCGGCCATGATGAGCTTGCGCGAATATCGTAGCAAAGCTGCAAACCTGCCAGACTTCCTGCCCTGGGCCGCGCTGGTCGGCGAAGGGGTCGTGTTGAACAAGGACGGCTCGTTCCAGCGCACTGCGAGGTTTCGCGGCCCCGATCTCGACAGCGCGACGCCGGCCGAGCTGGTCGCCACGACTGCGCGATTGAACAATTCGCTGCGTCGGCTTGGCTCAGGCTGGGCGATCTTCGTTGAGGCGCAGCGCACGCCTGCGCTCGACTATCCGGAAGGCCACTTTCCCGATCCTGTGTCGTCGCTGGTCGAGTTCGAGCGCCGCGAACAATTCCGCGAGGAAGGCGCACACTTCGAGAGCCGCTATTTCCTGACGCTGCTGTGGATGCCGCCCGCAGAGGAAGCGGCGCGCGCCGAAGGCTGGCTTTACGAGGGCCGGGCCACGACCGGCGTCGATCCGTGGGAACTGCTCAAGGGCTTTACCGATCGCAGCGACCGCGTCCTCAATCTGGTCGAGGGATTCGTGCCCGAGGTCCGCTGGCTCAATGACGCCGAGACGCTGACCTACCTGCACAGCACGGTCTCGACCCGCCGCCAGCGCGTGCGCGTGCCGGAAACGCCGATGCACCTCGACGCCCTCTTGGCGGACGAGCCGCTGACCGGCGGGCTGGAACCGCGCCTGGGCGACCATCACCTCCGCACGCTCACCATCGTCGGCTTTCCGAGCGTGACGTTCCCCGGCTTGCTCGACGAGCTGAACCGGCTCGCCTTCGAGTATCGCTGGGCGACGCGGGCGATCATGCTCGACAAGACCGACGCGACCAAGCTGCTGAGCCGCATCCGCCGCCAGTGGTTCGCCAAGCGCAAGAGCGTCGTGGCGATCTTGAAGGAGGTGATGACCAACGAGGCGTCGGTCCTGATGGACAGCGACGCCTCGAACAAGGCCGCCGACGCCGACACCGCCCTGCAGGAACTGGGTGCCGATTATGCCGGCATGGCCTACGTCACCGCCACGGTGACGGTGTGGGACCGCGATCCCGCCATCGCCGCCGAGAAGCTGCGGCTGGTCGAGAAGGTCATCCAGGGCCGCGACTTCACCGTCATTCCCGAGGGCATGAACGCGATCGAGGCGTGGCTGGGAAGCCTGCCCGGCCACATCTACGCCAATGTCCGCCAGCCCCCGATCTCCACCATCAATCTCGCCCACCTGATCCCCCTGTCAGCAGTATGGGCGGGGCCGGAACGGGACGAGCATTTCGGTGCGCCCCCCTTGCTCTATGGCAAGACCGAAGGCTCGACTCCGTTCCGGTTTTCCCTTCACGTCGGCGACGTCGGCCACACGCTGATCGTCGGCCCGACCGGCGCCGGCAAGTCGGTGCTGCTCGCGCTGATGGCGATGCAGTTCCGCCGCTACGAGAACGGCCAGGTCTTCGCCTTCGACTTCGGCGGCAGCATCCGCGCCGCCGCGATCGGCATGGGCGGCGATTGGCAGGACTTGGGCGGGATGCTCGCCGACGAGGCGGGTGACGGCGTGCAGCTCCAGCCTCTCGCCCGGATCGACGATCCGTCCGAGCGTGCGTGGGCGGCGGAATGGCTCGCGGCGATCCTCGTCTCCGAAGGCGTCGCGGTCGATCCGCAGGCGAAAGAGCATTTGTGGTCGGCGCTCGGGTCGCTTGCCAGTGCGCCCGCGCCGGAACGCACGCTGACCGGGCTGGCCGTGCTGCTCCAGAGCCAGCAGCTCAAGCAGGCGCTCGCTTCCTATTGCCTCGGCGGGCCGTGGGGTCGGCTGCTCGACGCAGAGGTCGAGCGTCTCGGCGAGGCGTCTGTCCAGGTGTTCGAGACCGAGGGCTTGGTTGGCGCCGGATCGGCCGCCGCTGTCCTGTCCTATCTGTTCCACCGGATCGAAGGCCGGCTGAACGGCTCGCCGACGCTCATCATCATCGACGAGGGTTGGCTAGTTCTCGACAGCCCGCAGTTCGCCGCGCAACTCCGCGAATGGCTGAAAACGCTGCGCAAGAAGAACGCCAGCGTTGTGTTCGCCACGCAGAGCCTCGCCGATATTGAAACCTCGAACATCGCGCCGGCCATCATCGAAAGCTGCCCGACGCGCATCTTCCTGCCGAACGAGCGCGCGGCCGAGCCGCAGATCGCTGCCATCTACGAGCGGTTCGGGCTCAACGCCCGACAGATCGAAATCCTCAGCCGGGCGACGCCCAAGCGCGACTATTACTGCCAGTCGCGGCGCGGCAACCGGCTGTTTGAGCTGGGGCTTGGCGAGGTCGCGCTGGCCTTCGCCGCCGCTTCTTCCAAGACCGATCAGCTCCGCATCACCGAACTCGTCGAGACACACGGTCGCGAGCACTTCGCCGCCGAGTGGTTGCGCCATCGCGGCTTGGCCTGGGCGGTCGATCTCCTTCCCGACCCCCAACCTGATCCGCTGGCCGGTCGCCGGGAAGATGCCGGCCAGCTTCCCCTTGCCTTGAAGGACATGACCCCATGAAGCCCAATATCCTGCGCCGCGCCATGCTGGCCGGCGCCATCGCCACGTCGAGCATGATCGGCATCACCGCCGCCACGCCGGCGCACGCTCAGTTCGGCGGGATCGTCTATGACCCGACCAATTACGCGCAGAACGTGCTGACGGCCGCGCGGTCGCTCCAGCAGATCAACAACCAGATCCAGCAAATCCAGCAGCAGGCGACCAGCCTCATCAACGAGGCGCGCAATCTGGCGTCGCTGCCGTTCAACTCGCTCCAGCAGTTGCAGCAGCAGGTGCAGCGCACCCAGCAGCTTCTCGGCGAAGCCCAGCGCATCGCCTACGACGTGCAGAACGTCCAACAGGTCTTCAACGGCCGCTACAAGGGCGCGGCGCTCACCGGCACCCACGCGCAGATGGTCGCTAACGCCAATGCGCGCTGGGAGGATAGCGTCGGCGCGTTCGAGGATGCGCTGCGTGTGCAGGCTGGCGTCGTCGGCAATATCGACGGCGCGCGGACGACGATGGACGGCGTGGTCACGTCTAGTCAGTCGGCGACCGGCGCGCTCCAAGCCGCGCAGGCGGGCAACCAGCTTCTCGCGCTGCAATCGCAGCAGCTCGCGGACCTGACGGCGCTGCTCGCCGCGCAGGGCCGGGCGCAGGCGCTGGATTCGGCGCGCAACGCGGCCGTTGAAGCCGAGAGCCGCGAACGTCTGCGCCGCTTCCTGACGCGGTCCACCGGCTATCAGCCGGGCAACGCCCGCATGTTCCACGACTAACGCCCGTGGACAGCAAGCTCCTCGCGCGCATCGGCGCGGTCATCTTCGTCGCCATCGCCATCACCATGACGGCGATCGAGATGAGCCGTGCGCCAGAGCCACCGCGCGCGGGGCCGGCGGCCGTCGCCGAGACATCGGCGACGGACCCGCTGCTGATCGAGCTGCGCCGCTGCCAGTCGATCGGCGCGGCCGGGGCGAGTGACCCGGATTGCCTGCGTGCCTGGGCCGAGAACCGTCGCCGGTTCCTCGCGCCCGGTGCGCTTCCCGCTGCCCGCATCGCCGATGGCGCGACCCCACAGGAGAACTGACATGGGCGGCACCGGCGTCGTCGATCGCTTTCTGGATGTCTTCACCCGCTACATCGACAGTGGGTTCGGCCTGCTCGGCGGCGAAGTGGCGTTCATCGCCACCACCCTGATCGTCATCGACGTGACCCTGGCCGCCCTGTTCTGGACGTGGGGAGAGGGCGACGACATCATTGCGCGCCTTGTCAAGAAGACGCTGTTCGTCGGCGTCTTCGCCTACATCATCGGCAACTGGAACAGCCTGGCACGCATCGTCTTCGAGAGTTTCGCCGGGCTCGGCCTCAAAGCGTCGGGCACCGGCTTTACGGCGGCCGAACTGCTCCAGCCGGGCCGCGTCGCGCAGGTTGGCTTGGAAGCGGGCCAGCCTATTCTCGAATCCATCTCCGACCTTATGGGCTGGGTCGCGTTCTTCGAGAACTTCATCCAGATCGCGGTGCTGCTGATCGCCTGGCTGCTGGTCATCCTCGCCTTCTTCATTCTGGCGATCCAGCTTTTCGTGACGCTGATCGAGTTCAAGCTGGCGACGCTCGCCGGATTCGTGCTCATCCCGTTCGGCCTGTTTGGCAAGACCGCGTTCATGGCCGAGCGCGTGCTGGGGCTGGTGATCTCGTCAGGCATTAAGGTGCTGGTGCTCGCCGTCATCGTCGGCATCGGTTCGACCCTGTTCGACGAGTTCCGCGCCGGCTTCGGCGGCGCGCAGCCCAGCATCGAGGACGCGCTGGCCGTCGCGCTCGCCTCGCTGTGCCTTCTCGGCCTTGGCATCTTCGGCCCGTCGATCGCCAATGGCATTGTCTCCGGCGGCCCGGCGCTTGGCGCAGGGGCCGCAGCGGGGACCGTGCTCGCGGCCGGCGGTGCGCTGGCCGGTGGCGCCGCTGCGGCCCGGCTC
>JAEZZI010000031.1 GCA_023418595.1 Pseudomonadota bacterium
TTGCCCGCCGGCTCAAGACGCTCAGCGGCCTCACACCCTACGAATACATCGCCAAGATCTGGACGTCAGAGCCAGGCCGGTTCATCGTCGACCCGATCCACCAGATGCCGGGACTAAACACCTAACACCCGGCGTTCGCGGTGACGAGCTGACCTTCATCGATCCGCACCGGCCATGGCGTCAGCGCCTGACCCACGCACGGCCCGCCGACGCAGCGCCCGTCCGCGATCTCGAACAGCGCACCATGCCAGTTGCACGCGATCAGCGATCCGTCCGGGGTCAGATAGTCGTCGAGCGTCTGGGTCAACGGCACGCCCGCATGGGGGCAGCGATCGACATAGCCGAACACCGCATCCCCGCGGCGCACGACGAAGCCGTGAAAGCGGCCCGCGCGCATCTGGATCACGAAGTTGCGCGCCTTGCCATCGGCGATCTGGTCGAGCGGGCCGAGCGCAATGCCGGGCGGCGTCGCGAACAGCCGCGTCGTCGCGGGCGCGGCGTCATTCACTTCCGGCTCGTTGCGGCAGCTTGGCCTTGGCGAAGCCCGTCCAGACATCGTCGTAATCGAGTTGCATGGTCGGGCTTTCGTTTGCCCAGCGGGTCGGACGGATGACGGCCCTCGTTTCGAACATGAACGCCATCGTGCCATCGATCTTGACCGGATTGAGGTCGGCGGCGACCGCCTTGTCATAGCTTGCCTGATCGGGGCCGTGGCCGTTCATCTGGTTGTGGAGGCTTGCGCCGCCGGGGACGAAGCCGCCACCTTCCTTCGCGTCATATTCCCCGTGGATGAGCCCCATGAATTCGCTCATCACGTTGCGATGGAACCAGGGCGGACGGAACGTATCCTCGGCCACCATCCAGCGCGGCGGAAAGATCACGAAATCGCAATTTGCAGTGCCCGGCGTGTCACTGGGCGAGGTCAGCACGGTGAAGATCGAGGGGTCGGGATGATCGAAACTGACCGTATTCATCGTGTTGAACCGCGTCAGATCGTAGCGGCACGGCGCCAGATTGCCATGCCACGCCACCACATCGAACGGCGAATGGTCGAGCGTCGTGGTCCACAGCCCGCCCTGGAACTTCTGCACCACCTCAAAGGCGCCATCGCGATCCTCGAACCATGCCACCGGCACGTCGAAATCGCGCGGATTGGCGAGGCCATTCGACCCGATCGGCCCGAGGTCGGGCAGACGGAACGCCGCGCCGTAATTTTCGCAGACATAGCCGCGTGCCGCGCCGTCCGTCAGCCGCACCCGGAACCGCACCCCGCGCGGAATGATCGCAATCTGAAGCGGCGCGACCTCGATCCGCCCCAGTTCGGTGTCGATCGCCAGCGCGCCCTGTTCGGGCACAATCAGCAATTCGCCATCGGCGGAGAAGAAGGCGCGCTCCATGTCGCAGGTCGCGGCATAGACATGAATGCCGACGCCGCTCTGGTCGGCGACACTCCCCGTCCCGCCGTAAGTGATCAGCCCGTCCACCCAGTCGGTCGGTTCGGTCGGCATCGGTAGGGGATCCCAGCGCAGCCGGTTGGGAATGGGCGGTGCCTCATCGAAGGGGGCGGAACGGATCAGCCTGCCGCCGTCATAAGGCTTGAACGCACCATGCTGCGCGGTGGGGCGCAGACGATAGAGCCACGAGCGCCGATTCTCGTGCCGCGGCGCG
The DNA here is from genome assembly GCA_023418595.1 of Pseudomonadota bacterium. GTDB lineage: Bacteria > Pseudomonadota > Alphaproteobacteria > Sphingomonadales > Sphingomonadaceae > Sphingomonas. The sequence continues at coordinate 1,669 of JAEZZI010000031.1, forward strand.
GTGAAGGCGCTGCCCGAAAGTTGCTCAGCATAGAGGCCGAAGGGGGTTCGCTGCGGCGAATTGCGCCCGATCGGCAGCGCGCCGGGAACGGCCTCGGTCGAGACGTGGTTGCCGAAGCCGGGGATGTAGTTTGTCATTTCTTGTCCCACCTGACCCCGCCTTGCGCCGTGCTCCCGTGAAGGCGGGAGCCCAGGATGGCGGGCAAGCCCGTCATTGTCACCCGCCCCGCGTCAGACGCGGCAAAGCCGCGCCTTCTGCGACGGCTTGCCGCGCTGGCCGGTCGCGGCTCGGCGCATTCGCGCCGACATATGGCCGACGCTTACGCGTCGACCGTTATGACGCCGCGACGGATCTGGTCGAGTTCGATCGACTCATACAACGCCTGGAAATTCCCGGCTCCGAAGCCTTCATTCCCCTTGCGCTGGATGATTTCGAAAAAGATCGGCCCGAACATATTCTCGGTAAAGATCTGGAGCAGAATACCCTCGTCGCCGGTGTCGCCGTCGATCAGGATGCGGTTCTTCTTGAGCCGCTCGACATCCTCGCCATGGCCGGGAATGCGCTTGTCGATCAGTTCGTAATAGGTCTCGATCGTGTCCTGCAGCTTCATGCCGCGCGCGCGCAGCTTCTCGACCGTGTCGTAAATATCGTCGGTGGTGAAGGCGAGATGCTGAATGCCTTCGCCCTTGTATTCACGGATATATTCCTCGATCTGGCTTTTGTCGTCCTGGCTTTCGTTCAGCGGAATGCGGATCGCCTTGTCGGGGGCAATCATCGCCTGGCTGAACAGGCCCGTCGCCTTGCCCTTGATGTCGAAATATTTCTGTTCCTCGAACCCGAAGATCGAATTGTAGAATTCCGACCACACCCGCATCTGCCCGCGCCGGACATTGTGGGTCAGATGGTCGAGCAGGTCGAGCCCGACCGAGTTTTCGCGCTCGGCCTCTTCGGCACCCGGCACCGCGTTCCACTCGTCGTAAAGACTGCCCTTCGCCCCGTGCCGGTCGACCAGATACAGCATCGATCCGCCGATCCCCTCGAGCGCATAGCCTTCGCCCAGCGCACCCGTCGACGCATCCGCCGGCTTCGCGCCGCGCGCGATCGCGGCGTCGAACGCTTCCTTCGCGTCGGCCACCCGGAACGCCATGCCCGACGCCGAAGGCCCGTGATCGGCGCGGAACTGCGCGGCGTGGCCATCGGCCATGCGGTTGAGCAGGATGTTGATGCGGCCCTGCTTGTAGCGGACGACATCGCGCGTCGGATGCGTGGACGCAGCGACGAATCCCATCTGTTCGAGCTGGGCGGCCATCTTGTCGGGATCGGTCGAGGTGAATTCGCAGAATTCGAAGCCATCGAGGCCCATCGGGTTGACGTCCACATGTTCCACGGCGACAGCTCCTGAGTTGGTAACAATTGATACCAGTTTGGCGTTTTGGTAGTGCCGAGTCAACCGATGCCAGCGACCCTCTTGCGCTCGCCGCACATTTTCGCGAGTTAGGACACGCGCCTCCCCAGGCCCCGATCACGACGCGCGTGGACCGCGCATGACAACGGAGCACAGGTGGATGACCCTACGCGCAGGCCTCGACATTGCCGACCAACTCGCCGAATTTCTGGAAGAACGCGCACTGCCCGGCACCGGCGTCGATCCCGCGACCTTCTGGCAGGGGGTGGCCGACATCTTCGCCGCCTTCACGCCGGAAAATCGCGCGCTGCTCGCCCGCCGCGAAGCACTGCAAGCCGCGATCGACGCCCGTTATCAGGCAGGCGAACCGGTGGACGAGGCGTTTCTGCGCGACATCGGCTATCTCGTCCCCGAACCCGCGCCCTTCGCGGTCGATCCCCGGAATGTCGATGCCGAGGTCGCGACCACCGCCGGGCCGCAACTGGTCGTCCCCATCCTCAACGCGCGCTTCCTGCTCAATGCGGCCAACGCGCGCTGGGGCAGCCTGTACGACGCGCTCTACGGCACCGATGCGATGGGTGATCTGCCCCCGCCCGGCGGTTATGACAAGGCGCGGGGAGCACGCGTCGTCGCCTGGGCGAAGGACTTTCTCGACCGCACCCTGCCGCTTGCAAGCGGATCATGGGCCGAGCTGAGCGACGCGGACGCCATCGCCCTGCGCGACCCCGGCCAATATGTCGGGCAAAGCGAACGCGGCCGCCTGTTCCGCCACAACGGCCTGCACATCGAAATCGCGATCGACCGCGACCACCCGATCGGCCGCGACGACCCGGCGGGCATTGCCGACGTGATCCTCGAATCGGCGATCACCACCATCTGCGACCTTGAGGATTCGGTGGCCGCGGTCGATGCGGAGGACAAGATTTCGGCCTATGCCAACTGGCTCGGGCTGATGCGCGGCGACCTGTCCGCGCAATTCCAAAAGGGCGGCGATACGCTGACCCGCAGCCTGGAGGGCGACCGCCATTACACCGCGCCCGACGGCGGCGACATTACCTTGCCCGGACGCGCGCTGCTGTTCGTCCGCAATGTCGGCCACCTGATGACCACGCCTGCGGTGCGCCTGCCCGACGGCAGCGAGGCCCCCGAGGGTATATTGGACGCGATCGTCACCAGCCTGATCGCGCTCCACGACCTGCGCGGCCCCCGCGCCAACAGCCGCGGGGGCAGCATCTATATCGTCAAGCCCAAGATGCACGGGGCGGATGAATGCGCGTTCACCGACCGGCTGTTCGATGCCGTCGAAGACCTGCTTGATCTCCCGCGCCACACGATCAAGGTCGGGGTGATGGACGAGGAACGCCGCACCTCCGCCAATCTCGCTGCCTGTATCCATGCGGTGCGGCACCGGATCGTGTTCATCAACACCGGCTTCCTCGACCGCACCGGCGACGAGATGCACACCGCGATGCGCGCCGGACCGATGATCCGCAAGGGCGAGATGAAAACGTCCGACTGGATCAAGGCCTATGAGGATCGCAACGTCCAGATCGGCCTCGCCTGCGGCCTGTCCGGCAAGGCGCAGATCGGCAAGGGCATGTGGGCCGCGCCCGATCGCATGGCCGATATGATGGATCAAAAGATCGGCCACCCGATGAGCGGCGCGAACACCGCCTGGGTGCCCTCCCCCACCGCCGCGACGCTCCACGCGACGCATTACCACGATGTCGACGTGTTCACGCGTCAGGCGGAGCGCGCGGGCGAACCGGTTGCGCCGCTTTCCGCGCTACTGACCGTCCCCGTCGCGCCGGGGCGCAACTGGCAACCGGATGAGATCGCGCAGGAACTCGACAATAACGCCCAGGGCATTCTCGGCTATGTCGTCCGCTGGATCGACCAGGGCGTCGGCTGTTCGAAGGTGCCCGACATCCACGATGTGGGATTGATGGAGGACCGCGCGACGCTGCGGATATCGTCGCAGCACATGGCCAACTGGCTGCTGCACGGCGTCGCCACTCACGAAGAAGCCGACGCCGCGCTCCGCCGCATGGCGGCGAAGGTCGACGCGCAGAATGCGGGCGATCCGGCCTATCGTCCGATTGCGGGGAATGACGATACCAGTCTGGCCTTCCAGGCCGCGCGCGCGCTGGTGTTCGAAGGCGTCGCGCAACCCAGCGGCTATACCGAACCCCTGCTCCACCGTTTCCGGGCAGAGGCGAAAGCGCGGGGTTAACGGTACACCCCTCACACCTGTTCAAAGCGGTCGTATTTCCGCGGAGGCGGGAATCCAGGGTTACAGAACGGGGCGCCCGTCACCCTGGGCTCCCGCCTCCGCGGGAGCACGAAGCGTTTGGACCGCGCGCAAGCCACTCCTTAACCCACCCCATGCTATTCCGCGCGCAATGCTACGCATTCTGACCCTCTCGACGCTCTACCCTGACGCCACGCGCCCGAATTTCGGCGTGTTCGTCGAGCGGCAGACGCGCGGGGTCGCGGCGCATACTGATGTCGATCTGACGGTTGTTGCCGGGATCGGTGTTCCGCCCTGGCCATTGTCCCGGCACGCCAATTATCGGCGATTTGACGATGTGCCAGAAACGGAACGCTGGAACGATGTCACCGTCCATCGGCCGCGCTTCAGGGTGCTGCCCGGCACCGGCGGGCGTTTCCATGCCGCCGCCCTGGTCCGCGCAGCCGCCCGCGTGATCGATCCGCTGCACGCCGCAACACCCTTCGACGTGATCGACGCGGAATTCTTCTTCCCCGACGGGCCTGCCGCGATCGCGCTCGGCAGACGCTATGGCATCCCCGTATCGATCAAGGCGCGCGGGGCCGACATTCATCACTGGGGTCGCAACCCTGCAACCGCGACCCAGGTTCGCGACGCCGCGCGGCGAGCGGACGGTATCCTCGCCGTATCCGAAGCGCTGGCCGACGACATCGCCGCGCTCGACGTCGATCGGAGCAAAGTGACGGTCCACCGCACCGGCATCGACCGGGATCTGTTCGCCATTCGGGATCGGGCGGCGGCGAAGGCGGCGCTGGGCATCGCCGGACCGCTGGTCGTCTCGCTCGGCGCGCTGATCCCGCGCAAGGGGCACGCGATCGTCATCGATGCGGTCGCGCGCCTGCCCGGCGTGACGCTGGCCGTCATCGGACAGGGACCGGAACAGGCCGCGCTCGCCGCGCGCATCGCGGCGTCGGGAGCGGCGAACCGCATCCGGTTGATCGGCAGCGTCCCGCACGCGCAGCTTCCGCAGTGGATGAACGCCGCCGACGTCATGGCGCTTGCCTCGTCGAGCGAAGGGCTCGCCAATGCCTGGGTCGAAGCGCTTGCCAGCGGCACGCCGATCGTCATCCCGGACGCAGGCGGCGCGCGCGAACTCGTCCGATCGCCGGCGGCGGGCCGGATCGTGGCGCGGGATGCGGAAGCGTTTGCGAGCGCGCTGGGCGAATTGCTGGCCGATCCCCCTGCCCCGGCGGATACCGCCGCGACCATCGCATCCTATTCATGGGACGCGAACCGCGATCAACTCCACGCGCATCTGTCGCGGATGGTGGGGGAAATGATGGTTCGCGCAAAGGCGCAAAGCCGCGAAGAGAAAGTTTAGAAGAGTTTCTCGCGCAGAGGCGCAGAGAGAGAGCGAGAGAGAGAGAGAGAGAAGATTGGCCGCGCCAGCGGCTCTCAATTTGGTAACGCTTCCCCGAATGCCTTTCGGGGGATCAGGCCGCTACGCGGAAAAGCAAGAACTCTGCGCTCTCTGCGCCTCTGCGCGAAACGCCTTATTCAAGCTTCCCTTTGCGCCTTTGCGCCTTTGCGCGAACCCATTTCCGCACCCGCCAAAATCGCCTCAGTCGAGTGGGTAAAGCGCCCCGGCAATCGCTCGCAATTCGGCGCGCAGCACGCCCCAGGCCCGTGCCGCCGCGCGGCTGTCCATCATCTCGACGCCCACGCCCCTGGCCTCGAGCGCGGCGACGAAGGATTGCGGCGGTCGCACCAGCCGCGATCCGGTGCCGAGCAGAATGAATTCGGGCAACGGTGCGGAGGCCAGCAGCGGCGCGATATCGTCCGCTGCCAGCCTGTCGATCGGCGGCGGGCTCCACGCCTCCGCACGGGTGGCGGAGATCAGCAGCCCCTCATACACCCCGTCATCGACGCGAAAGCCGCGCCCGACGATGCCGGAAATCACCGGCCCCTCGCCGCGCGGATCGCGTTCGATCTTCATGGAACGCGCTCCGTCAGACCTCGGCGTCGCGCGCCCGCACCCGCTCGGCGCCAGCCGCCGCCGCGCCTTCGCGGGGAGCGAAGGTGCCGGGTCCGACCTTGAACTGGATGAGGATGCCGTTGCCGACGAACATCGACGAATAGGTGCCGATCGCGATCCCGAGCAGCATGGCGAGCGAGAAGCCGAAGATCACGTCGGGCCCCAGCAGCACCAGTGCGGCCAGTGCCAGCACCAGCGTCAGCGACGTCATCACGGTGCGCGCCAGCGTCTCGTTGATCGACAGGTTGAGCAGCGGGATGATCTCCATCTTGCGGTATTTGCGCAGATTTTCGCGCACCCGGTCGAAGATCACGATCTTGTCGTTGAGCGAATAGCCGATGATCGTCAGCAGCGCGGCGATGGTGTTCAGGTTGAACTCCAGCTGCGTCGCCGCGAAGAATCCGAGCGTGACGAGGATGTCCTGCGCCAGCGCCAGCAGCGCCCCCACGCCGAACTGCCATTCGAACCGGAACCAGATGTAGATGGAGATCGCGATCATCGCGAAGAACAGCGCCAGCGATCCCTTCTGGAACAGCTCGCCCGACACCTTGCCCGACACCGCTTCGACCGATCCGACCTGCGCGCCGGGATAGTTGGTTTCGATCAGCTGGCGGATCTCGGTCGCGCTTTCGCTGGCGGCCGCTTCGCTACCCTCGGGCACCGGCAGGCGGATGGCGATGTCCTGCGCGCTGCCGAATTGCTGGATGGTCGAATCGCCCATGCCGAGCGTATCCACGCGGCTGCGCAGTTCATCGAGCTGCACCGGCTGGGCGAAGCTGACGCGCACGACCTGCCCGCCGACGAAATCGATGCCGAAGTTGAGGCCGCGGACGCCCAGCAGGACGATCGAGGCGATCACCATCGCGATCGACAGCACGGTCGCGGCACGCCGCCACGCCATCCAGTCGATGTTGGTGTTGTCGGGAACGAGCTTCAAGGGACGCATAATCGTTTCCTCAGATCACCAGCTGCTTGGGCCGGGTCTTGAGCCACCCCGCCACCATCAGGCGAGTGAAGGTGACCGCGGTGAACACCGACGTGACGATGCCGATGGTCAGAACCACGGCAAAGCCGCGCACCGGCCCCGCGCCGAAGATGAACATGATCGCTGCCGCAATGACATTGGTGATGTTCGCATCGAAGATCGCCCGGCTCGCTTCCTTGTAGCCGAATTCGATCGCCGTGTTGATCGTGCGCCCTTTTCGCTGCTCCTCGCGGATGCGTTCGTTGATCAGCACGTTGGCGTCGACCGCCGCACCGATCGTCAGCACGAAGCCCGCAATGCCCGGCAGGGTCAGCGTCGCGTTGAAAATCGCCATCACGCCGATGATCATCACCACGTTCACGACCAGCGCCACGTTCGCGTAAACGCCGAACCGGACATAGGCGAACAGCATCAGCAACAGGATCGCGACCGTGCCGACGACGCCGGCGATGATTCCGCTTTCGATCGAATCAGCCCCCAGTTCGGGGCTGATCGTCGATTCCTCGATGACCGTCAGCGCGACGGGCAGCTTGCCCGACCGCAGCGCAATCGCCAGTTCGTTCGCGCTTTCGACGGTGAATCCGCCCGAAATCTGGGCGCGACCGCCCAGGATCGGTTCGTTGATGTTGGGGGCGGAAATCACCTGATCGTCGACGATGATCGCGAACGGACGGCCGGCATTTTCCTGGGTCGTGCGCGCGAAGCGGCGCCCCCCCTCGGCATTGAAGGTGATCGACACCACCGGCGCACCGGTCTGCGGATCGAATTCCTGTCGTGCGTCGGCCAGTTGATCGCCCGAGATGATCGTCGACCGGTTGACCGCGATCACCGGCACCCCGCCGGGATTGGTCGGATAGGGCAGGATTTCGCTGCCGATCGGCGCGCGTCCGGCGGCGATTTCGGCCGGATCGGCGTTGAAATCGACCAGCTTGAATTCGAGGACGGCGGTGCGGCCCAGCAAGTCCTTCAACTGTTCGGGATCGGCAAGGCCCGGCACCTGCACGACGATGCGGTTCGAACCCTGGCGAATAATGGTCGGTTCGCGCGTGCCCAGTTCGTCGATGCGGCGGCGCACGACTTCGGTCGCATCGACCATCGCCTGGTCGAGCGCCTGGGTGAGCCCCGCCTCGGTCTGGGTCAGGACGAAGCGCGTCGAATCGACCACCTCGATATTCCAGTCGCGCTGGCCGGTCAGCCCGGCGCCTTGCGTCAGGGGGAGCAGCCGTTCGCGCACCGCATCGACCTGCGACGCATCGCGCACCATGAAGCTCAGCCGCCCGTCGCGCGTCGAAATGTCGCCGATCTGGATGCGCGGATTGGTCCGCATCGCTTGCTCGACGCTGTCGCGCATCGATTCCAGCCGGGTGGTGCGGACATCCTCGGGCTGCGCTTCGAGCAGGATATAGCTGCCGCCCGCGAGATCGAGGCCGAGGTTGACCGTCGGCTTCGCCCAGCCGGGAAGCTGATCGCGGACGCTGCCCGGCAGGAAGCTGGGGACGGCGCACAGGCACAGGACGACGATGGTGATCCACGTCGCCCACACCTTCCAGCGCGGAAAGTCGAGCATCAGTCGTTCGCCGGCTTACCGGAGCCGAGCGGCATGATCTCGGCCAGCGTCGCCTTGACCGCGCGAACCTTGACGCCCTGACCCAGTTCCAGCTCGACGAACTTGTCCTCGACCTTGGTCACCTTGCCGAGCAGACCGCCAGCGGTGACGACCTGATCGCCCTTCTTCACCGCCTCGATCGACTTTTGCAGCGCCTTCATCCGGCGCTGCTGAGGGCGAATCAGGAGGAAATAGAAAGCAACGAAGATCAGCAGCAGCGGCAGGAAGGAAACCAGCGCACCGGCGGTCCCCCCGGAAGCCGCGCCATTGGCGGTCTGTGCGAATGCAGGGCTGATGAACATGATGTCCCGATACGTTCGTGAATGGGTGTCGCGGAGACGCAAGCCGCCGCACAAGCGCCGCGCGCTATCACGCACGAAGGTTCCCGGCAAGGATATGCCGCAGCCGACGCACGCCTCGCCGTTTGCCTGCGCGCGAACACCGTCTTGCCAGACCGTCCCCGACCGCCTAGAGGCACGCGCTCGGTCGGGACGTAGCGCAGCCTGGTAGCGCATCACACTGGGGGTGTGGGGGTCGCAGGTTCGAATCCTGTCGTCCCGACCAATTTCACCAGGACTCCGCCATCCCACCGCCTGCGATCCGCAACGCGCATTCTGCCGCGCGTGGGGCCCGGAAAAGGAAGGCGTAGCCCGCCCCCGCTGGATTTGGCGATCGGGAAAAAAGTTCCCGGTGCCCGCCTTACGCCCGGGTCGCATAGGCTGGGGCGAAGGCACCGGGTTGTCAGTGGCTTGCGCCATCCGACAAATTTGGCTCTGGTTTGCAAGGCATCGAAGTCTCGACCGGGCGGTCGCTTCGCCTCTGCATTCCCCCCCAAAGCGTTGACCTGTTCGCCGGACCCGATCGGGGCTGGCGATGCCCAAAACCTGCACCGGCCACGCCGAGAAGGCGATGTCGCAAATTGTTGCATTCTGTTGCATATGATCGGATCAGGGCATTGAATCGTTCGCGATTGGCCGCGTTTGCGTTGGAAACACCCACTGCCCCTGTCGTCGCGTAGGTCGCGATCCGACGTAGATGCATGGAAGACCCGACTTCGATGCCCGATGCCTCTTCCGACACGCGACTCGATGGATGGAAGGCAATCGCGCGTTATTTCCGGCGTGATCGAACCACCGTGATGCGCTGGGCGCGCGACCGGGCGTTGCCGGTTCATCGCATGCCGGGCGGGGTACAGGGTTCGGTGTTCGCGTTCGAGCAGGAACTGGCGAACTGGGCGTTGCGTCACGACGACATCGAAGCGCCGTCCCCTGCCCTGCCGGTCGCCGTTATTCCGAGAACGGACGCCGACACACCGCTGCCGCCCGATGCCACCCCGCCCGATGCGGAGGCCGAATCGGCATTACCGTCGCCTGAGCCGCGTGCCCGCATGTCGGGCAGGCGCTGGGCGCTGCTTGGCCTGATCCCGCTGATCGGCATCGGCGCCTTTGTCGTGCACCAGCGCGAACCAGCCGCCGCCGCCGTCGAGAAGGACCGCGCGTCGTCGCCGCTCCCCGCCGATCCCGTCGCCGCTGCGGACTATGCCGCCGCGCGCGACTTGTGGGCCCAGCGCACCGCGCAATCCCTGCGTCAGTCAATCGCGCTTTACGCTCGCGTCATTGCCCGCGATCCCGATTTCGCCCCCGCGCATGTCGGATTGGCGGAAGCATGGCTGATCAGCCGCGAATATGGCGATGCGACCGAGGCGCAAGCCTATGGCGAGGCGCAGGATTCGGTCGATCGCGCCTTGCGTCTGGACCCCGGCCTTGCCAGCGCGCACCGCGCGCGCGGCTTCATCCAGTATTGGTGGCACGACCGCGCACAGGAAGCAGACGCATCGTTCCGCCGCGCATTGTCGATCGATCCGAAGGACGGACTGACGCATTTCTGGTATGCCAATATGCTCGCCGATCGCGGCGACCATGCCGAAGCCGCGCGCGCTTATGACCGGGCGCGCGTGCTTTTGCCGGGAACCCCCGCGATCGAAGTCGAACGCGCCTGCGCCGACTGGCAGGCCGGACGCGACGCCCGCGCGATCAACCGGCTGAACGCGCTGAAGGATCGCCATCCCGAGGACGCGACGATCCGCAATTGCCTGGCCTGGGCCTATATCTCGGGCGGCGACATCGCGGGATATGCGCGCGAATTTCGCGAAGCCGCCAGACTGCGTGGCGAACGCCGGATGCTGGCGCTGGCGGACCGGCTCGACCAAGCGGTCGCCCGCGATCCATCGACTGCACACCGGATATTGATCGCCGATGCCCGCCGCGAGTTTGCCGAGGGTGCACGCCAGACCCGGATTTCGCCCGCCTTCTTCGCCTCGGCGATGGGCGACCGCGAAGCGATGGTGCAGTTGATGCGCGAAGCAGCCACGCTGGGCGAACACTGGCATTCGATGAACCTGGTGCGCCGGATGGCGACGCGGTGGCGCGGTGATGCGGAGATCATGGCCCTGCTGGCCCGGCTCGATGCGAGCGGCCACACATCGTCACCGTAAAGGGTCGCCGATTCCGTGCTGAGCGACTAGGGGCCGGCCCGATGGATGAGGCGGACACCCAAAATACGTGCAAACCGGGCCGATCGGCGCGGCTGATCTGGTCGCTCAGGGCAGCCGGCGTCGGCGCCGCCTTTCTCGTCTGGCTCGTGAGCGGCGGCGGTTCGATGCCGGAGGATGCGCGGATCGTCGCGGCGATCGCCGTGCTGATGGCGGTGTGGTGGATGAGCGAAGCGGTGCCGCTGGCCGCGACGTCTTTGCTGCCGATCGCCCTGATCCCGGCGCTGACCGAACGGTCGGTGGCGGAGACCACCGCGCCCTATGCCAGTTCGATCGTGTTCCTGTTCCTCGGCGGGTTCCTGATCGCGATCGCGATGGAGAAATGGAATCTCCACCGCCGCATCGCGCTGCTGACGCTGCGGCGAGTCGGCGTGTCGCCGCACCGCATCGTGCTGGGGATGATGCTGGCGACCGGGTTCCTGTCGATGTGGGTATCGAACACCGCGACCACGTTGATGATGCTGCCGATCGGTTTTTCGCTGCTGGCGCTGGTGGCCGAGCGTCGCGACGGCGGCATCGCGCCGGCGACCGCTCAGCCGCATCGCAAGGGACAGGTCGATTTCCTCGACGGCGACGAAAATGTGCGCCGGTTCGGCGTCTGCCTGATGCTGGCCATCGCCTGGGCGGCCAGCATCGGCGGCCTCGGCACCCTGTTCGGCAGTCCGCCCAACGCGATCGTCGCGGGCTATGCCGCCGACGAATTGGGGCGGGAGATCGGGTTTCTCGAATGGATGATGCTGGGGGTGCCGCTGGCGCTCGGCTTCATTCTGATCGCCTGGGTGCTGATGACGCGGGCGCTTTACCGGTTCGACCTTCCGGCGCTGCCCGGCGGCCGCGCGATGATCGATGAAGAGGTCGCCAAGCTCGGCCCCGCGAGCCAGGGCGAGAAGATGGTCGCACTGGTCTTTGCAGGCGCGGCATTCCTGTGGGTCGTGCCGGGCCTGCTCGCGACGATTCCCGGCGTCGCCGACCGGCTGGGCGCGTTCGGGCGGATGGACGATACCGCGATCGCGATCGGTGCGGGGCTTGCCATGTTCCTGATCCCCGGACGCGGCCGGCGCGAGATGCTGCTCGACTGGAAGGATGCCGAGGAAGGGCTGCCCTGGGGCGTGCTGCTGCTGTTCGGCGGCGGATTGAGCCTGGCGAGCGCGGTCGCGGGTACGGGGCTCGACCGCTGGCTGGGCGAGCAACTGGGCGGGCTCGGCGTGTTGCCGGTACTTTTATTGGTCGGCGTGGTCGTGGCGCTGGTCATCTTTTTGACCGAGGTGACGAGCAACACTGCCACCGCTGCGACCTTCGTGCCGCTGCTGGGCGGCGTCGCGCTGGGCATCGGCGCGGACCCGATGACGTTGCTGATCCCGGTCGCCTTCGCCGCGACCTGTGCGTTCATGCTGCCGGTGGGGACGCCGCCCAACGCGATCGTGTTCAGCACCGGCGCGGTCACCATCGCCCAGATGGCGCGCGGCGGCATCGTGCTGAACATCGTCGGCATCATGTTGATTACCGGGATTTGCTATCTGCTTGGCGGTTTCGCGCTGGGGTTGCACTTCTAAGGGTCAGGACCAAGAAGTCAGGCGGTCGCAGGTTCGGCAACCGGTTCGATCTCGCCTTCCCAATGCGCGACCGTCGTGGCGACCGCCAGATCGCCGGTCACGTTGACGACCGTCCGCCACATATCGAGTATCCGGTCGAACGGCAGCAGGAATCCGATGATCAGCGCCGCCTGGCCCGGCGATATGCCGATCACGTCCAGCACCACCGCCATCAGGAACAGCGACGCCGACGGCACCGACGCGGTCCCGATCGACACCAACGTCGTCGTCACCGCGATCATCGCATAATCGAACAGGCTCAATTCCACGCCGAAGATCTGCGCCCCAAAGACGGCGACCGCCGCGACGTATAAAGCCGTTCCATCCATATTGATGGTGGCGCCCAGCGGCAGCACCGATCCGGCCACCGGCGGCTTGATCCCCATCCTGATTTCGGCGGCGCGCAACGTCGCGGGCAGTGTCGCCGCACTCGAACTGGTGGAATAGGCCAGCAATTGCGGTTCGCGCGCACCCAGAAAGAATTTGCCGATCGGCATCCCCGCCAGCACCCGCACCATCGTTCCGTGCGTGACCAGCATATGGATAAGCCCGCCGACATAGACGACCATCGCCAGCAGAAACACGTTGACGAAGGCCCCCGGCCCTTCGGTGCCCATCACCCAGGCGACCAGTGCGAAAACACCGACCGGCGCCACCTCCATCACGATGTTGGTCACCTTCAGCATGATGTCGGCGCCCGCGTCGAACAGCCGCGTGACGGGGGCCGCGCGTTCGCCCGCGACCAGAATCCCGGCCCCCAGCAGCATCGCGAAAAAGATGATCGCCAGCACATCGCCAGCGGCAAAGGCGGCAAAGACGTTTTCGGGCACGATCGCCATCAACCGTTCGGCCATCGGCACCGGCTCGCCCAGCGTCAGCGCCTGTGCGCCCGTCAAATCGACGCTCGATCCCGGTTGCAAAACCACGGCCAGCACGATGCCGATCAGGATCGCGGCAAATGTCGTCGCCAGATACAGGCCGACCGCCTTTATGCCGATCGACCCGAGCCGTGCCGGTTCCTTCATCGACGCGACGCCCGACACCAATGTCACGAACACCAGCGGCACGATCAGCATTCGGATCATGCGAATGAACAGATCGCCGATCCATTTGATGTCGACAGCCGCTTCGCCCACGAACCAGCCGACGATCGCTCCCAGAACCAGGGCACCCAGGATACGTTTCCACAAGGCGATGGCGAACCAGCGCCCGACTATAGCTTTCATCCGATTCAATCGCCCCAATCTGTGCGGTCGCGTCTGCCGCCTGTTATTTGTTCGCTTTAACCCTCGCGACCACAGCCCCTCAGGTCAACCTTCGGACATGAAGCGCCAGCGTCAGGACGGCTTGCGCGTTCCTAACAACAGCCGCAGCTGGGTGCCCCAGCCGCCGACGAACACGTCGTCGATCCCGTCGCCATTCACGTCGCCCACCGCCATCGACCAGTGTCGCCCGACGCTATCGGCAGGCACCACCTCATCGGTCGCGTCGCGGAAATTGCCCTGTCCGTCGTTCAGATAGGCGCGCAGCCGCAACGCGTTGAACCCTGGAACCTCAATGGCGCCGACGATCAGGTCGGGATGCCCATCGCCGTCCACATCCATCACCGTCCCGCCCCAGCTCGAAAAGCCGTTCTTCGGCAGGCGTCGTTCGGTTTCATCGACGAACCGGCCTTCGCCATCCTGGATCAGCAGCCGGTTCTGCGGGTCCATTTCATAGTCCCCCGCATTGCTCGTCAGGTTGAAGAACAGGATGTCCATGCGCCCGTCATTATTGGCGTCGAAGACATGCGCCTCTCGCGTGTGGAGATCGGTGACGAGCTGCAGCCGATCCGATCCCTTTGCGAACTTGCCGCTGCCGTCGTTCAGCAGCAGCCGGTTCCTGGGCACTTCATTGCCGATCACCAGATCGGGGTGCCCGTCGGCGTCGACATCCGCCAGCGCCAGACCCTGGGCATCATCATGCCATTCGGGCAGGTGGGTTCGCGTCGCGTCGATGAAATGGCCTGGCCGGGCGGGGTCGTTCAGCAGCAGAAAATTCTGCCCGTCGCCATGTTTGCCCCTGGTTCCGGACGTGCCGATGACGATGTCCGGCAAGCCATCGCCATTGACGTCGCCGACCGCCAGCCCGTTCGCTTCGCCCTGCACCATGATCCGGTCGCTGGCATCGACGAAGCTGCCGTCGCCGCGCCCCAGATAGAGTTGATGCACGCGGTCGTCCTCGGTCACGAACACGAAATCGGCATGGCCATCGCGGTTGAAATCGGCGGTGCGGACATGTTCGGTGTCGCGCTTCGCCGTCCCGAACGCGCCCTGTTGCCAGGTAAACCGCCCCTGCCCGTTGTTCAGATAGAGCCGGTTCGCCTCCCCCTCGACCGCCAGCACCGCGTCGAGATCGCCGTCGCCATCGACATCGGCCAGCGCGATATCAAGCGCATGGAGCGTCGGCGCGGATGGAACATGCGTTGCGGTGACGTCGCGGAGCAGTGTCGGGCGGACAGCCTCCTGCGCTTCGACCCCGCCGCACCCCGCAACACCGATCATCAATACCGCGCTGGCCGTCGCGGAGCGAACTGTCGGTCGTCTGCTCATGAAGCCGAACCTAACGGCCCGGTGCCCAATCCGCAAAATTCACCCCAGCCGCACCGGCGCATCGCCCGGGCGCCACGGCGGCACGCGCAGCATCGCGCGTTCGAACAGCGCGGAGCCGATATGGCGGTCCAGCCATGCCCGCACGCGCGGCAATGCCTGCGCCTCCCACCAGATCCGGTCGGTTGCGGCGAACTGGCGCACAAAGGGAAAGATCGCAATGTCGGTCAGCCCCGCCGCATCGCCGCACAGATTCTCTGCGTTTGCCAGCCGCGCCTCCAGCCCGCCCAGCCACGCCAGTCCGCTGCCACGATGTTCGACCGGATCGCTGCCATGCCGATCGGGATATTTGTAGCGGTCGAGATGATGTTTGAACGTCGCGTCGCAATCGGCGATCCGCGCGGCATCATCCCGCGCCAGCCAGCCGGGCGGATCGGCCTGCGCCAGCGCCCAGCGCATCACGTCCAGGCTTTCGTCGATCACGGCGCCGTCGCCCCGCACCAGAACCGGCACCGTCCCCTTGGGCGACGCCGCCAGCATCTCGGCTGGCTTGTCGCGGAGCAGCACCTCACGCAATTCGACCTCGACGCCGCTCGCAATCAGCGCCATCCGCGCGCGCATCGCATAGGGGCAGCGGCGAAAGCTGTAGAGGATGGGCAATTCGCTCATGCCGCCGCCACCGCGCCAGCCGCCTCGTGTGGATCGTCCATCTCCAGTGCCGAAAATGCCGCAACCGCATCGCCCAGCCCGGTCCCGCAATAGGTCGGCACCCCCGCCGCCTCGATCTGGGCCAACAGCGCGCCTTCGGGGCCGGCACGGCAACTTCCGTCCACGTCGCGGATGAACACCGCCGCCACCCGCCCCGGAAAGTCCGCCACCGCCTGGGCATAGATGGCGACATCGGCCTGGCCATTGTCGCCGATCAGCACGAAGCGCAAATCGGGATAGAAAGCGAGCACCCCCTCGATCGCTTCCAATTTGTGTGCGGCGTGGCCGGTTGAAATGAACTTGGTCCGGTCGATCCCGTAATCCTTCAGGAACATCGGCCCGTGCGGGATGTGATTCAATTCCATGAACTCGGTCAGAAACCCATAGAGATTCCACGGCGAGGAAGAGACATAGAAGAACGGCCGCTTCGGCGCGGCATGATCGACGGCGATCGTGCGATACAGCGTCGATGCCCCCGGCACCGCCAGCCGGTCGCCGGGTTGCTCGACCAGCACCCGCCGCCAGTTCTTCAGGAAATTGGTCGCCCCCGTTTCGATCACCGTATCGTCAATGTCGGAGATGACGCCGTAGGGATGGTCCTCCCCAGGTGCCAGAACCGGCAACTCGACATCGGATTTCTGCATCTCGCGATCGGGCGTCGACAGGGTTGCCGATTCCCAGGCGGTATGCGGCGGCAGGGGGGTGTCGATCGCCAGATCGAAATCGAAATAGCCCTCGCCATCGGTGCGGACGGTCACGTCATGTCCGTATCCGACCAGCCGCACCGCAATGTTGGGCAGTTCGCGGCTGTTGTAGATCGCCACCATCGCCCGGAACCGCGCCCATTTCCGCGCGGCGTCGAGCGGCTCCTGATAGCGCACGATCCGCCCCCTGACCCTGAGCCGCGTGGCATTGCGATAGCCGGCATAGGCCAGCATCCGCACCTTGCCGGCATAGCCTGACGGTCCGGAAACCCGATGCGCCGCACGCTCCCCCCAGCGATCGAACGCGGCGACGATGCGGTGCAGGCGGCGGGGGGCAGGCGTATCGGTCAATTCGGCTCCTCAAGATGGTCGCCTACACAGCACGCTCACGGCTCCACATCCACCCCCTTGCCCATAAAGAATGTTGCCATTCTGTTCTTTCCGCTTTCCTACATCGAACCGTTCTGGTTATCTTCTTCTTTTCGGGGAGCATCCTATGTTAGCCATCGACCGACTCATCGAGGAGGTTATCGACCGCGAGGGCGGCTATGTGAATCACGCTGCCGATCGCGGCGGACCGACCAACTGGGGCATTACTCAAACGGTTGCCCGCCAGCACGGTTTCGCAGGCGACATGCGCGTATTTCCGCGCCACGAGGCCGTCGCCATCTATCGGCGTCTCTATTGGTTACGCCCGGCATTCGACCGCGTCGCACAGCGTGCGCCTGATCTCGCGGCGGAGATGTTCGACACCGGCGTCAACATGGGTCCGGCGATCGCCGCGACCTTCCTCCAGCGCGCCCTGAACGCGCTCAACCGCGGCGCAACCGATTATCCCGACATGCGCGTCGATGGTGCGATCGGCCCGGTCACGCTTGCTGCACTGGACGCTTTCCTCGCCACCCGCGGCGCGAGTGGAGAAACCGTATTGGTTAAGGCGATCGATGCGCTTCAGGGCGAACGCTATGTCCGCCTCGCCGAACAGCGTCCCGCGAACGAGGCCTTTCTCTACGGCTGGTTGGCCCACCGGATCGGCTGACCACCTCGTCAGAATGTCGACTTTGCCAGTTTGTTCAGCAATGGAGCTTGCGAAAAATGAGCATCATCACCGGCCTGATCGGCCCCCTCGCCCAGTTGATCGACAAGATCATTCCCGATCCCAAGGCGCGCGACGCCGCCAAGCTCGAATTGCTGAAGCTGGAGGGCAGCCAGGAAATGGAAGCCACCCGCACGCAACTGACCGCGATCGTCGCGGAGGCCAATTCGACCGATCCCTGGACCAGCCGTGCGCGCCCCAGCTTCCTCTATGTCATGTATGCGCTGGTGCTGTGGTCGATCCCGATGGGCCTGATCGGCGCGGTCCAGCCCAGCATGGCGGAGGGGATCGCGCGGTTCATGACCGCCTATCTGCGCGGCTTGCCAGAGGAACTCTATGCGCTCTTCGGCACCGGCTATCTCGGCTATACTGCCGCGCGCACCTGGGGGAAGATGAAGGGCGTGGAGAAATAGCGCGCTTCGGTTTCCTCCGTCATTCCCGCGAAGGCCGGAATCCATAACCCACGCACCATCGATCAAATCGTTCGCGTCGGGAATATGGATCCCCGCCTGCGCGGGTATGACGGAATGGTTTGGGAAGCCCAACCTTGCCTCTCCCCCTACCCCGCCCCCATATGGCGGCGATGAGCGAGAAAACCCCCGTCTGGCACGGCACCACCATCCTTTCCGTCCGCCTGAATGGCCGCGTCGTCATCGCCGGGGACGGCCAGGTGTCGATGGGTCAGACCGTTATGAAGCCCAACGCCAAGAAGGTGCGCCCTCTCGCAGGTGGCGACGTGATCGCTGGCTTTGCGGGCGCGACCGCCGATGCCTTCACCCTGTTCGAGCGGCTGGAGGCGAAGCTGGAACGCCATCAGGGCCAGTTGCTGCGCGCCTGCGTCGAACTGGCCAAGGACTGGCGCACCGACAAATATCTCCGCAATCTGGAGGCGATGCTGATCGTCGCGGACAAGAATGTGACGTTGGTGGTAACCGGCAATGGCGACGTGCTCGAACCCGAAGCCGGGATTGCCGCGATCGGATCGGGGGGCAATTACGCGCTGGCCGCCGCGCGCGCGCTGGTCGAATATGAGGGCAATGCCGAGACGATCTGCCGCAAGGCGATGAAGATCGCCGCCGACGTCTGCGTCTATACCAACGAGAACCTGACCGTCGAAAGCCTGGAGAGCGTCGCCTGATTTTATCGCCGCCTGCCCCACCGACCCTGTCGCGCTTCCGCGCAGGCGGGAGCCCAGGACGGTGAGCGCCATTGTTGACAACCCTGGACTCCCGCCTTCGCGGGAGCACGGCGCCTTGTCGAGCAGCCGCCGCACCCTGCTGCGCACCGCGCCACTCGCCGCGACCGGTCTGCTCCTCCCTGGCTGCGCGGCGACGATGGCCGGCATCCCACGTCGCAGCCCCTGCCCGCCGCGCGTAAACGTCGCCGCCAACCGGGTTATCCGCACGGTCGCAGGCCTGCGACCCTATCGCGCCTCCGGCTTCGTGGTCCGCGCCGAGGCGTTCGGGGCCAAGCGGCTGATCCACAATTACGGTCATGGCGGCGCGGGGATCACGCTGAGCTGGGGCACCAGTCGCCTTGCCACCCATCTCGGCCTGCCCGGCATCTCCGGGCCGGTCGCGGTGATCGGCGCAGGCGCGGTCGGCCTCGCCACCGCACGGCTGGCGCAAGAAGCGGGCTTTGCCGTCACCCTCTATGCACGGGCGCTGCCGCCGCACACCACGTCGAACATCGCGGGGGGCCAGATCGTCCCTACCGGTCATTTCAACGAGGACGCGGTCACTCCCGAATGGCAAGCGCAGTATCGCGCGGCAATGGATTACAGCTGGCGACGCTTTCAGATCATGGTCGGCGACGACTATGGCGTCCATTGGGTGCCGACCTGGCAAACCGGCCCGATCCGCCACGATGGTGATGAAGCCTGGCTGCTCGCCTATCAGCCCGCACTGGCGCAGTTCGCGGAAGGGCAACATCCGTTCGGGAGCGGCACCATGCGCCGGTTCGACACCATGTATGTGGAAACGGGCCGCTATCTGTCCCGCATGATCGCCGATTTCCAGCGTGCAGGGGGAAGCATCGTGGTGCGCGATTTCGCAGAGCCCGCCGACCTTGCCGTGCTGCCCGAGGCCGCAATCTTCAACTGCACCGGGCTCGGCAGCCATCAATTGTTTGGCGACACCGAACTCACCCCCATTCGCGGCCAGCTTGCGGTCCTCTTGCCCCAGCCCGAGATCGATTACGCCTATGCGGTGCGCGAGGGTTATATGTTCCCGCGCGCCGACGGAATCGTGCTCGGCGGCACCTGGGAACGCGGCGAGTGGGATGCGACCCCGCAGCCATCCGACATCGACGGCATCGTCCGCAGCCATGCGCGCGTCGCTGCGAGCTGGCGCTGCCCGGCTTGAACCCGTGGCCCGCGGGGCCATCTTGGGCGCTACGAACCAGAACAGACGGACCCCATCTTCCATTATGAACGAAGCCCTTACCCCCAAGGCGATTGTCGCCGCATTGGACGCGCACATCATCGGCCAGAAGGAAGCCAAGCGCGCGGTCGCCGTGGCGATGCGCAACCGCTGGCGCCGCCAGAAGCTGGCGCCCGACCTGCGCGACGAGGTCAGCCCGAAAAACATCCTGATGATCGGCCCGACAGGGTGCGGCAAGACCGAGATCAGCCGTCGTCTGGCCAAGCTGGCCGACGCGCCGTTCATCAAGATCGAGGCGACCAAGTTCACCGAGGTCGGCTATGTCGGTCGCGACGTCGAACAGATCGCCCGCGACCTGGTCGAAGAAGCCGTCCGGCTGGAAAAGGAACGCCGCCGGCTGGCGGTGAAGGACAAGGCGGAAGCCGCGGCGATGACGCGCCTGCTCGACGCGCTGACCGGCAAGGATAGCTCGCAGGCGACGCGCGAAGCGTTCCGCCAGCGCCTGAACGACGGCCATCTCGACAATAGCGAGATCGAAATCGAGCTTGAGGCCGCGCCCTCGATGCCGTTCGAATTGCCGGGTGCGGGCGCGCAGATGATCAATCTGGGCGAGATGATGAAGGGGCTGGGCGGACCGCGCCTCCAGCGCCGCAAGCTGAACGTCCATGCCGCCTGGGCCAAGCTGGTCGAGGAAGAAGCCGACAAACGGCTCGACCAGGACGAGGTCAGCCGCTCCGCGCTGGCCGATGCCGAAGCGAACGGCATCGTGTTTCTCGACGAGATCGACAAGATCGCGGTCAGCGACGTGCGCGGCGGCAGCGTCAGCCGCGAGGGCGTTCAGCGTGACCTGCTGCCGCTGATCGAGGGCACCACGATTTCGACCAAATACGGGCCGATGAAGACCGACCACATCCTGTTCATCGCCAGCGGCGCGTTCCACGTCGCGAAGCCCAGCGATCTGCTTCCCGAACTCCAGGGCCGCCTGCCGATCCGCGTCGAATTGAAGGCGCTGACCGAGGAGGATTTCATCGCGATCCTGTCGGACACCAAGGCGTCGTTGCCGCAGCAATACAAGGCGCTGATCGAAACCGAAGGCGTCACCATCGACTTCACCGACGACGGGATCCGGGCGATCGCCCGCATCGCCGCAGAAGTGAATGCGGAGGTCGAGAATATCGGCGCACGGCGGTTGCAGACGGTGATGGAAAAGCTGCTCGAGGAGGTCAGCTTCGATGCCGAGGATCGCGGCGGCCAGACGCTGACGGTGGATGCCGCCTATGTCGAAAAGCAGTTGAGCGAAGTCGCGCGGAACACCGATCTCAGCCGGTACGTGCTGTAACCATCTCCCGCGTGCTCACGCTGAGCGTGTCGAAGTGTGGCTTTCGCCACCCGGCTTCGACAGGCTCAGCCTGGGCGCAAGGATCATTCAATCCCGGTCATAGGGCGTGAAACTGCCGAACCGGCAATGGCCCGACGGAATGCTGCTTCCGCGATCGACCACCCGGAACCGGTCGGTGCGGCACAGCTGGTTGCCGAATATCTCTGTCACCATCACCCCGTCGCGGCGCAGCCACGGGCATTCGCCCTCGGTTCGCGCCAGCCAGATGCGGCGCCCGCTTTCGCGGTACAGCACCACCCCGCCGCCGATGATCTGCGGACCGTTGGTGCGATCGATCGGCATGCAGTCCTGGGCCGCGCCGGGCGAATATCCACCCAGCGCATCGGCCAGTTCGGCAGCGCGCGCGGCTTCCGCCTCGGCCATTTGTTCGGGTGTGGTCGTGCATCCGGCGACCAGCAAAGTTGCCGTAGCCGCCGCGATTGCGCTAGCGCGCATCGCGCTTCAGTTCGGTGAACTCGCCCAGGCTGCATGTACCCGAGAAGAATCCGCCAGACCGCGACCGAAGCTGGACGATATCGCCGGCGCAATAGGAGGAGCCGTTGACGCTTTTGAACACCAGAATATCGTCCTGATTGCGCCCGCAACCCGGCCCGACATCGCTGCGATAGACATGGTTGCGCGACCGTTCGAACAGGATCGCGCCTTCGTAGAGCTTGGTCTGACGCACCTCGAACCGGGGCACGCAGCTGCTGGTGCGTCCGGTCGATTCAAATCCTTCGAGCGCTTCCGCCAGTCGCGCTTCCTCGCGCGCAGCTACACCGTCCTGCCGCGCCTGTTCGGCGGGAGACAGGGCGCAACCCGCCAGCATGGCTGCGGCGCTGGCGGCAATCATCAAACGTAACATGGCGACCTCCTTCGGGTGGCTCGCCCCCTGCATGACATGACGATGCTACACCCGTTTACCCGGAAAAACCATCTTTCGCTGCGCGTAGTTCCGCCAGTTTTTCAGCGCTTTCGGCGCGCAGGAACGGGTTGGTCGCCCGTTCGACGCCAATGGTGGTCGGCACCGTCGGCTCGCCTGCGACACGCGCCGCATCGACCTCCGCCATCCGGTGGCGGATCGCGTCATTGTCGGGCTCCGCAACCAACGCGAACCGCCCGTTCGACTGGGTGTATTCGTGCGCGCAATAGATAACGGTTTCATCCGGCAGGCCTGCGAACCGCTGCATGTTCGCGAACATCTGGTCCGCCGTCCCCTCGAACAGCCGCCCGCAGCCCATGGCGAACAACGTGTCGCCCACGAACGCCACGGCGTCGTCGGCAAAGTGATAGGCGATGTGTCCGGCGGTGTGCGCCGGCACCTCCATCACCACGGCCTCATGCGCCCCCAGCGATACGCGGTCGCCTTCCGCCACCAGCCGGTCGGCGGTCGGAATGCGCGCCGCTTCGGCGGCGGGCGCAATCACCGTCGCGCCATGCGCTACCTTGATTGCCGCGTTTCCACCGGTGTGGTCGGGATGCCAGTGGGTGTTCCAGATCGCCCCGATCCGCCAGCCGCGCCGGTCGGCCTCGGCCAGCACCGGCGCGGCCTCGGCGGGATCGACCACCATCGTCTCGCCGCTGGCGTCGTCATGCACCAGCCAGACATAATTGTCGCTGAGCGCCGGAATGCGGACGATCTGGAGCGTGCTCACCTCACCAGCTTCCCGTGTTGGGCATCGACTTCCACGGCTCGGCCGGCGGCAGCGCGCCATCCAGTTGCAGCAATTCGATCGAGATATCGTCGGGCGTCTTCACGAACGCCATATAGCCGTCACGCGGCGGGCGGTTGATCGTCACGCCGGCGTCCATCAGCCGCTGGCAGGTGTCGTAAATGTTGTCGACGCGATAGGCGAGATGCCCGAAATTGCGCCCGCCGGTATAGGTTTCGGGCGCGCTTCCGTCTTCGGGCGGCCAGTTATAGGTCAACTCCACCTCGGCGTCGGCGCGCTCGCCCTCGCCCTTCATCTCGCTTGGCGTCGCGAGGAAGATCAGCGTGAAGCGCCCCGCTTCGCTGTCCATCCGCCGGACCTCCCTCAGCCCCAGCAATTCGAAGAACGCCACCGTCGCCTCGGGGTCCGTAACGCGGATCATGGTGTGGAGATATTTCATGACGGCACCTTTCGTTTCGTCGTATGTCAGCAACGGCTCATCGGCAGCATGTCAATCGAGTCGTGGACAATATCGGGAAGGGGAACGCGCGTGGAAAGCCGAATTTCCGACAAAACGACGATGGCGCTGGGAATCGCGGCAGCGATCGTCGCGCTGGGGCTGATCGTCGGCGGCTATCTGCTGGGTAACGGGCTGGTGCGTGCGAAACATGCCGACCGGTCGGTCACGGTGCGCGGATTGGCGGAGCAGAATGTCACGGCGGACCTGGCGGTCTGGACGCTCAACTATTCGTCGCAAGGGTTGGACCTGGCCGCGGTGCAGGCCGATATCGATCGCGACACCCAGGCGATCCAACAGTTCTTCGCATCGCTCGGTTTCCCCGCCGATGCGCTGAGCCCGGCGGGGGCCAGCGTCAACCAGTTCTATAACAACGGCGTCCAGACGGTGACGATCAACCAGCGGCTGCAACTGCGCACCACCGACATCGCCCGCGCGCGGCAGGCGGTCGCGCGCCAGTTCGACCTCGTACGCCAGGGCGTGGTGCTGCAAGAGGGGTCGGGGATCGTCTACAGCTTCACGCGGCTGAACGACATCAAACCGGCAATGGTGGCGGCAGCGACCAAGGATGCACGCGCCGCGGCCGAACAATTCGCCAGCGACAGCGGTGCAGGCGTCGGCGGGATCAAGAGCGCGACCCAAGGCTATTTCTCGATCGAGGCGCGCGATGGGGAGCAAGGCGGTTACGGCGTCGCGGACACCCCGTTCAAGAAGGTGCGGGTGGTAACGACGGTCGATTTCTATCTGAAATAGGGCGGCCCGCCCCCCCCGCCCCCCGCCCCAAACGTCATCCCAGCGAAAGCTGGGTTATCAAGCGGTTCGCACGTGGCCTGATGTCCCTGCTTTCGTAGGGATGACGTAATTTGATACGCAAACTCCTCCGCTCGTTTCTCGACTTCGCTCGAAACGAACGGAGCGCGGGGGCAACGCCTACCCGCCCGGATTTTCCGCCAGCGCCGCCTTGGCCGACGCTGCCTGCGGGCTCTCCGGCGCCAGTTCGATCACCCGCTGCCACGCGCCCCGCGCGCCGGCATCCTCGCCCAGCGCGGCGGCGATGTTGCCGACCTCAAGCTGCACTGCCGGATTGTCGCCGTCACGCTCCGCCGCCTCGACGATATCGTCGCGCGCGCGTTCCAGATCGCCCATCCGCCGCGCGAGCGTCGCCGACAACAGCCAGCCGAGCGGATCTTCGGGCGCCTCGCGCACCGCGATGTTCAGATCGGCGCGCGCCGACGGCAGCTCGCCCATGCCGACGAATGCGCGCGCACGGTCGATATGCGCTTGCCCCAGTTGCAGGTCGCGCAGCAGCCCCGGATTGATCGCATTGTCGAGCGCCGCCCTGGCCCGCGTCGGCTCACCCGCCGCCAGCCAGGCATTTCCCGCCTGTGCCCAGGTCGGATAGGCAACCGAATGCCGCGCCCCCTGCGCCGCCTGCGCGGAAAATTCGAACATCGCCGCCGCCTGCGCCCATTGCCCGCCGGTCGCCAGCGCCAGCCCCTTGCAACGATCGGCCAGAAACCCGCCGCCTTCCTTCGCCCACGCATCCGCCGCCGCGACGCCCCTTGCACTATCGGCCTCGGCAACTGCCGCGCAGGCTCGGTAACGCTGGGGGTCGACGGGCGCGGACGCGGGCGCAGGCGCGGCCTGAGCGAGCAACATCAGGGCGGCAATCATTCGGCTTCTCCGGAAACATCCTCAATCGCGCGCAGGATCAACGCGATATCCTGCGGGCGTGACAGCCGATGATCGCCATCCTTGATGAGCCAGGTCTGAACATCGTCGCCCGCAATCAGCCCGGCGAGGCGAACCGTGCGTTCCCACGGCACGTCCGGGTCAAGCTGCCCCTGCACCAGACGGGTCGGCACCGACAGCGCGATGGTCCCATGCATCAGCCGGTTCGCCTCCCCCGACTGCCAGAAGGTCCGCGTGGTGGTCTTCGGATGGTCGGAATATTCGGAATGCTCCTCGATTCGCCCGTCCGACAGCAGCGCCGCCTTCTGCGCGTCGCTGAACCCCCAGTCGGTGAAGTCGGGCGCGGGCGCGATGCCGACCATTCCGACGACCTGGCCAGGGCGTGCAAGCGCCGCGAGCAGCATGATCCACCCGCCCATCGAGGATCCCACCAGCACCACCGACCCTGCAACCAGATCGATCATCGCCAGCGCATCGTCGCGCCAGTCGGCCAGCCCCTGATCCGCGAACGCGCCATCGCTCTCACCGCACCCGGCATAATCGAACCTGAGCGCCGCGCGGCCCGTATCGCGCGCCCAATGCTCGACCGCCACCGCCTTGGTCCCGCTCATGTCCGACGCATAGCCCGGCAGGAACACGATGGTGGGTCCACGCCCCTCGGTTAGGTGATAGGCGATACGGGGGCGGTCGGCGCGTTCGTGATAGTGCATGGCCGCGCTTCTACGCAGCGCGGCCCCTTGTTGAAAGGGCGCTGGCTTCAGTCGCTCGCCGGGTTGATGAAGATCGCCTCGATCGGCTGGCCGAACACGTCGGCGATCTTGAACGCCAGCGGTAATGACGGATCATATCGCCCCGTTTCGATGGCGTTGACGCTCTGGCGCGACACTTCGAGCCGTTCGGCCAGATCCTGCTGGCTCCAGTCGCGTTCGGCACGCAGTATTTTCAGCCGGTTCTTCATGCCGCATCCGCACGCTCGTCGCGCAATGCTAGCAGGGACTGGGCGATCCCCCACGCGCCGCACCAGATCGGAAAGGCCAGAAAAACGGGCAGTTCGCCAACCAGCCCTTCGAACTGCAACATCCCGAGAATGCTCGACAGCGACAACAGCACGCCAAGGCCGATCAGCATCGACAACACGATACGGTCGCGAACGAATTCGTCGCTTTCCTCGCGCAAATAGATGCCAAGCACGATCAGCATCCCGACGATCGGCAGAGCGGTCAGGATCGCCATCACACCCAATATGGTCTGGGAGGGATCGAAAGCCCGGCTGACCCCGACATTGGCGGCGATCAGCAGGACATAGGCGATGGTGACGACGGCAAAGCGACGCAGGTAACGCTGCGCGGCGGGCGTTCGGTTCATGACAAGCTCGCTTTCGAATCAGTAAAGGGGACTTTGCGTCAAGTTCGCTTTACATGTCAAGTTAACCTGACAAATCATCCACCATGTCCTGCGCCAGCAGCGACAGCGTGTCGTCGCGGGCACCCATCAGGACGATGCGGTCGCCGGGACGCGCCATCGCAACAAGCGCCGCCGCCGCGTCGTCGCGTGCCGGGACGTGGCGGGCGTCGCGGCCTGCGGCTTGCACATCGGCGACGATGTCGGCGCTGGTGACCTCACGTGATGTGGTGCCGCCCTGATAGACGGGATCGGGCAGGACCAGCACGTCGTCGTCGTCCAGCCTGTCGGCGAACATCGCCACCAGCTCGCGGCGCATCACTTTCAACGGCCCGTAACCGTGCGGTTGGAACATCAGCAGCAACTTGCCTGGATGGGCATGCAGCGTGTCGAGCGTCGCGGCGATCTTTTCCGGGTTGTGGCCGAAATCGTCGATCACCGCGATGCCGTTCGCATCGCCGACCAGTTCGAAGCGGCGCTTCAGCCCCTTGAACCCCTCGATCGCCTTGGCAGCATCCTCGCGCGTCACGCCCGCCGCGATCGCCGCGCCGATCGCCGCCAGCGCGTTTTCGACATTATGCCGCCCCGGCACGCCAAGCCGCACCTTCAACCGCTCGCCCCGCGACACCAGGTCGAAGGAAATCGCGTAACGCTCGGGCGCCAGATTTTCAGCACGCAGATCGGCGGACGCGTCGATCGCGACCGTCATCAGCTTCGCGCGGTCCATCGTGTCGGCCAGCGCCTCGGCTTCCGGATCACCGACATTGACCACCGTCACCCGCGCCTTGGCGGCGAAATCGCCGAACAGCGCGCGCAATTCCTCCAGCGACTTGTGGTCGAGGCTGACATTGTTGAGCACCGCGATCTCGGGCGAATAAAGTGCGATCGACCCGTCGCTTTCGTCCACCTCGGACACGAAGGCCGCGCCTTCGCCCACCAGCGCGCTGGCAAACGGCGCTTGCGGGCTGGCGAAATTCTTCATCACTGCGCCGTTCATCACCGTCGGATCGTGGCCCAGCGTGTGAAGAATCCAGCCGATCATGCCGGTCACGGTCGATTTGCCGCTGGTCCCCGCCACCCCGATGCGGCTGGCCGACGCATTGAACAGCGACGCGAGCAGCTCGGCACGCGTCATCCGCTGAGCGCCGACGGCTTCGGCCGCGATCATGTCGGGCACGGTCGCCTCGACCGCGGCGGAGGCGACGACGATCTGGTCCCCCGACACGATGCCGCTGCCATCCTGGGGGTGGAGCGCGATGCCCCGCGCGGCAAGATCGTCGAACTTGGCCGGAAGCCTTCCGGAATCGAGGCTGCGGTCCGACCCCGCAACGCGCGCGCCGCGCCCGGCAAGGATCATCGCCAGCGGCATCATGCCCGAACCGCCGATGCCGACGAAAAAGAAGGATTTGCCCGTTTCCATGCGAGCGCGCTATCGGCGGGGAGCAGCGGAAGCAAGTGAGCGTCCCCTTCCCCGTTCGTTTCGAGCGCAGTCAAGAAACGTGTTGCCGGAAGAAACGCTTTTCGACTTCGCTCGAAGCAAACGGTTGTGGGAGTCCGGGACGGGATGGCAAAGCGGATCGGCGTAGTCGCCCCCGGCAGGTCGATCGACGAAAGCGTCGCCCCGCGCGTCCAGGCGCTGGCCGCGATCATCGCCCCATCGGTGGAGGTAGTCTTCCACCCGCAATGCTTCGCAGAAGACGGCCATTTCGCCGGCGACGACGGCGTCCGCGCGGGCGCCTTCCTCGAATTCGCGAACGATTCGGGGTTCGACGCGATCTGGTTCGCGCGCGGCGGATACGGCTCCAACCGCATTCTCGACGCGGTGATGGGCCAGCTCAATTCGTCGGCAAGAGCCAAGAAATATCTCGGCTATTCGGACATGGGGTTCATGCTCGGCGCGCTCTATGCCCGCCGCATCGGTCGTCCCGCGCACGGCCCGATGCCGACCGAGATCGGGCGCAAGGACGCAGGCGCCAGCGCCGCGCGTGCGCTCAACTGGCTGATCAACGACGATCCCCGCTCGCTCGAACCTTCGACCGCAGGCGGCGTGCCTGCGGTCGCGTTCAACCTCTCGATTCTGACGATCATGATCGGCACGCCGTGGCTGCCCGACCTGACCGACCATGTGCTGATGATCGAGGACGTATCCGAACCGCTTTATCGAATCGACCGGATGCTGTTCCAGCTTGCCAATGCCACGCAGCTGAAGGGGGTGGCGGGGGTGCGGCTTGGCACCTTCAACGCCATTCCCGACAATGACGTGAAGTTCGGCGAAACGCTTGAAGGAATGATCCTGCGCTGGTGCGGCGACATGGGCGTGCCCTATCTCGGCCCCGCCAAGATCGGACATATCTCCGAGAATTACGTGGTGCCGTTCGGGGTGGCGTGACGCGCAACGCCACCTTGCCTATAGCGCGCGGTGCGGCATAAGCGCTTGTCGTTCAACCAACCGAAAAGGCTAAACTCCCCATGTCCCAGATGTTCCGCATCACGCTACCCGACGGCTCCGTCCGCGAAGTAGCGCCGGGGACTACCCCCGCGGACATCGCCGCCGCGATCGGGCCGGGACTGGCAAAGGCAGCGCTTGCCGCGCGGGTCGACGGCGAACTGCGCGACATCGGGCGCGCGTTCGAGGGCGACGCGCAACTCGCACTCGTAACGGCGAAGGACGAAGCCGACGCGCTCGAACTCGCGCGCCACGATTTCGCGCATGTGCTGGCGGAGGCGGTGCAGAACCTGTTTCCGGGCACGCAGATCACCTTCGGTCCGGCGACCGACGACGGTTTCTATTACGATTTCGCGCCCAAGGACCGTCCGTTTACCGAGGAAGACCTCCCCGCGATCGAGGCCGAAATGCGCGCGATCATCGCCCGCGACGAGAAACTGGTGCGCGAAGTATGGAGCCGCGCCGACCTGATCGCGCGCTGGAACGCGCAGGGCGAGACGTTCAAGGCCGAATGGGCCGCCGAACTGCCCGAGGGCGAGGAACTGACAGTCTATCGCTCGGGCGAGCGCGAGGACGCCTGGCTCGACATGTGCCGCGGGCCGCATCTTGCCTCGACCGGCAAGCTCGACCCGCAGGCTTTCAAACTCACGAGGGTCTCGGGCGCATATTGGCGCGGCGACCAGAAGAACGCGATGCTCAGCCGCATCTATGGCACCGGCTGGCTCAACAAGAAGCAGCTCGACGCGCATCTCCACAAGCTGGAGGAAGCCGCCAAGCGCGACCACCGCAAGCTGGGCCAGGAAATGGACCTGTTCCATTTGCAGGCCGAAGCGCATGGCAGCGTGTTCTGGCACCCGAACGGCTACATCATCTGGCGCGAGCTGGAGGCCTATATGCGCCGCGCGATCGACGGCGCGGGCTATCGCGAGGTCAAGACGCCGCAGGTGATGGACGCGCGCCAGTGGGAGCAGTCCGGCCACTGGGGCAAATATCGCGAGAACATGTTCGTGATCCCCGACGAGGTGCCCAATACCGAGGACGAAGGACCGATCGTCAGCGACGACGCCGACTGGATGGCGCTGAAGCCGATGAACTGCCCCGCGCACGTCCTGATCTTCCGCCAGGGGATCAAGTCGTACCGCGACCTGCCCTTGCGCTTCTACGAAAATGGCTGCTGCCACCGCAACGAGCCGCACGGCGCGCTCCACGGGCTGATGCGCGTGCGCCAGTTCACTCAGGACGACGCGCACATCTTCTGCCGCGAGGATCAGATCGTTGCGGAAGTGCGGGCGTTTTGCGAACTCGCCGACCGCATCTACAAGGATTTCGGCTTCACCTACGCGATCAAGCTCGCGCTGCGCCCCGAAAAGCGGTTTGGCAGCGAGGAAATGTGGGATCTGTCCGAGGACGAACTGCGCAACGCGGTGGTCGAAGCGGGTCTCGCGACCGAGGACTATGGCTGGGAGGAATTGCCCGGCGAAGGCGCCTTCTACGCGCCCAAGCTCGAATGGCATCTGACCGACGCGATCGGGCGGACGTGGCAGGTCGGCACCATCCAGTCCGACCGCGTGCTCCCCGACCGGCTCGACGCGAGCTATGTCGGTGAGGATGGCGAACGTCACCGCCCGATCATGCTCCACCGCGCAATCTTCGGCAGTTACGAACGGTTCATCGGCATCCTGATCGAACATTTCGCCGGACGCCTGCCGACCTGGCTCGCGCCCGTGCAAGCGGTGGTTGCGACGATCGTGTCGGACGCCGACGATTATGCAAACGAAGCGGTCGAGAAGCTCAAGGCCGCGGGCATCCGCGTAGAGGCCGACCTGCGCAACGAGAAGATCAACTACAAGGTGCGCGAACACTCGCTTGCCAAGGTTCCGTATCTGCTCGTTATCGGTAAGCGCGAGGCGGACGAAGGCACCGTTGCGATCCGCCGCCTGGGTAGCCAGGGGCAGGAAGTGATCTCGCTCGACGCGGCGATCGCGATGCTGCGCGACGACGCAACTCCGCCCGACCTCAAACTCGCGTGACGCCGCAAACGCTCGCAATCTACGCCGCCGCCGCGGTGGCGGAGATTGCGGGCTGTTTCGCCTTCTGGGCCGCGGTGCGATCGGGCAAGTCGGTCTGGTGGCTGATTCCGGGCATGGCGACGCTCGCGCTGTTCGCGTGGCTGCTGACGCTCAGCCCGGCGGATGCGGCGGGGCGCGCCTATGCGGCCTATGGCGGCATCTATATCGCCGCGTCGCTCGGCTGGCTGTTGCTGGTGGAGGGGCACGCCCCGACGCGCTGGGACCTGATCGGCGTCGGCCTTGCGCTGGCAGGCTGCATCGTCATCCTCGCCCAGCCGCGCTGAATTCGACGCCAACCCCGCTTCCAAATTGCGCGCATCGCCCCTATATGGAGTGCTCGAACTGACGACAGGAGAAGCCAAGATACGTCCCCCCATGTCCCGGCGTGGCAACACGCCGCCGCCGATGAACGGCCCGCGCTACAACGAATTCATCCAGTCGCCCAAGGTCCGCGTGATCGATCACGAAGGCGAGAATCTGGGCGTCATGTATACGCGCGAGGCGATCGAGCAGGCCGCCGAGGTTGGCCTGGACCTGGTTGAGGTATCGCCCAACGCCGACCCGCCCGTCGCCAAGTTCCTGGACGTCGGCAAGTTCAAATACGAGGCGCAGAAAAAGGCGAACCTCGCGCGCAAGACGCAAAAGACGCAGGAAATCAAAGAGATCAAGATGCGTCCGAACATCGACGATCACGATTACGATGTGAAGATGCGCAACGTGCACAAGTTCATCGGCGAAGGCGACAAAGTGAAGATCACCCTGCGCTTCCGCGGTCGCGAACTCAGCCACGGCCAGCTCGGCATGGCGCTGCTCCAGCGCGTCGCCGAGGATTGCAGCGAGGACGCCAAGGTCGAAGCCTATCCGCGCATGGAAGGCCGCCAGATGCTGATGGTGCTGTCGCCGAAATAACGCTTGAAGAGGGGGCGGTGTCGCGTTCAGTCGCCGCCCCCGCCACCATCATCCCCCGATCCGCGATCGCCATCGTCCGCAGCGGAACCGCGGTGCCTGCCATCGTGTTATCCGCTTTCGCCAGCACTGGCGCCGTCGTCGCGCCGACCGCATTGCCGTTTTGTCGCTCGCGACCTCAGCATCCGCACCAGCACCGCAACCAGCGCTGCCAGGATCAGCCCTTTCACGACTGCGGCTCTTCCCACAATTCGATCGCATTACCGTCGGGATCGCGTGCGGAAGAAGATACCGCCGATGCCGAGGACTGCCATGGGGGCGCTCCGGTAATCGAGCGCTGGCAACGATGCACGGTCTCGCACCGATCGTCATGCCAGCCAAGGCTGGCGGATCGGGCGATGCTGCGGGCTGGTCGTGATTGCGAGCGTAGCGAAGCAATCCAGCGGTGCGGGTCACGCCCTGGATTGCTTCGCTACGCTCGCAACGACGAATGGCTTACGCCGCCTGCGCCGCTTCGCCCTCGCTCGCCGCTTCGACCAGCCGTCGTTCGATGCCCTTCAGCCGTCCGGCATTGTCGATCTTCTCGCCCAGCAGGTCGGTGACGTAGAAGGTATCCACCGCGCGCTCGCCATAGGTTGCGACATGCGCCGAATGGATCGTCACCTTCGACTGGAACAGCGCGTTGGCGAGGTCATAGAGCAGCGCCGGGCGGTCGCGCGCATTGACCTCGATCACGGTAAACCGGTTCGACGCCTTGTTGTCGATCAGCGCGGCGGGTTCGATCGCAAAGGCATCGGCGCGCGTGCGGGCAAGCGGCTTGCGGCGCAGCTTCTCGGTCATCTTGGCGCGGTTCGACAGCGCTTCGGTAATCGCGTCCTGCAATCGCGCCAGCCGCGCCGGGTCGTCGAACGGCTGGCCGAACGGGTCCTGCACCAGGAAATTGTCGAGCGCGCGCCCGTCGCGCGTCGTGTGGATGCGCGCGTCGATGATGTTGCCGCCCGCCGCATGGATCGCGCCCGCGATACGGTAGAACAGCCCCGGATGGTCGGCGGCATAGACGGTGACCAGCGTCGCATCCTGATCGGGATAGACCTGGGCGCGGATCGACAATTGTTCGTCGCCCGCCGCCATCATCTGGCGGGCATTGGCCTCCTGCACGTCGACCGGCTCGGCAATCCAATAGGGCTCGGCCAGTCGTCGCACGAACGTCGCGCGGGTATCGGCATCCCAGCCCAGCGTCTCGGCCAGCGCGTCCTGCTTCGCCGCGATCCTCTCGCTGCGTCCCTTCTGCTTGTGGCCCAGCCGCAGCACTTCCTCGGCCGAATCGAACAGAGTGGACAGCAATTGCCGTTTCCAGCCGTTCCACACCCCCGGCCCTACCGCGCGAATGTCGACCACCGTCAGCACCAGCAGCAGGCGGAGGCGCTGCACCGATTGCACATGGTTGGCGAAATCGAGAATGGTCTTGAAGTCCGACAGGTCGCGCTTGAACGCGGTCGCCGACATCAACAGGTGCCAGCGCACCAGCCACGCCACCGTCTCGGTCTCGGCAGGGGTGAGGCCAAAACGCGGGCACAGCCGTTCCGCCACACCCGCGCCCAGCACCGAATGGTCGCCGCCGCGCCCCTTGGCGATGTCGTGCAGCAGCACCGCGACATAGAGCACCCGGCGCGACGCGATCTGCTGGACGATGGTGGAGGACAAGGGGTGGTCCTCCTTCAGCACGCCGCGTTCGATCTGACTGAGCAGCCCGATGGCGCGGATGCTGTGCTCGTCGACGGTATAGTGATGATACATGTCGAACTGCATCTGCGCGACGACGCGGCCGAAATCGGGCACGAAACGCCCGAACACGCCCGCCTCGTTCATCCAGCGCAGCACCGTTTCGGGATCGCGGGGGGAGGTCAGCACGTCGAGGAACAGCGCGTTGGCGCGGGCGTCGTCGCGCCAGTCGTCGATCAGCTTGGCATCGCGCGCGGCGGCACGCATTGCCAGCGGGTGGATTTCCAGCGCGTGCAGGTCTGCGAGCTGAAACAGTTCGATCAGCCGCACCGGATCGCGCTGGAAGAATTCGTCGTTCGGCAGCGCCAGCCGCCCGCGATCGAGCACGAACCCTTTCAGCTTGCGCGGGGCACGCCGCAGCATCGGCAGCCCGAACCGCCGGCCGCGCGCGGCGAATTGCTCATCGAGATGCGCGAGGAACACGCCGGTCAGGTCGCCGACGCGCTTCGCCTGCAAGAAATAGAATTGCATGAAGCGTTCGACCGCCGATTTCCCCGGCCGGTCCGAATAGCGCATCCGGTCGGCGATCTCGCGCTGGAAGTCGAAGGTCAGCCGCTCCTCGGCCCGCCCCGCGATCAGGTGCAGGTGACAGCGCACCGCCCACAGGAAATTCTCGGCACGGTTGAACTGGCGATATTCGTGCCCTGACAACACGCCCTTGTCGACCAGCTCTGCGGCGCGGCGGACGCCATAGGCATATTTTCCGATCCAGAACAGCGTGTGGAGGTCGCGCAGGCCGCCCTTGCCTTCCTTCACATTGGGCTCGACGACGTATCGGCTGTCGCCCATCCGCCGGTGGCGCGCATCGCGTTCGGCGAGCTTGTCGGCGATGAAGGCGCGGGCGCCATCGGCCTGCACTTCGGCGCGAAACCGCGCGGCGGCCTCGTCGTACAGGCCCATATCACCCCAGACAAATCGCGCCTCGACGAGCGCGGTGCGGATCGTCCCGTCCGATTTCGCCTGGCGGATCATCTCGTCGAGCGAGCGTGACGAATGCCCGACCTTCAGCCCCATGTCCCACAAGGCATAGAGCATCGATTCGATGACCTGTTCGGACCAGCTGGTCTGCCTCCACGGCGTCAGGAACCCGATATCGATGTCCGAATAGGGCGCCATCTCGCCGCGCCCATAGCCGCCGACCGCGATCAGCGTCATGCGCTCGGCACTGGTCGGGTTGTTGTTCGGATAGAGCCGCTGGACGGTGAAATCCCAGAGCAGCCTCAGGATCTGATCGGTCAGGAACGCGCCCGACGCGGCCATTTCGAGGCCGCGAGTCGGATGCTCCATGAAGCGCCGCTCGATTTCGGCGCGCCCCTTGTCCATCGCGGTGCGCAGCAGCCTGGTTGCCGCCTGGCGCAGCGGCTGACCGGGCTCGGGCTCAAGGCTCGCGAGTTCGTCGGCAAGCACCCGCCGATCGATGATCGCGCGTCGGTTGGGCAGGGAATCCATGCGGGCGGGCATGCGATCAGAGATAGGGGGTTGGCGCGCGGGAGGCCAGCACAACAAAAAAATCCTCCCCCCACCGGGGGAGGGGGACCAGCGAAGCTGGTGGAGGGGTGCCACAGGCGTTGCCCTGCGTGGCAAGCCCGCTCCGTCAGCACTTGTGCTGCCATCTCCCCCGGTTGGGGGAGGAGTTTACTCGTCAGCCGCCTTTGCAACGCCCACCAGCGCGGGCCGCAGCAGACGGTCGCCGATCCGATACCCGGCCTGGATTTCCTGCACGATCGTGCCCGGCGCGGCGTCCGCGGTCGGCACTTCGAACATCGCCTGATGCCAGTTGGGATCGAGCGTCTCGCCCGCCGTCTCGATCTTCCTGATGTTATGCCGCGCGAACACGCTTTCGAGCTCGCGGCCCGTCGCCTCCAGCCCGGTGACCAGCCCCTTCATCTTCTCGTCGTCGCGCATTTCCTGCGGGATCGCCGACAGGGCGCGGCTGAGATTGTCGGCCACCGACAATATGTCGCGCGCAAAGCCGGTCGCGGCATAGGCCCGCGCGTCCTGCGCTTCCTTTTCCGCACGGCGGCGGACATTCTGCGTCTCGGCCTTCGAATAAAGCAGTGCCGCGTCGGCCTCGGCCAGTTTCGCCTCAAGCTCGACGACGCGGTCGGCTTCCGCCACTTCGGGGGCTTCGGCTGCGGTTTCCTCGCGCAGGTCGGTATCCAGCGGCGCTTCGGTCGCGCCGTTCTTCGTTTCTTCGGTCATAAAACCCTGTTCTTCAAGCCAGTCATATCAGCAGACGCGCCAGCGTCGCCGCGGTGAAATCAACCATGGGCACGACGCGCGCATAGTTCAACCGTGTCGGGCCGATCACCCCCACCACACCGACCACCCGCCCGTCGAGCGCGCGCACCGGCTTGGCGATCACCGACGAGCCGGACAGCGCGAACAGCTTGTTTTCCGACCCGATGAAGATGCGGGTCGCGTCGCCGTCCTTGGCGCTGTCGAGCAGCCGGGCGATTTCCTCCT
Organism: Pseudomonadota bacterium; assembly: GCA_023418595.1. GTDB lineage: Bacteria > Pseudomonadota > Alphaproteobacteria > Sphingomonadales > Sphingomonadaceae > Sphingomonas. The sequence continues at coordinate 37,859 of JAEZZI010000031.1, forward strand.
TGCCCTCCAGCTCGTCGAGCAATTGTCGCACGCGCTCCAGATCCTCGGTCGCGGTCGCGTCGATCAGCCGCGCTTGGCCGCGCACGATCAGCACGGGGCGATCGTCGCCATCCGCCGACCATACCGCAAGGCCGCGTTCGACCAGAGTTTGCGCCGCCGAATCGAGTTCGGCCCGTTCGCGCCGGATTTCCTGCGCGATCCGCGCGCGCGCCGCGCTCAGCGTCTGTCCGGCCATCGTCGCCGACAGATAATTGGCCGCCTGGGTCAGCGCCGAGGGCGTCATGCCCGGCGGCAGATCAACGACGCGATTCTCGACCGATCCGTCCGCGCCGACCAGCACCGCAATCGCCTTGTCGTCGGGCAACGCGACGAAACCGACCTGGCGCAGCACCGGCTCGCGCTTGGCGACCAGCACCAGCCCCGCACACGCCGACAGGCCGGACAGCGCCGCGGTGGTGTTGGCGATCGCCTCTTCGACCGGGCCATGTTCCCCCGCCCCTGCCGCGATCGCCGCGCGCTCCTCCGCGGTCGGCTCCATCGAATGCATCATGCCGTCGACGAACAGGCGCAGCCCCGTCTCGGTCGGCATCCGCCCGGCGCTGGTATGGGGCGCGGCGAGCAGCCCCAGTTCCTCCAGATCCTGCATGACGTTGCGGATCGACGCGGGCGACAGGTTCACGCCTGCGACCTTTGAGATGGTGCGCGAGCCGACCGGCATGCCGCTGTCCAGATAGGATTCGACCACCACCCGGAACACGTCGCGCGCGCGGTCGGTCATTTCGGTGATCGGCTGGCTCATGACAGAGATTTAGGATGTTCCGGCCACCGCGCAAATCCTCTTCGAGCAGGGGGGCTGGCGTTGCCGCGCGCCACCGCCTAACGAACGGGCATCATTCAAGGAGATTTTCATGCGCCCATCCGGCCGCGCCCCCGACCAAATGCGCGAGATCACGATTACCCCCGCCTTCACGCGCCATGCCGAAGGATCGGTGCTGATCGGATTCGGCGATACCAAGGTGCTGGTGACCGCCAGCGTCGAGGAACGCCTGCCGCCCTGGTTGCGCGGCAAGGGCGAGGGCTGGGTGACGGCCGAGTACGGGATGCTCCCGCGTGCCACCCACACCCGGGGAAATCGCGAAGCAGCCAAGGGCAAGCAGTCGGGCCGGACGCAGGAAATCCAGCGGCTGATCGGGCGCTCCCTGCGCGCGGTCACCGACCTCAAGCTGCTCGGCGAGCGTCAGATCACGCTCGATTGCGACGTGATCCAGGCCGATGGCGGGACGCGCACCGCCGCGATTTCGGGCGCATGGGTCGCGCTGCGGCTGGCGGTCGACGGGTTGATGGCGGAGGGCAAGCTGACCGCCGACCCGATCCGGCAAAAGGTCGCCGCGGTCTCGTGCGGTATCTATCAGGGTACGCCCGTGCTCGACCTCGATTATCCGGAGGATTCGTCTGCGGACGCCGACGCCAATTTCGTGCTGATCGA
>JAEZZI010000005.1 GCA_023418595.1 Pseudomonadota bacterium
TAACTTAATGCGTTAGCTGCGCCACCCAAGCACCAAGTGCCCGGACAGCTAGTTATCATCGTTTACGGCGTGGACTACCAGGGTATCTAATCCTGTTTGCTCCCCACGCTTTCGTACCTCAGCGTCAATACCTGTCCAGTGAGCCGCCTTCGCCACTGGTGTTCTTCCGAATATCTACGAATTTCACCTCTACACTCGGAATTCCACTCACCTCTCCAGGATTCAAGCGATGCAGTCTAAAAGGCAGTTCTGGAGTTGAGCTCCAGGCTTTCACCTCTTACTTACAAAGCCGCCTACGTACGCTTTACGCCCAGTAATTCCGAACAACGCTAGCTCCCTCCGTATTACCGCGGCTGCTGGCACGGAGTTAGCCGGAGCTTATTCTCCCGGTACTGTCATTATCATCCCGGGTAAAAGTGCTTTACAACCCTAAGGCCTTCATCACTCACGCGGCATTGCTGGATCAGGCTTTCGCCCATTGTCCAATATTCCCCACTGCTGCCTCCCGTAGGAGTCTGGGCCGTGTCTCAGTCCCAGTGTGGCTGATCATCCTCTCAGACCAGCTAAGGATCGTCGCCTTGGTGCGCTTTTACCACACCAACTAGCTAATCCTACGCGGGCTCATCCTCAGGCGATAAATCTTTGGACTTACGTCATCATCCGGTATTAGCTCAAATTTCTCTGAGTTATTCCGAACCTAAGGGCAGATTCCCACGCGTTACGCACCCGTGCGCCACTAGACCCGAAGGTCTCGTTCGACTTGCATGTGTTAGGCATGCCGCCAGCGTTCGTTCTGAGCCAGGATCAAACTCTCAAGTTTGATGTTCCAAACCGGCCAGGCGGAATAACCTGATCGGCTCAGCTCATTTCAAGGAGCCAATTCCTGCACATCACATATACTGTGGATATGTAACGAGACATATGAACTGGCTTGTTGCTACCGAGCACCTGGCACCTTGAATGCCAGACCCGGAGCCGCCGCCCACATGTCCCTTCATCTAAATCACAATGTCAAAGAGCGCAAAAGACCGACGCCTTACCTAACCCCTTTTTGGTGGGGCGGTCTGGCGCCTGGTTTTCTGTGACCGTCTGGAGCACTCCGTTGTGGTGTGCCCCGCCGGTGAAAGGGTCTCTACGGATATGACCCCGACCGGTCAACACCGCTTTGCACTTTTGTTTCAAAAAAGTTGGAAAAGCCCGGAAATGCGGGGTTTTGAGGTGGAACTTTTTCGGCGCTGCAACAACAGCCGTCCGAATCATTTCGCCTGCCAGATGCCGCCCGGCGCGTTCGTCACCGCCTGCGGCTGTGCTCAAAACCCAGTAAAACCGGGCAAATCGGCCGTCGAATCGATCGCCTCGAATCAATCACCCTGATTCGGACAACGATTCGGGCATTGATTCGTCCCGCGCCGATTCACGCGCTCTGGATGTAGCTGCGCATCGCATTCGCCTCGGCCTCGATCCGTTCGATCCGGTATTTGACCAGATCGCCGATCGACACGACGCCGACCAGCCGCTCGCCGTCCACCACCGGCAAATGGCGAACCCGGCGCTGGGTCATCAGCGACAAGGCGGCGAGAATCGCGGTATCGGGATCGACGGTGATCGCCGGCACGGTCATCAGCTCGGCGACGCGGCGCCCAAGCGCGGTCGCGCCTTCCTCTGCCAGGCAATAGAGAATGTCGCGTTCGGAAAAGATGCCGACCACCCGGTCGCCGTCCACCACCGGCATCGCGCCGATGCGCTTGTCGGCCAGGATGCGCGCCGCATCGCCGACGCTCATATCGGCACCGACCGTAATGGTGTCGTGCCCCTTGCCGTCCAGGATTGCCGCGATCGTCATCGTGCGTCTCCTATATATAGAGAAGGCCGCGACCGTTCGGGCCGGTATCGAACCAACTCGTTAGCGCATTGAGATTCGCACAGCCCGCCCCCAATTGCAAAGCATGACCAGCCCCAAACGCGCACTCGACGATCAGGAATACGCCGCCTTTGCCTGGGCGCGCTATCGCCGCATCCTGAAATGGATGGCGCTCGCCGCCGCGCTGGCTGGCATCGCGGGCGTCGGCATCCTGTGGGCCACGACCGATGCGCTGCATTGGCTGGTCGCGCTGGGCGCCTTCGTCGGCGTGTTCCTGACCGTCCTCATGGCCGCGGCGCTGATGGGACTGGTGTTCCTCAGTTCGGGCACCGGCCATGACGAGAACGCCGCGCAGGTCGGCGACGCGGATCAGCGCGGTTGGCGCGACCGATAGGTCAGCGTCGCGCTGCCATTCGCCGGCACGCGCACGCGCCACAGAGTCTCGCCATCCTCGCGCGCCGGTCGCGCCGACGCGCGATCGATCCGCTCGGCGCCAGCGCGGGTCAGCACCGCTTCGTAATCGATTGGCCAGGGATTGGCGTTGGTCACGGTCAGTCGAAGCCGCGCTTCGCCCTCTTCATTGTCGATCACGTCCAATGCGGCGACGACACCCGGACCCGCCGCGACGCGCAACTTGACATCTTCGCCGACCGGAATGTCGTCCACCGACGCCTCGCCGATCAGGATCGGGCGGACACTGGTCTCCTCGAACAGCGCAACCGGCCCCGCGGGCAGCGGCAGGCCCAGACCGCTTTCCACCTTGTTCTCGCCGCGCAACTCCAGCCGCATCGGCTGCAACCGCGAGCCATAGAGTTCGGATTTGTAGACCGGGCGCAGCCGCACGCCCGCCTTGTCCATCAACGCGACCTGCTTTTGCGCCTTGGCCGCGACGGTCGTCGGCTGCGGCACGCGATAGAGTTTGAGGTCGCCCAAATCCTCCTGCCGCGCGATCCGCGACCCGGTGACGGTGATCGCCTCCATTGCAGGCGCAGGAGGGGCGGGTGGAGCTGGCGGCGCTGCTGCAAAATTGGGTACAATGTCACTGGTTCGTGACCTTGGCGCTTCGCGTTCCCGCCAGCATTTCAGCAACAGTCGCGCACCTTCCCTAATCTGCCGCGCATAATTGCTTGTGCGATTGGTTCGTCCCGCCACCACCTGAGCCTGCGCATTCGGATAACTGGTAACGTCGGTGCTCGCGAGCGTGATCCAGCCGAACATCCGCGCCGTCCCATCGCCCTGCATCGTCACGACATAATCGGCCTGCCAGTCAAAGCCGCCGGCCAGATAGGACAGCTGGATGGTGACCGTGCGCGCCACCGGCGACGTGGTTTCGATCGACAGCGTCGGCTTGGCCGAAAGCCCCGGCGGCGCCGCGTCATAGACAATCGTCTCGTTCAGCCCCGAACAGCGCACCGCTTCGAACCCGTCCGCGGTTTCCAGCACCGCCGCGCCATCCGCGCCCGACCGGATCACCGCCTGCGCTTCTTGCATGCGACCGGCGGCATCGGTGCGGCGGATCGTCACCCGCCGCCCGAGCGAGCGATCGTAGAGGCTGCGCGGGGACAGCAGGTCGGCATCGAGATTCTTTTCGGTCACGTCCGACGGCAGCCCGGTGACGATCGCGCTTTCCGACAAGATGCCGCCCGACACGCCTTCGAAGCGAATGACTGCGGTCCCGGCCGGAATCGCGATCGTCCGCGTCTCGGTCACCAGCGCAAAGCCGTTCAGCCAGTTGCGGTTGATCGCATCGTCGCCACCACGATTCGGATCGCGATAGATGGTGATCGATGTCACCTCGGGCGCGTCGGATGTCACCACTTGCTGCGCGACGGCGGGCATCGCCAGCGCCCCGGCCAGCACCGACAGGATCAGACGGCGCATCGCCCCGCCCGGATCAGTAGCGTGTTTCGGTGACGACGGTCAGCACCGCCTCGCCATTGGCGGGCACCGGCACCTGCCATACGCGCTGGTCGGCACCGCGCCGTTCGCCGGTCAGCGTTTCGCTCACCACCCGCGTATCGGTCCACGCCCAATACAGGCCATCCTGCACCAGCTCGACCGTTACCGGCTCGCTGCGCGCATTGGTCAACGTGTAGCGCTGCGTCGTGCGCCAGCGATCTCCCGACAGCCGCTCGCGATTCTCGACCACCGGGCGAACCCGCACGTCGAACGCATCGCCGGTGCGGATGGCGAGCGCCGACCCCATCGGGGTGTGGCCGATCGTGTTCTCGCCGATGAATTGCGGCTGGCCCTGCGCATCGCGGACATAGACCCGCACCGTCCCCGCAGGCAGCGCATCGCCCAGCCCACCGCTGCGCGACGACCAGAAATTGAGCACGGTCGATGCGCTCGCCGGTTCGTCGAGACTCTGGAGCCAGTTGGAACGGAACTGATAGCCGCGCCGCGCGGGCACCGCGGCGACATTGAGGAAGCTCACCTGCTTCTGCTGGTTCGCCGCGACCGTCGTCGGCCTTTCGATGGGATAGAGATAGAAATCGCCCAGCCGCGCGCGGTCCGCGGTCTCGGTCCCTGCCTGGACCAGCCCGCCGGGTTGCGGCCGGACCGGTCGCCCCATGCCGGGGCGCGGCTGCTGGCCGACGGTGGCCGGAACCCCCGCGACCATCACGATGTTGGCGTCAGGAAAGGCGGTGTCGCCCGAATTGTTGAGCGTGATCCAGCCCTGTACGTCGATCGCGCCCTTCGCCTCGTCGAACAGCGCGACATAATCGGCGCGCCAACCCAGCCCGCTCGACAGATAGGACAGCGTCACCGGTCGCTCGCCTGTCCGCGCGCTGTCGAGCATCACGGATAGCGTGGGCCGCGCGCGCAGATTCGGCGGCAGGCTGGGATAGATTACCCGCACCGGCAGCCCGTCGTCGCGCAACACCTCGATCCGCCCGCCGATGTCGAGGACGACGCCGTTATTGGCGGCAAGCACCCGCGCCTGTTCGCGCGTCTCGGCACCCGTGCCGGGATTGGTGCGGACGATGGTGATCGTCTGGCCAACCGCCTTCTGCATCAGCGCGGCGGGGGACAGCAGGTCGTAATCGAAATTCTGTTCGACGATCTCGACCGCTTCGGCGGACAGCCGCACGGTTTCGGGCCGGATGTTTTCGGATACGTCGCGGAACTCCTGCCGGGTAATCCCGCTCGGCAGGTTCAGTAGCCGACTGTCCTGAACCAGCGTCGTGCCGTCGGAATAGATGGTCAGCGCGACATCGCCCTGCGCATTGCCGCCCGGAAGCGCATTCTGCGCCGACGCCATCCCCGGCGCCGCCACCAGTGCCAGCATCACCAAGCCCCGCATACCGCACGCTCCCGCTTGAGGTCTGCGCCAACCTAACAGCTTGGTTCGGGTTGCGAAGGGGGAATCGGCTTTGCTTGGCAATGCTCTACCTCCGTTCGTTTCGAGCGAAGTCGAGAAACGCATTCCAACCGACCGATGCACGTTTCTCGACCATGCTCGAAACGAACGGGCTTGCTTGAGCGAGTCGAATGAAAAAGGCCGGCGCCCATTCGGACACCGGCCTCATTTCATCCAGCGATCAAGCGATCAGGCCGCGTCGGCGGCCACATCGCCTTCGTCGCGGGTCACGCGGCGACGGCGGCGGGGGCGCTCCTCCTCCGCGCTTGCATCGTTGTCGCTCGGCGACACCGACAAAGCGGGCGGCAGGATATTGGCGTCGAACCCGGCGTCGCCGCGATCGGAACCCTGATCTTCGACCTTGGCGCGCGGCGGGCGTCCGCGACGGCGGGCGGGAGCAGGCGCGTCGTCGCCAGCCGCTTCGGCCTGGGAGGGCGCGGCTTCGCGCGGCTGATCGTCACCTTCGCCACGGCGCGGACGGCGTGCGTCGCGCTGCGGGCGGTCGCCCCGATCGCCACGCGCTTCGCGATTGCCGCGGTCGTCGCGATCCTGACGCTCGCCGCGATTGCCGTCGCGTTCGCCGCGCTGCTGGCCGCGATCATCGTCGTCCATGTTCGAGATGTCGGTGTTGAAATCCTCGCCGCCGTCGTCGTCGCCGGCGTTCGAGAAATCGTCGCGACCACGGCGCTGGTTGCCCTGCTGCTCTTCCTGGCGTGCGCGATTGTCGCTCAGCACGCGGAAATAATGGTCGGCGAATTGCAGATAATATTCGGTGTTGACCCGGTCGCCCGCCATCTGGGCGTCACGCGCCAGGTTCTTGTATTTCTCCAGCAACTGGGGCGCGTTGCCGCGTGCCCGGCTGTCGATGCGGTTGCCGCTGTCGCCGCCACCGCGGCCTGCGTTGCCACCACCACCTTGCGGGCGCTGCCCGCCACGACCGCGACGGCGGCCGGCTTGACGATTGTTGATCAAGTTCGCCTTGTCCTAATCTTCAGAACGTCCTGTTCACCAGAACCCTTGGCCGGTGGCCGCCCTTGAAAGCGGCCAGCGGATGCGTGCCCCTCGACACGCCGAACCGGTCAAACCGGGCCGACATGCCTGCGCGCCAGCGCCGCCGGACTGCAGCGGCTGCATGACATGGATCGGGTCAATCTGCGCGTTCTCAACGATTTAAGGAAGAAAACGCTTGCCCCAAGCCGGTTCTTAGCCGCTGGGGCGATGATCGCCAAGCACAATATGCGCCGCCCATCGGGCTTTTTCAACCATATGTGGCGATCAGGGCACGGGGTCGCCCGGCCAGATCGTGGCGACAGGCGACCGACGCGCCCTCCGCTTCGAGCAATGCCGAGACGGCGGCGCGCTGGGTGTGCCCGCTCTCGACAATCGCGACGCCGCCCGGCGCGACCAGCCCCGGCAATTGCGGCGCGATCCGCCGGTAATCGTCGAGTCCCTCCGGCCCCGCATAAAGCGCCGATCCCGGCTCGTACCGCGCGACCTGAGCGTCGAGCACGGCGTCCGCCTCGACATAAGGCGGGTTGCACAGCACCAGATCGAACCGCGCATCGACGCCCGCCGCCCAGTCGCCCAGCCGAAATGCCGCCCTGCCCGGCGCGATCCGATCGCCATTTCGCTGCGCATAGGCGAGCGCATCTTCCGAAGCATCCACGCCCAGCCCGCTCGCCTCGGGCCACTCAGCCAGCGCCGCGAGCAACAACGTCCCCGGCCCGGTGCCCAGATCGAGGATGGTCGAAGGCGCCCTGCCCTCGAAATACGCGACCGCCGCCTCGATCAGCGTCTCGCTGTCGACGCGCGGGATAAGGACGCCGGGTCCGACCTCCAGGTCGATCGTCCAGAATGCGCGGCTGCCGGTGATATAGGCGACCGGCTCATGCGCCATCCGCCGCGCGAGCAGCGCGTCGAACGCAGGGGGCACGGCCTCGTCCATCCGCCCGAGCAGCATCGCCTCGCGCGAACAGCCCAGCGCGTGCGCCATCAGCAGTTCGGCATCAAGACGCGGGGTGTCGGATACGGCGGCGAGGCGGGTGCTTGCCTCGACCAGCGCCTGTCCCGTTGGCACCCCTCTCAACCCGGTCGTTTCGAGCGAGAGCGGAAGGACGAGCCTCGCTGCACCTTACCCCCCATCCAGTTGCGCCAGCCGGTCCGCCTCGTCCGCCGCCATCAGCGCGCCGACAAGCTCGTCCATCTGCCCTTCCAGAATCTCGGGCAGGCGGTGCAGCGTCAGGTTGATGCGGTGATCGGTCACCCGCCCTTGCGGGAAATTATAGGTGCGGATGCGCTCCGACCGGTCGCCCGATCCCACCATCGACTTGCGCGCGCCCGCGCGTTCGGACGCCAGCTTCTCGCGCTCGGCCTCGTACAGCCGTGTCCGCAACACCTTCATCGCCTTGTCGCGATTCTTGTGCTGACTGCGCTGGTCCTGCTGGATCACGGTGATGCCGGTAGGGATATGGATGATCCGCACCGCCGAATCGGTGGTGTTGACATGCTGCCCGCCTGCACCGCTGGAGCGATAGATGTCGATGCGCAGATCCTTGTCGTCGATGTGCAAATCGACCTCCTCGGCCTCGGGCAGCACCGCGACGGTCGCGGCGGAGGTGTGGATGCGCCCGCCGCTTTCGGTCACCGGCACGCGCTGGACGCGGTGGACGCCGCTTTCGAACTTCATCCGCGCGAACACGCCCACGCCGTTCACCGATGCCACGACTTCCTTGTATCCCCCCGCTTCCGACGCGCTGGCGGAGATCAGTTCGACCTTCCACCCCTGCGCATCGGCATAGCGCTGATACATCCGCAGCAGGTCGCCCGCGAACAACGCCGCCTCGTCGCCCCCGGTCCCGGCCCGGATTTCGAGCATCGCTGGCCGCGCATCGGCGGCATCGCGCGGCAGCAGCGCCAGCGCCAATTTGTGCTCGGCCTCCTCGAGCGCCGCCTCATTGGCGCGCAGTTCCTCGGACGCCATCGCCCGCAATTCGGCATCGCCATCGCGCGTCATCGCGTCGAGCGACTGCGCTTCCGCGCGCAACCGCCGCACCTCCCCCGCCGCCGCCGCGACAGGCTCAAGTTCGGCATATTCCTTGGACACCGCGACGAAGCGGTCGCCCGACAAATCGCCGGTCGCCATCATCGCCTGCAACTCATCCCGCCGCGCCTCGATCGCGGCAATGCGGTCAGCGGGGATGCGGGTCATCGATTCAGGTCTCGCCGCGAAATCTCACGCTTAAACACGCCTGGGGTAGCTTCATCGTCGCTCGCTTTTGGAAGCAGCAGATAACGATCAGACAACACCCGTAGCACTTCATCGAAGTCTGAATTGGTCGCGACGCCCCCACCGCTTGCGAATGCCCTAAACTTAATCGTCACTGAGGACTTGGACGCTGTTTCCACGTTGATTAAAAAGACTGGCGGCGACCGCCTCGCGGCCTCAAATCGCCGCTTAGCATTTCCCCGAAACGCGATATCAACCGGCTTATGGGCACGCCTCAGGCATGAAGCGATCGAGTGTCCGTCGGATAATGCGCTTTCATTCTCTGGAATGACGACGGCCCAATTTGCTTCCTCTTGGGGCAACGCACACAACATCGCCAACCGCTCGATCCCGGCCGCCCAGCCAACCCCCGGCGTCGGGTTCCCGCCCAAACTCTCGATCAGCCCGTCATAGCGCCCACCCGCCAGCACCGTTCCCTGCGCGCCCAGCCGGTCGGTCACGAACTCGAACGCGGTATGCCGGTAATAATCCAGTCCGCGCACCAGCCGGCTATTGCGCGTCCACGCCACGCCCGCCGCGTCGAGGCCGTCGGTCACCGCCTTGAAAAACGCCGCCGCTTCCTCGGTCAGATACGCATCGATATCCGGGGCGCTGTCGGCAATCGGCCGGTCGCATGGATCTTTCGAATCGAGGATCCGCAGCGGGTTCTTCTCCAGCCGCGCCAGGCTGTCCTCCGACAACTCCTCACGATGCGCCTCGAAATGCGCGACCAGCGCTCCGCGCCACGCATGGCGCGTCTCGGCATCGCCCAGCGTGTTGAGCTGAAGCGTCACCCCCTCGCCGATCCCCAACTCGCGCAGCAACTGGTCGGCCATCACCAGCAATTCCACGTCCGCCTGAGGCTCCGCCGCGCCGATGATCTCGGCGTCGATCTGGTGGAACTGGCGATACCGCCCCTTTTGTGGACGTTCGTAGCGGAACACCGGACCATGCGTCGCGATCTTCATCGGCGCGTGCTGCTGCCAGCCTTCGGTGATGAACGCGCGCGCGATCCCCGCGGTGAACTCCGGGCGCAGCGTCAGCAGGTCGCCGCCGCGGTCGGGAAAGGTGTACATTTCCTTCGACACTACGTCCGACGTCTCGCCCATCGTCCGCGCGAACACTTGCGTCGCCTCGAACACCGGCAGCTCGACGCGCCCGAAGCAATAGAGTTTCCGCACGCGGTCGAACGTGTCGACGACATGGCCGAAGCGCCGCTGGTCCTCGAACGCGATGTCCTGCGTGCCGCGCACGCGTTTGGGGGTCTCTATCCTCGCCATAGCGCCGGGCTGATATGCAAGATTTCGCCGCAACGCCAGTATTTCGCGCGATCGGGAACTTGCGCCCAGCCGGGCGGTTCGCTAATCGCGTCCATCCAGTGAGCGGGTATAGCACAATGGTAGTGCAGCAGCCTTCCAAGCTGAATACACGGGTTCGATTCCCGTTACCCGCTCCAACCTTTCCAGCCGCCGCGTCATGAACTTCGCGATCGACCGGCTGGTCATCACCCCCGACGATATTGACCTGACCCGCTCGCCGCTTCGCGATCTCGGCGAGAAGACTTACGTGCTGGGCGCCTTCAATCCCGGCCTGACGCGGCTGCCGAACGGCAATCTGCTGCTGATGGTCCGCGTCGCCGAGGCTTTGCGCGAGCCGGTGAAGGACAGTCATGTCCGCGCGATTTGCTGGGACGTCGGGCGCTACGTCATCGACCGCTGGCCGCTGGATGCGGTCGAAATGGACGACCCGCGAACTTTCCGCGTCAAGGATGCGGGCGGCTGGGAGGTGCTCGGCCTGACCTCATTGTCCTGGCTGCTCCCGGTCGAACTCTCCCCCGACGGGCTGGAGGTAATCGCGTTCGATTACGACAGGGCCATCGCTCCCCGACACGCCGTCCAGTGTTACGGCATCGAAGACGCCCGCATCAGCCGCATCGACGATCGCTGGTGGATGACCACCTGCTCGGTCAGCCCAGAGCGGCAATCGACCACGCTCTATTCGAGCGACAACGCCCGCGACTGGCGCTTCGAAAGCGTGGTGCTCGACCACCAGAACAAAGACATGCTGTTCTTCGAAGGCCGCATCGGCGGCCAATATTGGGCGCAGACCCGCCCCCTGGGAGCATCCTTCTTCGCCTATCCTCCCGGCAGCGACTGGCGCGCAGGCCCGTCGATCAACCTCGCGACCTCGCCCGACGCGCTGCACTGGAAACCGCATCTCGAACCCGGCATCCGCCCCCACGCCGCCACGCTGTCAACTGCGCGCATCGGTGGCGGCGCGCCACCGATCCTGACCGGGCGGGGCTGGCTCACCCTGTGGCACGGGGTAGAGCCCAACGACAGTGTCGGCACCTATCGCACCTATTGGAGCCTGCTGGCGGCGGACGACCCCTCGCGCACCATCGCCACCGACCACGCACCGCTGATCGAGGCCAACCCCTCGCTGACCGCACCGATCGACCACCGAATGTACCTGCGCGACATCGTCTTCACGACCGGCATCATCGACGGCGGCGACCATTTCGTCGTCGCCTCTGGCGAAGCCGACCTCGCCTGCCGGATCACCCATATTCCAAAAACGCGTTTCACCCTCTGACCTCGCATCAAACGGCCAATCGGCGACTGGAGCCTGGCTGAATGGCCAGCGAGGTTTGCGCATTTCTCGCTCGACGCGCGGCTGGCGCAGATGCAAATGCCGGTCGCCACGTAATCGCCAGGCGCTAGGAAGGGGTTACGCCGCAGTGCGGACGCGCTCGATGCCCGACAGGCTGTTGGGTCCGGCCTCGACGATTTCGACCTCGACAAGCGCGCCGATCGGGGCGTCGGTCGTCAGGTGCACGGATTGCAGCCAAGGAGATTTGCCGAGCATCTGTCCCGGCCGCTTGCCCGCGCGTTCGATCAACACCGTGCACGTCTTGCCCACGGTTGCCGCATTGAACGCGGCCTGATCGCGGTTAAGGTGCGATTGCAGGCGCTGGAGGCGGTCGTCCATCACCTCGGCCGGAACCGCACCGTCCATCTCGGCGGCAGGCGTGCCGGGGCGGGCTGAATATTTGAAGCTGAAGCACTGGGCATAGCCGACCGCATCGACCAGGCTGAGCGTGTCTTCGAATTCGGCGTCGGTCTCTCCGGGGAAGCCGACGATGAAATCGCCCGACAGCGCGATGTCGGGGCGGGCTTCGCGCACGCGGTCGAGGATGCGGAGGTAGCTGTCGCGGCTGTGGCTGCGGTTCATGCGCTTAAGCACGCGGTCGCTACCGGCCTGAACCGGAAGGTGGAGGAACGGCATCAGCTTTACGACGTCGCGGTGCGCGGCGATCAGGCCGTCGCGCATATCGTTGGGGTGGCTGGTGGTATAGCGGATGCGGGCGAGATCGGGGATCTTGTCGAGCGTCACGATCAGGTCGTGCAGGCCCCGGCCATCGGCATCCCAGGCGTTGACGTTCTGGCCGAGCAGCGTGATCTCCCGCGCGCCGGCATCGACCAGCGCCTTTGCTTCATCGACGATCGCGTCGAACGGGCGGCTGATCTCCGCGCCGCGCGTGTAGGGAACGACGCAATAGGTGCAGAATTTGTCGCATCCTTCCTGCACGGTCAGGAACGCCGATGGCGCAACCCGGCGTCGGCTGGGCAGCGCGCCGAATTTGGAAAGCACCGGCATGTCGGTGTCGAGCGCGGGGGTGCCGGAGGCGGCTTTCGCGACCAGATCGGGAAGATTGTGATAGGCCTGCGGGCCGACGACGACATCGACCCTGGCGCGCCGCGCGATCTCGTCGCCTTCGGCCTGCGCGACGCAGCCTGCTACCGCGATCATCGGCTCGCGGCCCTCGGCGCGCGCGCTTTTACGAACGCGGCCGATTTCGGAATAGACCTTCTCGGTCGCCTTTTCGCGGATGTGACAGGTGTTGAGGATGACCAGATCGGCATCGGCGGCGTCCGCCGCGATCATGCCCTCGGCCGCCATCAATTCCCCCATCCGCTCGCCGTCATAGACGTTCATCTGGCAGCCAAAGGATTTGACGTGGAATGTCTTGGGCGTGGGCTTGGTCATGGCGGGGCGGGCTATAGGGGAATATGCGCGTGGATGCCACCGTCGGCCGGTTAATCTCCCAGAGACGGTTTGTCAGTCTTGCGACCTCGACCAAACGACCAGACGGCGATTGCTGCGCCGCTATGCCCTAGCCCCTCAATCAGCCAACCTGTCGCCAACGCCTGCATACCCTGATCGAATCGCATGGTTTCGAACAGGCTGTTGTCGCCCTGATCGTGATCAATGCGATCGGCCTTGGGCTTGAGACCTCGGCCGCAACGATGGCCCGCTTCGGCGCGATCATTTCCCTGCTTGACCGTGTCGCTATCGCGATCTTCGTGGCGGAGCTGGCGCTAAAGCTGTTTGTGTACCGGCTTCAGTTCTTCCGCAATGGCTGGAACGTTTTCGATTTGGCCGTCGTCAGCGCGGCGCTGGTTCCGTCCTCGACGCAAGTCTCTGTGCTGCGTGCCTTGCGGGTTCTTCGCGCGCTCAGTCTGGTGTCGGTGGTGCCCAGCATGCGACGGGTGATCGTCGGGCTGTTCATGGCAATTCCCAGCATCGGCACGGTGATCGTCATGCTCATCCTGTTATTTTACATCAGCGCGGTGATGGCGACCAATTTGTTCGGCGGCGCGTTCCCGGAGTGGTTCGGGAGCTTCAGCGCTTCGCTCTATTCTTTGTTTCAGATCATGACATTGGAAAGTTGGTCGATGGGCATCGTGCGCCCGGTGATGGAGGTTTACCCTTACGCTTGGGCGTTCTGCGTGCCGTTCATCCTGCTGACCAGCTTCATCGTCCTCAACCTGTTTATCGGTGTGATCGTCAACGCCATGTCAAAGGCGACCGACGAAGAAGCCCATAGCGAACGCGAGCAAATCCTGATCGAACTGCGTGCACTGGCAAGGAGGTCAGCGCGCCACGCGAGGCATCGGCGCGCAAGCGATAAGGGCGGCGATCTTTCCCGCTGCAGCGCGCAGAACGTCCAACCCAAGCGCCAATGAAGGCGGCGATGCTTTTTTACTGAACAGTGGCAAGTCACTCGTCTCTCCGCCAAGCATCGCCAGGCTGGCGGGCCGCGACCTCGGCGAGGGTTGTTTTTTCCATTGGCCCTTGATTTCGACTTCGGCCGAACCAACAATGGTCCTGCGGACCGGGCCCCTCTGGCGATCAACATGATCGCGATGTCGGACCGCATCGGGTCATTCCGGTGCAGGCAGGGCCAGGTTGTTCCCACGCATGCGTGACCGGATGCCCGATCGATCCATGTATCGATCAGGAGGCAAAATTGAGTGCAATTCTCTATCGGCTCAGCCAAGTTCAGCGCCGTCTCGATGTGGAGATTCGGCGCGAGACGAAGCGGCGTGCGCCCGACGCGTTTCGCCTGTTGCGGCTGAAGAAGCTGAAACTCGCGGCAAAGGACCGGTTTTCCGGCCAGATGCGCCGCGAATTCGCGGGCGCATGCTGATTCGCGTTTTAATCTGAACCAACACCGGGCGGTCCGGGCCCCTCTGGTGTGCGGTGGTTTCCGCCGTGCGCGATGTCGGGCCGCCCCTTCGCTCGCGTCTGAAAGACGCCTGCTCAACGGGGCTGACCTATGGAATTTCTGTATCTCTTGTGGCTCGGCAAGCCGGTCTGGATGTGGCTGGGCTTTCTGGCGCTGGTCGCGGCTTTGCTCGCGCTCGACCTCGGCGTCCTT
>JAEZZI010000034.1 GCA_023418595.1 Pseudomonadota bacterium
AAGCGGTAATCGAAAGCCTTGGTTTCCCGGGTGATTTGGTGTGACGGTGGCACGCCTTCCCGTAGCAGTCCCTCGTAGCAAATGCTTTTGGGAGACCGTCGGCTCGACGATCTCTCAACATTTCCAATGGTTTGAGAGTTGCTGGTGCCCGGAAGAGGACTCGAACCTCCACGACCTTGCGATCGCCAGCACCTGAAGCTGGTGCGTCTACCAATTCCGCCATCCGGGCACGGGGGTAGGCGGCGGCAACTAGGCGGCGGGGTCGGGGGTGTCAACCGGGATCGTGCGGTTTTTCGCGCATGCCGTCGCCGCACCCGCGCGGCCTTGCCCTTGCCGCCTACAAGGGGCATTGGACTTGGCCATCAAGGCTGGCATCCCAGCGACCAACCGAGACATGGCAAGGCACATGAAGGACAAGCTCATCACGGTCATCGGCGGCGGCGGTTTCGTCGGCCGCTATGTCGTCCAGGCGTTGCTCGCAAAGGGCGCGCGGGTCCGCGTCGCGCAGCGCGACCCGCGCCAGGCGTGGTTCCTGAAACCGCTGGGCGGTCTCGGTCAGACCCAATTCGTCGCCGCCGATATTGCCCGCCCCGAAACGCTGGCGCGTGCGGTCGAGGGATCGGACGCAGTCGTCAATCTGGTCGGCGTGCTGTCGGGCGATTTCGAGAAATATCATGTGCGCGGCGCGCGTGCGGTCGCCGCCGCTGCCGACGCAGCGGGCGCCACCGCCTTCGTTCAGATGTCGGCGATCGGCGCGGATCGCGAGTCGCCCTCCGCCTATGGCCGGTCCAAGGCACTGGGCGAGGAAGCGGTGCGCGGCGAATTCGCGAACGCCACCGCCCTGCGTCCGTCGATCATCTTCGGCCGCGAGGACCAGTTCGTGAACCGATTCGCGCGGATGATCCAGAGCGCGCCGGTGGTCCCGGTCCTGCGTGCCGAGGCGAAGTTCCAACCCATCTATGTCGCCGATGTCGCCGAAGCAGTCGTCCGCGTGCTTGCCGAACCGACCCGCTTTGCGGGCAAGACGATCGAGCTGGGCGGACCTGACGTCATCACCATGGGCGCGCTGATCCGCTGGATCGCGCAGACCATCGGGCGCGAACCCGCGATCGTCGAATTGCCCGACCAGATCGGATCGTTGATCGCGGGTGCGGGGTTCCTGCCCGGCGCGCCGATCACGCGCGACCAGTGGAAGATGCTGCAATCCGACAATGTCGTCGGCGGCGCGGCGCTGGGCGTGGCCGATCTGGATATCGACCCCGTGCCGATGGCGACGGTCGCGCCGGGCTGGCTGGTCCAGTATCGCAAGCAGGGCCGGTTCGGCACGCATCGCGCCGCCTGAATCACATCCGATCTTCCCCCACGCCCTGCCGCGGGCCGCTTGCCCGCCAGCGCATGACGTCCGAAAGGGGCCGCCATGAACGACCTTTTGACCATCATCCTGCTTGGCATCATCGAGGGGCTGACCGAATTCGTGCCCGTGTCGTCGACCGGGCACCTGATTTTGCTCAGCGAATTGCTGGGCTTCACCGGCGAGGGGTCGGCGGCATTCAAGATCGCGATCCAGCTGGGTGCGATCCTGGCGATCCTCGTCGCTTACTGGCGGCGCTTCTGGAATGTCGGCCAGGGCCTGCTCCGCGCCGATCGCGATTCGATCCTGTTCACCCGCAACATCCTGATCGGCTTCCTGCCCGCGATGGTGGTCGGCGCGTTCGCCTATGAAGGCATTCGCGTGCTGCTCCAGTCACCGATGACGGTCGCGGTGGCGCTGATCCTGGGCGGCATCGCGATCCTGGCGATCGAGCGGATGGTCAAGCACGTCGCGGTCGAAAGCGTCGAGGCGATGCCGCTCAAGACCGCGATCGGCATCGGCGTGGTCCAGTGTCTGGCGATGGTGCCGGGGGTCAGCCGCTCAGGCGCCTCAATCATGGGCGCGCTGCTGATGGGGGTCGAGCGCAAGACCGCGGCGGAGTTCAGCTTTTTCCTCGCCGTCCCGACGATGATCGGCGCGACCGTCTATGCGCTGTGGAGCGACCGCGACGTGCTGACGCTCGACGATCTGAACGCCATCGCGATCGGGTTCACCGTGGCGTTCCTGGTGGCGCTGGTGGTGGTGAAGGCGTTCGTCGCGATCGTCGGACGCTTCGGTTTCGCGCCCTTTGCCTGGTATCGGATCGCGATCGGATCGGTTGCGCTGGTGTGGCTGCTGGCACGATAGGGCCGATGCGGGACAATATTGGCGAGGAACATCGCCATCGAAGTTTCGCATCGCAGCAACATTCTTTCGATGGGTCATAATGGGTGACCCGATTGTCGGGTTTTGCGTGACTCACCCCGCGCTGCGGCATAATTCGCCAGCCTCAAAGATGGGGCGAGCGAACGATGGCCGACGAAAAGATGCTGCAATTCGTGAAGCGCGGGCAGAAATATCCGGCCAAGCGCGAAGCCGAATTGCGCGCCGATGACTTTCGCGAGATCGCCGACCGCTATGCGACCCCTGATGCCGAACAGCAGGCCGGGCGATGCTCGCAATGCGCTGTTCCGTATTGTTCGGTCCATTGCCCGCTGCACAACCACATCCCCGACTGGCTGCGACTGACGGCGGAAGGGCGGCTGCGCGAGGCCTATGAGCTGTCGAACGCGACATCGACCATGCCCGAAATCTGCGGCCGAATCTGTCCGCAGGACCGGCTGTGCGAGGGCAATTGCGTGATCGAATTTTCGGGCCACGGCGCGGTCACGATCGGATCGGTCGAGAAATTCATCACCGACAAGGCGTGGGAAGAAGGCTGGGTCGAACCGCTTGTCCCCGGCGCACCGCGTGGCCAGTCGGTCGGTGTGATCGGCGCCGGTCCGGCGGGGCTGTCGGCGGCGGAATATCTGCGCGCGGCGGGCTATGACGTCCATGTCTATGACCGCTACGACCGCGCGGGCGGGCTGCTGACCTATGGAATCCCTGGATTCAAACTCGAAAAGCCGGTGGTGATGCGCCGGGTCGATCGGCTGAAGGCGGGCGGCATCGTCTTTCACGAGAATTTCGAAGTCGGGCGGGATGCGACGCTGGGCGAGCTGCGTGACCGTCACGATGCGGTGCTGATCGCGACTGGCGTGTACAAGCCGCGCGCGATCAAGGCTCCGGGCGGCGGCGCGGACGGCGTGGTGGATGCACTCGATTTCCTCACCACCTCCAACCGCAAGAGCTTCGGCGACGCCGTGCCCGCCTTCGAGGACGGCAGCCTGAATGCGGCAGGTAAGGACGTCATCGTGATCGGCGGCGGCGACACCGCGATGGACTGCGTTCGCACCGCGATCCGGCAGGGCGCGAAGTCGGTCAAATGCCTCTATCGCCGCGACCGCGCCAACATGCCGGGGTCGCAACGCGAAGTCGCCAATGCCGAGGAAGAGGGCGTCGAGTTCGTCTGGCTGTCCGCCCCCGCCGCGTTCGAGGACACAGGCGGCAAGGTCGCGCGGGTGCGAGGCCAGCGGATGCGCCTCGGCGCGCCTGACGCCAGTGGACGCCGCGCGCCAGAGGCCGATCCGGGCGGCGATTTCACGCTCGACGCCGATCTGGTCATCAAGGCGCTGGGCTTCGACGCCGAAGACCTGCCCGCGCTGTTCGACGCCCCCGAACTCGGCGTCAATCGCTGGGGCACCGTCCGCGTCGATGCGCGCAGCATGATGACGAGTTTGGACGGCGTATTCGCCGCGGGCGACATCGTGCGCGGCGCCAGCCTCGTCGTCTGGGCGATCCGCGACGGACGCGATGTCAGCGAAAACCTGCACCGCTATCTGAAGACCAAGGCAAAGGCGCCTGCTGCGCGCGAGAAGGAGGCGGCGTGATGGTCCGCGACATGGCAAGCGAACGCGAACGCCTGGCCCGCGAAGGCATGTACCGCCCCGAATTTGAGGGCGATGCGTGCGGCGTCGGCATGATCGCTGCGACCGACGGCACGCCCAGCCGTCGTGTCGTCCAGTCGGCAATCGATGCGCTGAAGGCGGTGTGGCACCGCGGCGCGGTCGATGCCGATGGCAAGACCGGCGACGGCGCGGGGATTCATATCGACCTGCCGCATCGTTTCTTCGACGATGCCATTGCCGCATCGGGCCATAGCCCGCGCGAAAACCGGCTGGCGGTCGGCATGATCTTTTTGCCGCGCACCGATCTTGGCGCGCAAGAGACCTGCCGGACCATCGTCGAGGCGGAGATCATCGGCGCGGGCTACACCATCTATGGCTGGCGTCAGGTGCCGGTCGACGTCTCGGTCATCGGGCGCAAGGCGCAGGAAACCCGGCCCGAGATCGAGCAGATCATGATCGCCGGGCCGATGCCGGACGCGCAGAGCGAAGCCGAGTTCGAAAAGGAACTCTACCTCGTCCGCCGCCGCATCGAGAAAGCGGTGATCGCCGCGCAGATCGCGGGCTTCTACGTCTGTTCGCTGTCGTGCCGCTCGATCATCTACAAAGGCCTGTTCCTCGCCGAATCGCTGTCGGTCTTCTATCCCGACCTGACCGACGACCGGTTCGAGAGCCGTGTTGCGATCTTTCACCAGCGTTATTCGACAAACACCTTTCCGCAATGGTGGCTGGCGCAGCCCTTCCGCTGCCTGGCGCATAACGGCGAGGTCAACACGATCCGCGGCAACAAGAAGTGGATGCGGAGCCACGAGATCAAGATGGCGAGCATCGCGTTCGGCGATCGCTCGGAGGACATCAAGCCGGTAATCCCGGCAGGCGCATCCGACACCGCGGCACTGGACGCGGTGTTCGAGGCGATCTGCCGTTCGGGCCGCGACGCGCCGACCGCCAAGCTGATGCTGGTGCCCGAAGCCTGGCAGGGCGGCAGCGACATGCCGCCCGCGCACCTCTCTATGTACAAATATCTCGCATCCGTGATGGAGCCGTGGGACGGCCCCGCCGCGCTGGCGATGACCGATGGCCGCTGGGCGGTCGCGGGGATGGATCGCAACGCGCTCCGCCCGCTTCGCTATACGCTCACCATTGACGGGCTGCTGATCGTCGGGTCGGAAACCGGCATGGTGGTGGTGCCCGAGGCATCCGTGCTCGAAAAGGGGCGGCTTGGCCCCGGCCAGATGATCGCGGTCGACCTCGACCAGGGTGTGTTGATGCACGACCGCGAGGTCAAGGACCAGATTTCGGGCGAGCATGATTATGCGTCGATGATCGGCGAATTCCTGACCATCGACGATCTGCCGAAGGTTGATGCGTCATCGTGCCGGTTCGACCGCGCCGAGCTGACCCGGCGTCAGGTCGCGGCGGGGCAGACGCTGGAGGATATGGAGCTGATCCTGTCGCCGATGGTCGAATCCGCCAAGGAAGCGATCGGATCGATGGGCGACGACACGCCGCTCGCGGTCATTTCCGACAAGCCGCGGCTGATCAGCCAGTTCTTCCGCCAGAATTTCTCGCAGGTGACGAACCCGCCGATCGATCCGCTTCGCGAGCGCCACGTCATGTCGCTCAAGACTCGGTTCGGCAATCTCTCCAACATCCTCGAAAGCGAGGAACGCGCCAACCCGGTGCTGGTACTCGAAAGTCCGGTGCTCACCAATGCCGACTGGGACCGGCTGAAGGCCTATTTTGGCGAGCAGGCGGCGCAGATCGACTGCACCTTTGCGACCGGCGGCGGGCCGGAGGATTTGCGCGCGGCGATCGCCGATATCCGCGCCCAGGCCGAGCAAGCCGTGCGAGAGGGCAAGACCGAATTGTTCCTGACCGACGAGAATGTGGGGCCGGAACGCATCGCCATCGCCGGGGTGCTGGCGGCTGCGGCGGTGCACACGCACCTCGTCCGCAAGGGGCTGCGGTCCTATGCCAGCGTCAACATCCGCACCGCCGAATGCCTCGACACGCATTATTATGCAGTGCTGATCGGCGTCGGCGCGACTACGGTGAACGCCTATCTGGCCGAAGCATCGATCGCCGATCGCCATGCGCGTGGGCTGTTCGGCGACCTGTCGCTCGACCAGTGCCTGACGCGCCACCGTACCGCGATCGACGAGGGGCTGCTCAAGATCCTGTCGAAAATGGGGATCGCAGTGATCTCCAGCTATCGCGGCGGGTATAATTTCGAAGCGGTGGGCTTGTCGCGCGCGCTGGTCGCCGACCTGTTCCCCGGCATGCCAGCCAAGATTTCGGGCGAGGGCTATGCCTCGCTCCATCTGAACGCGATCATGCGGCACGAGGCGGCGTTCGACCGCGCGGTGGTCACGCTGCCCATCGGCGGCTTCTATCGCCAGCGGCATTCAGGCGAAACCCACGCCTATTCGGCGCAATTGATGCACCTGCTGCAAAGCTCGGTTTCGACCGACAGCTATTCGACCTATCTGCAATTCGCCCGCGGCGTGCGCGACCTGCCGCCCGTCTATTTGCGCGACCTGCTCGAATTCAATTTCCCGAACGAAGGCGTCGCGATCGATCAGGTCGAGGCGATCACCGAAATCCGCAAGCGGTTCGTGACGCCCGGCATGTCGCTCGGCGCGCTGTCGCCGGAAGCGCATGAGACGCTCGCCATCGCGATGAACCGCATCGGCGCCAAGGCGGTGTCGGGTGAAGGCGGCGAGGACAAGGCGCGCTATTCGCCCTATAACAATGGCGACAACGCCAATTCGGGGGTGAAGCAGATCGCGAGCGGGCGTTTCGGCGTCACCGCCGAGTATCTGAACGCCTGCGACGAAGTCGAGATCAAGGTCGCGCAAGGGGCGAAGCCCGGCGAGGGCGGCCAGCTTCCCGGCTTCAAGGTGACCGAGTTCATCGCCAAGCTGCGTCATGCGACGCCGGGCGTCACGCTGATCTCGCCGCCTCCGCATCACGACATCTATTCGATCGAGGATCTGGCGCAGCTCATCTACGACCTCAAGCAGATCAACCCGCGCGCCCGCGTGTGCGTGAAGCTCGTCTCGTCGGCGGGCATCGGCACGGTGGCGGCGGGCGTGGCGAAGGCACATGCCGACGTCATCCTCGTCTCCGGCCATGTCGGCGGCACCGGCGCCTCGCCCCAGACCAGCATCAAATATGCCGGCACCCCGTGGGAAATGGGGTTGAGCGAGGTCAACCAGACGCTGACGCTCAACAACCTGCGCGGGCGCGTGACGCTGCGCACCGACGGTGGATTGAAGACCGGGCGCGACATCGTCATCGCCGCGATCCTGGGTGCGGAAGAGTTTGGCATCGGCACGCTGAGCCTCGTCGCGATGGGCTGCATCATGGTGCGGCAATGTCATTCAAACACCTGTCCGGTCGGCGTCTGCACCCAGGACGAAGCGCTGCGCCGGAAATTCGTCGGCACGCCCGAAAAGGTTATCAATTTGATGACCTTTATCGCCGAGGAAGTGCGCGAGATTCTCGCCAAGCTCGGCGTCCGCAGCCTCGACGAGGTGATCGGCCGCACCGAACTCCTCCGCCAGGTCAGCCGCGGAGCCGAGCATCTCGACGATCTCGACCTCAACCCCATCCTCGCCAAGGTCGATGCGCCGGACGAGGACCGCCGCTCGGACGCCAGCCAGTGGCGCAATCCGGTCCCCGACAGCCTCGACGCGCAGATGATCCGCGATGCGCGCGCCGTTTTCGATCGCGGTGAAAAGATGCAGCTGACCTACACCGTCCGCAACACTCACCGCGCGGTGGGCACCCGGTTGTCGAGCGAAGTCACCCGCAAATTCGGCATGGATACGCTCGCCGACGGGCACATCCATGTCCGCCTGCGCGGCTCCGCCGGGCAATCGCTGGGTGCGTTCCTGTGCAAGGGCGTGACGCTGGAGGTTTTCGGCGACGCCAACGACTATGTCGGCAAGGGGCTTTCGGGTGGCGTCATCGTCGTGCGTCCGACCGTCAGTTCGCCTTTGGTCAGTCAGGACAACACCATCCTCGGCAACACCGTGCTCTATGGCGCGACCGGCGGGCGGCTGTTCGCAGCGGGTCAGGCGGGCGAGCGGTTTGCCGTCCGCAATTCGGGCGCACAGGTCGTGGTCGAGGGCTGCGGCGCCAATGGCTGCGAATATAT
The DNA here is from genome assembly GCA_023418595.1 of Pseudomonadota bacterium. GTDB lineage: Bacteria > Pseudomonadota > Alphaproteobacteria > Sphingomonadales > Sphingomonadaceae > Sphingomonas. The sequence goes on from JAEZZI010000034.1 coordinate 8,021, forward strand.
GACCGGCGGCACCGCAGTGATCCTGGGCGCGACCGGCGACAATTTCGGCGCGGGGATGACGGGCGGCATGGCGTTCATCTATGACCGCGAAGGGCGGTTCCCGGCGCGCGCCAATCCCGAAAGCATCGTCTGGCAGCGGGTCGCATCGGCGCATTGGGAAGCCGTGCTGAAGGAACTCGTCGCGGCCCATGCCGCCGCCACCGACAGCAGGCATTCGCGCGGCCTGATCGAGGATTGGGACCGCATCGTCGGCGATTTCTGGCAGGTCTGCCCGAAGGAAATGCTGACCCGCCTGCCGCATCCGCTGGACGATGAGGCAAGCGCGCTGGTCGCGGCGGAGTAGCGCCGGGCATCACGCACCGGCCGTCACCCCGGACTTGTTCCGGGGTCCACTAAGCCGCTTGCGTTGCGCGTGAACATCACGCGGTTCGGCCTGTCGTTCGGTGGACCCCGGAACAAGTCCGGGGTGACGAGTGAGTGTTGGCGCGCACTCGCCCAACAAAACTCTCACCCGCCAACTTCCGCTTGGTCCATCGCCCCGCTAATGCTGGGCACCATGTGGACGCTCTACCAATTCCCCCTATGCCCCTTTTCGCGCAAGGTCCGGCTGCTGCTGGGGGAAAAAGGCGTGCCTTACGCCCCGGTGCGCGAGTCGCCGTGGCAGCGGCGTGACGAGTTTCTCGACCTGAACCCTGCGGGCCAGACGCCGGTAATGGTGTTCAGCGAACGCGGCGGCATGCCGCTGATCGACTCAGGCCCGATCTGCGAATATTTCGAGGAGACGGTCGACAAGGCGGCGATGATCAACGGCACGGCGGCCGATCGCGCCGAAATCCGCCGCCTGACGATCTGGTTCGACACCGCCTTTTATCGCGACGTGACCGGGCCGCTCTTGTTCGAGCGGATGGAAAAGCGCCTGGTCCACCGAGCCGCACCCGATTCAGGAGCATTGCGCGAGGCGATGAAGGCGGCAATCGCGCATCTCGACTATATCGACTATCTGCTTGACCACCGCGCCTGGCTGGCGGGGGCGACGATGAGCCTCGCCGATCTGGCCGCCGCCGCGCATATCTCGGTCGCGGATTATCTGGGCGGGATCGACTGGAAGGGCCATGAACAGGCCAAACGCTGGTATGTCGGGATGAAGAGCCGCCCGAGCATGCGCCCGCTGCTGGCCGAGCGGATGGAAGTCATCAGCCCGCCCGCCGATTACGAAAATCTGGACCTGTAAGGCTGAAACCGCGTTAGTCTGCCGATTGACGGAGGCGCGAATGCTCGAACATCTACCCGGTTGGCTGGGCAAGGCGATGAAGGGCCTGCGCGCGGGTGAGGAAAAGCTGGCGATCGTCCAGCCGGGCCTGGGCAGTTTCGAGCCGCTGCGGCTGGCGAGCCCCGCCTTTGCGAACGGCGCGCGGCTGCCCGAACGCTTCACCGCCGATGGCGAGGGCATATCGCCGCCCCTGTTCTGGACCGGCGTGCCGGAGGGCACCGCACGGCTGGTGCTGCTGGTCGAGGATCCCGATGCGCCCGCGCTCCAACCTTTGGTCCATGCGATCGTCTGGGATCTGGCGGCGGAGGACGGCGACTTGCCCGAAGGCGCGATCCGGAAGGACGGTGACGGCGAAATCGGAGGCCCAAACGTCGGTCGCAACAGCTATTTCACCGAAGGCTGGCTCGCGCCCGATCCGCCGACCGGGCACGGCGCGCACCATTATGCGTTTCAGCTGTTCGCGATTTCCGACGGCCCCGACCCCGGCACCACGCCCAGCCGCTCGGCAATCCTCAAGGCGATGAAGGGCCGGGTACTCGCCGCCGGCATCCTCACCGGCACCTATTCGCGCGGCGAGGAAAAACCGAGCGGTCCCGTCGGTGTCGCGGTGCCGGCGGGAGGCTGAGCGCCGTCGCACCCTTCGTCACCCCGGACTTGTTCCGGGGTCCACCACGCCGCTTGCGCAGACCACGCTTGCAGATCGCATCGTCTGCCGCCCAGTGGATCCCGGAACAAGTCCGGGGTGACGGCTGGGGATAGTAGAGGCACTACCCGTTGACGATCATCCCGCCATTGGGGTGCAGCACCTGCCCCGACATGTAACTGGCGTCGTCGCACGCCAGGAACAGAAAGCTCGGCGCGACTTCGTTCGGCTGGCCGGGGCGTCCCATCGGCGTGCTTTCGCCGAACGTCTTCAGCTTTTCCGGCGACGCACCGCCGCACGGGTTGAGCGGCGTCCAGATCGGTCCCGGCGCGACCGCGTTCACACGGATGCCGTCGCCGATCAGATTTTCCGACAGCGACCGGGTAAAGGCCGTGATCGCGCCCTTGGTCGACGAGTAATCCAGCAGTTCCTTCGATCCCTGATACATCGTCACACTGGTGCAGTTGATGATCGCCGCACCCGATTTCAGATGCGGACGCGCGGCCTGGACCAGAAAGAACATGCCGAAGATGTTGGTCTGGAACGTCCGTTTCAGCTGCTCCTCGGTAATGTCGACAATGTCCTGGTCGGGATGCTGTTCGCCGGCATTGTTGACGACAATGTCGAGCTTTCCGAATTCGGCGATGACCTTCGCTACCGCATCGTCGCAAAACGCCTTGTCGCCGATATCGCCCGCGATGGTCAGCGCGCGCGTCCCTTCGTCGCGGACGATCTGCGCGGTCTTTTCCGCATCGTCATGCTCGCACAGATAGAGGATCGCGATATCGGCACCTTCGCGCGCATAAAGCGCTGCGACGGCGCGGCCGATACCGCTGTCGGCGCCGGTGATGATCGCGACCTTGCCCTTCAACCGGCCGGAGCCGGGATAGCGCGGTTGCCATTCGGGTTTGGGATCGAGCCGGGATTCATGGCCAGGCAATTGATCCTCGTGGATCATTTCGACGGTATCGGTCATCGCGCGCGCTCCTGTGCAGGTTGTGCCAGTGAAGCGTGGGACCGGGTCGAAGGTTCCGTCACTCTGCCGGTGGCAAGGACGGCGGTGGCGCAAGGGTCAGGCGAAGATGGCCAGCCCTTGCGCGTGTGAGCCGAGGATCAGCAGGATCGTGGTTGAAAAGGATCCGATGCCGATCAGGATGGGCCGGAGCGGCGAATTGGCTCCAGGGTTGCGCCGCGTCATCGCGGATTACGCCAGCGGCAGGCCGGGAGCCGATGCAGCGACGAGGATCGCGGTGAAGAAGACCGAGCCGACCAGAGCGACGGCATTGCGCGAGAGGGTTTCGATACGGACGAACATGGTGGTAACTCCCTGAATATCGGCGGTATCGGACCATCCGTCCGCCGTTGCTCAGGGAATTGCAGGGAGCGTGCCAGTTTGCGCGAAGCCGGAAATTCCGGGCTTTAGGTTCAGGGAGCCATCCAAGTTTGGTGATTTACGCCAGATGAACGGAATTTTTCACCATGTCGCCATAGCGAAGATCACTAATTGCTGACGATGCAGTTCCGACCCGCGCTTTTGGCAGCATAGAGATTGCGGTCGGCGCGATGAAAGGCGTCGCTTTGCACCTCGCCTTCGCGCAGCGCGATCAGCCCTGCCGAAAATGTGACGTGGCCGACCGGTTCGTCGGTGTCGCGCACGCGAAAGAAACGCTCGGCGGTCGCTTCGCGGGCGAGCGTCAGCATCGCGTCCGCCTGTTCCAGCGTCAGGCCCGAAAACAGGATCGCGAACTCCTCGCCGCCGTAACGCGATACGAGATGGCCGTGGCAATGTTTGTTCATCGCCGCGCCGATCGCGCTCAGCACCCGGTCGCCGACCTGGTGGCCGAACCGGTCGTTGACCTGCTTGAAATGGTCGATGTCGCACATCGCCAGACACAGCGGGCCGCCGGCGTTGAGTTGCGCGGCAAAAGCCTCGCCAAAGGCCCGGCGATTGGGCAGCCCGGTCAGCGGATCGCGGCGCGCATCCTTGCGCGCAGCCTCCAGATCCTCGCGCAGGCCATTGGCCTCCCTGGTCGCGTTTTCGAGCTGGGCTTCGGCGGCATGGACGCGCTCGATCATCGACGCGGTGATCCGGGCGACCTCCTCCAGCGCGATGCCGTCCTGCGGTCGTTCGCGCGACGCGGCGATGGCGTCGGCGCTCGCCTGAAGATCGCGACCGAAGCCGCGCGTGTCCTCGTGCAGGCTTCCCATCATGTCGGCGAAGCTTTCGACCTTCATCTGGGTGCGCGCGACCAACCCCTCGATCGTCGCCGATTCGGTGTCGGTATCGACCTCGGCGCCCAGCGAATCGATGTCCTTCTGGGTCAGGCGAATGCCGCCATCGGTCAGTTGATGGACCGCCTTCGCCAGCGGTCCGGCCGGGTTGGCAAGCACATGCCAGGCAAAGGCATAGTTGGTCGGATTGGGATCAAGCCGTTGATCGCGAAGGAAACCGCCCACCGCCTGGAACATGCGTCCGGCTGCGTCATTGTCCCCTACACTGCGAATGGCGTTCGCGCTGCTCATTGGTCCCCACCCGGTTCCGGTTCGGTTGACGCCGATGAAACCTTGTCACCTGCGTAACGAACCAGTTGCTAAAATCCAGTGACTTTGCGCTTTACCAAGTGGAAAGGTGCCACATGTTCGTCGCAGTCTATTGGTGGCGCATAAAGCCCGGACAGGAAGATCGGTTCCGCGCGGCATGGCGCCACGGCACCGAACTGATCCGTGAGAAATATGGCAGCCTGGGATCGCGCCTCCACCGCGCGCAGGACGGGCGGTTCGTCGGAACGGCGGAGTGGCCGGACGAGGCGACCTGGCAGGCGGCGATGGACGTAAAGATGGTCTATGACGCGCCGGAGACGCGCCGCGTGTTCGTCGAAGCGGTCGAGGAAGGCGGGGTGGCCTTCGCGATGGGGATGACCGACGATTTGCTCGATCGTTCGGGGCGCTAACCTCGCCCCTGAATCGTTTGTGCTGAGCCTGTCGAAGCACTGTCCTTCTTCGTGCCAAGAAGGACCGTGCTTCGATATGCGCCTGCGGCGCTACTCAGCACAAACGGGGTTAACCCCTGCGCTGTGCCGCCCGCCACTTGGTCACCGCCGCCAGCGTCGAATTGACATGTTCCGCCGGGCTCATGTCGCTGTGCGCGTGGACGATGCGGCCATCGGGGGCGATCACATAGCTGGTGCGGTTGCTGATGACGCGCGGCTTGCCGTCCCTGCCCTTGGTCTCGAGCACCACGTCATAACCTTTCAGCACCGCCGGGCTAGCGGAGGCGACCGCGAACTTGCCCGCGCAATGTTCGGTCGAGAATTTCTTGAGCGGCTCGATCCCGTCGGCGGACATGCCGATCACGGTCGCGCCCTGCGCGCGGAACGCATCGACCTTGTCGGCGAACATCTTGGCTTCGGCATTGCAGCCAGAGGTAAAGGCGGCGGGGAAGAAATAGAGGACGACCGGTCCCTTTTTCAGCTGCTGCGCCAGGTTGATACGGAACGCCTTGCCGCCCAGCGCGCCTTGCGTCGTGAAATCGGGCGCGCGCGCGCCGGGGGCAAGCGCCGCCTGCGCCGGGAGCGCCATTGCCGCTGCGGCAACCGCCGCGATCATCACGTTACGCATATCGATCATCCTCTCGTGCGGCCTTAGCGCCACGGCCAGTCTAGCCGCGCGCGCTCCGGACCGCTAGGCGATTGAATCATGGCCGTATCCGCATCCGATATCGAACTCGCCGGGCGTCTCGCAGACGCCGCGCGCACCGCGATCCGCCCCTATTTCCGCGCCGAACATGGGCTGGAGGTAAAGGACGACGCCTCGCCCGTCACGCTTGCCGACAAGGCGGCGGAGGCGGCGATGCGCCGCTTGCTGATCGCCGAGCGCCCGATGGACGGGATCATCGGCGAAGAAGAGGAAGCACGTAAAGGCACCAGCGGGCGGACCTGGGTACTCGACCCCATTGACGGCACGCGGTCGTTCATCGCCGGGCGGCCGATTTACGGCACGCTGATCGCGCTGATCGAGGGGGGCTGGCCGCTGATGGGGGTGATCGACCAGGGCATTCTCCACGAACGCTGGCTGGGCGTGGTTGGCCAGCCGACGACACTGAACGGCAAGCCCGCGACGACCCGGCGTTGCCGCGACGTAGCCGACGCGCTGCTCGCCACCACCTCGCCCGCCTTGTTCGATGATGGGCAGCTTCACGCATTCGAGCATCTCGACGCGCAGGTGCGATCGACAGTCTTGGGCGGCGACTGCTATAATTACGCATGCCTGGCGAGCGGGCATCTGGACATCGTGGTCGAGGCGGGGCTGAAGCTCCACGACTTCGCCGCGCTGGTGCCGGTGGTCGAGGGCGCGGGCGGCCGCATGTGCGACTGGTCGGGCGATCCGCTGCACGCGGGCAGCTTGGGCGAAGTGATCGCGGCGGGCGATCCGGCGCGGATCGACGATATTCTCGAAGCGATGGCCTGCCGGGGGCATTGAAAAATCTACCGTTCGTGCTGAGCCTGTCGAAGCACTGTCCTTCTTGGCACGAAGAAAGGACAGCACTTCGACAAGCTCAGTGCGAACGGAAATTTTATGAGGCAAGCACCTCCTCGACCCATTGCGGCACGAGCACCCCGGCGCTCCCCAGCCGGCTTTCGTCGAACCAGTCGCTGCCCTCGGAAGGATCGAGATTGAGTTCGAGCGTTCGCGCGCCGACCGCATTGGCCAGCTGCACAAACCCCGCCGCCGGATAGACCGCACCCGACGTCCCGATCGACACGAACAAGTCGCAATCCGTCAGCGCCGCCTGAATCGCCTCCATCCGATACGGAATTTCGCCGAAGAACACGATGTCGGGCCGCATCGCGGGCGCGCCGCACTGATCGCAGATCGTCCCCGGCGGCATGTCCCCCGCCCAATCCTGCCGCGCATCGCAAGCCGCGCATAACGCCGAATTCAACTCGCCATGCATGTGCAGCAACCGCTTCGCCCCGGCGCGCTCGTGCAGGTCGTCGACATTCTGCGTGACGATCAGCAACCCGCCCGGCCATGCCGCGTCCAGCCGCGCAAGCGCGACGTGCGCGGCGTTCGGCTCGACCGCGCCAAGCGCCGCTCGCCGCAGATCGTAGAAGCGATGCACAAGGTCGGGATCGCGCGCCAGCGCCTCTGGCGTACAGACATCCTCCACCCGGTGCCCCTCCCACAGTCCGCCGGGGCCGCGAAACGTCGCGACCCCGCTCTCGGCGGAAATCCCGGCACCGGTCAGGACGACGATATTGTGCGGACTTTGCGAAGTCATATCACCATCATGACGACGATCGCGATCACAACCAACGGCAATGTCACCAGCAATAGGGCAACCAGCCATGCCCAGAGCCGCCCATAGCGGTCGTCAATGCGTTCGATCAGGTCGCGCGCAAATCCGGTGGCGAACAGTTCTTCCATCACAACCCCACCCCCATCGGCTTGGCCAGCATCCATAGCGCCATCGCGACCATCATCAGATTCTCCGTCAGCGAGACGAAGCCCAGCGGCACGTTGCTGCCGCCGCCCACGCATGCGCATTTGAGTTCGCGTTTGTCGATATAGACCGCCTTGAACACCGACACCGCGCCCACCCCGCCGATGAACAGCGCCAGCGGAATCGACAGCCACATCGCCGCGCCCGAGAGCATCAGCACCCCCGCCAGCCCTTCGGCCCAGGGATAGACATGCGCATAGGGCACCCAACGCCGCGCGAGCAGGTCGTAATTCAGGAACCCGGTCGCGAATCCGTCGATGTCGCGCAGCTTCTGAAGCGCGAGCAGACACATCGACACTGCGACGAACCACTCCGCCGCCTGCACCGTGAACAGGTTGCCCAGCGCCGCCCAACTGATCGCCAGCGCCATCGCCGCTGCCATGCCGAAGATCGCGATGACGGGTTTGTAGGTGACGGCATCCGGGTCGGCGACTTTCAGCCCCAGATGACGGCGCAGATCGTCATGCCCGCCGATCCGCTTGCCCTCGATGAAGATTTGCGGCGTGGTCTTGACGCCCTGTTCGGCCTTGAAGGCGTCGGTCGCCTCGCGGCTGGTCAGCCAGCGATCATCGACCTCGAACCCATGCGATTTCAGGAGATGAAGCGCCTTCAACCCCCAGGGGCAGACATGCTGGTCCATCACCATGCGGTGGATCGTCGCGTGCTTGGTCATGTCCGTTTCCTCACCGCCGCGCGCGGTCGAACAGATCGATCAGTTCGTCGACCTTGGCTTGCTGGTCCGCGGCATCGCCGCTGGCGATCGCCGCCGCGACGCAGCCTGCCGCGTGATCGCGCAGCACCTCCGCCTCCGCACGGGCGAGCGCGGCGCGGACCGCCTGAATCTGTTGCAGGATGTCGATGCAATAGCGGTCCGCCTCGACCATCGCCGCCAGCCCGCGGACTTGCCCGGCGATGCGGTTGAAGCGGTTGACCTTGGCCTTGCGGCGAGCGGGATCGGGGTGCGCCCTATACTCCATAGGAGTATATTTAGCGGTGGCGCCCGCTTGATTCAAGTTGTGCCCCCGGCGCGGTTTCTGTCACAGCGTGGGCTATGGGTTTCGTAGGGCAAGGATCGCGCATGACGAGCATCGGCATTTTCGGAAAGCTGGGGCGAATGGGCCTGGCGATCGCCGATGTCGCGCCGTCGCTGGGCACGGGGGTCGCGGGCGGAGTCGATATCGGTGACGATCCCGCGCCGCTGGCGCGCGACGCCGATGTGCTGGTCGATTTCTCCGCGCCCGCCGCGCTCCAGGCGAACCTGGCGGCGGCGCGCGCCGCAGGCACCCCGATCGTCATCGGCACCACCGGACTTGGCCGGACCCACCACGACCTGATCGACGACGCCGCGCGCGAGATTGCGGTGCTCCAGACCGGCAACACCTCGCTCGGCATCGCGCTGCTGTGCGCGCTGGTGCGCGATGCGGCGCGGCGGCTGGGCACTGACTGGGACGTCGAGATCGTCGAGATGCACCACCGGCAAAAGGTCGACGCCCCCAGCGGCACCGCGCTGATGCTGGGTGAAGCAGCCGCCGAGGGGCTGGGATCACCGCTGTCGGAAATCGGCGTGATCGGCCGCGCAGGGCTGACCGGCGCGCGTGCGGAAGGGACGATTGGTTTTGCTTCGTTGCGTGGCGGGACCATCGCAGGCGACCACAGCGTGGTGCTGGCGGGCGATGGCGAGCGCCTCGAACTGACCCACCGCGCCGAGGATCGCGCGATCTTTGCGCGCGGCGCGGTCAAGGCCGCGCTGTGGCTGAAGGATCAGCCGCCGGGCCGCTATACGATGGACCAGGTGCTGGGGCTTTGAGGAAGGCGGATGTCGTCGAGTTCTATGCCCGGCTGGCGGAGGCGAACCCGCACCCCGAAACCGAGCTGGCGTACGTCAACGACTATACGCTGCTGGTCGCGGTCGCGCTGTCGGCGCAATCGACCGATATCGGCGTCAACAAGGCGACACGGCTGCTGTTCGCCGAAGTCGATACGCCCGAGGCGATGCTGGCGCTGGGCGAAGAGGGACTGAAACAGCACATCAAGACGATCGGCCTGTTCAATTCGAAGGCGAAGAACGTGATCGCGCTGTCGCAGGCGCTGGTCGACCGGCATGGCGGCCAGGTGCCGCAGGACCGCGACGCGCTGGAGGCGCTGCCCGGCGTCGGACGCAAGACGGCGAACGTGGTGCTCAACACCGCCTTCGGACAAGAGACGTTCGCGGTCGACACCCACATCTTCCGAGTTGGCAACCGCACCGGCCTGGCGCGCGGCAAGACTCCCCTGGCGGTTGAAAAGGCGCTCGACAAGGCGACCCCCCAGCCATTCCGCCTCCACGCGCATCACTGGCTGATTCTGCATGGCCGCTATATCTGCAAGGCGCGCACCCCCGAATGCTGGCGCTGCCCGGTCGTCGACCTGTGCGCCTACAAACCCAAGACGCGTGCGCCCAAGGCAAAGCGCCCCGCCTGAACGCCCCGCGACAAAAGCCGCTGGCGTCGCGCGCGACCCTTTGCTAGGCGCACAAATCCAGGCACCCGTAGCTCAGCTGGATAGAGCGCTGCCCTCCGAAGGCAGAGGCCACAGGTTCGAATCCTGTCGGGTGCACCATTTCGGTTCAAAACCACGAACGCCTAGGACCGCCGCCTCTACGCCAGAGGCGGCGGTCAAGGTTCTCAGCAGTTCGCTGCGCTGACCGCGGATGCGGACCTCGGTCTTGCTGACCACTTCGACTCGCTGTGCGACGGCGCGGATATGGTCGCGAGCGAATGACCCGTCGTTGTTGCGCAGCTTCTTCCGGGCCGCCTTAGCGAATGCCCGAAGGCTTTCCGGCGTGATTGTCGGCCCGATCTTCTCGATATGTGAAACCGCACGGTCAGCGTCGCCGCGCGCCTGATCGCGCGTCGCCGCCAGTTCCGCGATGCGGTCCTTGAGCGACGGGTCGCTCATATCGAGCATGCCATTCTCGATCGCCTCGTAAAGCCGCTTGAGCTTGGCTTCGGCCTCGGTCGCCCGGCGCTCAAGATCGGCAACGTGCAGTCGGCGCTGGGCCACCCAGTCGTCCCTGCGTTCGAGTATCTGATCCATCAGCGCTTCCAACCGCGCCGGTTCGAGCAGCCGTTTCTCGATATGCGCGATGACGGCGTCGTTCAGCCGGTCCATGGGCACGGTGATGCCGGGGCAGCCTTTGGAGCCCTGCCGGGCCTTGGTTGCGCAGGTGTAGTAGCGATATTCCTTGCCAGTATTGCTGGTCCCGGTGCGTAGCGTCATCGCGCCGCCGCAGCAGGCGCAGAAGCAAATGCCGGTCAGCAACGTGGGACCACCGACCGCCATCGGCGGCATCATCTTCGGGCTGCGGGCCTTCAATGACCGCTGCACGGTTTCGAACTCTGCCTCGGAGACGATGGCAGGCACCTGCATGATCGCGTGCTCGCTCTCGGGCTTTGGTCGCCGGGTCTTGTGGTCGCGCGTGTTGAACCGATGCTGGCCGATATAGGTCGTCCGGGTCAGTATCTGGTGGACCGCGCCCACGCCCCAGCGTCCGCCATCACGGGTGCGGATATTGTTCTCGTTGAGCCAGCTTGCGATCGCCTTGAGCCCCATCGGCCCGCGATCTTCGACCCCGTTCAATGCCATTCGGTAAATGCGCCGCACGGTCTCGGCTTGGATCGGATCAATTTCCAGTGCCTTCTTGATCTTCGCCCCGCGCTGTCCGGCTGCCACGATCCTGTAGCCGATCGGTGCCCGAGCGCCATTCCAGAAGCCCTGCCGGGCGTTCTCGTTCATGGCGCGCAGGGTGTGCTTGCCGTTCTCCTTCGACTGATACTCATCAAACAGCGTCATGATCTGCCGCATCATCACGCTCATCGGATCATCGCCCAGATCCTGCGTGATCGAGACGAGCTTGACCCCGTTCTTCGCCAGCTTGCGGACATAGAACTCGAACTGGAACTGATCGCGGAAGAAGCGCGAGAAACTGTGAACGACAATGACCGTAAATGCAGGCGGCTTGGTCATTGCCGCTTCGATCATTGCCTGGAATGCAGGTCGGCGATCATCGGTGGCCGTGTTACCCGGTTCAACGAATGTATCCGCGACCTCCCAGCCGCGTGACAGGCAGTAGCTCTCGATCTGGCGACGCTGGTCAGGGATCGAGAGGTCGCTTTCGGCCTGCTTGCTGGTCGAAACGCGCAGATAGAGCGCAGCGCGTGCGGTGAAGGCAACCGACGCCTCGTCCTGATCCGATCGGCGGGCGGCGCTGGTCATGGCTTGCTACTCCTTACCTCACGGCAGCGGACCAAACAGTTTGTCGAGTTCGCTGCGCAAATGGCCTTCGATAACGCGCAGTTCTGCGTCGCTGATCGGAACCGGATCGGGCCAGTCATCGGAGACAGCGATCTCTGTCTCTGCCTTGCCGACGCATGCGCGCTGCGGTGGTGCCTGAACATAATCGTGCAGGTCGCCAATGTCTTGCGACCAATTGCGCGGCGCGCGGATCCGGCGTTTGCGTGGCAACGGCATCGGACGATGCTGTCGCCGCACTGCGCGGCACGCAAACCTTGATTGCCGACATAGTGCAGATACGTGCTCACGGCGCTTCCGGCGTAGCCGCCTCTAATCGTTGGAGTGCTTCATCGTCACTTGCCGCCGCAATCAGTGCAGCCCAATCGTCGGGCGGGTTGCCGCCGTCGAGCATTTTGCGGAACACCGCATAAGCGTCCGACTTCGCGCCATAGGTCCGCAGCGTGGTCTCGTCGTTGACCCACGCAAACACGATCACCTTGGCGCTGCTGCTGTAGCGAAAGAACAACCGGAACCGCCCGCCGCCGAATTTAGCCCGGAACCAGTGTTTCCGCGCATCGCCAAGCGTGCCGCCTTGGCGATATTCAGGACGGGTGGGATCCTGCGGGATCATCTCGAACACCAACTGGCGCAGGGCGGCGAGGAGCTTCGCGTTTGCCGACTTTCGCCAGCCGCGCGGATCCTTCGCGCGCGCCTTCTCGACCGCACCCGCCAGCTTCTCGATCTGATCGAGAAACAGTGGGTGGGCGAACAACTGCCACCCGTTTACCTCCAGCATTAAAGATCGACGTCGCCGTCGATCGGCGCTTCGAGGTCAACCTTCACACCTTCGGTCAGCGCCGCAAGAAGCTCGGCCAGTGTCGGCGTCAGCGCAGTGACCGCCTCGGGTCGCCGGGCAATGTCGTCGGCAAGGAAGGCCAGGAACCGATCGATGGCGGGGTCTTCGTTCTCGACCTCCGCTCGGTGGACCGACACGCCGCGCTCGTCGACCCGGAACGCGATCTTGCCGCCATAATCAACGCCAAGCGCCGTGCGGACCGACTTCGGGACAGTGGTCTGACCCTTGGCCGTGATGGTGCTGATCTCTTCGAGCATTGCGGACATGGCGGTCTCCTGTATACGTGCTTTTGTAAGGAGATCGCATTACAAAGTCAAGGGGAGAGGGAGAGGGCGGCGGCTGTCGCCGTGACGGTTCGAGTGTCGGGAGAGAGGCTCCTGGCCGGACCGTCGCGGAGATATGTCATGACGCAAGTTCAAGTTCTCGACGCGAGCCCCGACCGGAGCGGTGGCTACAAGGTCGACGTCGGTCGCGGCCAGCGGGTCGGTAGGGTTTCGTCGGAATGGTTCAGTCGTCCGGCGGATGAGCGCTATCTGTCGCTTGATGCGCTGATGGCATCGGTGAAAGGCCGAGCCGAACGCAGCCGCACACGCACGGTGGAAAGCGCGGCGGTGCGGGTCGAAGCCAGCCGCGACAATGCCGAACAGCTCAACCTGATCCTACCCGGCGCCGAGCAGCCGATTTCACCAACGCATTGGAGCTTTGGCCAGCTGGCAGCCTTGGTCGGCGCGCCTGCGGCGTATCTGCGCCAGCTCCCAGCACCGCTTGCCGGCATCAACTTGCAATATGGTCTTACCAACCACCGCGCCGAGCAGGTCAAGACGCTGGAGACCGATGACGGCCGCATGGAACTGCGCGCCGTCACTGGCCCGGATTATGGCCGCATCTATGACCATGAGCTTGTCGCCGCCGTGCAGCGGATCGCTGGCAACGGCACCGGCGATACGCGCTGGAAGGTGCCCGGTGTGCTCGACTGGTCGACCGGCATCTACAATCCAATGGTCGACATCAGCGCCGATACGACCACGCTGTATGCGTCCGACCGCGACGTCTTCCTGTTCCTGGTCGACGACCTCAACCCGATCGAGGCGGGCAAGCTGCCCGATGGATCGCCCGACCTGTATTTCCGGGGCTTTTATTGCTGGAACAGCGAGGTAGGAGCCAAGACGCTCGGCATCGCCAGCTTCTACCTTCGCGCGGTCTGCCAGAACCGCAATCTCTGGGGTGTCGAGGACTTCGAGGAAATCAGCATCAGACACAGCAAGTATGCCGCAAACCGCTTCGCGCATGAGGCAGCACCAGCGTTGACCCGGTTCGCTGATTCCTCGCCACTACCGTTCGTCAACGGCATCCGGCAGGCGCGGGAGCGCATCGTCGCGCGCTCGGACGAGGACCGCACCGATTTCCTGCGCAAGCGCGGGTTCGGCAAGGCCGAGACTGCGAAGATCATCGACACGGTGCTAGCCGAGGAAGGCCGCCCGCCCGAGTCCGTATTTGACTTCGTGCAGGGCATCACCGCTTTTGCTCGCAGCAAGTCCCAGCAGGATGCGCGGCTTGATCTGGAAGGTCGCGCCAAGAGGCTGTTCGACCGGGTGGCGGCATAGGCCTGCCTGTCATCGCTATGTCGGTGCGCGGCGCCGCCTTCTTCAAAGGAAGAGGGCGGCGCTGCGCTTCGTGACGGTTCGAGGTGTCGGGAGAGTGGCTCCCGGCCGGACCGTCCGGAGACCCGCCATGATCGAACCTATTTCACCCACCGCGTCACCTATCGACGCCCAAGCTGTCTGGCAGCGCTATCTCGCACAAGAAGCGGCACGCGACGCCTTGTTCGAGACGCTGCGTCCGGCCAATCAGACCGCAATCTTTGATGCGCTGGCATCGGCTGGCGTCGTCACGCTGGTCGTCAACTTCGACGGCTTTGGCGACAGCGGCCAGATCGAAGCGATGACAGCGACCGGAGCAGAAAGCGAAATGGAGATGCCGGAAATCGCCATCTCCTATGCTTCGCCTGGCAGGGGTGATGGCGACGACGCCATCGACCAGCAGCCGCTACCGCTGTCCGAAGCGATCGAAACGCTCTGCTATGACCTGCTGCGCCAGACCCATGCCGGGTGGGAGAACAACGACGGCGCGTTTGGCGACTTCACCTTCGACGTGACCGCGCGAACGATCAGCCTCGACCACAATGATCGCTACACCGCGATCGGATCCTACGCGCACCAGTGGTGAGGAGGCTGATCATGGGACATTGCTATCACCATGCGCTGTCATCGGTGCGCAAATGGGGCGGGACGCCCGAAGAATATCTGCCGCTGCATCAGTGGTTCGACGAGTCCAAGGCGATCACCGCCGACTTCCGCCACCGCGCGCTGCGCCATCATGCGGAGGGCATCTTCATGCTCGAACGCTTCTTCGGCCCCGTGCTGACACTATCGACCGGACGGGTCGTGCCCGTCCGCCTGATCGGCGAGCAGCACGTCATCGAGGATCTGGGGTTCGTGCCGAGCTTCGCGGACTGGGTTCGGACGATCCGGCCCGAGCCGTGGATGGGCCGTGCCCAGCCGATCCACAAGCTTGTCGATCCGTTTGCGGTCGCGGCCTGACCCCAGCCGGTAGTGCCAGACGTTGCGTCGCTCTCTTCAGAGGAAGAGGGCGGCGCTGCGCTTCGTGACGGTCCGAGATGTCGGGAGAGTGGCTCCCGGCCGGGCCGTCCGGAGAAGTGTCATGCCCAAGTCCAATCCCAAGCTCGCGCTCAGCGTTTCGCGCGATATCCCGTTCGACAAGCTGGTGCTGTCGCAGTGTAACGTCCGCCGGATCAAGGCCGGCATCGGCATCGAGGAGCTCGCCGAGGATATCGCGCGGCGCACGCTGTTGCAGTCGCTCACTGTCCGGGCCGTCGTCGATGCCGATGGCAACGAAACCGGCATGTTCGAGGTGCCGTCGGGCGGCCGCCGCTACCGCGCGCTCGAACTGCTGGTGAAGCACAAACAGCTCCTGCGCAACGCGCCGGTGCCGTGCATCATCCGCACCGAAGGCGATGCCGAGGAAGACAGCCTGGCCGAGAACATCCAGCGGGCACCACTGCATCCGCTCGACCAGTTCCGTGCGTTTCTCGCGTTGCGCGAGAAGGGCCAGTCCGAGGAGGAGATCGCCGCGCACCAGTTCGTGTCGGTAGCGGTGGTCAAGCAGCGCCTGAAGCTCGCCAGCGTGTCGCCGAAGATCCTCGACGCCTATGCCGAGGATGAGATCACGCTCGACCAGCTGATGGCGTTCACGGTCAACAGCGACCATGAGCGGCAGGAGCAGGTCTTCGAACGGCTCGCCGGCTCCTACGACCGTCAGCCTTACGCCATCCGCCGGATGTTGACCGAAGGCGCGGTGCGTGCATGCGACAAGCGGGCGCGGTTCATCGACATCGATGCCTATATCGAGGCCGGCGGCGGCGTCATGCGCGACCTGTTTCAGGGCGATGATGGTGGCTGGCTGCAGGATGTCGGCCTGGTCGATCTGATGGTTTCCGAGCGCCTGCGGGAAGAGGCGATGAAGGTGCAGGCTGAAGGCTGGCACTGGATCGATGCAGCGCCCGACTTCCCCTATGGCCATACCTATGGCCTTCGCCAGCTGCGCGGCACGCCGGTGGAGATCACCGCCGAAGAACAGGCCACGCGCGATGCGCTCCAGGCCGAATATGATGCACTTGTCGCCGAGCATGAAGACCTGCCCGAACTGCCCGACGAGGTCGACGAACGGCTCGGCGAACTGAAAACCGCGATTGAGGCGCTCGACCAGCGGCCGCTGGCCTATGATGCCGATGAGGTGACCCGGGCGGGCGCGTTCGTTAGCATCGCGCCGGATGGCAGCCTGCGGATCGAGCGCGGCTTCGTTCGGCCCGAGGACGAACTGCCCATCGAGCCCGAGCGGGGTGCGGTTGCAGAAGGCGACTATGAACATGCCGACAACGGCTCCGACCATGTCGGTGAGCAGGCCGGCACCGACAGCGATGTCGAGGTCGCGCCTGAGCCCGAGGAGGACGAAGGCCTGCGCCCGATTCCCGACCGGCTGATGTCGGAACTGACCGCGCATCGTACGCTGGCGCTGGGCGACGCAGTGGCACGGTCGCCAGAGGTGGCATTCCACGCCTGCCTCCATGCGCTCGTCTTGCGGCTGTTCTACCGCTATGCGCTAGACAGCTGCCTTGAACTCGACGCCAAGCATGTCGGGTTCGGTCAGCAGGCGCCCGGCCTTGGCGATACTGCGTCGGCACAGGCAATCGATGCGCGGCACCAAGCGCTCGCCGATCTGCTGCCCGCGCAACCCGAAGCGTTGTGGGATGCGCTCGGCGACATGGACGGCGATCAGCAGAAGGCACTGTTCGCCCACTGCGTCGCCTGCACGGTCAATGCCACGTTCGAGGCTTACAACCGCAGGCCGCGTGCGCTCGCCCATGCCGATATGCTCGCCAAGGCGGTCGATCTCGACATGGCGGCGGCGGGCTGGACGCCGACGGCCGTCGGCTTCTTCAGCCGCGTGACCAAAGCGCGTATCGTTCAGGCGGTGGCAGAAGTGAAGGGTGAACGGACGGCTGAGAGCATCGCGCATCTCAAGAAGCCGGACATGGCGGCGCGTGCGGCTGTACTGCTCGAAGGCAGCGGCTGGTTGCCCGAACCGCTCTGCACGCCGGGTCGCGCTATACCAACACCAACCGAACGCGAGGTCGAGTCGCCCAGCGATGAGGCCATCGTCGGTGTCGAGGCCATTGGCGAAGCGCAGCCGGCGGTAGACGACGGCGCACGGTCCGTGGCGGACGAAGCGCCGATCGACGACAATGCCGGGGCCGAGGGCGATACCCCCTTCGCCGTCGCCGCCGAGTAGGTCGCGCTCCCCAGACCCGCTCGCAACTGAGGGTCCGCCGTGCATCGGGGTCCCCGCGAAGCCTGCTTCGTGGGGATTACTTGGGCGCAGCGGACCCTCTTCTTGTCTCAGGAGGATCAGATGCCCGACGCATCCGACCTTGCCCGGCAGCTTGCTCGCAATGCAGAACGCGTCTGCCGCCACTATTTACCCCAAGGCCGACGACAGGGCCGCTACTGGCTCATCGGCGATGTCGAGGGCACGCCGGGGCGCAGCCTGTTCGTGCGACTGACCGGACCCGACGCCGGCAAGGGTGCTGCGGGCAAATGGACCGATGCGGCCACCGGCGAGCATGGCGATCTGCTCGATCTCATTGCCGCCAACCAGCGATTGGCTTCGCTTGCTGATACGCTCGACGAGGCACGGCGCTTTCTGTCTCTGCCGGCGCCAGAGCCAAAGGCATTTGAGCCGCTGCCGCCCGTACCGACCGGATCGCCGGAAGCTGCGCGACGGCTGTGGGGGATATCGCAGCCGATCCATGAAACGCTTGCCGAGACCTATCTGCGCCAGCGTGGCATCATCGACCTGCGCGAGTGCGTTGCGCTGCGGTTCCATCCTAACTGCTGGTATCGCGCCGACGAAGACGATCCACCCGGCACGCCAAATGCGTTCCCGGCATTGATTGCAGCAGTCCGCAGTGATGGCGGATCATTGACCGGCATCCACCGCACCTGGCTCGATCCGAATGGCAGCGGAAAGGCACCCGTCGCCACTCCACGTCGGGCCATGGGCAATCTCCTCGGCAACGGCTTGCGGTTCGGTCGGGCCGGATCAGTCCTGGTCGCCGGAGAGGGCATCGAAACGATATTGTCGCTCCGTCAGATCATGCCGACCATGCCCATGATCGCCGGTCTCTCAGCGGGTCATTTGTCCGCGTTGCAAATCGCGCCAACGCTGCGCCGCCTCTACATTGCGCGCGATAACGATCCCGCTGGACACCATGCGGCTGACACGATGGCCGAGCGCGCGATCGGGGCTGGTATCGAGCCTTTGATGCTGACTGCCAGCCTTGGTGACTTCAACGACGATTTGCAGCGGCTTGGCCGGGACGAGATGCGGGCAACGGTTCGAGTGCAGCTTGCCCCGGAGGATGCCGAACAGTTCATCGGGTGAGAACAGGCGGTGACGTCTCTGCGCCCGAGCTATGTTCGCCATGATCCGTCACTCCCCTGACAGAGCCGCGCCTCTGCCTTCGAGAGGGGCGAAAGAAGCGGAAGCCGACCGGGTCGGCAATGGCTGTGCGCGACTTTCTTCCCCGCCCCGTGCCGGGGCTCCTCGCGCGCCAAGAATGTCGTGCTCGCCATCCTCCGCTGCGCTCCGGCCTCATGGGTGCCGACCCGCTCCGCCCCCGCTCTTTGATCGCCCATGAAGGCCGCGAGAGGCGCGGTCCAACAACGGAGCGACCGCCATGACAGATCCCGACGAGCCCCAGGAGCAATCCCCCACCGCGCATATTCTCGACGAACTGCAGCTGTACGGCTTCCGGCCATTCCATGACGAACCCGACCCGCGCCCCTTGCCCGAAGGCGACCGGGTCGCCGGGGCCATCGCCGACATCTTCGATGCGCTGATCGGCACGTTGGCCGATACAAGGCTCGAACCCGATCTCGACGATCTGCTCTGGTCGACCGTCAATCTGTTTCATCGCGCCGCCGAGCGTGTAGAACGCGAACTCGACGATAATGAGCAGGCCCAGCGTCGATCACAGCGGGAACAGGACGGCTCCGAGGTGGCCTCGGTGGAACTTGAGCAATTGCTGGCGCAGGGCCTGACACTGATTGAACGGCGAAATGCCCATGAACTGATGCGCGATGCAGCCTGCGATCTCTATCGCACCCATACCGGTACGGCCTGGCATCCGCGCCATGGCAGCCTCGTCAACCGACGCGCGCTGACCGCAGCGATGGTCGACAGCCGGGATTTCATTGCCGCGCGCCGCCATGCCGAAACCGAGGTCATGCTGCCCACCGGACCGAAGGTGGCATTCACAGGTGGCAAGGATTGCAACGATACTGACGCCATCTGGGCGGCATTGGACCGGGTCCGCGCCAAGCACCCGAACATGGTCCTGCTACATGGCGGTGCACCGTCCGGTGCCGAGCGCATTGCTGCCTGCTGGGCCGACAATCGCAAGGTAACGCAGGTGGCGTTTAAGCCCGACTGGTCGCGGCACGCCAAAGCAGCGCCGTTCAAGCGCAACGATGCCATGCTCGATGTGTTGCCGATCGGGGTAGTGGTGTTCCCCGGCACTGGCATTCAGGACAATCTTGTCGACAAGGCTCGCAAGCTCGGCATCCCCGTGTTCGACTTCCGCAAGAGCCAGCCCCCGACCTGAGCGTGGCATGCCCGACCAGTGGCTGGAGTACTGCCCCGTTAGTCATCAGCGTTAGCGGCACGCCAGCGAACTTCCGGGCGCTGAAACGACGCTGCACCACGTTTCGAAGCGGCACGCCCCGCTCTCTCTGGCTTACTTCTGACCTATGCGCTGCCTTGTGACGATCAACCCGCAAGGGGTCCGCTAAGCACAGCTTGCGGCCTTCAGCTTCGCCTTCGGTGATCGCGGCCGCGTGTCGGTCGCCTGTGCGCCTGTCGAGCGGGGACGGTTCCCGCTCCGGAAACAGGAGCAAGATCATGTCGCTTCCCACCGCCCAGAAGTTCGCATGGAGCCTCGCCAGGACGCTGATGACATGCGTGGTGCTGATCGAGACCAGCGATGGCTATGCGGTCATGACCGATGCCGATTACGACGGCGATCCGATGATGATCGTTCGGGTGTATGATCCGTTCTGATGCGCCGCTCTGGGCCTCAATCCGCTAATCGAACGGACCGATGCCAAATTCCGACAGCCCCTGCTTGCCCATGCAGCGTCGACTGCCGCACACGGTTGAGACAGGACAGCAGCATTTATGCAAACACGCTATCGCGATGTTTGCTTATGCGTTCGATTAGCCAGGTCCGCGCTGAGGAAATTCACGCAGGAATGGCTCAAATTTGTCGGCAAGATGTTTCTTTTGTTCGGAACATATCATAAACACCGATGCATGATTTGCATCTGGTGCCTCGACGAATTTTCGAAGCTCTCGCTTGAGCACGGGATTCCCGAGGCGCTCGGCTGTCCGCCCGATCTGGAGCTTCGAGACACTACCTGCGCCGAGTGCAACAATCGCCTCGGCACGATTGATCAAGCCCTGTTGAAGTCGTTCGAGACAATTAGCGTGATGTATGGCGTGCCTCGCAAGAAGGGCCGGCCGCCCACTATCGACAGTTGGCGGGCGGTCAGCAGCAAGCATAGGCCAGACGGACCCCACATCTTCATCAACGGCGGGCCGGGCGTCGTCGATGCCGAGGGCAAAAAGCTCTATCCGGCGGCCAAGTCTAACGGCGTTACCGATCTCTGGGTGAAGCCGGAAGAAGCCAAACTCGGCTTCAGCATGGAGTTTGGTAACGATCAACGTTTCCTGCCTGCACTCTACAAGGTTGGCCTCAATTTGGTCGCGAAGAACTACAGCGCTGCAACCGCCGCCGGTCCTGCCTACGACCATATTCGTGCCTTCGTCGCACGCGACAAAGCGGCACCGTCGCTCACTGCTGTACTGGCAACGGAGGTCATTCCGCGCGCGGTGACGCATGCGTCAGGACCAATCGTGAAATTGGGGCGATTCTATCCCATGTTCCAGATCACGATATTGGGCGTCACGCTGATCATCGACCTGGCACCGGATCAGCCGGGGCTGCGCGATATGCGCGGCGCGGCAACGCTCATGGGCGAAAGCCTTTATGTCTTTCCAACGAAACCTGCGGCCTGACCGGGCAGTTCATGTTGGTGGCGCCGCGAGCGCGCGCTTGCGAAGGACTGCGGACATGCGCGCCTGACCTGTCTGCGGACGGACGGCCGTGACGATCGCCTCGATAATGGGCGGCTCCAGTTCCGCACGGCCCCAGTCCAGATGGACGGGATCGTCATAGGCCAGTGCAAGCGGCTCCTCGCCCGGTGGTGCCAGCGTGTTCGTCCAGCGGATGTTGGGGCGGGTGCGAAGGCGTGACGGCCAGTCGCCGTCTAGCGTGTCGGACTTGAGCACGATCTGGAGGCAAACCGAGCCCATGGTGGTGACGAACAACATATAGGGCGTGTCGCGGTTCTCTGACGTTCGCCGCAGCAGCGCGGCCGCAAGTAGGGGCGGCGAGTTGCCGATGCTCGCGAAAGAAATGCCGACGATCATGTGCGGCAGCAGAGCGTCGTCGGCGGAGCCGAGCCAGGCAATTATCCTCGTGAAGTTCGGCAACTCGTCTTCCGGAAGCAGCGCCGCCGCCATCTTGACCAACGCCTTATAGGCCTTGGACGGAATGAAGCGCTCGGTTCCGCCGGGGATGCGAAAGACCAACTCGCCGGTCGTCAGGTTCATCGCCACATGATCGGAAAACGGCGTTCCGTTCGCGCTCATTGAGATCGATCGCTGGCCGTCGACGATCCGGTGGCGGATCAATGCCGGGCCGTCGGTGCGGCCGGTCTGGCGCACCTTGTTCCCCTTGCCCTGGGTGCCGCCAACCGTCAGGATCGCACCCGTGCTCTTGACCAGCGCGTCGTCGAACGCCCCGAAGCGTGCGCTGCAAGCGTCACATTCGTCGAGCGAGGTCACCCATTTGTTGCCGAACGCCTCGGGCAGCGTATGCGCGACGTTGCGAAACGCGCGGGGATCAGTCTCGCCACAAAAGCGGCAGCGCCCCTTCGTGCCGAGCGTTACGCCCGGCTCCCCCAAGCTGCCCTGAACCATGGCGACCATCGCATAGTCCGGGCAATCCAGCGTGGCTTCCTGCGGCGTGGGCACGAAAATCCTCCCTCTTCATCTGCTCCGAAGCGCGAGCGAGCCGTTCCCCGCTGCCGAAGTGCCGATCAGCTTCTGGCGCGTGCGCGCTTTACGCGGCGAGCAACCGCTGCTGCCCGAATCTGTTTCTCGTCGCGCGCGATCGCGCGCTCCGATTGCGCGAGCGCACGCGGAATACGATCATGGAGTTTGTTGAGCGCCATCAACTGCGCGATCTTGTCGAGTGTCCATGAGGTTGGCAGCAACAACATGGTGATGTGCATGAGGCTCAAGGCCAGATTCTGGCCAGGTTCGACAAAGCCGACGTTGCTGGCGCCCGCGATGACGGCATAGTCGCGATTGAGCGATCCGAGCCGATAGGCGATGCCCTTGGTGCTCGCATGTACATTGTGGCTTGCCATCTTGTAGTGCGAGCGCATCATCGCCCGGCCGGCGGCATCCTCAATATTGCTGAAATTCGGCCTGGGTTTCCCCAGATGCGCGGCGACCCAACCATAGTCGCCTCCAAATTCCTTGCCGTACCGGCTGATCGCATCGGCATAGTCCCGCTCAATCCGCGCAGCTGCGCGCTTCGAGAATGGGGCATAGCCAAGCTTGGGATGGCACTGCTGATATTGCCCAAGACCCTTTTTCGCTTCAACGATCTCATGCGCGAGATAGCGCTCGGCAAGCGCTTCGCCACCATCGCCAAGCACGATCGCAACACATGCGACCTCGTGCAGCGTGCGCCACCGCGCCATGGCACCGTCGGCATAGCCATTTTCCATCAGGACCATGATCTCGGACGCGATCTGGATCGCGCGGACATGGAGATGCAACAGCGCCTTGTTGAGATGGGCGCGACGGCGCGACCGTGATCGGCTTGCGCGACGGTGAAAGTCGGTGCCGATGTCGCGCGACAGTTCGATCAGCATCCTCAGCGCGTCGAAACCCTTCCCCCACCGTGCTTGGACATTGAAGCGAAACTGATCCATCTGGATATCCGTCGAGTCGCGCCATGCCGCCCAGTCGCGTTCGTATTTACGCAACATATTGGCCGCCGCTGCCTCAGCGACGGTGTGGATCAGATCAGGTATCGTCTCGCTGATCTTGACGACATATTCCTGAGCTCGAGCGGTGTCGGCGTCGGTAAATTCGAGCACGATGTCCGCATCTGAGTCGATTTCGATGACGTCGTCGCTGTCACCACTTTCGTCGGAGGAAGCTCCAAGTAGCTGATCTACGATGGAGCCGATCAGCTTTTCATCCTCCGCATGTCCTCCCGCCTTGAGCTTGTCGCGCACCAGCTCGGTCGCGATGATCCGCGGTATGGTAGCCAATTGCTCTTCAATGACGGATTGCAATGAGCCCATCGACCGATTCCCAAGACAATGGCAGAGTAAAAAGGTAGCGGAACGAATGGAAAACGGCAACGGAGGGTAGTACCTTTCCTAATGTCGATCATCATCTGCGCCGATGGCGCAGCGCGACATTGTTCGATCTACACCTGACTGTAGATTTCGAGATCCAGATGGCGATCACCAGAGACAATCACTTCGTTCCGCAATGGCATCAACGGGACTTCCTTGAACCCGGTCGCTCGACCCTTGCCTATCTCGACCTGGCGCCGCCCACCAAGCTTCTCGCCGACGGGCGCGTCATCCACGAACGATCGCTGTTCGATGCGCCGACGAAGCGCTGCTTCTTCCAAACCGACCTATACTCGACCTTCTTCCTGACCGAGGTGAATGACGAGATCGAGCGGAAGCTGTTCGGCGATATCGACACGCGAGGATCGCAGGCGGTCAGGGCCTTCGCGGGAACCGACATCGCCGCTTGGCACGAGCATTTCGGTACATTTTTCGAATACATCGACATCCAGAAGCTGCGGACGCCGAAGGGCCTGGCGTGGTTGCGGGCACAATATCCTGCGCTTCACCAGAATGAGCTGATGATGGAGATGCAGGGTATCCGCATGCTCCACACCACGATCTGGACCGAGTGCGTGCGGGAGATCGTCTCCGCCGAGGATGCCGGCGTGAAGTTTCTCCTGACCGACCATCCGGTGACGATCTACAATCACGCCCTACCGCCCGAAGCGCCGCAGTGCGCCTTTCCCCATGATCCGGGGATCGCACTTAAAGCGTCGCAGACCATGTTCCCGATGAGCCGTGACCACTGTCTCATCCTGACCAACCTCGAATATGCCGAAAATCCCTCCGGACCACCGCTGGAGAAGCGGACATTCGCGCGCAACTTCCGCCAGTCGATGGTGCGCACGGACCAGATGATACGCACGCGCAGGCTCACCGACATCGAAGTATCGCGCATCAACCGTGTGCTCAAAGCGCGGGCTCAGCGCCACATTGCCGCCGGTAGGCGCGAATGGCTCTATCCCGAACAGCAGGCGAGCGGATCATGGGCCGACCTTGCTGCAACCCTGCTCCCGCCGCGCGACCAGCTTTGGCACTTTGGCGGCGAAACTTATGTGGGGTTCGAGGACGGTAGCGTTCGCTACCAGGATGCCTACGGCCGGACCGAGAAGGAACGGGAAGTCCTCAAGAAGGTCCCACCGGCAATGGAACTCGCCCCGGGCGCCCCCTGTAGCTGCGGGTCGGGACATCCCTACCGCATCTGTTGCAAGACAAGGCCAATTACGCTGCGACCAAGCTGGACAGAACGCAGCATTCGCGAGCGCAATCTGGTCCTTCATCGCGGCATCCTGTCGATCCTGGGTCTCAGCGCGGGCAAGGACTGGACAGCGGTCAGGCGCGAACTGACCGATGACCAGATCAAAGAAGTGTACTTTCTCTATGAGGCGCTCTGGCCACTTGAGACCGACCTGCTCGCGCTACTGCCGAAACCCGACGGGCGTCCGCGCGCGGTCTACACCGGATCGCTCCATCCGCAGTCGATTGTCGAGTTTGCGCTGGGTGCGTCGCTCTATTTCGGCGAGCTGATCGTCGAGACCCCGTTCGTCCACGCTGGCACCATCGCCGAGAAGTTCCGGCCGACCAAGCATCCGCGCAGCTATCATCTCGAATTTCTGAAGGCCGTGGCCTTCTTCCTCAACGTCATGCCACTTGTGGCCGCCGGACTGATCAACCTCATCCCGGACCCATGGACCTTCGACTATCATCTCCGCCGCGAAACCATGGCGATGGCCGAGGAGCGCGCCGCGGGCATCGACCCCAGTCTCCGCGGAGAACCGCGGCTGGAAGAATTGATGCGCGCCGACTTCATGCGCGATACGCTTATGTGGCCCCGGGATGCACAGGAGGCCCGGTTGCAGGAGAATTTTCCCGATCTCAATGCGGCCGGGATTGCTGGCATATGGTCCGAGCTGGAGCGGCTGAAGGAGGAAGACCCGCTGACGGCGCTGCAGGACGGCATCTTCGACGGCGGCAAGGACGGCGGCCAGATGCGTCTGATGCAGATGGGGCCGAACTTCGAGATCGCCATGTATCTGGCACAGGCGACCGGGGCCTCGATCGTGACCGACAGCGCCTTCCGCTGGCGGGAGATTCTCCGCGCAGCTCGGCCGAGGGCCGGAGCGCCGCCGGCTCGTTTCAGGCAGCTTGCCGGACATCTCGCCGACGCCGCGTTTCTGTTCCCCAACAACCCGGATCGTATTATCCAGTTGGCGCGGGAGGGCACATTGTCGGGCTATCCCAACCTGTTTGGTGAGATGTTCCGGTATCTCGCCAATTTGGGAGATCGCGGCCCCCGACCGAATTTCGAGGCGGGGCTCGCAGCCCGGTTTGCCCGCGCTCATGCAGTGACCCAGAAAGCGCTTCGCAAACGCGGAGAACCTGGCAACGAAGGCAAAATATCCTGCATCTTCGCGCCTGCCGGTATTCAGGACAACACGATCAATCGCTTGCTACTGATGTCGAGCTCAGAGCATCACCTGCCAATGGTGCCCTTGGCTTTCTACATTCAGCGCCCGAAGGCGTGATCGACACTTACAGACGCTCAAATCTTCGCTGAGGTGCGGTACCTATCTCGGAGTCCCGACTGAAACATTGCGTCTATCAGACTCCTAAAGGGATGCTAGCTGCTCAAGACCACATATGAAGGAGTCGCCCAGCGGATTTCGGCCCCCGATAGCGCCTTCATTTCTTCAGCGAACCCAATGATTGAAAGTGCCCGCACGCTGCTTGGCAACTGCGAAATCGGATGTGGGCAAGACCGGCCGTTTCCCGCAACTGCTCCTGGAGGAGTATACCGAACCCATCAATCCGATGGTGAAATGGCTTGCCTTTCATCATGACATAATGATAATCACACTTCAAACACTGAGAGGAGATGACCTTGTCGACTAAAGACAGCGACACGCTTCAGCTCCGAGTGCCGCAAGCCCTCAAACGTAAGTTGGCTATGGATGCCGCAGAACACGGCGTCACCATCCGCACGCTGATCCTCAACGCTCTGGTGTCGGCTGGCTACGAAATCCCGGAAGACGAGATCCGCGACAAGCGGAAGGTGCGCTGATGACATTGGACGTTGTCGGGAATCGCCAACCAGCCATTCGCTGCCCGCATGGTCGCACCTCTAAAGCCCGCGGCGGCGTGATCGACCTGTTCTGCGGCGCGGGAGGCCTCTCGCACGGGTTTCGCCTCGAAGGCTTCGACGTCGTCGCCGGGATCGATTTCGATCCCAAGTGCCGGTACCCGTTCGAGCAGAACAACGACGCGCCCTTTCTCCTGAAGGACGTGGCCGAGATCGACGCTGAGGATCTCGCGTCTCGTTTCAAGCCCGATCTGCCGCGCATTCTGGTCGGCTGCGCGCCTTGTCAGCCCTTCTCGAAATACTCCCAAGGGCGCGAAGACGGCCGATGGCAGTTGCTCGAACATTTCTCAAGGCTGATTTGCGAGGTCAAACCCGACATCGTTTCCATGGAGAACGTACCGCGGCTCCAGAAATTCATGGATTCCTCAGTGTTCAACTCGTTCGTTCGCACGCTCCGCAACAACGATTATTTCGTCGATTGGAAAGTCGCCTACTGCCCGGAATACGGCATTCCCCAATCACGCTCACGCCTCGTGCTGATCGCCTCCAAGTTCGGGCCGCCTGGGGTTCCCGAGCCAACGCACGACGCGGAAAGCTATCCGACGGTTCGGGACGCGATCGGCGCGCTACGACCGATCGACGCCGGCGGCGCCGACGCCGACGACCCGTTGCATCGATGCAGCGAGCTGTCGGCGAGCAACGTGAAACGAATGCTTGCGTCCCGGCCGGGCGGAAGCTGGCGCGATTGGGACGACGATCTGGTCACCCCGTGCCATCGACGCGAAACGGGCCAAGGATATTCGTCAGTCTACGGACGGATGAAGTGGGACGAACCTGCACCCACGATCACGACGCAGTTTTTCGGGTTCGGAAACGGCCGTTTCGGTCATCCGGAACAGGACCGAGCGATCTCGCTGCGCGAGGGAGCGCTGATCCAGACCTTCCCGCCCGACTACGCGTTCGTACCAGAGGGGCAGAAGGTCGAAATCAAGACGTTGGGCAGGCTCATCGGGAACGCGGTTCCGGTAGGTTTGGGACGAGCCATCGCGCGACGTATACGCGCGCATCTCGACGAGTATGGCGCGTGACCGCCCGGTTCGACGACGTCAAACCGCTGCGCCGCCGGATCATGTCGGCGGTGGGCCAGCGCGACACCAAGCCCGAAATGCTGGTCCGAAGGCTGCTACATTCCATGAACTATCGCTACAGGCTGCACCGAAAGAACCTTCCGGGACGACCGGACATCGTCTTCGGCAGTCGACGAAAGGCGATCTTTGTCCATGGATGTTTCTGGCATCGTCATTCGGGCTGTTCGAAAGCCAGCTCGCCCAAAACCCGAGCGGACTTTTGGGCGGAAAAGTTCAATCGGAACGTCGAGCGCGACCAACAGGTCGAACGCCGCCTCACAGACATGGGCTGGCAAAGCCTGATCGTCTGGGAGTGTGAGACGCGCACGCCGGACACTCTGTTGCTCAAACTTCGATCGTTCCTAGACGATTCCGCCGCTGACAGGATCGCGGCATGAGCGCGACGACCGTGCGCCCTAAGACTGCGGTCGTCGACGACTTCGCCGCCCAGGTCGCTGCCGCCAATAACCGTACCACGCACTTCAAGGCAGATTCGGCACTCCTGCGCGAACTCGGCGAACGGCTCGTGGGCAAGCCGTACATCGCCTTGGCCGAGCTCATAAAGAACGCTTACGACGCCGACGCGACCCGCTGCGTCATCACGCTTACGAGCTCGCGGATCGAGGTGGCCGACGACGGCCACGGTATGACGGAGAAGGAGTTTCTCGACTATTGGATGACCGTCGGCACGCGTCACAAGCAACATTCCGAAACGAGCAGGGCGCTCGGCCGGCGGGTCACGGGATCGAAGGGTGTCGGTCGCCTTTCGGCCCAGTTCCTCGCGGAGAAGATGCAGCTCATCTCGACGGCGAAGGGCGCGCGAGAGAGGCTCCACGCCTTCGTCGACTGGGAAACTGCGATCGACACCGGCAGCCTCACCGAAGCCGAAGCGCTCTACCGGATGGAACCGACCGATCCGGCGATCTATCCCCATTCTTCGCCCTGCGGCACGGTCGCGATCCTTCATGGGCTGAAGCAGTCGTGGGACGAGGACGAGATCAAGGAGCTCGGCCGGCAAATCTGGATGTTGAATTCGCCGGTCTATCTCTTCGGCAACAATCGCCGCCGACGCGGCGACCCTAACGACTTTCGTATCGTTTTCAAGACCGACTTGCCCGGCATCGACGAGGCGTTCGAGACCCAGCTCAGCCAGGCGCTCGAGAACTATCAGGCTATCATAAAGGGGCGGATCGAGCGTGCAGGCGGTCGTAACGTCTCGCGTGTCGCGGTGGCATTCGACGACGACGTCTATTCCGAGCAGTTCGACTGCCCCGATTTCCTGCGTGAGGCAGATTGGGAAATTCGGATTTACAATTTGGCGGGTCGCCAAGCGGGCGGCGTTTCGGTCTATGACATGCGGGAGTATTTCGAGAAATACGGAGGCGTGACCGTCTTCGACAAAGGTTTTCGCCTGCCGTACTACGGGGCCGAAAACGACTGGCTGGACCTTGAGTACGATCACTCGCACCGTCGTAATCGCTCCAAGCTGTTGCCCGACCATCTCCACGTGGCGCGCGCTCTGAACGACCTGCCGACCCAAGGCCGAATATTCGGGGTCGTCAACGTCAACACTTCCCGCGAAAACAAGCTCGCCGACGGAAGCCGTAAGAGCTCGGGCGAGTTCCTCAAGATTCAGGTGTCGCGCGACCGGCTCGTCGCGAACAAGGCGTTTTCCGCCCTGAAGGACGCGGTGCGTCAGTCGATCGATTACTACGCGACCTTGAAGCGGCGGCGCGTCGCAGAAACGGTCGAGATCGTCAGGCCGTCCGAACGGCCGGAGTCGAAGCTGCGGCGGCTTCGCAAGCTCGTCGACGACGCGCTGGCGGCATATCCCAAAGATGAGACGATAGCGGCGATCGAAGCCGAACTCGACGACGTCGACGCCAGCCTCGAAAAGGTTCGGGAGAGCGACGAAGCGTCCCGCGTCATCCTCGGGCCGCTAGCATCCGCCGGCATGGCGGCGCTCGCGATTGAGCACGAAACGCGCAAGGAAATGGTCGCGGTTCGATCGAAGCTCCGCAAATTGATCGAAATCGCCGAAGCCAATGACCTGCCGGACCTTGAGGAGACCGCTACCGAGCTGTCGCGATGGATCGACCGTCTGGAGGCGACGCGCAACATCTTCCTGCCGATGATGGACGCCGACGATCGCGAACGGATCGAACCGCTCGAATGCGAGGCCGTGGCGCGAACCGTGATCGATAACATTCGTCCGTTGTTGGGCAACGTCGCCATCACTTTCGACATGGAAAGTGGGCTCTACTTCCCGCCCGCGGCCTACTCCGAATGGAGCGCAATCCTTCAGAACGTAGTGCTGAACGCGGCCAACGCCACCCTCGATTCGGCGTCGCCGTGCATCGAAATCTCGTCGATGCTGCACAACAAGTACGGCTATCTCTACGTGTCGGACAACGGCGTCGGCATCGGCGACGACGCGGACGAGCTGTTCAAGCCGTTTAAGCGGAAGTCGAACCTCTCGCCTGAACGGCGAGAACTCGGCATGGGAGGGACGGGCCTCGGTCTGACGATCGTCGAAATGATCGCCGAGAACAGAAACTGCGACGTAGCCTTCGTCGATCCAGGCGACGACTGGAGCACGTCTTTCGAACTGAGCTGGCGGGTGGAGCGATAGTATGCGGGTGCGGGTTTGTGACGACGACGAAGCGATGGCCGACGGGTGGGTCGCGGACATCAAGAAAGTCACCGACGGCTACGACGTCGAGCGCATGGCGTCCGCCAAAGAGGAAATCTCGAAGCTCTTGTTGCGCAAGATCGCTGCCGAGAAGGAGCAGGACCTCACAGAGGTGGCCTGCGGCTTCGACGACATCGACATCCTCGTCGTCGATTATGACCTGCTCCATTTGGACGACGACGGTAGCCGCACGACGGGGGAGGGCGTGGCGAGGCTGGCGCGGACGTTCTCGTCCTGTGGCGTGATCGTCGTCATGAACCAGTTCAAAGGGCCCCAGTTCGACTTGGGGATGCGTGGCCATCTCGACAGCCACGCGGACCTGAACGTCGACGCCAATCTCATCGGTCGACGCGCCCTTTGGCATGCCTTGGAGCCAGCAGCAGGGCAGTTTAACCCAACGACTTGGACACCGTTGCCGATACTCCTTTCTGCCGTGCACTCGCTCGCCGCTGACTTGGAAAATGCGGGACTCGACGCGACGATCATGGATCTGCTCGGCCTTCCCGAGGAGGCGCTCTCAGAACTGTCCGACACCGCGTTCGGCTTCGTCGACTCAGAGGCGGAAACGACCGACCAGCTCGCTACGGTGACGGTACGGGGCTTTCTGAGCCAGGCGCTGAGGGACGAGGCGCTCGTGAAGGCGTTTGAAGCACACTCGCCCAAGACACTGTTCTCGTTCGCGGCCTTTCGGATCGCCAAATGGTTGGAGAGGGCAGTTCTGAGACCGATGGACGTTATCGTTGACGGCCTTCATCTCGTCGATCGATTGCCATTCATGATCGATCCGGAAAAGATCGACGTCACCGACCCGGCAAATTGGCACAAGGCTGCACTGAACCCCGCCGAATTTCTCCGTTGGGAGGTTCTGGGCAAGTATCGCAACGAGAAGGCTTCGGCTTATGTCGGCCGGACTGTGTTCGATTGGTATCGGCTCGCCGGGGACGAGCAGATCGACCAACTGCAGGACGCGTACATTACCAAGGATGAGGTTCGATTCTTTCTCGCCGAAGACACGTCGAGATTTGTCGTGCGCGAAGCGGTCACCCGATTCCGCGCCGACTTCCACAACTTCGGCGATCGGCGGGCCGTGGAACAGCTCCGCGGCGACATAACCTACGGACCAATGCGTCGCGTGACTTTCGGCTGACGCATGTACGAAGAGCGCGAAGCAGTACGACTGATCCTCGATAGCCTACAGGCCGAAGGATTGAACTGGTATCGACATACCAAGTCGACCGAAGTTGATCTGTTTGAGCCTCTAAAATCGGGGAGCTTCGTCGCTTTCGAAGGCCACGAGCATCACACGTTGCCCAAAAAAAACGTAAACAGTCTTCCCTCTAAACATATCCTCATCATGCCGCCTTCGGGTAGCGAAGAGGAAGAGATTCTCGGATTGTGGGTTCGGTGGGATTTCGAATCAACGCCCATTGCCTTTCGACTATTCATTGGGCAGTGGTCCAAAGTGGACGGCAACAAGACATTTATTGCCTTCCGCTTTGAGGCACCTGAAAAGGGTGACAAGCACGACTTCTATCACTGTCAGCCCTGCCGCAACTTCGGTGACAAGGTGCGCGTTCCGAACGCTGCACAGGTGTCGGAGCATTTTCCGACGATTCCGATCAACGCCTCAAATATCGTCGAGCTAACCGTGTGCGCATTGATAGCTTGCATGGGTCGTAAGGAGGCTCAAGCGTTCGAAAGGAAAATTTTCCGAGATCCATTTATGAGCAATCCAACTCTACGGGCAGCATTTGCCCGTGTTCTACCTGCGGCGAATTAGCTCTGAAGCCTGCTTGAACTTGCCATCCGCACCTAATGCGAGCCCGGCCGAACGACTGAGTTAGGTAACTTTGCTACCGCTGACACCTATCGGTCGGAACGGCAGCTTGACGCCATTTGCAATGCAAAAGCTGCGTTTCCGGTCAGTCGAACCTTGCCGCCGTGATAGGGAGGCACGTTTTATGTCTGCGCCCGATCTTTCTGCGGAGGTTCTTCAGCAGCGGGCAGGGCGTGAAACATTGGCGTGGTAGCCGCATCGGCTATAACGTAACGCATTGGCCTGCCGATCGATCTGTCCTGCTGGTGGGCTGTCACGACGCAGCTATTCTTGGCCGACGGTATCCAGCATTACTCTCTCGTTTGGCGACCCACCCGACAGCGGTCTCTTCATGGCTTTGATCTGGCCAGGACCGGCTTCGCCTCGTCCACCTAACCGCAACGGCGGGCTTGCGACTTTCTTCCCCTGACCTTCGGTCATTCCTCGCGAGACAAGAAACTCGCCGCCCTCCGTCCTCCGCTGACGCTGCGGCCGCAAGCGGTGCGGCGGCGTCCGTCCCGGCCCTTGGATCACCCATCGAGACCGCAATTAGGCGGTTCGATCCAAGGAAAGGAACTTCATCATGGCAACCATCGGCACCTTCAAGAAGACGGCTTCCGGCGAATACACCGGCGAAATCGTCACCCTCTCGGTTCAAGCCAAGGGCGTCCGCATCATCCCGCAGGACAACCGCACCAACGACAACGCGCCTTCGCACCGGGTTCTGGTCAACCGCGCCGAAATCGGTGCGGCCTGGAGCAAGACCTCGAACGAAGGCCGCGACTATCTCGCAGTCAAGCTCGACGATCCCAGCTTCAACGCGCCGATCTACGCCAACCTCTTCGACGACGAGGGCGGCGAAACCTTCAGCCTGATCTGGTCGCGCCCAAACGGTCGCCGCAGCGACGGTTGAGCCAGCCAGAGGCCCCGCCCGGACAACCGGGCGGGGCTCCTTGCAATTTGAGCTACGCCATTCCGACCGGATCGGAGGCGTCGTCTTCGATCCTCGCGACAAGGTCTGACGGCTCGGCCCCGAGCGGTCCTGCCAGATGAAACAGGGTCACCACCGTGGGGTTGCGCCGACCGCGTTCCAGATCGCTGACATATTGTTGGGTAAAGCCCGATATCTCGGCGAACTGCTCTTGCGTCAGCCCCTTGTCGTGCCGCAAACGCGCGAAGTTCAGTCCCACGAGGCGGCGCATGTCCATGCACGGCACGCTGGACGATACACCTGATGAGGTTTATCTCTTATAAGGTGTATTGCCCCAACTTGAGCATCGGTGCTGCAAAAGGTGCGTTCAGCTATGCATGACTTGCAAGTATTTTCCGGCGGTAGTTCCGTTATTGCAGTTGCGGGCAAGAGGGGGGATTCGATGCCATGAACTGCCATTTCGACGACATTGCGCCTGATCTTCCGACGATCACGCCCTATGACGAAGCGCACTTTACCGACTATTTGCGATTGCTCGACGCTGACGCCGACGGGGCCGATTGGCGAGAGGCGGTTGCGGTAATTTTCGACATCGATCCAGGCCGCGAACCCGAACGCGCTGAGCGGATGCATGCCACTCATCTGGCCCGTGCGCGGTGGATGACCGAGGTCGGCTACGCCCATCTGCTGGCGCGTGAAGGCGCACTAAAGCATTAACGTTTCAGTCCATTTTGGAGAAACCTCGGCGCGTCACGTGCATGGCAGCATGCAGCTTCGGCGCTTTTCGATATGCAACGGCATTGCCACGCTCTGGTCCGCGGGCCGCGATGGTCGCGGCCGGGAGACTGTCATGCCCAGGTCGTCGGACAA
Organism: Pseudomonadota bacterium; assembly: GCA_023418595.1. GTDB lineage: Bacteria > Pseudomonadota > Alphaproteobacteria > Sphingomonadales > Sphingomonadaceae > Sphingomonas. The sequence goes on from JAEZZI010000034.1 coordinate 42,224, forward strand.
GCGTACCAATGGCAGTGAGAAGGCGGCCGGGACGCCCGGTCGCGCCGAACTCGCCGCCGAATTTCTGAAACGTAACCGCAGTTACCGCGCCGAGTATGCGCAGATGGAGCAGCGAATAGCGCGCGGGTCCGTTGCGCGCCAAACTGCGGAAGTCGCCTTTGCGCGGCGCTGGGGGTTGTCCTTTCGCCTATGCGCCGGGTGAGCTTGCCGACGCAGTGATCTGGCGGCCCGAGCTGACCGCCGTCACCGTCATTCTTGATGCTGCGCCGGACGGATTTGGCAATGCCAAAGCTGTCGAGCCGCTGAAGCTGGGCGCGCTGCTGGTCGATCAGGCGGGGGTCAAAGGTCGGCATGTCATAGTGGCCGACCCGGACGGCGAACACTCGCTCTGGCTGCGCGATTCTACGCCCGGTCAGCCGCTGGCGGCGATCATCCCGCTCGACAAGGATTTCATGACGCGCGTGACGAGTCTGTTGCGGTTCCATCGCCGATTGTTCGGCAAAGCGCCGGGGCCACCGCCGCGTGGATGGCCGCTCAGCACCTACCGGCAAGCGCGCCTCGCCATGATGCTTCATGCGCTCGATTTGCGCATGTCGGGCGCGACCTATCGCCAGATTGCCGCCGCCTTGGGCCGCGAAGATGATGCCGAACTTCCAGCAACCGAATGGAAGACATCGGCCGGGCGGTCGTTCGCGATCCGGATGGTCCGCGACGCCACTGCGCTGATGGATGGCGACTATCGCAAGCTGCTGCGCATCCGCTGAACCGGCTTTCGCGGTTCTCGGTGAGGGGTGGCCATATCCCCGCGACCACAAATCTTCATACTCCACCTCTCCGCCTGCGCTTCGTCATTTTCGCCTCCTGCCACCTCCGACCGCAGGAGCCCGACCTTGCCTGATACGACGCATAATCTGCCGCCCCGCTATCTTCGCACACCGGAAGCCGCCCGCTTCCTGGGGCTATCCGGGCGGACACTGGAAAAGCACCGCTATTTCGGGACCGGGCCAACCTATCGCCGCATCGGCGGGAGGGTGGTCTATTCGGTCGACGACCTTCAGGCCTGGGCCGATCTCGGCACCAAGCATTCCACCAGCGAGCCGGGCCAGAACGATCTGCTGCCGCGCGCCAATTCGCCATTCGCGCGGAGTCGGCAATGACCGTCTCGCCCACACAACATGGACACGGCGCGTCGCGTCCTGACAACATAACCCACGTTCAACTGACGTGGATCGAGAAGCGGGTCGAGCACTGGATCCGCTTCGGTCGGATCGGCAAGGACGAGATTGTCGATCGCCGTCGCCGTATCGTCAGCTTCCGTCCCGGCGCCGTCTTTGCGTTCGTTCGCTGGGCCGCCAACGACTATGGAACGATCAGCTCGCGGATCGACATTGTGCGTGCGGTCGGCGCAGGCGAACCGTTCACGACGCTGCCATTCGTGCAGCCCGGCGGCGACATTCTGCTCACCATCGAGGGCTGGCCAAAGGTTTCCCAGGTGCTCGGCCACATCGACGCGGTCGACGGCGCAGGCCTCGATCCCTGCGATGCCGCGCCCGATCACTGGCGGCACGTCCACAACCGTATTGCCGCCGGACATCAGCCGCGCGCCTACACGATGGAGCGCCATCGGGCGTGGCTCAAGCGCCGGGAGATCGAAGGATGACCCGCCGCTTTTATGTCCGCGCGACGGCTGCAGCAGCGTCTGCATTCGCCTTGTCGTTCGCCGCAATTGCGGTCACTGATCCGCTGCCCCGTGTCGTCTGGAACGCCAGCGCGAGCGCGCCGATCGGGCTTTACCGGATACAGCCAGACCGCGATCCGCCGCTCGGATCGCTGGTCGCGATCGCACCGCCGCCGCACTTGGGCCGCTGGATGGCGGCGCGCGGATATCTCGGTGAAAACGTGCCGCTGTTGAAGCATGTCGCCGCCAAGGCTGGGCAGCGCGTCTGCCGAGTTGACAGCGTGATTACTGCCGAAAGCCGCCCGGTCGCCGTTGCACTGCCGTACGATCGCGCTGGCCGTCCGCTGCCTGTCTGGCGCGGCTGCCGGACGCTTGGAGCCGACGAGTTGTTGCTTCTGAACCCCGCGCATCCCGACAGCCTGGACGGTCGCTATTTCGGCCCCTTGCCAGCGTCGTCCGTGCTTGGCCGCGCCATCCCGATCCTCACCCGACCAACCCCCGACGCGCCACTGAGCTGGCGCTGACCTCCGGCTTCAATCTCCAACCGAAAGGACCATTCCAATGCAGATCGGCACCTTCATCCGCACCGACAAAGGCTTCGAAGGAGTCATCGAAACCGCGACACTCGACATCCGTATCTCGCTCATCCCGGTTGAACCCGATGGCGCAGGCAAGGCACCCGACTGGCGCGTTCATCGCGGTGATGACGGCGAAGGGCCGGAAGTGGGCGCGGGCTGGAACGAGAGCGGCGAGCGAGCCGGGGACTACGTGTCGCTGCGCATCGACGATCCCAGTTTTCCGCAGCCGATCCGCGCTGCGCTGTTCCAGAATGTGGGCGATCCGGCGTCATGGTCGCTGCGCTGGAGCCGCCCGCGCAAGGCGCGTGAGCAGGATTGATTCGATGAATCCTGCCGCGATCAATCGGCTGTTGAAGCTGCGCTTGCGTGCCGTAATGCTGACCGCAGCACTGCTGGCAGCGGTGCCAATTGGCCAAGCACCGGCAGTGGCGCAGGAGAGGAACCCGCTGCCCGCGCCGTCCGGCGTCACTCATCCCTATGCGCCGCATGTCGCTGACGCGGCGCGGCGGTTCGGCATTCCCGAAACTTGGATCTGGGCGGTCATGCGTGTCGAAAGTGCAGGCAATGCCCGCGCCATTTCGACCGCCGGGGCGATGGGCCTGATGCAGATCATGCCCGGAACATGGACGCAACTTCGTACGCGCCATGGGCTCGGCACTGACCCGTTCGATGTGCGCGACAACATCATGGCGGGCGCTGCCTACTTACGCGAAATGTACGACCGCTACGGCAATCCGAGCGCAATGCTGGCGGCCTATAATGCAGGTCCGGGGCGCTACGACGACCACCTTTCGCGTGGCCGTCCGCTGCCCGCCGAAACAGTCGCATATCTGGCGCGGCTTGGGTCCGTCGCAGGCAGCGAAAGTTCCGTCGAAGTAACTGTCGTTGCGCAGCCTGATCGCTTTGCGTGGCGTCTTTCGGCGCTCTTCGTTCGCTCGTCCGCAGCCATGTCCGACGCTGACTTGGGGCGACTGGAGAACGAGATTGCCGGCGACGATAAGCCCATCTCTGCGCCCGAAGTCGGAAATTCGTTTCCACCCAATCCACCTTCCGCAACGCCGATCGACCGCCTTTTTGTTCCCCGCGCTGGCGCGGGTCGACCGCAATGATAGCCGCAGCGATCAGAGTGGTAGTCCGGATGGAAATCAGGATGGATCAGGGAGAAAAGTGCCTGAGAAGACGATTGCAAGATATAAGCAGCGCCCCGTTCAGCCGAAAAGCCGAGGCTTTTCCGTGGCTTCACGCGGGGGCGTCGGTCGGCGCGCGTGCCGCGCGGAAGGGAAAAGCCAGCAAAAACAACGCCTCGAATGGCACCACAGGCCATTTTCGACCGAAAGCGGCCCGGCCGTGAGCGAGGACAGCGAGTTCCGCGTCCGGCCGGGCAAGGCCAAGCGCAGCAAGGCGCAGGGCCGCAATGCCCGCGGCCTGGTCGCCGAGGTGCTGCGCGTCGCCGCGATCCACAGCGGCGGCCGGCGCGGCGGCGCCAGCGGCGCGCGCCGGGGCGCGCAATCGACCTTCGGGCGGGGACGCACCGCGTTCGCCCGCAGCCGCCTGTTTGGCTCGGGCCGCCGCGTCATGGTCAAGATGCTGCCCGTGACCACCCGCAGCCGGGGTGGCCGGCGATCGGCGCCGCTGTCCGCGCACGTCGCCTATTTGAAGCGCGAAGGCGTCACCCTCGACGGCTCGCCGACCCGGATGTTCGACGCGGCCGGCGACAACGCCGACGATCGCGGTTTCACCGAGCGGTGCAAGGATGACCGGCACCATTTCAGGGTAATTGTGTCGCCCGAGGACGCCGCCGAGCTGACCGACCTGCGTGAATACACGCGCGACCTCATGCGCCAGATGGAGGCCGACCTGGGCACGCGGCTCGATTGGGTCGCGGTCGATCACTGGAACACCGACAATCCGCACGTCCACTTGCTCGTGCGCGGCGTTACCGATCAGGGCGCCGATCTCGTCATCTCCCGCGACTACATCAGCCACAATTTCCGCTCGCGCGCGCAAGACCTGGCCTTCGCCGAGCTTGGACCGAAACCCGAGCATGAGGTGCAGCGCGCGCTCGACCGCGAGGTGACGGCGGAACGCTGGACCCGGCTCGATTCCGAGATCCAGCGTTCCGCCGACGAGCTGGGCGTGATCGACCTGCGCCCCGAGCGGCCCGGCCCCGACGATCCGCGGCTCCGCCGCTTGATGATCGGCCGCTTGCAGCATCTGGAGACGATGGGGCTCGCGGCCGAAGGCGATTCCGGCCAATGGGCGGTGGCGGAAGGCGCGGCAGCGAAGCTGCGCGAGCTGGGCACGCGCGGCGACATCATCCGCACGATCGGCGCGGCGCTCAAGGATCGCGGGCAGGACCGGCCGCTCGACAGCTACGCCGTCGTCACCAGCGCGCCCGAGAAGCCGATCGCCGGCCGGCTGATCGACAAGGGCTTGCACGACGAGCTGTATGGCGTGGCCTATGCCGTGATCGACGGCACGGACGGGCGCACCCACCATGTCCGGCTGCCCGGCATCGAGTCGCTGGAGCAAAGCCCCAAGCTCGGCGGCATCGTCGAGTTGCGCGCGATCGGCCGGCCCGGCGAGGAGAAGCCGACGCTGGTGCTCGCCACGCGCTCGGACCTCGATCTCGCCGCGCAGGTAACGGCGCCCGGCGCGACCTGGCTCGACCACCGGCTGGTCGAGCGCGGCGCGAGCGTTGCGGACGGCGGGTTCGGCGCCGAGGTGCGCCGCGCGATGGACGCGCGCACCGACCATCTCGTCAAGGAAGGGCTGGCGCGTCGCTTCGGCGAGCGAACGGTGTTCGAGCGCGGGATGCTCGACACGCTGCGGAAGCGCGAGCTGGACGCGGTTGGTGCGAAGATCGCGGGTGAGACCGGGCTTGCCTATCGCCCCGCCGCCACCGGCGAGAAGATCGCCGGCGTCGTCCGCCAGCGCCTCGCGCTCGCGTCGGGCCGCTTCGCCATGATCGACGACGGGCTCGGCTTCAGGCTCGTGCCGTGGGCCAGCACCCTCGAACAGCAACTCGGCCGTCAGGTGTCCGGCGTCGTCCGCGCCGGCGGCGGCATCGACTGGACACTCGGCCGCAAGCGCGGCCTCGGCATCTGAATCAGGAGACCTCCATGTCCGCCACCAAGATTCTCTGGGGCCAGATCACCATAGTATTCCTGATCGTGCTCGCCGGGGTGTGGGGCGCGACGCAGTGGACCGCCGCCGCGCTCGCTTACCAGCCCGAGCTGGGGCCGCCCTGGTTCGTGGCGTTCGGGTTGCGGGTCTATCCGCCGCCGGCCTTCTTCTGGTGGTGGTTCAGCTTCGACGCCTACGCGCCCCACATCTTCAAGACCGGCGCGTTCATCGCCGCGTCTGGCGGGTTCGCGTCGATCGCCGTCGCCATCGGTATGTCGGTGTGGCGCGCACGCGAGTTGAAGAACGCCGAGACCTATGGCTCGGCTCGCTGGGCGAGCGAGCGGGAGGTGCGCGCGGCCGGACTGCTGGGGCCGAACGGCGTCGTGCTCGGCAGGCTCGCCCGCGACTATCTCCGCCACGACGGCCCCGAGCATGTGCTGTGCTTCGCGCCGACCCGTTCGGGCAAGGGCGTCGGCCTGGTCGTGCCGTCGCTGCTGACCTGGCCGGGAAGCTGTATTGTCCACGACATCAAGGGCGAGAACTGGACGCTGACCGCCGGTTTCCGCGCGCGGCACGGCCGCGTGCTGCTGTTCGATCCGACCAATGCCGCATCGGCTGCCTACAACCCGTTGCTGGAGGTGCGGCGCGGCCAATGGGAGGTGCGCGATGTGCAGAATGTGGCGGACGTGCTGGTCGATCCCGAAGGCAGCCTGGAGCGCCGGAACCATTGGGAAAAAACGTCGCACTCGCTGCTGGTCGGCGCGATCCTCCACGTTCTCTATGCCGAGCCGGACAAGACGTTGGCCGGCGTCGCGTCGTTCCTCTCCGATCCATCTCGCACGATCGAGCAGACGCTGGCAGCGATGATGGCGACGCCGCACCTTGGCGAAGCCGGCGTGCATCCCGTCGTTGCCAGCGCGGCGCGGGAGCTGCTGAACAAGTCGGATAACGAGCGGTCGGGCGTGCTCAGCACGGCCATGTCGTTTCTTGGTCTCTACCGCGATCCTGTCGTGGCGCAGGTCACGCGGGCCTGCCAGTGGCGCATATCGGATCTGGTGGAGGGCGAACGGCCGGCGACGCTCTATCTGGTCGTGCCGCCCAGCGACATATCGCGCACCAAGCCGCTCATCCGCCTCATCCTGAACCAGATCGGGCGCCGTTTGACCGAGGAGCTGACCCCGAAGGGCAACCGCCATCGCGTGCTCCTGATGCTCGACGAGTTTCCCGCATTAGGCCGGCTCGACTTCTTCGAGTCCGCGCTGGCGTTCATGGCGGGCTACGGGCTCAAGGCATTCCTGATCGCGCAGAGCCTCAATCAGATCGAGAAGGCTTACGGGCCGAACAACGCGATCCTCGACAACTGCCATGTCCGGGTGAGCTTCGCCACCAACGACGAGCGGACGGCCAAGCGGGTATCGGACGCGCTCGGCACCGCGACCGAGATGCGCGCGATGAAGAACTATGCCGGCCATCGCTTGTCGCCGTGGCTGGGCCACTTGATGGTGTCGCGGTCAGAGACGGCCCGCCAGCTTCTTACACCCGGCGAGGTGATGCAGCTTCCGCCCGACGACGAGATCGTCATGGTGGCTGGCGTTCACCCAATCCGCGCGAAGAAGGCGCGCTACTTTCAGGACCATCGGCTTGCAGAGCGAATTACGGATGCCCCCAAGCCGGTCGCAACCGCAGCCCGATCGGACGACTGGACCGGGCGGTCGGCGGCCGCCGATCCGGCCGACGTGGCGCGGATCGTCCGGGCACAAGAAGATGCCGCCAACGGCGGGCTGCGCCGCGAGCCCGAATTGCCCGAGCATGTCGCCATCGCGCCGGAAACATCACCGCCCCCGGCGCAGGAGTTTGCGATTGTCGATGACGAACAGGATGACGCGGCTCGGCAAGCTGCCGTTCGGCGCCGGATGCAGGGTCTCGCGCGTCAGGCGTCGCTCGATCCCGGCGACGGCATCGAACTATAGGAGCGATCATGCGGACCCGCCTCAATGTCTATTTCCCCGCAGCGCTCGCCAAGCAGGTTGACGAGCTGGCAATCCGTCGCCGCATCTCCCGCTCGGCGATCGTGGAGGCGGCGGTCGCCTCTTACCTCTCGCCGGACGGCGCCGACCGCATGGAGGCGGCGTTCGCTCGACGGCTCGATCGCCTGTCGCGTCAGGTCCAGCGGCTTGAGCGCGACACCGGACTCACGACTGAGGCACTGACATTGTTCGTGCGGTTCTGGCTGACGGTGACACCGCCGTTGCCGGACGAGGATCAAGCGGCCGCGCAAGTGAAGGGACGCAAGCGCTACGAGGGTTTCGTCGAGACGCTCGGCCGACGCTTCGCCAGCGGCAAGAGCTTGATGGACGAGATACCGGAAGATGTCTGGCCGCGCTCCGCGTCATCCGAGTCGCACTGAATAGACGCGCCAACGACCGTGTAGTCGAAAAGCAAATCCGCCGCCGACCACGTATCTGCCGCCCCCTCTACTACGCCAGCAAGTAGCTGTTGCGGCAGAAGTATTTATGCGTCTCTTGCTGTGCCCCGACAGCCGGGCGGCGGTTCGCCCGGCCCTTCGCAGGGGCCAATTCCTTGACCGTTCATCCCATCCGATCCGAGGCCAAGACGCGCGGCGCGCGGATGCTGCGCACCGCGCTCGGGCCGTCGATCGCGGCATGGCTGGACGACCCGGCCGTGATCGAAGTGATGCTAAACCCGGACGGGCGGTTGTGGCTCGATCGGCTCGGTGAAGGAGTCAGCGATACCGGCGAGACGCTGACCGCCGACGATGGCGAACGCATCGTGCGCCTGGTCGCGCATCATGTCGGCGTCGAGGTTCATGCTTGCAGCCCCCGCGTGTCGGCCGAGCTGCCGGAGGGTGGCGAACGATTCGAAGGTTTGCTGCCGCCCGTCGTCGCGGCTCCCGCCTTCGCTATCCGCAAGCCCGCCGTCGCGGTGTTCACGCTCGACGACTATGCTGCGGCCGGAATCATGTCGCCGGCCGAGGCCGTGGCGCTGCGCGATGGCGTTGTGGCCCGCGCGAACATCCTTGTCGCGGGCGGCACCGGCAGCGGCAAGACCACGCTGGTCAACGCACTCTTGGCCGAAGTCGCCAAGACGACCGACCGCATCGTTCTGATCGAAGACACGCGCGAGCTGCAATGCGCCGCGCCCAACCTCGTCGCCATGCGGACGAAGGACGGCGTGGTTTCGCTGTCCGAGCTGGTTCGCTCGTCGCTGCGGCTTAGGCCGGATCGCATCCCGATCGGAGAGGTGCGCGGCGCCGAGGCGCTCGACCTCATCAAAGCCTGGGGCACCGGCCATCCGGGCGGCATCGGCACCATTCACGCCGGCACCGCGCTTGGCGCGCTCCGCCGCATGGAGCAGCTCATCCAAGAGGCAGTCGTGACGGTCCCTCGCGCGCTCATCGCCGAGACCATCGACCTGATCGCCGTGCTGGTCCGTGACGGGCACGGCCGGCGTCTCGCCGAGCTGGCCCGCGTCGAAGGACTCAACGTCGCGACCGGCGACTACCGCCTCACCCCGCTTCCCAAACCCCAGCCCGGAGACCTGCCATGATCCATGCCATTCGGCATGGCGCGCGTCGCGCCATGCTCGCCACCACCACCAGCGTCGTCGCGCTGACCTTTGCCGTTCCGGCCCACGCGGGCGGATCGTCGATGCCGTGGGAGGCGCCGCTGCAAAGCATCCTCGAAAGCATCGAGGGGCCGGTGGCGAAAATCGTCGCGGTCATCATCATCATCGTGACCGGGCTGACGCTGGCTTTCGGCGATACTTCCGGTGGCTTCCGCCGGCTGATCCAGATCGTGTTCGGCCTCAGCATCGCCTTCGCCGCGTCGAGCTTCTTCCTGTCGTTCTTCTCGTTCGGCGGCGGGGCGCTGGTCTGATGCAGGACGCAGCCGAGCCGATCGCGGGCTTCTACGCCCCCGTCCACCGGGCGCTGACCGAGCCGATTTTGCTCGGCGGCGCGCCGCGGTCGCTCGCCATCGTCAACGGGACGCTGGCCGGCGCGATCGGGCTCGGCCTGCGTCTATGGATCGCCGGCCTTGTCATTTGGGCGATCGGCCACGCGCTTTCCGTATGGGTTGCACGACGCGATCCGCAGTTCGTGGACGTGGCCCGGCGTCATCTCCGCTTCCCGACATGGATGCAGCCATGATGAGCTTGCGCGAATATCGCAGCAAGGCGGCGCGCCTTGCGGACTTCCTGCCCTGGGCCGCGTTGGTCGGCGAAGGCGTCGTGCTCAACAAGGACGGGTCGTTCCAGCGCACCGCACGCTTCCGCGGCCCTGATCTCGACAGTGCAACACCGGCCGAGTTGGTCGCCACCACGGCGCGCTTGAACAGTTCGCTCCGACGCCTGGGCTCCGGTTGGGCGATCTTCGTGGAGGCGCAGCGCAGTCCCGCACTCAATTACCCCGAGTCCGAGTTTCCCGATCCCGTTTCTGCGCTGGTCGATATGGAGCGCCGCGAACAGTTCCGTGAGGAAGGCGCGCATTTCGAGAGCGCATATTTTTTGACGCTACTCTGGATGCCGCCGGCCGAGGAAGCCGCGCGGGCCGAAGGTTGGCTCTATGAGGGCCGGTCCACCACCGGCGTCGATCCGTGGGAGCTGCTCAAGGGCTTCACCGATCGCAGCGACCGCGTGCTCAATTTGGTCGAGGGCTTCGTGCCCGAGGTCCGTTGGCTCGATGACGGCGAGACGCTGACCTACCTCCATTCGACGATTTCGACGCGACGGCAGCGTGTGCGCGTGCCGGAAACCCCGATGCACTTGGACGCGCTGCTCGCCGATGAGCCGTTGACCGGCGGGCTGGAGCCTTGCCTGGGCGACCATCATCTCCGCACACTCACCATTACCGGCTTCCCCAACTCGACGTTTCCGGGGCTGCTCGACGAGCTGAACCGGCTGGCGTTCGGCTATCGCTGGTCCACGCGCGCGATCATGCTCGATAAGACCGACGCGACCAAGCTGCTTACCCGCATCCGTCGCCAGTGGTTCGCCAAGCGTAAGTCCGTCGCCGCCATCTTGAAGGAGGTGATGACCAACGAGGCCAGCGCGCTGCTCGACAGCGACGCCTCGAACAAGGCCGCCGACGCCGACACCGCCTTGCAGGAACTGGGCGCCGACTATGCCGGCATGGCCTACGTCACCGCCACGGTGACGGTATGGGACCGTGATCCCGCCATTGCGGCCGAGAAGCTGCGGCTGGTCGAGAAGGTCATCCAGGGCCGCGACTTCACCGTCATTCCCGAGGGGATGAACGCGATCGAGGCATGGCTGGGAAGCCTGCCTGGCCACACCTACGCCAATGTCCGCCAGCCCCCAATTTCCACCATCAATCTCGCCCACCTGATCCCCCTGTCAGCAGTATGGGCGGGGCCGGAACGGGACGAGCATTTCGGTGCAGCCCCCTTGCTCTACGCAAGAACCGAAGGCTCGACCCCGTTCCGGTTTTCCCTTCACGTCGGCGATGTCGGCCACACGCTGATCGTCGGCCCGACCGGCGCCGGCAAATCGGTCCTGCTCGCGCTGATGGCGATGCAGTTCCGCCGCTATGAGAACAGCCAGGTCTTTGCCTTCGACTTCGGCGGCAGCATTCGCCCCTCCGCGATCGGCATGGGCGGCGACTGGCAGGATCTCGGCGGAACGCTTGCCGACGAAACTGGAGACGGGGTGCAGCTTCAACCGCTCGCCCGCATCGACGATCCGGCCGAGCGAGCGTGGGCGGCGGAATGGCTGGCGGCGATCCTCGCGTCCGAAGGCGTCGCGGTCGATCCGCAGGCCAAGGAGCATATCTGGTCGGCGCTCAACTCGCTGGCGTCGGCGCCGATCAGCGAACGCACACTGACCGGCCTTGCCGTGCTGTTGCAGAACCAGCAGCTCAAACAGGCGCTCGCCTCGTATTGCATCGGCGGGCCGTGGGGCCGGCTGCTCGACGCCGAGGACGAGCGCCTGGGCGAAGCCGCCGTGCAGGCGTTCGAGACCGAAGGACTGGTCGGCGCCGGATCCGCCGCCGCCGTTTTGTCCTACCTGTTCCACCGGATCGGTGGGCGGCTGGACGGCTCGCCCACGCTTATCATCATCGACGAGGGCTGGCTGGTTCTCGACAGCCCGGACTTCGCAGCGCAGCTTCGCGAGTGGCTGAAGACCCTTCGCAAGAAGAACGCCAGCGTCGTATTTGCCACGCAGAGCCTTGCGGATATCGAAACGTCGAGCATCGCCCCGGCCATCATCGAAAGCTGCCCGACGCGCATCTTCCTGCCGAACGAACGCGCCGCCGAGCCGCAGATCGCCGCCATCTACGAGCGGTTCGGGCTCAACGCCCGCCAGATCGAAATCCTCAGCCGAGCGACACCCAAGCGCGACTATTATTGCCAGTCGCGGCACGGCAACCGGCTGTTCGAGCTGGGGCTGGGCGAGGTCGCGCTGGCCTTCGCCGCCACGTCGGCCAAGGTCGATCAGCTCCGCATCGCCGAGATCATCGAAACCCACGGCCAAGCTGCTTTCGCGGCCGAATGGCTGCGCCATCGCGGCTGCGCGTGGGCGATCGAGCTTCTTCCCCCCAGCCAGCAGGAGTTACCGCTATGACCCGACTTCCCCTGCGCCGCGCCATTCTGGCCGGCGTCCTCGCCACCGCGACCATCGCGCCGATTATGGCGCCCGTGCCGGCCTACGCGCAGCTCGGCGGGATCGTCTATGACCCGACCAACTACGCGCAGAACGTGCTGACCGCCGCGCGCACCCTGGAGCAGATCAACAATCAGATTCGCCAGATTCAGAATCAGGCGACTTCCCTGCTCAACGAGGCCCGCAATCTGGCGAGCCTCCCGCAATCCTCGCTCGCCGAGTTGCAGGGCCAAGTGCGCCAGACCCAGCAGTTGCTCGGTCAGGCGCAGCGCATCGCCTATGACGTCGGCCAGATCGACCAGGCTTTCACCAGCCGATACACGGCCGGCGCCATGTCGGTCCCGCAACGGCAACTCGTCGCAAATGCGCGCGAGCGGTGGGAGACCAGCGTGGGCGCGTTTCAGGACGCGCTCCGCGTTCAGGCCGGAGTCGTCGGGAATATCGACGGCTCGCGCGCGACGATGGACCGCCTCGTGTCGGCGAGCCAATCATCTCAAGGCGCGCTCCAAGCGGCACAGGCCGGCAACCAGCTTCTCGCGCTGCAATCGCAGCAGCTCGCCGACATCGCGGCGCTGCTGGCCGCCCAAGGCCGGGCGCAGTCGCTGGAGGCGGCGCGAAACGCAGCGGCCGAAGCCGAGGGGCGCGAGCGCCTCCGCCGCTTCCTCGGCAACTGAGCCGATGTCGGCTGCCGCCAAGATTGCCGGCGTCGCCACGCTGGCCGGGTTCATGATGACGGTGGCGGTTATCGCCGCCGGCACCGAGCCGCGCGTGCCGGAGGCGGCCAAGGCCGCAACGACACGCGCGGAGCGCGACCCGTTGGCGGCGGAGTTGGCGCGTTGCCGCGCGCTCACCATGCCGGACTCAGGCTGCGAGGCGGCATGGGCGGCGCACCAGCGCCGGTTCTTCGGAAAAGAAGGCACTCAGCCGTGAACGACACCGGCGTCATCGACAACTTCCTACAGGTCTTCACGACCTACATCGACAGCGGGTTCGGGCTGCTCGCCGGCGAGATCGCGTTCCTCTCAACCACGCTGATCGCCATCGACCTAACGATTGCCGGTCTGTTCTGGGCGTGGGGCGCCGATGAGGACGTGCTTCAACGCCTCATCAAAAAGACGCTCTACATCGGCGTCTTTGCCTTCATCATCGGTAATTTCTCGACGCTGGCGACGATCGTGTTCCAGTCCTTCGCAGGGCTGGGCTTGAAGGCGACGGGCGATGCCATGAGCATCGCCGACTTCATGCGGCCCGGTTTCATCGCCGCGACCGGCTTGGACGCGGGTGAGCCGCTGGTCGTTGCCGCGGGCGAGCTGGTCGGTCCAATCTCATTCTTCACCAACTTCGTGCAGATCGTCGTGTTGCTGCTCGCTTGGGCGCTTGTCGTCATCGCCTTCTTCATTCTGGCGATCCAGATTTTCGTGACGCTGATCGAGTTCAAGCTGGTGACGCTCGCCGGCTTCGTGCTGTTGCCGTTCGCCTTCTTCAACAAGACCGCCTTTATGGCTGAGAAGGTGTTGGGCCATGTCGTCTCCACCGGCATCAAAGTTCTCGTGCTCGCCGTCATCACCGGCATCGGCACGACGTTGTTCAGTCAATTCACCGCGGCCGCTGGCCCTGAGCCCACGCTGGAGCAAGCGATGTCGATCGCGCTCGGAGCGCTGTCATTGCTTGGGCTGGCGATCTTCGGCCCCGGCGTAGCGAACGGCATCGTTTCAGGCGGGCCGGCCCTGGGCGCGGGCGCAGCCGCCGGGACCGCGCTTGCCGCAGGCGGCGCGCTGGTCGGCGGCGCAGCCGCCGCACGCC